>CAVUGF010000019.1:0-68762 GCA_963740975.1 uncultured Alphaproteobacteria bacterium | reverse complement strand
GCTTGAAGAGATCGAAAAGCTGACACGCCAGACTTGGGCTTCCGGCCGGAGATGGCAAAGGGGAACAACCCAAACAATGACCAGAAAGCAGCGCCGTGGCGTTTTGATTGCCGGCGGGCTCGTAATGATCGGCCTCGCCTCGGCACTCGTGCTGAGCGCGCTCAAGACGCAGGTGACGTTCTTCATGAGCCCAACCGAAGTGCTGGCAACTCCGCCCGCGCCTGGAACGCGTATCCGGGTTGGTGGCCTGGTGGAGGAGGGCACATTCCACAAGAGTGCCGGCACGGCATCGACTTTCAGTGTCACAGACCGTTCAAAATCCCTGCCCATCTCCTATAACGGCATCCTTCCAGACTCTGTTCAAGCCCGGGCAAGGCACGGTTGTAGAAGGACTACTCGGCCCGGATGGCGTGTTCCATGCCGATACCGTGCTGGCCAAGCACAACGAGAAATACATGCCGCCCGAGGTGGCCGCGGCCCTTAAGAAGAGCGGGCGCTGGAAGGAAGAGGGCGGGAAACCAAAGGCGCCCACGGCGCCAGGAACCTAGGGCGATGGGAATTGAGATGGCGGAAAACCCCCTCATCCTGTCCTTCTCCCCAAGGAGAGAAGGGACGCCAGAATTGGCCTCGCCCTTAGTGACAAGGCCGCAGCACATTCCTTCTCCCCTTGGGGAGAGGGTTGGGGTCAGGGGGGCTTTGGCTCTCATGAATTTACATACGGCTGGAGGCCGGAACCGTGATCGTTGAACTGGGGCACTTCGCCCTCATCCTCGCCTTCTTCGTGGCGCTCGCGCAGTGCGTAAGCCCCATGCTCGGCCTTTACATGCGCGACAGCCGGCTGCTTAACGTCGCCGATGCCGCCGCACCTGTCTTGTTCGCGCTCGTCGGCTTTTCGTTTTTCGCCCTGGTCTATGCGCATGTGGTGTCCGATTTTTCGGTCGCGAACGTCTATTTGAATTCGCACTCGGCCAAGCCGCTGATCTATAAAATCTCCGGCGTCTGGGGGAACCATGAAGGCTCCATGGTGCTGTGGGTGCTGATCCTGGCGCTGTTCGGCGCCGCCGTCGCCACCTTCGGACGCGGCTGCCCCTGCCGCTGACGGCGCAACGTGCTGGGGGTGCAGGCCTGCATCGCCGTCGCCTTCATGCTGTTCATCCTGACCACATCGGACCCGTTCCTGCGTCTCGATCCCGCGCCGCCGAAGGCCACGGACTCAACCCGCTCCTGCAAGACCCGGCGCTCGCCATCCATCCGCCGATGCTCTACGCGGGCTATGTCGGCTTCTCGGTGGCTTTCTCCTTCGCGATCGCCGCGCTGCTCGAGGGCCGCGTCGATGCCGCCTGGGCGCGCTGGGTGCGGCCCTGGACGCTCGCCGCCTGGATCTTCCTGACGCTGGGCATCGCGCGTGGGCTCCTGGTGGGCCTATTACGAGCTGGGCTGGGGCGGCTGGTGGTTCTGGGACCCGGTCGAAAACGCCTCGCTGATGCCCTGGCTGGCGGGGACCGCGCTGCTGCATTCGGCCATCGTGCTGGAAGCGCGACAGCCTGCAAGGCCTGGACCATCCTGCTGGCGTCCTCGCCTTCGCGCTGACTGCTCGGCACGTTCCTCGTGCGCTCGGGCGTGCTCACCTCGGTCCACGCCTTCGCCGTCGACCCGCAGCGCGGCGTGTTCATCCTGGCGCTGCTGGCCGGTTCATCGGCGGCGCGCTTCGCGCTTTACGCTGGCGCGCACCGTCCTACCGCGGGCAGCACTTCGCGCGGTCACGCGCGAGGGCGCGCTGGTGCTCAACAACGTGCTGCTCTCGGCCTCCTCGGCATCGTGCTGTTCGGCACGCTCTATCCGCTCGCCCTGGAGGCGCTGACCGGGACGAAAATCTCCGTTGGCGCACCGTTCTTCAATTCCACCGTGGTCTCGATCTTCATGCCGCTTCTCTTGGCCGTGCCGTTCGGCATATTCCTCGCCTGGAAGCGGGGCGACCTCAAGGAAGCGGGCCGCCCGGCTCTGGCCGGTTGCCGTGGTTGCCTTCGTCGCCGGCACCGCCACAGTGATCGCAGGAGGCGGCTTAAAGGTGGCGCTTGCCATCACGTTGGGCGCATGGGTCCTCGCGGGCTCGCTCTGGGAGCTGCTTTGGCGCGCGAAGTTCCTGTCCGTGCCGGTGGCCGAGACCGTGCGGCGGCTCATGAACATGCGCCGCGCACAGTTCGCGGCGACGCTGGGCCATATCGGGCTCGCGGTCGCGGTGATCGGCGTGGCGGGCGCCAGCGCCTGGGTTTCGGAGCGCCTCCTGGTGATGAAACCGGGCGGAGCGCCGGCTTTCCGGCTATGCCATCACCTTCAAGGAGGTGTTCGAGCGGCCGGGGCCGAACTATGCCGAGCTTGCGGGCGCATTCGAGCTGAAGAGCACTGGCGGCAACCCGATCGGCACGATCATCGCCTCCAAGCGCCGGTATGAAGCGCCGCCCCAGGCGACGAAGCAGGCCGGCATCTCGGTCCGGCCCGGCGGCGACGTCTATGTTGTGCTGGGCGACGAGACCGAGAACGGCGCCTACCAGATTAAGATGTACTACCACCCCTTCGTGCGCTGGATTTGGGGCGGCTCGGCCATCATGTTCCTTGCGGGGCTCGTGTCGCTTCTGGACCGGCGCTTGCGCGTCGGCCTTCCGCAGGGCGCGCGCGAAGCCTCCATAACGTCCGCCCCGGCCGCGGCAGAGTAAAGCCATGCGAAACCGCTTGCTTGCATTATTTGCCGCCCTCTTCCTCGCCCTTCCGCTCGCCCCGGCCTTCGCGGTCGATCCGGTGGAGCAGCTGAAGGACCCCAAGCTTGAGGCGCGCGCCCGCGAAATCTCGGAGGGGCTCCGCTGCCTCGTCTGCCAGAACCAGTCCATCGACGATTCCGATGCACCGCTCGCGCGACCTGCGGCTCATAGTCCGGCAGCAACTGCAAAAGGGCGCAACCAACAGCCAAGTCATAACTACGTCGCCGACCGCTATGGCGAGTTCGTGCTGCTCAAGCCCCGCCTGCATCTCAATACGCTGCTCCTGTGGCTTGCGCCGCTGCTGCTGATGCCGGCGGCATTGTGCTGGCCGCGCGTCTCGTCCGCCGCCTGCCGGACAAGAGCGATGCGCCGCCGCCGCTTTCGGCCGAGGAGCAGAAGGAACTGGCGAAGCTGTTCACTCCGCCTCCGGCGAAATCGTAACGTGGCCGCTGCTGGAGCGAAGTTCGCCTGACCGTGTTGCCTTCCGCCAGCAGAGCAGCACCGGCCTCCTCGCGTACACCCGCGCACGGCTCGGCGCCGATAGGGTTTGCTATTCCTTCATCGCAGCGAACTTGCACCACCCAATCCTTGCCGGTCTCCCGGCGCACTCAGCCTGCGGCACATCGGGCGGTGCCGCCCAAGTGCCCAGGACGGCTGTATGCGCAGGGCGGGCTCAACCTGCTTTCGCGTGCTGCGCCATCAGCCAGTACCCGGCCATGATAAGCTTCGCGTCCTCGAACTCGCCGGCCTCAAGCTTGGCGAAAAACTCCGCCACATCGAACTCCGCGATGGCGATATCCTCGCCCTCGTGTTCAAGCCCGCAGCCTTGCGACCGCTTGTCCGCCTCGCTGACCTCGGCATAGAAAAGAAAGGTGCGCTCAGTGTTCCCGCCCGGCGAGGAGAAGTAGGTGCAGATATGCTTCGCCCCGGCAATGTGGTAGCCGGTCTCTTCCTGCACCTCGCGGATCAGGCTTTCGAGCGGCGTTTCGGCGAAGCTGCCGCCGGGGTTGGCTGCGATCATGCCGGCCACCGTCTCCACAAGCCAGCCACCGCCCCGGCCTTTTTCGAGCGTCGGAATGCGGAATTGCTCGATCGCGACGACCTTCCTCCGCGCCGGATCGTATAGCAGCGCCGCCACTGCGTCGCCGCGGTCCATGACGAGGTAGGGCCGGGGCTCGCTCATGCCGCCCTGGAATCGCTCGTGCGAGACCGTAACCTGGTCCACCTTGAAGAAGGCGTCGAGCAGGCGCTCCCGCTTCACGATCTCGACGCGCGATGGCTTTGTATTTTCCGCCATATGTCTTGCCCCCAAATGCGGTTGGGATGGTTTCTAGCCGTCAAACGCCAAAAGCGTCCTATCGAACCGGCCGCCCCGCGCTGCTCCCCGGCGCGGCGGCCCGGATCGCTTTCCGGGGCAAGCAAGCGCCGGACCAGAATGAGGGTTGCGGACTTGGATGCAACGCAAAATTTACTTTCCCGGCTGGCCCGCCGGCCGTTTTCCGATGGCGCATTTCGATTTTGATGTAACAGAGCAGAAATGTCCTGAACAGGCGTTAAATGCGATTGCGCCGTCCGCTCAAAGGTTGATGGCAGCTTAATTTATGTAAACGCCTCGCTATGGTTAATGCAATCGAGGTTAATAGCAGGACTTCATATGTCAGAGGACCGTATTTTCGCGAATTTTTCCTCGATTTAGGCCGATTTCTACGTTTTAGAAGTCCCGTTAAATATAAGAGAAACTTGCCGATTAACTACGTTGCGGCGCGTTCTTTCCGCGACGCGCAGCCCGTGTACCAGAACTTATTCAATAATATCATGATATTAAGTCGACTTTACTGTTTCGTAAGCCCTCATGCCTTACAGTGGCATCATCGAAGCACTGTTCCCGGAGGCATGGGAAATGCGAAATTGCGAAGGAACTGGGTTAACGGGAAATCAATGCGAAAGGAGGCGGGACGATGGAATATAGCGGGTCTGCGGCTGGATAGATTGACCATCCCGCCGCCGCACCGGGCCGGGTTCGCCCCTTGTATTGCCGCTTGAAACCTGGGGCCTAGCCTCATCGTGCTTCAAACTTAGGCTGGGGAAAAATAGCGCGAGCTGTTGCAATGCTGAAAAGCAGAAACTTGGCATGCGTTGACCGGCGCTGCTCCATTCTCTAGCGTTGCGCTTAGGCGTTCGACGGAACCCGCGCCAACGAAGGATGGTCATGACAATGACGCCCGGAGCGAAAAAGACAGCTGCGAAACCGAAGGCGAAAAGCAAAGCCAAGAAGGTTCTGCAAAAGCCGCAGCAGCTTGGCTGGAATAGCTCCGACAAGGATGAAATCGCCCGCCGCCGGCTGCGCGGGCAGTTCGAGATTATCGGGATCGAGGCGCTTGAAAGGAATCAGCCCCTGTTCGGTACGTTCCGCGTGACGTCCTGCACCGGCGGCACCTACGAGGTTGAGATCCGCGATCTGGCGGGTTTTACGAATTCCTGCGGCTGCGCCGATCATCAGGTCAACCGGCTTGGCACCTGCAAGCATATCGAAGGCGTTCTGGCTGCCCTGAAAAAGCGCCGTGCCAAGCAGTTCCGGCAAGGGGCGAAGACCGGTCCGGCGCGCGCGGAGATTTTCCTGGCGCGGAACGGCGAGGCTGAGCCGCGCATCGCGTGGCCCAACGAACAAGGCGAGGTTCATACCGCCATTCGCCAGCACCTTGCCCCATGGCTTGGGCGTGACGGCGGCTTGACGGCGGCGCCGGAGAAAATCGCGGGCCTGATCGCGGCATTCCCAGGCATGCCCGCGGAGGTCAAAGAGCATGTGCGCCTTTCGAGGCATTTCACGCCCTGGGTTGAGCGCGCGCGGCGTCTCGCAGCCCGCGCCGCCGCGCGCAAGCAGTTCGCGGCCGAACTCGAAGCGGGAAAGGCCGGTCCTGGCATCCTGAAAGCGAAGCTGTTGCCTTATCAGGTCGAAGGCATGCTGCATCTGACCTTTGGCGAACGCGCCTTGCTGGCGGACGAAATGGGTCTCGGCAAGACCATCCAGGCAATCGCGGCCTGCGAGTTCCTGCGCCTGAGGAAAGGCATCCAGCGTGTGCTGGTTGTCTGTCCGGCCTCGGTCAAGGCGGAGTGGGAGGATCAGATCGCCCGCTTCACCGGGCAAACCTCGCGCCTCGTCTACGGTCCCAGGGCGCAGCGGCTTGCCATGTACGGCAAAGAGACGGAAGCGCTGTTCACCATAGTGAACTACGAGCAGGTTCTGGGCGACGCGGACGACATCAACCGCTCGTTCAAGCCGGATATCGTGGTGCTGGACGAGGCGCAGCGCATCAAGAACTGGCACACCAAGACGGCCCAGCGGGTCAAGTCGCTGCGCGCACCCTACGCCTTCGTGCTGACCGGTACGCCGGTCGAGAACCGCATCGACGAGGTCTACTCCATCGTCCAATATCTGGACCCGGAGATTTTCGGCCCGCTGTTCCGCTTCAACCGCGACTTTTACGAGCTTGATGATCGCGGCCGGCCCATCGCCTTCAAGAACATGGCGGAGCTGAACCGCCGCCTCAAGCCAGTCATGCTCCGCCGCCGCAAGGCAGACGTGGAAACCGAGTTGCCGGGCCGGACTGTGCAAAACTACTTCGTGCGCATGGATCCGGAGCAGCAGGCGCGCTACGACGATTACCAGTACAGAGCCGCGATCCTGATCTCGCAAGGGCAGCGCCTGCCGCTGACGCCGAAGGAATTCGAGCGGTTGCAGCAGTATCTCGCCTGCATGCGCATGCTGTGCGACACGCCCGCGATCCTCGATCCTTCCTGCCGCGTCAGCCCAAAGCTGGAGGAGTTGGAGAACATCCTCGGCGATCTCCTTCAGGACGAAACCTGCAAAGCGATCGTCTTTTCCGAATGGGAGCGGATGCTGGATTTAGTGCGTGGCCTCGCCGCAGAGATGGGCATCGATTGCGCCTGGCATACGGGGTCGGTGCCCCAGCAGAAACGCCGGGCCGAAATCGCGCGGTTCAAGTCCGATCCAGCTTGCCGGCTGTTTCTGTCGACCGATGCCGGCGCAACGGGGTTGAACCTGCAAGCCGCGAATGCAGTGGTCAATATCGACCTGCCGTGGAATCCGGCCAAGCTTGAGCAGCGTATCGCCCGCGCCTGGCGCAAGAACCAGACTCGGCCCGTCACGGTCATCAACCTCGTCACCGAAAACAGCATCGAGCACAATATTCTGCATCTTCTGGCGCAGAAGCAGGCGATGGCCGATGGCGTGCTGGACGGCCAGGGCGACTTGGACAAGATCGGCATGCCCTCCGGCCGCAAGGCGATGATCGACCGTATGCAGCAAATGATGAAGCCGGCAGCACCCCCGCGCATCGTTACGGCCGAGGAAGCTCTGACCGAAACCTTGCGCGAACGCCACGGCGGCAAGCTGCTGCTCATCGAGGCGCGTGCGCTGGAGGGGGGAGCCGAACACATTTTGATCGTGCTGGATGGCGATGCCGCAACGCTCGCCTCCGAGCGCGCGCGCCTGACAGCCCGGCCCGATGCGGCAAGCTTGCCTGCGGAGGTCATCGGTCGCGACATGTGGGAAACCATGCAGCGCCTGGCCGCGTCCGGTCTCGTCGCGTTCACCTCCGCTCGAAGCCGTACCCTTCACCGCACGGAAGAGGCGGCGCAATCCGCCTTCACGCCGGCGGGCTCAGAGCCCACTCCGGAGCAATATGCGGCTGCGTAAAGGGAAGGACGGGCCAATCGCTGCTTAACTGGGAGCGCCATCGGCTTCGCCGGTGCCGGCGCTACCGGGGGCATCCACCTCAGGCTCGGCGGAGCGATAGAGGTATTTCAGCCCCAAATACCGGGCCAAATAGCCGTAGATTTCATCGACGCGGTAGGGCTCGCACACGAAGCCGTCCATCCCCGCCTCCAGAAGCTGCTGCCCTTCCCCCTTAAAAGTGCAAACGGTCGCCGCAACGAGCTTGACCTTATCGCCTTCAGGGAGTTCGCGGATGCGCCGGGCTGCCTCAGTACCGTCCATGACCGGCATGCGCCGGTTCATCCAGATGAGATGCGGATGCCATCTCTGGAACATCGCCACGCATTGCTCGCCATTCTTCACCGCTCTGGCGCTCAGGCCGAGGTTCGTTACGATTTTCGTCAGCAGCAGCCGGTTCTCCTGCTGATCCTCCGCAATTAGGATGCGATAATCCGGCTGACCCGGCACCAGCCCGCATACCTCTCCGGTTCCGGCTGCTGCTGGCAGCGCGCTCGCTGCTTCTTCCTCCACAAGCTCCACCGGCAGCTCGACGCGGAAGGTAGAGCCTTCACCCAGCGTGCTCGTAAGGCTTATCGAGCCGCCCATAAGCTCTGTGAGCCGCCGCGTGATCGCGAGCCCCAGGCCTATGCCCGTTTGCATGCCCGGCTCCGCAAGTTGCACGAAGGGCTGAAACAGGGGCGCCTGATCTTCGGGCGCGATGCCAGGCCCGGTGTCCTCCACTTCGATGATGAGATAGCTGCTGTCCCCCGGCCGCGTGCGCAGCCGGATGGTCACGCTGCCTTCCTCGGTGAATTTCACCGCATTACCGGCAAGGTTAACCAGGATCTGACGCAGCCGCGTCTCATTGCCCTTGATAAAACGCGGAAATGACGGGGACTGCTTGACATACAGTTCCAAGCCTTTTTCCCTGGCCTCGATGCCCATCCTATCTGCGACGTTCCGCACAACACGGGCGAGGTCGAGCGGTGCGATTTCGAGCCGCAAGCGTCCAGCCTCGATCTTGGCCATGTCCAGCACCTCGTTAATGAGGGTGAGGAGACGCTCGCCGCTTCGATTGATGATGCCGAGATCCTCGCGCTGGCTTGCCGTGATGCATGGCTCGCGCCGCATCAGAGTGGAGAAGCCGAGGATAGGTATTAGAGGCGTGCGCAGTTCATGGCTTATATTAGCCAGAAACACGCTTTTGGCCTTGTTGGCGGCTTCTGCTACATCGCGGGCGGCGAGCAGTTCCTTGGAGCGCTGCTGGAGCTGAGCCGTGCGGTCCTGCAAGTCCTCGATCAGTCGTTGCTGTTCAGTGACATCCTGCACCGTTCCATGGAGGCACGCTATTCTACCATCCTCTTTGCGCAGGGCTTCGCCCCGCAAATGGCCGAAACGGACCTTCCCTCCCCCGGTTTCGATGCGCAGCATGAGTTCGAACGGGGTGCCCCAGCAGGCCAGCCGGGACAGCACGTCACGCAACATTTCCCGGTCCTGCGGTTCAAGGGGGTTCAGCAACGCGTTAAGGGACGGCGCGGACGACTCGTCAACGGCAAAAAAGCGGTACATCTCCGCCGTCCACGTCCACTCCTTGGTGCTAAAGTCCATCTCCCACCGGCCAAGGCGGGCCAGTTCCTGCGCTTCGCGAAGGCGCTTTTCGCTGGCTGTCAGCTCCCGGAACAGGAGATTGATCGGATCGCGCAGCGCGGTGACGGCGATGGCCTTGTAGATCAGGTAAAAGGCGCAAATCTTCAGCAAGTGGCCGATCTCGTTGATCGTGTCGTTCATTGCATCCGACGCGTAAAGCGTGAAGCACAGCTCCATTAAGATCATGAGCACCAGCGCGGTCAGGATCTGGTGGTAGACCTTTGGATCGAAATACGTCCGGCGGAAATAAAGCAGAACAATGCTTCCAGCGAACAGCGTGCAAATAATGTATTCGCTGACGATCTTGAACGGCGTTAAGCCCTTTCCGGCGACAAAGCAGACCGGAAATGTCTTGTAGTACAGGATCGAGGCGATAAGCCACGCCGTGATGACAATATAGACAGCGGCGATGAGTACCGGGTTGACGCGGGTTTTCGCTTTCAGAAGGCCGAAGCCGGCCACCATGCTGAGGGATTCCACATAGCGTGCGGCAATCCAGAATTGGGGGGCGTAGTAGTCGTAATCCGTGAAAAGGGGCATTCCCTTGAACGAAAGGGTATGCATGAGATCGAGCAGCCCGACGAAAGAATATGAGATGCCAATAAACCTAAGATATTGGTTTTCTATGGATGAAAGGCAATTGATTGTTATGAAAGATATAGTTAGCGCTATAAAAATGCTAAAGAATTCCACTATTATGTGAAATAGCAGATAATTATAATAATATGCCGTAAGGTGAACGAACAAAAGCAGCGCCAGAAAAATCAGGCCCTCGGGGATTGATATATCCAGCAGCGTGTGCGGCTTGTCTGGGGTCCCCTTGATGGAGGCCGTGGCTAGCCGGTTAACGGTCGTCTCTGGGTTCATGCGCGCTGGGCCGCCGGCCGGCTCGATATCCACCTTCATTTTGCGCCTCCCGGCATCCCGCACAGCAAAAATTGACCGTGCCGCCGCATGAGAGGCCCACCCCAGGTTGCACGAATGAAGTTAAATCGGATTTAATCCGGGGTGGCATTGTGCGTGCTCGTGCAATACGGCCGTCTTACAGTTGGAAGGCGGCCGTCCGCCGGGCCGCGCGACGCAGTGCTGGCGCACGCCGGGCGATGCGCCCTTGAGCGCTTTCAGGCCGCCGAAGCCGCGTGAAATCCGGTCGCAAATCCGTAACGATCCGCCATCCCTGCGCGCATCGGGGAAGGCGCTTCGCACCTTCGCATTCATGGCATTTTCTTGGCGGCTCTCACCGGCCAGCTTGTGCAAAAGGTTAGATGCTGCCGCAGGAGGCCTAACACGCCTTCCGTAGCGTAACGTTGCCTGGAGTGGGACGGCTTGGACCGGCGCCGAGGCCGGATGGCATTGAAAGCCCAGCGGATTTCGTGGCAGCGGTGTGGCGGCAAACGTACAATTTCAGGGAGTGCAAGCCGCAAGCCCATGCTCCCGCTTGGGCTTCGAGGTTTCTCAAATGTAATCTTAGAGCCATTTTTTTGCCTCAAGCTGCCGCGATAGCCGTACCAACCTCCCGGAGAATGTCTCCACCTGTTCGCCTTTAAAGCTAGGGCTTAAGCTGCGATGATCGCCGCAAAGAATCTCACTCGCAATTATGGATCTTTCACCGCCGTCGACAATGTGAGCTTCACAATCGGCGACGGTGAAATCGTGGGCCTGCTCGGCCATAACGGCGCGGGCAAGACCACCATCATGAAGATGCTCACGGGCTTTCTGGAGCCGTCGGGGGGCAGCGTCACCATCAACGGCTGCGATATCGAGACCGAGCGTAGCCGCGCCCAATCCTATGTCGGCTACCTGCCGGAGAACTGCCCGCTTTACCTTGAGATGACGGTCGCTGGTTTTCTCGACTATGCGGCGGATCTCAAAGGCATCGCCAACGGCGAGAAGGCGGATGCGATCATGGAAGCCATCGCCGCGACCGGGCTGCAAGACAAGATCATGGCCCCGATTTCGAGCCTGTCGCGCGGCTACCGCCAGCGCGTGGGCGTGGCGCAGGCCATTCTGCACAATCCGAAGATCGTCATCCTCGACGAGCCCACCAACGGCCTCGACCCCTCGCAGATCAAGCACATGCGGGCGCTCATCAAGCGCCTGGCGCAAAACGCGACGGTAATGCTGTCCACGCACATCCTGCAAGAGGTGGCCGCGGTCTGCGGGCGCGTTATCATCATCAACCGCGGCAAGGTGGCGCTCGACAAAGCCTTGAGCGAGCTTGGCGGCGGCAGCCGGCTGCTGCTTGTCACGGACGGCCAACCCGATGTTGCCAAGCCAATTCTCTCCGCCTTGAATGCCGTGAGCCGCATCGACACGCTTTCCTCGGACGGGAAAGCCACCACCTATGGCCTCAGCCTCAACGGGCAGCCCGCGGACGAAGCGGCCGCGCGCATCGCCCGCGCGATCAACAATGCCGGGCTTTCGCTTTTCGCTCTCCACACCGAGACCCGCGATCTCGAAACGACTTTCGCCGAGATAACCGCCGGCGCCGGAGCCCAAGAGGTGGCCCATGCTTGAGACCCTTATCAACATGCTTGGCAAAACGTACGGTGCGGTTTCCGCGTTTTTCGCAGATTTTCCCGCCTGCCCCGGCCAGGGTGTGTGGCGCATCGCCCGCAAGGAGCTTTCCGCCTATTTCTCCTCGCCAGCGGCCTTCATCTTCATCGGCGTGTTCCTGGCCGCGCTGCTCTTCATCTTCTTCTGGGTGGACCGCTTCTTCGCGCGCAACATCGCCGACGTGCGCCCGCTCTTCGAGTGGATGCCGATCCTTTTGATCTTCCTTGTGTCGGCCATGACCATGCGCATGTGGAGCGAGGAGCGGCGGGCTGGCACGCTCGAATTCCTGCTGACCGCACCGGTGCACACGCTCGACCTCGTGGTTGGCAAGTTCCTGGCCTGCCTAGGCCTGGTCGGGATCACGCTGGCGCTCACGCTGCCCTTGACCATCACGGTTTCGATCCTCGGGCCGCTCGACTGGGGTCCGGCCATCGGCGGCTATATCGCAACCCTGGCGCTTGCCTCGGCCTACATCTCCATCGGGCTGTTCGTAAGCTCGCGCACCGACAACCAGATCGTGAGCCTGATCGTCTCCTCGCTGATCTGCGGGGCGTTCTACGTGGCCGGATCGGACTCGCTGACCTCGCTCTTCGGCAATAGCGGCAGCGAGATCCTGCGCCTCGCCGGCAGCGGTTCGCGCTTCGATTCCATCGCGCGCGGCGTCATCGACCTTCGCGACATCTACTATTATCTCAGCATTTTCGGCGTCTTCCTTGTCCTCAACCTCTATTCGCTGGAGAGCCTGCGCTGGTCGGCAAAGGGGCAGGAGCAACGCCACTCGAAATGGCGGCTGGCGGCAGCGCTTGCGGCAGCCAATCTCATCGCCGGCAATTTCTGGCTGGGCCAGCTCACCTGGGCACGCGCCGACCTCACCGAAGGCCACGTCTATTCGATCTCGAATGAGACCAAGTCCTATCTGCAACAGGTGCAGGAGCCGCTGCTTATTCGTGGCTATTTCAGCGCGCAAACTCATCCCTTGCTGGCGCCGCTGGTGCCGCGCCTTCGCGATCTCTTGAAGGAGTACGAGATCGCGGGCCACGGCCAGGTCAGGGTCGAGTTTGTCGATCCGCAGAAGGAGCCCGCACTCGAATCCGAGGCGAACAGCCAATACAACATCAAGCCGGTGCCGTTCCAGACCGAGAACAAATACTCGGCCTCCGTCACCAACTCCTATTTCAACATCCTGGTGAAATACGGCAGCGAGTTCCAGACGCTCGGCTTCCGCGACCTGATCGAGGTCAAGCAGGCGGGCGAGACGGGCATCGCCGTGAACCTGCGCGATCCCGAGTTCGAGATTACGCGCGCGATCAAGAAGGTGCTCGACTCCTATCGCGGCGGGGGCGGCCTGTTCAGCAGTATCGCCGCCCCTGTACAGCTTGAAGCCTTCGTCTCGGCGAATGACAAGCTTCCCGAGCCGCTGCCCGCTTTGCTCGCCGGGCTCAAGGAGTTGATCAAGGATTACAGCGCTTCGAGCCACGGCAAGTTCACCGCGAAATTCGTCAATCCCGACGAGGGCGGCGAGGGCCTTGCCAAGCAGCTCGACAAGCTCTACGGCCTGCATCCGCTGGCGGCTGGCCTGCTCGATCCGAAGCAATTCTGGTTTGGGCTCGTGCTCAAGAGCGGCGGCAAGGTCGAGAAGGTTGCGCTTCCGCAATCGCTCGACAAGGCCGGCTCAAGCAGAACATCGAGGCCGAGTTGAAGCGCCTCCGGCCGGGCGCCTTGCGCAACGTGGCGCTATACACGCCGCCGGTGACGCCGCCCATGCCGCAATTCGGCATCGAAGGCAGCGGCGGGCCTACCTTCCAGTCGCTTGAGGCCAAGCTCAAGGAAGGTGCCACCGTCGAGAAGGCCGCACTCAATGACGGCCAAGTGCCCCAGGATGCCGACATCCTGTTCCTGGCGGCGCCAAGCAAGCTCGACAACAAGCAACTCTTCGCTGTGGACCAGTTCCTGATGAAGGGCGGCACGGTGGTGATCGCGGCATCGCCTTACGAAGTGACGATGCAGGGTAGCATCAACGCGAATAAGTCGCCGTCCGGCCTTGAGGATTGGCTGAAGTCCTATGGGCTAAGCCTTGGCGACGGGCTGGTGCTCGACCCGCAGAACGCGCCGTTGCCGATCCCGGTCGACCACGAGGTGGCGGGCATCCCAGTGCGGCATATCCAACTTCTCGATTATCCGTATTTCCCAGATGTACGCGAGGATGGGCTCGCCAAGGGCGACACGCCGGCGCTTGGCCTGCGCCAGCTCACGCTGTCCTGGGCCGCGCCAATCGCGGTCGATGCGGAGAAGGCGAAGGGGTTGAAGGTGACGCGGCTTCTGCAAAGTTCCGCTGACTCCTGGGTCTCGAATTCCCCGAATGTTGTGCCCGACTTCGACGCGCATCCCGATACCGGCTTCGCGCCAGGCCGCGATCTGGGGCGGAAGCTCCTGGGTGTGATGGCTGAGGGCGAGTTCAAGTCCTACTTCGCGGGCAAGCCTTCGCCCCTTGCCAAGGATGCCAAGCCCGCACCCAAGCCCGGCGCCGTGAGCAAGCCCGGCGCCGTGAGCAAGCCCGGCGACGTAGCGCCCAAGGACAAGGAAGGCGAAAAGGCCTCAATCACCGGCGTGATCCAGCGCTCCCCTGAAAGCGCGCGCATCGTCCTGATCGGCTCGAACAGCTTCCTTTCCGACGACATCCTGGCGCTGCTCTCGCAGGTCGACCGCACGCAGTATCTGACGCCGCTTAGCTTCGCGCAGAACCTCGTCGATTGGTCGCTTGAGGACCGGGGGCTTCTAGCGCTTAGGGCGCGCGGCGGCCTGTTCTCGCGCACCCTTAGCCCCGTGAAGCCGGGCGAGCAGCCGGTGTGGGAATATCTGAACTACGCCCTGGCCCTGCTCGGCCTTGGCCTCGTCTACTTCGTGCGCCGCCACCTGCGGCGCTTGTCCGACCGCAAATATGTCGAATTGCTAAGGCCTAAGGGAGCCTGACCCTCATGGACCGTCTCAGCTTCAAATTGGCCGCCATTCTCGGCTTCCAGCTCGTTCTGGCGCTAATCCTCTGGGCGGGGGGGCCAGACTACAACGCCTTCAAGGCGAAGGAGCCGCTGCTCGTGTTCGACCCCGCCAAGGTGGACCGGATCGAGATCGCCGAAAACGGCGCGAACTCCGTGGCGCTGGTAAAAGAGGATGGCAAATGGGTCATCCCGTCCTCCGCCGGCTTCCCGGCCGACGCCGCGAAGGTGAGCGGGCTTCTGACGAAGCTCGCAGGCCTCAAGAAGGGCTGGCCCGTCGCCACCTCGGCGGACGCCGCCAGGCGCTTCAAGGTCGCGGAGGACGCCTTCGAGCGCCGCATCTTGCTCAAGAGCGGCGGCGGCACGGCTGGCGAAATCCTGCTGGGCACTGCGCCGAACTTTAAATCCGTCAGCGCCCGCGCCTCTGGCAGCAGCAATGTCTACAGCGTCGTCTTCTCGGCCTACGAAGCAGGTGCGCGCGGAGATGATTGGATGGACCGCAGCCTCCTCAATATCGAGCAGGACAAAATCGCGAGTATCGCCATTGGCGATGCGCTCCTCGAACGCAAGGATGGCAAGTTCGTGCTGGCTGGCCTGACAGACGGCCAGAAGCAGGACGAGACCGCGACTTACAGGTTGGTTGGTGCGCTGACTTACCCTGTGTTCGAAGCGGTGGCTGGCAAGGGGGGCGAGGCGCTTGCCAAGGTGGGCGCGCCGGACATCGAGGCTACCGTCAAGCGCACGTCAGGCGATCCTATCGTGTTGAAATACAAGAAGGAGGCTGCCGGCGGCGCCTACCTGTTCGCAAGCTCGGCCAACAACTTCCTTTTCCGTATTTCCGAGGCGTCGATGGAACCCATCGCGAAGGCTAAGCGCGAGGTGCTGATCGAGGCGCCCAAGAAGGCCGAGCCCGCCCCGCCAGCCAAGGCGGAAGACCCGGGCAAAGCCGGTGAAGGGGCCGCTCAAGCCGCGCCGGAGCCCGTGAAGCCCAACGAGCCGAAAAATGCCCTGGACCAGGGCGGACAAGCCACAGCGGAGCCCGTGAAGGCGGAGGAGCGCGCGCAGGCTGTCCCGCCGGAGGTCAAGCAGGGCGAGGATGAGCGCTTCAAGGCCGCCATGCAACCTCCAAAGCCGGATGAGCCGAAGACATCCAAAGATGAGGGCGCACAAGGTGCCGCGCAGCCTGCAAAGGCAGAGGAGCCAAAGAAGGCGGAGGAGGGCATGCAAGCCGTCACGGCGGGAGAGCCCCAAAAGGCCGCTGGAGAGGCCTCGCCCGCGCCTGCGCCTGCTGCAAAGCCGGAGGAGGCGAAGAGCGGCGGGCCGGATGGCGGTCAGGCCGTAACCCAACCCGCAGAGCCAAGCGAAGCGCCTTCACACTAAGGGCGCTTGGTCGCTTGGGCGCCAGCACCTGGGTGCGCTTCTTTGAACCCCAAAGCGGCAGTTGCATCTGCCACAGACGGCGCTGCGCGAAGAATCCTGCAAGAAGTCTGGCGGACAACCAGCCTGCGAAGGCAAGACGCTACGGCAGACAGAGTCTCCCGATGCGGTGATCGATCATATCCCGCACGCTGCTCGCAATGCGGCGCGGCGCTCGATACGGCGGCGAGCGTGTCCAGCCGGAAGGGGCAGGTGATGCATTTGCCGGAACCCCGGGCGCTTACGGTTAACGAAGCATCGCGCGCATCTTTATGCCTACGCGAATTGCGGTGCAGGAACGCAAGCGGAGTTTCCGGGCGATGTGGCGGCGCCTGTGCAATATGGCACCCGGATTGCGGCGATAGCCGTCTATCTTCAAACTTAGCAGTTTGTCCCCGAGGATCGCCTTGCCAGACTCATGAAGGATGTGTTCGACGTCAACCTGCCGGCGGTGCCCCTTGCCGCCATCGGACGCGGGAAGGCCGAGAAGCTTGCCCAGCCGCCGAAGCCATTGAGGAGATGGTCAGGCAAGCGCCGGTAAAGCGCCTGGACGAATTGGGCTATCGCGTCGGCAGCCACTGCGTTTCTGAACTTCTATCGCACCCCAGCCTAGCGCGGTGCTTTGCTAGCTGGCGTCATCATGCACGATCATTGGAAGCCCTATATCACGATGCAGGGCGTCCTCCATGTGCTGTACAACGCCCGTCATCTACGGGAACTCAAGGCGCTCATGGAGATGGAAAGGGAGCCCTGGGGCGTCGCCATATACCGCTTCCTGCGCCAAGCCTATCACGCGGTGAACACCTCCAAGCGGAATAATGCCGTGCTGAAGCCGGACTTCGCCGCCTGGCTGCAAGCGCGGTATGACCGCATCGTGGCTCAGGGCCTGGCGTTCCATGAGGCTCAGCCGCCGCCCGGAAGAAAGGCAGCTAAGCGAAGGAACGCCCACGCCGCCGCACAGGTCACAACCTCCTCTTGCGCTTCCTCACCGATCCCCTCGTGCCGTTCACGAACAATCAGTCCGAGTAGAACCTGCGCATGATGAAGGTCAAGCAGAAAATCTCAGGCTACTTCCGCACCAACGCCGGAGCGCAGAACTTTGGCACACTGCGAGCGGTGCTCTCTATGACCAGAAAACAGAGCTGGAATATCCTTGAAGCCCTCCGGTAAAATCCGGATATACTTCTGCGCAAACTTTAAACCGCTTGATGCATCTGGGGAATCACCAAAATCGTTTCATACCGCTTTTAGCGGCTCCCCACCATACCACCAGCTAAGCTGGTGGTTACTGACTTCATTATGCAATCGACTTTAGGTACGAATGGCTGCGACTAAGCCGCTGCCTTTTTTTGCCCTTCTGCGGCTTCAGCCTGTTTCCGCTGCATGCGGCCACCCTTCGTCAGCGCCTCCGCAACCTTTTGAATAGCAATCGATTTATCAACGTCCTGGGCGGCAGCGATTTCGCGGGCCATGCGATCCAGTGCGGCCTCATAAAGCTGGCGCTCAGAATAAGACTGTTCCGGCTGAGTGTCGGAGCGGTAGAGGTCGCGCACAACCTCCGCGATCGTAACAAGATCGCCAGAATTGATTTTCGCTTCATATTCCTGCGCGCGCCTGCTCCACATTGTGCGCTTGACGCGGGCGCGGCCACGGAGGGTGTCGAGGGCGCGGGTGAGGATGGATTTGTCGGAGAGTTTGCGCATGCCGGCGCTTTTCGTCTTCGAGGTCGGCACGCGTAAAGTCATTTTATCTTTTTCAAAGTTAATGACGAACAGCTCCAGCGTGCATCCCGCGATCTCCTGCTCCTCGATCGCTACGATACGCCCCACGCCGTGCGTCGGGTAAACCACGTACTCGTCCGTCTCGAAGCCGAAGCGCTGCTTTGCATTGTTTTTTTCGGGCATACTCGCTCTCACTCTTCGTTCGCTGGTTTAATGGCGTCATCGTAATCCGCGGAAGCTCGCGCACAGCTCGAACTCCCGGAATTAAAACCTGTTCCCCCGCGCGGGTCAGATTTAGCCAAACCGGATGATGATCTTTACGCAGGTAATTACACCTGCAATGGTCCTTGCCGTAGCTCTGGGAACTCGACTTGGGCGCGTGAAGCTCGCCTCACTGACTAGGATAGTATTACCAAAATAAGCCGTTCTTGAGAAGGTTGTAAAACGGATAATCGCGTCAAATCTGGGGATTAAGCGTTGAATCTTATCGATAGTGTTAACAGGGCAACGGTTGCATCGCCTAAGATGGGCGCGCAACATTATGAACTTTAACGCGAAATCCCGGCGCCGGCCGTTCCAGCAACACGTTTCTGCGGAAGCGGTAAACCTTTGCGGGCCGCCCTCCCGTGCGCGCCGCAATACCCCCAGCCGGCTCGACCAGACCGGCATTCTCAACAAGCCGGCGGAAGTTTTGCTTGTGGAGATAGCTCCCCAAGATTGCTTCTACCACACGCTGGAGATCGAACAAAGTGAAGGTTTCCGGCATAAGTTCAAAAATTAGTGGCCGGTACTTAAGCTTACCGCGAAACCGGCTCATCGCCGTCGCCAGGATGCGGCGGTGATCGAACCTCATCGGCAGCCCAAGCGCGGGCAGCGCGGCCCAGTCTTGCGCGGCGGTCCGGCCGTCGCGCGCCGCCTCCGCCACCAGCCCCGCCTCGTACAAAAGCTCGTAGCGCTCCAGCACCCGCTCGTCGTCCCAGGGCACCGTCAGGCCGAAGCTCATGCGCAGCCGGTCCATGCGCGCCAGCGGCCTCCGGGGCGTCCCCGGCGGCTCGGGCGGGCTCGCCCATTCCGTAAGCCTGGGCTCGATCTCCTGGCTCAGGATCGGCGGTTTGCCGTCGCGCCAGTCCTCCCAGGGGAAATGCTCGTACCAGCCGCTCCAGCCGACACCTGCCGCCAGTGGCGTGTCCTCGGTGCGCGTCAGCGCCAGGTAGCCGATGGAGACGACATGCAAGCTGTCGCCGCCGGGCCTGGCGTGCCGCCCGCGGTCGCCGAACGTATAAAGCTGCTCCACATAGCCGAGATCGAGCCCGGTCTGGCCCTTCACCCAATCGCGCAGGCCAATTTCAAGCGTGCGATGCTTGAGCGGCGTGAACAAACCGAATGGCAGCGCCGGCGCCCGCTTGGCGGTGCGCGGCCCCGCCGGGCACACGGTGAGGATTCTGCGGCACGCCCGCGATCATGGAGACGATGGCTGCGTTCAGCCCGATCTCAACCGCGACCGCGTTCGCCGCCGCCAGGGGTGCTTCTATGTTCAGGTCGATCGAGGCGATGGAAGGCTCCCGGAGCTATTGCTACACGCTGTTAGGCAAACCCGCCGGCGCCAGGCGCTTTGGCGCCGCTGGCGTTCAGGGATAGCTGGCACCGCGCAGGGCTCCGCCGCGGCGCAAACGCGCCGCCCAGAATGCCGCGAGCTAGATTTCCCCTTTTGGCTCCAGCACTTGCCGTCCGTTATACTTGCCGGACTTGAGGTCGATATGATGCGGCCGGCGCAGCTCTCCCAACTCCTTGTCCTCGACATAGGTGGGCACCGCGAGCGCATCGGCGGAACGGCGGAAGCCGCGCTTCATGGGCGACGTTTTTCTCTTGGGGACTGCCATTTTAGGTCGGACTCCGGATAATATGCAACACCGCGCGGCTCCACGGGCCATCGTCCCGGAGATGCACGGTCCATGCGAGATTATTGTCCCGCCAGATATACATGCGGTTTTCGAGCTTGGCTAGCGGTTGTTTGCGGCTTTTCCAGGCCGGCGTTAGGACACGGGATGATGGCCCCACGACTGCCCTCCGCGTTAACCGTACGGGCACAAGTTTCGCTTGACGACGGTTGCGGACGCCGGGAAATGCACCGTTTCGTGGTTAATTACCCCAATGCAAATATATTTAAGCGGGTTTTCCAAGCGCGGAAATCGCGCGAAAACACGGGAAAAGGCTGCGAAATACGCATGAAAAGCATGGGCATCATCGGCGTTAACCATGCGTGCATTAAACATAACGTCGTTGATATTGTGTTGTAGGGGAAAGGCGTGGACCTGGCCCGGCGGCGTAGGGAATGCCCCCCTCACCCGGCCGCTTCGCGGCCCCCCTCTCCCAGCAAGCTCGCCTCGGCTATCTTGCCTCTTTCCGCTTCCGCAGGCGGGTGCGGATGGGGAGAGGGTGTGTACCCTGTCCGCATGCAGGAGCGCGATTCAGGCGTTCCCTCTCCCCTGGCGGGAGAGGGACAGGGTGAGGGGGGAGGCGGTAGCCGCAACGCCAGCCGGTTCCGCACTTGCCCGCGCGCTGGCGTTGCAGTTACATAGGAGCATATTGCGGCGGCTTCGCGCGGGGTTCCATGTCCGGCAAGATCTTCCTCAGCTACAGGCGCGACGACTCGCGCTGGCCCACACTGAGCCTCTTCAACCTCCTGGCGCAGACCTTCCCGCGCGAGCGGCTGTTCATGGACGTGGAGGGCTACATCAAGCCGGGCGACGATTTCGTCGAGGTGCTGGAGGAGCAGGTCTCGGCCTGCGAGGTCATGGTGACGGTGATCGGCCCGCACTGGCTGGCGCTGGCGGGCAAGGACGGCAGGCCGCGCATCCACGATCCGCGCGACTTCGTGCATATCGAGATCGCAACGGCGCTCCGGCGCAAGATCCGTGTCATTCCGGCGCTGGTCGACGGCGCGCATATGCCGGGCGAGAGCGAGCTGCCGGAGGCGCTCAAGGGGCTGACGCGGCGGCAGGCGATCCGGCTCAGCCACGAGCGCTTCGCGGCGGATGGAGGCGGGCTGGTCAAGGCGTTGCTGCAGGTGCTGGGCGGTGCTCCCGCAGTAGCGCCGCAGGCGGCTGCCGCTCCAGCTCTAGAGGCGCGGCCTGCGATAAGCGATCCGGCACAGGACGCGCGGCCCGCCTGGGCCAGCGCGATGGACCGGGACCGCTTCGGTCCGTGGGCTGAGTTTGCGCTTGGCGGCGTCAGCCAGCGCATGCGCTGGATCGAGCCGGGGCGTTTTCAGATGGGATCGCCTCAAGACGAGCCTGGACGTTAGGAGGATGAAGGCCCGCAGCACGAGGTTCGGCTAAGCAGGGGCTTCTGGCTTTTCGACACCCCCGTGACGCAGGAGCTTTGGACTGCGGCGATGGGAGACAATCCAAGCCGTTTCAAGCATCCCAAGCGCCCGGTGGAGCAAGTGAGCTGGGACGATGCCGGGCGGTTTTTGCTGCGGGTCAACGGTCAGGTTCCCGGTCTCGATCTGGTTCTGCCAACGGAGGCGCAATGGGAATATGCTTGCCGCGCGGGCACGGCTACGCCCAACTATGCGGGAAGTGAAGAGGATTTGGCGGATATTGCCTGGTTCTATGAGAACAGTGGTTTTGATGACCCAGCCGGTTGCGGCAAAACGGTGCAGACGCGTCGGGCCTTTACGACATGCTGGGCAATATATGGGAGTGGTGCTCGGATGGGCCGCGAACTTACACCGCCGAACCAGCCACGGATCCTGCTGGCCCTTTGGATGGCGCCTCGCGCGCGCTGCGCGGCGGGTCCTGGAGCTTCAACGCCAGGTTCGTGCGTGCCGCGAACCGCGGCGCGCGCGGCGCGCGACCTCCGGAACAGCAGCATCGGGTTCCGCTGCGCCCGAGTTCGGCAGTGAGCACCGGCAGGCAAGCCAGGCGGAGCTGCCTGGAGCGTGCGCGCGGGAGGCGCGCTAAGCCCAGGTGGCTCAGCCGCCCGCCCAGCGAGAGAGCGCTTTTTTTGCAGCCGTGGCGATTTGAAGCCGGGGGTTGCAATGAGCGCCGGGCGGAGCGGGTGGAGGTCCAGGAGGCGAAGCCTCCTGGCGGCTGCGGAATCGCTACAGGAAGTCTGCCCCGGCAGGCGCGGCGCGTGCGCCGTGGCGGATGTGGAGGATCAGGATCTCGCCGTCCGTCACCCGGTAATAGACAATATAGCGGCTTCGCCTCAAGCATAGGCCGCCGCTTGCAACTCGCCCGCGATGCGGCCGTCGTTCATGATGGCGGTGCGCTCGCAGCGCGCGGCGAGCTTGGTGTCGTGCGTGATCAGCACAAGCGTCGTGCCCAAGCGCCGGTGCAGCCCGAAGATCAGGTCTATGATTTGCTTGCCGGTTTCGCCGTCGAGATTGCCGGTCGGCTCGTCGGCGAACAGGATTTTGGGCTGCGCCGCCAGCGCCCGCGCGAGTGCCACTCGCTGCTGCTCGCCGCCCGAAAGCTCGCCCGGTACATGGTGATGCCGGCCGGAAAGGCCCACACTGGCAAGCGCCTCGGCGGCGTGCTCGAACGCGTCCGCGCGATTGAGGAATTCGAGCGGCAGGGCCACATTTTCGACAGCGGTCATGGTTGGAATGAGATGGAAGGACTGGAACACGATGCCGATGGATTCGCCGCGGATCGCGGCAAGCCGGTCCTCGCCGGCTCTCGTGAAGTCGTGGCCCGCGACGAAAACCCGCCCGGATGTTGCCGCCTCAAGGCCGGTCATTACCATGAGCAGCGACGATTTTCCCGAGCCGCTTGGGCCAACCAGGGCAAGCGACTGGCCTTCCGCCACGGAAAGGTCTACGCCTCGCAGGATCTCGACGGGTCCGGCCCGGCTGTTGAGCGTGAGCGTCACATCCTTCAAATCGATGGCCAGTTTGCTGCCGGCGGGGGAGGACTGAGAGGGGAGAGACAATGAGACACCGCTTCCGTTTTGCTTGCCGGCACCTCATATGGCCCTGGCTTTTGGCATTTTCGACCGCCTGGGTCGCGTTTTGCTGTGCGCAGAGCGCCGCAGCGGAGGGACAAATGCCGCGGGATAAGGCCGAAATCGTGATCCTTGCCTTTGGCGACAGCCTGACGGCAGGCTATCATATCCCGCGGGATAAGGCGTTCCCCGCCCAATTGCAGGCGGCGCTACGGGCGAAGGGCTATCCCGTCCGTGTGCTGAACTCGGGCGTTTCCGGCGATACGGCGGCGGATGGGCTCGCGCGCCTGGACTGGAGCCTCGAAGAGAAGATAGACGGCGCCATTGTCGAGTTCGGCGCAAACGATGCGCTGCGCGGCCTCGATCCCAGGGTGACGGAGCCGGCGCTGGCTGGAATTCTCAAGGCCCTCAAAGAGAAACGCATCGAGCTTCTGCTTGCCGGCATGGAGGCGCCTCGCAATTGGGGACCGGATTACGATGGCGCTTTCCGGGCGATGTATCCCCGTCTTGCGGAAGGATACGGCGCGCTGCTCTATCCGTTCTTTCTCAAGGATGTGGCCGCCGTGCAGAGCTTGAACCTCGCCGACGGCCTGCACCCAACGCCGGAAGGCGTGGCAATCGTAGTGCGGAATATTCTGCCCGAGGTGGAGAAGCTCATTGCACGCATACGGGAGAGGCGTGCAACGAGCCATAGCTGACCTTACTTGGCGTCCTTGGCCGCTGGGGCGGTTTCGCCGTCCTTGCCGTCCGCCGGCTGGGCGGGCGGGAAGCTGCTGCCGCCCGAATGCTCCTCTTCCTCGTTCGCCTTCGTCGCGTCGAAGCATTTGTAGTAGACGGCCGGATCGCTGTTCTTCTCCGCGCAATCGGCAATCGGCTTCAACTCGCTCACCTGGCCGTAATATCTGTAGCTGGTGATGCCGTAGCGGTATTCACCGCTCTTGCCGGCGCCATAGCGGTCGGGATTTTCGCCCTTGAGGCCCGGCTCGATCTCAAGGATCGAGTTGAGCAGCGCGGTTCCCTGGACGTAATTGTCCGGAAGCTGGTCGAACGGCCCGTCGAAATAGTCGTTCAGCATGGTGTGCCCGATGAAGTCGCCGATCAGGATCTGGCGGTTCAGGAGCTTGTCCTTGTAGAACACGAAGCTGCTCCTGTTGCCGGCGGTGACGGCCGGGGAAAGCTGCGAAGGCTCGTACAGGTCCACCTTGGGCGTTTCGTTCAGGAGGTAGAGGAACGCCTTCGCGGTCTTGTTGAAAACCAGGAAGAACTGAACGCCGGATTCGTCCCATACAGGCCCGAGATAGGTTTCGTCGTCCCGGAGCATGCCAGGTGCCGGCTTCACGTTGGACAGGTCGGGGAGCTGGAACTCGACCGTCTTGCCCTTGAACGTGATCTTGTAGAGGAACTTGCCCGCCTGCTCTATCTTGACGCCGTCGTTGGGTCCCATCTTTTTGTAGACCGGGTCCAACGGTTTGCGCCAATGGGTATACTCGTTGGCGTAGGCGAAATGCACCTTTCCGTCGAACTGGTCCGCCGCGTCGAAGCGGATGTTGCCGGCGTAGTTGATGCCGCCCAGCTGGAAGGTGAAATAGTAATAGCTTTCGGTCGGGTAAACCGTGACCTTCGGCGCGAGCTGCTCGAACACCGCCGCGAACACCGCGTCCGGGTTTTTTGCGTCGAGATCGTTCGGCCGCAAGAGATCGTCGATGATCTCCTGGTTGGTGTGCAGCTTGAGGGGCGACGCCAGCCCCGCGCAAGGCAGGGCCGCGCATAGCACGGCGGCGGCGGCAAAAGCGGATAACGGCTGACCGATTGCTTTCAGGCTACGTAAAACGTTCATTCTGCACCCTTCTTTTCCTCAGCTTCTTGTGCAGATAGCAACGCTTTGCGGAAATGTCATGCCGCTCTGCCAGGTACGGAAAAAGAAAATGTAACAGGTTGCATTAACCACTGGAAAACCGAATCCGGGGCCATATATCCCATTGTGCTGAGGAAAGGAGCGACAATCCAAAGGATCCGCTCATGAAGAAGTATGTACTTGCGATTGCCATCGCTTCCGGTGCGCTTTTGAGCCTGTCCGCGCAGGCTGCCCCTGTTTCGTCCGCTGCGTCTGGGGTTCAGAACCAAGTGACCGGGGATGCTGTGAAGGTTTGGCACTGCCGCGGCTGGAGCGGCGGCTGGCATTGCGGTGGCGGCGGCGGCTGGGGCCATAGCCGCTATTGGAGCCATCGCCGCTGGGGTTCTCGCGGCTGGGGTCATGGCCGGCACTGGAGCCACCGCCGCTGGGGTTCCTGGCGCTACTAACGCACACTTTAAATTGCTTGGAACGGCCCCTTCGTGGGGCCGTTTTGATTCTTGAGGCGGCGTGAAACGGTGCCTTCACAAAAAAATATAAAAAATTCGTTGGTACTGGAATTACGCCGATCCAGCCCATATTTTCCACGGGCCGACGAAAGGAACGAAGGAACACTTATGAAAAAGTTTGTACTTGCGGTTGCGCTTGCTGCTGGAACGGTTTTGGGTCTCTCGGCCGTGCAGGCCGCGCCCTTGTCTTCCACAGTCTCAGGGGTGCAAGGTCAGGTGAGCGGGGATGCCGTGAAGGTTTATCACTGCCGCTCCTGGAGCGGCGGCTGGCATTGCGGCGGCGGTCACCGCGGCGGTTGGGGCCATAGCCGCTATTGGAGCCATCGCCGCCACGGTTCCCATCGCTGGTAGTGCCGGTTTTTTTCGATTGGAACGGCCCCTTTCCGGGGCCGTTTTTTATTGGGAGCAGGGCGTGCCTCAATCATTAACTAAATTTAACGAACTTCGTTGGCTAATTGTCAGGTCTGGTTCGTATACTGCACATCGCCGAGAAAAGGAGCGAAGGAATATTCATGAAAAAGTTGGTACTTGCGGTTGCAGTCGCTGCCGGAACAGTCCTGGGCCTCACTGCTGCTCAGGCCGCGCCGGTATCTTCCACCGTTTCTGGGGTGCAAGGTCAGGTGAGCGGCGATGCCGTGAAGGTTTATCACTGCCGCCGTTATAGCGGCGGCTGGCATTGCGGCGGCGGCCGCGGTGGTCATGACCGCCATTGGAGCCATCGCCGCCACGGTTCTGGGCGCTGGTAGTCCTTGTTTTCTCGATTGGAACGGCCCCTTTGCGGGGCCGTTTTTTTTTCACTCGAATTATGCACAACTAAACTTTTTGAGCGGTGGAATTCTGTCCGCTCCCAAATATAATCCTCTGTCCGGGGAGTGGGGCGAGGAAAAGGATTACTCATGAAGAGGTATATACTTGCGGTTGCGCTTGCTTCTGGCGCACTTTGGGGCCTGCCAGCTTCGGCCGCCCCGCTTGGCAGCGGCGGTTCCGGCTTGCGGGCTCAGGTTCAGGCGGAAACGGTGCAGGTTTACCACTGCCGCGCCTGGAGCGCCGGCTGGGATTGCGGGTCCGGCGGCGATTACGGCGGGCACTTGCGCTACTATAGCCATCGCCGCTACGGCTCCGAGGGCGGAAATGGCGGCGGGTACGGTTCAGGCGGCGGCGGGTACGGCCACGACCGCAACTATAGCCATCGCCGCCACGGTTCGGACAACGGCGGATACAGCCCGGACGGCGGCGGGCACGGCTACGGCCGCTACCGGTATTGGGGGCAACGCCCCAGTCAATCGGATAGCTGGGGAGACTACCATTCCCGCTATCTGAGCCATCAGCGCTACAACTCGTGGAAGCGCGCTTTCTAGCGATCTGAACGGCCCCTCCGGGGCCGTTTTGCTAAGGCTCTGCAACAAGTGCAGCTGAGCTTTCTTAACGGTGGAATTCCTCGCGGCCGGCTCGTGCGCCGTCGCGCAAACCTCGTACGCCCCGCGAATAGTGTGGGGCCGCCGTTGCGTTTCGGAGCCAGGACTCCCCCGATGGGACATCGCCGCTTGTGAGCGGCGATGTCCCTGAGCCGTGAAGTGGCTTTACTTATTGAGTCCGGCCCGCCGGAAGGCATCGGCAAACGCGCCGCCGCCGGCCTCGGGCTTGCCGCCCTTAGGCGCGGCGCTCATCTTCTTCGGCGCTGCCGCCTGCCCTTTCGCCCCGCCGGCCTGCTGCTTACCATCCGCGCCCGGCTGATCGTCCAGCCGCATACTGAGCGAGATGCGCTTCCTCGCGGAGTCGACCTCCATGACCTTCACCTTCACGATATCGCCGGGCTTGGCCACCTCGCGCGGGTCCTTGATGAACGTCTTCGACATGGCGGACACATGCACGAGGCCGTCCTGGTGTACGCCGATGTCCACGAAGGCGCCGAACGCGGCCACATTCGTCACCACGCCTTCCAGCACCATGCCGGGCTTGAGGTCCGAGATTTTCTCGACCCCCTCCTGGAAGGTCGCGGTCTTGAAGGCCGGGCGCGGGTCGCGGCCGGGCTTCTCCAGCTCGCGCAGGATGTCGGTCACGGTCGGCAGCCCGAAGGTTTCGTCCGCGAACTCCTTCGGCTGAAGCCCGCGCAGGATGGGCGCGTTGCCGATCAGTTTCTTGATGTCGGTCTTGGCCGTCTTCACGATGCTTGCGCACCACGGGATACGCCTCGGGATGCACGGCGGAGGCGTCGAGCGGATCGTCGCCATTGAGGATGCGCAGGAAGCCCGCCGCCTGCTCGAAGGCCTTCGGCGCCAAGGCGCGGCACTTCCTGCAGCTCGGCCGCTTCTTGAACGCGCCGTTGCTGTCGCGATAGGCGACGATGTTTCTGGCGAGGCCGTCGCTGACGCCGGATACCCGCGCCAGCAGTGGCACGGAAGCGGTGTTCAAATCCACGCCGACGGCGTTCACGCAGTCCTCCACCACCGCGTCGAGCGAGCGCGAGAGCTTGGACTCGGCAACGTCGTGCTGGTACTGGCCGACGCCGATGGATTTCGGGTCGATCTTCACCAGCTCGGCGAGCGGGTCTTGCAGGCGGCGGGCGATGGAAACCGCGCCGCGTATGCGTGACGTCCATCTCGGGCAGTTCGGCGCTGGCAAAGGCGATGCCGAATAGACCGACGCCCCCGCCTCCGACACCACGATTTTCGTGAGCTTAAGCTCCGGCGCCAGCGCGATCAGCTCGGCGGCGAGCTTGTCGGTTTCGCGCGAGGCGGTGCCGTTGCCGATGGCGATCAGCTCGACCTTGTGCTCCTTGCAGAGGCGGCCGAGGATGGCGAGCGACTCCGTCCATTGCTTCTTGCGGCTCGTGCGGATAGATCGCGGTCGTCGCCGCGACCTTGCCGGTGGCATCGACCACGGCCACCTTCACGCCCGTGCGGAAGCCCGGGTCGAGGCCCATGGTCGCGCGGGTACCGGCGGGAGCGGCCAGCAGCAGGTCGCGCAAATTGCTCGCGAACACGCGCACGGCCTCGTCCTCCGCCGCCTGCCACAGCCGCATGCGCAGATCGACCGCTAGATGCCCCTGCACACGCGTGCGCCAGGCCCAGCGCACCGTGTCGTTGAGCCATTTGTCCGCCGGGCGGCCCCGGTCCACGATGTTGAACTTCCGCGCGATGCGCTGCTCGTACATGCTCGGCCCGCTGGCGGGGGCCTGCGCCGGGTCCTCCGGCTCGAAATTGAGGTCGAGCACGCCTTCCTTTTCGCCGCGGAACATCGCCAGGATACGGTGCGCCGGCATCTTCGACACTGGCTCGGTCGAATGTCGAAATAGTCGGAGAATTTCGCGCCCTCGGCCCGCTTCTCCTCGCGCACCTTCGCCGCCAGCCGGCCGCGTCCCCACATCTCCTCGCGCAAGTTGCCGATGAGGTCCGCGTCCTCGGAGAAGCGCTCGACCAGGATCGCGCGCGCGCCTTCCAGTGCCGCCGGCGCATCCGCGACGCCCTTCTCCGCATCGATGAAGGTGCCGCGACGTCGCCGGGAATCGTCGTCGGGATCGGTGAGCAGCGCCATCGGCCAGCGGCTCAAGCCCGGCTTCCCTGGCGATCTGCGCCTTGGTGCGGCGCTTCGGCTTGTAGGGCAGGTAGATGTCCTCCAGCCGCGCCTTCGTCCGCGGCCATGATCCGCGCTTCAAGCGCGTCGTCGAGTTTGCCCTGGTCGCGGATGCTGTCGAGGATCGCGGTTCGCCGCTCCTCCATCTCGCGCAGGTAGCCGAGCCGCTCCTCCAGCGTGCGCAAGCTGCGCGTCGTCGAGCATGCCCGTAACTTCCTTGCGGTACCGCGCGATGAACGGGACTGTCGAGCCGCCGTCCAGAAGCTCAATCGCCGCGCCTACTTGCTGCGTACGGACGCCAAGCTCTTCCGCAATCCGCTGTTCGATGGGTTTCATTCAGTGCCGCTCCGCTTTGTGAGTGCCGCCGGGGTGAGGCGGCGCGAATTGGACCATCATACAGGGCGGTGGCGGCAGGATTTCAAATGCTGCGAAGGGGCGAAACGGGGGGGCGCGATCCTGCCGGTTTTTAGGAATTTTTTACCTCGTTTCCGCGTAAGCGGCCTTTGAAGGCTGCCTTGCGCCGGCGATGTGGCTTGTTGTCCCTAGTGGGCTGCCGGAAGTTCTGACGCGGAACGCCGTCATCGCGAGGCGCTTCGCCTGGAGGATCGCGAAACTTGCGCCCCTGATTTGCATCGAAGGTTAGGCCTCTCCTGGTAAGAGCGGCTATGGCCTTCGAATGGGAGGATCGCATGGAAACCTACCCGGTGGATCTCGATGCCCGGCAAATTGTGTTGTGGCTGATCGAAGAAAAGCGCCGCGGCACGCTTGGTCTCAAAACTGTTGCCACCCGCTCCTATGTTCCCGAGGAAGTGACGAACTTCGGATCGCAGCGCCTCAACGAAGATGCTGGGGATCTGAACGGCGTCTTTGCGCTAGGTTTGCTTGAGATTGCTCCTCCCGCCGGCCACGGCGGCTGGACGCTTCGCATCCGGGTTGAGGACAGACTTGGACCCCGTCTGCCAGATGACGGGGACGCGCCCGAAGGGGAGCAGGAAATCGATCTCGCAGCTTTCGCAGCGGAGTTCATCCTGCCGGAGCGCGGAACCGCCGAGGTTGAACTCGATGCAGCGGATGCACGCGCAAGGGCAAGCTTTTCACGGCTATTCAACCGAATGCTGACGGACGAGCACCGCCCTGCGGTCCGATGACGCGCCGTTGCCCAAAAGCAATCCAAAGAGATGTGCATCGGCGTTCCGAAGGGAATAAGGGCGGAGGAATACCGTGTGGGGCTTATCCCCCGGCCGGCCCTATGCCGCTCCTGCCCAGCGCTCTGCCTCCGAGCCAATAAGGCTTGTCAGCGGCGCGCTTGCCCTCGCGGCCTCCGCCAGCAAGGCGGCCTTGATGTCCGATATCAAAGCAGGCCCGGCGTAGACGAGGCCGGTGTAGAGCTGGATAAGCGAGGCGCCGGCGCGGATTTTGGCGAGCGCGGTTTCCGCTGAGTTGATGCCGCCAACGCCGATCAGCGGCAGCTTGCCGCCCGTTGCGAGATAGCACTTCGCGAGGAAGCGCGTGGAACGCGCGAATAGCGGCCGTCCCGAAAGCCCGCCGGCTTCGCCGCGATGCGGGCTAGCCTCCACGCCATCGCGCGACAGCGTGGTGTTGGTGAGGATCGCTCCGTCGGCCTTGTGCGCGAGAAGGCACGCCATCGTGGGCGCGATATCGTCGCCGTGGAGGTCCGGAGCCAGCTTCACCAGCACCGGCACGGGGTGCGGCAGGCTCGCCCGCGCTTCCATCACCGCCGCAAGCAGCGCGTCGAGGCGCTCCGGCGCTTGCAGATCGCGCAGGCCCGGCGTGTTCGGCGAGGAGATGTTGATTGCGAGATAGGATGCGAGCGGCCCGAACGCACGAACGCCCGCCACATAATCCGCGACGGGATCGGCGCTGTTGCGGTTCGCACCGATATTGATGCCGAGAACGCCCTTGGGCGGACGGCTCGCCAGCCGCAGCTGCGCCGCGGCGTGGCCCGCATTGTTGAAGCCCATCCGGTTGATGATAGCCCGCTCGCGGATAAGCCGGAACGAGCGCGGGCGCGGATTGCCAGGCTGTGGCTTCGGCGTGAGGGTGCCGGCCTCCGTAAAGCCGAAGCCCATCGCGAACAGCGCGTTGTAGACACGCGCGTCCTTGTCGTAGCCGGCCGCCACGCCGATTGGATTGGGGAAGGCGAGGCCGAACAGCGTTTGGCTAAGGCGCGAATCGTCTGGCGTACATTGGCGCGGGTGGATGCCAGCTTCGAGCACGCGAAGCGACGCCTCGTGCGCGGTCTCGGGATCGAGCAGAAGCAGGCCGGCCTGCGCCGCGGACCAGAGGCGGTTCATGGCTCAAGCCTCGCGGGGAGGATGGGAACACCGTCTGTGGTAAGGGGGATGGCGGTTGCGGTCTTCACCGCTGCGAGGGGTAAAGCCGCGTAGAGATGGGGGAAGAGATCGCCATCGCGTGCGGGTTCCCAACGAAGCTCGCGTGGTTTCTCCCCCTCACCCCGGCCCTCTCCCGCCAGGGGAGAGGGGGCAGGGCGTGCTTGTTGAGAGGGCGTGCCCGAAGTCGCGGGGGATTCCCCTCTTTCCTCGCGGGAGAGGGGTAGGGGTGAGGGGGCCTTCATCAAGCCCTCAACATCCACCGCAAGCAGGACCAAATCGGGGACGCCGGCGAAATATTTCCGCGCCGTGCCGGCAAGCTGCGCGGCGGTTGAGAAATGGATGAAGCCATCGCGCGCGTCATGCGGGGAGCCACGATAGACGCCCGCGGCTTCCGCCGCTTCCCATTCCGCGCGCGCCAAGAGCTTATAGATCGTGGCCGCGGACATGGCCGCTCACGCCGCCGCTTCGGCGTGCTGAAGCCGCCCGGCGATCAGCGCGCGGGTGTTCTCGATGCCGTAGGCCTTGATGAATGAGCCGAAGCGCGGCCCCTGGCTTTCGCCGAACAGCACCTCGTAAAGCGCCTTGAACCAGTCGCGCAGGTTCTCGAACGGGTGGGACTTGCCCACCTCGTAGACGATGGCTTGCAACTCCTCGGCGGTGAGGCTCGCGGCCGCATCCGCCAGCCTGCCGTGGAGGTCGAGCATCGCCTCGCGCTCCAGGCCGGTTGGCGCGCGGTAAACCTTGAACGGCTTCTCGCGCTCCTCGAAATAGCGGATGGCGAAGCCGATCAGCCGGTCAAGCTCCGGGAAATCCGCCGCGTTCGCTTCCGGCGCGTAGTTCTTCACGAACTGCCAGAGAATATCCGTAGTGTGCGCGTTCGACGCGCTGACGAGGTTCAGGAGCAGCGCAAAGTTCACCGGCACCGAATGCTTTGGCGGCCGGCCGCTATGGATGTGCCAGACCGGGTTTTCCAGCCGCTTTTCCGGGCTTTCCTGCTGGTAGCTGCCGAGGAAGCCGAAATAGTCGTCCACGGCCTTCGGGATCACGTCGAAATAGAGCTTCTTCGCGGTCTTGGGCTTCTGGAACATATAAAGAGAGAGGCTCTCCGGCGTGGCGTAGGCCAGCCATTCCTCCACCGCGATGCCGTTGCCCTTCGACTTCGAGATTTTCTGCCCCTTGTCGTCCAGGAACAGCTCGTAACTGAAGGTCTCGGGCGGGGTGCGGCCAAGCGCCCGGCAAATCTTCGACGAAAGCGTCACGCTGTCGATCAAATCCTTGCCCGACATCTCGTAATCGACGCCCAGCGCCACCCAGCGCATGGCCCAATCCGCCTTCCACTGGCACTTCACGTGCCCGCCCGTGACCGGCAGCTCGACCTTCTTCTTGGTGTCCGGATCGGTGAAGGTGATGGTGCCCTTCTTAAGGTCACGCTTCTCGACAGGCACTTGCAGCACCTTGCCGCTTGTTGGCGAAACCGGCAGGAACGGCGAATAGGTCTCGCGGCGGTCCGGCCCAAGTGTCGGCAGGATGATTTCCATCACCTTGTCGTAAACTTCGAGCATTCGCAGCAGCGTCTCGTCGAAGCGCCCGGCCTTGTAGCACTCGGTCGCGGACAGGAACTCGTACTCGAAGCCGAAGCTGTCGAGGAAGGAGCGCAGCCGCGCGTTGTTGTGCGCGCCGAAGCTATCGTGCGTGCCGAACGGGTCGGGAACCACCGTCAGCGGCTTCTCCAAATACTCCGTCAGCAGCGCCTGGTTCGGCACGTTGGTGGGCACCTTGCGCAGGCCGTCCATGTCGTCGGAGAAGCAGACGAGCCGCGTCTTCACGTCCGGCCGCAGCTCTTTGAGCGCGTGCCGCACCATGGAGGTGCGCGCCACCTCGCCGAACGTGCCGATATGCGGCAGGCCCGAGGGGCCGTAGCCGGTCTCGAACAGCACCTCGCCTGCGGGGCCGCGCTTTTCCAGCCGTTTCAGGAGCTTCTTGGCTTCTTCAAAGGGCCAGGCCTTGGAATTTGCAGCAAGCTCTGCGGGGGGTAGCGCGGCGGCGGTCATTTTCGTGCGATTCGATTCAAGGGGTTGAGAATGCGGCGACTATGTGGAGGCGGGGGGCGCGCGTCAACCCTCCCTGAAGACCGGTGCACAGAGTACACCGGGTGGTGGCTCCCGGTTGCCGCCATTGCAGGCGCCCCCGGCGTTACTTCTTGGCCTTCCGCGCAGCATAGCGTGCATCGCGGGCCGCCTTCTGCTCGGCTGCCAGGCCTGCCTGCCGTTCGGCCGCTTTCGCGGAATCAAGCTCGGCCTCGGCTAGTTTTGCGGCCTTCTCCGCGGCACGCTGCACCTTCTCTTCGGCCTCTTTGGCCTTGCGCTCCGCCGCGCGCGCTTCGCGGGCTTTGGCCGCTTCCAGCCTCGCCGCCTTTCGTGCAACGGCGGCAGGATCGTCCTCAGCTTTGCGCTCGGCGAATTTCTGCAACGCCGCTTCCTTGGCCTTCGCCGCAGCTTCGCGCCGCTCGCCAAAGCCTTTTTCTTTAAAGTTTCTCATCCACCACCATTTTGCGTATCTCGCGCCATTCAGGCCGCGAACATCGTTGAGTTTAAAAGGAGCATCCGCGCCGGAAACGCAAGGCAGATGCGACGGTTGCTCCGGAAGAATGTGGGCCGGGACCACAAGCCCTGGCTCTGCGGGCGTGTGCGCGGCGGCGGTCATTGTCTTGCGTTTCGATTCAAGCGATTGAGGATGCGGGGACTATGTGGAGGCGGGCCGCCCGCGTCAACCCTAGTCAGCCGAAGCTACTGTGTATGGTTAGGAAAATGAAGCGCCCTTTGTATTGACAATGTTCTATTTGTCATGCACCGTTGTTCTATGAAGCCAGAATCGCTGAAGCAACTCCTTGTAGAAATCGGCCTGAGCCAGACGGATCTGGCGAAGCTGATTGAGGTTACGCCGCGTGCAGTAAGTCTGTGGATGACCGCGCAGCGAGGTATCCCTGGACCGGTCGCAGCTTACGTTTCGCTGCTAGCCGCTGCGCCTCAGGGGTTGCGTCAGGCAGAGCTGGCAAAGCTTCACGAGGAAAATAGAACTATGAAAGATGGAATGTATCTCATTCGCTATAAGGGGCAGTCCGGTGAGGGGCATGGCACGCTTGTTTTCGAAGGCGGCAGCATATACGGCGCCGATGTCGCGGGCGGAATTTACGACGGCCAATATTGGCTAAACAGTGCCACCGGCCTCGCAACCGTAAAGCTCAGAGTTCAAATGAAAGCAGGTCGACCCTCGGTAATTGGAATTGTGCAACCGTTCGACTGGATACTCGATGTTGAAACCGAGATGAATCCCCAAAGAGACGCCGATACAATCAACGTGCGGACTGAACTTGGTAGGCCTATAGTAGCCGCTTATGAGTTCCTAAGGTCGTTGCCATTGGCTGCCTAGCCGGGATGTGTAGGCGCCGATAAATGCGGTCGGTACTTACAGTTTCCGGGCCAACTGCAGCCGCGCGCAGGCATAGGTTATGACCATCGCCCCGGCGATTATGTATTTGACGAGCGAGAGCGCCTCGCCGCCCATTCCAGCGATGTATTTTTGGCCGAAAGGGCTTCTATTCGCAGATCCATGCGGGGCTTTCTCCGGTATGGCAGGCGTGGGCGGCGGCGCGAGGTGGTAATCTCACTGAAAGGGATGGTCCCGGCAGCCGCCGTAAAACACCAAGTTTACCTTGCGCGCGCGGGCCGCATTGGCGATTTCCCTAAGCTGCATCGCGGCTGAACGGAGCGCCGTTTTTCCCTGCGAGACCGGATAATCCGCAGGCAAGAGATACACGATGCCGCCGTATTCCAGCCCGTGGCCGGTCGTGTAAATCGCAGCGGCATCGTAGCCCGCGCTCTTGGCCGCGAAATCGCCGAGCTTCTTTTTCATGCCGGCGAGGTCCAGGTCGAGCGCGGTCTCCGTGGCAAACCCGGCCGAAGTCAGAGCGGACGCGATGCGGCGGGCATCGTGCGCCGCGCCCTCAAGCGATTCCAAGCCGGCCCGGCTGTAATCGGAGACAATGAGGACAAGCGCGATCCTGTTCTCGCCAGCCGGCGGCGGAACCAGCCTCCAGTCTTTGGCCGGAACGGCGCGCGGAACATCCGGCGTCTGGTATTTGCCGCTCTTCTTCTTTGTGAGCGCGCGCAGGGCTTCCGGCAGGCCGCCGAGCCGCACGTCAGGCCGCCCGAGGATCTCAACCAGCGAGCTTGCGAACGGATTGCCGCCGCCTTCGCCTTGGTCCAGCGTTTTCTGGCCGGAGGAGGAAGCGTGAAAGACCAGCGGCTCGCCGCTCGCGGCGGAGAAGCTCGCCATCAGACAGAGAATGAAAATCAGCTTGCGCATCGTAGCCATTGTTCCGATTGCCGCTCCCGTGGAAACGAATGCAACGCGGCGGGACCAGACTTGCTTTCCTGCAAATACGGCCGGCATGAAGGCAATATCGCGAGTGCTGCCGGGTTTCACGGGCGCTTCCGTGGATTTTCTCGCAAAGCTCCCGCGCGCGTCCACCCTCCAAAACAGGCTGGCGGAGCCCCTGGGAGAGTTGATTTTGCGTTACCGCTAGGCTTGCAAGCGCGGTTCTGGAGCGGCAATCGCCCACCCCAAACGGCGGCCCTGGGCGCGGAGTCCGGAACCGTTGCGGACGCCGGCGCTCCTATTGCGCCAAGCGGCACGGCCTCGCCTACGGGAAGATTTTTCCGCGCTTGTTCAGCCGCTGCAACGCGCCCGGAAGCAGGTCGGGCAAGTCCTCCGCGATCAGGCCCGGCCCGAAGGTCTGGGCAAGCTCGCCATGAATCCAGACCGCCGCCGCGGCCGCGTCGAACGCCGCCATGCCCTGGGAAACAAGGCCGGTTACAAGCCCCGCCAGCGCATCGCCACTGCCAGCCGTAGCCAGCCACGCCGGCGCATTCTCGTTGATGGCGGCAAGGCCTCCAGGGTGCGCGACAACGGTATCCGGCCCCTTGAGGACGATGACCGCGCCCGACATTTCAGCCGCACGCCGCGCCCGCTCCAGCTTCGACGGCTCTTCGGCGAGGTCCGGGAACACCTTGTTGAACTCGCCTTCATGGGGCGTCAGGATCGTGAGCGCGGGCATGCGTGCCTTGATGCGCTCGAACAGTTCCTGCGGCGCCTCGCTGAAGGCGGTCAGGCCCTCCGCGTCGATGACAGCGGTGGCTTGGCTCGCCAGCACGGTGGTAACGAGGTCCTTGACCTCCGGGTCCTGGCCGGCGCCTGGCCCGATAAGCGCAGCGGTGATCCTGTTGTCGGCCAGAAGCTCCGACAACCCCTCCGCCCCATCGTAGGCATCGACCATGATCGCCGAAAGCTGCGAGGCGTTGATATAGAAGGCAGACTTGGATGTGGCCACGGACACGAGCCCGGCGCCGGCACGCAGCGCCGTTCTTGCCGCGATCCGCGCCGCACCGGTCCGCTCCATCGGCCCGGAGACAACGATAGCGTGGCCCCGGTCGTACTTGTGGTCGTCCATCTTGAGCTTGGGGAAAAAGCGCAGCCAGAAATCCGGGTCGTTGGCGAACGATCCCGGCTGGATCTGTTCGATCACGGAGGCCGGAATGCCGATCTCGGCCGCCCGCACATCGCCGCAGTAAAGGCGGCCCGGCAGCAGCACATGCCCGGTCTTGCGCCGGAAGAATGTGATGGTGGAGGCCGCCTTGAAGGCTACGCCGTGAACGGTGCCGGACGTGGCGTCGACCCCGGTGGGAACGTCGATAGCGACGACGGGAAGCGCGCGCGACGTCACCTCCTCGATGACTTGCGCCACCGGTCCCGTGATCGCTTCGCGCAAGCCGGTTCCATAGATCGCGTCCACAATGACCTGAGCGCCTTCGATGGACTTGGGCGAGAACGGCTCGATGGCCTCGTCCCAGCGCCGCGCCATCTCCTTTGGATCGCGTTTCAGATCGTCCTTGCGCGCATGCAGCGACAGCCGGACCTGATAGCCCCGTTCACGCAGGTAGCGGGCACAGACGAAGCCGTCCCCGCCATTGTTCCCAGGACCGCACAGCACAGCGACGCGGCTTCCGCGGGGAAAGCGCCGTACAACCTCCTCGGTTGCGGCGCGGCCCGCATTTTCCATCATGGTAAGCGTCGAAACGCCTGCCTCCGCGGCAAGCTTTTCGGCGCGGTTCATTTCTTCAGCGGTCAGCAGTTCCAGCAAGGGGTAACCCCGTAGCAATCGATACCGTGTTATTCCATAAACCGGATACCGGCACGAATGTAGCCAAAAATTGACTGGAGGCGAAAGAAATGCGAGCGCAGCGCGTGCATTGCTGCATATATTTGGGAGCAGCCCCCACTACCAGCCCGGCCTCCTGACGGAGCCGGCGGAAGCGTCGCAGGAAATGGCATTTGCCTATTTCTTGTGCTATCTGCGTATTCCTTAAGCACAATCGCCGCTGCGGCTGGGCAGCCAACGCAAGCCCCAAGCCATTTGGCACGGCCTGTGCAAGGTTCAAGGCTTGCTATTTGCCCCGTGGCGGAGGATGCGATTTACGATGAAGAAGATTGAAGCGGTCATCAAGCCGTTCAAGCTCGACGAAGTTAAGGAGGCTTTGCAGGAAATCGGCCTGCAGGGCATCACCGTTACCGAGGCCAAGGGCTTTGGCCGGCAGAAAGGGCATACCGAACTCTACCGCGGCGCGGAATATGTTGTCGATTTTCTGCCGAAGGTGAAAATTGAGATTGTGCTGCCGGACGACATGGTGGAAAAAGCGGTCGAAACGATCCGCAACTCCGCCAGGACGGGACGTATCGGCGACGGCAAGATTTTTATCATAAACGTGGAAGACGCGATCCGCATAAGAACCGGCGAGAGCGGTGCCGAGGCTATCTAAAAGCCTTTCTTTTACCTAATACCCTTTACATGCAGCCTACCCTGGCGCCAACCGGCGCCAAATCATCCAAGCTCGCGAATTAAACTTGCACGAGGGAGTCCCATGGCAAACGCGACCGAAGTTGTGAAAAAAATCAAAGACGAAGAAATCAGGTTCGTCGACCTGCGTTTTACCGATCCGCGCGGCAAGATGCAGCATCTGACGATGGAGCCCAGCGAGATGGGCGAAGAGGCTTTCGCCGAAGGCATTATGTTCGACGGTTCCTCGATCGCCGGCTGGAAGGCCATCAACGAAAGCGACATGATGCTGATGCCCGATCCGGAAGTCCGCGCATATGGACCCGTTCTTCGCGCAATCCACGCTGGCGGTTTTCTGCGACATTCTTGAGCCCGCCACCGACGAGCGCTATGAGCGCGACCCGCGCGGCATCGCGCGCAAGGCCGAGGCTTATCTGCAGCAGACCGGCATCGGCGACAAAGCCTTCTTCGGCCCGGAAGCCGAGTTCTTCATTTTCGACGACGTGCGCTTCTCGTCCGATCCGTACAATTGCGGCTACCGTCTCGACTCGACCGAGCTGCCCACCAACATGCCGACCGAGTACGAGATGGGCAATCTCGGCCACCGTCCGCGCACCAAGGGCGGCTACTTCCCGGTTCCGCCGGTCGACAGCGCCCAGGACATCCGCTCCGAGATGCTCTCCACGATGGCGGCCATGGGCGTTGCCACCGAGAAGCATCACCACGAAGTGGCCTCCGCGCAGCACGAGCTTGGCGTAAAGTTCGGCACGCTGACCCGCATGGCCGACGCACATGCAGATCTATAAGTACGTCGTCGCATAACGTTGCGCAGTCCTACGGCAAGACCGCGACCTTCATGCCCAAGCCGGTATTCGGCGACAACGGCTCGGGCATGCACGTGCCACCAGTCGATCTGGAAGGGCTGGAGCCGGTGTTCGCGGGCAACCTCTATGCGGACCTCTCCGAGACCTGCCTGTTCTACATCGGCGGCATCCTGAAGCACGCCAAGGCGCTCAACGCCTTCACCAACCCGAGCACGAACTCCTATAAGCGGCTGGTTCCGGGCTACGAGGCTCCGGTGCTGCGCGCCTACTCCTCGCGCAACCGCTCGGCTTCCTGCCGCATCCCGGTCGTGTCGAACCCGAAGGCCAAACGCGTCGAAGTCCGCTTCCCCGATCCGGCAGCCAACCCGTACCTCGCCTTCGCCGCGATGCTGATGGCCGGTCTCGACGGCATCAAGAACCGCATCCACCCCGGCGATCCGATGGACAAGAACCTGTACGATCTGCCCCGAGGGAGCTGCAGAAATCCCGACCGTTTGCGGCTCGCTGCAGGAGGCCATGGACGAGCTGAAGGCCGACCACGCGTTCCTGAAGCAGGGCAACGTGTTCACTGACGACGCGATTGACGCCTATATCGACCTCAAAGTCGAGGAGATCGACCGGTACCGCATGACGCCGCACCCGGTCGAGTTCGACATGTACTACTCTGTCTAAGACAGACTATCGTTCGTGATGGAAAAGGCCGCCTCTGGGCGGCCTTTTTTACTGGCTGGCTTGCAGCGTGCTTGCACACCGGCAGCAGCAGAAGCTTACCCTGTGCCGCAATTCTTCCCGATCAACCGGTCAATTCAGGCAGCACTTCTTGTATTTCTTGCCTGAACCGCAGGGACAGGGATCGTTGCGCCCAACCCTATTTTCCGGCTCCTTGAAGACGCTTTCCATCGTGCGTGTCCCGTGTGGCGACAGCTCGAAGAAGTCCTGCACCACCAGCGGAAGCTCGGCTTGAGCAGACAGAAGGCATTCCTCCGGGCTGGGGCCGCCTTCCTCCTCGATGCCCGTCAGCAACTCCTCGTCCTCCAGAAGAACGAACACCGGGAAAAGATCGGCGCGGCGATCCTCGTCCTCGAAGCAGCCGATCCCAGGCGGCCTCGCTTAAATGCATGCCCGCAATGAAACCTTCCGCCCAATCCTTCGTTATCAGGCGCCCGTCCTCATCCTCCCAAAAGCTGGGCGAATAGCTGCTATCGCGCGCCGCGAGGCAGTCGAGAACGCGGCGGTGCTGGATCGTCAACATCTCGCGGGTGGCGGCCGCCTCTTCATCCGTCAACTCTTCCGGGGAACTGCCTGTGAGAAGCGGCAGCCATTCGGCTGGATCGATCAATGTGGGGCTTAAGATCACCGCCGTTATGAAGCCGTTTGCCGACGACAGGCTGCTCCATTCTTCTGCACCAAACTCTTCATCGTCAAGATCTTCCAAATCGTCCAGAAAATCATCCTCATCCTTCGACGACATCTCCTTGCCCATCCCACGCTCCTTTCTGGAGGCTTGCCGCGAATCGGTTTCGCCGCTTCAAGCTATCGAGGGGCGCAGCAGCTGGGCAGGGAGCCGAGACCGGATTGCTCCAGCTTGTACGCCGTTTTTTGTGCGCGCAGTCCGCTCAGCCCTTCGGCGCGCCTGCGTGCTTGTCCGTCGCGGTTACCATTTCATGCATAATACCGGGCTCGGTCATTGCATGCCCTGCGTCGGGCACGATGCGCAGATCGGCTCTGGGCCAGGCCTTCGCCAGGTCCCAGGCATTCTTGAACGGCGTCACCACATCGTAACGGCCATGGATGATGGTCCCTGGAATGTGCGCAATCCGGCCCGCATCCTCGATGAGCTGGTTATCGCATCTGAAGAAGCCCTGATTAATGAAGTAGTGGCATTCGATGCGCGCGAAGGCCAGCGCATAGCGCTGGTCGGCAAACCTGTGCACCCGGTCCGGGTCGTGGTACAGGGAGAGCGTGGTGCCCTCCCAGACGCTCCAGGCGCGCGCGGCAGCAATCTGCGCCTCACGGCTGTTTGCGGTCAGACGCTTGTAATAGGCCTCGATCATATTGCAGCGCTCGGCGGCGGGAATAGGCGCCAGATAGCTGTCGAAGGCGTCAGGGAAAATCCAGCTACAGCCCTCCTGATAGAACCAGTCGAGTTCCGCCTTCCGCAGCATGAAGATGCCGCGCAGCACAAGCTCGGTGACGCGCTCTGGGTGCGTCTCGGCATAGGCCAGGGATAGCGTCGATCCCCAGGAGCCGCCGCAAAGCTGCCAGGCCTCGACCCCCAAATGCGTGCGCAGCCGCTCCATATCGGCCACGAGATCCCAGGTGGTGTTGCCGTCGAGGCTGGCGTGCGGGGCCGAGCGCCCGCATCCCCGCTGATCGAAAAGCACGATGCGGTAGCGCGCGGGATCGTGGAAGCGGCGCATCGCGGGGTTGCAGCCGCCGCCAGGGCCGCCATGGACGATCAGCGCGGGCTTGCCGTGGGCGAGCCGCATTCCTCATAGTAGATGTTATGACCGCCGGGCATGTTGAGCCAGCCGGAGTTATACGGCTCAGCTCCGGATAGAACTGGCGCTGCGCGGTTCCGGCAATGCTAGCCTGCAACGATCCGGGCTGGCGCATGAAAGGTCCCAAAAACTTGCGGGCTTCAAGGCCCGCGAACATCAACGCTGCGTTTTCGCCCGTGTGGCCAGACGCAGCGTGCGCGATTGCAACGTCTCCCCAGCGGGAATGCGAAGCTCGTCGGCTGCCTCCAGAACCTGCTCATCGGGCCTGCCTAGAAGGAGGCTTATAAGAATTGCGGCGCCAAAGCTAGCCGGAATGCCAAGGGCGGCGGCAGTCAGCGGGTCGACGCCCATAAAGGGCCTGCCGCTGGTATTCAGATAAAGCGCGGTTACCGCAAACCCGGCCGCCATGCCGGCAATCGCCCCGATCCCCGTAAGCCTCCTCCACCAGACGCTCAGCACAAGGACGGCAAAGAAAGTTCCGGCGCTCAGCGAAAACGCGGCGATGACCCACCTTAGAGAATTGACGTTCCGGTTCTGGCTGGCCACGAACACAACTGCGCAGAGAACCAGCATGGTAAAGCGGGCAATAGCAGCCGGCGCCCCGGCGTGGCGCTCTTGCTCAGAAAGCCGCCGAAAAGATCGTCGCTTACGGTGTTGGCGATCGCGAGGAGCTGGGCCGAGGCAGACGCCGCGATTGCCGCCAGCGCCGATGCCCCCGCCAGCCCGAAAAACACCCTGGGAAGCCCCCCGGCTATGGGCAGGATGAGCGCCAGGGTGTCGCGCTGGAAGGTTACGCTGTGTGCGGCGTTCATGGGATCGAACTGATTGCCCGGAAGCGTTACGAGCCCCAGATGTTGCAGCAAGCGGCTCCAGGCCGGAAGGCTCGGCATCGGCACGCCGACCAGCGCTTCCACGGCCATCGCCTTGGTGAAAAAGGCATAGGCCGGGACGGTCAGAACCACCAATGCCGCGATTGCGGCCACCCAGCCGAAGGATCTGCGCATGGAGAGGATCGTGGGCGTCGTGCTGAGCCGTGGCACAAAAGCCGGATTCGCAGCGATCCCCGCCGCAAGGCAAACGATCAGCAGCAGGAAGCTCATCGGGCTATAGGCGCTGAACGCGCGTTCGGAGGGCCGCATAATCGCCGAGGGGGCAGGCCGCGGCAGGGTCTCGCTCAGAGTGGAAGGCTGCGAGATCGCAACGAGGCCCCGAACGGCTTCGAGCGTGTTGAGTTCCTCCAGCTCCGCGCCATAGGTGAGCTGAGGAAGCGGCAAATTCGTCCGCATCAGCGAAACCGAGATCAGTGGCGCCAGAATGCTCAGCATGACGACGAATTGCGCCGCCTGGGTCCAGGTCGCCGAGCGCATGCCGCCAAGCGCCACGGTCAGAAACAGGCAGATACAGACAAGCGCTGCATAAAAGGCCGCGGGTGCCAGCCCGATCCCCAGCATCTGAGGCAAGGGCAGAAGATAGCTCAGGATTTTGCCGCCAAGCGCTACCTCGGCCACGATAATCATGGCGGCGGGCACGATCATGAGCAGCGCGGCCACCACCCTGGCGCGGGTGCTGCCAAGCCTCAAATGCAGAAACCCCGCCAAGGTATTGGCGCGGGCCTTCCTCAGATGAGGGACGAACAGCACCCCGGTCAGGATCAGCCCGGCAAAACAGCCGAGCAGGATCGCAATCGCGTCGATGCCATCGAAAAAGAAGGCGCCGATGCTGCCTAAAAGTATGCTGCCGCCGAACACGGAGGCGCAGAGCGCCAGCGCATTATAGAAGGGCGGTACGCGCTGGCCGGCCAGGAAGAAATCCTCTACGCCGGTCGTCCGCGTCATGAAGCCGATGGCGATGTAGAAGAGGGCGGGCACCGTCACGATGAGCAGGTCGACCGTCTGCACGGCCAAGCCAAGCTGCTCAAGGATGATAAGCAAGAGTACCAGGCAGGTGTACGTGCTTGCGAAGATCGCGAAGCCCGATCCGAGCCTTGGATTGACAACCGGCGTGCTGTAATTGAGCGTCATTTCAGAACTGGAGCGTCACGTTGTAGGCACGATCGTTTTTCTGCTGCCCGTTGAAGAAGGCATAGAGAAGCGCGGCCAGGGCGATAAGCGAGGCGGTGCCCGTCAGGAAGTAGCCAAGCGGGAATCGCAGGAAACGGTAGGAGTTTAATGCTGGCATGAAAAGGGGCACGAGCAGCATCAAACCCGCAACGGCCAGAGTCATCGACAGCGTGAGCCGGCGGATTTGCCGCCAATAGGCTTGCTTAGCGTCTTCGTAAGACATACCTTCACGATCCTGGGCAAAATTTCGCGGGTTTTAGCGGATTAGGCGCGATTTGGATTATCCTATCCTAACTAAAGTGTGAGACAAGAGTAGCAGGATGGAACCGAAATCGTCCTGGACAAGCCGCCACGGTACAAGAAGGATTTGGGCATGGCTAGGCTCCCGCATCCTGGCTCGAAATGGGTGCATAACCGATGACCGCTCATCATGTCATCATTGCGGACGACCATCCGCTTTTCCGCGATGCGTTGAAGCAAACGCTGGCCTCCGCGTTGCCAGGCGCCGCCATAACCGAGGTGGGGTCGCTTGAGAAGCTGCTCGAAACCCTCACCAAAAGCGCGGACACCGATCTGGTGCTGCTCGATCTCAAAATGCCTGGGGAAAAAGGGGCCGCGTCCCTCTCCGGGCTCACCGGTCTCATGTATTTGCGCAGCCAGCATCCGGGCATCCCGGTGGTCGTCGTCTCGGCGAGCGACAATGCCAGCATGATCCGCCGCTGCCTCAATCTCGGCGCCTCCGGCTTCATATCGAAATCGCTGCCGGTCGACCGTATCCGCGCCGCGGTCAAGACGGTCCTCGATGGCGGGGTTTGGTTCCCCAGCGAGGTCCAGGGCGATGCCAACGCCGACGAACTGGCCGAGCTTTCGGCGCGGCTTGCAACACTCACGCCGCAGCAGGTCCGGGTGCTGTCGATGCTAGGGCAGGGGCTCCTGAACAAGCAGATCGCCTTCGAGCTTTCCGTCTCGGAGGCCACCGTGAAGGCGCATGTCTCGGCCATCCTGCAAAAGCTCGGCGTGGACAGCCGCACGCAAGCGGTGATCGCGGTCAACCGCATCGCCGCGGTGGACGGTCATGAGGACGAGCCCAGCGGCCTTTAGGTCTCAGCCTGTTACCGGCTCCCGGCTTACGATTTCCGTAACAGCGCGGCCGTGCACCGTTTAATGACAGGCCGTTCAGCAAGGCTTAAGCCCGCACCGGCAGCCGCCCCGATCTCCTCCGCGAACTCCGCTTCGCTAACATGGCCTGCTGGTTCCGCCAGCAGGAGCGTAGCCCCGGATTTCATAGCCTGGGCAGACTCCGCGAAGAATGTTGCCGGTGACGGCAGCTCATGCACCATCGCGCATGCAAATACGAAGTCAACGCTCCGGTCCAGGTCAGCGAGACCCATCGACTCCGGGCCGCAGACGCGTGCGTCGATCCTGTCCAAGAGGCCGGCCTTGCGCGCCCGGCGCTTCAGCGCTTCGATCATCCGAGGCTGAACGTCGACAGCCACCGCACGGCCGGAAGGGCCAACGAGCCTTGCAATCTCCAGCGTGAAAAAGCCCATGCCGGGGCCGGGCTCAAGCACGGTCATGCCGGGGCGGATATAGGGCTCAAGGACGCGAACGGGGTTCTGCCAGAACTTGCGGATTGGGCTTGCCAGCAGATAGCCAACCCACCAAGGGCAAACGCCGTGTTCAGCCACCGCTTTTCTCCAGGAATTGAATAAGGACAGTCTCAAGAATAAGTGCGTCATATGGCGCCGGGATTTTGGTCGTCCGCAAGGCACGGAAAGGGGCGCGTACCCGGGGTACGTAACCCTTTGCGGAACGCAGCGGACGAACAAAAGGACAAGCCAGATGGCGCACTTATTCTTGAGACTGTCCTAAGGGTGCATTGAATAAGGGTGCAATGCCGGAATGCAATCAAACCGGCGGCCATGAAAGCAGTGCGCCGGAATCTAATTGAATCAGCCGCTGTTTGAAAGCGCCCTCATTCCGCCGCGCGGCGCTGGACGATCATTTGCGAGATAAGCGCCCGGAGCGCCGCCGGCTTCAAGGGCTTCGGCAGGAAGGCGTGCCCGGCCAGCAGAACCGACTGGCGCACTTCCTGGGCGCCGTCCGCCGTCACGACGATGGCGGGAATTGGCTCGCAGCAGGCGGTGCATATGTCCTGGATGGCTTCGAGCCCGTTCTCCCGGTCCAGGTGATAATCCGAGATGATGATGTCCGGCACGATCTTGGCCGCCTCAAGCTTCTCGATGGCCTGGCCGCTGTCGAGCGCGGTGATGACCGGGCAATGCCAGTTGGCGAGGAGTGTGCTCATGCCGTCGATAATGCTGCGGTCGTTGTCGAGGCATAGCACGATGGCGCCGCGCAGATTTCCGTAAGGCAAAGGCCGCATGTTGAAGGGGCGCGGCTGCTCCTGGTCGAGCCAGCGCGCCAGCGGCAGGCCCACCGAGAAGATCGAGCCGCGGTTCCGCACCGACCTGAGCCCCAGCTCGTGGCTTAAAACCTTGCACATGCGATCCACGATGGAAAGGCCCAGGCCAAGGCCAGGAACGCCACGGCTGTTGCCGTCCAGGCGCTGAAACTCCTTGAACACCAATTCGCGCTGGTGTTCCGGAATTCCTGGCCCCGTATCGTGCACCTCGACCACCAGCGACTTGCCGCGATGCCGGCAGCCCACCACCACGCGGCCCTTTTCCCGGTTGTATTTCAACGCGTTGGAGATCAGGTTCTGCAAGATCCGGCGCAGGAGCTTCCGGTCCGAGCGCACGAGGGAATGCGACTGCACGATGGAAAGCTGGATGCCGCGCGACTTGGCAATCGGCTCGAAGTCGATCTGCAACTGGTCCAGCAGCTCGTTGACGGGAAAGACCACATATTCCGGCTTCATCGCGCCGCTGTCGAGCTTCGAGATGTCGAGCAGCGCGGTCAATATCTCCTCCACGCCGTCGAGCGAGGCATCGATGTTGCGGGCAAGCCTGCCAAGCTCGGCCGGCGGCGACCGTTCCAGGAGGCTCGCGGCGTAGAGCCTTGCGGCGTTAAGCGGCTGCAACACATCGTGGCTTGCCGCCGCCAGAAAGCGCGTCTTGCTCAAATTGGCTTCGTCCGCCTTGGCCTTGGCGATCGCAAGCTCCTGCGTGCGCGCCTGCACCCGCCGCTCAAGGTGCTCGTTAACCCTTGCCAGCTCTTCGGCGGCGGCTTCGCGATCGGTGATGTCGGTGTAGGTCACGACGATGCCGCCGAGCGGCATGGCGTTGGTGCGCACCTCGACGATCCGCCCCTCGATGGAGCGCTCGTGGAAAATCTCCATCGTCACCTGGTATTTCGCGATCCGGTCCGCAACCAGGTTCCCGGCGGCGCTCGGGCTCTCATGCTCGCGCTGCGCCATATAGCGCACGATCTCCTCCAGCGGCACGCCGATCCGGCCGAACTGCTGCGGCAGCATCAGAATTTCGCGGAATTGCCGGTTCCAGCAGATGAGTTGCATCTTCTTGTCGAAGACCGCGAGCCCCTGACCCACATGCTCAAGCGCGGTCTGGAAGAGGTCCCGGTTGTATTGCACCGCCTCGGAGGCCTCGTCGAGCAGCTTCAGCGCCGATTCCCGGCCGACATTGAGGCGCCTCAGCATCAGCGACATGACAAGCCGCGAGGATGGCGCGCCGATGGCGCTCGCCAAAAGGTTCTCGGTGAATTTGAGCGCGTGCATGTCGCCATGCGCAGGGTCTTTCGGGTCCATGCCGCGCATGGCCATGTATTCAGCGAAAGAGCGCTCCGCCCGGTCCTGCCCCAGATAGCGCGCCGCCGTCGAGATCAGCTCGTTCATGGGAATGCGCGTGCGCCACGGCCTGAACGCCGGCATCCCGGCCGGCGAGGGGGGTCTTCGATGAAGACGTTGGTTTGCAGCCTTTCAATCGGCTCCAACGGCCGCAGGAGCGACACCGTGATCAGCGCCAGAAAGTTCGCGAACAGGCTCCAGACGACGCCATGAGTCAAGTGGTCGAAATGCAGATAGAACAGCATCTCCGGCCTTAGGATCGCAAGGCCGAAAGGCCCCTGCTTCAGGAACACCGCACCGTCCGGATAGCCGGCGATCAGCTTCGGCAGCAGGAGCGTGTAAGCCCAGACCGCGAAGCCCGCGAGAATACCCGCAAGCGCACCCCGTGCCGTAGCCCGCCGCCACACGAAGCCGAGGAAAAATGCTGGCGCGAATTGAGCGATGGCCGCGAACGAAAGCAGGCCGATCTCGGCCAGGGAGGCTTTCTCGATGCTGTCGTAAAGGCCGTAGGCAAGCAGGATGATCGCCAGGATCGAGGCGCGCCTGATATTCAGGAGCAGGCGGCTCATATCCTTGCCGCCGTCCGTGCCCGCCGTACGGCGCTGCAGGATCACCGGCAAAAGCAGGTCGTTGCAGACCATGATCGAAAGCGCCACGGTTTCCAGCACCACCATGGCCGTCGCCGCCGACAGCCCGCCCAGGAAGGCGAGGAAGGTCAGGACGTGGTTGCCCGAGTAGAATGGCAGCGCGAGCAGGTACATATCGGGCGGGACGTTTGTTCCCGAAAACCGCAAGACACCCGCTATGGCCACGGGCACCACGAAAATGTTGATGGCGATCAGATAGAGCGGAAACAGCCAAAACGCCTTCTTGATCTCCTCCTCGGAGACGTTCTCGACGAAAGTAACGTGGAACTGCCTTGGCAGCAGGAAAATGCAAACGAAGCTGAGCCATGTCACGGTGAGAAGGGTTCCGCCGTGAATGCCGTTCTCGAAAAGCTTCGTAATTTCCGGCTTGGCTGCCGCCTCGGCCATGAGCGGGCCGAAGCCGCCGAACATGGAGTAGACGATGCCGATGCCGACAGCAAGGAAAGCGGCGAGCTTGACCACCGACTCGGCCGCTATGGCCAGCATCAGCCCGCGCTGATGCTCGGTGGCGTCGGTTTGGCGTGCGCCGAACAGGATGGTGAAAGCGGCCAGCACCAGCGCAATCAGGAGCCCGATGTCGACCGGCAGGAGCTTGGATATGCCAGCTTCCTGCGACGAAAAACCGAAAAGCAGCGCGACCGATTGCGATACCGCCTTGAGCTGCAAGGCGATGTAGGGCAGGAGCCCCACGACCGCCACCAGGGTCACAATCGCCGCGACAGCCGGGTTCTTGCCGTAGCGGGCAGCGATGAAATCGGCGATGGAGGTGATGTTCTGCGTCTTGGTTAACAGGATGATCCGGCGCAGAAGCGGCGCAGCCAGCGTGAAGGCAACGATCGGACCAAGATAAACGGCTATGAAGTCGAGCCCTTTTTGCGCCGCCGATCCCACACTTCCAAAGAAAGTCCAAGATGTACAATAGACGCCGAGGGCGAGCGCATAGACATACGGCCGCCCGCTCAGCGAGGTTTGCCTCCTGCCTGCGCGGTCGCCCCAATAGGCGATGCCAAACAGCCCGCCTATGTACAAAAACGATAATGCTATGATGATCCAGCCGTTGATCATACCTAACTCATGCAGGGCGCCGGAACAGTCTCAACAAGGGCCCTCCGCGCGCTCCTCCCGCGCGATCACCCCAACTTTGGTAGCAATATAGCACTCTCGCAGCGCCTGCGCCATTTCCGTTCCGCCTTCTTTCCTTGCCATTTCAATTTGTTGAAGACTCCGCCTGCTTCATAAGCCATATTTCAAGCAGCATGCGTCATTTCCAGCGCTGGCGTAGCGGGGGCATTGAACTCTACCATTTCAGGCTGCACTTAAGTTTGGATAAGGAGGCTGCGGCAATTCCATGGCCTACGATTACGTCATTATCGGGGGCGGGTCGGCTGGATGCGTGCTCGCAAACCGGCTGTCGGCCGATCCCGGTATCGAGGTGGCGCTGCTGGAGGCAGGCCCCCGCGATAAAAACTTCCTTATCCATATGCCCGCCGGATACCCGGCGCTGATGAAAACCGGCATCGTCGACTGGGGCTACCATACCGAGCCGCAGGCCGGGATGAACGGGCGCCGGCTGTTCTGGCCGCGCGGCCGCGTGCTTGGCGGATCGAGTTCGGTCAACGCCATGATCTATATAAGGGGCGTGCCGAGCGATTACGATATGTGGGCGCAGCTTGGCAACCGCGGCTGGTCCTTTGACGATGTGCTGCCCTATTTCAAGAAGTCCGAGACCTACCTGCCTGGCGCGGACAGCCATCACGGCGGTGCCGGCCCGCTCAAGGTGTCGCGGCCTGGCATTTCGGGGCCGCTGTCGCAGGCATGGATCGAGGCCGGGCGGCTGGCCGGCTATCCTTATACGCCCGATTTCAACGGCGCGAGCCAGGAGGGCTTCGGCCCCATCGATTGCACCGTGGCCGATGGCCGGCGCGCGAGTGCCGCCGCCTGCTACCTGACCCCGGCCCTGGAGCGGCCGAATCTCACCGTCATCCCCAGGGCGCAGGCAACGTGCATCCTTTTTGAGAACAGCCGCGCGGTGGGCGTGGAATATGCCCAAAAAAAACAAAGGCATGAGGTGCGGGCGGAGCGGGAGGTGATCCTTTGCGGCGGCGCGATCAACTCGCCCCAGCTTCTGCTGCTGTCGGGCATTGGACCGGCCGATGAAATCCGCAGGCACGGCATCGGGCCGGTGCACGATCTGCCGGGCGTTGGCAAGAACCTCCAGGATCACCTGCACGGGGCGGTCAAGCATTACTGCACGCAGCCGGTATCCCTGTACTCGGTGTTCAAGCCCATCGCCCTGCCTCGCCACATCCTGCACTACATCTTCACGCGCAAGGGGCCGGCGGCGACCATGGGCCTGGAATCGCTGGCATTTCTCAAGAGCCGCCCGGACGCGATCGCGCCGGACCTCGAATTCCACTTCGTGCCGGCCCTCTATGCCGACCACGGCCGCAAAATCATCTACCGCCACGGCTTCATGGGCTACTACAACATGCAGCGCCCGGAAGCGCGCGGCGAGATTACGCTCAAATCGGCCGACCCGCTCGCGCACCCGGCCATTCAGCCCAACTACCTGCGGAACGGAGAGGATTTGCGGACCTTGGCTGAGGGCTTCAAGATCGCCCGCGAGGTGTTCCGGCAGACGGCGTTCGATCCGTACCGGGGCATCGAGATGGTGCCCGGCCCCGAGGTGCGGACCGGCGCGGAGATCGACGAGTACCACCGCGCGACGGGCGAGACGCTCTACCATCCCGTGGGAACTTGCAAGATGGGACAGGACGGGATGGCTGTGGTGGACGGTCAGCTCCGGGTGCGCGGGCTTAGCGGCCTGCGCGTGGTGGATGCCTCCATCATGCCGCGCCTCGTCAGCGGCAACACCAACGCGCCAACCATCATGATCGCGGAGAAGGCTGCGGACATGATCCTGGGCCATGCGCCCTTGCCCGCGGAAAAGACGCCGGCGGAGGCCGCCTGATACGGCATCCCCTCCGCCCCAGCCAAGCCGCCCCGCGCCATTCCTCAGAAGCTATATTCCCTGGCCCCGGCCCCGCTGGCGCGCTTTTTCAGCAGTGCAACCTCGGCAAGGCGCCCCTCGGCTTTATATAGCGACGCCAAACCTTTGATCGTCCCCAGGGTGAGCGGATGCCTGTCGCCGAGCGTGCGCTGGCATGCCGCGAGCGTATGCAGGTAGAGCGCCTCCGCCTCGTCATGGCGGCCCTGAACCTTGTACATCACCGCAAGCGCGTTGGCGGTGGCTAGCGTGCTGGGATGCTCCTCGCCGAGCTTGCGCTTCCGCTCGGCAAGCGCCTTTGCAAGGAATTTGGCAGGTGCATCGTAGGTGGCAACGGCAGCCGCCGCCCGATCGCAGCCCGCACCGCCCGGTGTGCCGCAAGGGCTGGCCGCCTGGGCCGCGGCGCTCAGTGCCGCGGCGCTTACAAGAGTGAAAACTGTACGCAAAAACATGGCATGGACTCCTCTCACGGGTAGAGCTTAAGTCACGGGCTTTGAAGCAAACGTTCAGGCCGCTGCGGTATTTTTTCATAAATCTAACTGCCGGCGCGGGCCTCGAAATGAGCGAAAATAGAGCGCACAAGGCGATCTGCGGCAGTGGGATCGCGTTCGCGGACATAGTTATAAATATCCGCCACGTCACGCTTGGCGGGTCCGGTAACAATTAGTTTTTTTGCAGCAGCCGCCCGTCTCCCAGACGTTGGATGTCCGCCCTCCCCTGCTACAATGCCGCGCATGATAAAAGCCCTGGAAATCGCCATCGAAAAGCTGAAGTGCCTGCCCGAGGACAAGCAGGCCTATGCCGCCGGGGTCATCGAGGAGATTGCCGCCGCGGATGACGAGGTTTTCCGCATCCCGGACGATCACCTGCCCGCCGTGCTGGAAGGGCTGGCGGAGGCGGAACGCGGCGAGTTCGCGAGCGATGAGGAAGTCGAGCGCGCACTCCGGCGGCCATGGCGCTGAAAATCCGCTTCGCCATCCGCGCTATCGCCGATCTTGATGAGAGCCGTGCCTACCTTCTCCCGCGAAACCCAATGGGTGCGGATCGCATTCGCGCGCGAATCGATCTTACGATTGACGGACTTGCGGAAATGCCGGGCATCGGGCGCCGCACGCATCTTCGTGGCATCCGTTCGGCCGTGGTGAAGCGTTACCCCTATGGGCACTTCTAACAACCGCATTTACTGGCGTTTGCCAGGAGCCCAAAGAGGGTGACGCGGGGTTGTGACACCCGTGTTTGAGGCTGGGAGGGCAGATTTCTGCGTTAGATTTGCTTCCTTGCAGCCGTTTTGCGTCAAGCGGACGCAGTTCTCCCGCGAGATCCCATCAGGAACGCGAAGCGCGACATGTTGTAGGCAAGAACTTCGAGGCCGATTTTAGCTTTGGCACGGGCGATGCCGATGGTGCGGACGTAGCAGCCGTGCATGGCCGTTTCGATGTGCCCGAATACATGCTCGATGCGGACACGGACGCGGGAGCGCTCAGTATTCGCTGCCTCCTGCTCCGGCGTCAATGGCTTATTGCGATAGGCGCGCTCGTGAATATGCGAGGTCTTGCCTTGCTTTTTTAGGCGCACCTCCTGTTCTTCCGAGCGATAGGCGCTATCGGCCCATGTATCCTGGCAGTCATTCTTCGGATCGAGTACGTTATCCAATTCTTGACTGTCGTGCACGCTGGCATCCGTAACCTTGTATTTGCGGATCAATTTGTGCTTGCGATCCACGTTGACGTGGTTCTTGTAACCGTAAAAGGCCACGCCGCCTTTCTTCGTCCAGCGCGCATCGATGTCCTTGTGCGCCTTCTTCTTCTCGCTCCAGTCTTCTGGAACCTCGCCTTCCTTGATCTTCGCGTTATCGTCCCGGTTGTTTCTTTGCCGCGGCGCCTCCACAAACGTCGCATCCACGATTTGTCCCCCGCTCGCCGCAAAACCGTGCGCGTCCAGCGTCGCATCGAATTGAGCAAACAGCTTCTCCACGGCTCCAGCTTTGCGCAAAGTCTCGCGAAATAACCAGATCGTGCGGGCGTCGGGGACATCGTCGCACAGCTCAAGCCCCAGAAATTTCATGAAGCTCAGCCTGTCCAGGATTTGGTATTCGGTCTGCTCGTCCGATAAGTTATATAGAGCTTGCAAAACCAATACTTTGAACATCAGCACTGCGTTATGCGCAGGCCGTCCGCCCTTCTCGCCCGAAGACCGTTTCAACGCCTCTGCCAGCAACGCACGGAACAATTCCCAATCCACGAACCGGTTCAAATTCTCCAGAAAGCCCCGCGTCTTCACCAGCTTCTTGTGCCGTCTGTCGAAATCGAAGAGTCCGGGCTGCTTCATTGTCCACCTTCCCGAGGGATATCAACTCTTTGAATCTGAACCGCCTATCCTTGGCAAACAAAATGAGGCTGCCGGTTTTTAGAAGTGCGCTAAAGGGACACTAGCAGAGTCAAAGTGCTTGTGTGGCTTATGTCTCGCCATTGCCTATGAGAGCTAGGCCACAAAGGTGGTAGTCTCTTGCGAGACGCCACACTAACCCGGCAGGGGCGGTTTCGCGATAACGAATGTTGCACCATCCTGTGCCATTCTCACGGCCATGAGCCTGCGGGTCCGGTTCGCCCAGTTGTCCGGAACTTTGCAGTGTGTCTTCTAATTGACTAAAATGCCGGCGAAAATCTGGGACGGGCGGCTATCCCGTACCGTCAAGAGGCGCTGAAGGAGAAGGCTTGTGTGCAGACATCTTTCAGTGCATCGGCTGTTTTTGGCACTGCTCATCGCGCTCCCAGCGCTGGCAGGTGCTATCGCGCAGCAAAGCGGCAGCGAGGCGCCGCAGCGCCTGGCCGTGCTTGCCGAGATTACGGGTGTGATCGGCCCTGCGGCGGCGCGCTACGTTCAAGACGCCGTGGACGAGGCGCGCGGCCGCCAGGCGGAAGTGCTCATCCTCAGGCTCGATACGCCGGGCGGCTTGCTCAGCAGCACGCGCGAGATCGTTCAGTCCATTCTGGCATCTCCCATCCCCGTGATCGGCTACGTGGCCCCGGGCGGCGCGCATGCGGCAAGTGCCGGCACCTACATTCTCTACGCAACCTCCATAGCCGCGATGGCGCCGGGGACGAATATCGGCGCGGCAACGCCCGTGCAGATCGGCGGTGCGCCTGGGCTGCCTTCCCCAACCGAGCCGCAGCCGGCGCCAGGGCCGGTGAAGGAAAAGGGCAAGGGCACGGAACCCGCCAAACCCGCGCAGGCTCCGCTGCCCACCATGGAAACCAAGGCGGCGAACGATGCCGTGGCCTGGATCAGAAGCCTCGCCGAGCTTCGGGGCCGCAACGCGGACTGGGCCGAGAAGGCGGTGCGCGAAGCGGCGACGCTGAACCCGCGCCAGGCGCTGGAGCAGCATGTCATCGAGCTTGTCGCGCCCGATGTCACCGAGCTGCTGCGGGCAATCAACGGCCGGAAGGTTGTCATTAACGCCCAGGAGCGCACGCTGCGCACGGCGGGCATCGAGGTGGTGCGCTTTGAGCCGGGCTTCATGACCAAGGCGCTTGGCGCTCTTGCCAACCCCAATGTGGCGCTGATCCTCATGCTGATCGGCACCTACGGCCTGATCTTCGAGCTGATGAGCCCCGGCGCCGTTGCTCCGGGCGTCATCGGCGCGATTTGCCTGCTGCTCGGGCTTTACGCGCTTTCGGAGCTGCCGCTGGATTACGCCGGGCTGGCGCTGGTGGTGCTCGGCATGAGCTTCATGATCGGCGAGGCGTTCATGCCCACCTTCGGCATTCTGGGCTTCGGCGGGATCGCGGCCTTCGTTATCGGCGCGGCCATGCTGATCAACACCAACATGCCGGAGTTCCGCGTGTCGTATAGCGTTATCGCCACCATGGCCGCGATCAGCGCGGCGTTCCTCATTCTGCTCATGGGCTATGTCTGGCGCTCGCAGCGCAGCAAGGCCGTCAGCGGGCGGGAGGAACTGACGGGCAGCGAGGCGATCGTGCTCAACTGGGAGAACGGCGAGGGCTACGTCTGGGCGCAAGGAGAGCGCTGGCAGGCGCGGGGCGGGAAGGATTACGCGGCGGGACAAAGGCTTAAGGTGGAGAAGCTGGACGGCTTGACGCTCGTCGTTGGCAGCAAATGAGCCTGCGTTGGCAGGCATCGAAAGGATTGAACAGAGATGATCGACAAAATCGTACCATTTATTTTCCTGGCCCTGATCGCTTTCTGGTTCTTCAGCTCGGCGATCCGTATCTTTCGCGAATATGAGCGCGGCGTCGTCTTCACGCTGGGGCGGTACAGCAGGGTGGCGGGGCCAGGCCTCGTTATCATTGTGCCGGTCATCCAGCAGGTGATAAAAACGGACCTGCGCACCGTCGTGGATGTCGTGCCGCCGCAGGATGTGATTACGCGCGACAACGTCTCGGTGAAGGTGAACGCGGTCATCTATTACCGCATGGTCGATCCGCAACGCGCCATCATCAACGTCGCCAACTACATGGCCGCGACGAGCCAGCTTGCGCAGACGACGCTGCGCTCCGTGCTTGGCCGGCATGAGCTGGACGAACTTCTGGCCGAGCGTGACAAGCTCAACGTTGACATTCAAACGATCCTCGACCGGCATACGGACCCGTGGGGCATCAAGGTTTCGAACGTCGAGATCAAGGACGTCGATCTCAACGAGAACATGATCCGCGCGATTGCCAAGCAAGCCGAGGCCGAGCGCCTGCGCCGCGCCAAGATCATCAATGCCGAAGGCGAGCAGCAGGCGGCCGAGAAGCTGGTCGAGGCCGGCAAGATGCTGGCGCCGGTGCCGAGCGCGATGCAGCTCCGCTATTTCGCCGCGCTGCACGATATCGCGAGCGAAAAGACTTCCACCATCGTCTTCCCGGTTCCCATGGACCTGTTCGACAAGCTGAAGTCTTAGAGCCTGCCAGGCTTGGTTTGGCGCTCAGGGCTCGATGCGAAATAAGCGCGCCATCCGACGCGTTAATCTCGCATCGAGCCCTGAGTTTGCCAAGGCGCCGCGCGCAGTGGCGGTCACGGCCAATAGCCTTGATGAGATGGAGGCACCGCCTGCCTATATCGATGCCTGGACTTCCACGAGTTCGAGTGACCTGCAATGGACGCCCGAAGTCCGCGACTTCAGGACGGCCAGCTTCTCTGAATGGATTGACGCATCGCGTGGTGCTGCCGCGGGAAAGTGGAAATGTGAAAAGGCCGTGATATTCCGTGCCCGTCAGAAGCTCACGCTAGCGGGCGGCAATTAACAGCTGCCTCGCGGCACCGTTTCATGTTCCGGGACGGCCGGTTTTTACAGGCCGGCGGCGTTTGCCGCGGCGCTCGGGTTCGCCCTCATTCACGCCAACGGCGATGATCTTGCCGGGCTTGAGCGTGCGCAAATCGGGCGCGGGGCGCGACGGCTTCGGCTTGCCGCCGGGCAACGGCCGCTCGGCGTGCGGTCCCATCTCGTCCAGCGTGGGCTTATGTGGCCGGGCGAGAAGCGCGTTGCGCGATGCGTGATCGCGCTCGTAGACGCTGGCGAGAATGTCGCCGATGTTCTTCTTGATCGCCTGCCGCGTGATGCCGTTGGCCTCGTTGTACGCCCGCTGCTTCTCGCGGCGGCGTGGCAAACTCCGATGCAGAGCGGCGTTCCTCAGACCTGCGTGAGCCGTCTTTTCCAGTAGCCGGGCTTCCGGCGCAAATTCATGATCGCGACGACGGCGATTTCGGAGGGGAGAGCCGCGTAGACAATACCGTAAGGGAAGCGCTTGAGGCGATAACGGCGGAACTCGCGGACCAAGCTTGTGCCAGGCTTCCGGGAATTCCGCGATGCGCCTCAGCCCCTGGTGCACTTCCATCGCGAGTTCGCCTCCAAGACCCGGCGCCAGTCCGTTGTAATGGGCGACGGCCCCGTCAAGCTCGTCCTCCGCCGCGGGCAGAAACCGTACCTTCACGGCTTCACGTATTTGGCTAGGACTTCCTCCGCATCGCGAGCAGCCACGCCGCCGGCCAAATACTCGTCGAGGCGGCGCTCGCTTTCATCGGCCCAAGCCTGCTCAATCTCAGGATCGGGCTTGTCCAAGCTGTTCAGCAGGCGTTCGACAATTTCGATCCGGTCCGCGGGCGGCAGTTGCTCCGCTTCATCGGCCAGGGATGTTGCGCGTGCGTTCATGCGGATAACATAGCATGCCCCTTGATACCGGCCAAGGGGAGCGAACTGTCGAATTCGAGCTGACAAAACTCTTTTCTTATGTTCATAATTAGAAGCCTCGGAAGGACGTGCTCGCAATCAGTGAAAGCATCGAAAGTGAGGGCTACAATGACACGCATAGGTAGGTCGGCGCTTTTCTTGCCAGTATTCCTGATTTCTTACATGCCAAGTATCGCAGAGCCGCACGTTACAACATCCATATGTGGAGTATCACAATGCAATAGCGCAAACATATTGCGTGTTGATGAAGATGCACGAGAACGCATTAGGCGGGCTGGGGAATGTAGACGTGATTGCATTGAACGGAAAAGGGACTGTAAACTTAGTTGTATCGACACTGGTGGTAGCTGCCAGCACAGTTGTCTCCTGAATATTGATAGACTTAGCAGTTGCTCTGATGCGTGCGAGTTTAGGAAAATTCATTGTGAGGATGGATGTGATAACGAGGGCACTAGTTGTCGTGAGATGTGCAATTAGTAGAGACTAGCTATATTGGGAGAGCCGGTCGTCTGCTGGCTGTCTAACATCATCGGGAGATCCCCCGGCTCTGCCGGGGAGGCAGTAGCCGTTTGACATTTCCTGGAGTATGCGGCGCCGTTGGAGATTTGGAGCATACAGGAAAAACGTCGCGCGCCGCCTTGTTCGTGCGGGGCGCCAAGCATCTAAAACGCGCTGTTGCCGGCATGATTTCCCAGTGAGGCAACACCTGTGGGAAGGCGTTGAATTGGTAAAATGGCATGCATAATGCTCTTTCCAGCCGCTTCGGGCGGCTCCAATTCTAAAGCCCCCGGCTTTGCCGGGGGATACTTACCCAAAGTCCTAGACACGAGAAAGAAATTCCTCCTTTAAGGATGCCCCCTTCGGAAGCAGCCCTAACGATGGATAACACTCTGGCCACTGAACAGTTTGGCCCGCTTCTCGGCAGCAAATATATAGCGGGCGACAGCAAATACGCTTGTGCTCAAGTGCCGGGGCGGCCGGTCTTCACCGGCCGTCGGCTCCTACCGCGCCGCTTAAGCTCGCCATCATCCACGGCGATGTCGATAGTTTTGCCGGGTTTGAGTGTGCGCAAATCCGGCGCTGGCCCCGTGGGCCTCGCCTTCCCGCCCGGCAGCGGCCGCTCCGCATGCGGCCCCATCTCATCGAGCGTAGGCTTATGCGGCCGCGCCGCCGCCTTGCCGCCCCCCGGCCGCGCGGGCGCCTCATCCTTAGGCACATAGGAAGTCCGCCCCCCGCCCTCATAGCGCCCGGCGCGATCCTCGACCTGCGACTGCCGCGCCAGCGGATCGTCCATGATGGTCATCTCGACCTCGCGCAGGCGCTTCACCTCGTCGCGCAGCCGCGCCGCCTCCTCGAATTCCAGGTTCGACGCCGCCTCGCGCATGCGCTTTTCAAGGTCCTCGATGTAGGCGCGCAGATTGTGGCCGACCAGCGGCGTTGCGCCGCCCTCGTCGAGCCGGTATCGACGATCACGTGATCGCGGCTCGCAGTCGCTCGGCGACGATGTCGCCGATGTTCCGCTTGATCGACTGCCGGCGTGATGCCGTTCGCCTCGTTGAACGCCTGCTGCTTCTCGCGGCGGCGGTCGGTTTCGGCGATGGCGCGCTCCATCGAGCCGGTGATGCGGTCGGCGTAAAGGATCACGCGCCCGTCGACATTGCGCGCGGCGCGGCCGATGGTCTGGATCAGCGAGGTTTCCGAGCGCAGGAAGCCTTCCTTGTCGGCGTCGAGGATCGCGACCAGCCCGCATTCGGGAATGTCGAGCCCCTCGCGCAGCAGGTTGATGCCGACCAGCACGTCGAAGACGCCGAGCCGCAGGTCGCGGATCAGCTCGATGCGCTCCAGCGTCTCGACGTCCGAATGCATGTAGCGCACCTTGAGCCCGGCTCGTGCATGTATTCGGTCAGGTCCTCGGCCATGCGCTTGGTCAGCGTGGTGACCAGCGTGCGATAGCCCTTGGCGGTGCCTTGCGGCATTCGTCGATGAGGTCGTGCACCTGGTCTCGACCGGGCGGATCTCCACCGGCGGGTCGATCAGCCCGGTCGGGCGGATCACCTGCTCGGCAAACACGCCGCCGGTCTGCTCCATCTCCCATTCGCCGGGCGTCGCCGAGACATAGGTGGTCTGCGGGCGCATCGCGTCCCATTCGTTGAAGCGCAGCGGCCGGTTGTCGATGCAGGACGGCAGGCGGAAGCCGATATTCGGCCAGCGTCGACTTGCGCCGGTAGTCGCCCGCGACATGCCGCCGATCTGCGGGATCGTCACGTGGCTCTCGTCGACGAACACCAGCGCGTTGTCGGGCAGATATTCGAACAGCGTCGGCGGCGGCTCGCCGGGCAGGCGGCCGGTGAGGAAGCGCGAATAGTTCTCGATGCCGTGCGCAGGAGCCGGTCGCCTCGATCATCTCCAGGTCGAAATTGGTGCGCTGTTCAAGCCGCTGCGCCTCCAGCAGCCTGCCCTCGGCGTTGAAGCTCCTGAAGCCGCTCCTGCAGCTCCTGCTGAATGCCCATGATCGCCTGCTTCAGCGTCGGGCTTCGGCGTCACATAGTGCGAATTGGCGTAGATCCGCACCAGGGCGAGGTCCTGCGTCTTCTCGCCGGTCAGCGGGTCGAACTCGGCGATCTCTCCATCTCGTCGCCGAAGAAGGAGATGCGCCAGGCGCGGTCCTCGTAGTGGGCAGGGAACATCTCGATGGTGTCGCCGCGCACGCGGAAATCGCCGCGCGCGAAGGCAACGTCGTTGCGCTTGTATTGCAGGGCCACGAGCTCGCCGATCATCTCGCGCTGGTCGAGACGCGGTCGCCCTCCTTGATCGAGAAGGTCATCGCCGAATAGGTCTCGACCGAGCCGATACCGTAGATGCACGACACCGAGGCGACGATGATCACGTCGTCGCGCTCCAGCAGCGCGCGGGTGGCCGAAGTGGCGCATCCGGTCGATCGCCTCGTTGATCGAGCTTTCCTTCTCGATATAGGTGTCGGAGCGCGGGACATAGGCTTCAGGCTGGTAATAGTCGTAGTAGGAGACGAAATACTCGACCGCGTTATCGGGGAAGAACGCTCTTGAACTCGCCATAGAGCTGTGCCGCCAGCGTCTTGTTGGGCGCGAGGATCAGCGCGGGCCGCTGCATCTCCTCGATCACCTTGGCCATGGTGAAGGTCTTGCCCGAGCCGGTGACGCCCAGCAGCACCTGGTCGCGCTCCGCCCGCGCACGCCTCCACCAGCTCGGCGATCGCGGTTGGCTGGTCGCCGCGCCGGCTCGAAATCCGATCTTATGACCAGCGGCCTGCCGCCCTCGCTTTTCTCCGGGCGGGGCGGGCGGTGCGGCACGAACACCGGCATGTCCTTGCCGGTGAGCAGCGGGTGCGCGCCGATGGGCGGCAGCTTTCCGAGCTTGTGCGAGGGCTGCGGCATGGCGCCGGACGGCTTCAGGTTGCGCAGCGCCGGGATCAGGTGCTTCGTGCTCTCCGAGGTGTAAGCCTCGCCCTCGAACGCGGCCTGCGGTCCCTCCGAAAAGCCCGTTCCGCCAGCAAGCTCCCCCTGCTGGACCTTGCCCGATTTTCTTCCTGCCGGTTTTGCCGTCCGCGCTTTCGCCATGCCCCTTATATGCCACCTGCGGGCGCATCCGGCTACCGCCTGCTGCCGGCAATCCCACAGATACGCGGCCCTTGAGGGTATCCGGGCTACCTTGGACCAGGCCGGCGGCGGGTCCTCTGTGCGAGGGATTGTGATGCCAGCGTGAGGAGTGCTGCACTTTTTCGATGTAACGGATCGCGTACATGATGCGTAATTCTGCCAGAGCCGGAGCAAGCCTATGATCCTGAAGCTGAAGCCTATTCCCTCCTCTGAGATTACACCGCGCGGTGTCTATATGCGCCGGTGCGAGTTCCTGGGCGGGGCGCTGGCTACGGCGGTGGCTGGTGTTCTTCCCGCGGGGGCGGCCGCCATGCCGCTTGCCTTTTCGAAAAGCGCATTCTCCACAGGTGAGGCGCCAACGCCATTGGCGGATGTGACGGGGTACAACAATTTCTATGAGTTCGGCACGCGCAAGACCGATGCCTCGAATTATGCGGGCGCAATGAAAACAAGCCCCTGGTCTGTCATGATCGATGGGCTGGTGTCCAAGCCCGCCACCTATACGCTGGAAGACATCCTGAAGCCCATAAGCCTTGAGGAACGCATCTACCGGCTGCGTTGCGTTGAGGGCTGGTCGATGGTGATGCCCTGGACCGGATTTCCCGCTAAGCGCGCTGCTGTCCCGCGTGCAGCCGCTCGGCCGCGCGAAATTCGTGGCCTTCGAGACGCTGGTGCGGCCCTCGGAGATGCGCGGCCAGCGGGGCTGGTTCCAAACGCTCGATTGGCCTTATCGGGAAGGCTTGCGGCTCGACGAGGCCATGCACCCGCTCACCATTCTGGCCGTCGGGCTCTACGGCGAGACGCTGCCGAACCAGAACGGCGCGCCCATCAGGCTCGTGGTGCCGTGGAAGTACGGCTTCAAGAGCATCAAGTCCATCGTGCGCATCAGTCTGGTGGAGAAGCAGCCGGTGACCTCCTGGAACATGCTGAGCGCCGGAGGAATACGGCTTCTATTCCAACGTGAACCCGGAGGTCGATCACCCGCGCTGGAGCCAGAAGACCGAGCGGCGCATCGGCGACGGCAGCGGCCTCTTCGCCAAGCGCCGCCCGACGCTTATGTTCAACGGCTACGGCGAGCAGGTGGCAAGCCTCTACGCCGGCATGGACTTGATGACGAATTTTTAGGTGGAGGGCCGGTGAACCAGACACAGCGCATTACCACTCACCCCAGCCCTCTCCTACAGGGAGAGGGACAGGGGTAATGCGCTGTGTTCAGGCCTCGCCGGTCAGCCACCACGGAGACCAGCGATATGACGGCATTAGCATTTCCAGCCAGGCGCAGCATCCAGCGCGCGCTGAACGCGGCGCCGCGCTGGCCGCTTTATCTTGCGGGTGCGGCTCCGGGCATCTGGGTGTTCTGGCTGGCGCTAAACGATCGGCTTGGTGCCGATCCCGTCAAGGAACTGGAGCACCTGCTGGGGCTCTGGGCGCTGCGCTTCCTGATTGCCGGCCTGGCGGTGACGCCGGTCCGGCGTTTGGGCGGCCCGAGCCTGATCCGCTTCCGGCGCGCGCTGGGCCTCCTGGCCTTCTTCTACGCGGCGGCGCATCTGGCGTCCTACCTGCTGTTCGATCAAGGCCTGGACCTGCACGCTATCGGCAGGGACATCCTGAAGCGGCCATATATCACCATCGGCATGGCGTCCTTTGCGATTCTTGTGCCGCTGGCCGCCACCTCCAACGCTTTGGCGATCAGGCGTTTAGGTGGCGCGGCCTGGCAGAAGCTGCATCGCTGGGTTTATGTGGCGGCGGCCGGGGCGGCGGCGCACTTCCTGCTGGTGGTGAAATCCTGGCCTGCCGAGCCTATCGTCTATGCGGCTATCGTGGCCGTTCTTCTGCTTATCCGCGCGGGGATCGCTCTTCGCGGGCGGCTGGGCCGCTTACAGGCAGAACCGGCGGAAGCTGTACAGAACTAAATAGTTCAAACCGCTTCGCGCCATTCAGTAGGAAAAACGCATTCCAGACAATGGCGCCTGCCCAGTAATAAACTCCGGCTGGCGAGAATTGCAGGTATTGCCAGCCGGACAGGGGGCGCCATTCATGCGTTGGTTGCCTTCAGACCTGAAAGCTTACCTCTGCGGACGCGGGGCAAGGCAGGGCGCCACGAAAAGGTACCCGAACCATACCCCGTGCAGCGTCCGCGCCGCGACGAGGAGCCAGAAGCCCGCGAGGCTGAGGGCCAGGATGCTCCCAGCGATGCTGATGAATTCAAGATGCGTGACCCGCGCCAGCGCCAGCGTGGCCAGCGTATAGACGGCGAGCGGGAAGGTGAACGCCCACCAGCCAAGATTGAACGGAAAACCTTTGCGGGCGTATTGGACCGTCTTGAGCACAGCCAGAGCCAGCCACCAGACGCCATAGCCCCACAGGATTGTGCCGCCGATAATGCCGATGCCGAAGGCCACGTCGCCCACGCCAGGCATCCCCACGGCGGCGAAGGTCGCGGGCGCGTCGCTGCCGAGCAGGATGAGGCCCAGCGAGCCCGTGCCGATGGGGCCAAGCGACAGCCAGCCCGACGCGGCCATGTCCCGGTCCGGCAGCTTGTGCAGGAAGAGGCGCAGCAGGAGAATGACGAGGATGCTCATCGCCAGCGGCACCGAGAAGGCCCAGAGCGCGTAGCTGAAGATCAGCACGCCGAAGGCGTCGGAGGCGGGCAAATGCGGGATCAACACGCCGCCGCTGGCTGCCGCGACCTCCGCCGCCACGATGGGAATGAGCCAGACCGCGGTCATCTTCTCCATGCTGTGGTCCTGCCGCGTGAACATCAGGAACGGCACCAGGAGACCGCTGGCAAGCGACAGGGCCACGTCCACCCACCAAAGCGGGTAGGCGATGGCGACAACCTTATCGCCCCAAAGCGGAATGCCGAAGGCCAGGATGCCGTTGATGATCGTGGCGAGGCCCATGGGGATGGCGCCGAAGAACATCGAGGCCACCGAGTGCTGGAACACCCGCTGTGCGCCGCTGAAAAAGAACACCCAGCGGGCCGCATAGAGCAGGCTGAATAGCGTGAACAGGCCGATATTGAACATCCAGAGCGACCGGCCGGCCTTATGGAGCACGTCATGCAGTTCCGGGCCGGCGGGAACCAGGTTCAAGACCAGCGCCAGCCCGCCGGTGCCCATGGTGACGGTGAACCAGTTCGGTGCGAATTGGCAGATGGCTCTGGGCAGGCCGCTTGCCGGGCACGGCTTGCGCGGCACGTCCAGTGTCAGCGTTATGTCGGTCATCCAGTCCATTCCCCTCGGTTCAGGTTGTACGGCATCCTGCCAGGCAACACGCTACTGCCGTCCCGGAAGCGCCAGCAGCGCTATCTGGGATCGTTTCAAACGCCGGCGCTCTTGAGGAGCCCCTGTCTGCACCGCGGCGTTTTGTGCCGCGGCACACACGGAATGACACCGGTATCTGGCGCCGGGCGAAGCATGGCTTCCGGGTAGGCGCTAAGTTGCGCGGTGATGACCGATCTTTCCAATAGATGTTTTGCATAGTATCATGAGCAAAACAGATTGATCGCGAGTTCCGGATGACCCTTGACCAGTTGCGGATCTTCGTTGCGGTTGCCGAGCGCCAGCATGTGACGCAGGCTGCGCGGGCGCTAAATCTCGCCCAATCGGCCGCAAGCCATGCGATTGCCACGCTGGAGGCTCGCCATCAGGCCAAGCTTTTCTGCCGGGTGGGGCGGCGCATTGAGCTGACCGAGGCGGGGCAAGTGTTTCTGGAGGAGGCCCGCGCGGTGCTTGCGCGCGTGGAGGCGGCGGGGCTGGTGCTTTCCGAGTTCGGCGGCCTCAAGCGCGGAACGCTTTCGGTGCAGGCCAGCCAGACCATCGCCGGCTATTGGCTGCCGCGCCATCTGGTTTCCTTCAAAAAGGCCTATCCGCAAATCCAGATCCGCCTGACCATCGGCAACACCGCGCAGGTCGCCGCGGCGGTGGAGAACGGCACGGCTGAGCTGGGCTTCGTGGAAGGCGCGGTGGAGACAGGCCGGCTGACCTGCGAGGTGGTGGCGCGCGACCGGCTCTTTATCGTGGTGGGTCCGGAGCATGCCTGGGCGAAAGGGCGGCGGTTGTCTCCCGCCGATCTCGCGAAAGGCGAATGGGTGCTGCGTGAGCCCGGCTCCGGCACCAGGTCGGCCTTCGAAGAGGAACTGGCGCGGCATGGAATCAAGCTTTCCGATTTGCGGGTGCGGCTGGAACTGCCTTCGAACGAGGCGGTGCGGGCGGCTGTGGAGGCGGGGCTTGGCGCCACGGCTATTTCTGCCTCGGTTGCGGCGCCGGGCCTCGAAGCCGGGCTTCTGCACCGGGCGCAATTCCCGCTTCCAGAGCGGCAGTACTATGCCCTGCGGCATGGCGGGGGCTACCGGGCACGGACCGCCCAGGCGCTGATGGAGATGATCTCGAAGCCGGCAGGAGGGCCGGGCCGCGGTTCGCGCGCATAATAAAAAACCCCGCCAAACCGGGTTTGGCGGGGTTGAGGATGTTCAAAGGCCCGGATTGGCGGGCTTCGCAGGAAGCTTACCGCCGGTCCCCGAAGAGCTGCAACAGGGCGATGAAGATGTTGATGAAGTCCAGGTAGAGGTTCAATGCCCCCATGATTGCACTGCGGCCGAGGGTTTCTTCACCGCCGCTGGCCTGGACGCTGTAATTGTCTTTGAGCGTCTGCGTGTCGTAGGCGGTAAGGCCCGTGAAAATGACAACCGCGAGCACCGAGATGGCGAACTGAAGTCCCGTCGAGTGCAGGAAGGCGTTCACAACGGCGGCGATAACGATGCCGATCACGCCCATCATCAGGAACGAGCCCATCTGCGTCAGGTCGCGCTTGGTTGTATAGCCCCAAAGGCTGACCGTGCCGAAGGTTGCGGCCGTGATGAAGAAAATGCGCGCAATCGAGGTGCTCGTGTAGATCACGAAGATGCTCGATAGCGAAAGGCCCATCAGTGCCGCGAACGCCCAGAAAACGGTTTGGGCCGTCGAGGTGCTCATCTGGTTAATGCGCGCCGCGAACAGGAACACGAGAACCAGCGGGGAGAAAGCGATGACCCAGCGTAGCCAGCTCAGGTAGATCGTCTTGCCCAGAGCGGTGAGCATGAGGCCGTTGTGCAGCCTTACCGCGGCTTCGGCCGGGTCTTGCGTTACCGCCATTGTGTAAAACCCATAGGCGACGATGCCCGTAAGCACGAGCCCGACGCCCATATAGTTGTACACGCGTATCATGTAGGCGCGCAGGCCTTCGTCATACGCTAAAGTTTCCGCGCCGGAGCGCGCGTTCAGGCCGTACGCCCGTGATCTGTCAAAGTCTGCCATGTGTCCAGGTTCCTGACTCTTCGAATCTCTCAAGGTCTGCGCTAAGAGTCCCTGTACGTTAATGCCCTAGGCGGCCCAGAGCAAAGGCTTCTTTTAGCAGGCCGTTTTGCGCTTCCGCCACTGGGGCGTTCACTCGGAACGCAGATAATGCGCTGGCTTGGCTGACAAAACCCTTAAAGTTCCGGCCGCGCCCAGCAGTACCACGAATATGGTTTCACCGATGGACGGCTGCAATAGCGGGGCAAGGGACATGCTGAAGCTCAGCTTCATGATTTGTGTGACAACCGCATAGGCAGCGATAAGGCCGAGCGTGGCCGCCATGGCGGAAAGGCACAGCGCAAGCCCAAGATATTCCATCAGGTGAGCCGCAACGATGCGGCGTTTGCTGGCGCCCAGCGTGCGCAGGACAACCGCCTCGTATATGCGCCGCCGCTGTGCCGCCATCAGCGCGCCGGCCACGACCAGTCCGCCCATGATGAGCGTCACGCTGCCCGCGATCCTGACGGCGCGCATCACTTTTTCGAAAACGCCGTTGATGGCGCCAAGTGCATCCTTGACGTTGATCGCCGTGACTGTGGGATAGGCGGAGGCAACGGCCTTCAGAATTGCGGATTCAGCCTTGAGATCAGCGGGGTGTCCCTCCGGCCAGCTCAAGGTTGCCAGATAGTTGAAGGGCGCCTTCCTGAGCGCGCTCTGAGAGAAGATCATCACAAAGTTGATGTCCATCGAGCCCCACTGGACCTTGCGCAGATTGGCGATTCGCGCCGTCAGGTTCCGGCCGATGACGTTCACGGTGACGGTATCGCCGATGGCAAGGCCAAGCGCCTTGGCGGTATCCGCTTCAAAGGAAACGAGCGGTTCGCCCTCGTAATCCTGCGCCCACCATTGGCCCCCGGCGATTCGCGAGCCGTGCGGCACCGCATCGGAGTACGTGATGCCTCGGTCGCCGTTCAGCACCCATTCGGCCGAGGAGGGCACTTTGATCTGCTCCACCGGCACACCCTTCAGCGCCACGATCCTGCCGCGCAGCATTGGCGCGGAGGAGATTTTCGCGGCCGGCGCATTGCTGGCCAGCAGGTCTTTGAACGGCTGGAAGTCCTGCTTCGGCACGCCCACGAAGAAATAGGCGGGCGCGTGCTCGGGAAGCCGCGACTTAATTTCGCTGGTGAGCGAGGCGTCCACGAGCGAAACGGCGGTAAGCAGCGTAAGCCCCGTGCCGAGCGACAAGGCGACGGTGCGCGAAAGGCTTCCCGGTCCGCCGATGTTTGCGAGCGCCAGGGCAAGTTCGGGCCGTTTCGGCCGCGGGATCGCAAGCGCGGCCTTGCGGATGGCAATGCCCGCCCCCCAGAAAAGCCCGAAAACGCCGAGGATCGCGGCGCAGGTCGCGGCGGCGATCCGCTGGTCGCGCGAAAGCGCGATGGCGGCTGCGGCGAGCAGGGCCGCGGCCAGGAAGGAGGCCGTCCGGTAGCCAAGCGGCGGCAGGCCGGGGCGCTCACCGCCACTGTCGCGGAACAGCTCCGCCGCCCGCACCTCCTGGGCGCGTCCGATGGGCCATAGGATGAAGGGAAGGGCGGTCAGCAGGCCGAACAAGGCCGCGAGCGCCAGCGCCTTGCCTTGCAGCCCGGCTTCGATGTCAATCGGCACCATGCTGTGCATCAGGTTCGCCAAGGCCCAGGGGGCCGCGGCGGCGAAGGCGAAGCCGATGGCGATGCCCAGCAGCGCGAGCAGTCCGATCTCGATCATGAAAATGCGGAAGACGACGCGCTGCGAGGCGCCCAGCGATTTGTATGTTGCAATGGTCTTGCGCCGCCGCTCAATGAAGCCCGAGACCGCGTTCGCCACGCCGATGCCGCCGGTCAGCATGGCGGTAAGCCCGGTGAGCGTCAGGAATTCCGTGAGCCGCTGCAACATGTTCTTAATGCCAGGCGAGGGGTCGGAGCTGTCGCGCATGAGAAAGCCCGCCTCTGGGAATTTCGCTGCGATGTCTTCCTTAAGCGAAGCGGGCAGGGGGCCGCGCGCCTTGATACGGTAGCTCCAGCGGACCAGGCTCCCCGGCTCGACAAGTCCGGTCTTTGCCAGTGCACCGAGCGAGAGCAAAATGCGCGCGCCGAAGGCCGGGCCAGCAGCCAGCCGGTCCGGCTCGTGCTCCAGGATGGCGGTTATGGGAAAGGAAGCGCGGCCCAGGGTGAGGCGGCTGCCAAGGCCAATCTCCAGGCGGTCGAGAAGGCTGCGCTCAACCGCGAGGCCGTCCCCTTTCATGATCGAGGCGAGCCCGCCGCCCTCCCCGAACGTCACAGCCCCATAGAGCGGATAGGCGCCGTCCACCGCTTTCAGATCCACGAGCGCCTGGCCGCTGCCATCCGGCTTGCGGGCCATGCCGCGCAAGGTGGCAACCTCGCCGGTTTCTCCAAGCGATGCCAGATAGGCCCGCTCGGCCGCGTCTGCCTGCCGGTGGAGGAGCGTCGCCTCGGCATCGCCGCCAAGCAGCTCCTTGCCTTCGCGCACGATGGAATCCTGAATGGCGCCCGAAAGACTGTTGATCGTGCCGATCGCCGCCGTTCCCAGCGCGATGCAGATCAGGAAGATGGTGAAGCCGCCAAGCCCGCCGCGCAGATCGCGGAGCGCAAGGCGCAGCTCAAGCGGCAGGCGAAGGCCCATCGTTGTGCGGTCCATCCGGATATCTATTTTGCCTGGGCCGGTCACGTTCTCTTAATCCCGTCAGCTACGCATTCTGCTCATTTTGGGTGTTTCAGGGCGTCTTCCGATTTTGAAACAATATAGCAGAACTGTCTTGAATAACCGTTAAGTGGTGCATGTTGTTGATTTGTCGCAAAAGTATTCGTCAGTGTAGAGCCAGGTCATGGTTAATGCGCGATCTACG
>CAVUGF010000018.1:0-88491 GCA_963740975.1 uncultured Alphaproteobacteria bacterium | reverse complement strand
TGCCCTCCGCCGCCGCCATCCGCCAGCTCGTTTCCTCCGCGGTGCCTGGATTGAAGCCAGAGCATGTGTCCGTGCTCAGCACCGACGGAACCATCCTGGCGGCCGGCAGTGAAGGTGGCGCGATGTCATCGGGAAAAATGCTTGATCTTGAAAAGCAGGTTAGCCAGGAAATCGATGAAAATATTCGAAAAACGCTGGTCCCGTTCCTCGGGCTGGGCAATTTCCAGGCGAGCGTCTCGACGCGGCTGAACCTGGACAAGAAGCAGACCAGCGAGACGGCCTTCGATCCAGACTTGCAAGTGGCGCGCTCAACCAAGACCCTGAAGGAAACCCAGAACTCTCAGAATACTGCCGGCAAATGGAACGTCAGCGTCGAGCAGAACATTCCCAACACCGAGACCACTGCCGCCAAGCCCCAGGAGCAGTCGCGCCGGAACCAGGAACGGAAAGAGGAGACGACGAATTTTGAGGTAAGCTCGAAAACCACCTCCACCATAAGCGACGGTTACCGGATCGAAAATATTGCCGTGGCGGTTGTGGTTAATCGCAAGCACCTTGTTTCGGCCGCCGCGGACAAAAACTCCGGCATGCCGGTCGAAGAGCAGATCAAGTCGGTAGAGAAACTCGTCGCTTCCGCTGCGGGGCTTGTCCCCGCGCGCGGCGATAAGGTCACTGTGGCTGCCGTCGATTTCGCTGCGGGGCCCGAGCTTGAGCCGCTGCCTGCTCCTTCCTTCATGGAACAGATTGCTAGTCAGACAGGGAGTTACGTCGTGGGAGCCGCTATTCTTCTTTCGACGATCATCTTCATTTCGCTGGGCCTGCGTCCTGCCCTTCGTCTCGTGCTCGAAGGCAGGCAGCCGCCAATCGAGCTGCCGGCGCCGAAACTCGCCGGGGAAGCCAGGCCGCTTTCGATCGAGGCTCCAGAGGCCGCGGGGGCGGCATTAGCGCAATTGCAGGCGCCAGCCGACGCGCTCGCTGCCGCAGCTACCGCCAAGAAGCGGTCGCTTATTAAGCAAGTTGAAAAGGCATTCACCGAAAATGAGCAGCAGGCAGTCGAGATCTTAAAAGAGTGGATCAAAGAGAGCTAGCATGGCAGGCGTTCCCCTTATCTCGTTCCTTGAGCGGAAACACCGTGAGATTACGGGAGCGTCCGCTATCCCAACAACGGAGGACATTCAGACCACCACGGAAATCTGGTACGAGAAGGGATTCAGGGAGGGCATTGAGCATATCAAAGCCTCCTGCGATGCCAAGCTGGAGGCCAAGGACGAGGAGTGCAAGGCTTGGGTAGAGCTTGCAAGAAAAGTCTGGGCTGAAGCCGAAGGCAACCGGCTGGCCCAGCAAATCGCGGAAGCGACAGCAAACATCAAGACAGATATCTCAAACGCGGCTGCACGCATACTGGGGCCGCTGGCCGCTAAGAAGCTTGTCGATGAAGCTTTAGCTCAACTTGCACATGAAATCGAAAAGCTCCTTTCATCCGAAGATGCGATACATCTTAAGATCTCAGGTCCTGCCGATCTAGTGTTCGAGTTACGCAAGAGCATTCCTTCGAATGCGATCGTAACGGTGCTGGCTGGGGAAAAGCCTGAAGTAACGGTCATAGCGAACAAGACTGTGATCGAGACGAGGTTGAGCGAATGGCTAGAGCGTATACGGGTAGATAGCCATGCACAAGAACTTGAACAGTAAGGAGCAAAAGCACACCGCCCTTATTGTTAAGAAAAAGCTGCACCTTGAGGAAGAAGGACATCATGGTGGTGTATGGAAGATAGCTTACGCCGACTTCATGACGGCGATGATGACATTTTTCCTCGTGATGTGGCTTATCAACTCCGCCTCCAAGGAAAAGATCATACAATTAGCAAATTACTTCAATCCAGTAAAACTTAGCGATCACGTCCCTACCACCAAGGGTGTACACGAAACTCAGAAGACCGGGCCAGAGGCCGAGAAGACATCGGAGGAACATAAAGAAAAAGAAAAGGAAAAGGAAACAGCCAAAGCGAAAGAGAAAGAGAGCGCAAAACAAGTCGCGAAATCCAATAATAACAACGACAATTCCGCACGTCGCGCAGACGAAGAAAGTCTCTTTCGCAATCCTTTCGGTGTGCTCACACAGCTCGCTTCGCAAGCGGATGGAGCAATGGCGGCTGTGTCGGCCCAGTCCAAACAGGACAAGCTTGATGCAGGCGGCTCGTCCCACGACCCATTCGTTACAGACCCGATCATGAGCCAGATCGTCAGCCGGACCGCTGGCGCAGGTGAGCGCCTTGGGCCTGCTCGCGACGTTGGAGGCGCTGCGGCGGCCCTCCCGAAGGCGGACGCTTCTGCCCGTCCGGAAGAGAAGGCCGCGGATGCAAAGGGAGGACCTGGCCATGCAGAAAAGCAAGCAAAGGCGGAAGGGCGGGAGAAGGCTGCTCAGCTAGAAAAAGAGCTGGCCCATCTGGCTGGGGCGCTGCCGCAATCGTTCCGGCCGAATATCGCAACAAAAGCGACCAGCGAAGGCATTCTCATCAGTCTGACCGACGATGCCAATTTCAACATGTTCAAGATTTCCTCGTCGGAGCCATCTCCTCAACTCGTGGTTTTCCTGGAGAAGGCGGGAGGACTTATCAGCAAATATCCCGGCAGAATCGTAATCAGAGGGCATACGGACGGCCGCCCATTCGCTGGAGACAAATACGGCAACTGGCGTCTGTCCGTTAACCGCGCCACCATGACCTACTACATGCTGTTAAGGGGAAAGGTCGACGACGGCAGGTTCTTGGCACTCGAAGGCTACGCGGATCGCAGCCTCAAAAACAAGGGAGATGCCCTGGCTGGAGAAAACCGCCGCATCGAGATCCTTATCAAGACCCCGGAGGTGGGATGAACAGGATGCAGGCAGCAATGGCGGTTCTTACGGTCTTGTGTTTGCCGCTCCAAGCCGCATTTGCTGCCGAAACGGAGGAGACGCTGATAAAGCAGATCCGTGCAGCTGCGCAGCAATTCGACGATATTGCAGACCGGCGCGTGTCTCAGGCGCCCGATCTGACGCAGGTTCGCGACTTGTACCTAAAGATTCTGAAAGAAGCTGCGGCGTCCGGAAGCCATAGCCAGACCATGAGAGAGATGGCTGAGGTCTACGTCCTTAGCGGAGGCGAGCCCGGAATATTGATGCATTGGAAGGAGGGGCTCAATCCGGACAGCGCCGAGGGCAGACTTTTCAACGGCGTGCTGGCTTATGGCGAGGGGAAAACCCTCGACGCCGAAACGAAATTGCTCCGCTTCAACCCGGTAAGCATGGATCCCTGGCGCGGCGGACATCTGGCCCTCGCCCAGGCGCTGCTTACCGTCCGGACCGATCCGAAACGCGCGTTCCACTATTTGAGGATCGCGGCGCTGTTGCTTCCCGGCACGCTTGTTGAAGAAGCCGCCTTGAGACAGAGCGCCATTCTCGCAGCCAGGATAATCGGCGCGGACGAGTTCTCCTCTGCGATTACCACCTATTTCCGCCGCTTCCCCAGGTCGGCTTACCTGCCTGGCTTCGAGGGGCAAGTAGTGTACTATATCGTCCGCTTTGGGAACAAAGATGGCACGCGCATCGTACAAGAATCTGCTTTACGCCCTGCCCGAAGGATGGGGCCGGTGCCTGTCTTGCTTCCTTACCACCATCGCGGAGCAAGCCCTCCTGACGGGCAAAGTCGAACTGGCGGGGGCCGCCTCGGCTGCCGCCATGCCGCTTGCTGCGGCCGATAGCCGGGAGGGGCAGCGCCTGCTGTTCTATTCGGGCGCCGCGAAGTTTTTCACCGGAGAATTTCAGGATGGATTGGCGTCGTTGGCTTCCGTTCAGCAGGCGAAGCTCAGCGAAAACGACCGGAGGTTACTCGATGCTACATTTTCCATCGTTGATAAGGTTCGGAAAACCCCGGTGCTGTCTATAGAACTTGAGCGCAGCGCCGCCCTCCGCCCAACCAAGGGAAATCGCGCTTTCCCTGTCAGTGGCCCGGAACAAGCCGCGAGGCGCGTACTCGCGGATGCCGATGCAACTCTGAGCAGTGCACAGTGATGGTACCGACCCAACAACTCTCGTCTTCCTCCAGAGCAGCGCAGCTTGCGCCGTCCGCTGGTAAAATTCCTCAGAAACAGGCGGGAGACGATGAGGCTTTCGCCAGCCTGTTGGGAATGAACAACGCAAGCGTATCGGAAGCGGGCACAGACAGTTCCTCAGCCCCCGCCCGCGTTGCACAGCTGCGAGCACAATCTCCCAGCAACGGGCAGCAGGCAAAAGCGCCCGCAGATGAAAGCGCTAGCCAGCCCTCCGGCACCGGGCAGGCAACAGGGAAGGCGGCGGAAGCACAACCTCCAGCAGCTAGGCGCGCCTCGCTTCCAGCAAGCGATCTTGCTTTCCTGGCGCGCTCCTACTACGCGCTCGGCACCCCTCCCGGTGCAGCTCAGGTCCGGGTTGCAGCAGGCACAAGTGCCAAAACAGGGACAACTGCCGATACCAAGAATACCAAGGAAGCAGGCACTGAGAGTTCCCAGGGAGCCACCCCGGCTGCCACCCAAATAGACGCTGGCGCAAGCGGCAGCATAGCGGCGCTCGCGGCGCAAATCCAAAACGCGCAGGCACCTCAGACGGCGGCGGAGCAGGGGTCTGGCGCGCAAAAGGCTTCAATCGCAGGCGGGCCGGCAGCAGTTCCGCTGCTGGGCGCGCGGCTTCATGGGCCGGTGCAAATGCGCAAGCTCTGCCGCAGCCCGATGAAGCCACGCCGCTGGCATCCGGATTAGTGCCAGGCGGAGGAACCAAAGGCATCCCAGCCCCCAGCAGGAGCGGACAGGGGCAGGCTATGCTCGCGGATGGTACGCCACCAGCAGCGGTCACGCTCTCCAACACTGCGAGCGGCTCCCAGTCCACCGGGGGCGCTCCTTCGAAGCTGGCGGCCGAAGGGACCGCGCCGAGCCTCACTGTCACGGACTTCCGCACTTATCTCGCTCCGGAGAGGCAGACTGCAACACCTCAAGTGCTGAAAGGCACGCCTGACACAGCCTCCTCTCTGTCCACGGATCTTCATGCCGCGGAAGCAGCTGCATCCAGCGCACGTCAGGCTGGCCAGCCGGGGACGACGATCGAGAGCCCGGGCTCTCATCCTGACCGCTCTGGCGGCAACGCCCCGGCACCGGAGCAAACAGTCAAGCCGGCGGTGCAATCTTCAGAAGCAGGCACCGTGCCCACAGCGTCTCTTTCCAGTCAAACGGCATCTATTACCGGCCAAGCGGCGCCGCCTCCAGCGCAGCAAATTTTCAATGCGATCCAATCCGCGATGTCAGAGGCGGCCGGTTCCCAGCCTGCGGCACAGACAGCCAGCCCATCCGCTCCGTCTGACTACCAGCCGCTCAAAACCATTACCATCGCGTTGCAACCCGATGGCCTTGGCACCATAGCCATTCAGCTTTCGCTGACGAGCAGCCATCTCGGTGTGCGCGTTGAGGCGAGCGAGGCGGGCACCGCACAACTTCTCCGGCAGCATGACGGCGATCTGACAGCGCTCTTGCAATCGGCTGGCTACACCGTGAGCAGCATCGCGGTTCACGCTGCCCCGCAACAGACGCCGGCAGGAAACGCTGCACAGGGCGGGACTGGCGGTCAGGGCGGATTCAGCCCATCGAATCCGGAAGGCCGCGGAACCGGCGGCGGCGGCACGGGCACCGGCGGCGAAGCCCAGCGTCAGCCTGGCGGCCGTAATGAACAGAGGGAGGGGGAATATGGGCGCCCTGATACGCCTAATCGCGATCGGTCTCTCTATGTTTAGTGCCATGCCGCTGACACATGCTCAAGAGGCAAACCTTTGCGAGAGGGAGATGACGCAGGCGGCCAGCAAGTATAAGGTTCCGCTTGGGATTTTTTCGCCGTTGGATTAACCGAGACCGGCATCAACGGAAATCTTCACGCCTACGCGCTTAACCTCGAAGGTAACACCGTCTATTCGCTCAACAAGGAACAAGCCATCGAACGCTTCCATACGGCTAGGTCCACAGGGATGAAATTGATCGATGTGGGCTGCATGCAGCTCAACTACCACTTTCACGGCGAGCGTTTTTCCTCGGTCTCGGATATGCTCGATCCTCACCGTAACGTCGACTACGCTGCCAAGTTCTTAGCCGAATTAAGGGTGCGCGAGGGAAGCTGGACGCTGGCCGTCGCCCGTTACAATGCTGGAAAGAATAACGATCCAGCTCAAAAGCGCTATGTTTGCAGGGTCTTGGACCGGCTCGTGAAGAGTGGCTTTGGCGCTTGGACGGCCAAATCCTCCGCATTCTGCGAAGATGAGTTGCGGAGGGGCAATAGCGCATCCCCGGCCCCAGCAAAGCACGGCCAAAACAGTCTCGCACAAGTTCGCTGAGACAACCTCCACGCAACGTTGCGAGTGCAATCACTTCCCGCGTTTAGAGCTAAGGGCATTCAAGGAGCTCAAAAACCAATGGCCTCGAACCTAAAGATCCTCGTTGTCGACGATTACAATACCATGGTGCGCATCGTCCGGAAGCTTCTCAAACAAATCGGCTACGAGGACGTCGATGAAGCTTCAAACGGCGAGATGGCCTTGGGTATGATTCAAAAGACCCAATACGGGCTCATCATTTCCGATTGGAACATGGAACCCATGACAGGGTTCGAGCTGTTGCAGCGGGTGCGGGCGGCGGAGGCGACGGCAAAAACGCCGTTTATACTTGTGACCGCCGAATCCAGGCCCGATAACATCATCGCGGCGCAAAAATGTGGCGCGAACGAGTATCTGGTGAAGCCGTTCACGGCCCCGGTGCTTAAAGAGAAGATCGAGAAGGCACTTGCTGCGGCTGCCGCGTAAAAATGCGCCCGCTTTTCCTGCGTTGCGGCGCAGGCCGGAGAGCATGTGAAAAAGTCTTACGGCGTACCGCTCGCGGTGCCAGCGGAGGAATGAAATGCAATCAAGCTTGTACGTCGGAATATCGGCGCAGGTTGCGCTTCAGGCACGCGTTGATGTGATTGCGCAGAACGTGGCGAATGGGGACACTGCTGGCTATCGCGGCACAGAGGCCAAATTCGACACCGTGCTCTCGGATCTGAGCGCAGATCCAGTCTCGTTCGTCACCTCAAATGGCCAGGTCGTCAAGCAAGCACCAGGCCCACTTGCCAAGACCGGCAACCCGCTGGATGTGGCTGTGAAGGGAGACGGATGGCTTTCCGTTGCATCCGCGCAGGGTCCCATATACACCCGCGACGGCCGGATGAAGATCGATGCGGGTGGCACCCTTGCTAGCTTGAGCGGCGCGCCGGTGCTGGATGCGGGTGGCGCGCAGATACAACTCGATCCCGCCGGCGGCCCGCCGGAAATCGGCTCGGATGGAGGGGTTAAGCAGAGCGGAAGACTTATTGGAGCTCTCGGCCTTTACTCCCTGCCACAGGATGCCAAGCTTTCCCGGACAGAAGGAGGCGTCACATCCAGCGTTCCAGGAATACCCGTCGCAGATTTCAGTACGAACGGGGTCATCCAGGGCTATGCGGAGCAATCCAACGTTAATCCGGTCATGGAGGTTACCCAACTGATATATGCGCAGCGCGCATTCGAAGGCGTCAGCGCGGCCATACAATCCGTTGAGACGGCCTTCAAGAATGCGATCCAGACGATCGGATCGTCGTCCTGATGCCTGTTCCCTGTTTGAAGGCGGCTGCAAATGAGCGCCCTTGAAAGGCTAGCGGCAGACTTTGAAGCTGCCTCCAACAATGCGTTGCTTTCGGTATGGGGCAGTGTAACCGAATTGACAGCCAGCCATGTCCGGGTTGCCGGCTTGTCGCGGTTTGCAAAGCTGGGCGATTGGGTGGCGATCGAAACCGAAACAGGCGAGCAGATCGGCGAGACCATCCGGGTCGACTACGAAACCATCTCGGTGCGCACCTTCGAGGACAGGGTCCGGGCTGCCATCGGTGCCAGGGCGAGGATTGCGCCCATCTTGGAACTTCGGCCGCATGAGTTCCTGGAAAGGGCGCGTGATCGATGCGCTGGCCCAGCCGGCGGATGGCGGGCCTCCGCTGATAAAGGGCACCTGCTGTATGGCGCTCGACCGGGCGCCTCCACCTGCCTTTTATCGCGAGCGGCTGAATACACCGGTAATGACCGGGACGCGGGCAATCGATGTGTTCACTCCCCTATGCGCGGGGCAGCGTATCGGCATCTTTGCCGGCTCAGGCGTTGGCAAATCGACGCTGCTATCGATGCTAGCGAAAGGAAACAAGTTCGACACGGCTGTTTTCGCGGCAATTGGAGAACGCGGGCGCGAAGTGAAAGAGTTCGTGGAAGACGCGCTTGCAGGTGGCATGGGTAAAGCGATCGTGGTTGTATCGACCAGCGATGAAAGCCCGATGATGCGCCGGCTTGCTGCAAAAACGGCCCTGTCGACCGCCGAGTATTTCCGGGATCAGGGCGAGCGGGTTTTGCTCATATTCAATTCGATTACCCGCTATGCCCAGGCAGCCCGCGAAATTTCGCTTGCGGCGGGCGAACCGCCTGTATCGAGGGGCTTTCCCCCAAGCGTATTTACCGAGCTTCCGAAGCTTCTGGAGCGCGCTGGCTGCGACGCCAAGGGAGGTTCGATCACAGGCGTGTTTTCGGTCCTCGTGGAAGGGGACGATCATAACGATCCCATCGCCGACACGATCAGGGGCATTCTCGACGGGCACATCGTGCTCGACCGGGCTATCGCGGATCAGGGCCGTTTCCCTGCCATCGATATTCTGGGGTCCGTTTCAAGGCTCGCAATGCGCGTGTGGACACCCGGCCAGCGCGTTGCAGTGCGAGAGCTCAAGAGCCTGATCGCCAAATACGAGGAAACCCGCGATATCCGGCTGATCGGCGGCTACAAGCTGGGTAACGATCCGCAACTCGACAAGGCCATGCTCATTGTGCCGCCCCTTTATCAGTATCTTAACCAAGGACCCGACGACGTCCGGCAGGACGAGACAATCGACGGCATGCTCCGGGTGATGATGGGAGCCTATGCGCCGCGGGCGGAGGCCGCGCCTCCCCCCCCACAAGCGGCGCCGGCCTGAGGCGGCGGGGAGAGGACAGCGGTATGTTACCGCCGAGGGCGGGTAGTGCATGCGGAGGGAAGGTGCCTGACTTCCGGGGTGCTTCCGGCAATGACACGGGCCGGCGATTGGCAATGAGCCTAACAACGCCGGACAATATCCGGTCCCTTCAGAGCAAGCAGTATAGCTAAGCGAAGGCTGAACCGGCGTTTCGCTTCTATTTGTTCTACGGCAAGTTCCGCCGCGAGGAGATCCTGGCCCGTGCAAACAGGAGCGCGCCGGATGGTGCTCTGGCGGCCGGCCTTCAATGGGGGACGGCCGCGAATGTGAGAGCCGGCGGATCGCGCGGAAATTGCTCGCGGTCTTTGCTCCGGGCCCGGCCAAATCGATGGGACGACTCTGCCCGTGCCTTGTGCCAGGCCAGGGCCGTTGGGCGCCGGGCTCTGGGTATCTGTTGCATGTGTGACAGGCCTGCCCGCTCCCGCTCCTGGCCGCATTCCTGCCTTCTGGATAAATTGCAATGAATTCCGCAGCTTGCGGCAGAGGCCGCCCGTACCCGATACGGGTATTCCTTAACGATTCCGGGAGCGGCAGATATTTTGTCCCTAACGCAACTTTTCCCTTGTAATGGGGGGCAAAGGGGGGCAAATACCCGCGCCTGTTCATATCTGGACATCTGCTGGTTGGGGAGGACGCCATATGGCATACCATGACGGCCTCTTCCAATTGGGGATGGACTTGGATCGAGGTTCAAGCACCGCCCAAACGGAAGAAACGCATGCCCTCGCTGTTACGCACTCGGACAGCGAGGTGAAGAAGGCCTATTTTTGTGAGCGTAACGGCATCAAGTTTACCGGAACGCAGCTTGCCGCCGGAGTGTTGTATCGCGCACAGGCCAGCGGCATCCATCACATCGAGCAAACTTCCAGGCGACTTTTAGAGGTGCCGGACGCCACGCTCCTGCACATACATTCGCGTCGTTTCAGGCGAAAAGGCGGGATATCTGGGGTGGTGGCGCCGCTGGAATTGCAAATTCCGATCCATAGCTGGCCAAAGCACGGCCATATCGCCGCCGGCACTTTCATGTGCCGCCCCTCCAAGCCCCAACTGACGATCGATACGATCAGGCAGGCGTCTGAACCGGAAGAGATAGTCGGCAAGGAAGACCGGCGGGGGCAGGAAGCTGCCCGGCAAATGAGGCTCGCGGCGTAAGCCGTGCGCTTTCTGCGCATTTGCGCAATGCAAGCGCCCGCTCAACTTCAAAAATTGGCAGCAGGAGAAATATGCAGCTTGTGGACGGCCGTCATCGGTGCGGCCGTGTTTGTTCCCTGGCGGTTCACAAACTTGCGGGCAGCCTGTTATCGCACAGTCAAGAATCGCAGCTACCATCGGGCTGTTCTATTAAGCACTTTCGCAACACACAGAAGGATATGCTTCTATGGCCGAAGGAACGGTACTTATAATTGGCGCGGGGGGCGTCGGGAGCGTGACGGCGCATAAGTGCGCCATGAACAACGGTGTTTTCAAGAAGATCCACTTGGCAAGCCGCTCAATAGCAAAACCCAATGCCATTAAGAACTCCATCAAGATAGCGCACGGGTGTGGACATCGACACACATATCGTCGACGCTGACGAGGTAGGCCAGACGGCTGCTCTCATTGAGAAGGTGGCGCCTGAAGTGGTTATCAACGTAGCACTCCCCTATCAGGACCTTGCGATCATGGAGGCGTGTCTGGCGGCAAAGGTGCCCTACATCGATACGGCCAACTACGAACACAAGGACAAGGCGCATTTCGAGTACAAGCAGCAGTGGGCGTTCCACGATAGATACCAGAAGGCGGGCATTCTGGCCGTGCTGGGCGCCGGTTTCGATCCTGGCGTCACCAACGCCTATTGCGCCTATGCGCTGAAGCACTATTTCGACACGATCCGGTTCGTTGACATTGTGGACGCCAATGCGGGCTCACACGAAAAGGCCTTTGCGACCAACTTCAACCCCGAGCTTAACCTTCGCGAAGTGACGCAGGTGGTCCGGCACTTCGATAACGGCAAGTGGGTGGAAACCCCTGCCATTCTCGAAAAGGACAGCGTCCATTTTGCCTTCGATTACCCTGTCGCCGGTCCTAGAGAGAGTTATTTACTCTTTCACGAAGAATTGGAATCTCTCGCCAAACATCTACCAGGGCTCGAGCGCATCCGCTTCTGGATGACATTCTCGGAAAACTACCTGACGCACCTGCGCGTGATGCGCAATATCGGCATCGACAGCATCGACCCCATCGATTTTCAGGGCCAGAAAATCGTGCCCATGGAATTCCTCAAAGCGCTGCTGCCCGATCCAGCTTCGCTTGCCGCCAATTACAGCGGCAAGACAGTCATCGGCTGCATCGTCACCGGCCTCAAGGATGGCCAGGAGAGCACGAAATTCATCTACAACATCTGCGACCACGCCGAGACGTTCAAGGAAGTTGGCTCTCAGGCGGTTTCGTACACAGCGGGCGTGCCGCCCATGGTCGCGGCCATGATGGTCATGCAGGGCAAATGGGCCAGGCGCAGGCGTCTACAACGTCGAACAGCTCGATCCGGATCCGTTCCTGCAAAGCTTGTCCGTCAACGGGTTGCCACATGAAGTGATCGATTATCACCCCCTGCCGGCGAAGATATAGAACGGAAAAAATTGAAAATGCAGGCACCGGCACGGTTCCCGCAGCGCCGTCCCCGCGAAGGCGGGGACCTATATTGGAGCCTGCTCCCATGGCAGAAATGGATTCCCGCTGTCGCGGGAATGACGCTGCGGCGCAACCTGCGCGGGAACAGCAACCGGCGGCGCTGCTTTGAATGAAGGTACTCTGGAACATGGAAAAGCGGCCCAGGTCTTCGGTCGAACCGGCAAAGGTGGGCGCCGCCTCCTTCGTCATCGAGGAGGATATTCTTCGCCACAATCTGAGTGTCTTGAAGTACGTCAAGGACAAGACCGGTTGTAAAATGTTCCAGGCGCTGAAGACCTGGTCCACATGGCCGCTTTTCAGGATCACCAGGGAGTATCTGGATGGAACCGAGGTGAGTTCATTGAATGAAGCCCGCCTTGGCTATGATGAGTTCAACCACGATGTGCATATGTATGCGCCAGCTTACAGTACGAGCGAGTACCCCGAGATCCTCAGCTATTGCAGCACGGTTATATTCAATAGCTTCGCCCAATGGGAGAAGTTTAAGCCTCAGGTAGAGGCCCACCTCCGCCAAACCGGCAAGAAGATCGAATGCGGGTTGCGCATCAATCCGGAATATGCCGGAAAAGACGAGCATGGCGGCTTGTGGACGCCCTGCGCCCCTGGATCGCGCCTCGGCATTCGCATCAATGAGTTCAACGCCGCGCTCGCCAAAAGTCCCCACGCGCTCGATGGGATTGGCGGGCTGCATTTCCACATCTTCTTCGACAAAACCTTCGAAGACCTGAGAGATGCGCTAGGCGTCATCGAGGAGCGTTTCGGCGCGTATTTTTCGCGGATGCAATGGATCAATTTCGGCGGCGGCCAGAAAATCACCGATGACGATTACGATGTTGAAGGGCTTATCCAGCTCGTCAATGGGTTCCAGAAAGGGCACGGCGTGACCGTTCACATGGAACCAGGCGCTGCCATCGTAAAAAATGCCGGCGTGCTGGTTGCGAACGTGCTGGATATTGTCGAGCGCGACGACGTAGACTTCAAAATCGCGATTTTGGATATGTCGTTCAATGCGCATATGCCAGATTTCCTCTTGAGCCCGGATCTGGACATGCCGGTGGCGGGCGCGGAAATCGTGCGCGATGCGGCGGAGCTGAAAAAGCACGCGCATGTCTATAGGCTGACGGGGGGCACCTGCGTTTCAGGTGATCAGCTCGGGCACTATCACGCTTTTCAGGAGCCGCTGAAACCAGGCGATAAGGTGATTATGGAGGATGCCATCCAATATAATTTGGTGCAATGCACGATGTTCAACGGCGTCCAGCATCCGGCCATCCTGCTCTGGAAAAACGGCCAGCTGGAAGCGATCCGGGAGTACACCTATCAAGACTACCGGGCCCGAATGGGATAACCGGCGCGTTCGAACCCGGCGAGATTATCGTCAAGGAAGAGCAGCGCGGAAAAGAAGCCGCCCAGCTATTGGGGCTGGCGGCCTGAGCCGCCGTTTTTCGGGCGTTTGCCGGTGCAAGCGCCCACTCACCTCCCCCAACCGGCACTATTGAAGCAGCTAACCATCTGCCTATGGCAGCCCTGCGGCCATGCTTGCCGCACTCCCTCTAAGGCTTCGCACTGCGCGGGATATTCAGCATCTGGCAGGTGAAATCGATCATATGACCGGCGCGCTCGCGGATTTCGGCGTGCGTCCAGGCGGCCTTCTCCGCGATGCTGGCGAGCGTGCGGTATTTTTTAGACTGCTCCTTGATGACCGGAAGCTTCAAGTTAAAGTCGGAGTTCATGAGCCTGGCGTTTTCGGCGTAGTCCATCAGCGCGAGGTTGCCGATGGAATGGCAGGCCGAGAAGCGCTCTTCCTCGTCGGAGAAGTCGGCAAGCCATTGCGAATCCCTGGCCGGGCGCTTGGGCAGAATGTGCTCGACCGTGGCCCGCGGGATATCCCCGTCCCCTTCAGGCCCGCCGGACACCAATTCAATCCACCGGATAAGCGTCAGGCGCATCTCGTCGTCGTAGAGCGGCGTGGCCAGGGTTTCGAAGATGCGCTCGATCTGAGAGGCGCGGAAGGTCAAGGCGCCGGGCCGTCCCACGCTGGTCGAGAAGGGGTTGCGGCTTTGCGATAGTGCCCGGCCGAAGATGCGGGCGCGGTCGTTGGCAGAGAACTTGGCCAGCATCATCATCATGCAGATGCGGTGCAGGGCCGCGAAGCGCAGGCGGAACGTCTTCTCGGCCTTGGTTCCGGTATTGCCCGGCTTCGCACTGCGCTTGGCGTTGTAGGCGTGATACCAAGCCAGTGCCACCGGCTGCCATTCGGGCCATTTAAAGAAGCGCAAGCGCCAGACATCCAGATCCGCCTCCGAGGCGGGCGCCGCACTCAGCTTCTCCTGAAGCGAGACCCAGGTGGAGGCATGGCGCAGAATATCGTCCAGCGCCTCGGCAAGGTGCTTCGGCCCATAATTTCTCTCGATGCTGGCGGCAAGCTTGGCCAGGTGGTCGGCGCCCTGCGGTTCGCATCGCTTCACGAAGTCGTAGGCGCGCATGAAATCTTCAACGCCGTTGCCGGCCAGATGCAGAAGGGTATTCCAGCGCCGGGCAACCATTTCCGCAGGCTCGCCGTCTCCAGCCAGATCGAGGAGCTGGCCTTTGAAAATGTCGGCTGGACTGAGTTGTACCCCGCGATTGTTGGCCGTGATGAACACCTGGCGCGCGAGCGTATGGCTCCCGGTATCGGAAACGACCAGCAGCGTATGCGAAAGCAGAAAACCCGCGAACCGCGACAGGCGTTCCTGATCCCATGCGGAGAGATAGCCATGGAAGATCGAGCGCGAATGCCTGATGCGCGTGCCCCTGGCGCCGGCAGGGCGCTTGAAGGTCTTGAGCGTCTGGCCAGGGGCTTGGATTTCGGCGGAAAGCGTGTGGTCGGCACCGGCGATGTAGAGCCTGTTGGTGCCTCCGTCCTGGATCAGGCCGCTGGTCCGGCGGCGCAACTCTTCGGAAGCGGCGAGATCGCGAATGACGCAAAGCAGGATGGTAAGCGTGGTCGCGCGCTGCAATCCGTCGAAAATTTCGGATATGCCGAGGCCTGTGCGCCGGAGCACCATGGCGCCCAGGTGGTAGCCGGCGGTATCCTCTTGCCCGGCGGGCAGAATTCCGCCACCATCGGCAACTTCAGCTTCCTCGCCCGTGTCGCTGGCGATCGATATCACCGGCCCGCTTTGCTGCTCCGGCTCGGGCAAGTGCGCGGCACAGGCACGCTCGATGTCGGCGAGCAATTCCTCGCTCTGCTTGGCATCCCAGACGTAATCGCGCTGTACGCTGGCGGCGGTGAAGGTGCCCAACCGGAAAAACTGTTCGACCGTCAGTACGCGCGCAGAGAGCAGCATGGCTGTTTCAGAAGTGAGGGACGCGAGGCAACCGCAAAAAACACCGCAAAGAGCGTGAAGGTGCTAACCCTCACGCGATTTGCATTCAGCCTCAATAAACAGTTTCAACGGTTTGCGCAAGAACCGCCGGTATCTGTCCCTCGTCCTGGATGGCATTGGAAAAATCCGTGCTCGACATAAGCCGCGCCGGGCGGCCAAGCGCGGTTATACACCATAACCGTTAACCTGCCCAGCGGGAGGGCAGCCTATTTCACCGCCAAGAGTTCGACCTCGAAGATCAGCGTGGCATTCGGCGGGATGACGCCGCCCGCGCCGCGCGCGCCATAGCCGAGGTTCGCCGGAATGATGAGCGTGCGCTTTCCGCCCGCCTGCATCGTGGCCACGCCCTCGTCCCAGCCGCAAATCACCTGCCCCGCCGCGATCTTGAACTCGAAGGGCTCTCCGCGGTCGAGCGAGCTATCGAACTTCTTGCCCTTCGCGCCGTTCTCGTAGAGCCAGCCGGTATAGTGCATGACGCAGATTTGGCCCGGCTTGGGCTTGGGCCGGCGCCAACGGTGATGTCCTGGATCTGCAGGCCTGAAGGTGTGGTCATGGTTTGTCCCGGGGTTTGAGCCATTGCTTCGGAACCGGCTGCCGGCAGCCCGGCCGGCACGCCGATGAGCGCCAATGCGATCAGAACGCCGGCCCGGTGAGCCGCGAATACACGCAATTCCTTTACTCCTCGTAAACTATCCCGCTTGCTGCCTGTTTAGCGGAAAGTTAACGGGACTGCATTCTTTTTTGCCGTCTCGGTTAAAGTGGGACCTTAAAGCGACAATTTTGAAATTTATGCAAGAGCGTCATGAGTTTCGGGTAAGCTTTAGCGATTCGGTAATCATAAAGCGCGAAAAGGCAGTTCCAGCGTGCAACCAAACGGGGCCTTGAGATGAAACCGGAGGATATAGCGAAGTGCAAAAGGCACATCAAATCGGCGCTCCACATCATGGAGCGTGAGGCCGATACTCAGCCGGAAGTCCACGTGCTGATCTGCCTTCGGGAACTCATGGAGGATATCGAATGGCTCGAAGCGTTTGAGGCGCAGTCCGCGGGCAATATCGTGCGTCTGTCGGATGTGAGGCATATTCGCGCATTAAGCGTAGTGCGTGCCGTCGAGTGATGCACTGCACGAGGGCGCGCGCCCGTTTTGGCAGCAAGCCGCACTGAGCGCATTACCCCTTATCCTGTCCTTCTCCCGCAGGGAGAAGGAACGGTGTTGCAGCCGCTGTGCAGGCGTCCCCTCTCCCATGGGGGGCAGAGTGAGAGGTTGAACCGCCAGTTCCTTTCTCCGCCCTTTCCGTATTCTCCTCAATAAATCGGCCAGAGCCCAGGGGTGGCCAGCTCGATGAGGTGGCCGTCCGGATCGCGGAAATAAATGCTCTTCCCGCCGCGCGGCCAATCGGTTCGCCCTTCAATTTCGACCCCGTGCGCCTTGAGCCTCTCTTCCCAAGCGTCAAGCTGGTCCGCGGCGATCGCGAACGCCAAATGCAACGGTCCCATGCCGTCGTGCGCGGGAATCGTGCCGCCCGGCAGCACCGCCGGCTCAAGGGAGGCGCCCCGCTTGAACACCAGCAGCACGCTGCGCCCGGCCACATCGTAGGCGGTCAGCCGCCGGTCCTGGAACATCGGCTTGAGCCCCATCACCTCCTCGTAGAAGGCTTGCGCGCGCACCACATCGTCCACATAGACAGCCGTTTCGAGTATTCCATTGAGAGTGGCCACAATGCGCTCCACAGGTGCTGCCGCTGCATCGAATAATCCCAAAATGCGCGAGACAGCGGGCTCCCCGCGAGTGTAGCATATTGCCTCGAATTGTCACAAACGCCGGCTGCCTCCCGGCCCGGCCAAGGAATTTGAAGCATGGATGCGCTGACGCTAGCCCAAGCCAACGAACTCACCCGGCTCGCGATGGAAAAGGCCAAGGCGGAATTCAGCCGCCCGATTTGCGTGGCCGTCTGCGATCCGGCTGGCTTCCTGATCGCCTTCCAGCGCATGGAGGGCGCGCCCTTGCGCAGCATCGCCATCTCGCAGGGCAAGGCGTACAGCTCCGCGCGCATGATGGTGAGCACCGGCGCGCTGCTCCAGCGGCTGGAGGAGGAGAACATCCCGGTGGGCTATTTCTGCGACGAGAAGCTCACGGCCCTGCCCGGTGGCGCCGTGCTGAAGAACGGCGACGGCAAGATCGTAGGTGCTGCGGGCATCAGCGGGCTGACCTCGGCCGAGGATCAGGAAGTCGCCGATTTCCTCGCGAACATGGCCGCGCAGTCGGTGGTCTAGCAGGGAAGAACCCTCTCCCCTTGCGGGAGCGTATGGGCCGCGAAGCGGCCGGGTGAGGGGTGGGCCACACGCAGCACCGGTTCAACCGGCAAGCTGCTGGCGCGCATGAGAGCCTCGAAACATCCAGGCGGCCCAGAACCATCTTCTTTGCGTCGCCGCCCGCTAACTGCCCGTTAACCAGGACGGAGCGGGTTCTTCGTGTTTTGGCGCATATGCAGGTTGCTTCATACATGCCGCTACTATAGGGCGGAAAGTTTTCTAAAGCTTAAGTGTGCGCTAAGTTATTGTTTTGTCTATGTGAATTGATAGCGCTGCGCGGCGCTTGCGCGCGCGGAATGCACCAAATCGTGGTTAATATTAAAGTTGCGGCTATATTTAACCGGGTTTTCGAAACGTATAAATCGGCCTGAAAACGGGAAATTTTCGCTGAAATTCGCCAGAAAAGCGGGTGAGACTTCGCCGTTTACCACAACGTCATTAACCATGACGCGGCGCCTACGGGGATTTACTTTGTTTTAACCCGGAGGCGGCGCTTTTGGCTTCCCCCTCACCCCCAGCCCCTCTCCCGCGGAGGAGAGAGGGAAGTGCGGGCGCGTCCATTGAACAGGCGTACCCCTCTCCCCTTGCGGGAGAGGGTGGCCGCAAAGCGGCCGGGTGAGGGGGAAGCCACACACTGCGCCAGTTGTCCGCGCAATCGGAACAGCCAGCAAGCCATCTTCTTTGCACCGCGCGCCTCTGCGATGCCTCCCATCGCGGGGCGGTGCGGGGAGGCGATCTGCGCCCGCTCTCTCCCTGCGCTTCACTCCAGCGGGGCGCCCGGCTCCTGCTTCGCGGTCTTGATCGTAATGGCCGTCTTCACCGAACTGACGTTCGGCGCGGCCGTCAGCTCACGGATGATAAAGTTCTGAAACGTCATGACATCGGGCGCGACGCACTTCAACAGAAAATCGGTATCGCCGGACAGCATGTGCGCCTCGCGCACGATATCCCACTGGCGTGTCCGCGCCTCGAATGCCGACAGGTCGGCCTCGGACTGGCTTTCGAGCTTCACATAGGCGAAAGCGGTCAGATGAAACCCTAGCCGGGGCAGGTTGAACGCCGCGTGATATCCGGAAATGACGCCGGCTCGTTCCAGCTCCCGGACGCGCCTGAGGCACGGGGGGGCCGAAAGGCCCACACGGCTGGCAAGCTCAACATTGGTTATCCGGCCGTTTTTTTGCAGCTCGGTCAATATTCGCCAGTCGGTGGCATCCAATTTCGCAGGCTTGTTCACGTCGTTAAGCGTCCGTGTAGAGGCCATCGTTATCCTCTAGGCTAAACCTATTCTAATAACCGGCTGGAGCAGGATAAAAAATGATTAAGATCAAAAAATGCAAATTCAGAAGCAAAGTTTCGCTAATGTGAGCGGATGCGTGCGCCGCTCACCGTGCCCAGACGCCGCGCCCCAAGCTAATCTTCTTGCAAAACCCCCTTGCAAGCCTACTTTGCGATGCAACACAAGGGTACGGGGAGAGAAATGCGCCATGACAGAGCGTAAGGCGAGGCTCGTTATCATAGGGTCCGGTCCGGCGGGCTATACGGCGGCGATCTATGCGGCCCGCGCCATGCTACGCCCGGTCCTGATCGAGGGCATACAGCCGGGCGGCCAGCTCACCATCACCACCGATGTCGAGAATTATCCGGGCTTCGCCGCTTCGATCCAGGGGCCGTGGCTCATGGAGCAGATGCGCGCCCAAGCGCTGCATGTCGGCGCGGAGATCGTCCAGGACCACATCGTCTCGGTGGACTTTGCGCGGCGGCCATTCACGCTGCAAGGCGATTCCGGCACAAGCTACACCGCGGAGGCGGCGATCGTTTGCACGGGCGCCCAGGCCCAGTGGCTCGGCCTGCCGAGCGAGCAGAAATTCCAGGGGTATGGCGTGTCGGCCTGCGCGACCTGCGACGGATTCTTCTATAAGGGCAAGGATGTTGCCGTGATCGGCGGCGGCAATTCAGCGGTCGAGGAGGCGATATTCCTCACCAACTTCGCCCGCTCCGTGACGGTGATCCACCGCCGGGATTCGTTCCGCGCCGAGAAAATCTTGCAGCAGAGGCTGTTCGCGAACCACAAGGTGAAGGTGATCTGGAATGCCGCGCTAGACGAAGTTGTGGGAAGCGAGAACCCGAAGGGCGTCTCCGGCATAAAACTGCGCGATGTAAAAACCGGCGCGGTCAGCGAGCTTGCCGTGGATGGCGTGTTCATCGCCATCGGCCATGCTCCCGCGACCGCGATATTCAAGGGACAGGTCGAGATGAGCCCCTCCGGTTACATCGTGACCGCCCCCAAATCGGCGGCCACCAACGTTCCGGGCGTGTTTGCCGCGGGCGACGTGACCGACGACACTTACCGCCAGGCCGTTACCGCTGCGGGCATGGGCTGCATGGCGGCCCTGGACGCCGAACGCTATCTGGCAAAGTTGGAAACGCTGGCTGAGGCCGCCCGCTAGGCGCCTGGAATCCTGGAGGCAAAAGCTATGCCCTTGGATTGGGACAAGCTGCGCATATTTCATGCCGCCGCCGAGGCGGGAAGCTTCACGCATGCTGGCGAGGCGCTGTCCATCAGCCAGTCCGCCGTCAGCCGTCATATCAGCGCGCTCGAACGGGATCTGAACGTTCCCCTCTTCCACCGTCACGCGCGCGGCCTGGTTCTGACCGAGCAGGGCGAACTGCTCTACAGGACCGCGCAGGACGTGCTGAACAAGCTTGCGACAACGCAAATCCTGCTCGCGGATTCGCGGGGCAAGCCCAGCGGCGAGCTAAGGGTGACAACCACGCAGGCGTTCGGAACGGGCTGGCTCACGCCGCGCCTGAACGAGTTCATGAAGCTCTATCCGGATATCCAGCTCAACCTCCTGCTTGGCGACGAGACCCTCAATCTCACCATGCGTGAGGCGGATGTGGCGATCTGGTTCGGCCCTCCCACCCAGCAGGATCTCGTGCGGCGGAAGCTATTCACCGCGCATTATCACATCTACGCAGCACACGAGTATATAAAGCGGCACGGCAAGCCGCAGTCCCCCGGCGAACTCGACAAGCACCGCATCCTGACCTATGGCGGGCCGGTGCCGAGCCCGTTCAAAGAGATGAATTGGCTTGAGACGGCAAACCGCAATGGCAGGGGGCCGCGCGAGCCCGCGCTTAAAATCAACAGCCTTGTCGCGCTGCGTGAGGCGGTCGTGCATGGCGTCGGCGTCGCCGTCCTGCCGGATTATCTCGCGAAAGACGATCCGCGCCTGGTCAATGTCCTGGAAGATATGGAAATGCCCGTGTTCGACGCATTTTTCGTCTATCCGGAAGACTTGAAAGACACGAAGCGCGTCAACGCGTTCCGCGACTTCCTCGTGGCGAAGTCGCGCGAGTGGTCGTTCTAGCGGCCCGCCGGACTTAACACCGAATGGCGGCAGGGGCTAGTACAGGGTGCGGAAGACCTGACGCACATCGCCCGTCATCGCGAGGCGGCCGTGGCGATCCAGGCGCAAAGCACGAGGACTGTTGTCTCAGGATTGCTTCGTTCCGCTCGCAATGATGGCATGAAACACGCATACGGGCCAGAACTTCCCGCAGGGTGTACTAGCGAAAGCTTGAAGGACTTCTACTAGGTTAAGCTTTATAAATGGCTCAGGTAAACGCTATTTATTCAAGGCCATAAGGTTTTTTATTATTTTGCTTTCAGCCGGCTCTAAGCAAGAACGGCAATATACATACTCATTCCGGCATCAATCAACCTCCGCTCAATTCGAGCAAATGCACATTAGAGCCGCAGACAATGGGTTTGGTGCCGTCCAGGAGCGGCCAAACTGTTTAGGTTCATCAAGCGATTAGGAGTAGCGCAATGAAACTCCGCATCTTCCCTCTCTGTACCGTCCTGATTTGCGCCGCGCATGCTCCGCTTGCCGGCGCGCAAGAAATCTCCGGTGCCCCCCCGGCACAACAAACCGCTGGCACGCCCCTCTCGCCCGATGCGACCACCACGATCGATGGCCGTTACCTCCCGCCGCCTCCACAGCCATTCAAGGGCCAGATCGAGCTGAACGCCGATCGGTCCAAGCCTGCCTGGCCCATGCGCGTGGTGCCTCCAAAGGGCGCACCAAACATCCTCTTGATTATGACCGATGACGTGGGCTTCGCGGCGCCATCCACTTTCGGCGGAGTCATTCCAACGCCGGCACTGGACCGTATCGCCGCAAGCGGGCTCCGGTACACCAACTTTCACTCGACCTCGCTGTGCTCGCCGACGCGGGCTGCGCTGATCACCGGCCGCAATCACCACTCGGCAGGCTTCGGCGTGGTCTCCGAGGCTGCGACCGGCTTCCCCGGCTACAACAGCTACATCGGCAGAGACAACACAACCATCGGCCGCATCCTCTTGGAAAATGGCTACCGCACATCCTGGTTCGGCAAAGACCACAACACGCCGACCTGGGACGCAAGCCAGGCCGGGCCGTTCGATCAGTGGCCTACTGGCATGGGTTTCGAATATTTCTATGGCTTTGTCGGTGGCGATACCAGCCAGTGGCAGCCGAACCTATTTCGCAACACCACCGCGATCCGTCCCTATGTCGGGAACCCCAAATGGAACCTGACAACCGCTATGGCGGATGACGCCATCCACTGGTTGAACCAGCTCAACGATATCAACCCTTCGATGCCATTCTTCCTCTACTACGTGCCGGGCGGCACGCACGCGCCGCACCACGCAACGCCGGAATGGATCGAGAAAATCAGCGCGATGCACCTTTTCGACAATGGGTGGAACGCGCTGCGCGACCGGATCTTCGCGAATCAGAAGAAGCTCGGAGTGATCCCGGCGGACGCCAAGCTGACGCCCTGGCCGGACGATTTGCTGAAGAAATGGGAAACCCTCACGGATGAGGAGAAAAAGCTCTACATCCGGCAGGCCGATGTCTATGCCGCCTATCTCGCTTATACCGACCATGAGATCGGCCGCGTAATACAGGCGGTCGGGGACATGGGCAAGCTCGGCAACACGCTGATCGTCTATATCAGCGGCGACAATGGCGCCTCCGCCGAGGGATCGCCGAACGGCACGCCCAGCGAGATATTGCAATTCAACGGCATCGAACTGCCGGTGGCCGGGCAGATGAAATGGTACGATGCCTGGGGCTCAGACCAGACCTACAACCACATGGCCGTGCCGTGGGCATGGGCTTTCGATACGCCCTATAAATGGACGAAGCAGGTTCCCTCGTTCTTCGGCGGCACGCGCCAGGGCATGGCAATCTCCTGGCCGGGGCACATCACCGACAAGGGCGGCATCCGCCCGCAGTTCCACCACGTGATCGACATCGTGCCGACGCTTCTGGAAGCGACCGGCATCCCGGCGCCCGTGATGGTGGACGGCATCGCGCAGAAACCGGTCGAGGGCGTGAGCCTTGCCTATACCTTCGACAAGGCCAACGCCGATGCGCCCTCCCCGCATCGCATCCAGTATTTTGAGATGATGGGCGTCCAGGGCCTTTACAACGACGGCTGGATGCTGAGCGCGGTTCCGCTGCGCGCACCATGGGAACTGCTCGGCAAGGCGATCTTGGACCCCGCCAGCGCGTTTAAATTCGAGTTGTACAATGTCCGGCACGACTGGACGCAGTACACCGATGTGGCCGCCGCCAATCCGGCCAAGGTGCGGGAAATGACGGACCTGATGTTTGCTGAGTTCGCAAAATACCAGGTGCTGCCGCTCGATGCTTCGGTGGCGACGCGCCTGGTTACCCCGCGTCCCTCGATGTCTGGAGGACGGATGGAGTTTACATATACGGGGGTCCCCGTGACGGGTATCCCGCGCGGCACGGCGCCGTCTGTGCTTAACACATCCTACACGATTACGGCCGAAATCGAGGTTCCGGGCGGTGGCGGGGAGGCGCGCCTTGGACTAGCAGCGCCCAACCTAAAGCCGGAGGGCATGATCGTGACCGATGGCGGGCGTTTCGGCGGCTACGGACTGTATCTGTTGAAGGGCAAGCCGGTCTTCGTCTGGAACCTGCTCGATTTGAAGCGGGTACGCTGGGAAGGCGCGGAGGAACTTCAGCCAGGCAAGCACACAATCGAGTTCGACTTCAAATATGACGGGCTCGGCTTTGCGACCCTCGCATTCAATAACATTAGCGGCCTAGGCCGTTCCGGGACGGGCACTTTCAAGGTGGACGGAAAGGTGGTCGCGACGCATACGATGGATCGCACCGTGCCGTTAACCCTGCCCTGGGATGAGACCTTCGACATCGGCTCGGATACCGGCACACCCGTGGACGGCCGGGACTATCAAGTGCCGTTCAAGTTCACCGGCAAAATCGCGAAACTCACAATCAGGGTCGAGCCGCCGGTGCTGACGGACGAGGATAAGCGGAAGCTGGCCGAGGCGCAGCGCGCCGCGCAGGACGGAAAATAGTGCCAGATGAAACTGGATGCTCATGCAGCGAGACGTAGATATCCCTGAAAGAGTTGGTCAGGGCAAGCTACCGGGAAATTGGAAACTTCCGGTACTCGCCCTGACCGGGCTTGTGAGCATTCTCCTTGCAACGGCAACCCTGCACGCCGCAACTCAGGACCGCGGCCCCAGCGAGCCCACCAGCTTCGAAGGGTCTGCCGTCTGCGCCGGATGCCACAAAGCTGAAGCTGAGGCATGGACCGGATCGCAGCACGCCCATGCCATGCAAGAGGCAACCGGGAAGGCGGTGCTTGGCGATTTTAACGATGCGCACATCCAGCATTTCAGCTCCAAGGCCCGCTTTTTCCGGAAAGACGGCCTTTTCCTTGCCGAAACCGAGGGCAAGGACGGCAGACAGAGCGTGTTTGTAGTCAAGTACACATTTGGGATCGCTCCCCTCCAGCAATATCTCGTGGAGTTTCCCGATGGCCGTCTTCAGGCTCTGCCCTACGCCTGGGACACGCGCCCCAAGGGCGAGGGCGGCCAGCGCTGGTTTCATCTGTACCCAAACGAAGACATTCCCCCATCCGATCCGCTGCATTGGACCGGTCCGCTGCAGAACTGGAACTACATGTGCGCGGAATGCCACTCGACTGGAGTGCGCAAGAATTACGACGCGGCGAAGGACAGCTTTCGCACCACCTTCTCTGAGGTGAGCGTGGGCTGCGAGGCCTGTCACGGCCCCGGCGCGGGCCATGTCCGCTGGGCTCGGAACGGCCGCCCCGCAGACATCGTGCATTCCGGTTTTCAATCGGCTCCGGCCAAGGGGAGCCAGATGGAGGCGTGCAACAGGTGCCATTCGAGGCGCGGCCAATTCTCGGAAGACTGGGTTTCAGCGCAGCCTTTGGCGGACACGCATCTTCCGGTTTTTCTGACGCCTGACCTCTTCGAAGACGACGGGCAGATGAAGGACGAGGTGTTCAATACATCTTCATTCCAGCAGAGCAAGATGTTCGCGAAAGGCGTTGTCTGCGTGGATTGCCACAATCCACACAGCGGCAAGCTGAAAGCCGCCGGCAGCGCAGTCTGCTCGCAGTGCCACGCCCCGGAGAAATACGCCGCCGCAAGCCACTCCGGCCATAGCGCCCGGCCAGGTTCGCCGGACTGCGCCACCTGTCACATGCCGGCCCGCACCTACATGGGGAACGACAGCCGCCACGACCATTCTTTCCGCATTCCCCGGCCCGATCTCACCGTGACACTCGGCGTGCCGAATACTTGTTCGGGCTGCCACGCCGGCCGCGATGCCGCCTGGGCTGCCGCCGCTGTCGAACGCTGGCATGGACCGGTGCGCAAAGGCATCCAGACCTATGGGCAAGCCTTTCATGCAGCCAGGCTCGATCTGCCGGAGGCGCGCGATTTGCTGCTCAAGGTGGCGCAAGATGCTTCAACGCCGGGGATCGCGCGAGCAACGGCTTTACTTCAGCTGTCCGGCAGGCCATCGGCCGCGGTAGACGCTCAAGTTCAACAGGGCCTCCGCGATCCCGATCCGATGGTCCGGATCGGAGCTTTGAGGGCAGTTGAGCAGTTGCCGCTTGAAATCCGCTGGGAACGCGCGAAGGCCAGCCTGTCAGATCGCGTTCGTGCTGTCCGCATGGAGGCTGCGCTACTGCTCGCGGACATGCCGGAGGAGCAGAGCGGCGCGGAGAACACCGCTCTCAGACAAGCTTGGGCCGAATATATCGCCGCGAAGCAATTCAATGCGGATAGAGCCGAAGAGCGGACGAAATTGGAAGCTTCTACATGCGGCAAGGCAAGGCGGGGCTGGCGGAGCAAGAATATTTCGCCGCAATCAAACTCGCTCCCAGTCAGGTTCCTCCGAGAGTTAACCTGGCGGATCTCTACCGGGCGCAAGGCCGGGAGGCCGAGGCGGAGAAATTGCTCCGGGAGACCATCGCGCAGCAGCCGCAGGCCGCCGCAGCGCATCATGCGCTTGGCCTCGCGCTGGTGAGGCAGAAGCGCTATGAGGAAGCCGCCGCAAGCTTGAAGCGCGCAAACGAATTGGAGCCGGCGCAGCCGCACTATGCCTATGTTTATGCCACCGCTCTGCAATCGGCCCGAAAAGCAGAGGAAGCGCGGGAAGTTCTTGCGCGGGCCTTGGCCGCGAACCCGGCCAGCGTGGAAATCTTGGAGTTCCTCCTTCAGAACGCCCTTGCCGAACGGAACTTTCGAAATGCCGCCTCTTACGCGGAACGGCTACACAGGCTATGGCCGGATGACCTCGATTTTGGGAGGTTCGCCGGGCAATTGAAAGCCGCGGTTCCGTAAGGGGTTCACCTCTGGGGTGTCTGCTCAGAGGTGAACCCGCCCGCTAAGGATTATCGGGTTTTGGCGTGAACGGAGTATAGCGCCAATGGGGGAGCTTCCCTTCGGTCAGGCTGGAGACATCGGGGCAATCTCAGCTTTTCACTTCCAGCAGCCGCCGTGCGATCACTTGCGCCTGAATTTCCGCCGCGCCCTCGAAGATGCTCAGGATGCGCGCGTCGCAGAGCACGCGGCTGATCGGATATTCGAGCGCGAAGCCGTTGCCGCCGTGGATCTGCAACGCGTTATCCGCCGCTGCCCAGGCGACGCGCGCGGCGAGCAGCTTGGCCATGCCGGCTTCGAGATCGCAGCGGTGGCCGCCGTCCTTCTCGCCGCGCGGCGAAATAGGTGAGCTGGCGGGCGATCATGATTTCGACCGCCATCATGGCGATCTTGTCGGAGACGCGCGGGAAATTGACGATCGGCTTGCCGAACTGCATGCGCTCCTTGCGCATAGCGCAGGGCGAGATCCATGGCGGATTGCGCCACGCCGACGGCGCGCGCCGCCGTCTGGATGCGCGCGGCCTCGAAGGTCTGCATGAGCTGCTTGAAGCCCTGGCCCTCGTCGCCGCCGAGCAGTGCTGCCGGCCGGCACCTCGAAACCGTCGAAGGAAATCTCGTATTCCTTCATGCCGCGATAGCCGAGCACCTCGATCTCGCCGCCGCTCATGCCGCGGCGCGGGAACGGGTTGTCGTCCGTGCCGCGCGGCTTTTCGGCCAGGAACATGGACAGGCCCTTGATAGCCGGGCTCGCCGGGATCGGTGCGCGCCAGCAGGGTCATCAGATCGGCGCGCACGGGATGGGTGATCCAGGTTTTCTGGCCGGTGATTCTGTAAACGTCGCCATCGCGGACGGCGCGGGTCTTGCAGCGAGGCAAGGTCCGAGCCGGTGTTGGGCTCGGTGAACACGGCGGTGGGCAGCACCTCGCCGCTGGCGATCTTCGGCAGCCAGTATTGCTTTCTGCTCGTCGCGTGCCGCCGCCAAGGATCAGCTCCGCCGCGATCTCGGAGCGCGTGCCGAGCGAGCCGACGCCGATATAGCCGCGCGACAGCTCCTCGGACACCACGCACATGGCTTCCTTGCCGAGGCCCATGCCGCCGAACTCCTCGGGGATGGTCAGGCCGAACACGCCCAGCTCGCTCATCTGGCTGGATGATCTCGAGCGGGATGTACTCGTTCTTCAGATGCCACTCATGGGCGTGCGGGCATCAACCTCCGCCTCGACGAAGCGGCGCATCTCGTCGCGCATGGCCTCAAGCGTTTCGTCCAGGCCGCTATCGCCGAAGGCCCGAGCCTTCGGATCGCGGATGAGTTGCACCAGCCGCACGCGCGCCGCTCGGCGTATTCGCCCTCGGTGATGAGCCTCGACGCCATTCGCTCGCGAAGGCTTCACTATCGGCCGGATTTCACACCCAGGTCGCGCAGGCCGCACGAATCTCCGCACTGGCTCATGGGGATGCCGCCCGGGATCTGCGCGCGATATTCGCCGACGGCGATGCTGGTCATCAGGGCTTCCATCTCGCCGAAGCGGCCAGCCGCGGTGAGCCGCTCGGCATAGGCGGCCATCTGGCGGATCGCCGCGGCGTAGGTGGCCAGCCAAGCGAGGCCGTGGCAAGCGTGCTGCTCGCGCTCGATCAGCTCTGCGCTGAGCGTGCCATCCTGAGTGACCCTTGCACGGACCGCCGCCGAGGCCCGCCCCAGAAGCTGCTCCGCATTGCGGGCGGCCTCCTGGCAAAGCTCAAGCAGATTGGGCACCACAACAGCGCTGGCGTTGTGGCTCGATCCAGCGTCAAGGCTCATCGCGTTTCCTTCCTAACCATGCCTCCAGGGGCGCGGCCAAGCGCGCGTCCCTAGTCTTTGCGGCCAAAGGCCAGATCGAGCCAAAGCTTGAAAAGGCTTTTCGGTTCCTTCCGCTTCGGCTCAACCACCTTGACCTCTATCTTCTGCACAGGTGCCCCGGCCACGGCTGCCGGCGCTGGACCGGAGGCGGCAGCAACCGCCGGCTTTGCGGCAGTTTCCACGGCGGCCACCTTGCCGGCGGCTATTTCATCAACGCCGGCAGTTTGGCCTTTAGCGGCCGGTGATCCCAAATCCGGCGCAGCTTCTTGAGCGCGAGGTTCCGCAGCGGCCTTTGCGGGAACGACGACGGGTTCCACGCACTCCAAGGCTGGGTTTGCATCTCCAGAGCTTCGACTTTCTTAACCTCCGTTCACCGGGGGCCTCTACCGCTGCCGGGGCTTGCTCGGCAGCGGCTACAACCTTGGCAACCGGGGCTGGCTCGGCGGCGACGGCAACCGGAGCAGCCACGGCCTCGGCCGCGGCGGCAACCGGAGCGCCTCACGGCCTCAGCCTGCGACGGTGCTGCATGATGCGCCGGGGTAACGCCAAGGCTCGCCGAGACCTGCTCCACCCGCGCCTTCGAGGCGGCGGCGAGATCGTCGAAGCTCTCGATCTTCTCGCGGCCGGCAAGCGCGGACAGCGCCGGCGCAGCGGGCTCGGCCACAGGTTCGGCCGCTGGCTCTTCTGCCGTGTCCGCGGGCATCGCATGGAAGGGGCAAACTCCCCCGCTGGGGCCGTGGGCCGCCTCGTGGGCCGCGGCAAGCTCCGAATGATCCGCAGGCATCGGGGCGGGGGCAGGCTCAGCCGCTAGCACTTCGGCCGTCTCCGCAAACTTCGCATGGAAGGGACATGCGGGGGCTTCTTCGGCAACGGTAGCCTCGGAAGGAGCCGGGGCGGCTTCGGCGGCGGCAGCCAGTGGCTCGGCAGCAACGGGCGCAAGCTCCGCCATGGAGCAGGGCTCGGAGCTGCGCGTTTCGAGCACTTCGGCCTCATGGTGCGACGGTGCGGCTTGAGGAGCCGGCGCGGCAGCCGGTGCCGCAACTGGCGCCGGAGCGGCAGCCGCAGCGGGCTTTTCGCTTGCCGGCGCGGCCGGCGCCAAATAGGACGCCAGCACATCGAGCTTTTGCGCTAGCGCGGAACGCCGGTCAGCCGAGGTGCAGGCTTCCGCAGCCTTGCGGATCTCGGCCAGCATGGTGGCAAAGCCGTAAGATGCGCCCTGACCTACCGGAACGCTGCCGGTGCGCAAGCCAAAAAGCTCGGACAAATCGTTGATTTCGTTCGCAACCTGGTAGTAGGCGTTGCCGGTGAACTGCGCTTCGGCAGCCCTGCGCAAACCGTACACCGCTTCCAGCAGGTCCGCCGGTGGCGTAACCGGAGTGCTTCCGGCGCCGCCGGGGCAGTTGCCAGCCGGCGCGACATAAGAGGTCAGCACGTCGAGCTTATGCGCAATCGCCGAACGCCGGTCAGTGGAGGTGCAGGCTTCCACGGCCTTGCGGATCTCGGCAAGCATGGTGGCAAAGCCGTAAGATGCGCCTTGGCCTACTGGAACGCTGCCGCTATGCAATCCCAAAAGCTCGGTCAAGTCGTTGATTTCGTTCGCAACCTGATAGTAGGTGTTGCCTGCGAACTGCGCTTCGGCTGCCCTGCGCAAACCGTAGACCGCTTCCAGCAAGCCTGCCGGTGGTGTAACCGGAACGCTGGCAGATACCGCGGGGGCGGCGGCTGGCGCCGTCGCGGCGGCTGACGCGGAAGCAGGGGCCGCAGCCGCGGCAGGTATTGCGCTTACCCGCGCGGCAGGTGCAGGCGCGCTCGCGCCCGACGCCAGATGGGACGCCAGAATGTCGAGCTTATGCGTTATCGCGGAGTATTGGCTGCCCGATGTGCTGGTTCTCGCAAGCCGGCGTACCTCGTCAAGCATTGTGGCAAAGCCGTATGCCGCGCCTTTGCCTACCGGAAGGTTTTCCCTCGCTGGACCCAACAACTGGATCAGTTCGCCGATCTCGTTAGCAACGCTGTGGTAGGCGTTGCCCGTAAACTGTTCCACGGCGGCCCTACGCAAACCGTAGACCGCTACCAACAAGTCCTCCGATGCTCCCGTCATGCGTGCCTTCCGTTCTCTTTATCGTTCCGCCGGTAAAAGAACGAAAACCGCCCAATCAGCCAAAGCGTGCCTTCGAGGCTTCGACAGCGTCCTCGAACGTGTGCAGGCCAGTGTGTGGCGCACTCACGAGAACGGCCATATTCCCAGGGCGATGCTCATTCTTCCACATGCGCATATGCGCTTTCGGGATATCGGTCCAGGGGAAAACTTCGCTCATGCACGGGTCGATTCGCCGCTCTAGCATGAGTTTGTTGGCCTGACTCGCCTGCAAGAGATTGGCAAAATGCGAGCCCTGCACGCGTTTCTGATGCATCCAGAGATAACGGGCGTCCATGGTGAGGTTATAGCCCGTGGTGCCGGCGCAGATCACGACCATGCCGCCGCGCTTGACGACGAAAACCGAGACCGGGAACGTCGCCTCGCCCGGATGCTCGAAGACGAAGTCCACATTGTTGCCCTTGCCGGTGTGCTCCCAGATCGCCGCGCCGAACTTGCGGACCTCCTTGAACCACTCCGCATATTCGGGGGTGCCTACCTTGGGCATCTGGCCCCAGCACTTGAAGTCCTTGCGGTTGATGGTGCCCTTGGCGCCAAGCTGCATGACGAAGTCGCGCTTGTCGTCGTCGGAGATGACGCCGATGGCATTGGCGCCGGCGGTGGCGCAAAGCTGCACCGCGAACGAGCCGAGGCCGCCGGATGCGCCCCAGACGAGCACGTTATGGCCTGGCCGCAGCACATGCGGCCTGTGGCCGAACAGCATGCGGTAGGCGGTCGCCATGGTGAGCGTGTAGCAGGCGCTCTCCTCCCAGGTCAGGTGCTGCGGGCGCGGCATAAGCTGGCGGTCCTGCACCCGCGTGAACTGGGCGAAAGAGCCGTCCGGCGTCTCGTAGCCCCAGATGCGCTGCGACGGCGAGAACATCGGGTCGCCGCCATTGCATTCCTCGTCGTCGCCATCGTCCTGGTTGCAGTGCACCACGACCTCGTCGCCGACCTTCCAGCGCTTCACCTTGGAGCCAACCGCCCAGACGATGCCGGCCGCGTCGGAGCCCGCGATGTGATAGGGCTGCTTGTGCACGTCGAGCGTGGAGACGGGCGTGCCCAAGGCCGCCCAGACGCCGTTGTAATTCACGCCGGCCGCCATGGTGAGGATCAACACATCGTGACTGTCGAGCTTCCAGGTGGGCACGACTTCCATCTGCATGGCTTGGTCCGGCGGGCCATGCCGCTCTTTCCGGATCACCCAGGCATACATTTTCTCAGGCACATGGCCGAGCGGTGGAATCTCGCCAACCTCGTACAGATCCTTGAACTCGCTTGAGCCGGCACCCAAGCCCGGCTGCTTTAAAGCGATAACCTCACTCATGGGTTCGTTCCTTGCCGCGACTTGCGGCCGCTAAGCTTGTTTGCGGTGCAGCATGACGTAATTTTTTGCGCACTGCAACATAGCCAAAAGGTGTCTGTGGTTAGCTCGTGAGTTGTCCGGTTCTATGGTGCCCTGAACAGAGGGGGCACGATGACGGAACCCAATTTGTTCTCAAATGCCACGGCTGCCGCTATGCGGCGGCGGCAGGGAGGTAGAGCGCAGCGGCCGTAACGTGAACGCAGTCTCTCCGGAAATTTGCCTCACAGGACACGATCCACCGCTTATCATCGGGGAACAGCTCCACTTTCTTGGCGATCAGTCTTTCAACATGGGCAATAGCCTCGCGCTCCAGCGCATCGCCGCGACGAAGCGAATGGGTGAACAGCTTCTGGATCGCCCCCGCCTGCTCGCTCGCAGGCAGCAAGCTAACGTTCCAGGCAATGGCGATGAGGGTTAGCGCCATTCGATATTCAGCCAGGCGGCTCCCCTCCACCATCTCGGAATCGAGTAGCACAGCCAGGGCGTTGGAGATCTTTTCTTCCTGGGGCAAGTTCGTGCGGATCTCAATATCGCTGGCGCCGGTCAGCCTCTGAACAGCTTTCCTTGTTTTGCCTAACCCGCCAGAGGGGCGAGAGCTGCGCATTTTTTTGCGTGCACTTTCCATTGCGTAGTTCCCCTTCCAAAATGCCCGGACGTTCTTTCCTGTTGCTTGTTTGGCATTCGCGTCCAATGGCGGAGCGCTGCTTCGCCTGGCGCGGCCATGATTCGCACTGCTTGAGGTTACGGTCAGTCCCGGCACTGTGCCAAGCAGAGCGTTCTCTTCTCCACACACGTGCACACTTCAGCACTCTTGCAGCGGTTGGGAACGTTTGGGAGATCGCAGCCCGGACAATCTGGCCGATCACGGCCCCGCGCGAGCTTAGGGTTCGATGCGAAATAAAGGCGCCATCCGATGCGTTAATTTCGCATCGAGCCCTAAAAAGCCGGTTACTGGACGGCGGAGGGGTAGCCGCCGCTCGCAGCTTTCGCAGTGATGCCATAGGGCGTTTCGTAGGGGCGCAGAAGCTTATAGCCGCGCGTGAGCGTCACGAAGCGCTCGATGCGTCCGCCGCGGCCCTCGCCAGCCTCGAAGGTGGGGCCAAGCCGCTCGAAATGGGGCGCTATGGCCGCCAGGGCAGCGCCGGCCTTCTCCTTTGGGATCACGATCAGCGCGTCCTGGCCCAGGAGCGTGCCTGAAATCGCATTCGAAGGCAAATCCGCGCGGATCGTGTGTGAAAGCGCAGACCGGAACCTCAGGTCCAAGAGCGCCCCCCACCTTACCGCCAGCGCGCCATTCGTTCACAACGGCGAAGGCCGGCGCCGCGGCGCCCGCATCGCTCCAGGCCGGCGATTCCTTGAGCCCGCGCCAGCCATAGCTCCATTCCGTGGCGTCGCGCTTGGCCTTGGCGTTGGCAGCCTGCCAAAAGGGTCCTTGGCTGACATAGATAGTAAACACGGCGAAACTCAGTGCGGTAAGCGCAGCACTTGCGATGGCCCAGGATTTGAGCCAGCCGGCGCTCTTCTGGCTCAGCCAGACCCCGAGCAGCGGAAAGGCGAACAGCCAGGCCGAGTTGTACCAATGCGGAATCGCCCTCTCGCCCATAAACGGCATGGCAGAGAACAAAAGGAGTGGCACGCCTACCAGCCAAAGCAGAAAGCGGGAGGGGCTTCCGGCATCGCGCGAGCGCGCGGCGGTCCAGAGCGCGAGCACCAGCGGCACGCCAACCCAAGGCGAAAGCAGCGCGATCTGGGCACCCAAAGCCTCGGCGAAACGCTGCAAACCCTCGGCGTTCAAGGCCAGCCGGGATCCTGTCCGCGCCGACTGGAAGCCGAACGACACCCACTGGTGCTGATGATTCCAGATCAGTGCCGGCGAGAAGACCGCGAACGCCAGCGCGGCGCCCAGATAGGGATAGGGGTGCCAAAGCCAACGCCGGTGGCGCGGCGAGAACAGCAGAAATCCCAACAGGCCCATGGGCGCGAACAGTGCCGCGTATTTGGCGAGGCCGGCCAGCCCAAACGCCAGCCCTGCGGCGAGCCAGAGCGCGGCCGAGGCGCCGCTGCCGCGCCGCGGCCCGAACAGGATCTCCGCGACCGCCCAGATCGCCGCGCTCAAGAACAAAAACAGCGGCACGTCGGGCAGTATCAGCCCATCGGGCCAAACCTCGAAATAGATCGATGCGTTGAAGCCGAACAGCGCCCAAAGCGCCGCTTCCCGCCCGAACATCCTGCGCGTCAGGCCGTAAAGGGGGATGTTGATGCCAAGCGCCATCAGCCAGAACGGCAGCCTCAGCCACCAGCCCTCGCCCGCCAAGGCGGCGGTGGCGTGGACGGTCCATTGATGCAGCGGCGGGTGATCGAAATAGGAGAGCGCCAGCATGCGCGCGATGACGATGGTGTAAGCCTCGTCGCCCGCGAAGCCCGCCGCCCAAGCCCCGAACAGCCGCGCCGCCGCGCAAGCCGCCACAAAGGCGAGGATGGGTATTGCGTGCCCGGCCGCAGCCCTGGCGGAGCGCCCAGAAAATCCCCCGGCGGAAACGGCTTGGCTTAGATCAACCATCGCAGAACTGGCCCCTTTTCCGCTGCTTACCAGCCCTCCCAGGGGCGCACAAGCATACAGCGCAATGGGGATCGCTTAGCCGCACCGTCCTGGAACTCGATTGCCGCGATATCTCAGCTATGCCCTCAAAGGCGGCGGAGACCGGAGCCGCGTGGAAGCTCTTGGACCGTATTCCAGCGCATGGCAGGCGTGCGCGCCGCAGTTCCGATGTTACGAAGACGGCGGACGCTCGGCCGTGGAAGCCGTCGCAGCCAGGATGCGTTTCCCGGCCGGCAGCAAGGGCGCGGTCAGTTGAACGCGCAGGGGCAGGAGCCGCAGCTTCCGCCGCGCTCGCAAGCAGGTGCGCCGCCGCCATTCTTGCCGCCCTTGGCCGGATCGGCGATGAGCGAAAGCTGACGCTTGAGATCGGTGCTTTCGCAGGATGGACAGGTGGTAGCTGCTTCGGAAGTGCGGACCAGCTTCTCGAACTGGTGGCCGCAGGCATTGCAATCGTAACCGTAGATCGGCATGACTATGTCCCCGTTGGTTGGAAATTCGCGATAGAAAATGCGTTAGAAAGACAGCAGTTTCAAGAGGCAGTGTTGCCGGTAACGCAGGGACCGGCAAAAGCGTACTAGCAAGTTATTGATTCTAGTACAGCTTATCCGAGGCAAGTTCGCGTGGCGATGCGTGCGGCCAATGGGGCGCGAACTTGCCTCGGGCTGTACTAGTTTTACGCAGTACCGCGCGTTTCCCGGAGGCGTTCCGCCATCTGGGCGATAATGGCGCGGGCGGCGGCGGCTGGATCGCTTGCCTGGGTAATGGGGCGGCCCACGACGATGTAATCCGCGCCCGCGCGCAACGCATCGCCAGGGGTGGCGGTGCGCGCCTGATCGTCGCCCGTGACGGCTGGCCCGGTTTCCCGCCGGATGCCAGGGCAGACCACGGCTAGCTTGCCCCCGAAGGCCGCCTTGAGATCGCGTGCTTCCAGAGGCGATGAAACCACGCCATCGAAGCCGGCATCGGCCGCAAACCGCGCACGCAGCCGCACCAATCCGGCGGGCGGCAAGGAGATGCCTTGCGCGCCGAGGCTGTCCGGCGCGGCGCTGGTGAGCAGCGTTATGCCGAGCAATTTAAGGCTTGAGCCCGCCCGGCCGCGGACGGCGGCGGCAACCGTTTGCGGGTCCTGCGCATGAACCGTCAGGAACGCCGCGCCAAGCGCCGCAACCCGCGCCGTGGCCCGCTCGACGGTATTGCCAATGTCGAAAAGCTTCGCATCCACGAACACACGAACGCCTTCCGCCGAAAGCTTGCGCGCAAGCTCGACTCCGCCCGCGAATAGGAGTTCCAGCCCGATCTTGGCGACCGCGCCCGGCAGCGCCAGCCGCTGCCAGAACGCATAGGCCTCGTCCGCGTCCGGCATATCGAGCGCGACGATCAGCTTGCGCTCCGCTTCGATCTCAACCTCCGTCATCGCTCATTTCCTTCCTGTTGCCGTGCGCTCATTTGGCGCCGATGCTTTCCGGGCTGCGGTATACCTCTTCCGGGATCGAACTCAGGCGCGAGCCGTGCAACTCTTCCGCCTTTAGCCCATAGAACTTTTGAAAGCTCATGATCAAGGGTCGCCATCTACCTGGATCAATGCGATTTGGCTGGCCAGGCACCAGCAGCCCTTCGTCCACATGAACGCGCCGGATGCGAACCTCGAAGATTTTGACGAGCCCGCGCAGCACGCCATGATCTTCGGCCAGGCCGTGCACAGCGGCAAGTGTGGCTTCGAGCTGAACCGGGCATTCCAGAACGCGCGGCGGAGCTACCGTTTCCGAGGGCGCCGGACTGAAACCCGAAAGGCCTAATTTGTCAGACTCGAAGCGGTAGCCGCGCGCAGCCTTGAGCTGGGGAACCGGGTTCGAGCCTGTCGTCATGGCGAGCCGGTCCACGGCGGCAACGTTCTCTTCCGATGGCAAATTGAGAACGCACTCGCCGGTGCGCAAGAGGTTCTGTGTCGTCTTCGAGCTGGCGCCGAGCCCCAGGACGCATCGCCAGCCGAGCCAGAACACCGAGGACATGGGCGCAAGATTGGCGGAGCCGTCCTCGTTGATGGTGCTGATGACCACGACTGGGGTACCGAAATACAGGATTGCCGGTTTCGATGTTACGTGCATGCCGTGCTGCCTCCGTGTTTATGTGGCAGCGAATTTATGCCGGGGCGGAGTGCGGTGCACCCCGCCCATTGCTTTCAAATTCGCGGCAACCCCGCTGGGGATAATTCGCGCAGGCCCGGCCGGAAAATGGGAAGCGGGCTTGTGCCGTCAAGCCGCCGGTCAGGCGGCCTTCGCCATCGCCGAGACCTTCTCCCAGGTCGTGGCCTGCATGCTGGGCTGCGCGTTCATCAGGGCAAGCCATGCAACAAGGTTCGGATTTGCCGCGGTCAGCGGTGCCCATTCCGGCGTCGCCGCGAGGAAGCCCATTTGGCACGCGACCGCGAGGTCGGCCAAAGTCATCGCCTCGCCCGCGAAGTAGTCCTGCCCGCCCAGCAGGCAGCCAAGCTCCTTGAACACCGTGTGCGCGGCAGGCATGGCGGCTTCAACCGCAGCCTCATCCGCCGTTCCGCCCATGAGCACGGGCTTCACGACGCGCTCGAATGCAATGACGTTGCCCACGCCCTGGAAGAGATACCAGTCCGCGATGTTCATGACCTGATCCATCCGCGCGGCGGCCTTCGGATCGGCGGGAGTGAGGGCAGGCGTAGGCAATATGCGGTCGAGATAGCGGAGGATGGCCTGAGTTTCGTACAGCGAGAAGCCATCGTGCTCAAAAACGGGCATTTTGCCGAAGGGGTGGCGCGAGAGGTGCGGCTCGCTCTTGAGGCCGCCCGGTGCGATCGGCACGACGCGGTAGCGCTGGCCTTTCTCCTCCAGCGTTGCAAGCACCGCGCGCGCGAACGGGCTGCCCGGAATGGTATGCACGATGAATTCTGACATGCGGAAATCCTCTCTTCGCGTTACGCAAGCGGCCTCGTTGAATAGCCTTTCGCCTCAAGCAGTTTCACAGCCTTCTTGTCGAAAGAGACAAACTCGTTCGCGCCCAGCCAAGCTCCCTCGAATGCGATTACGCCATCGGCGAAATCGCCTCCGGCCTCCAATGCCGCCAATCCAGCCTCCGCGGCTGGCCGGCTTACGGCGACGTTGGCAGCGGTCATCAAAGCGCGGATCGTTTTGGCAATTTCAGGCGCAGGGACTTTATAGGCTCGCGACAAGACCCAAACCAACTCGCAGAGGGCCGGGATCGTAAGCGCAACCGTCTCTGCATTCGCCAGCTCGTCCTGGGCCGCTTTGCTCTGCGTTTCGTCGTCGCCAACGATAGCGCGGACAAGCACATTCGTATCGGCGGTTATCTTCACCGCTCTCCCGCCCAGCCCTTCGCTGCGATCTCGTTCATCTCCTCAATGGAAATGCGCGGCTGACCTGGCCGTTTCAGTGAATTGAAAACGCCGGAGATCTTTCCTGCGGGCCGCTCTGCCTTCACCTGGATCCGGCCATCGGGAAGCTTCTCGACGGTGATCTTCCCCCCAGGCTCCACACCCAGGTGCTTCAGGAGATCCTTGCGGAGCGTGATTTGCCCCTTTGCGGTTACAGTGAGCGTGCTCATGGCAGCAATGTAAGGCTATACCGCCTTACGAGCAAGAGGCGCCAGCAGGATCCCGGCGTCCCTTTGCAGGTGCCATCTATCCAGCTACATTACAAGAAAGACGAAGGAGGCCCGCATGAGCAATTCGCAAAAGCGCGCGATCCAAAACTACCGTTCCCGCCTGCGCTCCGGCGGCATGGCCTCAGCCGAGCAACTTCATGAAGTTGCGTTTGCGGCCGAAGCGGGCCTTGAGTTCCATGACATAGGCGGCTTGTTCGGTCTTGTTTCGCAAGTTTGCCATGCGGCTGACGAGTCGCGCCGCCTCCTCATAGGCGGGGTTATTGCTATTGTTTGCAAGCTCGGCGACGCGCCCGGCGTAAACCTCAAGCGCTTCGCGCGGGTGGGCAGTCTCGCTCGCCTTCGCAAGCGTTTCCTTCGCGTCCATCGAAGCGCCATGCTTCTGCACCGCCGCCCAGGCCGCGTCGAACTGCTTTTCCCGCACCAGAACCTGGACAAGAAGATCGGCGGGATAATCCCAGCGTGAGGCCGGTCCCTTGGCGGCGCGCGCTTCCAGAAACGTCACCGCCCGCTCGCGCGCAGCCTTGCCGCCGAGCTTGGTCAGCCGCTGGTAAAGCTCAAGGCCCGGCTGCTTCTCGAAGGCGCGCCAGAGATGCGCCTGCGCGTCCACCTTCCGGCCGGCTTTGGACAGCATATCCACGGTGAGGAACAGGAGCCGTTGGTCCGCGCGCCCGTCCTCGAACTGCCACAGCCCTTCCTCGGCCCATTTGAGGGCCTCTTCGGGCCGCTTATGCTCGCGGCAGAACTCGGCGAGCTGAAAATACTGCCAGGACGAGGAGAGATCCTTGGCGCGAAGGGCGATGCGTGCATCGGTGTCGCCGTCGCACTCCGCGAAGAAGTCGAGGATGTCCGTCAGCGTGCGGTGATCGCTCGAATATTCATAGCTTCCGCCGGCTTTCGCCACGCGCGGAGGCAGCTTTTCCCATGCTACGGCGGCGAGGCGGCGGTATTCGGCGAGGCCCTTTTCTCCAAGCACCTCCGCGTAACGCGCCACCGCGCGGCTGAATGCGCCGTAACCGTCCTTCATCTCGCGGGCGAAGAGGTTGCGGGCAAGCTGCACAGGCTCGGGCTGGCAGGCGCGGGCCGCAGCCAGATGGATTTCCCCCGCGCGCTCAAGCAGGCCGCCGCAATGGCCAGCGGAATCGTCGATGTGCTCGATGGCATCTTCGATCCGCTCGATCGCCCGTTCCATAAGCTTCAGGACGAGCCCCGCGCGGGCGCCCGATGCGAGTCCGGAAATGGTGTCCAGCACATCGTCCACGCCTGCGGCCCAGTCGTGTGCCTCGCGCCAATCCACGAAGCCACCCGTGCGTGTCGCGGCGTCAATGGCCTTGCGCAGGCGCGTTTCCAGCGTCTTGTCATCGGCGCCAGTGGCCGCGGCGGCCATGTCGAGCTTGCGGAACAGGGCCGGATCGCGCTCCGCCAGTTCCACGATCATCTCGACGAGCGCATCGGTGCCTTTGGCCTTCAGATGGGCGCGGATGCGGGAGAGCGCGCCTGCCCCTTCCGCTTCCGTATCGCCGCCTGCTGCATTGGCCGCCAGCGCCGTGGCAACCATGTGCTTGCAAAAGCCCTGGTCCTCGAAGGCCGGGCAGGAGCACTCGCCGTCGATGGCGTCCCCCTGTCCGGTCAGCACAACCCTATAATCCTCGGTGCCGGCAACCGAGGCCAGCACGCGCTTCGGCTCGATGGCTAGGATTTGCACCGAACCGCCGCCGAAATAGCTCTCGCCCCGCGCAAACACCTTTGCACCGGCAAGCTGCCGCAAGGCCTCAACGTCAAAGCGGTGCCCGTCCTTGGATTTCGCCTTCCGCGCTTTCATACGGGGGGCCGTAGCAGATCGTAGGTTTCGATGGCCTTCAAGGCTTCTTCAAGCGTGAGGGAGGGATAGACCGGCAACCATTGCCCCGTATGCCTGTGCCACATCACGTTGAAGCGGTATTCCGCGCCTCCTGGCGCGTGATCCAGGCGTACGAAGCCGTCCTCGAACTCCTCGCCGGCATTTTCGGGAAAGCCCGAGCGCCAGCGCATGATGAAGCTGTATTTGCTTCCGCGCCACTTGCCGGAGATGTCCACTGGATAATTCCATTGCGTGGGCTTGATCTCCGGCAGGAACTTGGGTTTCAGAACCTCCGCGATGAAGCGCTCGCAGGTAGCGGCGATGTCTGCCTTGGCCTCCGGCGTGAGCTCTTTCGCCCATATCCACTCGACCTTCCGTTTCGGTTTTGCCTTTGGCTTCGAAGGTGCCATCAATTCCTCCCTTAGCTGCCCACGCATAACCTGATTTTGGTTAGCTGTCAGGCCGGCACTGCCAGCCTATCCTCTACTCCCAATCGATGGCGCAGGAGCTTCCGCGAATGCCTGTCAAGATAAAAGGTGCGTCAGATATCGAAGTGTCCACAAAGACGCCCTTCATTGCACCCATTCCCACAAGACTACCGGCGAATGCCTGCATGTCAGAACGTCCTACCGATGTATCGGGCAGGCTCAGGTCACCTGGCGCTTGACGGCGGGCGAAGAATTTTCCGGCGAGGCAGCTGCGTCATTTCCGGCGGTAGAACAGCGCCCGCCCTTCCGGGAAGAGTTGGAGCAGAATATCGTAGTCGCTGACATTTGCGGTCAGCAGCACCAAGCCGAGCTTCCGGGCCTGCAGGAACAGCACACAATCCTGAAGCGCGCGCGGTTTGCCGTCTTTCTCATAGCCTTGGACGCGGCACAATACCCCCGATAACAGCGCCGCTCTTCCTAGGACCTCAATATCTGGTACTAAGATCCGGTGTGCCGGCATCGCCTCGATTAGCTTTCCGATCTCAGAAATTACCCCTGCTGTTCGCGGGTCCAAAGGGTTCAGCACGCCCACCGTGTGCATCAGCTCTTGGATCGCAACGGCCGAGTGGTTGACCTGCCGCCGCGCGATCAAATCGTCCAGTATTTCCGGTGAACGATCCTGCATCTGATCGATGTAAACGCAGGTGTCGAGCAAGAGACCCTGTCCACCGGTCACGCTCGAATCTCACGAAGGGAAGCTCATCGTCCATTCGCCGTGCCAGCGTCCTTTGTGGATCGAACCGCGCCCAGCGCAGTGCCGCGCCGAAATCGAACTCTGTCACTTCAGAAGCCGAGTTTGAGATCTGGAGCTACCTTGCCCCGGGACTCCTTGAACGTCTCGGCGAAGTTATCTTCGAGCGCGACTGTGGCCAGTGCGAACTCGATCAGGTCCGTGTCGGCCTCAATGCCCGTCCGCCGCTTTGCTTGTCTAACCAATTCAGGGCTCACCCTGCCGCCAATCCGCGCGTGTTTCCCGCCCAGGAGCCCGGACAGTTCCGCCGCCCGCATGACAGCCTCATACTGGGCCTTGCCCAGAAGAAACAAACCAGTCTTCGCGTCGCGCTGAACGGCCTTCGTTCCCCCTGCGCTGCCCTTAGGTCTGCTTCCCGCTAACGGCTTAGCCCTGAGTGCTGCCGGCTTGCTTGCCGGTGTCTTTGCCACGGCGATCACCTCGTGTTCAACAATTTCCACATTTGTTGAACATACGGCATTGTTGTCCCAATTTCAATGATCCCCCATGGCAAGCCGTATAGGCCGCCGGATGGCGCCGGATCATTCCCACTCAATGGTGCCAGGGGGCTTGGAGGTCACGTCGTAGACGACGCGGTTGACGCCCTTCACCTCGTTGACGATGCGGGTGGCGATGTGGCCGAGCAGGTCTAGCGGGAAGCGGAAGAAATCGGCGGTCATGCCGTCGACCGAGGTCACGGCGCGGAGCGCGAGCACGTGCTGGTAGGTGCGTGCATCGCCCATCACGCCGACGCTCTGCACGGGCAGCAGCACCGCGAAGGCTTGCCAGATGTCGTCGTAGATGCCATTGTTGCGCAGTTCCTCCAGATAGATCGCGTCGGCCTTGCGCAGAACGCTAAGCTTCTCCTCGGTGATCGCGCCGGGCATCCGTATGGCGAGGCCCGGGCCGGGGAAGGGATGGCGCTTCACGAACGCGTCCGGCAGTCCCAACTCACGGCCGAGCGCGCGCACCTCGTCCTTGAACAGCTCACGCAACGGCTCGACCAGCTTGAGCTTCATGCGGTCGGGCAGGCCGCCGACATTGTGGTGGGACTTGATCGTAACGGAAGGCCCGCCGCGCGGCGCCACGCTTTCGATCACATCCGGGTAAAGCGTGCCCTGCGCCAGGAACTCCGCGCCGCCAACCTGGTGCGCCGCCTCGTCGAACACCTCGATGAACAGCCGCCCGATGGTCTTGCGCTTCACCTCGGGCTCAACGACGCCGGCAAGCTCGGACAGGAAGCGCGGCGCGGCATTCACCGTGATGAGCGGAATGTTGTACGTCCCGCGAAACAGCCGCTCGACCTCCTCGGCCTCGCCCTGCCGCAACAGCCCGTTATCGACGAAAATGCACGTAAGCTGGTCGCCGATGGCCTCGTGCAGCAGCACCGCCACCACCGCCGAATCCACGCCGCCCGACAGCCCGCAAATCACCTTCGCGGCCCCCACTTGCTCGCGGATGCGCGCGATCTCCGCCTCGCGGAAGGCCGCCATCGTCCAGTCCGCGCCGCAGCCCGCGATCTTGTGCACGAAATTCCGCAGCATCGCCGCCCCGCCCGGCGTGTGCACCACCTCGGGATGGAACTGCACGCCGTAAAGCCGCCGCGTCTCGTCCGCGATGGCCGCGAACGGCGCGTTGCGCGAGGTGGCGATGGGCGCGAACCCGGCGGGCAACGCCGCCACCCGGTCGCCGTGGCTCATCCATACCGGTACTTTATTAGCGCTACCGCTCTCCGGGCTGCTTGAGCGCGAGCTATCGCCCGGCGCGCCCACGCCCTCGAAGAGCGGCGAGGCGGCGACGATCTCAAGCAGCGCCGAGCCATATTCGCGCTCGTCCGAATGTTGCACCACCCCGCCCAGCGTGTGCACCATGCCCTGCTGGCCGTAGCAGATGCCCAGCACCGGCACGCCCGCCGCGAAGATCGCCTCCGGCACCTGCGGCGAGCCCTCTTCCAAGACGCTGGCCGGCCCGCCCGACAGGATGATCGCCTTCGGCTTAAGCTCCGCCAGCGCTTTCTCCGCAGCCGTGTAGGGCACGATTTCGGAATAGACGTTCGCCTCGCGCACGCGCCGCGCGATGAGCTGGGTGAATTGGCCGCCGAAATCGACGATCAGGACCAAATCCGTGACGGGAAGACCAGACAAAGGGCACTCCTATGGGCTGTGCGGAACCGGCCGCGCGCGGGGGATGCGGCCAACGTAATACGTGTTTAACGCGCATAACATAGACGGATTCTGCTGGGCGTAAAGCGGAGCGGGCGGCTTTCGCGGCGCTCAACTATCGGAATGCACGCGCTTCTGCGCAGGATGCTTGATGTTGAGGATGACGATCGCAGGGCCGCGCGCACATTGATGTCCAGCCCGATCCCGAGGGCGTTTGCGCATCGAACCGTGCCGGCTGCGATATGCTCAGGCCTGATTTCCAGCACCCGGCCGTGGCTTAAGGCGGCGCGCCAGCGCCACCACACTGACCTGCGCGCCCTGTTCCCCGAACAAGCCCGAAACGGTCTGGGACCAGGCCGGAATCTTGTCATCATTGCCGCTTTTTGCCGGTACATCTTCATGCTATACCCCGACTCATTGAGAACCCGCGAGAAAGTATTTGCCAAGTTGGGCGAACCGGATTTGATCCCCCGCATAATTCGCCCTGGATTTCTAAGCGCCGAGGAACGGAAGAGGCTGATTGCGCAGGTCCGCGGTGGCCTGGCGGAGCACCGGATCGCGCGCCGGGCGAATGCCATGCTGCTTTTGGATGACGGCTGGAGCTGCGAGCGGGTGGCCGAGGCTCTCTATCTCGATGACGATACGGTGAGAAGCTGGCACAGGCTGTACCGCGAACGTGGGATCGGGGGGCTTGAGCAATTCGATGCCGGAGGCAGTTCAGGTTACCTTTCCGCGGCCCAGGAAGAGGCGCTGAAGGCTTATGTCGCCCAGGCTTTGCCGCGCAGCACGCGCCAGATCGGCGCTTTTATCGAGCGGGAATTCGGCATCGTATACGAGGGCCGCTCGGGGTTGATCGCGCTTCTGCACCGGCTGGGCCTGGAATACCACAAGCCGGAAGTCATCGGCCGCAAGCTCGATACAGAAAAACAGCAAGCATTCATCGAGGCTTACGAGAAGCTGCTGAATTCGCTTGGCCCTGACGAGGCCGTGCTGTTCCTGGATGCGGTGCATCCAACGCATGCCGCGCGGCCGGTTGGCTGCTGGGCGCCCAAGGAAGAAAAGCTGGCAATCGAGCAGACCACCGGGCGCCAGCGCATCAATATTCACGGCGCAATTGACCTTGAAACCGGGCAGACCCGCATGATCGAGGCGGAAACCATCGATGCCGCCTCGACAATAAGGCTGCTGGAAGCGATCGAGGCGCTGTATCCGCTGCTGGCGATGATCCATATTTACCTGGACAATGCGCGTTACCATCACGCCAAGCTTGTGCAAGCTTGGCTGGCCCAGCCAGGCCGCAGGATCAAGTTGCACTTCATCCCTGCCTATTGTCCGCACCTGAACCCCATCGAGCGATTATGGGGCGCGATGCACAAGCATGTGACGCACAACAAGTGCTACGCCACGTCACGGGAGTTCGCCGGGGCGGTGCTCACCTTCTTACGCGAGAAGGTCCCGCAAAACTGGCCGGATCTGTGCGATTGGTCACGGACAATTTCCGCGTCATCAACCCAAAGGATTTTCGGGTTTTGGCGTGAACTGGGTATACATCTTCACACTACATATATATTCGTATATTAGGTCGCAATTATAACATTAGGGAATAACGCCCGCCCCGGCCGGCCCCGGATTCATTTACCAACATTGGAACGCATTCTGTGCCAAACGCCGCTCTTTTGAAGCTATGACAATATAGCAAAAATGCATTACAAAATCGTTTATATGTCAGCGCATTGATTTTACGCTGTAAACTAAATCCGCCTACGGCGTGTTTATGCTTAACGCACGAGTTGCGAACCTATTTAAAGGGATTTTTCACTAGTGGAAATCACGCGAAAACACACAAAAAACCGCCGAAAATGACGTGTGGAACCTATGCCGCGCGGCCGTTTACCATGCGCGCATTTACCATGATGTGGCCTTACGCGAAGGGAACCTTTTGTTAAGGCGCGCTCAGACTGTCCTATTTCGCTTTGGCTCATCGAACCAAATTAGATAGACGAACAAATACCACGGGGTTAGGCTGACGCTATTGCAGCGCTATTGCAGCGTTGTCGATAGCTAATTAAGTTGGCCGGTTTAGGCAGCACATCAAATGTCCACTGCTTCTGCTTTTGTTCTGCTGTGGGCGGGGTGGGCAAGCCGCAGCCAAGGGGGAAAGACAGCCATGAGTAAGATCCAAAAGGGCCATCTTGACCGGGCTGCCTACGTTTACGTTCGCCAGTCTACCCCGGGACAAGTTGAACACAACCTCGAAAGCCAGCGGCGCCAGTATGGCTTGGTGGAACGCGCCAAGGAACTGGGATGGCAGGACGTACGCGTCATCGACGAGGATCTCGGGCGTTCGGGCAGCGGGCGCGTCGAGCGCCGGGGATTCGAGACGCTTCTTTCCGAGGTCTGTCAGGGAAAAGCCGGTGCCGTCTTTGCTATCGAGGCCTCCCGGCTTGCCCGCAATGGCCATGTGTCTGCGGAACCGCCTTGCGGTTCGATGCAAACAACGATTTGTTCGCCATGATGGCCTCCATTTCTTCGGCGCCTCGCTGACGCGCATGGCGACGCTGGCGCATTCCGGCCGCATCGCCGAGGCAGTGGTGGCAGAGGAAATCGCGCGCCTGCGGGAATACTAGCGGCCGGGCGGCGATACGCCGGAGGGCGTCCTCGGATCGCTCCTAAGCCATGAACGGATCGCAGGCATGGATCCGTTCGACCGCGTTCAGCTCGCCGAGGTGGTGCGGATCTGCCGCCAGCACTCGACGCTTAGCGCAGTGGGCCGGGCATTGTTCGCGGCATCGCGGGCGGGCAAAGCTTCCGTAAACGACGCTGGCGGCCTGCGCAAATACCTCGCCCGCTTCGGTTTGGATTGGACGGCGATTGCAAACGCGAGAGCTACAACCAATCGAGACAATTAAGAGGCCGCAGCTCGTACACTTCCGTTACTTACCGGTGAGGCGCCTCTTAGGCTGGCGGGCGTTTGGGCTGGTCTTGGCCCGGCCAGAACCAAATCAGGGCCAGAAACAGGACGGTCAGCCCCATCCCCGCGAGCTGCCACCAGGCGAGACGGTCGGCCGCCACCAAGTACCATGAGACTGCAGTTCCAGCGGCGACCAACGCCGCCAGAATAAGAAAAGCGATCTGCAACGTTCCACGCATCAGAACTGTCCTCCGCGCCGGAAACCCCCTATCATTTTAGCGCTTGGGCCGCGGGTCTGCTCCATCAATTCGCCGTGTCTGGCTAAGAAGCAGTTACGGCTTGGACGGGCTGGAATCTCTACGGCCCAGGCGCGGACGGGAGGGGAACGCCGGCAGCGGCGAAGGCGGCGGCTTGCCTGTCCGCAGTGTCCGAAAGCTTGAAGTTCTCGATTACCTCGTTGAAAAGGCGGTAGAAATTCAGCTCCGCCGCCAGGTGCAGGAACACCCCGCCCAAGCCCACCGCCGCGCGGTCCATGAACACGAACTCGCGCGGCACCTTCACCGGGCCTTTCTCGCGCAGACCCCGGTGGACGCGGTGCACCTCGCGCCGGCCGTATTCGCCGGGCGCTATGCCCTCGGCGATGGGCCGCACCCGGTCTTCCAGGAGCGGGCCGTAGACGAAGTTTGCCCAGATATTCAGGATATCGATCAAATCGTTGGAAAGCCCGTGGAAGCCCCAGGTTTCGTAAGCGTGCACGATCAGATCGCGGTTCTTGGTTTGCAAACCGTTATAGAGATCGATCACGCCGCCGACGAATTTCGGCTCGAAGGTGCGGATGCAGCCATAGTCGAGCAGGTTGATGCCCGCCGCGCTCCCGCCTTCCTCGAAGATGGTGTAATTGCCGAGGTGCGGATCGCCGTGGATCACCGCGTAATGACTGAAGGGATACCACCAGGCGCGAAACAGCGCGCGGGCGATGACATTGCGCTCCTCAAGCGGGCGGGTCTTGTAGGCGAGGATCTCTGGCCGTCCACCCAGGTCATGGTGAGCAGCCGCTTCGTCGACAACTCCGGCAGAACCTCCGGCACGCGGATCGCGTTATCGCCCCGGAAAATCAGGCCATAGAGCGCCATGTGCCGCGCTTCGAGGCCGTAATCCAGCTCCTCGCGCAAGCGTGCCGCAATCTCCTGCACGACATCGGAGGTGTCGACGGCGGCGTGCGTGCGCTGGTAGATGCCCATGACGATGCGGAGCTGGTTGAGGTCGGCTTCGACCGCGGACTGCATCTCCGGATATTGCAACTTCACCGCGAGGCCGCGCCCGTCGAGGCTTTGCGCCTTGTGCACCTGGCCGAGCGAAGCCGCTGCCGCTGCCTGCTCGCCGAAGGTCTGGAACTTTGCGCGCCAGTCCGCACCCAGCTCCGCCGCCATGCGGCGGCGCACGAAGGGCCAGCCCATGGCCGGCGCCTCGTTCTGAAGCGCGGCCAGCTCGTTGGCGTATTCGGCCGGGATCGCGTCGGGGATGGTCGCAAGAAGTTGCGCGACCTTCATCAGCGGACCCTTGAGCCCGCCCAGCGCCGCGGTAAGCTGTGCCGCCTGCTTCTGGTGGTCCTTGCCGCCGAACAGGTAGCTCGCGCCCATCCGCGCCGCTACGCCGCCCATGCTGCTGCCGATGCTCGCATAACGCTGCACACGGCGCGAGAAGCGGTTGCCTTCGCGGTCGCGCGCCTCTGTGCCTTCGAACTCGTCATCCCCGCCGGAACTATCTGTCAAAACGTCCACTCCGCTCAAATGTTGGGCTGCCCAAAAACGCCAGGAATGGCGGCTGGCCCCCCATAGCCCTTAAATAAGATCGCTTTGCGGATTCCCCTCATATTTTGGCAAGCCCCCGGCTGGCCTGAAGCGGCATCCTTCGCGCAAGCATTGCGGCGTTATATCGCGTGCCGCTGTTGTACGGTTTTTGACCGATCGCAAGATCTAGACCCTGTCTAAGCCGTAGACTGCATTCCAAGGCGCCTCGCCTAGAAGGTGCTGCTCCAAGGGAGGCAAGCCAGGAGGCATTGATCCAGAAAGGATAGCAGCAACCAGCATGAGGGAAGCCCCATGAAACGGATAATCTTAGCTTGTCTCGCCGCGGCCAGCGTGGCCTCACTGACGGCCCGCCCGGCAAGCGCTCAAGAACCCATCGAGCCAATCAGGCCGCCGCAAGCGGTCAACCTTGGCATGGTCGAACTCGGCAAGAAGCTCTACTTCGATCCCCGCCTTTCGAAGTCTGGCTTCATCTCGTGCAACTCGTGCCACAACCTGTCGGCGGGCGGCACGGACAACCTGCCAACCTCGATTGGCGATCACTGGAACCAGGGGCCGATCAACGCGCCGACGGTTCTGAATTCGAGCCTGAACGTCGCGCAGTTCTGGGACGGACGCGCGGCGGACCTGAAGGCGCAGGCTGGTGGCCCCATCGCCAATCCCGGCGAGATGGCGTTCTCCCATACGCTGGCTGTTGGTGTGCTGGAGACCATTCCCGCCTATGTGCGCGAGTTCAAGCAGGTGTTCGGCAAGGACAAGATCGACATCGAGCAGGTCACGGCCGCCATCGCCGAGTTCGAGAAGACGCTCGTCACACCTAACTCGCGCTTCGACCAATGGCTGCTCGGCAAGCAGGACGCGTTGACGCCCGATGAGCTGGAAGGCTACAAGCTCTTCAAAGACAGTGGCTGCGTTGCCTGTCATAATGGTCCGGGCGTGGGCGGGGCGTCGTTCCAGAAGATGGGCGTGGTTGAACCTTACAAGACGGCGAGTAAGGCGGTTGGCCGCTCCGGCGTCACCGGCAAGGATGAGGACCGCTTTAACTTCAAGGTGCCAACGCTGCGCAATGTCGAGCTGACCTACCCCTATTTCCACGACGGCGCGGCCAATACGCTGACCGAGGCGGTCGATACCATGGGGCGGCTGCAGCTTGGCAAGAAGCTCTCCGCCAGCGAGAATGCGAAGATTGTCGCTTTCCTGAAGACGCTGACGGGCGATCAGCCTAGCTTCACGCTACCGTTGCTTCCGCCGTCGTCGGATGCAACGCCGCGTCCAAAGCCGTTCGTGAAATAAGCGGCAAGGCGGCAAGAACTAGAGAGGGGAGCGCGGCGTTCCCCTCAACCCATTGCGAGGAGGAAATGGCACACGAAACGGATCGGGAGGCTGAGCTGACGGAGCTGCTCAGCGTGGTGCATATGGATGGCGCAGGGGTTGCGGCCCGGCTCCGCTTGGCCGGCATTCCGCTGACCTTGCAGCGGCTTGCGGTGGGCCAGGTCATGCTGTGCGGCCCTGTGCATCTGAGCGCCGATCAGGTCCTGGCCCGCGTTAAGCGGCTTATTCCAGAGATTTCTCGGGCGACGATCTACAACACGCTCAAGCTGTTCAACGAGAGGGGCCTCGTGCGCGAGTTGGTCATCGACGCCGAACGGACGGTATTCGATTCGAAAACCGAGCCGCATCCGCACATTTACAACGCCGATACGGGGAACTGAGCGACATCGCTGCCGGAGACCTCAAGGTCGTGGGCTCGGCAAAGCTCCCGGATGGGGTTGAGCTGGAAGCGGTCGATATCGTCGTCCGAGTGCGGAAGAAAGCGGCCCCCGGCTAACGCCGCGCCGCCCTTCGTGGCCAGATCAATCCTCCAGCGTCTCCAGCTCCGCGATCATGTCCTCGATCACCTTGAGCCCCATGGCCCAGAAGCCGGGATCGGTGGCGTCGAGGCCGAACGGCGCCAGGAGTTCCTTGTGGTGCTTGGTGCCGCCCGCGCGCAGCATGTCGAGATAGCGGCCCTCGAAGCCCTCCGGCGCGCGCTCGTAGGCCGCGTAAAGCGAGTTCACGAGGCAATCGCCGAACGCGTAGGCGTAAACGTAGAACGGCGAATGGACGAAGTGCGAGACATAGGTCCAGTAGTTCTCGTAACCGTCGTTCAAGATAATCGCCGGCCCTAAGCTTTCGCCCTGCACGGAGAGCCAAAACTCGGCGATGGCGTCCGAGGTCAGCTCGCCGTCGCGGCGCGCCTCATGCACCAGCCGCTCGAATTGATAGAACGCGATCTGGCGCACGACCGTGTTGATCTTGTCCTCGACCTTCTGCGCGAGCAGCGCCTTCTTCTCGCGCGGGCTAAGAGTTTGCGCAAGCAGCGCCTTGAACGTCAGCATCTCGCCGAACACGCTCGCGGTCTCGGCCAGCGTCAGCGGCGTGTAGGCCATCAGCGCCCCTTGCGCATTTGCCAGCACCTGATGCACGCCGTGGCCCAGCTCATGGGCGAGGGTCATGATATCGCGCGGTTTGCCCAGGTAATTCAGCATGATGTAGGGATGCGCCGAAGGCACGGTTGGATGCGAGAATGCGCCCGGCGACTTGCCCTCGCGCACGGGCGCATCGATCCAATGCTTGGCGAAAAAGCCGTCCGCGATCTCGGCCATGCGCGGTGAGAAGCGGCGGTAGGCCTGGATCACGGTGCGGCGCGCATCGTGCCATTCGGTGATGGCCTCGGGATCGCGGCTGATGGGCGCGTTGCGGTCCCAATAGTTGAGCCGGTCCATGCCGAGCCACTTGGCCTTGAGCGCGTAGTAGCGGTGCGAAAGGCGCGGGTAACTGTCGCGCACCGCCCGCACCAGCGCGTCCACCACCTCGGGCTCGACGCGGTTGGCGAGATGCCGCGAGGAGGCCACGTCCGGGAAGCTGCGCCAGCGGTCGGAGATTTCCTTGTCCTTGGCGAGCGTGTTCATCACAAGCGTGAACAGCCGGACGTTGGACCGGAAGACCGCTGCCAGCGCTTCCGCCGCCGCCGCACGCTTCTCCGCATTGGAGTCGCTCAAGAAATTCAGGGCAACTTCAAGCGTGTAGGTTTCGCCCTCGATAACGAAGCGGAGCCCGGTCAGCGTCTCGTTGAACAGACGGCTCCAGGCGGCGGGGCCGGTCATGCTCTTCTCATGGAAGAGCTTCTCAAGATCGTCGGAAAGCTGGTAGGGCCGCTCTTTCCGAAGATCGGTGAGCCATGGCCGGTAATGGGCAAGCCCGGCGTTCTTTAGCGCCTCGTCCATCACCTCGTCGCCGATACGGTTCAATTCCAGCTCGAAGAACAGAAGCTGCGTGCTGATGGTGGTGAGCTTGTCCTGGGCGTCGCCGAAGAGCTTGGCGCGGGCGGCGTCGGCGGTATTGGTGACGTAGTTGAGATAGGCGAAGGAGCCCACGCGGCCCATGCGGTCGGACTGCGCCTCATAATCCGCGATGGCCTTTGCGAGTGCTGGCGGGTTTTCCCGCGCCAGGCCTTCGAGCTTGCCCATATAGGTCTCGTGGAATTGCGCCGCGGCCCGCGCCGCCTTGTCGATGTCCTCTTCAAGCTGCGGGCGCCCGCCCGGATAAAGGTCGCTCAGGTTCCAGCCGGGCATCTCTCCGACAGGCTGCGGTGCCACGTCCAGAAATCCGCCGCTGGGCGTGGCGGTGTAGACAGGCAGGGCGCGATCGATCGGGAAATGCCTGGTCATGAGCGCTGTTCTCCTTTTCGCATATGCTTCGCAAGAATGGCATTTGGCGATTAAGCTCCCGCGGTCAACCGCAGGGCCTGGAATAAAGCATCCCCTTGCCGGCCGCCGCAGAGGCGGGGCAAAAACAGCGTCCGGTTTTGCAGCTATTTTGCCTTAAGGATAGCGCGGCCAGCAAGTAAAGCCTTCATCAGTTCGATGGTCCCATTGGAACCGGATTCCGCGCCCTGCACAAGCAACCGGCTTGTGTGTTGCGAGCCGCCTGCGGGCACCTGCCGCAAGGATACCGGATGAAGCCAAACAGTTTTGTGAATTGTAAAAAGCAGCAGACGGCAGACGGCCTACCGGCCACCAACAGGCAGGAAACGTACAACTGCCGGTTGATTTCGCCTGACACTAGTTTCGCAATAACGGTGGAAAACCTGTACGGGCGCTGTGAGTGTTTGCTTCGGGGCGAGCCAGCGGCACCGGAGGCCGCGATTTCATGCCCATGAGTTGCAGCCTCTCCTCTGGAACTCGTGCATCGATTCGCATTCTCCGGCGGGAAAAAGAGCGCGGACGCGAGTTCGCGGACAGCAAAGCGGCACCCGCCGCAATTCCGGATAGGGCGTAAGCGGCGCCCTATCCGGAACGCCCCTGAAATCCGCTCAATCGACAATCAGGCAATTGTTGTCCGCTTTCCAGCCGCCCTTCGGGCGAGTAGCCCGCGCCGGAAGTTCGCTTGCGAGCAAGCGGCAATGCGGTGCGAACTTCCGGCGCGGCTGCGCTATGCTCGCGCGCTGAAAGAAGCAATACCCCTGGCGGTGCGGGGGGCCGCCAGGGGGGCGGCGCAATAATCCATTGCGCAACCTGAACTATTCTCTAACGGCAATTGCCAGGATGCTGGTACCCGCGGCCTGGCACGGCCATCTGTTCGTACCTGTCGGCAAGCGAACGGAGCAGGCGCCTGATTTCGGGGTCCCTCACCTCCTCGGCGTAGGCCCGCGTCAGCTCCGCGGTTTCGCGGTGCATCCGCGCTTGCGGCGTTTCGAACTCCATTTCGCTTTCATGGTGCGGGAGCACGCCGGCGCTGGCAGACGCGCGGACAGCAATACGCCTGCCAATCAGCATCAGGCCTTCCTCGCAGAACGCCAGAACAGCCTGTGCCTCCTTCGCGAGGCCGAAAAGTCTTTGTGCAGGCATAGGTTATCCCTACCCGATATGCGTTTGAAGTCTCCATTTTTGCAGGCGATAGCGCTGCGTCCCGCGCCTTTGCGAGAGCGCTCAGCCAGCGAGATCTTCGCAGCGCTTCAACTCTACGGATATCAAGTCTGCCATGGCGGCAAGCGCGATGACTGAACTAATGCCCTCTTCGAGCGCCCGCTCATAGGCGATAATCACTGCGCTCTTGAATTCGTCCAACGCGCCGGAGAGAGGATCGCTTTTTTCGGAATCTTTAAAGAAAGTTTGAGGAACCAATCGCTTATCGTGGCCAAACATAATACGCGCCTATTTTACAGAACACCTACACAACGCTTACACTACGCTTATAATACCGCCCAAATCCGGCGTATCCCCATCATGTACCGGCCATTTCACTCCCCATCATTATTGCCGGAACGGCAACAAACCGTTTCCATATGGTTAAATTTAACCAAAGCGCAAACCGCCACAACCAATCTTGGGTTGCGTTTGCCGTTTCGGAATAATTGTTTTTCTTTGGGGGAGTCGCAAAGCGAAGCGCGGCTGACCCGGGCTCAAGGCTATCCGCAATCCCTACAGCCAAGCGGTGCTGCCGCCAGTCAAGACAATACCCGAGGCATCCGCCCGGCCGGCGATACGAAGTGTGTCTATATTTTCAAGCGCTCACGGAGTGAGAACGTAACGATTGCGGAGCAAGGGCTCCTGGACGGCACGGTGATCGTCTCTGACGGTGCCGGCCAGTTCAAGATTGCAGAGCACGCGCTGTGCTGGGTTCATGCGGAACGGCTGATCCACAAGTTCGATACGTTCTGCGAGGCGCACCAGGAGGCCAAGGCGTGGCAGACGCGCTTGGACCGCCTTACCCGCCGGCAACCGGCGCGCTCGCCGGTTGAGGTGTGTGCGTGCCTCAATGCTCGCGGCTCCAGGTCATGCGGAGAAAGTACGCAGCCTTATCGTAATGGGTATCGAGGCTACCCTTATAGGCATCGAAAATGGCGTGACCGATCCGCCTTGGCAGGTGAATATCGGTGGTTTTGATGATTACCTCGCCGTCAGCATCGTCCACGCTCATGATCCGCTGCAACGGGTGTTCTTTCAGCTCCAACTCCTCGGTGTTGCGCGCAAGCTTAATTATCTCTTGCTTGTGCCCGGCAAGAAAGCCGCCGCTCAAAATCAGCTCGCCTGCCGGATATTTGTCGTTGATCCGGTGGCAGGCGGGGCACAAATCCTTTTCGAGGCGATCCAACTTCTCTTTCGCCAATGCCCAGCGCCAGCGTCCGCCCATGTTTATCGCCCCGCATTGCGGACAAGCGCAAGGTTCGCCGGGCTTTTTGCGCGGCTTGTAAGGGTCGTGTATCTCCTCTTCTTGATGATGCGACTTCATCAGGTCGTGCCGCGGCTCTGCGCGATGGATGTCTCTCGTTTTCATCTGCGGCTCTCTCCGGTAGCCTTCCCAAAAGAACTCTACTTGTTGGATCTAGGCGCGGGAATGCGCGGGGTGACGGGCATGCCGCGTGGAATATTGCATTGGGGGGGGCTCATGGCTGCAACCACGAGCCGCCGGCCGCTGGTCACTTGTGGATGCTGATCTTCTTTTCGGCCTTAGCCGTGCCAGGCTTCTTCGGAAGAGTCACCGTCAGCACGCCGTTCTTGAAGGTGGCGTCGATCTTGTCGCATTCCACGTTTTCGGGAACTTGGAACGACCGCTCGAAAGCGCCGAATTGACGCTCGCAGAGGTAGTAATCCTGCTCCTTCTCTTCTTTGCGCTCCTCGCGCTGGCCCTTAATGGTCAGGATGTCGCCAGACAGTTTGACCTCGACGTTCTTCTCATCGACGCCGGGAAGGTCTGCTGTCACTTCGAACATGCCGTCCTTCTCGATGACGTCGACCGATGGCATCATAGCCATGGCCGGCCCTTCCCTGCGGAAGGGCTCCATTTCTAAGCCCTTCCACCGCATGGGCATGCTTGGCCAACCTCTGTCGAAGCCCTCGAAAACGCGGTCGATTTCATCGCGAAGGTTCACCAAAAAATCTCTGTCTTTCCAGCGCGCTGGCATCTGGCCGGATTTGGACTGAGCTGTAGTGGGTTCTTTGGATACGGCTTGGGCCATGACAAAACTACTCCTATACAAAGGTGAGGCCTATGCCAAGGCAGGATATGTAAATATAGCAAGCGCCGCTTTGATAACGATCAAATACGGCAGAATAATAGTGTAAATGTATCGGAAACTATTGCTTAACATGCGTTGTTATTGCGTTAAAGAACGATTTTACCTAGGCCATGTCTGTACTGTGCAAACCGTTGACGCGCGTTAATGAAGTATTCTGAGTATTGTGCGCGGAATGTGGTTCCATTGTCCGCCTGGACGCGCAACGAGGTTCACAATGCAGGTTCCCGTTCAAATTGCCTTCGAAGGCATCCGGCATTCCGACGCCATTGAGGCCCGCGTCAGAGACGAAACCGATAAGCTGGAGCAGTTCTTCGGACGGCTGATTAGTGCGCGCGTCGTGGTCGCGCGGCCGCAGCATCGTCACCGCAAGGGCGACATCTTTCACATAAGGGTTCATCTCGTTGTCCCCGACGGCGCCGATATCGTGGTGAACCGCGAGCCCGCCGCAACCGGGGCACATGAGGATGTTTACGTAACGATCCGCGATGCGTTCATGGCCGCGCGCCGCCAGCTTCAAGACATTGTCCGAAAGCGGGACGGCCACATGAAAGAACACGAGGTTCCGCCCCACGGCGTCATCGCGTCGATTCATGCCGGAGCGGGTTACGGCTTCATCGCCAGCAGCGATGGCCACGAAATTTACTTCCACCGCAACAGCGTCATCGACAGCCTCTTCGACGATTTAGAAGTGGGAGAAGAGGTGCGCTTCACAGAGTCCCAGGGGGACAAGGGGCCGCAAGCGAGCTTTGTGCAACTCATCGGCAAACATCACCTGGCTTCAACGCCGCCCGGAAATAATACCAATCGCCTTAAGTCATAAGCGTCTTGCGTCATTGAGAGGTGAGCATCGCCCCGTGGCAATGCACGAGGCGCAGTGCCGGCATCTGGATTGCCACGGCGGCTTTGCCGCCTCGCGATGATGGACATTGCACCTGCACGGTCAGCACTTTAGGCAGCCGGTATAGGTGTCCGGAAGCCGCCTATGGGCGGGCGCGCCGCATCATGCTTCCCCTTCGGGAGCCGTTCCGGCAAATGCCGACATGGCCTCATCCAAAAGGCGCGCCTCCTCTCCAGCGTAGCGGGGGGAAATATGAAATGGCTCGATCCGGCGCACACCGGCTTCGCGGGCTATCGCTCCAGCCGCCGCCGCTGTCAAATGCTGGCGTCCGGCCGCCAATGCGGCATCTCTTTGCGCAAAGGTGGTCTCGATGAACAGGATGTCCGCGTTTTGAACGAGCTTGACGATGGCGGCACGGTTGGCGGCCGTATCCGCAGTATCGGTTACATAGGCAATTTTCTGACCCGGCGTAACGGTGACCAGGCCGCGCAAGGCTCCGAGCGGCATTTCGTTCTCCTGGCGCGATCCGTCCAGCCGGCGGACGCGGACCGTATGGCCATCCGGTCTATTGTCCACGATTGCACGCTTGAGATCCGTCAGCCAGGGGCCAACCTGGAGCCCGAGTTCCAAGACCCGGTTCTTCCAAACGTTGACATGAGCGGATTCCTCAGCCGCGAATGCAAGACATGGCGTGCCATGATCGAGAACCGCGGCTGAAACCCTGAAACGCGGCTCATTGCAAATCACGCCTGGGGCGTTGGGGCTGCAAGGCTGCGGTTCTAATGCAAATGCGGTCTTGAGGCGGAACTGCGCGGCGCGGGTTTCCAGGGAGGAAGCGACCTCGGTCACATGAAAAACAAGGTCGTTGATGTAGCGGTCCACGAGGTTCCAGCGATAGGCCCGCAGCTTGTGCTGCACCTGCCCGATGAAATCCGGCGGACCGTAGAGATTGAGTTGCTGTTCCCGCCCTGTCAGCACCCGCAGCAACCGGTCGAACCCTATGAAATGGTCGATATGGGTGTGCGAGACGAATACATGGCTTAGGCGCAGGATCTTTCTGGGAGGCAGCTTTGAAATATCGCCCAAGTCGAACAGTATGGTCTGCCTCTCGAATAGCGTTTCCACATAAACTGCTGGGTCGCCAGTGCGTCCATTTACCAGGCTCGGATGCAAATATGGGCGCATGATGGGCGAGGTATCCGGCTCAGTGCTGGGTTATTGCTATGAACGCGAGGACAGGGATCATCCCTTCCAATGCAGCGCGCAGAGCAGGGTGAACAGCCGCCGCGCGGTGGGCTCGTCCATGCTCACCTTGCCGTGCAGCCGTTCGAGCAAAAGCTTGCTGCCTTCGTCGTGAAGGGCGCGCCGTCCCATGTCGAGCGCTTCGATCCGGCTTGGCGGGGCCGTTTTGATTGCCTCGAAGTAGCTCCCGCAAACCAGAAAGTAGTCCTTCACCACCTTGCGGAACGGCCTGAGCGAAAGCAGGAACGTCACCGGGGGCTCCGCCCCGTCCCCAGCCGTTACAGAGAAAGCAAGCCGCTGCTCCGCAATACCGATGCGAAGCTTGTAGGGGCCGGCCGGGCCGTCTACGAGTTCGAAGCGGTTCTCTTCAAGCAGATCGAAGATCGCCACCTTGCGCTCATGCTCGGCCTCAAGCGTACTGGCCCCCATAGAGGCCCCGTCCAGCTCGATCTCTACGAGCCGGGACGGTTGTTGCGCCTGATCTTTCTTGGTCATAATGCAGGGTTATACCGCACTGCGGAGGCGCACCGCAACGGAATGGCGGTGCCCGCCAAGCCCTTCGGCTTCCGCGAGCGTCATGGTCGCCGCACCGAGCGCTGCAAGGCTTGCCTCGTTGAGCTTCAGGATGGAAGTGCGCTTCATAAAATCGAGAACGCCGAGACCGGAGGCGAAACGCGCCGCGCGGGCCGTGGGCAGCACATGGTTGGAGCCGCCCGTATAGTCGCCAACTGCTTCGGGCGTGTGGTGGCCGATGAAGATCGCGCCCGCATTGCGAATGCTGGGGATCATCTCCTCGGCCGCATCGCAGGCCAGCTCCAAATGTTCCGGTGCGAGCGCGTTGACCAGGGCCGGCGCCTCCTCCAGCAGATTGGAAACGACAACGATCGCGCCATGATCGGCCCAGCTCTTGCCCGCTATGGCGCCACGGGCCATCGTTGCGATCTGTTTTTCGACTGCAAGCGCCGTTGCATCGGCGAGCGCCGCATCGTCCGTGATCAAGATCGACTGCGCGGCTTCGTCATGCTCCGCCTGCGCGAGCAGGTCCGCCGCCAGCCACTCCGGGCTCGCGGCCTTGTCCGCGACCACCACGACCTCGGACGGCCCGGCAATCGTGTCGATGCCAACCGAGCCAAATACCTGGCGCTTGGCTTCCGCCACATAGGCATTGCCAGGGCCAACGATCTTGGCAACGGGCTCGATGGTCTCTGTGCCATAGGCGAGCGCCGCGACGGCCTGCGCGCCGCCGATGCGGTAGACCTCGGACACGCCCGCGAGATGGGCGGCGGCAAGCACAGCGGGGTTAACCTCGCCGCCGGGCGTAGGCACGGCCATCACAAGGCGCGGCACACCCGCCACCTTCGCTGGAATGGCGTTCATCAGCACCGAGCTTGGATAGCTCGCCTTTCCCCCCGGCACATAAAGGCCAACCGAGTTCAAGCGGCGTCCAGCGGTGGCCAAGCTCGGCACCGATGGCATCCGTATAGCGCTCGTCCCGCGGAAGCTGGCGGCGGTGGTGCTTTTCGATGCGCTCGCAGGCCAGTGCCAGCGCCCCCCGTAACTCCGGGGCAAGCCCTTCATAGGCTATTTTCAGCTCCTCTGGAGGGATGCGCAAGCCCGCCTTGCCCAAATCGGTCCGGTCGAAGCGCGCCGTGAACTCGGACAGGGCGGCGTCGCCCTTCTCTTGCACCGCGCGGATGATCGCGCGCACCGCGTCCTGCACATCGAGCGGCTGATCCCGGCGGGGACTCGACAAGAGCCTTGAACTGGCCAGAGAAGCCGGCGCTGGAGGAACGGAGAAACTGTGCCAATGGAGAAATCCTACTTGGTGCTCTGGAGGATTTTCGCAGGCGGCGGCACCGCCTCGCCCTCTACGGCCGTGTGTGCCGGTTTGGCCCCAGCCCGCCAGGCCTGGCCCACATCGTGCAGTTCCGCCTCGATGCACTCCACCTCAAGCCGCACGGCGCCACCTCCGGCGAAATGCAGGATGATATATCCGGCGGGTGCTTCCAGCTCCTCAAAGGTGATCGCCAGCAGCTCAGCGACCGCAAACGGCTCGCCGGGCCGGATTTTCTGCACCTGCGCCCGCTTCACCTGGTCGAAGCGCAAGGCGCAGCGGCAGCGGCGCAGATCGGAATATTTGCCGTCGCCGTTTTCCGCGGCAAGCCAGTCGAAGCGGCTCAGGACTGCCGCGAAATGCCGGTCGGCCGGCATATAGACCATGTCGGCCAATCGCAATACGGCGTCCTGCAGATGAGCGGACAGGATTTTGAGATCGTCTTGATCGAGTGCTACGAGTTTGAGCGGTTCAGAGCGCATGACCAGCGCCTCATTATTGAGGTTCGAAGGTAATTCGATTTCTCTCATGAATGAAGGCGTTCAATGCGCGCTCCGCAAGACCCAAGCTTCTCTTCAAGCCGCTCAAATCCGCGATCTAGATGATAAACACGGTTAACGACGGTTTCACCCTCGGCCGCGAGCCCCGCGATGACTAGGGAAACCGAGGCGCGCAGGTCGGTTGCCATCACCTCGGCGCCACGCAGCGACGGAACGCCGCGGACCTTCGCCATGTCGCCCGAAACGCTAATGTCGGCGCCAAGCCGCGCGAGTTCCTGCACGTGCATGAAGCGGTTTTCGAAGATCGCCTCGCGGATTTGCGAAACCCCGTCCGCCCGGCACATCAACGCCATGAGCTGCGCCTGCAAATCGGTCGGAAAACCCGGATAGGGCGCGGTCGTGACGTTCACAGGCCTGAGGGCCGCGCCGTTGCGCGCGACCTTGAGTCCCCGGTTTGTTTCGGTGATGTCGATGCCGGCCTCGCGCAAAACGTCGAGAGCGCCCGGCAGAAGGTCGGCCCGCGCTCCGTCGAGATAGACCTCGCCGCCAGTGGCCGCCACGGCCATGACGTAGGTTCCGGTCTCGATCCGATCCGGAAGCACCGTATGCGTGGCGCCCTCCAGCTCAGACACGCCCTGGATCGTTATGGTGGGCGTGCCGGCGCCCTCGATCTTGGCGCCCATCTTGTTGAGGCAGCTTGCGACATCGGCCACTTCCGGCTCGCAGGCGGCGTTTTCGAGAACCGTCTCGCCCTTCGCCAGGGTGGCGGCCATCAGGATATTATGCGTCGCGCCCACCGAAACCTTCGGGAAGGAAAACACTCCGCCCTTGAGCCCGCCCGGCGCGTTCGCCACCACGTAGCCGCCATCGAGGCTGATCTCGGCGCCCAGCGCCTGAAGGCCCGCCAAATGCAGATCGACAGGGCGGGTGCCGATGGCACAGCCGCCCGGAAGCGAGACGCGCGCCTTGTGCTCCCGCGCCAGGAGCGGCCCGAGCACCCAGAAGCTCGCGCGCATCCGCCGCACCAAGTCGTAAGGCGCGGTCGTATCGACGATATCGCGGGCGGTGAGATGCAGCGTATCGCCCTGATGCCCGTTCGCGATTGCGCGCTTGCCATCAAAGGCAGTATCCGTGCCGTGGTTGCGCAAGATGCGGATGAGGAGGCCCACATCCGCCAGGTTGGGCACGTTCTTGAGCGTGATCGTGTCGGGCGTGAGCAGGCTTGCGATCATCAGGGGCAGAGCCGCATTCTTGGCTCCGCTTATCGGAATCGTGCCTTCGAGGCGCTCGCCGCCAATAATGCGAATTCTGTCCATTTTTTCCGCCGGGATTAAGGATCTTTGCGTCCGCCTCAAGAGCGGGCCGAGCTTTTCCTAAGCTGTAACCGCGGTGCGCCCGCACCGCAAGGCTTTGAGCTAACCGGGCGCCGATTTGCCGCCAGGGTTTGTCGAATTTTTGTCTTTGCGCTTAACGAGGTTGCGCCGGAGAGCCTCGGCAAGCCGCTGTTTGCGCTCCTGCGCCGGGCTTGGCCGGTTTTTGCCGGCACCAGCCTCAGACGTGCTTGGCTCTTTTGCCATATTTTTTCATCGCCTCAAGGTTGCCGGCCGCAAGCTGCCGCTTGGTAACAGGCCAGCCCCGTTCAGGTTCCGGCGCTTTCATACAGCATGGAGGCAGTGCCGTCACCCGCCTGTGTCCGCTCACGAACCCGTGTTGCCGATGGTTGACGTATACGTCAACTTCCTCTTGTTAAAGTTAACATCATGAGCTACATACCGCCCCGTTGGAAACCGACCAAGGGAGCGCGTAATGACTTTAGCTGAGGTGGCCGCCGCAATGACGGAGCGGTTTGCGGGATCGGCGCCGCTCGGCGGGGCGGTAAAGTTCGATCTGGGCGGCGATGGCACTCTTTTCATCGACGGCACCGGGGCGGCAAATACCGTTACCCTCAACAACAACGGCGACGCCAACTGCACCATCTTCATGAGTGCCGGCGATTTCGACGACATGATCAACGGCCGGCTTCAGCCCACCATGGCCTTCATGACGGGCAAGATGCGCGTCGAAGGTGACATGGGCCTTGCCATGAAGCTGGGCCAGCTCGTCTAGAACCGTTTTCGAGGATTGCGAAGCGGCCGTCATCGGGTCTCAAGTGAAGCGCTGGAAGCCATCGCCCAGCGCCGCGATGACGGCACCGGCCGGGATAAATTGTTGAAATCAGCTTCAAAATTAGACCCGTTAGGCCAATTCGACCCGGAAAGGCTTTATGGGATCGCCGAACTGGCGGAGGAGTTTGGGATCAGCACGCGCGCGATCCGCTTTTACGAGGCCAAGGATCTGCTCGCTCCGCCCCGCGTCAATAACGGCCGCGTCTACACCAGGCGCGAGCGTGCGCGGCTCAAGCTGATCCTGCGCGCGAAGTCGATCGGTTTCTCGCTGGCCGAAATAAAGCAGTACCTCGATCTTTATGGGGATCGCGGCGAAGGCCGCCCTTTGCAGGCGGACTTCCTGGCCGAGCGCTCCGGGGCCTTGATCGCGGAGCTTGAGGAAAAGCAGGCAAACATCGCCGCGACGCTCAGAGAGTTGAGGGTTATCCGCGGGGAATGCCTGCAATACTTGAACGAAAGCGGCACAGCCGGCGCCGGAACTAAAGGCGGCGCTTCAACCAAAACACGCCAATAGCCGATGTAACGAGGAGTGCCCATGTTGCCACGGACGCTGTTCTCTGAAGAGCACGAGCTTTACCGCGATCAGGTGCGCAAATTCGTCGAGCGCGAGATCGCGCCGCATCACGCGAAATGGGAGAAGGACCACATCGTGCCGCGCTCGGTGTGGCTCGCCGCCGGCGAGGCGGGGCTGCTCCTGCCGGCGATCCCGGACGAGTACGGCGGCTGCGGCGGCGACCGGCTGCATTCCGCTATCGTGATGGAGGAACTGGCGCGGGCGGGCGCCTCCGGGCCGGGCTTCTCGCTGCATTCGGATATCGTGGCGCCGTACATATTGGCTTACGGCACGGAGGAGCAGAAGCACCGCTACCTGCCGCGCATGGCCAAGGGTGAGATCGTCGGCGCCATCGCCATGACCGAGCCGGGTGCCGGCTCCGACCTGCAAGGGGTGCGGACGGCGGCGCAGGCCCGTGGCAACGGCTACGTTCTCAACGGCCAGAAGACCTTCATCACCAACGGCCAGAATGCCGATGTGACCATCGTCGTCGCCAAGACCGATCCGGCTGCCGGCGCGAAGGGCATCACGCTGTTCCTGGTGGATGCCGGCCTTCCGGGCTTTTCCAAAGGCCGCAACCTCGAAAAGCTCGGCATGCACGCGCAGGACACCTCCGAGCTGTTCTTCCAGGATGTGGAGCTTTCGGGCGACGCACGGCTCGGCGCGGAGGGAGAAGGCTTCAAGCTCTTGATGCAGGAGCTGGCCTGGGAGCGCCTGCAAATCGCGATTTCAGGCATCGCCGCCGCCGAGGCAGCCCTGCGCTGGACCGTCGATTATACGCGCGAGCGCAAGGCTTTCGGCCGCACCATCTTCGATTTCCAGACCACCAAGCACAAGCTCGCCGAGCTAAAGACCGAGGTCCAGATCGGCCGGACGTTCGTGGACCGCTGCCTTCAGCAGATGATGGAATCTGAACTCGATTCCACCACGGCCGCGATGGCGAAATACTGGATCACCGAGCTACAGGGCAAGGTCATGGACGCCTGCCTGCAACTGCACGGCGGCTACGGTTACATGATGGAGTATCCCATCGCGCGCGCTTACGCCGACGCGCGGGTGCAGCGCATCTACGGCGGCACGAACGAGATCATGAAAGAGCTGATTGCGCGGACGCTTTAGCCTCCACCGTCATGGCCGGGCTTGACCCGGCCATCCAGGAGACGGGAATGTCAAGTTACTTTGTATACATCTTGGCGAGTAAGCGGAATGGGACCTTGTATGTTGGCGTAACAAACGATCTGGTTAGACGCATCTTTGAACACAAACAAGGAACTGCGAGCCAATTCACGAAAAGGTATGGGGTTTCCGATCTTGTCCACATAGAGATCTTTACCTCGCCGCAAGACGCTATTCAACGCGAGACGAGCCTGAAGCGGTGGCCGCGAAAATGGAAGCTAGACCTGATTGAGAGAGACAATCCCGAATGGATCGATCTGTTCGATAAGCTGGTCTGAGCAGGACTGGATGGCCGGGTCAAGCCCGGCCATGACTAATGCACGTTACGGAGGAGTGAAGGATGGCTGACGCCTATATTTTCGATGCCGTGCGCACGCCGCGCGGGAAAGGCAAAAAGGACGGCTCGCTGCATGAGGCCACGCCGGTCCAGCTTGCTTCGCAGATGCTGCGGGCGCTGCCCGCCCGCAATGCGGGCCTCGATACCAAGCAGATCGAGGATGTGATCCTCGGCTGCGTCACCCCGGTTGGCGAGCAGGGCGCGGACATCGCGCGCACCGCGGTCTTGATGGCGGGGTATGACGAGAGCGTACCCGGCGTGCAAGTGAACCGCTTCTGCGCGTCCGCCCTCGAAGCCGTGAACATGGCGGCGGCAAAGGTGATTTCGGGCCAGTCGCCGATGGTGGCCGCGGGCGGCGTCGAGGGCATGAGCCGCGTGCCGATGGGTTCCGATGGCGGCGCCTGGGCGACCGATCCGGCGGTGGCCATCCCCACCTATTTCGTGCCGCAGGGCATCAGCGCCGACCTGATCGCCACCAAGTGGGGCTTCAGCCGCGACGATTGCGACACCTACTCGGTGGAAAGTCACAAGCGGGCCGCGCAGTCCTGGCAGGAAGGCCGCTTTGCAAGGTCGGTCGTGCCCGTGAGCGACATCCTGGGCCTGCCGCTGCTTGCCAAGGACGAGATGATCCGGCCCGATGCCAGCATGCAATCGCTTGGCTCGCTCAAGCCTTCCTTCGCGGATATGGGCAAGAATTTCGGCTTCGACGGCGTGGCCATTCAGAAATATCCCGAGATCGAACGCATCGACCATGTGCACACGCCCGGCAATTCCTCCGGCATCGTGGATGGTGCCGCAGCGATGCTGATCGGCACCAAGGAGGCCGGCGAGAAGGCAGGCCTGAAGCCCCGCGCGCGCATCAGGGCCGCCGCCTCCATCGGCTCGGAACCGACCATCATGCTAACCGGCCCCAGCTTCGCCGCCGAGCGCGCGCTTGCGAAAGCCGGCATGTCGAAGGCCGACATCGACCTTTGGGAGCTGAACGAGGCATTCGCCGCGGTGGTGCTCCGCTTCATGCAGGTGCTCGATATTCCGCACGGCAAGATCAACGTCTGCGGGGGCGCCATCGCCATGGGTCATCCGCTCGGTGCCACGGGCGCGATGATCTTGGGCATCCTGCTGGACGAGATGGAGCGGCGGGGTGCCGCCACGGGCCTTGCCACGCTTTGCATCGGCGCAGGGATGGGCACGGCAACGATTATCGAACGGGTTTAACTTTTTGTTGTCATGGCCGGGCTCGACCCGGCCATCCACGTCAAAACACGCCTTGGTTTGCGGCGCTTGGATGGCCGCATCAAGTGCGGCCATGACACCGGAGACTCTAATGACCAGCAGCATTTCATACGCCGTCGACAGCGACGGCATCGCAACGCTCACCATCGACCAGCCGGGCAAGTCGATGAATGTCGTCGGCCCGGAATTCGTGGCGGAGCTTGGGGCAGTCATCGAGCGCGCCGTTGGCGATGTTTCGGTGAAGGGCATCATCCTCACCTCCGGCAAATCGAGCTTCGTCGCGGGCGCCGATCTGATCGGCATGGAAGGCATGATCGTCGCCGCCAAGACCGCGCCTGTGGCCGAAGCGCTGAAAGCCGTCCTGCACTTCACGCAGGTGCTGCGCCGGCTCGAAACTTGCGGCAAGCCCGCGGCGTGCGCCATCAACGGCACGGCGCTGGGCGGCGGCTTCGAGATCGCGCTCGCCTGCCACTATCGTGTGGCCGCCGATAGCGAGAGCATCAAGATCGGCCAGCCCGAGGTCCAGGTCGGGCTTTGCCCAGGTGCTGGCGGCACGCAGCGTATTCCCCGGCTGATCGGCATCATGCCGGCCCTGCCGCTGCTGCTCGAAGGCAAGAACATGACGCCCGCGAAAGCCAAGGCAGCAGGCCTCATTCATGAGGTTGTGCCGGCGGCGGACCTGCTGGCGGCCGCGAAGAGGTGGCTCACCTCGCCCGCCGCGAAAGCGGTTCAGCCCTGGGACGAAAAGTCGTACAAGGTGCCCGGCGGCGCTGGCGGCATGAACCCGAACGCGGTGCAGGTCTTCATCGCCGGCAACGCCATGCTGCGCGACAAGATCTACGGCAATTACCCGGCCGCGCAGGCGATCATGTCCTGCGTCTACGAGGGTACCTCGGTGCCGATCGACCTCGGGCTTAAGATCGAGGCGAAATACTTCCTGTCGCTGCTCCGGGGCAATGTCGCGCCGGCCATGATCCGCACGCTCTTCGTCAACAAGGGCAAGGCGGACAAGCTCGCGCGGCGGCCCGCGGGCGTGCCCAAGGCGCAGTTCAAGAAGATCGGCATGCTGGGTGCCGGCATGATGGGCGCGGCCATCGCCTATGTGGCGGCCACGAACGGCATTGAGGTCGTGCTCGTCGACCGTGACATGGAGGCCGCCGAGCGCGGCAAGGGCCACGCCAAGAAGCTGGTGGATGGCGCCGTTTCCAAGCGCCGCATGACCGCCGCCGATGGCGAGGCGCTCCTCGCGCGCATCCACCCGGCGGTGGACTTCGCGGCATTGGCCGATGTGGACTACATCATTGAAGCGGTGTTCGAGGACCGGGCCATCAAGGCGGACGTGACCAAGCGCGTTGAAGCCGCGATCCGTCCCGGCGTCATCTTCGGCTCGAACACCTCCACGCTGCCGATCACCGGTCTTGCCGAGGCATCCAGCCGGCCGGAGAAGTTCATCGGCATCCACTTCTTCTCGCCCGCAGAGAAGATGCCGCTGGTGGAGATCATCCGCGGCAAACAGACCGGCGACGAAGCGCTGGCCGTGACGCTCGACTTCGTGCAGGCGATCAAGAAGACGCCCATCGTCGTCAATGACGGGCGCGGCTTCTTCACCTCGCGCTTCTGCGGCTGCTACATCGGCGAAGGCGAGATCATGCTGGCGGAGGGCATTCCGGCGGCGATGATCGAGAACGCGGGCAAGCTCGCGGGCATGCCGGTGGGGCCGCTGTCGCTCGCGGACGAGACCGCCATCGACCTCGGCTGGAAGATCCACAAGGCCGCCGAGAACGATCTCGGCGCGGCCTACAAGCCAAGCCCTGCCGTGTGGGTGATGGAGACCATGTATGTGAAGAACGGCCGCGCTGGGCGTAAGAACGGCAAGGGGTTCTACGACTATCCCGAAAAGGGGCAGAAGAGCCTTTGGCACGGTCTTGCCGATCTTTACCCGCCGAAGCCCGAAAGCCTCTGGCCGTCGATTGAGGAGCTGAAGAAGCGCCTGCTTTACGCCCAGGCGCTCGACGCGGTGCGCTGCATGGAGGAAGGCGTGCTGACCACGCCGGAGGACGGCGACGTGGGCGGCATCATGGGCCTTGGCTTCGCGCCCTATACCGGCGGGCCTATCAGCCTCGTCGACACGGTGGGTATCGCGAAGTTCATCGAGGAATGCGAGGCGCTGGCGGCGAAATACGGCGAGCGCTTCGCCCCGCCGCAGCTCTTGCGCGACATGGCCGCGAAGGGCGAAACCTTCTACCCCGCGTCCAGGGCGGCAGCGTAGAAGCGCCGCCGATCGCATCCCCGGATAGGGCGCGGGCGCCGGCCGGGGATGTGGCACGCCTTCGTGTAACACCAAATTAACTCTACGGACCGCTCTTCCGGCCCTCGCAAGGGGTTGGAGGAGCGTGCTTCGATTTTGGTGCAATATAGCAGTATTGTCTTGAGTATCCGTTAAGCACAGCTATCGTATTGTTTTGCAACATATAATCGGCACGCAGCACCCGCAATGGCGCGCTTTGCCTTGGTTAATGGCAAATATTCGCCTATATTTAACGGGATTTTTTAGCTGTATAAATCGAGCAAAAACGAGACAATATTTGGGCAAATGCACCAGTTTGAAAGATGCGCGCGGGGTGTTTACCATGCCGTCATTAACCATGATTGGGGGCTAGGCGAAATATACTGCATATTAACACAACGCAGGCGCGGAAGCCGCAAAGCGCGCGCCGATGCGGTTGGCGCTCGCTTCGCCCTGGATGGCGCAGGCGGGCCGGCCCGTGCGGCTATTCCAACTAAGTTGCTACAGACCGGGCGCTGAAGTTTGGGCCGCCAACTGGACTTTCCGATGCTGAAGGTTAAGCGGGAGTGGCAGGAACGGATAGCCGGTGCGCCGTCGCAACTCGATAGCGGTTTGGAATAGAGGCGGGCTTCCGGGTCCCCTGTGCATAACGCGAGAGCTTCCTCTTAACTAGAAACATAAATGGAAAGGCGTTGATCCGGCTCCTGTCCTTCGTGTCCTGTGCCATCTCCACCGCAGCGCTTTTCACCGGGATTTCCCATGCGGAGCCGCCGCGCGCGGATGCGTGCGATGGCCTGGTTGTTTCTGTTGCAGTGGGCGAGCGGAAGCGCAGCGGCGGCAGCGCGAGCCGGCAAAGTGGAACCGGAGAAATCTGCGAGTGCCACCCAGGCGCTGGGTGAAATTAGCCGCGATTTCCGATGTGCCGCTACGTGCCGCCAGCGCAGCATTTTACGCGAGATTGCGCCTAAGACCTTTATCTTATTGGTGAGCCCAGATGGGTTCGAACCATCGACCTACTGATTAAAAGTCAGTTGCTCTACCGGCTGAGCTATGGGCTCCCAACGAGACAAACGAACGGCACGCCATTGGCTGCGGCCGTTACCGCACGGACCATAGGTGCATGGGCACTATTGGTCAATAGCTGTTGGCGTGCCCTGTGCGGCACAGTCACACTACTGCAATTTTTCCTGTCGTGAAAGGCCGTGGCCGCAGGCGGGTTCCGCATTGCGCCCAATTGTCCTGCCCACCCATCTTTTTGTTTCCCTGCCTGCAAATTCCTGTGCAGCCTCCCAATCTCATGGCAGGGCGCGGCCTTTGTTAACCGGGCCTGCTGCGGGGGTGCCCGCATGGGAGACATCGAGTATGCTCACGAGCCACCTTCAGTACATTCCCCTGCCCTGGCCGCTCTACGCCTTGCTATTTATCGTCCTTGGCGTCCTTTCGATTTTCATTCAGATCGGCATTATCCGCTATGTCTATGCGCGGCTCGGCATCTCGTCCGCCACCGCGATGGTCCTGCTGCTGGCAAGCCTGCTCGGCAGCTATCTCAACATCCCGGTCGCGCACCTCGCGGGCGAAACCGTGCTCGTGGACGAGCGTTACGACATCTTCGGCATGGAGTTCACCATGCCAACCGCAGTGGATTGGCCAGGCACCATTATCGCGATCAACCTGGGCGGGGCTGTCATTCCGATCATGCTTTCGCTCTATCTGCTCGCAAGGAAGCGCATCTGGCTGCCGGGGATCGTTGCGACCGCCGTTGTGAGCGCGGTCTGCTACAGGCTGGCCACGCCAGTGCAGGGGGCGGGGATAACCATCCCGGTTTTCATCCCGCCGCTTACCGCTTGCGCGTTCTCCTGCCTGCTGGCCTGGAGCGAAGCCCCCGCGGTCGCCTATGTCAGCGGCAGCCTCGGCACGCTGATCGGCGCCGACCTCATGAACCTCGGCCGTATCCAGCAACTGGGCACGCCGGTCGCTTCAATCGGCGGTGCCGGCACGTTCGACGGAATCTTCATCACGGGCATTTTCGCGGTGGTGCTTGCGAGCATCGCCGGAGCCCTGAACTCAAGAAGCGCGTCGCGGGATTCTGCTTGACCGTGAGCGGGCCTAATCCGACGAAGTCAGGAGCCGCTCAACGCCCCAGTCCGATAGCACGGCCTGGATATCGGCCGCCACGAAATGGCGGGCGCTCTCCTTGTCGTAGCCCTCTTCGAGGAGCGAGTTGTATTCCGTCAGCGCGTGGCGGACGAAGGCCACCATCGACAGCCATGCAGCCGATTGCGGCGATGCGGTGCTCAAGCCCTGGCTGCACATGGCATGGTCTGCGATGGCACCGGCCTCGAACTCAGGGACACGCGGCGCTAACACAAACACCGCTCGTTCTATTTCATTGCGTTTGCTCACCCGGGCAGCCTCGTTTACAATTGGGCAGCGCAATCGCGCTATCATACTAGGATGTGTATGGCAAAGTTAGCCTTCACAGAAGTGACATGGGATTGTAGTATCCAAACCGTTAGAGCGACGTCGTGCGAGCGTAGCCACCAACTTAACGGTAACCGTTGAGGGAAGGTGAACGTGGCAGCATTGGCAGCGTCTACAGGTGCTCCGCCAGAGAGCTTTCCGGCTCTGGTGCTCAACGCCGATTATCAACCGTTGAGCTACTATCCGCTTTCGCTTTGGAATTGGCAGGAAACCATCAAGGCAGTTTTCCTTGACCGGGTGAACATTGTCTCCTTCTACGACCGCACGGTGCGCAGCCCTAGTTTCGAGATGAAGCTGCCGAGCGTGGTTTCGCTCAAGACCTACGTGAAGCCTGCGCTGTACCCCGCCTTCACGCGGTTTAACGTGTTCCTGCGCGACCGGTTCCAGTGCCAATATTGCGGCTCTCCGCACGATTTGACGTTCGACCACGTCATTCCGCGCTCGCGGGGCGGGCAGACGCTCTGGGACAATGTGACGACGGCTTGCGCGCCCTGCAACCTCAAGAAGGGCGGCAAGATGCCGGTGAAGGCGAAGATGTTTCCGGCGCTGAAGCCCTACCGTCCCACGGTGCACGAGTTGCATCGCAACGGCAGGTTCTTCCCGCCGAACTACCTGCACGAAAGCTGGCTCGACTACCTGTACTGGGATACCGAGCTTGAGCCGTAGCCGGCGCGCCGCTAACGCGGGCTTCCTGGAGACGCCGCGAGGGTTCTTAGGAACCGCTGGCGGCGCCTCGCTATGGCAATAAACCGGCCCCCAAATTAGGCGCGGCTTAACCCGCATTTCTCACAGTCTGCGCACGCACTGGCTCGATCTTTGCTCCATCAGGCCATTTCCGGCCTCGCCGGTGCGTCCTGTACCGGCTGCGGTTTCAAAAGTCCTGCTGGAACAAATCTCTGCGCCATCATCGCGCGATCCTGCGAGAAATCCGGGGCAACCCTGTTTCATGGAGCTGCGGCTGCCCTTAAGCGTCTTCCGCGCGCTTGTTGCCGGTGACCATGGCTCTGGCGAGGTTCTCGCGATGGACGTAGCTGGCCAGCGCGACGCCCAGAATGTGGAGGATCACCAGAATGAGCGTGAGGTTGGCCAGCACGGCATGCACCTCGCCTATAAGGCTTTCATGCTCGTGCTCATGCTCGCGATGACCTTTCCGCTCTTCGTGCAAACGCTCCGCCTTTTGGGCTTCCCCGGACGGGACTTGAGCCGAAACCGTGACGCCCGGCTGAGGCTTCGCGGTTTCCTCCGGCTCAGCGATAAGACCGGTGACAACTGTCCCCGCGATCATTATCAGGAGGGCCACCACCATGGCGCCGCCCGCTGGGCTATGCCCGATATACCGCTTGGTGTGGCCTCCCATAAGGCCAGTCAGATAGGCGATGGCCTCACGAGGCCCGGTGACGAAATCGCTGAACCTCGCGTGGCGCGGTCCGATCAGGCCCCACAGTACGCGCCAAACCACGATGCCGGCCGCGATATAGCCAGCCCATTCGTGCAACTCGCTTGGATTGCCTTCCTCCTCGCCCGTGATGTAGGCGATCGCGAACGCCGCAGCGAGCGCCCAATGGCCAAAGCGGACGAGCGGGTCCCAGACCCTAATCTGTGTATCGCTTGCAGTATCTGTCATGCGTCCATCTCCTTCACGCTCTCAGCGGGAACCATCGCGCAGCCGGCGGCAGGCGGGATCAGCGGCCCCTGTCCTGGCCCGTGATTTCTCCGGTCCACGGGCCGACGAAAAGCACGGCCGTCTTACCGTCCTTGCCCTTGGCCCTGACCTCGTAGCGCCCGGCGCCATTCTTGACTTTCTTTACTGTGTAACCTTGCGCACTCACCTTGGCTTCGACCTCAGCCTTGCCGAGACAATGGCCCTTTGCGGTGCCTTGGCCTTTTCCCTCTGCGCCCGCAAACGCGGCCCCTGACGCCGCAAGCACAAACGCAATAGTCAAACCAGTCAGAGCATGCCGCATGTATGCCCCCCGCGCCGGAAGGCGTGATATCCTCCGGAAGCCCCTCTCTATCGGGAATCGGCTTACTGGGCCTTGAGCGCGTCCGTCAGGGCTTTGACAGACAATGGGGATCATAAATTCCTAATGCGCTACAAGCTGACATTGCTGGCCGCGATCCCCATCCTGCTTTGCGCTGGGCCGGTGCCGCCGTGCCCTGTACCCTGGGTGACGCCGGCCGCCGCGCATGAGGAGCACGACGAGGAAGCTGCCCGCCATGCCCTTGAGAATGGCGAGGTCGTACCGCTGGAGCGCGTCATTGCAGGGCTTGGCAGCACCGTGCCAGGAGAGATTTCCGGGCTTGAACTCGAAAGGGAAAACGGTACCTGGATCTATGAGTTCAAGATCATCTCTCCGGACGGGTGTATGCTGAAGGTCCGTGTCGACGCCAAGACCGGCAAGTTGATCGAAAAAGCTAAACACTGATGCGCATTTTGCTGCTAGAAGACGACAGCCGTATCGCCCGGGACATAACCGCAACGCTCGCCTCGGCCGGCTACGCGGTCGAACATCAGACCGATGGCGAGGAGGGCTGGTTCAAGGGCGATACCGAGGACTACGACGCCATCATCCTCGATCTCGGCCTGCCGATGCTGGACGGCCTCACCATCCTCAAGAGGTGGCGCGCGAACGGCCGGACCATGCCGGTGCTGGTTCTGACCGCCAGGGGGAGCTGGAGCGAGCGGGTCGAGGGTATCGACAGCGGCGCCGACGACTACCTGCCCAAGCCTTTCCGCATGGAGGAACTGCTGGCGAGGCTCCGCGCCATCGTCAGGCGCGCCGCGGGGCAAAGCTCGCCCCTGTTGACGCTTGGCTCCATCACGCTCGATACGCGGCAAATGCGCGTTTCGCTGGACGGCGTGCCGGTCAATCTGACGCCGCAGGAGTACCGGCTGTTCAACTACCTCATGCACCATGCGGGCCGTGTTGTGCCTCACACGGAGCTGATCGAGCATCTCTACGAGCACGACTCCGGCAAGGACGCCAACGCCATTGAGGTGCTGATCGGGCGCATTAGGCGCAAGCTTGGGGCGGAAGTCATCGAGACGCGGCGCGGCTTCGGCTACATCGTCGAAGCGAAGCCGTGAAACGCGGCTCCCTCAGGCTCCGCCTTCTGCTCCTGGGAGGCCTCACGCTAGCGCTGGCGCTGATCATCGCGGGCGTGGGCATTACGGGGCTCTTCGAGCGCCATATCGAGCGCCGCGCCGTTGCCGAACTCGACACCTATATCAGGCAGATTTCTGGGGGACTGACATTCGACGCCAAGGACGCCATCGCCTTCAGCCGCACCCTGCCGGACCCGCGCTTCGGCGAGCCTTTGGGCGGCCTTTACTGGCAGATCGAAGACGAGACGGACAAGCGGATTCTCCGTTCCCGCTCGCTTTGGGACACGGTCATGAGACTTCCCGAGGACAAGCTCGACGCGGGCAAGGTGCATCTGCACATGGCCGGCGGCCCGTCCCATGCGATGCTTCTGGTACGGGAACGGAGCATCACTTACCCAACGAAGGCCGGTCCGCATGTCGTGAGAATCTCGGTGGGGCTGGATATGCGCGAAATCCAGGCGGCCCTCGCCGAATTCAAGACGGATATCGTTCGCGCCCTGGCGCTGCTCGGTATCGCTTTGATGGCTGCGGCCTGGGTGCAGATCACGCTCGGCTTGAAACCTCTGAAGGTCTTGCGGGAAAGCGTGCTTGCGGTCCGGTCGGGCCAAAAGAAGTGCATCGATGTTTTAGAGCCGAGAGAGGTGATGCCGCTGGTTTCGGCCGTCAATTCCCTGCTCGACGCGCAGGCGCAAGCGATGGAAGGCGCCAAGGCCCGGGCCGCCGACCTTGCCCACGGTCTCAAGACGCCGCTTACCGTGCTGATTGCGGATGCGGCGAAGCTTCGCGAAAGCGGCGCAACAGCGGTCGCCGCCGAAATCGAGGAGCTTGCGGACATCATGCGCAGGAACATCGACCGCGAACTGTCGCGCGCCCGGCTGGAGAGCGCCCACGGCCTTCACGTTCATGTAACACGGGTTGAGCGGGTTGTTGCGAAGCTTGTCCGTGCCCTCGGCCGGACGCCGCAAGGTGAGGTTCTGGAGTGGAGCGTCGAGATCCCGGAGGATGCCGCAGCCCCTGTCAGGGAGAACGATCTGGCCGAGCTTATCGGCAACCTTCTCGACAATGCGTGCAAGTGGGCGGCGAGCGCCGTGACCATCTCGGCGATAGCGGGGGACGGCATCACGATTAGGATCGAGGATGATGGCCCCGGAGCGCCCGAGGCTTTCGTGCACCGGCTTGGCGAGCGTGGGCTTAGGCTCGATGGGGAGGTTCCGGGCTCGGGCTTCGGCCTTGCCATCGCCCACGACATCGTGCGTGCCTATGGCGGCACGCTGACCTTTGCCAACATCGAGCCCCACGGCTTCAGGGCAACCATCGGCTTCCCGGCCCGCGCTCCGGGCCGGCCCACCCCTTTTCGCTCCGCTAAACCTGCCGGCAGCGTGCCGGATGGTAACAGTTCTCCACCGGCCTAGTGGCCTGCGTCAGTCAAAATAAGTAGTTCTGACTTGGTCTTTTTCGCCGAAGCAAAGCCGAACGGCTTGGCTGTACGTCCAGTACAGCCTGCTCCGTTCACCTTCACTACGCCAAAAATCCCGGCGTCATAACTATTCATTTTGACTGACACAGGCCACTAGTACGCCTGATCCGCGGGAAATCCTGACCCGTTTGCGGCTGGCGCTTACAGGATTTCCCGCGGATCAGGCGTAAGCGCATCGCCGAGAGCATGCACCAAAAAATCCTGTCCATAGACGATGTTACCAAGGTGAACATCCATGGCGTGCAGGCCGGGAAAATCCTCGTTGAAGACTTGTATGGGATTATATTAAGATTTCAATCGCATAGGAGTTCGCAGTTTTATAGGCAGCCAGCCACGCTATCAAGTTGATAGCAATCGGACCAGCAATTCTAAAACTAGCATTTTCTTAGGGGGGACGGGTCATTTGGGGTTTTGAAGAAGGTTTGGTGGGATTTCGAAGGTGGCGAGGGAGGTTAGGAAGACCGGCCAGGAAGGGAAAATGACGAAGGCGGTGAGGGAAACGATGGTGGAGAAGAACCGCGTCCGTTTGGTGGCGGCTTCTCTGGCGGCTTGCCATGGCGGGTCGAGGCAGTCGAGGATTGAGTGCCACGCGAAGGCCAGCAGATTGAATGCGGCCAAGGTCATCGCCAGAAACTTTTTGCCGTGGCCGAAATTGTGCTCCAGTTCGTAGCCGTGATTTTTCATCACGTTGAAGCTTTCATTTTCAATCTTCCAGCGCGCCCGGCCGCAGGCGGCGATTTCGGCAACGGTGTCCGATGTAACGGGCAAACTCGTGACCCATGACATCGAATATTTTACGCCGCCTTTCGCATCGATGATTTGAAAGCCGATCCAATTGACCTTGATCGTATCTTTCCCATCGCGTAAAGGCACGTCCTCGATCCACTTGTAGCGGAATGTTTCGTTCACGCGGCCTTTGCGGACCTTGTCCTCGCGCACCTCGCACGTCGCGCCGCCGATGAAGTCCATCAAGGCTTTGTGCGAGGCTTCCTTGCAGGTAAAAATGAAATCGTCACCGTTTTCCGTAACCATCCGCGCCACGGGATCGCAGGCGAACAGGTCGTCTCCAAGATAAACGGGGCGCAGAGATTTGACGCGATCGGCGTGTTTTTCAAACCAGCGCTTGACCGCGGCGCGCTCGCAGTCTTGCTTATCATGCCCGTCTTGCGGCGCTATGAATTCCGGCATGAGCGGCACAACTTTGCTATGCCCCGGAGCCACAACCGTTGCCGATAGCATCGTGTGATAGTTTTCGGTCTTCCCGTTGCTGCGTTTGCGCGTCAGGCACTGAGAGCAGCCTATTTTATATGAGTTGAAATACTCCGTTCCGTCCCACGCGATTGGCGTCCGGCCGCCGAGCCGTTGAAAGGCTTTCCGCATCTCCGGTTTGCCGAGGCAGGCGGTCAGCCGGTCGAAACAAGGCTGCAAAAGTGCGGGATCGGCTTGGTCGAGCATGGACCGGATGTAATTGTCGGATGGGATCTTGCCGATCCCAAACAGCGTCTGGCAATTCGACCGCTTCTGTCCATTCTCCAGCGCCCGCTGGTACGACAAAAAGGACTCGCTCTGCATAAAAAACATCGAAAATGCAGACAACCCGAAATCTTCTACTCCAATGTTGCCGGAACGCCCTTCCCGTGTGTCCGGAAATGTCCGGCACGCATCCTTAAGTTCCTCCAAAAGGGATATAAGCAGGCTCATCCCTATCTTGAATCACTGTTCGCTTCCCTTGGGAATCCTTAAAATCCGCCAGTTTTAGGAAAATTAGGCAGTTTTAGAATTGCTGCAATCGGACTATTTCAAGTGCCAATTCCCGGTGCTTCGGTAAATTCGCAAAGCCGGGCAGGGGATAAGCCGCCGGCTGCTGGACACGGAACCGCGAATTGGGGAGCGCTTAAGCGATATCGCCCCCCAGCCTGCAGCCAAAAACACAGCGGCAGAGCCCGCATGGGATGCAACAATGGAAGATCCAGACATGCCCGCTTCCAAATCAGCGCCGCGCCGCCGCGTGCCCGCAGTCCCGGCCAATTTCGACGTAGGTTTCGCCGGCCTGTCTCAAGCCATTGCGCAGCAGCTACGGAAGATGCCCGACGCCATTACCGGACTGATCGAGATCCTTTTGCGGGCTGAGGACGGGCATGAAGCACCGCGAGGCAAGGCTAAGCGCGCGGGCAAAAATGCCAAACGCAAGCCGATGAGCGAGGAGGATCTGTTCCTACTTATCCACCTCCTCGCCCAGTCGCTAGAAGAGCTGCGCTACGGGGTGGACAGCAACCGGAAGGAGGCCATCGCTCAGACGGAAAGCCTTCGCCAGTATGTTCTCGAAGCCGGACGGCGTCCCGGCATCGATCCCAGCATGTTTCTCCTCGTTCTGCAGCAGTTCGCGGTGGCCAAGCTGGACATTGGCGGCGAGCTTCGCGGCTTGGCGGAGCAGCTCATTGAAAACTTGGCCGTTAGCGCTCCCGCGGACGATGCGCCCTCGGTTCAGGAGGTGGCGAAGGAACTCAAGGAAATCGCTCAATCCCTGAATGGCGATCCGTTTGCCGTCCACAGCGAAGTTTTCGAGTTCACCCAGACTCTGCCGGTAGATGCGCGGGCGATGTTTGCCGTGAGCGTGCTGGCTCAGAAGGATGTCCCGGCGCTGCGCGACGCCGCGCTCGGCTGGCTGCTGGACGATGCGGCCGAGGTCAGACAGGCCGTTGCGCAGGTGCTGGAGAAGGATGCAGGCAACAATAGCGGCACCACCCTGCGGCGCATGATCGCCCTGCGCAACTGGGTTCCGGAAGCCAGCCGCCCGGCTCTCGACCGGGCCATCAAGGCCAGCCAGAGGAAGGTGGCTTGCGCGAGCTGGCCTTCCGCGAAAATCCTGGAAGTCCACGCCTCCGGTTGCGATGGATCCGGTGGTCAGAGCGTGTTCGTTATTGCTGGCCAAGGCCGTAAACGCACGCTCGCCGCGTTGCTGTTCAAGCAGGGCTTCGGCGTCCGGGATGCTTGGGTCGATCGTGGCGGAACGAAGGCTGAGATGGACGCGAAGCTGCACGCCGTGACAATGCAGATGGATTTGTCGCCAGTGCCCCTCGAATACATCGCCATTGCGACACGCCATTTCCTGGGCGTAAACGCGCAATCCGGCGTCATGCCGCCATACGGCTTGCTCGATGTCGCCGAGGTGGCCGGACTGACAAACGTCAATCCCGAGTATCGGCCGGTTGACGCTCTCTTGTCATCGCTGTGCGCCGAAATCGCATCGGAGCGCGCCACGCCGCAGGCCATCGAAAAGGCGCTGAAGACCAGCGCGTCGTGGGCTGAGAAACAGCCGATGGTTTGGAGCTGGTTTGAGCAAAGCGATGAAGCCGACGCCATATTGGCGCAAGGCAGACTTTCCAAGGCCAAACGCAAGGCCGCGCTGTTGGCCATGCCGTTGCAGAACCGCCGGCGCTGGTGGGCCGAGCTGATCGCCTGGACCGCCTTTACGATAAAACATACGCCGGGTGCATCGGGGTGGGAAGATTACGTTCTGGTGGCCCGTGAACTGCTAGGGAAACGGCCGCTGAATGAATTCGGCATCATGAACAAGATCGCCGAAGCAACCATCGCCAGCTGTTCCGCCCGCCGATAGCAGGAGGCGCGTTTATTTCGCATCGAACCCTAAGGCATCGCTCAGGAATAACTGCGCCATCCGGCTTGTTCTTTTGCCCGCCCGCCGCGCCGCAAAAAGGGTTACATATCTTGGATATGCGTCCCTTTTTGCAGCTTGCAGCCGGCCAGAATTCCAACGCCATCCGGCTCACTTATTCCTAAGCGTTGCCTAAGCTCGGGTGCGGCAACGCCGGGTTTCGATGCAGGCTTGCGCCAATAAACTGGCGAATCTCCCCTCACCCCAGCCCTTTCCCCGCCAACACGGCTTGCCGTGTTGGCGTCTTGGAGCTGTCGCGCCTCCAAGGAAGCGTGATCGGAGAGGGCGTTCGGCCGTGCCCGTTGAGAAGGTGTCCCCTCTCCAGCCGCTTGCGGATGCTGCCACTTTAGATGGCAAGCTCGCCAAGGCGAGCTTGCTGGGAGAGCATCTGTGTTTGAGGTCAAGCATGTTTTTCGGTCCATGTCCTGTTTTCGCGGATGAGGGCGCTGGCCAGGATGACGAGTTTGCGCATGACTGCGGTCAAGGCGAGCTTGGCCTGTTTGCCTCTGGCGCGCAGCCCGGCGTAGAAGGCTTTCAGGTCCGGGTTGCAGCGGGCGGCGGAAAGTGCCGCCATGTAAAGCGCGGTCCTGACATGGGCACGGCCGCCCTGGATGCGGCGCAGGCCCTGGCGATCCGCGGAATTGTCGTTGAGGGGGGCGACGCCCACAAGCACCGTGGCTTTGGCGGCAGAAATGAGCCCAAGCTCGGGCAGGCAGGCCACGAGGGTTGCCGCAACGGCCGGCCCGACGCCTTTAATGGACAGAAGAATTTCGTACCGGCTTTTCAGGACAGAATTGCCTTCGATCAGCGCCGCGATGGCCGCGTCAAGGTCTGCCGCCGCCCGCTCGCAAGCAGCGAGCTGACGTTTGAGAAGCCGCTTCAGAAGCGCGCTTTCAGCGGTGCCGTGCCGGTTCTTGAGTGCGGTTTCATCGGCCTTGACGGCTTGCCTGGCCAAGACCAGCTCCTGAAGCTCCGCCGCCGTCTTGGCCGGAACGGGTGTGGTCCTAGGGCCGGTGGCGGCGCCAAAAAGCGCCAGAATCCGCGCATCAATCCCGTCAGTCTTGGCAAGCTGCCCGATCGACTTGGCGAACTCGCGCGGGCGCTGGGGATTGACGGCGGCAACCAGATAGCCCGCCTGGCTGAGTACGCGGTGCACAAGCCGGTGCAGCTTGCCGGTCGCCTCCACAATGACAAGCGCCACCTTGGAGCCCGCCAGTTCCTTGCGCAGGCGCCGGATACCCTCTTTGCTGTTGGGAACGCGGAAACTCTGGCCAGTTGGGTGCAGATAAACGTCGAGCCACGCTTTACAGACGTCGATGCCCACGTAAACTGCTTCATCGGCTCGTACGGATGTTATCTTGCCTTGCATGCGGGACTTGCTCCCCAATCATCTGTTCAGAACACGAGCCGGGGCGGACGGACCAAGCTCTCCCGCAAGCCAAAAGCTTATGGGACTGACGGTCCCGCCCGCCCGCCGCAAGAGGGATGGCCATCCCTCTTGCGGCGCCCTCATCACCAAAGCGATTCGGGCCCGCCTCCAACATGCAAGGGGCAGGGTGCGTGCGAAGCTTAGCGCATCGCCCGCGTGAGCACGCCGCCCGGCACGTTCTTCGCCTTGAAGCCGTGTTGCAGGAGAATGCGCGTGGCGACGTAGGAGCGCGTGCCGGTGCGGCAGATAACGTGGATGTCCCGGCCGCGCGGCAACTCGTCAAGGCGCGAGCGCAGCTGATTGAGCGGAATATGCAGCGCACCCGGCACGCTCAGCTCGGCAACCTCCGATGCACCGCGCACGTCGAGGAGTAAGCCCTTACCGGCATCGTCCCAATGCACCTGCGGCATGTCGCCGTTCTCGATATTCACCGCAATCATGCCCGCGAAGTTCAACGGGTCCTTGGCGCTGCCGAACTGAGGCGCGTAGCAAAGCTCGGCCTCCTCCAGATCGTGGATCGTGGCGCCCATCTGGATGGCCATCGCGAACGCGCTGATGCGTTTGTCGACATTGTCCTCGCCGAAGGCCTGCGCGCCCAGAACCTGGCCGTTGGATTTGCGGTACAGCATCTTCACCGTGATCGGCTTGGCGCCGGGATAATAGGCCGCATGGGAGTTCGGATGCAGGTAGACCTTCTCGTAATCGGTGTCGCCCAGCCGCTTGAGCGCCTTCTCACTGACGCCCGTCCAGGCCATGGAGGCGCCGAAAAGCCCAATTATCGCCGTCCCTTGCGTGCCTCTGAACCGCACATCGCGGCCGGCGATGACGTCGGCGGCGATCCGGCCCTGCCTGTTCGCGGGACCGGCCAGCGGCACGAGGCTCCACTCACCGGTAATGAAATCCTTGACCTCGATGGCATCCCCCACGGCGAAGATATCCGGATCGGAAGTGCGCATCTTATCGTCGACGCGGATGCCGCCCCGCGCGCCGATTTCGAGCCCGGCCGTCTTGGCCAGCACCGTATGCGGGCGCACGCCGATGGCCAGGATCACCAGGTCCGCGTCATGCAGCTTGCCGGATTTGGTGACCACCTTGAGCGCGCCATTGCCGGCCGCTCGAACGCGGCCACACCGTCGTTCAGGGCAAGCTTGACGCCATGTTTCTCAAGGTGCGCCTGCACTGAGTGCGCAAATTCCTCGTCGATGGGCGTAAGCACCTGCCCGGCCAGCTCCACAACAGTTACCTCGAAGCCGCGATGGACCAGATTCTCGGCCATCTCCAGGCCGATGAAGCCGCCGCCGATGACCACGGCTTTCTGCTTCATGAACGCGGCATTCGAATCCAGGTCGATGCCGGAGATCTGCGCGTGGCGCGCTTCGATCCATTCGTTGATCTGGTGCACGTCGGGCACGGTGCGCACATGGAAGATGCCTGGAAGGTCGATCCCCGGCAGAGGCGGCCGGATGGAAGCAGCACCCGGCGACAGCACCAGCTTGTCGTAGGAATGTTCGCTGACCTCGCCGGTCTTTACATCGCGCAGCCGGACCTTTTTCTCCTTGGGCAAAATCTCCGTGGCCTCGCAGCTGGTGCGCACATCGATGGCGAAGCGGTCGCGGAACAGCTCAGCGGTTGCGACCAGGAGGCTCGATTCCTCCTTGATGACGCCGCCAACATAATACGGCAGGCCGCAATTCGCGTAGGAGACGTAAGGCCCGCGCTCGACCATAAGGATTTCGGCGTTTTCATCCAGCCTGCGCAAACGCGCCGCACAGGATGCACCGCCCGCAACTCCGCCTACGATGATGACTTTCATGGATTTGTTCCCTTTTCCTGCGCAGGCTCGCCCGGCGGTTCGCGGAATCAGTCTATATTTATATTGCGATCCTTGTATGTGATGTTGTCACAAAGAGGGCCAGCCGCCGGAAGCGCCGTCAGCGGCCCTGCGAGATAAAGCCGCCGGCGTCACTCGCTTTCCAGCTCGTAGGCTGCCTTCACGCCCGGATGGACGATGGCCGAATGCAGCGCCAGCAAAATCAGGCTCGCATCGAGCCCCCCGGCCGCCTCAAGCGCCGCCTCGATCCGCCGCCCGGCCGCCACCGCCGAAGGCTCGCCATTGGCCTCGGCGAACAGCACGGGTCCGAGCGCGCAATAGCCGAGCAGCGCCGCCGCATCGCCGTAATCCGCCGCCGCCGGCTGTTCGCCCCTGGCCTCCTTGATGAGGTTCAAGGCGGCGATCTTGACGGCCTCGGGGGCAAGTGCGGGGTGCATGCCGGCCGCGCGAAGCGCCTCGTCGAGCGCGCGCAGATCGCCTGATCGTCCGAAGACGCCGAATAGTCCGAGGGAGGGCCAGTAGCGCGCCATGATGGGTTCCGCGAGGGGTGTTGGGGGGAGGTTTAGCAGGTGGGGCGGGGGCGTGCCAAGGGGGGCGAATGGATAGCGCCATTACGGCGCCTGAGGTAGCCCGCCCTGAAAGCCAGGAGCGGACCGGCAGAAACTTATATTTGGGGCTCTTCGCGTTTTTTGGTGGAAGCAGACCTGTAGCAACCGTTCGAGGTTCTGGCGTCCGCCGTCGCTGAGGTTCTCCCGGCGGGAGAGCAAAACATAGCGCTGTCCCTTGATGAAAGTGCGTTCATCGCCGGTAACGCGCTTGTATTCCGCCCGGCGCACGCCATCGAGCGCGTCCGATAGATGGCGCAGGATATGGAACTTATCGAAGACAATAGGCGGTTCAGATTCAAAGAGTTTGATGAGCTTCATGAAATTTCTGGGGCTGGAGCTGTGCGACGATGTACCCGATGCCCGCACGATCTGGTTATTTCGCGAGACTTTGCGCAAAGCTGGAGCCGTGGAGAAGCTGTTTGCTCAATTCGATGCGACGCTGGACGCACACGGTTTTTGCAGCGAGCGGGGGACAAATCGTGGATGCGACGTTTGTGGATCCCCCGCCTCATCGGCCACGTTTTGCGCGTCCACGATCAACTCAGAGGCGCGGCGCAACAAAGACTTCACAGCGTCGATTTGACGTGCGTTCAGGGGCATTGGGGATGCCTTTGACGTTGCTAAGATTATGGCTTAGTCATAACCTAATGACGACGCAAGGTCAATGATTTTATCATAAGGTGTATGCCGTGTCATCGTTGAACCCTGAAACATGCCGTGCCGCCAGAGCTTTACTGTTTTGGGGGCAACGTGATTTGGCTGCCCGCTCGAAGGTTTCGCTGCCTACTATCACGGCATTCGAATTGAATAACCGCCAGCCTTATGAGCGCACGCTTGAAGCATTGCGGCGGGCCTTTGAAGATGCGGGCTTGCGGTTCATCGATCCCGTGGAAGGCGATCACGGGCAGGGTATAGCCTTCAAATGGGGGGTAGCTCCACCGTCCCGCCAGCCAGGTGAAGGCACAGCGGCAAGCGAGGCGGGCGAAGGCGGGCTCAAAGCGGCATGGGACTTCGAGGACGAGGAGGACGCCGATCTTGACGCACTTCTGGGCGAGCAGCCCGCACCTAATCCAGACATGGCGGAGATGTGGCGGGCCGATCCGGAGCTATGGGCGCGGCTGTCGGAAGGCGGCAGGGAAACTCTGAGCCGGTCGATGTTCGGGGATCGCCGGGCGGCGGGCGCGGGGTATTTCCGGGGTCAGGCAGTGCTTTAACCCATTCCTTTTGACGGAATAGGCGGAATTGCGGTACAAATGATCCAAGGGTTCAATGATAGGGATACCGAACGCCTCTTTAACGACGAGGATGTGAGGCGCTTCCGGGCCATTGAGCGGCAAGCCCGTAGGAAGCTTCTGCTTCTGGACACGGCTGTAAGCCTTGATGATTTGCGGATGCCCCCTGGGAACCGCCTTGAAGCGCTCTCAGGTTCGCGCCAGGGGCAATATTCGATCCGCATCAACAATCAATGGCGGGTTTGCTTCCGCTGGCAGGCTAGCGGCCCCTACGATGTTGCGATTGTAGACTACCACTGAGCAGGGGACTGAAATGTCTGGACATCTCGAACCAATTCCGCCCGGTGAAATACTCCTTTGCGAGTTCATGGAGCCGCTTGGCATAAGCCAGAACCGGCTTGCACGCGATATAGAGGTTCCCGTAAGCCGCGTGGCCGGTATCGTCAAGGGCGCCAGGGCGATTACAGCCGATACCGCGCTGCGGCTTGGCGCCTATTTCGGTGTCAGTGCAGAAATGTGGCTGAACCTTCAGGCGGGGTACGATCTCCGGCAGGCGCGGCAAACTACCTGGCCGGAAATTAGGGACCGCATCCACCGGTTTGAAGCTGAGGACACGGCGGCCGGGAGACGCTAAGCCGGGCACTGAAGGAGCTAGGCAATGGCTAATGAACGGTTTGCCTGCGTGTGGGACGCTATCGAGGACACGCCGGAAGAGGCGGAAATGATGCGGTTACGCTCTACTCTGATGATCGCTTTGAAAGATCACATCACCGGCAGCGGCATGACCCAGGCGAAAGCGGCGAAGCTTTTCGGCATCACTCAGCCGCGTGTTTCCGACTTGATGCGCGGCAAGATCAATCTGTTTGCGCTCGATACGCTGGTGAAGATGGCAAGAACCGCAGGTTTGCGCATTGAAATGCGATTGCTGGATGGAGCAGGCTTAGGATCGTGGCGGGCTGCGGGCGCTGATGGCGCGGGATCGCGCCGTGGAGAGCTGGCTGCACAACCAAGCCGGCCCCGCCTATGACGCCTTGAAGGCTGATCCGTCCCGCGCCGTTACCGCCGGAGAGATACGCGCCCGCTTGGCCGCCGAACACGCCAAGACGATGAAACGACCCTGCACGGGTCTTGAAGTGGATACCAGCGCTTCGCTGAGGCCAGAAAAACCATGAGGAGCCCTAGGGCTCCTCTGGCAGGCGATTCCCCGGTCGCATTGACGCAGAACCCGAGTTGTTATAACGTTTGTAGCAACAGGAGGCACCAATGCTGGCTTTGAAACTGACACAGATCGGGAATTCCCTCGGCTTTGTGCTGCCGAAAGAAGCGGCGGCCAAGCTCAAGATCGAGAAGGGAGACACGGTGTTTCTCACCGAGGCTCCCGACGGATACCGGCTAACCCCCTACGATCCGACGTTCGACCGGCAGATGACGGTTTCGGAGCGGATCATGAAGAAACGGCGGAACGTTCTCCGGGCACTGGCGAAGTAGTTCGCCGCCGATGACCTGGGAATGGCTCGAAGAAAGCGTCGTGATCGCGATTCACGACGCGCAGCTTGCCGAACACGGCGGCATCGGCGGCCTGCGCGACGAAGGGTTGCTGCGTTCGGCCCTCGCCCGTCCGCAGAACCTGCTTGCGTATGGCGACGGTCCCGACGTTGGTGACTTGGCCGCTGCTTACGGCTTCGGCTTGGCACAAAACCACGCTTTCCTCGACGGCAACAAACTGACGGCGTTTGTCGCAATGGAAGCTTTTCTTGACTTGAATGGCTATGCATTGGCCGCAGACGACCGCGACTGTATAGCCACCTTCGAACGACTCGCGGCCGGACAGATCGACGAGGCTGACTTGGCCGCGTGGATCCGCACGAGGATCACTAGGGCAGGGTAAACCCAACAGTCGTGTAACCAGCAGCCAAACCGGCTTTCTATTCCGTTGCTACTCAAGGGAATTGGCTCTGCGGTGCTGGACGCCACGAATGCCATGTCAAACCAGACCTGTTGCTCGTCTATTGGAAATCGGACGATGACTTGCTCAAGCTGGCGCGGCTTGCCTCGCACAGCGAGCTTTTTAGCCCGAAGTTCTGGAGCCCGGAATAGCGGATAGCATTGAATTGCAATGCGAAATACCCGGCGGCGGCGGGTTGGCGCCGTCAAATGTACCCATGTAGTGCGACGGTATGACTCAGGCTGCGGCCGCGCAAATCAGCTACATTCCGCACATGTATATCGACTTTGTGCCCAATCGAGGCTCCAAACCCGCCATCCTGCTGCGCGAGAGCATCCGGGAGGGCAAGCGCATCAAGAAGCGCACCATTGCCAACCTCTCGGCCCTGACGCTTGAGCAGGCGGAGTCCATCCGGCTGGTGCTCAAGGGCGGGCAGCTTGTGCCCGTGGACGGCAGCCTCGAATGCATCCGCTCGCTGCCGCACGGTCCTGTGGAGGCGGTGCGCACCGCCATGCGGCGGCTGGGCTTCGACAAGCTGATCGATGGCAGGCCCTCACGCGAGCGCGATCTCGTGGTGGCGATGGCGGCGGGCCGCATCGTCGCGCCGGAAGCCAGCAAATTGGCGATGACACATGCCTGGGGGCACACAACGCTGGCGGAGGAGTTTGGCGTCGCCGATACCCATGAGGACGAGCTTTACGCCGCGATGGACTGGCTGATCGAACGCCAGGACAAGATCGAAAAGCGGCTGGCCAAGCGTCATCTGAAGGAGGGCGGGCTTGTGCTGTTCGACCTTACCTCATCGGGCTTCGAGGGCGTTACCTGCCCGCTGGCGAAGATCGGCTATAGCCGCGACGGCAAGCCCGGCACGCTCCAAGTGAATTACGGCCTGCTCGCGGACAGCCGCGGCTGCCCGGTCGCGGTCTCGGTATTCGAGGGCAATACCGCCGATCCCAAAACGCTTCTGCCGCAGGTGGAGAAGGTGCGCAATAGCTTCGGCATCGCCTCGCTGATCATGGTTGGGGACCGCGGCATGATCTCGAACGTACAGATCGAGGCCATGCGCAAGCTCGAAGGCACAGGCTGGATCACGGCCTTGAAAAACGGCGCCATCGCCAGGCTCGCCGATGCTGGGCAATTGCAGCTTGACCTGTTCGATGAGCGCAATCTCATCAGTCTTACCAGCGAAGACTATCCCGGCGAGCGGCTGGTGGCCTGCCGGAACCCGGAGCTTGCCAAGTTGCGTGCGGCCAAACGCAAGGATCTGATCGCGGCCACGGAGCGCGAGCTTCAAAAGATCGCAGGCATGGTTGCCGGCGGCAAGCTCGCCGGGCGGGACAAGATCGGCGTCCGCGTTGGCAAGGTCATCGGAAAATACAAGGTTGCCAAGCACTTCGACATCGATATCCAGGACGCGGGCCTAACCTTCAGCGTCAACGAAGAGCGCGTTACGGCCGAGGCGGCACTCGACGGCCTCTATGTGATCCGCACCTCCGCCGCCGAAGCTGACATGAGCGCCGAAGCCGCCGTGTTGAACTACAAGCGCCTGGCCGGGGTGGAACGCGCCTTCCGCACGCTCAAAGGCGTGGACCTTCAGGTCCGCCCGATCCGCCACCGGCTGGAGACCCGCGTCAAGGCCCACATCTTCCTCAGCATGCTGGCCTATTACGTGCAATGGCACCTGACCGAAGCCTGGAAGCCGCTCTTGTTCGCGGATGAGGCGCCGTCAAACGAGGCGCGCGATCCGGTGGCGCCCGCCAAGCGTTCGGAATCCGCGCTCGCCAAGGTGCACAGCCGCCGCCTCGCCGATGGCACACCCGCGCTCAGCTTCGGCGGCCTGCTCAAGCATCTGGCTTTTCCGCCTGGCTTTTAAGGATTGGCCCAAGCGCGGCCGCGGCCATCGCCCCGCCAGCACCGCGCAGACCCGCGTTGAGCGAGTAGCCGCCGCCGATCCAGGCCAAAACGCCTTGCGTCGCGCCGTGTACGAGAATGCGCGCGGCGCCATCCTCGCCCCAAAGCTAGGCTTGCAGTTTTGCCGCGTCGAGTTCGTCTTGCTGCGCCTGCGATTGCGGCGGGGTTTTGGTGTACTTGGCGATGGTCTGGATCGCGGAGTCCCGCAACATAGCAGAGACATCGCCCACGAGCTTGGCCGTGGAACTCGACGCCGCCATCATGGCGTTGCTGCGGTCGGACTGGTTTTGCAGCGTCTGCGCGAGGCCGCCGGGCAGTGTATCCGCCGCCTTGTTCTGTGCCGCCGAGGCCCGGTTGAGCGCGGCGATCACCTGCTCCGGCGTCTTGCCGGTGAGCGACTTCTGGAGCGCCGCGTTGACGATGGAGATATTGCCCGGCGCAATGGTGGCTTGCGCCAGCCCCGCCGAACTGCCGCCCGTCTTCTGGCTGAGCCCCGGCTGGAGGCCGCCGATGCCGCCAACGGTGTAGCTGGCGCTCATCCCCGAGCTTGAGGCCTTCCAGCTCGACGAATTGGCGAGGTCCTTGGTGACGAGCGCGCCGGTGGTGAGGGAGTTCTTCGACGCATCCGCTGTGCTGGCAATGGCCCCGCCGGTGAGCGTCGTGGTGCCGCCCACGCTCACCGCATAGCCGCCCGCGCCTGCGAACAGCCCCGAGGTTGCGGTCACCGAGGCGTAGCTGCCCGAGGCATCGCCCTTGGCGTAGCTCGCGTTGAACGACGGCGGCATGCCGGTGAGGCCAACCGTGCCGCCCAAGCTCCACGAGGTCTGCGAGGCCGTCTGCCGCCCGGTGTCCTGGTCGCTGACGATGTTGAGGTTGCGCCCCGCCTGCACCGCGAGGCCGCCGCCCGAGACCTGCGCGCCGTAAAGATCGATATCGCGCCCCGCGCTGAGCGAGACGAACCCGCCGGTCACCGTGGTCTGTGCGTGGGTGACCGAAACGGTCTGGCTCGTCGCGGCGAAGTCCGAGACGCTGGCCGTCAGCCCAAAGCCCGTCTGGGCCATGGCGCCATCCTTGAGCCCCACGCCGAAGTCCACCCCGGCAAAGGCCGAGAAGCTCGAACTCTTGGACGAGGCGGTGTTGTTGAGCGCCAGGCTTTGTTGCACGATGTCCCGCGAGGCAGACAGCGTCACGCTGGGCGCGTACACCGTGGCGCCGGTGAGCGTCAGGTCGCCGCCGGTCGCGGTCAGCACCGCGCTTTTCCCCGCCAGCACCATACCGCCGCTGGCCTGCTCGGCATGGTAGGTCGACTCCGAGCTGGACACAGCAACGCCGATGCCAACCTTGATGTCGAAGGAGGCGAACGCCTGGGCGAGCCCGCCGCCGTTCTCCGCCTTGTAGAGGTTGAGCAGCCCCTGCGCGCCTTGCGCGCCGGCCGCGGCCTCGTAGAGGAGCTTGGCCTGCGGGTCCTGGGTCTTGTCCGCCGCCGATAGGTAGCCCGCCGCCCTCTGCGCCTAGCCCAGCGGGTTGCTGCCGCCGGCTTCGACGGAGACGTTGAGGCCGGCGAACTTGTCCGTGTGCAGCGCTTCCGGTCTTACCTTATCCTGCCGGTGGGCCTCCTTCTGGATTTAGTCTCCGGTAACCCGAATTCTTCGCAATTTCCGGTCTCGCCTTGCCCGGAGACAGCCGCTTCGATGACGCTACTATAAAGGATGGGGTATTGAAAAAGCGTAAACTTGAGATAATATCATGATATCGTTGCGTAAAAAGTTAAATACGCACAGCACCTTCCACCGGAAATGCACCGTTGAGCCGTTAACCCGCAAGTTGTTTTTATA
>CAVUGF010000017.1:0-69941 GCA_963740975.1 uncultured Alphaproteobacteria bacterium | reverse complement strand
CCGGGGCGGGCGGCCAAGCTTGCTAAACTCAACCAACAAGATAATCAAAGAGGAGAATACGACCATGGGACTCGACAGTTATGCATTCGTCACAGAATCCGCGGATAACGATCTGGAACACGCGCATTCATTCTACTACTGGCGAAAGCACGATAATCTCGACGCATGGGCTATGAGCCTGGCCCAGGAGAAGGGTGAAGACATCGAAACGATCGAGGAATATTGCGCTTTTTCGATACAGCTCGAACCGCGCGACATCGACCGGCTAGAGTTCGAGATTGAATCAGGCCGATTATACGACGGCATCCCGCCACACTCTCAACGCCGCTTCATGGAACTCCGCGACAGGGATTTCGTGTCTAAGGCCCGGTTGGCTTTCTCCGCCGGGCTTCATGTCATTTACTCCTCGGATTGCTGATTGCGCCAACAAGGCAAGTCAGGCCCATGAACGCGCTCCGCAGATCGCCGCAAGCGGCGATGCGGAGCAGGGGGCTCAATTCCCGGACGAATTGAGCCTCGCGCGCCGGGGCGCGCTTTGCTCAGGCGCCACGGCAACCGTTTGCCGCATGCACAACACTGATCGCGTTCCGGTGCGTCTTCGACCGATGAGCGTCTCTCCTCTAACCGGTGTTTCTTCAGTCAACGCCGGGATCGAATGCGGAGCCGGCGCAAGGGCGCCGGCAACTATCCGTCTCGACGGGCCCATTTTGCCAGCCGGTTTTGCGAGCCTCAAGGCTCCGCGGTGCCCCCAATTTTTTTAACTATTCGTTTGATTGAAGAAAAAAATCGGCTCCCCCGCGGCCCGCTTTGCGGCGCTCCGCTGCGCTACGCGGCCTTGACCCTCGCAAAACCGGCTGCCCCGAGGACCCGTTCTCGACAGGAGAATGGTTCAACCTTTGAGGAGAAACAGCCATGACGACAACCATCCGCAGCGCACGTGAACTCGAAGCTTCACGCATCGAACACACCGGCCCCGTTATCGAAATCGACAGCAAACCGCGGGCAACGGGGGACGCGCTATGGGGATTTATGCCCGCGGGTAGCCGGAGCTGTTGCGCACTTCGGCGCCTGTTGGTGTGCTGGGGAGCGGCAGACCGCCGGAGAACGGCTCAAAGCCCAGAGCCTGAGGGCTCGCCGGCCGTTGCAGACAGCTGACCAGAACGCTCCGCAGGCATGGCTCCGCTGGCGCGGCGTTGCGGCCGGCTGTCTGCAACGGCATTGGTGTCCAGGGCAGCATGGCAGACCTCATGACGTGTCGAACCAGATGACAGCGGGTGCTGGCGGCCGGTAGCGGGGCAGCGTGCCGCGCTCGAAGAACTCGATGATGGTCATGCGCCCGCCACAGCAGGGACAGGGCGGCAAGACGGTCTCTTCGGGCTCGTCCGGACTGGGAGCCGCGCTTGCCTCCGCAGCCGGCGTTGCGCCGAGTAACTCCCGCAGCCGCGCGATATTGCCGGCACGGCTTGCGGAGGCAAACAGCCCGCAATGCCGGATGCGGTGGAAGCCTTTGGGCAGGATGTGCAGCATGAAGCGGGAATGAACTCATCCGTTGCCAGCGTCATGACCTTGTACCGGGCCAGTCCGTCCGCGCGGTAATCCTTGTAGCGGAAGGTGACGCCGCGCCCGTCGTGGGCGATGAGCCTTCTGTTTGAGATCGCCACCCGGTGGGTGTAGCGCGAGAGGTAACTAAGCACGCCCTTTGCCCCCGCGAACGGCTCCTTGATGTAGACGAACCAGTTCTTCCAGCGCAGCGGTTTGAGTGCGGCGGCAAAGGCGGCCGGGGCCGCGAACTTGGCGAGGCTGCCCTTTAAGGTCAGAAGCCCCTTGTCATAGGCGGCGGCAAGTTTTTCCAGCATGAGCCGCCGGAACAGCCGCGACAGCACCCGGACCGGCAGGAAGAAGCGGCGGCGACGGCCCCGGCAGGGCACGAAGCGTTCCCCATCAAGCGACAGCCCGCCGCCGGGCACGATCATATGCACATGCGGATGGTGGGTGAGCGCCGAGCCCCAGGTATGGAGCACGGCGGTCATGCCGATACGGGCGCCCAGATGCTTGGGATCGGCGGCGATGGTGAGCATGGTTCCGGACGCCGCCTTGAACAGGAGGCCGTAGACCAGGGCCTTGTTCTGCCAGGCGATGGCGCCAATCGCCGGGGGCAGCGTGAACACCACATGGTAATAAGGCAGCGGCAGAAGATCTGCCTCGCGCTCCGCGAGCCACACCCGAGCCGCGGCCCCCTGGCACTTGGGACAATGCCGGTTACCACATGAGTTGTAGCTGATGACGGTGTGGCCGCAGTCCCCGCAGCGCGCAACATGGCCGCCAAGCTCCGCCGTGCGGCAGGCTTCGATGGCGGCCATTGCTTTGAGCTGGCCGAGGCTTAAATGCCCGGCGTTGGCCTTGCGCCAGGCAGCCCCGTGGCCGCGGAAGATGTCCGCAACCTCAAGCGCGGGACGCGGCATGAGCCAAGACGGCTCAGGCCTTGGGCTCGCCCTTCTTTGCGCTACCGCGCTTGGCGCTATTCGAGCGCTCGCCCTTCTTCGTCTCGATCAGGCTGAGCCGGTCCAAGGGGCTCATGACCTTACGGATCGTGGTGGTGGCCACCCGCGTATAAAGCGCCGTCGTATTAAGCTTCGCGTGTCCGAGCAAAACTTGAATCACGCGAATATCGATATCCTGCTCCAGAAGGTGGGTCGCAAAGCTATGCCGCAGCGTATGCAGCGAAACGCGCTTGCCGATCTCCGCCAGCTGCGCCGCTGCATGGCAGGCGCGGTTGAGCTGGCGCGTGGTCAGCGGGTTGACCGGGTTCTGGCCTGGAAACAGCCAGGCGGCCGGCCTGCCGATGCGGTACCACTCGCGCAAGATGTCGAGCAGCAAGGGGGAAAGCATGGCAAGGCGGTCCTTGCGCCCCTTGCCCTGCTCGACACGCAGCAGCATCCGGCCGCTGTCGATATCGGAGACCTTCAGCGACAGGACCTCGGAGGCCCTGAGCCCAGCACCGTAGGCGACGCTCAGCGCAGCCTTGTACTTGGCCCCCGGAGCGGCATCGAGCAGCCGGGCGACTTCCTCTTGGGTAAGGATGGTAGGCAGCCTTGGGGATTCATAGACGTGGAACAGGCACTTCAGCAGGTCTGCTCTGTCTAGCGTGATCCCGAAGAAGAACCGCAGCGCCGACATATACGCGTTCACGCTGGAGGCCCCGAGCGGGCTCTCCACCAGGTGAATGCGGTAAAGTCGCAGGTCTTCCGCCGTCGCGGTGTCCGGAGACCTGCCGATGAACGCCGCAAGGCTCCTGACGCAGCGGATGTAGTTCTTCTGGGCCTTCTCTCCAATACGACGGGAAGTCATGTCGCCAATCATGCGCTGGCGGAGCGGACTGATACTCATACGCAACTCCTCTTGTGAGTGAGACTGACGTCCCATTCTCAATCGAAGCTGCCGGCTTGCATTGATGATTTAGAAAAAAATACTGCCCGTGAGGCAGCAACCTACCGCGAGAGCGGTTTCGTTCACCGGCTTTCAGCGGCGCTAACATCGCCATCACAGCGGTTGGCGACGACAAGCAAAGGATTATGACCTGGGCTGGCGCACGGGTCGATGCCTTCGAGCGTTTTGAGGCCGACTTCGCGGCCGCCCACATTCCGCTGCTCTTTAATTTCAGATCCTCACCTGATCTCGTGCACATCCAGCATGTCGTCGCGAGAGCGTTGAACCCGAATGCCGCAGCGACCGTGGCCCAGGCTGCGCAACAGGTCGACGGCGACGTCGCCCAGGTCTGGAACAGCCCAACGAAGGCACGTGAAACCGTGGGCGATGACCTCGGCGCTCTCGGCCAGATACCATTGCAGATGACAGGCAAGACGCGAACGATCGTCAAGCACGCCGAACAGGACGGGCGTGAGCCACTCTCCGCGCGCCGTCAGCACCTTCCTGGAGCCGTAATGGCAGTCCCAATGTACGAGGCCGCCAACATACCCGGCCTCATAGCCGCGGATCTCGCGATCGGCAAGCCGCGCCTCGGCGCGGTCAGCGCCCGCGGTTTGGCGTGATGTGACGCGGCGCCTCTTGTCGAGACCGTTCGCCTTGAAGAAGCGGCGCAGCGTGGTGTAGGACGGCACGGGCTTGAGATCGGGCCTGGTCCCGGCCAGAGCGGCGAGGTTGTCGTGATGCAGCTGGACGCTCCAGCTCTTGTGCGCGGCGTATTGCGCCAGCACAGCCTGCCGCACGGCATCGCTCATCGCGATCTGCTGACCGGCATCGTTGCGCAGCTTGCGCCGCAACACGCCCACCGGGTCGCTGCGTACCTTTAAGGCGCGGTAGTACCAGCGCTCGATGGTGGAGACGCCGAAGCGGACGGGCTTGCCCGTGGTGGGGTGGCGCCATTGGCGCGCGGCAAGCGCCTCGATCGCGGCGCGCAGCTCACCCTTGGGCGGCGGCGCCGCCAACAGCTGTCCGATAACGGAGAAGCGCAGATGCGCCCACCGCTCGTGGACTCGAGGATTTTGTTCCTGCTGCGTCACACCGGTACTCCTCTGGATCAGGAGTGCAAACCGTAAATCAAGGCTTCGCTTGCTGGCGACGAGCATCCTCTGCGGATCGGGGAAAGCCGTTATCGAGCGTGCCCATGGCCTCCAGTGATGGGGCCGATGAAACGGAGCAGCGCGATCAGCTGCATCATACCGGGGGTGTCCCGGCACGGCGCGCCGTCATCGGAAAAGCGTTCGAGCAGCGAAGCCGGCAGACGATCCCGATCGACGGGCGGCATGAACGCGGCGCGTGCGATCCGCCAGAACGGGCTTACTGTGAAGCTGTCGCGCCACCATAGCGGCGGCTCCTATTGGGGCGCAGGCTATGATGTGCTCATTGCAACAACGCCTGATGGCGCGGAGGAGGTAACGGTTCGCGCGCGCAATGTTACCGAGGCGCGCAAGAAAGTTGCCGCCGAGCTGGCGCGGCAGCCGGGCGAAGTACGGTCAGCGCGCGAGCCGATTGGCGGCAACTCCCCCCATACGACCCGCCATGAAATCGACTGGGTGAACCCGGTCACGGGCCAAACCGTGCGCATCCGCATCATCCATGCGCGGGAGTATCTGTTTGCCAGCAGCGATCACCTTCAGATCGAAAGCATCGCCCCGGAAAAGGCGCCGCTGCCCATCACCGGGACCGGCTATCTCTCGCACTTCATATCTCCCATCGCTCTCGCCGATGCGGGCGGGGCGATTAGCTTCGTGACGGCTTGGATCGAGTGGGAAACCAAGGGGAAGGCCTGGACCAAGGCGGCGGCGACGAAAGCGCAGGGCGATCTGTTTCAATGGGCCGATGCGCATAGCGAATTCGGGGCGAAGAGGCCAAGCAGGCCGAAGAAGGCTGCACCCAAGCCCGGCAGAAAAACCATAGCGTCATTAACCACGATAAGGGCTTACGCGAAATATACCGCTTTTAAAGATATTGACGGGAGGCGCAATGCCAAGCCCGCTTGCATCGGTCCCGGCCGCGACCCCGGCAAAGTCTTGGGGGGCTTTTCCGGAACGGCCTGGGAACTGTTCAGGCGGATTTCGTATAACTCCTCCGCGGAACCCGCGGCGTGTAAAGTGGCGCAGTGCAGGATGATCGTGCCTCGGCAGATGAAGCGCTTTACTCACGCGTTTGTGTATCGGCGCGCCTATTCTGTGAAAAGGAAGATCGCGCGGGGCGGTTCCCACAGGGTCAAATGAAGCAAACGCGGGCACAAACCTTGTGCGCACCGCGCCAACGCGCGCGATAGTGCAGCTGAAAATTCAACGGAACGTGGTGTAATTGCGTTAGTGGGGCGTTTTAGCCGAAAGTCCGACTACTCAACCCCTAAGCGGCGACCAATATTGGTGGTTCGGGGTGGACGCTGAAGGTCCGGAGATGAAAGCTCGGATTCGCGCGCTAATAGTCTTTTCTGCCACTGCAGCGCTTGCAGGCTTCCGGCCGGCTTTCGCCTTCGAAGGCGCGCCGCACGCATGGCAGGTCCTGTTCCAGCGGCCGGCATCCCCGGTCATGGCGGCGATGGACAGCTTCAATGCGTTCATGCACGTCTTCCTCGTCCTGGTGGTTCTGCTGGTGATGGGGCTTCTGGCCTGGGTGATTTACCGCTACCGCGAGAGCAACAACCCGGTGCCCTCCACGCGATCGCATAACACCGTTATCGAGATACTCTGGACGGTCATTCCTGTTCTGATCCTGGCGGCGATTGCGATCCCGTCTTTCAAGCTCTTGTTCTACCAGTATGAATTTCCGAAGGCGGATGTGGTCGTGAAGGCGACCGGCCAGCAATGGCTCTGGTCCTACGAATATCCGGACGAGAAGGTGTCCTTCTACTCGATGCCGGTCGACGCCAGCGATCTCAAGGCGGGCCAGCTCCGGATGCTTTCGGTCGATAACGAGATGGTCGTGCCCGTTGGCAAGGTGGTGCAGGTCCTAGTGACGGGCGCGGACGTCGTACACGAATGGATGGTACCAGCCTTCGGCAGCCGCGCGGACGCCATACCGGGCCGTGTTAACCGCACCTGGTTCATCGCCACCGAGCCGGGCACATATTACGGCGAATGCTCCGAATTATGCGGGCAAGGTCATCCTTACATGCCTATCGCCGTCAGGGCCGTCGCCTGGGATGACTACGAAAAGTGGCTCGCGGGCATGAAGAAGCAGGCGAATGCGCAATCCGCGCCAGCCGTCATTGCGAACGGCTTCAGCCGCGAAGCAACCCGGGGGCAGGAAACACCGTTAGCAGACAAATTGGTCTGGGCCGCCACAGCGCCAGGGCGCCTCGCGATAGCGGCTGAACACGCGGCAGGGAAACGCTGAACAAAGACCAAGGTAAGAGCTCCGATCATCATGGCATACAGTGCGACGGCATCGCTGGATGAGCACCGGCCAGGTTTTGTGGCCCGGTGGCTGTTCTCGACGAACCACAAGGACATCGGCACCCTTTACCTGATCTTCGCGATCATGGCCGGCCTGTTTGGCGGCGCCCTGTCCATTCTGATCCGCGCCGAGCTGCAAAATCCCGGCCTGCAGGTTTTCGATAACGTTCAGCAATATAACGTCGTGGTGACAACGCACGGCCTGGTTATGATCTTCTTCATGGTCATGCCGGCGCTCATCGGCGGCTTCGGCAATTGGTTCGTGCCGCTGATGATCGGCGCACCGGACATGGCCTTCCCGCGCATGAACAACATTTCGTTCTGGCTCTTGCCGGCCTCGTTCACGCTTCTGATCCTGTCGCTGTTCGCGGATGGCGCGCCCGGCTCGAAGGGCTTCGGTGGCGGCTGGACGCTCTACCCGCCGCTCAGCATCGCCGGCCATCCCGGCCCGGCCATGGATTTCGTGATCTTCGCGATCCATCTCGCTGGCGTTTCCTCGATCCTCGGCGCGATCAACTTCATCACGACCATTCTCAACATGCGCGCGCCCGGCATGACGCTGCACAAGATGCCGCTTTTCGTCTGGTCGATCCTGGTGACTGCGTTCCTGCTGCTGCTGGCGCTGCCGGTGCTCGCAGGCGCCATCACCATGCTGCTCACCGACCGCAATTTCGGCACCACCTTCTTCGATCCGCAAGGCGGCGGCGATCCGCTCCTGTTCCTGCATCTCTTCTGGTTCTTCGGCCACCCCGAGGTCTACATCATGATCCTGCCGGGGTTCGGCATCGTGAGCCAGGTCGTGGCCACCTTCTCGAAAAAGGCCATCTTCGGCTATCTGGGCATGGTCTACGCAATGGTTGCCATCGGCGTAATCGGCTTCTCCGTCTGGGCGCACCACATGTTCACGACCGGCATCGGCGTTTACACGCAAGCCTATTTCGCCTTCGCCACCATGGTGATCGCCGTACCGACCGGCATCAAGATCTTCTCGTGGATCGCAACCATGTGGGGCGGCTCGATCCAGCTGCGAACGCCGATGCTGTGGGCGGTTGGATTCATCTTCCTGTTCACCATCGGCGGCGTGACAGGCGTCGTGCTCGCCAATGCGCCCATCGACCGGGAATTGCACCAGACCTACTATGTCGTGGCGCACTTCCATTACGTGCTGTCGCTGGGTGCCGTGTTCGCGATCTTTGCGGGCTTTTATTACTGGTTCCCCAAAATGACCGGCTACATGCTCTCTGAATTCGGCGGGAAACTGCACTTCTGGACCATGTTTGTGGGCGTCAATCTCGCTTTCTTCCCGCAGCACTTTCTGGGCGCTGCCGGGATGCCCAGGCGCTACGCCGATTATCCGGATGCGTTCTGGGGATGGAACTTTATCTCGTCCGTCGGCGCTTACGTCAGCGGAATAAGCGTGTTGTTCTTCCTGGCGGTTCTTGCCGATGCGTACCTGCGCCGGCGGGAGGCGGGCGCGAATCCCTGGGGCGCTGGTGCCACGACGCTCGAATGGTCGCTGTCCTCGCCGCCGCCGTTCCATACCTACGCCGAGCCGCCGCAGATTCGCTGAGCAGGAAGCAAGGGAGCTACGCCATGTACTCTGCCAGGGCCAGAAGCAACCGCCGCCTCGCCATGGCACTCGTTGGGTTCGTAGCGTTCATGGGCGGCCTTTCCTTCGCGGCTGTGCCGCTCTACCGCATGTTCTGTGCCGCCACCGGATATGCCGGCACGCCGCAACGGGCAAGCAGCGCACCGGACAGGATCTACCCCCAGATTGTGACCGTGCACCTCGATGCCAACGTTGCACCCGGCCTGCCCTGGCGCTTCGAGCCGGAGCAGCCCGAACTTCAGCTCCACGTGGGAGAAAGCAAGCTTGCCTTTTTCCGCGCCACCAACAGGTCCAGCGAGACCGTGACCGGCTCGGCGGTCTTCAACGTCAGCCCCGGCTACATGGGTGCGTATTTCACCAAGATTCAGTGCTTCTGCTTCACCGCGCAAACGCTCAAACCGGGTGAAACGGCCGCGATGCCGGTCTCCTTTTTTCTCGATCCCGCGATGCTCGGCGACGCAAGCGCCAAATCCCTCCGCGACATGACGCTTTCCTATACCTTTTTCAAAGTTAAACCGCCGAAGCTGGACCGTGCCGTGAAATTCCTGAAGATTAATGCCAATGGTCCGGCAATGGCAGTTCAAAAGGCAGATCAGCGCGGAGGACGGCATGGCTGAAAGCGCGGTGAGGCATGATGGCTATTATTTGCCGGACCCAAGCCCTTGGCCAATTGTGGCGTCTTTCTCGGCGCTGGTCATGCTGTTTGGCGCGGTCGTCTGGATGAAGAGTGCCGATGGCGTATTCGGGCTGCACGGACCTTGGATCTTCGCCGTGGGGGCCGCGGGCGTTCTCGGAACAATGTTCGCCTGGTTCCGCGAAATCGTTGTCGAGGCGGTGTACAAGAAGACGCACACGCCTCTGCTGCAGCTAGCGATGCGCTACGGCATGATCCTGTTCATCGCCTCGGAAGTGATGTTCTTCGCGGCTTGGTTCTGGGCCTACTTCGACGTTTCGCTATTTCCGGCCGATGTTTCGAAGCTTCCCGATGGGCAAGCGATCGGCGTTGTGGGCCGCGACCAGGTCCTGGGCGGCAAGTGGCCGCCGGTGCCGGATGCGCCGGCGTTCAGCCACACTTTCGACCCGTGGGGGCTGCCGCTCTTCAACACCCTCGTTCTTCTCGCCTCGGCGGGAACCGTCACCTGGGCGCATAATTCGCTGCTGAAAGGGGAGCGCAGAAACGTCATCGCCGGGCTGGCGCTTACCATCCTGCTGGGCATTACCTTCACGTTCTGCCAAGCCTACGAGTATTCCCGCGCGGGTTTCTCCTTTGCGGGACACATTTACGGCGCGACTTTCTTCATGGCCACCGGCTTCCACGGCTTTCACGTGATCGCGGGTACCGTCTTCCTCACGGTAATCCTGTTTCAGGCCGTCGCCGGACACTTCACGCCGAAGCAGCATTTCGGATTCGTAGCCGCCGCCTGGTACTGGCACTTCGTGGACGTGGTCTGGCTATTTCTGTTCGCCAGCATTTATGTATGGGGTGCGGGCTCCTACCCAGCGGCATGATACGGAACGCAGCCCGCTGCGCCCCGCTCATCCCAGCTCGAACGATGTCACTCCGAACACGCGATTAAGCGCCACCGGCCGGATCGCACCCGTATACATGCGTGCGGTTTCGAACACTGGAGTTAGTCCATGCGCTTCGGCCAGCGCCACTGCCTCGGGATTAGGTTGCGGCGTGTCGAGAAACACTTCGCCCCCTTCGCGGTTCACGAGCGCGGCGAACACCGCCTCGGCGTCCGGGCCGCCGGCGGCAACCAGGGGACCGATCTTGCGGCCCTGGCGGCATGGCCGGATGACGCCCCAGGCCGAGAGCTGCCCGTCGCGAATAATCGCCCGGCCGGTATGCCCTGGGGCTCCTATCCATGCCCTCAGGAATTCAGGCCGGTGCGCCGGAAAAACTGCCGCATCGTTCTGCACGATCGTATCGAATGGCACCTCCGGCAGCGGCACCGTCGCAGCCCACGCATCCAAGCCGGACGGGATGCCGCCAAAGCGGATGTTGCGGTACGCGAGTTTGAAGCCGGATTTCGTGTAATTGTCCTGCTGGGCGGTGACGCCGTCGAGGCCCACCGTGCGCGGGCCCGCATGTGCCATGCCGGCGTTCCAGATGCGCATCCCGAAGCCGCGCCCCCTGAGATCCGGGCGCACGATGTAGAAGCCAAGGAAGGCAAACCGCTCGTCGTAATTTATAACCGAGAGGGTGGCTGCCGGTTTGCCCTCATATTCGCCGATAAGGAAGCCTTCGGGATCGGCGGAAGCGAAGCAGCTTTCGTCGGAAAGGCCGGGATTCCAGCCTTCGTCAGCGGCCCAGGCGATTGCGATTGCGATCTCGTCCCGGCGCATGGTGCGAATTCGAAAACTGTCCCAGCTCATACCATTTGTCCCAAGCCGATGCGTGAATTCCGCGATCCGGGCGGAATTTCCGGAAGTTCGCCGCTCAAGATACGGCGGCGGGCTTAATGGATGCTGGAGCAAACGGGTACGAAGTCCGGGCAGAGATTAAGCTTGCGAGGCCTTCCGCTTCCGTCGTTGTCAGCCGCCCTACGCTCAAGCCGGGTACAGGCTCCGGCGCCGTGTGGAATGCGCTGTTGGACGCCGGCGCGGAGCGCTGCCGGTACCGGCGGCAAGAGGCGCAGACAAGCCGCCGCGGGCCTCGACGGCAGGATCTTCGACCACCCCTATTTCTGGGCCGGCTTCATCTACACAAGCTATTAATTGGCCGCTACATGGAACTGCCTGTGGTGCGCCGTTGTATTTCTGAAAAGGTTCATCCTCGCGGCCCCCGTTCATTGAGCGAATCGCTTCTCCTAGCTGATTTGCCCCCAGAACGGCCCTGCGGCTTTGTGACTCAGTAAGACTATTAACTGACCAGCTAACGCGCAGGTGCAGCAGCGTCTCTTCACGAAACCGGCGCGCAAAAAACCATGGAAGTATACCCTGACTCATTGAAAACCCGGCAGAAAGTGCTTGCAAAGTTAGGCGAACAGGATTTGCGTGGGCAGCATGATTCGTGGGGAATTTCTGAGCACTGCTGAACGGAAGGAACTGCTGTCGCTGGCACGCGACGGCTCGGCGGAGCATCGGATTGCGCGCCAGGCGAACGCCATCCTGCTTCTGGATGACGGCTTGAGCTGCGAGCGGGTGGCCGAGGTTCTCTATCTCGATGACGATACGGTCAGAGGCTGGGGCAAGCTCTACGGCGAGCGCGGGATCGCGGGCCTGGAACAGTTCGATGCCGGAGGCAGTTCGAGCCGTCTTTCCACGGAGCAAGAGGAGGCGCTGAAGGCCTGCGTTGCCCAGGCCTTGCCGCGCAGCACGCACGAAATCGGAGCCTTCATCGAGCGGGAATTCGGCGTGGTTTACGAAAGCCGCGCGGAGTTGATCGCCTTGCTGCACCGGCTGGGGTTGGAATACCACAAGCCGGAAGTCATCGGCCGCAAGCTCGATGAGGAAAAACAGCGGGCGTTCATCGAAGGTTACGAGAAGCTGCGGAACGCGCTTGGCCCAGACGAGGCCGTGCTGTTCGTGGACGCGGTGCACCCAACCCATGCCGCACGGCCGGTTGGCTGCTGGGCGCCCAAGGAAGAAAAGCTGGCAATCGAGCAGACGAGCGGGCGCCAGCGTATCAATATTCATAAGCGAACGTTTTTCGTGAGCGGCAAGCGCTCACTTGTGCGCCATTGACCTTGAGACCGGGCAAACCCGCATGATCGAAGCAGAAACCATCGACGCCGCCTCGACGATAAGGCTGCTGGAATCGCTCGAAGCGCTGTATCCGCTAATGGCGATCATCCATGTTTACCTGGACAATGCGCGCTATCATCATGCCAAGCTTGTGCAAGCTTGGCTGGCCCAGCCCGGCCGCAGGATCAGGCTGCACTTCATCCCTCCCTATTGCCCGCATCTGAACTCCATCGAGCGATTATGGGGCGCGATGCACAAGCGTGTGACGCACAACAAGTGCTACGCCACGTCGCGGGAGTTCGCGGACGAAGTGCTCACCTTTTTACGCGAGAAAGTCCCGCAAAACTGGGCGGATCTGTGCGATTCGGTCACGGACAACTTCCGCGTCATCAACCCAAAGGATTTTAGGGTTTTGGCGTGAACTCAGTATAGCAAAATTGGATGAGACCGCGAATGCCAATGTGGGAAGCCGAGCCAGGCGGCCGCCAATTGCGCCGCCGCCTGGGCATCCAGCGCTGCCGCAACGAACGCATTCTTAATGTCGCCACCCTAGGTTGTTGACTGGTTGCGGGGTCGCTACGGCCCTGAGCGGATTCGGTGTGATCTGTTCTGAAGTGGGTTCTCTCCTGATGGCATAGGGAGGAAGTAATGAATAGACGCGCATTCTTGACAACAGCAGCAGCTGCTGCAGCGTCGGCCGCGTCTCTGATTGCTGCCAAGGCGGCGACCGAGCGGCCGCTCGGCGAAACGGGGGTTCCGCTCCGAGACACCCAACCGCTACCTTTGGGGCCGCTGTCCGGCTCGCGCTATCCGGATCCGCACATCGAATCTCTCGACAAGCGTTTCAAAGGCAACACGGGGATCGGCGCGGTCGAGCGCGTCGCCACCGGTTTCCGCTGGGCTGAAGGCCCGGTCTATTTCCCGGCCGGGCGCTATTTGCTCTTCAGTGACATTCCCAACAATCGCATCATGCGTTACTCCGAGGACGACGGCCACGTCAGCGTCTTTCGCCAGCCGTCGATGAATTCAAACGGCAATACCATCGATCGGGAAGGACGCTTGATCACCTGCGAGCAGAGCGGCCGGCGCGTCACGCGTACCGAGCTTGACGGCTCGATTACCATCATTGCCGGCAAGTACAACGGCAAGAAGCTGAACTCACCCAACGACGTCGCCGTCGCTTCCAACGGCACGATCTGGTTCACGGATCCGAGCTACGGGATCAAGGGTGACTATGAGGGCTTGAAGGAACCGGTCGAGCAGGAAAAGTGCAACGTCTTTCGGGTCGATCCAAAATCCGGCGACACCAAGGCCGTCGCCGGCGACTTCGTGATGCCCAATGGCATTGCGTTCTCGCCCGACGAGAAGAAGCTCTACGTCATCGACTCAGGCATCACCGAGGGAGAGGGAAATCCAGCGTGGATCCGTGTGTTCGACGTCGATATTGACTCGGGGAAGGTATCGAACGGCGGAGTACTCGCCAAGGACTTCGCTCCTGGTTTTACCGATGGGATGCGCTGCGACGCCGATGGGAATATCTGGTGCTCCATGGGCCGGGCGGACCCAAAGGAGGATGGCGTTCGCTGCTACAGTCCCGAAGGCCAGCTGCTCGGCAAGATCCATGTGCCGGAGACCGTCGCCAATCTGACCTTTGGCGGCATGCTACGAAATAGACTCTACATCTGCGGTTCGACATCGCTCTACGCGTGCTACACCAACGCCGCGGGCGCGATGAAGCCGTGACCCGGCGGCTGGGGGAACGTCCAACACGAGACCACCAACTTTGCTACCGGTCTGCGCGTGAAGTTCTAAGGCTGACGCCAAGCTTGACCAGGCAGGCGGTGATCTTTCGCCTCCCGCTGTCTTGTCCGCGCAACCTGCCACGCGTTGCGGTTTGCGGCGTGATTGGGCGTCCAAAACCTCGCATCGGCGGCGGCTTTATCGGCGCCGGCGGCTTCGCGGGGCTCTGCCATGGCAATACGTGAACCGTATACTTCCCCGAAGCGCCGGTTTGTGTCACGTGCGAGTGTGCGGCAGCCTAACTATAAGTTTCCGCTTTGGTATTCCCAGCCACATCGGCACAAAAGCCTCGACCCTGGCCAGATCGAGGACGACTACCAGCCGCTCATGCTGTGCGGTCAGCGGACCCACCTCTTCCCGCAGCATCGGGAAAAGAAAACCTTGAATGTGATCCCAGGTGCTGGTTAACGTCTCGCGCAGAGGCATGTCCGCGTCGCGATTCGGCTGGTGGTTTGTTGCAAAAGCACCATGCCTGACTCGCGGTACGGACGCTTCGCTTCATCCCCCATCAGGACGAAAAATTCCGCGCGCCGCTGCTATTTTGCAAGTGGCTCTGCGGGCCCCAATTGGAAGCGCTTTGTCTCAGCCGGCCAGCCCAGGAAATGAGGCTGACCGGGAGTTGTCCGGGATTTAATGCGAAAGGCCGCCAGGAATGCTAGATTGCCTGGGTGGCGGTCACTTTGGGCGAATTCATGAGATGGGTTGACGACGGCATATTCCTGGGCGGGCGTCCCCACGGCGAGACTGGTGTCATCGCCAACATTTTCACGCGCGCCAATGGCCGCACGCATGGGCTTGTCAAAGGCGGGCGGTCGCGGCGCATCCGGCCCATCCTGCAAACCGGCAACGGCCTCAGGGTCGAATGGCGCGCCCGCCTCGAAGGCCAGCTCGGCGTCTACACCGTGGAGCTTACCGAGCCTACCGCCGCACGCATCCTCGACGACAATATCGCGCTTGCCGGCGCGAACGCTGTCGTGGCGCTGCTCCAGGTGCTGCCCGAGCGCGATCCGCATCCCAGGCTGTTCAGCGCCTTGAGCGGTTGCCTGGCGCTCGCCGGGAGCGCTGCTTTTCCCGCGTCTGTCACCCGCTTCGAGCTTACATTGCTGGACGAGCTTGGCTTCGGCCTCGATCTTTCCAAATGCGCGGCCACCGGGCGCAGCGAAGCCCTCATTTACGTCTCGCCAAGGTCGGGGCAGGCTGTGAGCCAGGATGCAGGCGAGCCGTACCGGGACAAACTTTTGCCATTGCCTGCCTTCTTATTGGATGGCGCTATGCCGGGCCTGCCGTCCGGGCGCGACGTTTTGCGGGGCCTCGCCATGACCGGCTATTTCCTGAATACACATGCCTTTGCCGACACCGGCAAGGCGATGCCCAAGGCGCGGGAGGAATTTTTGCGGCTTATAGAGAGGAGCGCCACCGGGCCGGCACAGGCCGCCGGTGGGATTTTAGCAACAGGTGGATAGAATTTTGCGATACACGGTTTAGTTGGCAAAGAAAACGCACAAATTTGGCCATTTAGGTGAGCTGTTTGGAAGAAGTGCCCGTTGAGCGGGAAGCTGAGGGCGCAACGCTGGCATGCCGGACGGTGCGCAGGCCAACCGGAGGCTACGCCTCCTGGGTAGTAGGGAAAGGGTTGCTGTGACGCTGTTTGAAGCCATTGGATCGCTCGATCCACAAATTTTAAAGTCTTATGTGTTGCACCATAAGGACTTCGCCGGCCCCATATTGGGCATCATGGCCTTCGGAGAATCGCTGGTCCTCGTCGGTCTGTTTTTTCCCGCTACTTTCATCATGGTCTTTGCAGGCTTCGCGATCCAGCAAGGCCAGCTCGATGGCGGTACGGTCATTGGCTGGTCCATCGCGGGAGCCGTGGTTGGCGATGCTGTAACCTACTGGATCGGCCGTTGGATTGGCCCCAGTATCGTGCACCATTGGCCGCTCAACCGCGAGAAAGCGGCGGTCGCCAAGGCGAGGCTTTTCTTCCGCAGATTCGGCTTCCTGGCCATCTTCATCGGCCGCTTCCTTGGGCCGGTGCGTCCGACGATCCCGCTTGTGGGCGGCATCATGCGCATGGGCCATCTCACCTTCCAGGCCGCAAATGTCGCCTCCGCGGTGATGTGGGTGCCATTCATGCTGTTCTGGGGCTATATCTTCTCGAAACTCGCTGGCGACCTCAGCACGCTGACTACAGCACACTGGGTAGCCCTGGGCGCGCTCGTTCTGGCGATGATGGTGGGTGCCGCCATGGCAGCCACCAGAGTACAGGGCAAGGACGCCGGCAAGAGGAAGGAAGAACTGCTGCGCCGCGAGGAGTGGCGCGCCAATAACGTGACGCTTGCCACCGCTCCCGTAAGGGCACATGACCGGCAAGACCACGAAAGGCTCACAGATTCATACCAGGAGGGGGCTTAGATGCCCTCTTCACGGGCTGAAATCCGGTAAGCTCTGCGGGAGCTTGCCGCCGGCGCTGGGTGGCCGTGCTGGCAATCGAACCCGGCGCGGAGCCGGACCTCAGAGACTATTGCGAGGCCACCCGCCGCGCGTTCCTCTCTGCCGCATATCTTGAAGGCGGCGTGTTTCCCGCCGTCATCCGCAAAAACCGATATCCCGCGGCAGGCGCGCGATGAGGTCCACTCTCGCCCGCGCAAGAAGCGCCGCGTCCGCCGATGTCAGCACAAGGTTGGTGCCATAGCGTCCGTCCTCAAAAAAGGGATAGCTGCCCATCGCCACATCGGGAAACGCGCGCTGGGCCTCCGCGAGCGGAAGAGCGATTCTGCTTTCAGGGGCGTTGACGCGGATGTTCTCGCAAAGAAGCTTGGCCCCCGTTTTCAGGCTGGGCGTCACCGCAAGCAGCATGGCCTGCATGATGGCGGGCACGCCGGCCATGACAGCCACATTGCCGATCATGAAGCCAGGCACCTTGGAAACCGGGTTCTCGATCAGCTCCGCCCCGGCCGGGATACGCGCCATGCGCAGGCGGGCCGGGGTGAGGTCCGCCTCGGCATAGCGCTCGCGCATGAGGGCCACCGCACGCGGATCGATATCGATGGAAACACCGAAGGCACGCGCAATGCTGTCCGCGGTGATGTCGTCGTGGGTCGGCCCGATGCCGCCAGTCGTAAAGACGTAGGTGTAGGCATCCCGCAGGATATTCACGGCGGAAATTATTGCCGTTTCGTCGTCGGCGACGACACGCACTTCCTTGAGCCGGATGCCAATTCCGGTGCAGTGGCTGGCGATGAAGCCGATATTCTTGTCCTTCGTGCGGCCGGAAAGGATCTCGTCGCCGATCACGAGGAGCGCGGCGGTTACTTCTTTGCGGGAGGTGTTGAGACTTTCCATTATAGCTGCCATATACGAGTTCTAGAACATCGCCGCGCCGCTCGAAAGCATCCGGGAAAGCCGCGCACAACGCAACCGGCAACATTGGCGGCCCCAGCGCCGAACTCAATATCATGAATGTATCAAATCATGGCGCGCCGCTCAGGCTTGCGAACGAAGGTAAGATCACGCTTTACGGGCCGGAAGGCTTCGAGGGTATGCGCCGGGCCGGGCATCTAGCGGCCGAAGCGCTCGATCTCGTCACTGAGCATATCCGGCCGGGCGTCACCACCGAGTTCATCGACCAATTGGTGTTTGGCTTCGCGATGCAGCATCGGATAGTGCCCGCGACCCTGAACTACCGCGGCTATCCCAAATCCTGCTGCATCTCGCTCAACCATGTGGTCTGCCACGGAATTCCAGGCTCCAGGACACTTATCGAGGGCGACATCCTCAATGTGGACGTGACCTTCATCGCCGGTGGCTGGCACGGCGATTCAAGCCGCATGTACACGGTAGGCCGCATCTCCCGCAGGGCCGAGCGCCTCATCGAAGTTACATACGAAGCCATGATGCGCGGGATCGCCATCATCAGGCCCGGCGCCACCGTGGGCGATATCGGCTATGCGATCCAAAGTTTTGCCGAGGGCGAGCGTTGCAGCGTCGTCCGGGATTTCTGCGGGCATGGCGTAGGCCTCGTCTTCCACGACAAGCCGAACATCCTGCATTACGGTACGCCAGGGGAAGGTGCGGTGCTTCAGGCCGGGATGATTTTCACTGTCGAGCCCATGATCAATCTCGGCAAGGCGCATGTGAAGATGCTGTCGGATGGCTGGACGGCGGTCACGCGGGACCGCTCGCTGTCGGCGCAATTCGAGCACACCGTGGGCGTCACGCCAACCGGCGTGGAGGTTTTTACATATAGTCCAAGAGGATGGCACAAGCCGCCCTATCCGCCGCAATTGTAGCTTTCCTTTTTAAAGATATTATTGTAAATATTGAATATGCAGGCCAGCCGGGCCGGGGGTTGTTTTGCGTAAACTCCGGTATTGCCATGCCGAATAGCTTTGAAGAGAGCCCGTTGGGCGAGCTGCTGGCGCTTGAGGCGGGGACCGCCAACGTTTCGCTCCCGCAGCCGCCAAGGCCCATTCCACATTATTGGGGGCACCGCGACCGGCTTCGCACGCGCTTTCGCGAGGGCGGGGCGGATGCGCTTCCCGACTATGAGCTAATGGAGCTGATCCTATTCAGAGCGATCCCGCGCCGCGATGTGAAGCCGCTGGCCAAGGACATTCTGGCACGGTTCGGCTCGTTCGCGGAGGCCGTGGCCGTGAGCCCCGAGCGATTGCTGGAAGTAGAGGGGGTCACCGATGCGGTCGTTACAGAAATCAAAATTATCCAAGCGGCTGCCTTGAGAACCTCCCAGGGCGAAGTGAAGAAGCGCCCCGTTCTGGCTGCCATGTCGACGGTGCTGTCCTACCTGCGCTCGGCGATGGCCTTCGAGGACCGGGAGCAGTTCCGCATCCTGTTCCTCGACCGGCGCAACAAGCTGATCTCGGACGAGGTGCAAACGCGCGGCACCATCGACCACACGCCGGTCTATACACGCGAGGTGGTGAAGCGCGCGCTTGAGCTTTCGGCCTCGGCGATCATCCTCGCCCATAATCATCCCTCGGGCGATCCGACGCCGTCCAAGGCCGATGTCGAGATGACGAAGCAGATCATGGACGTGGCAACGAAGCTCGGCGTAACCGTGCACGACCACATCGTGCTCGGCCGCGACGGCCACCTCAGCATGAGGACCGCCGGTATTATTTAACCGCGCCTTAACTCTATTCTTCGCATCCGGCCGCATTTTCTGCATTGCTCCCGCGTTCTTCTTTAATACGCAAATGTAGCTGAATGCGCCTTTCTGAAGCGTTAATATAGCTAAGGCGATGAATTTTAACGGGAATATTTATGGGCGGTTTAGCGCGAGCGGTGACGGATGCGCCATTTCATGGTTAATATTAAAGTTGCAAATATATTTAAAGGGAGTTCCTGAACGCAGAAATTGGCCAAAAACGCGGAAAAATTCGGCCGAATACGCGTGAAAAATACATCGCGAGTCCGCGTTTACCCTATCGGAATTAACCATGATGCGCGTCCTACACGGCTTTACATTGCCTTAACCCGCAGATGGAGCTTTGGGCGCCACCCATCCGTGAGGTGAGAGGGGACTTTCAGGGCACAATAGGCCGGTAAAATTCACGTCATTTTGAGGATCGCGATGGCTTCCTCGCAAAAAGCCGCGCGCTGGCTCTCGAACTCAATTCCGGCCTTAAGCACGAGGTGGCGCAGCTTCTGCTCCCGAGACGGGCTGCCGGACGGGAAATCCTTCGCTTCGATCTTCCGGTAGGAGCCAAGCTTTTCGCGATGATGGACCGCAAGGCGCTCCAACTCATCAGCAAGGTAAGTAGAGCCGATAACGGCAGCCCCGCGCAGCCGCACCAGAAGCTCGTCGCGGATCGGCAAGGGGCTCAAGGCTTCCCCAACCCAGCGCTCCAGCTCCTCGCTGCCTGCGGGCAAAACCCGGTATTTCCGCTTGCGCCCCCGCCCGCTTTCCTGCGGCAAGCCTTCGATCCAGCCGGCCGCCTCAAGGCGCGCCAGCTCGCGATAAATCTGCTGATGCGTCGCCTGCCAGAAGTAGCCGATGGAGCGGTCGAAGCGGCCCGCCAGCTCGGAACCGGAGCAGGGCCGCTCGATTAAAGCCGTCAGGAGCGCATGTTGCAATACGTCGCCGGCCACGGTCAGCGCTTTTCCTTGTAATCCGGCAACGCCGCGCCCACGCGCTTGCCCATCTCCTGGGCCAGGGCCTGCAATCCGCTCAGCGGCCGGATCATCACCTCGAATTCGGCGATCTTGCCATCCTCGTCGAAGCGGATGAAGTCGATGCCCTTGACCTCTTTGCCGCCTGCCTTGGCGCCGAATTCGAGTACGGCGCTGAGCCCATCGGGGGTCGCTGCTTGGCGATAATAGGTGAAGTCCTGGAACACCGTCGCGGCGGCTGTAAGCGCGAGCACCAGGGCATCGGCGCCCATATAGGCGTTGTATGCCACAGGCGAGCGGAAGATCACGTCCGGATGGACGATGGAGCGAAGCTCGCTCAGGTCGTTCGCGGCAATCATCGCGTGCCACTTGGCCAGCAACTCCGCGGCGGCAGGCTGGAGCTGGGGTGAGGCAGTCATGGCGGTGTCCTCCTTTGGGAATGGAGCACGCAACGCTGTTGAAGGATTGCAGCCAATATTGGCGTTGCTCCCCCTCACCCCAACCCTCTCCCAGCAAGCTCGCCTTGGCGAGCTTGCATCTCTACGTGGCCGCATCCGCAAGCGGATGCGGCGGGGAGAGGGGACGCCCTAACGGCGGGCACGGCGGGACTCCCTCTCCCATGGGGAGAGGGTTGGGGTGAGGGGGTGCGACGCCAGTATTGTGAAGCTCCCCTTCAACACCATTGCGCACTAAATTGCTGCGGCAAGGCGCGTTCCTTGATCGATGGCTCGTTTCGCGTCGAGTTCCGCCGCGACATCGGCCCCGCCGATGAGATGCACGGAACAGCCCCGTTCCTTGAGCGCGCCATACAATTCGCGCAACGGTTCCTGGCCGGTGCAGATCACCACGCTATCCGCGGGGATCACCTTATCCTCGCCGCCGATGGTGACGTGCAGCCCCTCGTCATCGATACGCCGGTAGATGGCATCGCCGGCGGAGGCCACGCCGCGAGCCTTCAGCGCCGCGCGGTGAATCCACCCGGTCGTCTTGCCTAGCTTGTCTCCGGGCTTGCCTTTCGAGCGTTGAAGAAGAACGACCTGCCGCTCGCTCCGCTCCACCTGAGGCTCGCGGCTGCCTCCAGGCGTCGCATAGCTCGCGTCCACGCCCCAGCTCTTGAAGAAGCTCTCAGCGGAAAGCGGCTCATGCGGCGCGGCCAGATATTCCGCGACATCGAAGCCAATCCCGCCCGCGCCGATCACCGCGACCACGCCGCCGGTGGGCTTCCCGTCGCGAAGCACATCCAAATAACTCAGCACCTTGGGATGGTTCATGCCCTCGATTTCTGGCACGCGGGGAACGACGCCGGTCGCCAGCACGATCTCGTCGAAGCCCGCGCCGGCGAGGCTTTCCGCATCGGCGCGCGTCCCGAGGCGCACCTTTACGCCCGTCAGTTCCAAGTGCCGGCGGAAATAGCGCAGGGTTTCCTGAAACTCCTCCTTGCCCGGCACCTTCTTAGCGATGTTGAGCTGGCCGCCGATCCCGGATGCGAACTCGTAGAGGGTGACATCATGACCGCGCCCGGCCGCCGTCGTGGCGAAACTCGACGGCCAGGCCCTGCCCCCACCACAGCGATCCGCTTGTGTGCTGTAGCAGGCGCGATCACCACCTCCGTCTCGTGGCACGCCAGCGGGTTCACGAGGCAGGACGCGATTTTGCCGGCGAAGATTTGGTCGAGACAGGCCTGATTGCAGGCTATGCAGGTGTTGATTTCGTCAGCGCGGTTCTCGCGGGCCTTGCGCACGAAGAAGGCATCGGCCAGCAACGGCCGGGCCATCGACACCATGTCGCAATAGCCTTCGGCTAGCAGCCGCTCGGCCACCTCCGGCGTGTTGATGCGGTTCGTCGCGATGAGGGGGATTGAGACTTCGCCCTTCAGGAGCTTCGTCACCCAGGCGAAAGCCGCGCGCGGCACGCAAGCCGCGATTGTTGGAATGCGCGCCTCGTGCCAGCCAATACCGGTGTTGATGATGGTGGCGCCCGCCGCCTCGATTGCCTTGCCCAGCCGCACCACCTCTTCGCGCGTGGAGCCGCCCTCGACGAGATCGAGCATCGACAGCCGGTAGATGATGATGAAGTCCGGCCCAACGCGCGCGCGTATGCGCCGGACGATCTCGACCGGCAGCCGGATGCGGTTCTCGTAGGTGCCGCCCCATTCGTCCTCGCGCTTATTGGTGCGCGCCGCGATGAACTCGTTAATCAGATAGCCTTCCGAGCCCATCACCTCGACGCCATCGTCGCCGGCCAGCTTAGCCAGCCCTGCGCAGCGCGCATAATCCTCGATGGTCTGCTCGATCTCCCCGCTCGATAAGGCGTGCGGGACGAACGGATTGATCGGAGCCCGGATCGCCGAAGGCGCGACAAGGCCCGGCTGATAGGAATAGCGGCCGGTGTGCAGAATTTGCAGCGCGATCTTGCCGCCCTCGCCATGCACGGCGCTGGTCACGGTGCGGTGGCGCTCAGCCTCGGCTTCGGTTGTCAGCATCGCGCCGCCCTGCATGACGCGCCCGTGTTCGTTCGGAGCGACGCCGCCGGTCACGATCAGGCCAACCTCGCCGCGCGCCCGCCCGGCATAGAATGCCGCAAGACGTTCGAAGCCGTTTGGCGCCTCCTCAAGGCCGACGTGCATCGAGCCCATCAGCACCCGGTTTCGCAATGTTGTAAAGCCAAGGTCGAGGGGCTTGAGCAGCTCGGGATAGGGCATGGCGGATACCTTCTGTGCAACCAGTTGCACAAAGTCTAGCCCATGCATTCCCTTAATGCAACCAGTTGCAACTTCGCACGGGCCGCCATCAAGCAACCACCGCTTCCTGCTCGAAAAGGACGATCGTATCCTTTGAAAGCTCCGCGAGCTTCTTCGAAAGCTTGACCGTACTTTCCTGGATGCAACCGCCGGCAAGGCTGTTGACCTGGATCGCATCGTCGACGGACTTCATGCGCTCGGTCAGCCCGGTCGTGGCTTCGCGCGCGGAATTTGCGAAGGAGGCGATATCGCGGGTCGCTTCGTATTGGCCGTCGATGGAGGTTCGCATGATGCCTGTGAGCTGGTTTAGCTCACGGACCTCATTGCTGATGGTGTCGACTGCGCCGACCGCTGTCCGGGTGGCGGCCTGGATGCCGCTGATCTGCTTGCGGATATCTTCGGTCGCCTTGACGGTCTGGCTGGCCAGCATCTTGACCTCGCGCGCAACGACCGCGAAGCTCCGCCCCGCCGTTCCGGCTCTTGCGGCCTCGATCGTCGCGTTGAGCGCCAGCAGGTTGCTCTGTTTGGCGATGCCGTTGATGATGGTGACAACTTCGCCGATGGTCTGGGCGGACTGCGCCAATGTTTGGATCAGGGTGTTCGCCTGTTCCGCTTGAGCGACCGCGAGGTCCGCTTTTTCCGCTGTGGAAGCGACGGTCTCACTAATTTTGCCAATGGATTCGCTAAGCCGCCCTATGCCGTCGGCCACACCCGCCACGTTCTCGCCTGTATCGACGAGCGCGGCGACCGCTTGTCCGGAATACTTCTCGGTGTCGCTTACCAGCTGATGCATGGAGGAGGCCGTATTCCCGATTTCGGTGACGGCAGTGCCGACGCTATTGAGAACTTCGCGCACCCGCTGAACGAAAACTTCCCGCAGCCGCTGGGTCTGAGCCTCCTTCTCGGCAATGGTCGAAGAGGCGGATGTCGAAACCGAGGAAGCGCCAGCAAAGAGGGCTGCGCTAATTCCGGAAATGCCCACCGCCAGATTGGAGAGCGCCGCATTCCCTCCGGAAGCCGCAGCCAGACGCTCCTCGAAATTTCCAAGGTCGAACGTCTCCACAGCCTCCGCCATGCGCCGGATGCGGCGTTGGGTTCGCCAGATATGAAATGCAGCGGCGCACAGCAATACAATAAGAGCCGCGAGGGTAAAAAGGTTCACTGCTCCCTCCATCGCAAAGGCTCCTTAAAAAAACCGGAGCCCGCAAATCCAGCGCCGGTGCGGGCCAAACCGGCAGCCTCCAGAGGAACGGAATTGTCTCGGTCCCGCCGGAGGCCGCGCCGGACAGCATAACCGGCCTTGGTATGCTCCCGGTTAAGGCGCCCTCAAAACCTCCGGCCGCCATCTTATTCTCCCCTTAGGCAACGCCAGGAATAAGTGAGCCGGATGGCGCCGGAATTTTGGCCGGCTGCAAGCTGCAAAAAGGGGCGCATATCCAAGATATGTAACCCTTTTTGCAGCGCAGCAGGCGGGCAAAAGAACAAGCCAGATGGCGCGGTTATTCCTGAGCGTTGCCTTAGGCCGCGGCGCTCACGATGTTCGCGATATCGAGCACCATGCCCACGTCTCCGCCTCCCAGCAGCGCACATCCCGTGACACCGTGGATGCCGGTCAAATATCCCCGCAGCGGCCGGATCAGAACGAGTTGCTGGCCCATCAACTCGTCCACCAGCAGCGCGACACGTTGCGACTGCTTGCCGACAACGACGAACAAGTGTCTCTTACCGCTGGACGCATCCTCCGTCTTGATGCTTCCGTCGCTGGCGACGTCCCGCAGGCAATGAACCGGCAGCACCTCCTCGCGGCCGAGCCTGAGCATGAAGCGTCCCCCTTCCGCCGACAGCCGCATGATATCCTCGATGCCCGAGTGCACGATCCGCTGGATGGTATCCAGCGGCACCACATACCGGAACTCGCCCACCCGCACGACCATGCCGTCCAGCACGACCATGGCCATCGGCAGAATCACTTCGAAATGGACCCCCTTTTCCGGCAGCGGCGCTGTGCGCAGCTCTCCGCCCCGGCTGCGGAGCGCCGCCCGGGTTCCGGAGAGAAGAGCCTCGGCACTTCCGTTTTGTATAGCGGTAGCAGCAAGCTCGCTATCGTCGAGCGTGGCGACGATCCGTTCTTCATTCCGGGCCAGTGCGAGGCGCAGCTTGCCGCGCTTGCTCTTGTCCGATGAGGCCGGAGTACTTTGCGAGAGGCAAAACTCGATCAGCGTACGCAGGTGGGGCCTCAGCTCTTCGAGCATGTCGTGGTCGACGACGATGTCATCGCCGCTGACCTCGAATTGAAGCGGCCGGCCGTACTGGCGCGCCGTTGTTTCGGCGAATGCCTCCAGCGGCTTTGTCAGGAGCGTGGCCGGACGGGCGCGAACGGCGATGGCTTCCTCTTGCAGCCGCTCCAGCTGGTGGCCAAGCTGCGCCTCAGCCTGATAAATTTTCTCGATCTGCCCGGTCAGCCCTTCGAGCGCCGACCTCACGGCGCCTTTGGCTTTTCCCCAGTCCCCATTCGCTTTTTGAACCTCGGCCTCGACGGTCCGCATCAGATCCTCGGCAGCGATGTCTCCGAGCGTCCGGTAGATCATGGCTTGCCCGGTCACGATCTCTCCGATGCCCTCCAGGATATCGCGCGGCATCAGATCCTGGCTGGCAGTGGCGCGCATGGGAGCGCCCTGCGGCGCGGCCTGCTCTTGCCCCCCTTTGCCGCCACTGAGTGCCATCTCGATCTTGAGCGACGAACGCGCCGGATCGAGCGTGGTAAGCTTTTCGGTGAGCTGGTTTTCGGCCATCGGCGTTGCGAGCAAGAAGTCGAACTGCGTGCTCTTCTTATCGAACACAGTCACGTTGGTAATGACAGTGGCGGCGCCAGAGTTGACCCATTCGAGGAACCTGTCGGCCGCTTGCTCGTCGTGATTGAGCGCCGCCCGCACAATGTAGAAACGCTGCCCCCCATCGAGGGCCGCCATGGCAGCTTGCAAGCTTTCCGGCGTCAAAACCTTACGGAAGGATTTCGGCAGCCCGAGGCGCGTTTCCATGACCGTTGAAGAAGGGGTTCCACTCGCGGAAAAGGTTACATTCGCAGCTTCCTCGAATAGCTTCTCGATCTCCGCCATGTCGGGGATGCCGCCGCTACCCACGGTATCGAAGAGCAATTCGAGGTCTGTGACGAAGGACTTCGTAATGCGCACGAGCATGGGATCGGGCAAGGTTCCCTCATCCCTTGCCCTGGCGAACAAATCGATCAGCGACATCGACAGATGGGACGCCGTCTCAAGCGTGTAATGGCGGCAGGCATAATAAATAAGGCGCAAAAGTTCGGCGATGCCCTTGGATTGCCCGGGTTTGGCGCCGTGTTTGCGCATCTCCTCCAGTGTATGGTCCAGCTCTATAAGAGTGTCGTATGCTTGATCCGCGCACCAATTCTGCAAAACCGCGGCAGGCTCGAAATCCATTTTCGGCAAATGCGGCCGCATTGCCTGCTCGACGGAAACAAGTTCCTCGTAGAGCCGTAGCTCCAGCCGCCGGAACGGCGTGAACTGGCGTTCGTCCGCCATCTCCTTTGTGATATCGACGATGCGGACAAACTCCAAGGCAGCGGCCTTGGAGCCAATCTCCGCGACAGAAGTGAGAAAGCCGGTGGAGTCCACCACGTTGCCGGTAAGAAGAAGGCTTCCGAAACTCGAAACGCTGGCAAGCAGCGGCGGAAGGCTTTCGAAGAACTGGCAAACCAGGCTGCCGTCTCCCTCCTCCCCGGCCGCGCTTGTGAGACTTTTCTCGTGGGTGTCGAGAATGGCCTGAGCCTGAAGCTTGGTAACGAAGGTTTCTGCCTCGCTAAAAGAGAGGTCGCGATCCCTCGGATAGCCGGAGAGCAATTCCAGCCAGCCGGCCATGCCAATCTGCTTGGCGGCATGAACCAGCCTGTCCACTTGCGAAGTCAGGGCGAGCTTGGCTTCCGGACCGAACTCGGCCAGCGCGGCCTCCATCTCGCGCAGGATGTCGTGGACCATATCCAAGAAAATTGCGCGGTAGGTTGGATCGGAGGCAAGCAGGGACCCGCCCTGGGACTGGCCGGGCGCAGCGGTGAGGATCTCCACGCCAGAATCCTTCAGATCCTGAAAGGCCTCTTTTGCCGCGGCTGGGCCGCTCTCCGGTGCGCCAGCCAAATTTTCCTCACGGCTCGCCGGCCCGCCCGGTGCTGTTTGCTCCGGTGCTTCCGGTTGCGGCAGGTCTTGGGCCGCCTGCGGCAGCGCATCCTCGGGCATGAGGTCCTTCATGCCTGCTATCAGCGCCTCCAAATCGCTCATGGAAGGCTCGGACCGCGCCAGGAAGCCTTCCAGAAGCTCCGGCCAGCCCAGAAGGCCCATTTGCCCGGCGGCGAAGCGCACGTGCTCAAGGGTTGGCGCGAGAATGCCAAGATCCGGCGCCTCGCCCGCCTGCAATTTTTCCAGAACCGCGCGAGCCTCATCTAAAGCGCCGGATGCTATTTCTGCGAAGATTTGGAGGTAGCCCAGATCGTTGCCGAGGGCCGATTCTTTCACGGGTTCGAAGATGATCGCCTCGGGCTCCGATGGCGCGGCAGGCTCCCCGCGCTGCGCCGCGCGGCACTCCTCGACCTTCGCACAAATACGGTCAACCAGGGCTTGGGAGCCCTCCAGCGCTGGGTCCGCACGCTGGGCGAGAGACTCGTTCATCATCTCTCTCAAAACGTCGGAGACTTCCAGCAGCAGGGCCTGAAGATCGGGGGTGAGGGGCACATTTTCGTCGCGCACCAGGCCGACCAGATCCTCGGCCGCGTGGGCGCAGCGTTCGATGGACGCCAGGCCAAGGACGCGCGCATTACCTTTGAATGTGTGAATCGCCCGGAACAAAGCCGCGATATACGCGGCATTGGCAGGCGTTTCCTTCAAATTCGCCAAGGACTGTTCCACGAGATCGAGCGATTGCCCGCCGTCGTCTGCGTACAATGCCCAGATTTCATCTAATTCGCGGGACACCGTGTCCTCCTATCCGATGTGCGCGACAGCGCTTAGCCGATCAGAAGTCTTCATGGTTTGTACAAGCTGACTGCCTCGCTTATCGGCAAGGTCCATAGATACTGCGCCAGAGGGCTTGGTCACGATGGCATCGGCGCCTAGCTCGCGCGCCTTGGCCGCGTGGGGCGAGCCCGCGACCGCCACTGAGGAAAGGATAATAATTTTTGCGCGCGTCCTGAGCTTGGCGTGGCGCAAAAACTCAAGCCCATCCATCTCCGGCATTTCGATATCGAGCAGGATTAGCTCGATGTCGGGATGCTTCTTGAGCTGCTCCAAGGCAGCCTTGCCGTTAGCCGCCGAGGCGACGATCTCGAACTCGGGCAGCGGGGCGATGAACTTGCTGATGACGAGGCGCATCATCGCTGCATCGTCGACAAGCATGACCTTATGCGGCATTGGGCGGACTTTCTTCTTGTAATGCTGGCAGAGCTGCGGCTTCCCTCACGAGAAGCCGCAGCCTTGAGTGTGTTAAAACTCCCCGAAACCGCGCTCGTCGCGGTCGAGCGGAATGATCGCCTTGGGCGTCTTTCCGTTCACAGCAGCACTCGCGCCGCGCCGGGCGCCGGCCGCTTGACGCGCTGACGCTGCCGCCTGACCCGCGGAAGCCCGCTTCTGGGCCGCCATCATGGCCTGGAAACTGCGCCATCATTTCCGGGCTGAACCCTTCCATGCTGGGCATGCCTTGCGCACCGCGGGCACGTTCGCGCAGCTTGAAGCGCCGGACCGCCTCGCGCATGCTGTCCGCGACACTGGCTAGCTCGTTCGACGAGGAAGCCAGCTCTTCGGACTGCTGGCTGCCTTCCTGAGCAGCCTTGGCAACCTGGTTCATGGCCACGTTGATCTGCGACACGCCGCGTGCCTGCTCGGCGCTTGCCGTCGCGATCTCGCCAACCAAGTCCTTGACCTTGACCACATTGCCGACGATCTGGTCCAGGGCTTCGCTGGTCTCCTTGGCGATGCCGACGCCACCCGCGACCTGTTTGACCGAGTTCTCGATCAGCTCGGCAGTCTCGCGCGCCGCCTTTGCCGACCGGCCAGCCAGGTTGCGCACTTCCTGGGCAACCACCGCAAAGCCTCGCCCATGCTGTCCCGCCCGGGCCGCCTCTACCGCGGCATTGAGGGCGAGCAGATTGGTCTGGAAGGCGATCTCGTCGATGACCTTGATGATCTTGGCGATATTCTGGGCCGAAGCGTTGATCTCGTTCATCGCCCCAGTCATCGCGCCCATCTTGGTCTGGCCGGCATTGGCTGCCTGCGAGGTGCCCATGACAAGCTGGTTAGCTGTGTTGGCGGCATCCGTGTTGGCCTTGACCTGGGTGTCGGTCTCCTCCACGCTGGATGTCACCTCCTCCACCGACGAAGACTGCTCCTGGGATGTGGAGGCCATGTCTTGCGACGCGGCCCTGAGCTGGTCCGCCGACTGACCGACTTGCTCCACCGCGTCGACGATCTGATGCAATGTGGCGTTGATCTCGGTCAGTGCACTCTCGAACGCTTCCTTGAGAGCGAGGAAATCGCCACGGTACTCGCCCTTCAGGCTGACGCTCATGTCGTTCCGCCCTAGAGCGTCGATCACCTCCTTGATGTTGTTCAAGGGTGTGATCACCGCATCGAGCGTTTCGTTGACGCCCTGGACGATCTTGCGGAAGTCGCCCTGATGCTTCGATGCGTCGGCGCGGGTGGCGAGCCTGCCCTCCACGGCGGCTACCGAGAGCATGTTGGCATCGCCCACGAGCGCGTTGACCGCGTCGATGCAGGTGTTGAGGTTGTTCTTGAGGACGTTGAAATCGCCGTTGTAGCTGTCGGTGATCTTTGTGGGGATGGCGCCCTTGGAGATCTGATCGACGTAGTTGGCGGCAACGTTCAACGGCCCGATCACCGCATCGAGCGTGTTGTTCACGCCCTCGACGATCCTGCGGTAGTCGCCCTGATGCTTGGACGCGTCGGCACGGGTGGCGAGCTTGCCTTCCACGGCGGCAACCGAGAGCATGTTGGCGTCGGCAACCAGTGCGCCGATGTTGCTCTTGAGCAGCATCAGCCATTCGTGGATCTGGTCGTCATGCGACGCCTTATCCATCTGGACGGTCAAATCGCCATTGGCAACACCCTTCACATAGGCGATGAGCGCTTCGAGCCAACCATGCACGCCGTTGATCGCCTGCTTCATCTTCTCGTGGTCGCCTTTGCAAGCGATTTCGACCCGTTCTCTTAGGTTTCCTCCGCGGATCAACTGCAGCACGCGGTTGCCTTCACCGATGGGGATGAGGATGGCATCCAGCATGACGTTCACACCGCGCAGCACTTCGGCATAGGCGCCCTGGAACTGCTCGGCTTTGCCGCGCTCGGAAAGCTGGCCCTCCTTGGAGGCTTCGGTCAGCCGCAGGAGTTCTTTCTGGAGAGCCACCAGCACTTCGGTGACCTTGACCAGGGCCTTGGCGACGGCATCGTTTTCCGAACGGACGTTGATCTTCGTCGTCAGGTCGCCGGAGGCAATGGCCTGCGCGGCGGCAGCTTGCTGGTTGATGGCCTCGATGCAGGCGTTCAGGTTGTTCTTGAGAACGTTGAAATCGCCATTGTAGCTGTCGGTGATCTTCGAGGGAATATCACCCTTGGCGATCTGATCGACATAGTTGGCTGCGACGTTCAACGGACCGATCACCGCGTCGAGCGTGTCGTCGACGCCCTGGACTATCTTGCGGAAGTCGCCGTGATGCTTGGTGGCGTCGGCGCGGGTGGCGAGCTTGCCCTCCACGGCCGCCTTGGCCAGCATGCCAGCGTCGGCGACGAGCGTGTTCACCGCGTCGATGCAGGTGTTGAGGTTGTTCTTGAGGATGTTGAAGTCGCCATTGTAGCTGTCGGTGATCTTGGCCGGGATCGCGCCCTTGGAGATCTGGTCGACATAGTTGGCTGCGACGTTCAACGGCCCAATGACCGCGTTGAGCGTCTCGTTCACGCCCTGGACGATCTTGCGGAAGTCGCCCTGATGTTTGGAGGCGTCGGCGCGGGTGGCGAGCTTGCCCTCCACGGCGGCCTTGGCCAGCATATCGGCATCTGCCACAAGCGTGTTCACCGCCTCGATGCAGGTGTTGAGGTTGTTCTTGAGGATGTTGAAGTCGCCATTGTAGCTGTCGGTGATCTTGGCCGGGATCGCGCCCTTGGAAATCTGGTCGACATAGTTGGCGGCGACGTTCAACGGCCCAATGACCGCATCCAGCGTATTGTTGACGCCCTGGACGATCTTGCGGAAATCGCCCTGATGCTTGGATGCGTCGGCGCGGGTGGCAAGCTTGCCTTCCACGGCGGCAACCGACAGCATGTCTGCGTCGGCAACGAGTTTGTTGACCACGTTGACACAGGTGTTAAGGGCGCCGGCAAGCGTCTCGAAAGTCTGGCGCACCTCGGCGGTGTCGGTGTCGCCCTCCGCGGTCTCGACGGAGAAGTTCACGTCGCCCTTGGCCAGGCGGCCGAGACCGTCAACCAGTTTTGCGGTTTCAGCGGCTTGATAATCGGCGACTTTCTTGGCGAGGCGGAAAGCCTTTTTGACTTCGGTCTGGTCCACCACCACTTCCAGGGCGCCGACAATCTTTCCTTCCTCGTCGTGAATCGGAACGCCGGTATAGGAAATGTCCATCTCGAACTCCAGCCATGGGCTTGGCGACGGTTTCCGCGTTAATGAGCTGATTGCGGCTCATTGCCCGCCGGCATGCGCAATTCTCGGTGCCGCAATCGCCAGTCTTAAAGTGCTCGTAGCACTTGCCCCCGACCACCTGCTGTGCTGAGCGGCCGGCTGCTTTGGCCCCGGCGGTATTCATGTATTGGACGGTGAAATCGCGATCGACGATCATGATCGGCGTCGGGAGGGCATCGAAATGCCCAACCAGGGTGCCGATGGTCCGGTTGACCCCATCGACGATCTTGCGGAAGTCGCCCTTGTGCTTGGAGGCGTCGGCGCGCGTGTTGAGCTTGCCCTCGATGGCGGCCTTGGCCAGCATGTCGGCATCGGCGACGAGCGCGGCGATATTGCCCTTCAGCAGCATCAGCCACTCATGAATCTGGTCCTGATCGGAGGCCTTATCCATGTGCACCGTCAAGTTGCCGTTGGCAACGCCGGTAACGTAAGCGACGAGCGCGGTCAGCCACTGGTGAACGCCGTTGATGGCGTCTTTCATGCGCTGATGATCGCCATGGCATTCGATCTCCACCTTCTCGCGGAGATCGCCGCCGCGGATGAGGCGCAGAACCCGGTTGCCCTCTGCGATGGGCAGCAGGATGGCGTCCAGCATGCCGTTGATGCCACTGATGATCCCAGCGAAATCGCCTTGGAACCGATCGGCCTTGCCACGCTCGTCGAGCTGGCCGGCCCGCGATGCCTGCGTGAGCCGGTTGAGTTCGCCGGAAACCGCCTTGAGATTGGCGCGCAGCCTTTCGACAGTGTCGTTGATGAAGGCCTTCTTGCCGGGGAACCTCTCAAGCGGGGCTTCGAAATTGCCTTTGGCAATTTCGTCCACGCAGGCCATCGCCTTTTTCTTCACCACGACGTGCCCGGCTACCATGCTGTTGATGCCCGCGGCCATCCGGCCGAAATCGCCGGGATATTTGGCGGTGTCGATCACCTCGTCGATATCGCCCTTGTCGTGCGCGGCGGACATGGCATTCAAGTCGCCGATCAGGCCGTTCACGTCGCCCGCGAAGCTGTTGATGCCGTCGAACGCTTCCGCCCATTCTCCGCTGAAGCTCGCGGCATTGGCACGCTCGCTAAGCTTGCCTGCTTGCAGGGCGGAGACAATTCTTTTCAGCTCCTTCAATCCCCTTTCGTTGACGCCGCTTTGGCCCGGCGCGGCCGCTTCTTTTGTCATGGTCTTCCTTTTTCTTGCTTGCGTTGTGCCGGAGGCTTGAGCTTCAGGTGCTTTAGGTTCCTCGGCTGGTCCGGGTTGATGGTGGCGGTTCATTGAATTCGCTCCTTTTCCGGCCTCAGGCGGCCGCACTCTTCTGTTGTTGAAGCTCTTGGCGCAGGTCGATGCCGCCGGTCTCGGAGACGAGGCGGGGCGTGTCGATCAGGATCGCAACCTTGTCGTCTTGCTTGCCAAGCCCGCGGATGATCCCCTTGCCTTCGCGGTTGCTGCCGAACTGCGGGGGATTGTCGATGTTGGCGGGCGGAATCTCCCGGACGTCGCTGACCGCGTCCACCGCAAGCCCGATCGGCACGCCCTCCACGTCGAGCACGATGATAACGCTGCGCTCGGTGTAGGCCTTCCAATCCATGGAGAAGCGCAGGCGCACGTCCATGACCGGGATGACCTTGCCGCGCAGGTTGATGACGCCCTTGATGAAATGCGGCAGGTCCGGCACCTCCATGACCTTTTGCATGCCGACGATCTCGGTGACGTAACCGATGCCGATGCCGTATTCCTCTCCGGCAACGGTGAAGGTCAGGTACATGTCGTCGATGTTGTTTTCCTCGTTGAAGGAGAGTTCGCCTTCACCTTCGTTTTGCGCTACCGTCATGGTGTTCCTCTGTTGTTAGCCGCGCGATTGGTTGTTCCGCCGCCCTGGGCACGGATCGATTGCGCCGCTGTCACCAGGGCCGCGGGGATCTGCCTAAGGGAAGCATCAGCTCCGCCGCGCCCAAGGCCTGGGCGGCACGGGGCATGCCGAACACGATGCTAGTTGCCTCGTCCTGGGCGAAGGTGCGCCCCCCTGCCTGCCGGATGGCCAGAAGCCCAGCCGCACCGTCCTTGCCCATGCCGGTCAGAAGGGCCGCGGCGGTGTTGGCCCCGGCATGCTGAGCAACCGACTTGAAAAGCACATCCACCGATGGCCGCGAAAAATTCACAGGCGCGCCATCCACCAGGATGACCCGGTATTCGCCGCCCGACCGGACGAGCTTCATGTGCTTGTAGCTGCCTGGAGCGATCAGGATGCGGCCCGGCAGCACCCGGTCGCCTTCCTCCGCCTCTTTCACCTTCATGCGGCACGAGGAATTCAGCCGCTCGGCGAAGGTCGCCGTGAAGCCCGTCGGCATATGCTGAACGATAAGAATGCCAGGAGCGTCGGCGGGGAAAGCGGGCAGGATGTCGGCCAGGGCCGGTACACCGCCGGTCGAGGCGCCGATGACAATCACACGATCCGTGGTTTCTCCGAGGGAGGCCTGCACCGGTTCGACGGCGTAGCTCACCTCTTTGCGGACAAAGTGCGAGACATTGACCGACGCAGCCGCCCTTACGCGTTCGCAGATGTCTTCCAGCATCACCGGCAAATTGTCGGTAATGCCTACGGTAGGCTTGGCGATCACATCGACCGCTCCGGCCTCCAGCGCTTCCAGGGTGATGCGCTTGCCCGCCTGGGTCAGAGAGCTGATTACCACGGTGGGGATCGGCATGACGGGCATGAACCGCTTGAGGAAGGTCACGCCATCCATTCGCGGCATTTCCACATCCAGGGTTATCACGTCTGGATGCAGCTCGACGATCAGGTCGCGGGCGCGATAGGGGTCGCCCGCTTGGCCTACCACCTCGATCTTCGGGTCCTTGCCGAGGCCAATGGAGAGTATTTTCCGGACCAGGGCGGAATTGTCGACGATAAGAACGCGGATTCTTGCCGGACGCGCTCATAGGGGCCTCCGGTAGACGGCGTTTGCGACGGGCTGCCAGCGCGTGTGGAGGTCGCGGACCACCTCGGTCACGCTGGTCACGAGCCAGCCTCCCGGCTCGGTCACCTCGTAGAGTTGCTCAAGGATCTGGTACTGATGCTGCCTGTCGAAATAGTAGAGGATGTTCCGGCAGAAAACGACGTGGAAGCCCTTGGTGAAGGGATATGGCGCAGCCTTCAGGTTAAGCCGGCGGAACGTGCACATCCGGCGGACATCGGGAACGATCCGGTATTGGCCCATGCCGGCGGGGGTGAAGTAGCGTTCGAGAACCTCAGCCGCCACATGCTCCAGATGGCTCGTGCCATAGATTGCCTGCTCGGCTTGGCTGATCGCCGGCATGCTGATGTCGGTGCCGAGAATGGAAACCCGGCCGTATGCCGTTGGTCCAAACGTCTGCGTGGCCATGATGGCCAGTGAGTAGGCTTCGTCACCCGAGGAGGCGGCGGCGCTCCAGACGCGAAGCCCTCCAGCCGGAAGCTGGGCCCTGAGTATCTTCTCCCGGAAAAAATCCAAACCATGCGTCTCGCGGAAGAAGTAGGTGTGGTTGGTCGAGGCGGCGTGTATGACCGCGAGCTTCAGATCGACGTCGCCGCTCGTGGTAAGCTCGACGGCCAGTTCATCGAGGGTGGCAAGGCCGAAGCGTTCCTGAACCTTGGCCATGCGGTGGCTGAGTAAGTCCCTCTTCTTCTCGGGAAAGCTCATGCCGCAATGCTCGCTGAGCCAATCGCGAATACCTTCGTATCCTGTGCCGGGCGCCACCATCAGAACGCTCTCTTTTTGGCAAGGCGCTCGCAGTCGAGCACAAGTGCGACTTCTCCCGTTCCCAGCAATGCGCAGCCCCAGCTCGCCCGGATGTTCTCAAGCTGGCCGGTCAGCGGCTTCATGACGACCTGCTGCTGGTTCAGCATCTCGTCGACCGGCAGGCCGATCGGCCCCGAGGAGGTGTTGAAGACGATGACGATGGAGCGGTCGAGCGGCGTCAGCTCGGCGCTCTCTTCGCCGTAAAAATGGGGCAGGCGGCAAATAGGCACGTAGCTTTCCCTTACCCGCACCATCTCGCCGCCTTCCTCGTCCGGGATTTCAATCACTTGATCGGCGCTGGGCTGGAAGATGTCGGCCACCACGTCCACCGGCGTAGCGAACAGCCGGCAGCCGAGGCGCATCACGAGGCAATCGAGGAAGGCTAGCGTCACAGGGATCGACAGCAGCACCCGGCAGCCCCGCCCATTTTGACTGTCGATGGTGATATGCCCCCGCAGGTCTTTCATCGTGCTGTTCAGCACGTCCATGCCCACGCCACGGCCGGATAGCGCCGTAACCTGCTCCGCGGTCGAGAAGCCGGGCTCAAGGATGAGCTGCCACAAGGCGGTGTCATCCGGCTCGGCCCCTGCGCTAACCAGCCCGCGTTCGCGGGCGCGGGCCAGAATGCGCTCGCGGTTGAGGCCGCGCCCGTCGTCCTTGACCTTAATCTGGATTTCGCTGCCAACCTGAGCGGCTGCCAATACGATCCGCCCGGTTTCCGGTTTGCCGGCCGCCTTGCGCTCCTCCGGCGATTCCAACCCGTGATCGGCGGAGTTGCGGATGACGTGTACCAGGGGTTCGTACAAACGGTCTGAGACCACCTTGTCGATGGCGGTCTCCTCTCCTTCAAGAATGAGGTCGATTTTTTTGCCCGTTTGCCGCTCAAGCTCGCGCACCATGCGCCGGAGGCGGCGGAAAACCTCGCCAACCGGGACAAGGCGCAGCTCGGCGGCTGCATCCTGAACCTCCCGCACCACCATTGTGAGCCGGTGCGCGGACTTCTCGAATTCCGTCAGATCAATTCCGGCTCCAGTGAGGTCGGGCGAGCGCACGACCTCCGAAACGCTGAGGCTAAGCTCGCCAACCAGATCCATGAGGCGGCTGACTTTTTCTGCCGAAACCCGGAGTAGTCCGCCGCCCTGGCCTGAGCCTTCAGCTTCTTTATCAATCGCCAAATTCATCTAGTCACCGGATAAACGGGGCCGCGGGCACGGCGGGCCGGGGCTCAGGCGTCTACTTGCTACCGAAATCGGGTGTGAACGGTTCGTTAGCCAAATCGTGAAGAGTTGCCCCTCCCGTTCGTTCCCATAGTTGTTTGTAGCTGAGCCTACGTTTCCGCAGCGTTCAATTGATACAGGCAATTTTAACGATAACCATGGCAATAATGCCTATAGTGCCTGTATGATACTGCTTATAAATAGAGGTATTCTTTAGTAGCGCTAACAACACGATGACGTAAACATAGACGTGGTCGTGACATAATGGCTTATACCGACAACAATGAATTATGTTACTGCTGCTCAATGTCATTGCGTGAGGGGAGCGATGCCTTCGGGCGCGGCCGTGAATGCGTTCCACGCATCGCAGCAGGCCCGGCCAAAAGCCGCGTGGTTTTCGTAGAGCTGGTTGGAGTGCCTGTTCTTGCAGAAGGCTTCCCGGATGTTGCCGGCAGGGTTGCACTCCGGCGGATGGGGCGGCAGCGTGGTGGCGAAATTGTCCGGAACCACGAGTCCCTCGCCGCCATGCCGGCCAGGTGCCGCAACACCCCGGGCGAATGCTCCAAGCGCGTTATGCGATCGGTTATGCGATCCGCTGCCGAAGCGGTTCCCGGCGCCAGGGATTCACATTGGCCGGGGCTTGGGAAGCCCCGGCAGAGGAGACGAATTTTCAGACGGTTGTATTAGCGAAGCGGCAAGACAGCTCCGCTATTCCGCCACCTGCCTCCGCACTTCGCCGCGCCCGTAGTTGAGGATGGGCGCAAGCCAGCGCTCAGCCTCGGCGAGCGGCCAGCCTTTGCGCTTCGCGTAGTCTTCCACCTGGTCGCGCTCGATCTTGCCAACGCCGAAATAGTGGCTTTCGGGATGTGCGAAATAGAGGCCGGAGACTGACGCCCCTGGCATCATGGCGAAGCTTTCCGTGAGCTTGATGCCCGTAGCCTCTGTCGCGCCCAGGAGCTTGAACAGCGTGGCCTTCTCGGTGTGGTCGGGCTGGGCCGGATAGCCGGGCGCGGGACGGATACCGCGATAGGTTTCCGCGATCAAGTCCGCGTTGGTGAGCGTCTCGTCCTTGGCGTAGCCCCAAAACTCGCGCCGGACGCGGGCGTGCAAATGCTCGGCGAAGGCTTCGGCGAGCCTGTCGGCCAGCGCCTTGACCAGGATTTTCGAATAATCGTCATGCCCAGCGGCAAAGCGCTCGGCAACCTCGTCCGCGCCGATGCCGGCCGTCACCGCGAAGCCGCCGATGTAATCGGCAAGCTCGCTCTCGCGGGGCGCGACGAAGTCGGCAAGCGCGGTGCTCGGCCGTCCGCCCTCGCGTGGAATTTGCTGGCGCAGGGTGTAAAGCGTGGCGGCCGGCAGCTTGCGCTCTTCATCGGCGAAAACCGCGATGTCGTCGCCTGCGGCGTTGGCTGGCCAAAAGCCCACGACGCCGTTGGCGGTAAGCCATTTCTCCTCCGCGATCTGGCGCAGCATTGCCTGCGCGTCCTCGTAAAGCGCGGTGGCCGCGTTGCCGTAGCTGCCTTCCCGGAGGATGCCGGGAAAGGTGCCTTTCATCTCCCAGGTAGCGAAGAACGGCGTCCAATCGATATAGGGAATGAGCACGGCGAGATCGTAATTATTAAAGACGCGCATGCCGGTGAAGCTGGGCTTGGGCGGCTGATAGGCCTTCCAATCGAGCTTGAGCCGGTTAGCGCGGGCCGCGGCCAGGCTCAGGCGCGCCTTCGCCGCCCGGCTCCGCTCATGCGCCGCGGCCACTTCCACGTATGTCTCGCGCACCTGCGCCACATAGGCATCGCGGCCTTCGCCAAGCAGGTTCGAGGCCACGCCAACCGCGCGGCTCGCGTCGGTGACATAAACCGCCTGGTTACGCTTGTAATTCGGGCTGATCTTGACCGCCGTATGGACCCGGCTCGTTGTGGCGCCGCCGATCAGCAGTGGCACATCGAAGCCCTGGCGCTCCATTTCCGAGGCGACGAACGCCATCTCGTCGAGGCTCGGCGTAATCAGGCCGGAAAGCCCGATGATATCTGCCTTCACCTCTTTGGCCTTGTCGAGGATGACCTGGGCAGGCACCATCACACCCGCGTCGATTACCTCGTAATTGTTACATTGCAGCACGACGCCGACGATGTTCTTACCGATGTCGTGCACGTCGCCCTTGACCGTCGCCAGCAGGATGCGGCCCGCCGCCTGGACTTTCTCAACCCCCGCCTCCCGCTTCTCCGCCTCCATGAACGGCATCAGATAGGCAACGGATTTCTTCATCACCCGCGCGGACTTCACCACCTGCGGCAGGAACATCTTGCCCGCGCCGAACAGGTCGCCGACGGCATTCATGCCGTCCATGAGCGGCCCTTCGATGACGTGCAGCGGCCGGGCGGCGGCAAGCCGCGCCTCTTCGGTGTCAGCCTCGATATAATCCGAGATGCCGTGGATGAGCGCATGCTTAAGCCGCTCCGCAACCGGGCGCTCGCGCCAGGACAGATCGGGCGCGGCTTTTTTCGAGGCGCCGCCCTTGAACCGGTTCGTTGCTTCGAGCAGGCGGTCGGTGGCATCCGGGCGGCGGTTCAGGACCACATCCTCGCAAAGCTCGCGCAGCTCCGGATTGAGGTCGTCGTAAACGCCGAGCTGGCCGGCATTGACGATGCCCATGTCCATGCCCGCGGCGATGGCGTGATAAAGAAAGACGGTGTGCATGGCCTGGCGCACGGGCTCGTTGCCGCGGAAGGCGAAGGAGAGGTTCGACACGCCGCCCGACACATGTGCGTGCGGCAGTTCCGCCTTGATGCGGCGCGTAGCCTCGATGAAGTCCACGGCATAATTGTTGTGCTCCTCGATGCCCGTGCCCACCGCGAACACATTGGGATCGAAGACGATGTCCTCCGGCGCGAAGCCCACGCGCTCCGTCAGCAGACGGTAGGCGCGCTGGCAGATCGCGAATTTGCGCTCCGCAGTGGCGGCCTGTCCCGCCTCATCGAAGGCCATGACCACGGTGGCCGCGCCATAGCGCATGATGCGCCGCGCGTGCTCAAGAAAGGGCTCCTCGCCCTCCTTCAGGCTGATCGAATTGACGATGGCCTTGCCTTGCACGCATTTGAGCCCCGCCTCGATCACCGGCCATTTCGAGCTGTCGATCATCACGGGCACGCGCGAGATGTCGGGCTCCGAGGCGATGAGGTGGAGGAAGGTGGTCATCGCCATCTCGGAGTCGAGCAGGCCCTCGTCCATGTTCACGTCGAGCACATTGGCACCGCTCTCGATCTGCTCGCGTGCGACGGAGAGCCCGGCATCGTAATCGCCGGCCTCGATGAGCTTGCGGAACTTGGCGGAGCCGGTCACGTTGGTCCGCTCGCCCACCATAATGAATTGCTGGCCCGTGCCTGTCATGCCTCAACCGTCCTAACGAGATGCGCTTCGTCCCGCACCTTGCCGGCCAAGGCCTAAAGTTTCAAGGGAAATTGCCCTGCGCCCCACTGTGCAGCTTCGAGAACCAGCCGCCGATCGTCATCGCGAAGCGGCCTGTGGCCGCCGCGGCGATCCATTGGCACGTTGCAGATTTCGCTATGGATTGCTTCGCTGCGCTGGCATGAGGGTGCCCCAGCTCTCGCAGAAAACGCTTTAACGCAGCGGCGTTTGCGCGGGCTCGTGCAGGCCCAGCACAGCGGCCGGCTTGAAGCCGATATGCTTGAGCGCGCGCAGCTTGGCGATGGTGGCGAAGTCGCGGTCGTTGTGAATGAGCGTCACTTCGTGACGGAGCGCGACTTCGGCGATACAGCAGTCGATGACGCTGCGCACAGTGAGGCCGCGGCGGCGCAAATCGAAATAGAGGCCGGGCGGCATTGGTCCAGCCCTCCTCATCCATTTCGAGATAGTCCTGATCGGCGAGGTAATCCGATAGCCTCAGCCATTCCTTCTCATCGCGAGCACCCTGTAACAGCTCCATTTGCGTGAAGCGGGTTAGGTAATAATCGCGCCCGTCCAGAACATCGCGCAGGCCATGCGCCACTACGCCGGTGCGGTCCTTGAACAGCGAGATCAGGACGCTCGTGTCAATCAGCATCGTAGCGCGTGTGCCTCAGCGCCTTGTGGTCGTAGCCGTCCTCGAAGGCGATCTTGCCCGCCAGATCGAAAAGATTCCTTCTTCTTCTTGGTCTTGAGAAACTCGGCCAAGGCCAGATGCACGGCTTCCTTTTTGGTTTTCACGTTCGCCACCTTCATGACCTCGCCGATCAGGGCGTCGTCAATATCGATATTGGTCCGCATTGCCGGTCGCACCCATATCCGTTAGACCGATCCATCTCGTGTGTATTATACACAAGGCGACACACAAGGGAAGCGCATTTTCCAATTTAGTTGGTGCCGAAAATTTCGGTGAGGCGGGCGCAGAGCCAAAACTCGCCCTCCACGATCATGCCAGGGGCCAAGGCCTGGGACAGAATTGTTTCATCGGCGACGAGATCGAAGCTGCCGCCGGCTGTGCCGATCAGCGCCCAGGTGAATTCCTGCCCGGTTTCGGGGTTTTTGCGGCGTTCGGTCTTTTCGATCACGCCGGTCAAGAAGGCACGGGCGGGCGCGCGGAAATCCTCGGCTTCTGGATCGAGAAACACCACTTGGCCCGAGTTCCCGCCCCCCAAGAACAGCCCGCTGGCCAGGAAGGAGCGGGCCGTAAACTTCACGGACTTGTCCGCCTGGGTAGCCAGGAACACCGCCTCGTTCTCGTAGACCGCCAGCTCATGGGGGAAAGCGGCAATTTGCGCGATCGCCATGAACGGCACGGCCTTGCCCGCGAAACGCGCGAAATCCACCACGTCGATCAGCGCGATGGTGGGACCCAGCTCGACGTAGAAGGCGCCCTCGAAAAGGTTATCGCTGGGGCGCTGGCGCATGGCCCGAACCCGGATCGGCGCCCGGCCGTGGCCTTCGAAGAAGGGCGTTATGCCCACTGCGACATAGGGATCGGAATCCGGCTCGGGCTCGGCAAGCTTCTGCATATGGACCCAAAGCTCGGAGCCCGGCCTCAGAGCGCAAGCGGTGGTAATAACCGGCCCCGCAAGCCTGCTTCTCACCGCCCTTTTCGACAAGATCGCTCACCAGCGTAGAAAGCGCTTCCGCCGAGCCTGCCTTAAAGCCAATGACACTGAAGTGATCCGCGGCCACCCCGCATTCTCCCTAAATGAACTGCCTGCCTTCATGAAACGCTAAAGTTGCGACAAACGCTCTAGCTCCGCGCAAATTCCTTCGCCCATGCCCGCCGTCGAAACCTTCGTCATGCCGTCCTGCATGATATCGGCAGTCCTGAGCCCCTTGGCTAGGGCACCGGCAATTGCCGCGTCGAGCAGATCGGCCTCCGCTCCCATATCGAAAGAGTAGCGCAGCGCCATGCCGAAGCTGGCGACGGTGGCAATCGGGTTGGCAATGCCCTTGCCCGCAATGTCGGGGGCGCTGCCATGCACGGGCTCGTACAGGGCGGCGCGGCGGCCGTTCGCGTCCTTCCCGCCAAGCGAGGCAGAGGGCAGCATGCCAAGCGAGCCGGTGGCCATCGCAGCCTGATCGGAGAGGATATCGCCGAACAAATTGTCGGTCACAATCACGTCGAACTGCTTAGGCCAGCGCACAAGTTGCATGGCGCAATTGTCCGCGAGAATGTGCGTCAGCTCGACATCCTTATACCCGGAAGCATGCACGCGGCTGACCACGGCGTTCCACAACACGCCGGTCTTCATGACATTGCGCTTGTCGGCGGAGGCCACGCGGTTGCCCCGCGCCCTGGCCAGATCGAAGGCCACGCGTGCGATACGCTCGATCTCATGCTCGGTGTAAACCTGCGTGTCGACGGCGCGCATCTCGCCGCTCTCCAGCGTCACGATCTCCTTGGGCTCGCCGAAATAAACGCCGCCCGTGAGTTCGCGCACGATCATGATGTCGAGGCCCTCGACCACCTCGCGCTTGAGGCTCGAAGCCTCCGTCAGCGCCGGATAGCAGATCGCGGGCCGCAAATTGGCGAACAGGCCCAGATCCTTGCGCAGGCGCAAGAGCCCTGCCTCGGGGCGCTGGGCGTAGGGCACCTTGTCCCATTTCGAGCCGCCAACCGCACCGAAGATGACGGCATCCGCGGCCTTGGCCTTTGCCATCGCGGCATCGGAGATCGCCTCGCCATGCGCGTCGTAAGCGGCGCCGCCAACAAGGTCTTCCTCAATCTCGAACCTGGCGCGGCCCGCCTTTTCGAACCAGGCAATGACGCGTTTGACTTCGGCCATGACCTCGGGGCCGATGCCATCGCCGGGGAGAAGGAGCAGTTTTTTTTGTGTCATGGAAGGAAACGGGTCTATCGCTGGTTGGTTTTCGGACGCCAGCGCTCGCGCTGGTCAGGCAGGTTGAGACTTAGAGCACACCGCGCCGCTAGGCACGGCCTTCGTGGGGATTCTGCACAGCTTTGTGTGGAGTTCAAGTCACTCCGGTGTGGCTCTTGCGCCCACTGGAAGCGGGCAGGCGCGCGCCTGCACCGGCGCTATCATGCAATCGGGCCGGGAGCCTGGCTTAAAATCCAGGCTAGGCAGCCATATCGCGCTCAGCGCTCTGCATTTTGCCGGCTTGATTTGCGCGCTCCTCAAAGTGGCCGTGGATGACATCGAGCGCAGCTTGCCGGCTTATATATTTTCGCCGCACGCCGGTATAGCTATGCGCGATCATATCCATGTCGTCCTTGCCGGCCAGCTTGTTCGCCCGCAGATCGGCAAAAACGGGTTCGAAATCGCGGGAGGAGGTAGCAGCCGCCGACAGACGCCCCGCATAGGTATGTACGATCTCGTACTTGTATTCTTCCACGAGCGCGGAAACCCCCATGATCGCGGTTTCCGCAGGCGTATCGGCCTTCCCGTCCAGAAGCCTCGATAGTGCCCGGAGGGCGGCGGCCCCCTTTTTCTCTCCGGTGGCATCGGCAAAGCTGGCCAGGCTGGTAAGAGAATCCTGTAAATTCCGAAGTGTCATGGCTTCATCCTTTGCGCCTTACGCAGCACAGATGCGGCGCCGTTATCCCCCGAATTTGTATGCTTCCGTTCGAAACGTTCCAGAGTCCTAACCAATTCCTGCGCTTCGCAAGCATCGACTGATTTGAGAGCCTCAGTCAATCGCGCCCTGCTCAATGGAAGTGCGCGGGCGCCTGCGGATTGCTGGCGGGATTGGTGTCGTGCTTGTAGATGCGCGCGATCAGCCCGGTGCTGGCGAGCGGCTGCAAATCTGCCTCCAGCGCATCGGCGGTCTCTTTGGCGTAGACCTTCCGCGCCGCCCACTGGGATGGTGAAGGATTTGAGGTATTTCTCCTTTTTCGCGGGGTCCTCGACGGTGGCCTTGGTCCAGCGATAGAGAGGATTTTCCACATCGCCCTGTTTTGCAGCCTCGGCCACGTAGTCCGCGAAGGCATCGTACATGCACCTGAGTACGCCATTGTGCTTGGCGAGAATATCGGACAGCGGCTTTAATGCCGGATCGCCGGGAGCAGTCCGTGCCGCTTCCGCAAGCTTCTCCGGAAGGTCGATCCGTATCTGGTATTGCGTCATCATAAAAAGACTCCACGAAGTCAATGTCTTGCGAAACTCTAAAAACGCAAAGCGATGTGTTTTCAGATTATGTTCCCGCCCCGTCTCCAAGCTTCGCAAGCGCGTTCGATGCCCGCCGCCGTTGGCCGGCCTTCCGGGTGTACTTCTCGACCATGGCCATTTGGCGATGCCCGGTCACTGCTTGACGCTCATGGAGCGTTGGTCCGCGTCCGGCCAAATCCGCTGGAAGAGTTGCCCGGAGTGACGATGGCCTCGTCTTCCTCGTTTCTCCCGGAGACGTTGAGGACGATGAGCAGATAGGCCATCGCGGTGGAGAACGCCGGCAACGTGAAGAGCAGCGGGACGCCTGGATTGTGCCATAGCGCGACCGCCGGGAACGATTGCAGCAAGCCACCTCGCGGCGATGCCGCGCGCGCCGGAACTCCGGCACTTCTGCCGGCTGGTGCGATTTGCGCTGTGTCTTGCGCATTTGAGCCTTTGCCTTAGGGAGTATCTTAAACTTGCCTCGCCATGATGGCCGTACGCCGGTTTTCTGGCGCCAGGCAAGTGACCACGATGAAAACTGCGGCTATTCAAGACGGCAACAGCACTGTCCTTGGGAAGGAAGTTCCTTTTCAATTTAGCGAGCTGTTCTTTTCGAGAACGGACCTAAAAGGCCGCATTCTGTTCCCGGCAACAGCGTTTTCCAGAGGATCAGCACAGTATTCCTGGGATGAACTGATAAACAAGCCGCACAACACCATCCGCCATCCGGATATGCCGCGAGGGGTCTTCTGGCTCTTATGGGACGTCATAAAGCGCGGCGAGCCTATCGGCGCCTACGTGAAGAACAGGGCCAAGGACGGCCGTTATTATTGGGTTTTCGCCATCGTCACCCCGATCGAGGGCGGTTATCTTTCGGTGCGCCTCAAGCCCAGCAGTCCCCTCTTCCATGTTGTTGAGGAGGAATACAGCGCGCTGCTGCGGGCTGAGGAAGGCCGCAAGCTGAAGCCCGCGGAAAGCGCGAAAATGCTGTTCAGCAGGATCGCGGAGCTGGGTTTTAAGGATTATGCGGCATTCATGTCGGCGGCGCTGGCGCAGGAAATCACGGCGCGTGACCGGGAGCTTGGCAGAAAGCCCGATGCGGCGATCCCTCAATTCGAGGCTCTGGGAAAGGCGGCGCAGAACCTCCTGACGCAGGCCGACGCCATTTCCGATGGCTATGCCACGAGCAGGTACATTCCGCTGAACCTGCGCGTGCAGGCAGCCCAGCTTGGGGACGCCGCGGCCACCATCGGCGTTATTTCCGTGAATTACAGTATTATTGCCAACGATATAAGGATCTTGATGGATGAGCTTGTCAACTCCGCGCTGAAGGTGGCGGAGGCCGTCAATAACGGACTGTTTCTATTCTGCGTCGCGCGGCTGCAAAAGGAGACGGTGGACTTTTTCCGTTCCGAATCCTCGGCTGACGGCACCGTCAATCTACAGGAAATGGAGCTGCTGGAGCAGCAGGCCAAAACCTATGCAGCGAGCGCGGTTGAGGGCCTGCACATGATAGCCAAAACGGCGGAGCGGTTTCACCAGGCCTGTTCCGAGATGCAAAAGCTGGCGGCAGGCCTGGAGGTCACGCGCGTCATGGCGAACATAGAAAGCGCGCGGCTCAGCGGTACGCATAGCGGCTTGAATGCTTTGTCGGCGAGCCTCGCGCAATTTCAGGCATCGATTTCGAATGGCCTGAGCCAGATTGCCAGCCAGAGCCGGTTTATCCTTAGGAACACCCAGAGACTTATCGACGTAACGGAGCACCCCGTCCAACGCGCCGCGCGCCAACCGGCTGCCATGCTACGCAAGGCCAGCTAAGGCGCTGCCGGCGAGACACGAGGGGGAGCATTCAAAATGCTGCCGCCAATTGTCATTCCCGCGCAAGCGGGAATCCATATTTGCGGTGGTAAAACAAGCGATTTTATGGTTACCCGCATGCGCGGGTATGACGGTCTCTGGTCGGGCTTCAGTCGAGTCTGCTCTGGCTTGCGTTCCCCGGTATCTTGGCCGCCGTCACTGTCGGCGCTGCGAAGCACTTCAGGGTTAAGCCTGTGATGCTGCTTTGAATCGCCCCGGCGGCAGACGCTTCGCCGGGCTTCAGAACAGCTCCACGTCCGCGCCAGAGGTGCCCGCACCGTTGTTCTGCGGCGCCGGCATGCCGTCGAGCTGCATCGCAGCGGCAAATCGGTCACGCATTTCGCCCAGCGAGAAACTGCCCGCGATCTCGCGAAGGATGCTTTCGTCCGCTTGCCCGCCGGACGCATCCGCGAACGAAGTGGCGGCGCGGCCCAGAATTGCAAGCGCGCCGTTGACGTTTTGAATGCGCTGCATCACCCGGTCCTGGAACTGCATGCCGACAATGGCGCCGCTGACCGCCTGCTCCATTTCTTGCGAGGAGCCGGCGGTTTTGTGCAATGCCTCGGCGATGGTGGCGTTTTGGTCAACCAGGCAGCTCATCATCACCTTGATGCGCGCCTGCGCGTTCACGTTCTCCTCAGACATTTCGATGGCCGAGATCTCCCTCAAGAGGTTGCCTCCACGCTGAACGCCATCGGAAACCGTCAGGATCTGCTTTTTCACGGTGTCGGAAAGCGCGTTAACCGCGCCCGCCAGATCGCCGATCTCGGTCGCCACCACGGCAAAGCCGCGCCCGGCAGCGCCCGCGCGTGCCGCCTCGATTTTCGCATTGAGCGAGAGCAGCTTAGTCTGTTTGTTGATTTTTTCGATCTGGGTGATCGAAGCTTGCATCGAGCGGATCTCGTTTTGCACCTCGCCCAGCGCACCGCTCATGGCGACGCTACGGGTGGTGAGCTGGTTGATCTTCTCGACCAGCTCAGTGAGCGTCGTGGAAAGGCTCGCCGAAAGGTCCGCCAGCGGAATGCGTTCGCCGTCCAGCTCGATGTTTTGGACGGACGTCATCAAGCCTTGCACCGTTTCGGTTTGCGTCCGCGCGGCTCCTGCCATCTTTTGAAACTTGAGGGCAAGCTCGCGGATATGCGTCTCGATGTCGTGCGAGGTGAGCGCCAGCTCAGAAGACAGCGTTTCGATCGCCTTGCCTTGTGCGGCGGCAAAGCCTGCGCAATCCGGGGCTTCTTCCTCCGCCAGGGAAATACTAGGCGAAAGGCCGGTTTTCTGTGTCTTCCCAAAGACCCGTTTCAACGTCGTATTCATTGGCGGCTTCTTCTTTACAATTGAATTGGAAGGGACGTTCTTGGACAAGCCTTCCGCCGGTTAAATTCGGATCGCGCGTTTGCCGCCAGTTACAGTGAGGTTCAAGATTTCCTGGGCCATTCTGGCGAGAGGCACCTCGGCTTCGACGGCACCCAGCTCGAATGCCGCCTTCGGCATGCCGTAGACCACGCAACTGGGCTCGTCCTGGCCCAGTGTGCGCGCCCCGCTCTGGCGCATGGCGAGCAGGCCGTCGGCGCCGTCCTTGCCCATTCCGGTCAGGATCACGCCGATGGCGTTCTTCCCCGCCGATTCCGCGGCCGAGGAAAACAACACATCGACCGAGGGACAATGGCCGCTCACGCGCTCGATGCCTTTGACGCTGCAGATGTAGTTCGCGCCAGAGCGGGCGAGCCGGAGGTGCCGGTCCCCTGGCGCGATGTAGGCATGGCCCGGCAGCACCCGTTCTCCATCGGAGGCTTCGGAAACGCGGATCTGCGCCGCACCGTTCAGCCGCCGGGCGAAGCTTGCCGTGAATTGCTCCGGCATGTGCTGCGTGATGAGGATCGCCGGGCTGTCGGAAGGCATCTGAAGGATGACGTGGTGGAGGGCCTCGACGCCGCCGGTAGAGGCGCCGATCACGACTATTTTCTCCGTGGACGAATAGTTGGCAGGCCGTTTCAAGGCAGTACCGCCTTCCGTTGTCTCCGGAGTCCATCGCCGCACATGCGCGCGGGAGGCCGCCTTCACCTTCGCGATTATTTCGCTCTGCTTGGCGAGCAGGCCGGATTGCAGGTTTATTGCCGGCTTGGCGATGAAATCGACCGCGCCGATTTCCAGCGCGCGCAGCGTGGCGTCGGCACCCTCCTGGGTCAGCGAGGAGATCATGACGACTGGCATCGGGCGCAGCGCCATGAGCTTCTCAAGAAAGGAAATGCCGTCCATGCGCGGCATTTCAATGTCGAGCGTCAGCACGTCGGGGTTCAACTGCTTGATCTTCTCGCGGGCCACGATCGGGTCGGGCACCGCCCCCACCACCTCGATACCGGGATCGGAGGACAGCATGCTGGTGATGAGTTCCCGCATCAGGGCGGAATCGTCGGCGACAAGTACGCGGATTGGCTTCTGGCTCACTTGCTATCCCCTCAATCGAAAAGCTGAATGGGGCCTTCCACTTGCACCGCCCGCAGAGATGCCTGGTACCGGCGTTCCTCCTCCTCGGCGCGCTTTTCGCTCGCCCCCATGAGAAATAGCCGTTTAACCTTACCGCTAGCTGGGTGGTAGTGGATGCGGCGGCCGTAGCCGCCGCCGAGGTCGGCGGCGGTGACGCGCAAGCCCTCGTTGGCCAGGTAGCGCAGAACGAAGTCGCTGTTGCGCTTGCCAACCATGGCTGGCCCCTGGGTAAAGTTCGCGCCGCCGAAAAGCTTGATCTCCAGGCGCGAGCGATGGCAGCCCGAGTGCCCCAGGACCAGGTTGATCAGCATTTCCATCGCGAAATTGCCGTAGAGCGTTGCGGCACTGCATGGATCGGTGTTCGACAGGCCGGTTTCGCTTTCCGGCAGCATGAAATGGTTCATGCCTCCCATGCCCGTAACAGGGTCCCGGACGCAGGCGGCGATGCAAGAGCCCAGGATGGTAACAATCGTCTCCTTGGGCTCGTTGGTGGTGTGGGTTTCTCCGGGCAAGAGGCGCGTCAGGTATTCACCGTCCGGCCCGCTATAAATGCGCCGTCCGGGGCTGGCCGGTCCTATCTCATGGGGCGATACCTTTTTTCTGCGGTGTGCGTTCATGAGCCGATTTTCTGATAAACGGTGTGGCCGCACAGCTTGAAGCGGTGCTGCTGTTCGAGAAGCGACTCGGAGTGGCCCACATAGAGCCAGCCGCCCGGCTTGAGCATGGCGTGCAGGCGCTCGACGAGCTTGCCCTTCGTCTCAGCGTCGAAGTAGATCATCACGTTCCGGCAGAAGATCGCGTCGAACGGCCCGCGCATCGGCCAGGCGCCCAAGAGATTGAGCTGCTTGAGCGTGATGAGGGCCTGGATGTCCGGTGCGACGCAGACGCCGCTGGGTGTCAGCGTGAAGGCGGACTCGCGCATCCCAGCTGGGACATCTTCGAGCGCCGCGGCCGGATAAGCGCCCATCATTGCCTTGTTCAGCACGGCCGTGTCGAGGTCGGTGGCAAGCACGCGGAAATCCCACTCGCGGCCGGCCTCCCGCCTGGACGCCAGGGCGGTCATGGCAATGGAGTACGGCTCCTCTCCGGTGGAGCACGCAGCGGACCAAATCCTGACACGCGGCTTTGCGCCAATCGTGGACTTCCAAATATGCGCGAGCACGGTCTTATGGAGGTGCTCGAAATGATGGGCCTCGCGGAAAAATTTCGTGAGGTTCGTGGTGATGGCGTTGATGAGCGAGCTGATTTCCTCCTCTCCCGACCTGCCGTGCAATAGCGCGCAGTACTCGCGGAAGGAGCGCAGGCGCAGGGTGCGCAGCCGCCTCGTCAGCCGCGAATAGACCATGTCGCGCTTATGATCGCCAAGGACGATGCCGCTGTGCTCGTAAACGAGATCGGCGATAATCTTGAAGTCCGCCGGGGTGAACGGAAATTCTTCGGCGGGGCGAAGGGCCGTGGTACGCATGGACATCGGCATCACGCTCATTGCAGAGGAGGGCCTGGGTGCGCTGCCGCATCCCCAGACCGCAACCCGTTTCAGCCGCTAGAACTCCTTCCAGTCGTGGTCAGAGCCGCTGGACGCGTGGAAGGCGGCCGCCGGCGCGGGCTTCCCATTGCGGCCGGGGCCGGTACGCGTTCCGATGGACTTGGGAGGCGTTACGGTAATGGGCCTCTTGGCCAGGCACTGCATGAGCCGGGCGCAGGACTTCCGCGGGTTTCTCCTGGGCGCCGGCCGCCTCCCCGATCTGGAAGGCCGACATATTCTCGTACATGGTCTGCGCTTCGTCCTGAAGAGTGCGGCTCGAAGCGGCGCTTTCCTCGACGAGGGCGCCGTTTTGCTGGGTCATCTGGTCCATCTGTGTCACGGCCCTGTTGATCTCCTCGACGCCTGTCGCCTGCTCCTTACTTGCCGCGGCGATCTCCGCAATGATGTCGGCGACGCGGTTGATTGAGGTGACGATCTCGCCAAGCGAGGAGCCTGCATTGCCGACGAGCTTGACACCTTCCTTTACCTGGCGCCCGCTTTCGCCGATCAGGCCCTTGATGTCCTTCGCCGCGACCGAGGTCCGCTGTGCGAGCGAGCGCACCTCGGAGGCAACCACGGTGAAGCCCTTGCCGGCATCGCCCGCGCGTGCCGCCTCGACGGCTGCGTTGAGCGCCAGCAGGTTGGTCTGGAAGGCGATCTCGTCGATCACGCTGATGATCTCCGAAATCTTGTCGGAGGACCGCTCGATGCGCTCCATGGCTTCCACGGCCTTGCTGACGACCGAGCCGCCTTCCGTCGCGGTGGAGCGCGCGTTGACGGCAAGCTGATTGGCCTGCTGCGCATTGTCGGCGTTCTGCTTGACGGTCGCGGCCATCTCTTCCATGGACGCGGCGGTTTCCTCAAGGCTTGAGGCCTGCTGCTCGGTCCGCTGGGCGAGGTCGTTAGTGCCGGTTGCAATTTCAGCGGCGGCCGAGGACACGGTCGATGAGGACTGGAGCATCGTCGCTATCACGCCCGTCATCGTGTCGAGAAGGCCGTTCACCCCGGTGCACAGCGTTTCGAGGTCGCCGGTCTTGTCCTCCATCGGGATGCGCTGGGTCAGGTCGTTCTGCTGCGCTGCCTCGACCACCTCATGAGTCTGCTGCACGGCCTCCTGCAAGGCAGCCTGCGCGTGAAGCTCGGCGAGCTTCCGGGCGGTGATATCGGTCGCGTATTTGATGACCTTGTAAGGCTTGCCCTGTTCATCGAGGATCGGATTGTAGCTGGCCTGCAGCCAAACCTCGCGGCCGCCCTTGCCGATGCGCTTATACTGGCCGGCATCGAACTCGCCCCGCGCCAGTTTCTCCCAGAACATACGGTATTCGGGCGAGTTCTTGAGCGAAGGCTCCACGAACAGGCTCTCGTGCTGGCCCCTGATCTCATTCAGGGTGTAGCCCAACGCATCGAGGAAATTCTCGTTCGCGGTGATGATGGTGCCGTCGAGCTGGAACTCGATCGCGGCCTGCGCCCTGTTGACGGCGTCGATCACGCCCTTTGCATTGGCGGTAAGCTCGCGCAGTTCGGTGACGTCGTTCCACTCGAAGACGTTGCCGTTATATACGCCGTTCTCGTCGTAGGTGGCGCTCACGCACAGCGCAAAGGTGAGCGGGCCTATCTTGATGTCGGCGCGATGCGGGAGCCCCGAGGGATCGGCCAGGATGCGGCGCTGCTTGGCGGGGTCCTTGTGGAAGACGTCGATGCAGGTGCCGATGATGTGTTCCGGGTCGAAATCCCGGGTCAGTTTCTGGACGTGCTCGCGGTTCTAAGTCAAAATCGCCTTGGACGCCTCGTTCACATAGGTGATCTTGAAATCGCGGTCGATCAGCATGGTCGGGTTCGACACGATGTCGAGAGCCCGGCGCAGTTGCTCGTTGAATTGGCGCGTCTTGGTTTCGGCCGCTGCTGCCGATGCGGTCTTTGTTTTCGGTGCGCGCTCCTTGACCTGCGCCGGGCCGTTCGATGCAGCCTTTGCCTTCGGCTTGCGCGCTTTCGGTGCGGATTGAGCCATTGGTGATCCCTTGTTGCTTGAGCGTTAGGTTTGCGAAGTACTGATCCGTATTGTCGAGTTTCCGGTCCTGGCTTTGCTTGTCTTGGCGGGTTTCAGACTGAGGTCATGCCGCTTGCTGCACCTCGTTCATCTGCGCGGAAGGCGCGCCGTGGCCCCTGACCAGCAATTTGTCGAGGGCCAGGATCACAACCATGGTTTCGTTGACCGGAACGATGCCAGAAAGGTAGTCCGCCGAGGCGCCGCACTCGGCTTCGGGCACGGGACAAATCGTGCCGCTGTCGATGGTGAGAATGTCGGAGACGGCATCGACGAGGAGGCCGGCCATCCGGTCTTGCGCGGACACGATGATGATGGCGTGCGAGCGCGAAGCCTCGGTAAGCCCCATGCCGAACCGGCAGCGCAGATCGTAAACCGGCACGATAATGCCGCGCAAGTTCATCACGCCTAGAATATACTCAGGCTGGTTCGGCAGCGGCGTCGTCTCCGTCCAGCCCTTGATCTCGCGGACGGCCATGATGTCGATGGCATAGCCTTCCTCGCCGATCTTGAAGCTGATGAACTGCTTCATGCCGCCGTTCTGGGCTTTCTCTTGCCGTGCTGGGGGGGCCTCGGCGGGCAGTGGCGTTTGTGTTGCCATCATTGCTGTCTCCATCTGGGATCGATCAGGCTGAAGCGTGGATTTCAGAGGCGCCGGGCGCATGCGCCTGTTTGGGAAGGCTCATGGCCATGCTTGCGGCTTCGATGCCGCCGTCTGGCGCGTCCGCCCCGGGCTCCAGCTCGTACGCGCCGCCGTCTGGCCGCCAGTGCTCTGGCAGCGCGCAAATCCCTTCGAGGTCGAGGATGAGCGCCACGCGCCCGTCGCCAAGGATGGTGGCGCCCGAGATGCCGCGCACGGCATCGAAGTTTTCGAGAAGGCTTTTCACCACGACCTGCTGCTGGCCGATCAGCTCATCCACGACGAGCCCCGCCTTTGAGCCGGTCTCGGTCTCGATGACCACCACCAGCGCCTTCCAGGGTTCGGGAATCTTGCCCGGAATGTTCAGGATGCGGTGCAGCGAAATGAGGCGGATGTACTCGCCGCGGATCGCCGCGACCTGCATTCCGCCCGAAAGCGCGCGCACCTGGCTCCGGCTGGGGCGGATGCTTTCAACGATGCTGCTGAGCGGCAGGATGTATTTCTCCTCGCCCGCGGCGACCAGCATGCCGTCGAGCACCGCGAGCGTTAGCGGGATCACCAGCGTGAAGCGGGTGCCCTTGCCGGGCATTGTGTGGATATTGATGCGGCCGCCGATATTGGTGATGTTGCGCCGGACGACATCCATGCCGACGCCCCGGCCGGAAATCTCGGTGACTTTCTCCGCCGTCGAGAAGCCCGGGGCGAAAATGAGGTTGTAAATCTCGTCGTCGCTGAGCTTCGCGTCCTCGCGGACGATGCCCTTCGCGATGGCGTTCTTGAGCAACTTCGCCCGGTCGATGCCCGCGCCATCGTCGGCGATGGTGATGAGGATGTTGCTGGCGCGCTGCGAGGCGGAAAGCTCGATGGTGGCCTCCACGTGCTTGCCCGCGGCGTGCCTGGTCTCCGCGTCCTCGATGCCGTGGTCGACGGCGTTGCGGATCATATGCGTGATTGGATCGGCAAGCTCCTCGATGACGGTCTTGTCCACCTCGGTCTGATCGCCGGAGGTTACCAGCCGCACCTTCTTGCCAAGTCTGCCCGAGATGTCGCGGACGAGCCGGGGCATGCGCGCGAATACCGAGCGAATCGGCTGCATGCGGATCGCCATGACGCATTCCTGCAATTGCCTGGTTTGCGCGGCAAGCTCCTCGCTGCCCTTGGTCCATTGGTGGCGCTGCCCGCCGCCGCTCTCGGAAAGCTGCTGGGCAAGCATGGCCTGAGTGATGACAAGCTCGCCAACCATGTTCACGAGCCGGTCGACGCGCGAAAGGTCGACCCTGATGAATGTCGTCCCCTTGGACGAGGGGGCGCCGGGGGTGGCTGTGTCCGCTTGAGCGGCATCCGGTGCGGCTTCGGCTTTCGCTTGGCTGCCGGACGGGTCCCCCTTGGCGCCCTGCTCCTCGATTTTGAGCAGGCATTCCTGATCGACGAACTCGAAGACCTCGGCCACGGTGGATTCGGGTGCCTTGGTGGTGAGATGAAAGACGAAGGACAGATAGGCGGCCTCGGCGTCGAGATGGACGAGATCCGGCAATTTGGATGTGTCGCACTCAGTCTCAAGCTCGCCCAGGTGCTTCAGCTCGCGAATGAGCAAAAGCGGCTCGTTCGCATGGCGGAACAGCTCGCGATGCGGCTCGAAGACGATCCTGTAGGTACGGGTATGCTGCGGTTCTTCCTGAACGGCCTTCGCCCCGGCGGGGCCGGGCGCCGCATCCTCTGGCGCACCGAGCAACTCGTCAAGATCGGAAATGACGCCCGCGCCCAAACCCGGCGGCACCGCTCGCGAGGACCGCGCCGCCTCCACCAGCTCCGCCAGAAGGTCCGCGCCCCTGACGACCACGCTGAAAACCTGCGCGCTCCTCTGGATGCGGTCGCTGCGCAGCTTGTCGAGCAGCGCTTCGAAGACATGGGCGAACTTGACCAGCTCCGTGAAGTTGAAGGCCGCGGCCCCCGCCTTGATCGAATGGACCACGCGGAAAACCGCATTCAGGCCTTCGCTGTCGATGTTCCCAGCTTGCAAGGACGGCAGGCGCTCTTCGAGATCCTGCAGGAGTTCGGTGCACTCCTCGAAAAACGTTGCCTGGAAGCGCTCCGTATCGGCTAGCGTTGGTGCTATGGCGGACATCTTGGGGGCTTTCAATGGTTCTCAGGGGCAGACCTTGTTGACGACCTGAAGCAGCTTGTCGGGCGCGAAGGGCTTGACGATCCAGCCGGTGGCGCCTGCCGCGCGGCCTGCCTGCTTCTTGTCCTCGCCGCCCTCGGTGGTCAGCATCAGGATCGGGATGGATTTGAATTTCGCCTGCGCGCGGAGCTGCTTGACCAGTGTCACGCCGTCCATGTTCGGCATGTTCACGTCGGTGATGATCGCGTCGACGCTCGTCTTCGCCAGGAGTGCCAGCGCCTTGACGCCGTCCTCGGCCTCGACGACCTCGAAGCCCGCTCCCTTCAGCGTGAAGGAAACCATGTCCCGCATGGTTTTCGAATCGTCCACGGTACAGTATTCGCTTAGCCATTCGCCGCGCTCCACTCATTCAACTTGTCTGGGAGGCCGAGGCTACCGAACGCCTCCTGCAGGGCTTGCGAAGGACTGCCAAGAACGAGCCGGCCGCCTCCAGCCTCCGCACTTTGCGCGGCTGCGAGCAGAACCTGTACGCCCGGTGTCGATACTTGCTGGGTTTTCGAGCCGTTCAGCCGCAGCACGGGGCTTCGCTCAAGGGCGGCCGCGAGGCTTTCCTGCAGCTCCTGCGCATTGCCAATGTCCAGTATTGCGGGGAGTGCGATCGCCTTCGCCCGCTGCCGTGCCGGCGCCTTCATGCCCGAGCCTCGCTGCTTGCATGGTCCTGAAGTTGCGGGCGGATAGTTACATCTGCATACACAACCGTCAGTATATGTAGCTGGCAATGTTTAACCGCAGGTTTCGGCTACGGTTAAAGGGCTTGGCGCCGGCATGGTTTCGGCGCGGCCGGCGGAAGGCTGAGCTAGAAAATCGCAAAAGTGTGAAGGATGCAGCCCTTTGCCGGGACGCTGCCCGCTCCTCCGGCAGGCGTTGAGAGGCCCCGCATCGTGCGTCAAGGCCGGGCTGGCGGCGGCGGAACGTCGCCGGACGGCGCGGGATCAGATGCACATGGGTGTGAAGGATTTTCTGCCCGGCCGCCTCGCCGATGTTCGAGCCGAAATTAAATCCGGCAACGCAGGGATCGAGCGCTTCTATTTCCCGGCGGCATAGCTGGGCAATCGCATGGATGGCCTCGCGCTCTTCAATGCTTGTCTCGAAAATGCTGGCGGCGTGCCGTTTGGGGATGATGAGCGTGTGGAGCGGCTTAACGGGGAACTTGTCGCGAATGGCAAATGCCAGCTCATTTTCTGCGATCAAATCGAGCGCTTCGAGGTTACAAAATATGCAATTGTGCTGCCGCATCGTTGCCACACTCTCCTCAAAAGCCATCTATGCGCCGGCCTCGGCGAGCGCGGCGAAACCGCGTTCGAGGTCGCGCTTCAGGTCCCCGACGTCCTCCAGGCCGATGTGCAGGCGCAGCGCGGGGCCTTCGGCCTTCCAAACCGTGGCGGTGCGTGCCGGGCCTGCGTCGAACGGCACGATGAGGCTTTCGAACCCGCCCAGGAATAGCCCATGCCGAAGATTTGAAGCGCGTTCAGCATGTTCTGCACCGCCTGCTTGGGGCAGGGCTTCAGGACGATGGAGAACAGCCCCGCCGCGCGCCCTTGAAGTCGCGCTTCCAAAGCTCGTGGCCGGGGGCTCCGGGCAAGGCGGGGATGCAAAACCTGCGCGACCTCGGGGCGGGAGGCAAGCCAGGCGGCGATTTCGAGCCCGGATTGCCAATGCCGCGCCAGGCGCACCGCCAGCGTACGAAGCCCGCGCAGCGCCAGGAAGCAATCCTCGCCATTGGCGGTAAGCCCATAGGCCTCGTGCGTCGAGCCGACGGCCGCCGCGCTGGCCTCGTCGCAGATGATGGCGCCGAGCAGCGCGTCGGCATGGCCCACGATGTACTTCGTGCAGGACTGGATCGAGATGTTCACGCCATGCTCGAAGGCCGGGAAATAGAGCGGCGTGCCCCAGGTGTTGTCGATGGCCACGGGCACGCCCTTAGCCCGCGCCGCCTTGCAGATCGCGGGGATGTCCTGGACCTCGAAGGTTTGCGAGCCGGGCAATTCCGTCAGCACGAGCTTCGTCTCGGGCCGCAGGAGGCCTGCGATGCCGGCGCCTGTCAGCGGATCGTAATATTCGACCTCTACGCCCATCCGCTTGAGCACGCGCAAGGCAAACCGGCGCGTTGGGTAGTAAACGCTGTCGGCGATCAGCATGTGCCCGCCGGCTTCCGCGAAGGCTAGCAGCGTTGTCGAAATCGCGCTGAGCCCGGAGGGTGTGAGGAAGGTCTTGGCGCCGCCTTCGAGCGTTGCCAGCGCCGTTTCCAGCGCCCGCGTCGTGGGAGTGGACGGGCGGCCATAGGTGTATTCGACCTCGCGGGATTCGAGCGTTTCCGCGTCGGGAAAGAGCACGGTCGAGCCCCGGAACAGGGGCATGTTGACGAACCCCGAATAGGCGCTGGGCTTGCGGCCAAGCCGCGTCAGCGCCGTTTCAACATCGAAGCTGCCGCCTTCGTCATCGCTTCCCATGCTCGTCCTTCCAGGAAAATCCGTTTCGTCCGGGGGCATGATACCGGTCCTGATCCGGCCGTACACCCCCTGCTTTCGCGGGCAAGTGGCCAAGGCCGGTGCGGCTAGCCGCCGGGAACCTCGAAGTGGAACAAGATCGAGCATCGCCTTTTCTGCCACATCACACAGACCTGGCGCGGCAAACCCTTGATCAGCCGGGAAACCGTGGTCGAGTTGATCGCGTCCACCACGACTAAAACTGGCCTGACGGTGAGGTGCGAGCTCGACACAAGCGACTATCCGAAGGGCATCAAGGTCAGTGACGCCGAGATGATGACCCTCAATATCAAGGGCGACACATTCCATCCCGGAATGGAATTATACGATCTCACCGAGAGGACCGGCCTGAAGCGGTAGTCTTTGGGCGTCGCCTTGGTTGCCGCTCCATTGGGCCGGGCGCTTGGCGAGGAAGGCTTCGAGGCCTTCCACCGCGTCGTGCGTGCTCATGAGTTCATCGAGATACAGCCGCTCCACCTCGGCCAGCCGGGCAGTCACGCGCTGAACGAGCGCGCCCCGCGCCGCGCGGATCGCGAACCGGAGCGAGCTTGGGCTCTTGGGTGCGAGGTGCTTGTCGAAGTATTCGAGCGCGGCGGCTTCCGGATCGTCCGCGACCGCCGTGACAAGGCCGGCGTGCAAAGCCTCCTCCGCAGTGAAGGAGCGGCCCGAAATCAGCAGGTCTTCCGCTGCGGCTAATCCGATCCGCTCCGGCAGCAGGCAGGACGCGGCGGGCGCGAATACGCCGATCTGGATTTCGGGCTGACCAAGCCGCGCATCGGGGCTTGCGAAAATAAGATGACCCGCCGAAACCAGCTCAAGCCCGCCGCCCAGGCATTGCCCGCGCACCGCCATCAGCACTGGCACCGGCGAGCCGAGCACGCGCAGGACAAGGCGGTGAAAACCGCTAAGCATTGCGGCGCATTGGGTTGGCAAATGCTCCTCGACGCTGGCGCCGAATGAGAAATGCGGGCCTTCGGCATCGATCAGAACGCCAAGCATGCCGGGCTTGCCGCCATGCTCCGTAAGCGCTGCGTCGAGCGCGCATACCATCGCCGCATCGAGCACGTTCGCCTTGGGGCGGTTGAGACGCAGGCGCAGGAGCCGCCCGCCGGGCTCGAACCAGATTTTAATCGAATCGCTCACTGCTCCACCTCTTTGGCTTCTTCCTCTGGGCGTGCCCCCTCACCCCTGTTCCCTCCCGCGAGGGGAGAGAGGAACGCCTTCTCCGCGGGCTGCATACCCTCTCCCCTCGCGGGAGAGGGTGGCTGCGAAGCCGCCGGGTGAGGGGGCCTCACGCCTTCGGCAGAAGTTCTTCCGTCAGCGCATCGGTCCAGGGCTCGCCCTTAGCCAGCCGCTGGCGCAGTTCCGACGAAATCGACCTCGCGCTCTGTCCTTGGGCCCCTCGTTGAAGGCACGGAAGCCGGCGCTGCGCCTCGGTCATCATGTTGAGCGCGAGCCAGGCGCGGGTGTTCTCCTTGTTGCGCGTTCCAGGCGTCGAGCTTGGGCTTGCGCAGCTCCTCGATGGCTCTTGGTCAGTGCATTCCGGGAAGGTCATGCAGCAGCTTGGCGCACAGCGCCTCGACCTTCTCATCCAGCAGCGACAGATCGACGGTGCCGCGCGCCAGCAGCGCCTTGCCCTTCGCCAGCGCCTCGCCGGTCTTGGGCTCGCCGTGACACGATGCGGCCGTATTCGTCGAGTTAGCGCTCCGTCTCGACCAGCGGATTGGCGATGAACTTGCCGTCCACTTTCAGCGCCGGGACGATGTCGGTGATCATGCCGAGGCGGTAGGCCTTGTGCGCGGACCACGGCTCGCAGAGCGTGCACGCACTCCATCGCGCGCTCGCAGCCGATCATGACCGGCAGGAAGTCGGTGGCGCCGCCGATGGCCGCCGAGCCGTGCTTGGGGCCGGCCTGACCGAAGCGCGCCAGATCCTGCGCGATGGTGAAGTCGCAGGCCATGCCGATCTCCTGGCCGCCGCCGATGCGCATGCCGTTGACGCGGCAGATCACCGGCTTGTCGCAGGCGAGGATCGACGACACCATGTCGTTGAACAGGCGCATGTATTGCGCGGTATTCCTGCGGGTTGCCCGCGTAGTACTCGGCGTATTCCTTGGTGTTGCCGCCGGTGCAGAAAGCCTTGTCGCCGGCGCCGGTGAACACCACGCAACTACGTCGCGCGCATTCGAGGCGGCGCGGAAGGCGAGGATCACGCCCTTCACCATGTCGGTGGTGTAGGAGTTGAACTGCCCCGGGTTGTCGAGCCAGATCCAGGCGTTGTACAGCCCCTCGGCGATGCTTGCCGTCCGGCGGCCGCGCGGGCCGCTTCTCGTAGCGCACGCCGGGACCGTCTCGAAGGGGACGATATCGTGGTCGTTGAGTGCGCAGGCATGGTGGTCTCCAAATTTGCGCTCAGGCACTCCAGAGGGCGGTAGCGCCACTAAAAAGATCAAGGAACCAGGACCGCGCGGCGCTTGATCCGGTGTGCGTGCGCATCCGCGAAGACGTCGCTGATTTCAGCCAAGCGGATGCTGCTCGACGAAGGTCGCAAGCTTGACCTTGCCTGTCAAGCACCAGTTCGAGCGCGGCCGGATAATGCTCGGGCGGGCAGCCCCAGTTGCCGATGGCGCGCGCGTCGAAGGCCATCAGGTTCGACAGCCGCATCTCCACCTTGTCCATGGTGAAGCCGACGACGCAAAGCGTAGCGCCGTGACCAGCAGGCCGAAGGCGGTGAGCTGGCCGGCGGCGGTGCCCGAGCATTCGAATATGAACCACTCGGTCGGCGGCAGGCCGTTGCCCTTGGCGAATTCGGCGATCGCGCGCCTTGAGCGCCTTGCGATCGCAGCTCTCGCGCGATTCAGCGTGAGCGCGGCGCCGTGCCTGCGCGATCATTGTCGAGCTTGCCGGATCGACGTCGATGGCGACGACCGTGGCGCCGAAAGCCTTGGCGATCTGCACCGCAGTAGCCGCCGACGCCGCCGGCGCCGATGACGATGGCGAGCGAGCCCGGGCGTGACGCCGGCGCGCACGCACCGCCTGATAAGGCGTGGTGACGGCGTCGGCGACGACCGAGACCTCGGCGAGGCTCAGGCCCGCCTCGGCCAGGCGCGCCTCGTCCACCGGGCACAGGCCGCGCGCGGGCACCACGATATGCGCTGGCGAAGCCGCCGTGGATGTCGTTGCCGGGCATTTTCTGCTCGCGGCAGATGGTCGGCACGGCCGCGCTTGCAGAGATCGCATTCGCCGCAGGGCATCACGGCGGGGACGATCACCGCTTTGCCCAGCCAGCTCTCGGCGCCCTCGCCGGCCGCGACGACGCGGCCGCTGATTTCGTGACCGAGCGTCAGCGGCAGCGCATGGCTGGTGCGCACGCCGTCGTAGAAATAGCCGAGGTCGGTGTGGCAGACGCCGCAGCCGGCAATCTCGACGACCACCTCGCCGGGCCCAGGCGGGGCCGTGAACGTCTCGCTCTCGAATGGCGCGCCAACCGCCGTCATCACCCAGCGGTGGGCTTGAAGTCCCTCTGACATGGTGCTTTCCCGGGTTTTTTAGCCGCGCATGGCTTTGTCAGCCCCGTCCCGTATCGCATGCTGAGAAGGGCTGGCGTGAAAAAAGACTTGCCCGTTCCTTGCGCCGCCCGGCGCTCAGGCGACCAGCTCGGTGAAAAGTTGCGCAGTGCCGGCGTAGGTATCCAGAAGCCGCGCTTCCAGCCAGGCCGATCTCCGGCTCGCCGGTGGTTTGCAGGAGAAGCCCGATCAAATCCTTCGGCGCGGTCCTGGGGGCGAACGAACCCTCGGTGCAGAGCCGCAAGATTTGCGCCACGTCCTGATATAGCTCCACCGCATTCAAGAGCGCGTTGCCGTCCACCCGGCTCAAATGCCGGCCTCGACGAGGTTCCGCAGAGCCTGCGAGGTGTTCGTGCTCAGGATTTGGGGCTCGTCTGCCGCATGTACGATCTGGACGAACTGCGTGATGAATTCCGCGTCGATAAGCCCGCCTTTATACGTCTTCGACTGCCAGATGTCGGTGGTGCCCTTTCCGGCCTCGATGCGGCCCCGCATTTCGCGCACCTCCGTGGCGGTTTTGGCCCGGTCGCGGCGTATGGTGAGGATCTGATGGATATCCTCCGTCAGCCGCGCCCGCAGCGCCGCAGGACCCGCAACCGGCCGCGCCCGCGTCAGCGCCAGGTGCTCCCAGGTCCAGGCTTCCTTGAGCTGATAGGCGAGAAAGCCTTCGAGCCGCACGGCCACCGGCCCGGCCTTGCCGGAAGGCCTGAGCCGCATATCGACCTCATAGAGCAAGCCTTCGGGCGTCGGCGCCGAGAGCGCCGAAATCAGCCGCTGCGTCATTCGCGCGTAATGGTGCGAGGCTTGCGAGGCCGCTTCGGGCGGGGCGTCGTAGACCACGATCAGGTCCAGGTCGGAGGAAGCAGCCATCTCGCGCCCGCCGAGCTTGCCCATGCCGATCACCGCCGGAGCCGGCAGCGCGCCGCCATATTCCGCTTGCACCGCATCCAGCAGGCTTTCGATCACCGCCTCGGCTACCAGCGAATAGTCCTCGCCCGCCTGCTCCGGCGTAAGCTGCTGCGACAAAAGCCGCACGCCGATGAGGAAGGCCTGCTCCTGGCCCGCGACGCGCGCCCGGTCGAGCCGGTCCTCGTAATTGTCAGCCTCGAAAATCTCGCGCCGGATCAGAGCCTTAAGCTCGTCTTCTGGGGGCCTCTCGCCGATATAGCCGGGGTCGAGGATCGCATCCATCAGGCGCCGGCGGCGGCTCAGAATGTGTGCGAGCCGGGGGGCGGAGCCCATGATCTGTGCGATAAGCCGCAACAGGTGCGGATTGGCCCGCAGCATGGAAAAGAGCTGGAGCGCGCTCGGCGCCTCTTTCAGGAATTCGTCGAAGGTGCCGAGCGCCAGGTCCGGGTCGCTGGTGTCGCCGAGCGCGTCGAACAGCGCGGGCGTGAACTCGGTGAGGATTTCGCGCGCGCGTTCGCTGCGCATCGCCCGGTAGCGGCCGTAATGCCAGCCCTTCACGGCGGCGATGGCAGCGGACGGGTTCTTGAAGCCAAGCATCGCCAGTGTGTCTACCGTTCCAGGGTCCTCGGCGTCGCCTGTGAAGACGAGATTGCCCTTCACGCTCTGCGGGGTCAGCTCGGGCGTGCTTTCGAACAGGGCGGCGTAATGCGCCTCCACCTTTTGCATGTGGCTGCGCAACTCGGCGGAGAAACCTTCCAGGCTCAGATAGCCCGCAAAGCGCGCGAATTTGGCCAGCTCGTCCTCGTGCGCGGGCAGCGTATGCGTCTGCTGGTCCGCCATCATTTGCAAGCGGTGCTCCAGGCGCCGCAAATGGCGGTAGGCGACGGTCAGGTCGTCGCGGACTGCCTGGCCGATCCAGTAGAAGTCCGCGAGCAATTTCAGCCCGGTCAGCGTTTCGCGCGTGCGCAGCACCATTTGGCGGCCGCCCGCGATAAGCTGCTGGGACTGCACGAAAAACTCAATCTCGCGGATGCCGCCGCGCCCCAGCTTCAAGTTATGGCCGGCAATCGCGATCCGCTCGTGCCCCTTGGCTGCGTGGATTTGCCGTTTCATCGCGTGGATGTCGGCGATGGCGTTGAAGTCGAGATATTTCCGCCAGATATAGGGCTCCAGGGCCTTCAGGAAGGCATTCGCCGCAGGAATGTCTCCAGCCACCGGCCGCGCCTTTATGAGCGCCGCCCGCTCCCAATTCTGGCCCAGGTTTTCATAATAGCGGAAAGCGGCCTCGGTCGCGATTGCCGCCTGCGTGGAGCCCGGATCGGGCCGCAGCCGCAGGTCCGTGCGGAAGACATAGCCGTCCGCTGTGCGCTCCTGCAGGACGTGAACGAGGTCGCGGGTGAGCTGGACGAAAAATGTGCTGGGCTCAATACCCGGGCTAAGGCAAGCGCAGTCGCGGCAGTAAAAGACAATCAGGTCGATGTCGCTCGAATAGTTTAGCTCATGCGCTCCGTATTTGCCCATCGCCAGGACGACAAGCCCGCTGCCTTTCTCGGGATTTTCCGGATCGGGAAGCACGAGTTTGCCTGTTTGGGCGGCCCGTTTCAAAAGGAAGCGGACGGCTGCGCCGACGAAAAGATCGGCGGCCCCGGTCAGCCTGCGCGTAACATCATCCACGGTCCAGATGCCCGCCAGGTCGGTGAGCGCGATCAGAAAGGCGATTTCGGTCTTGCCCTGACGTAGAATGCGCATGATGTCGCGCTGCGCTTCCGCCTGGGCGGCTTCCTGCGCCGTTCGCGCCAGGATTTCATCGAAATGGGTTTCCGGAGCCGTATAGAGCGTTTTGGCGAGGAGTTGCGGATATCGTTCCGCGAGGCCCGCTAGGTAGGAAGAGCCGGCGAAAACGCCGCTCAGGAAGCTTGCGACCCGGGCCGGAAAGGGCGGCAGGTCCTTCAGCCCAGTGCAAATTCGTTCAAGCCAGCGGCGGCCGCTGCCCGCTTCATCGTCGAGCGGCCCGTCGCTCAGGCGTACGGAAAAGGGGCCGGGGCTAATTGACATGGCTCGGCACCGGCTCAAGCTGGGCGCTGGCCGTGGGACCCTGGGGCGGCGAATTCTTCTTCAGGGAAAGGCGCACCTTGAGGCCCGGCTCGTTATCCTCAAGTGAGATCGAGCCGCCATGCAGGCGCACTACCGCGGCCACAAGGCTTAGGCCAAGGCCGCTGCCGGGAATGGACCGGCTCGGCTGCAAGCGCACGAAGCGCCGCAGAACCCGCTCCCGGTCGTGTTGCGGAATGCCCGGACCACGGTCGGCCACCACAATATCCACGGTATCCCCCTTGTTCTCGAAACTTACATCCACCGCAAGCGGCGCACCGCCCTCCCGCACCTGGGCCTCCGCCAGCGGCCCCGCATATTTGATGGCGTTGTCCAAGAGGTTCGCCAGCGCCTGCCCGATCAAGTGCCTCTCTCCGCACATCATAACATCGCCCGCGCAAGACAGCCGCAAGGAAAGTCCGCGCTCCTCGGCGGCGGGCTCGTACAACTCGGCCACATCGCGGGTCAGGCTACAGACGTTGAGTGGCCCGAAGCTTTCCGAGCGGGAGCCGGCTTCAAGCCGCGCGATGCTTAAGAGCGCGTCGAAGGTCTGGATGAGCGCGTCCGCCTCCTCGATGACAGAGCCCAGCGCGTCGGCCAGGTTTTCGGGCGAGCGGCTCGATTGCAGCGCGCGCTCGGCCCGCGTGCGCAGGCGGTGAAGCGGGGTCTTGAGATCGTGCGCGATATTGTCCGAGACGTCCTTGAGGCCGGTCATCAAATCCTGGATGCGGTCGAGCATGGTATTCAGGCTCAAGGCCAGGCGCTCGAACTCGCCGTTGCGCCCCGTGACCGGGATGCGCTGGGCAAGGTTGCCCCCCATGATCGCCCGCGCGGTGTTCGAGGCCGCGTCCACGCGCCGCAGGATGCTGCGGCTCACCATGACGCCACCCGCGATGCCGATAACGACGATGAAGGCCCAGCCAAGGAGAAACGCCCGCCGGAGCATGCGCTTGAGCGTCTCCTGGTTCTCGATGTCCCGTGCCACGATCAGGTGCAGCCCGCCTGGAAAGACCGCCACGAAGCCAAGCGCCTGCCGCTCGCTGAACCGGCCATCCTCGCGCTTGCGGTAGGCGAACTGGGCCTCGCCCTCGGTATTCCAGAGGTTCACGGCGACGTTGTCGAGGTTGCCCGCCAGCCGCCTGCGCCCGCTATCGGTCAAAAGATAGAGCGTGCCGTTGGAAGAGGCCGAATGCTCGGAAATGTTGGCGACGAGCGAGGCGAGCCCGCCATCGCGGTAATGTGCTGCTAGTATCTCGTATTCAGCATGCACCGCCGTTTCGGCCTCGTTATTGAGGAAGCCCTGCATCGAAACGGTGACGTAGATGAAGGTTGCTGCGACCGCCGCGCAGAACAGCGAGATGTAGATCGCGAAAAGCCGGAACGGCGTTGCTGAGAGAACGCGCGGAACCAGCTTTTCGAGTTTAGTGGCGGTCATTGCGGATCATGTAGCCCGCCCCGCGCACCGTTTCCAGCAGCGGTTTGTCCTGCCCCTTGTCGATCTTGCTGCGAAGCCTGGAGATGTGCACGTCGATGACGTTGGTTTGCGGATCGAAGTGGTAGTCCCAGACATTTTCGAGGAGCATCGTCCGCGTGACCACCTGGCCCGCATGGCGCATGAGATATTCGAGCAGCCGGTATTCGCGGGGCTGCAGCAGGATCGTTTCGCCGCCGCGCGAGACCTTGTGCGAGAGCCGGTCCAGGACGAGATCGCCCACCGTATAGGTCGTGACCGCGCCTTCCGAGGGGCCGCGCCTTGTCAGCGCCTCGACGCGTGCCACCAGTTCGACCAGCGAATACGGCTTGGGCAGATAGTCGTCGCCGCCCGCGCGCAGCCCTTTCACCCGGTCGTCCACAGCGCCAAGCGCGCTCAGGATCAGCACGGGCGTGCGGTCGCCCCGCGTCCGGAGCCGCTCGACCAGCGTCAATCCGTCGAGCTTGGGCAGCATGCGGTCGACGATCAACACCCCGAAACTTTGCGTGGTTGCAAGCCCGAAACCTGCTTCGCCGTCGCCTGCGATCTCCGTCTGGTAGCCGGCCTCGCCGAGCGCTTTTGCCAGGAAATCGGCTGCCGTGCGGTCGTCCTCAACGATCAAAACTCGCATTTTGGCACCTTCAAATGGTGGCACCCCGGGCGGGAGTAGGAATGTACCCTTAAGAAATAGGCAGAGGAAAAGGGAAGACGAGGGGGGGGCCCCCTCGTCTTCTGCCGGCACTTTAGTGCCTGCCGCCGTCCTTATCGTCGTCGCGGTCCTTGTTCTTATCCTTGTCGCCACCGTGCTTGGGCTTCTGATCGAGCGGAAGCGCCAGGAAGCGGGATTGCTTGTCGCGGCCACGGATTTGCAGGAGCACCACGCGCTTGCTCTTCTCGCGGGCCTCGCGAATGCCGGCGCTCACATCCTCGACGGTCGAAACCGGCTTGCTGTTGAGTTCAAGGATGATGTCGCCGCGCTTGATGCCCTGGTCGGCCGCCTTCGAGTTCGGATCGACGGATGCCACCGCGACGCCTTCCTTCGACTTGCTTCCCGGCAGATCGGGGGCCAGCACGAGCGTCAGGCCAAGGTCTTCAATCTCCTTGCCCGAATCCTCGTCGTTGTTGCCGCCCATGAAGGCAACCTTCTCCGTATCCGGATACTCGCCAAGCTTCAAGTTTACATCGCGTTCCTGGCCACTGCGGAAGATGTGCAGGCGCGCCTCGCTGCCTGGGCTCAGGCCGGCGATCGTGCGGGCCAACTCGCGGGAATTGGCGACCGGCTTGCCGTTGACTTGCGTAATGACGTCCTGCGTTTTGAGGTCGGACTTGGATGCGGGGCCTTCGGCCAGAATTTTCGCGATGAGAGCGCCCTTGCCATCCTTCAGGCCAAGCCCTTCGGCGAGGTTGTCGTCGAGATTCTCGGATCTGGACGCCGAGCCAGCCGCTTGAGACCTTGCCCTTGTCCTTGAGCTTCTGCACGACGTCGCGCGCCGTGGCCGCCGGGATGGCAAACGCGATGCCCACGCTGCCGCCGCTCGGGCTATAGATCGCGGTGTTCACGCCGACCACCTTGCCATCGAGATTGACGGAAGGGCCGCCGGAATTGCCGCGGTTCACTGCGGCATCGATCTGGAGGAAGTCGTAGGGGCCGGAGCCGATGTCGCGGCCCTGGGCCGAGACGATGCCGGCCGTCACTGTGCCGCCAAGGCCGAACGGATTGCCGACGGCCAGAACCCAGTCGCCGACGCGCGGCTGCTTATCGCTGAATTCGAGCCAATGATCGAACTTGTCCTTGCTGTCGATCTTGAGCAGGGCGATGTCAGTGCGCTGGTCGCTGCCGATGACCTTGGCCTTGTACTTCTTCTCGTTCTCGAAGGTGATCTCGATTTCGTCGGCTTTGTCCGCGACGTGATGGTTGGTCACGACGTAGCCGTCCGCCGAGATCAGGAAGCCCGAGCCTTGCGCGCGCATCGGGTGGCGATCCGGCTGGCCCTTCTTGAAGCGGTCGAAGAAATCGCGGAAATCCTCAGGCAGATCCGGTACCGGCACATCGCGGCTCGAAGTCTCTCCCGCTGTTCCGGCGGACTTGACGTTGACGCTCACGACGGCGGGCCGGACCTTCTCGGCCAGATCGGCGAAGCTTGGCGGGCGCTGATCCTGCGCCGCAGCCGCGGCTATGAACGCGGTCTGCTGTGCCACGGCCAGAAGGCCGGCACCAAGGAGCGCCGCCCCCGCGATCGCGCTCAGCGGCTTCAGCCGCCGGCCGAAAAGAAAATAGCCCGTACTGCCTTGGATTGATCTGGACGCCATTGGCTTCCCACTCCCCTTGAGTAATTAATCGTCAAGTTGATATAGGTGGGCTCAGGTTACAAGCCGCTTGCCGCCAGATTAAAAAGTGGTAAGGCGGGCGGATCGTCCCAAAGATCCCAGCGCTGCGAAGGCGGTGTGCCGGGCTTCATTGCCTGGCAGGCGCCGCCATTGATGCTGTGACAAAAATGGCGATCCCGGCATTGGCGCACAACAACGCGGGGTGCGGCAGTCCCGGCGGGAACACTCCATTGATTATCAAGCAGATACGCCCATTGCGCGCGCCTGTGCCGCCGGTTGTTTCTTGAACGATAGTGGGCGTTTGGCAACAGAAAAGAGCCAGCCTGCACGCAACAGGTCATATTAATATCACAATTCAACCCATGGATGGCGCGGCTCGTTTTCCGCGCACGCGCCGGAATATGCACGATGTTGTGCGCAAATTTGGAGGCACGCGGCGTAGCCAAGTAGGAGTCGAAATGAAGTTGCGTCAAGCTGATTTTTTATTATTTCCCTTGGCAATTTTTGCCCCATTAATTGCAGAGGCTCATGCGGCAAGCAAGTCCTGGCATCCGGAATCGGTGGCCGCGCGGGAAATCCAGCTTGCCAAGGAGTTCGAGGAAAGGGGCCTGAAACTGGGCTCTCCCGTCTTCCTCCGCGTTTACAAGCAAACCTCTGAAATGGAGCTTTGGGTCCAGCGGGGGCCTCGCTATGTGCTTTTCAAGACCTACGGAATTTGCCGCTGGTCTGGGGGCCTCGGCCCGAAATTCTACGAGGGCGACAGGCAATCGCCGGAAGGGCTTTACCGGATCACAACCTCCGATCTCATCGTAAACCCGCGCTGGGACCGGGCGATGAATATCAACTATCCCAACAATTTCGACAATTTGAACGGGAGAGGTGGCTCCGGCATCCTCATTCATGGCGGCTGCGGCTCCATCGGCTGCTTCGCGATCCAGAACGAAAATGTCGAGGACGTCTATGGCGCCGTGCGCGCGGCACTCCGCGGCGGCCAGGTTTACGTGCCGGTTCTGGCCCTGCCGTTCCGGTTCTCCGCCTTGGCTCCGGAGAAAGAGGATACGCTGCGCATGAATGAGTTCTGGGCCGATTTGCGGCGCGCCGATCTCCTGTTCGAACGGGACAAGCTGCCTCCCGTGGCCTGGATTTGCGACGGCCGCTACCTCTTCTCCGACCGTCGCGGCGACCGGCGCCGCCATGCCGTCCACCTTCCCGGCTGCAAGCCGCTCGACAATCCCTCCGGCAGGCGGGAAACCAGGAGCCGCCCCGCACCGCAAACGCGGAGCATGGAGGCTGCCGCGGAAGCACCGCAACAGGCCGTTGTGGTGACGCCGTTGCAAACCGCCATCAGCCCGCAAAAAGCGGCTGAGCAGGTGGCGCAAACCGGCGGCAGCCGGCAGAGGATGCTGGAGCGCGCGGCACGGGCCGGCGCGCTCAAAACCTGGCGAGGCGGATTGAAGCGCGTGGCGCCTGGCGTTGCAGGGGCCTGCCCCAGGGCTTTTCCCCGCTGCCGCAGCCTTGTGGCGCTCAAGCCGAGAAGGCCGCAAAGCGAAAGCTGGACAAGCACTATCGTCCGCGTGAGGCACCACCCCGCCCGCGCTGGCGGACAGAGGTGGCTGCGATCCAGCGCGGGTGCTGCTCCAAGGCTGCTGCGAGCTTCGATGTAACGCCAAATTAACTCTCCTGGCGGGCGTCAGGCCCGATTTCCAGCGATTGGAAAGAGCCTTTCAATCCTTGAAGTATTCTAGCAAAAACATCTTGAAATTGAGTAAAGCAGCACTTGATGCGCCAACACATTGAATAACATAGCGTTTTTTTTTGATGCGCCGTTGCGGATGGGCGGCGCGGGCAGCATTTGTTTTGGTTAATTGCAAATATTCGATTATATTTGGAGAGTAGGCCGCAGGACTTTCACCCGCAGCCTCTCGCAGAACGGTGCGTGAGCCTCTCAACTCACACCGCTCCCATCAAGCAAACGCACCCGCCATCCCCGTTTTCCAGTGTGCGAAGAGCTGCGGGCATTTCCGGGAGACTTCGATCATGAAGCCCCCCGCCCGCGTCTTGCTTTCCCGGAACCGCTTGTACTTCCTCTTCGCCCAGGCAACCAGCGACATGTCGATATACCTGTATAGCGGACCCAAAGCCGAAGGCTGGAACCGCCCAAAGTACGCAATCCATCCACGGAGAATGGGATTGAGCTTCGAGGCGATATCCTGAAGGC
>CAVUGF010000016.1:0-112691 GCA_963740975.1 uncultured Alphaproteobacteria bacterium | reverse complement strand
CCACGGCCTATTCCGGCCGGAACTGAGCCCGCTCAATCTCAGCGTCCATCCGCCGGTCAAGCCGCGAACGCCTGCTCAGCCTCCCTGCACGCGCAGCCGGTAGCCCACGCCAGTCTCCGTGAGGATATGCGCCGGGCTTTCCGGGCCGGTCTCGATCTTCTGCCTGAGCTGACGCACATAATCCGCAGATATTGCACGTCGCAGGACGGCCCCCAGACCTCCTGCATGAGGAAGCGGTGGGTCAAAACCTTGCCGGCATTGAGCACCAAGAGCCGCAGGATGCCATACTCCTTGGGCGAAAGCTTCACCTCCCCGCCCTTCACGGTCACGATGCGGCGGACGAGATCGACGCTCAAATTGCCGCTCGTGAAAACCGGCTCGCTGCCCTGCACCTGGAAGCTGTGCCGCAGCGCGGTGCGGATGCGGGCGACGAGTTCGGCGATCCCGAACGGCTTGGTGACATAGTCGTCCGCGCCCAGGTCCAGCGCGTCGACCTTGCCGCGCTCGCCGCGCCCGGCTCGACAGCACGATAATGGGCATCTTCGTATCCGCTGCCCGCGAACCTCGCGGATGATGTCCAGGCCATCGAGGTCGGGGAAGCCCGAAATCCAGGATCGCAATATCGGGCTTGGCACCGCCGATCAGGGCGAGCGCCTGCTCCGCGTTTTCGGCTTCGAGCACCTCGAAGCCCTCCGCGCCAAGGCTCGTGCGCAAAAGCCGCCGGATCGCCGGCTCGTCTCGATCACCAGAACGCGCGTCCTATCCTTACTCGAACCCATATCTTTCAAGCAGCCTCAGGCCACCGCGCCCTTCTCGGGATTGGGGAAGGTGATCGTGAAAATCGCGCCGGAACGGTCGGCCCGGTTCGCCGCTGCGATCTTGCCTCCCAATGCATCGACAAAGCCGCGGCAGATCGCAAGCCCCAGCCCGGTGCCCGCGCGCTGCCGGTCGCCCTGCTTCACCCGGTGGAACTTCTCGAAGACGCGCTCAAGCCGGTCCTCGGGGATGCCCGGTCCCTCGTCCAGCACCTCGATGGCGATGGAGCCGAAGCTGCGCCGCGCCCTGACCGTTATCGCCGACCCCGGACGGCATATTTCGCCGCGTTGTCGAGCAGATTGACCAGCACCTGCTCGAACAGCATCACATCCAGGTTGAGCATGGGCAGGTTCGCCTCAAGATCGGCCTCGACCTGATGATGCGCCACAATGGGGGCAACGCGCTGCAAGGCGGCGCCCACCACCTCGTCGATATCGACCGGCTGCCGGTCGAGTTCGATGCTGCCGGACTCGATCTTGGTCATGTCGAGCAGGTTGGCGACAAAGCGGGAAAGCCGCTCCGCCTCCTCCTGGATCGTCGTCACCAGCTCGTCGCGCTGCTGCACCTTGAGTATTTCACGATAGCGCTGGAGCGAGGTCACAGCACCCAGGATCGAGGCAAGCGGCGTCTTGAGATCGTGCGACAGCGAGGTCAAAAGCGCCGCCCGCAAGCGCTCGGTCTCAGTTTGAAGCCGCGCCTCGTTGATCTGCGCGGCCAGCCGCACGCGCTCGATGGCAACGCGGACTGATCGACCAGCGCATCCAGCAGACGCCGCTCGTCCGGCGTCAGCAGCATTTCGGGCCGCTGGCCGCGCGCCAGCCCGATCACCCCCACCGCGCCGCGAGCCGGTGCGCAAGGGCAGGAACAGCCGCCTCGCTCCCGGCAGCGTGTCGGAGCCGCGCCCGGCCCGCCGGTTGTTCTCGAAGCACCATTTCGCGGCACCTAAGCTCGGCTTGATCCAGGTCGTCCTCCGGCGGGAAGCCCGCCTTCACACGCAAGCCCCCGTCTGCGTCGGGAAGCAGTCACCACGTCGGTTTTAAGAGAATGCGCGATCTGATAGGCGGCAGCCCAGAGCAGGTTGTCCAGCGAGACGATGCCCGCGAGCTTCTTCGAAAAGGCGTAGAGCGCCTCGGTCGTGGCGGCGCGGGCCCGCGCGGTCTGGGCCTGCGCCCTGACCTTGGCAGTCAGATTGCTAACCACAAAAGCCGTGAAAAAGAAGAAGATAAGCGCGGCGAAGTTCTTGAAATCGGAGAAGGCGAAAGTGCTGACCGTCTCCAGGAAGAAGAACTGGTAGGCGAGCATGCTCATCACCGCCGCGAACATGGACGGCCACAGCCCATAGGCATAGGCCACGCCTATGACTGCGACGAGAAAGACAAGGTCGGCGCTCTCGATGCCGATGAAGGGGTTGAGCAGATAAGCAACCCCCAGCGCCAGGGCCACCGCAGCAACCGTCGTCACGTAGGGCAAGGGGTCGAAGCTGCCCTGATCGGCGGGTGCTTTCGTCTTGACCACTTCTTGGGGACCGGTTCGCTCCTCAGATGTTCGCCCGCGATCACATGCACGCTGATATTGCCGGAATGGCGCACGACATCGCGCACAACCGAGCCATTGATGAGTTCGAACCAGCGCGTGCGTTCGGACTTGCCCATCACGATCTGCGTGACGTTATTGGCGCGCGAGTAGGACAGAATATCCTCGGCGGCACATTGCCGCCCGTGGGGATGGTGACGGCTCTCGCCCTGGAGCTTCTCCGCAACGCGCAAGGTGTCCGCGATGCGGTCGCGCTCGACCTCGCTCAATTGCTGGGTGCGGCGGTTCTCGATGTAGATCGCGGTCCAGGGCGCGTGCAGCCTGTCCGCCAGGCGCTTGGTGTAGCGCACGAGCCCTGCCGAACGCGGGTCGTCGCTGACGCAGACGAGCAGGCGCTCGCCCGCTGGCCAGGGGCCGGCGATGGCGTGTGCGCGCATGTGGGTCAGGAGCTGCTCGTCCACGCGCTGCGCGGTGCGGCGGAGCGCCAGCTCGCGCAGCGCCGTCAAATTGCCGGGCGAGAAATAGTGGTTGAGCGCCCGTTCGGCCTGCTTGGGGACGTAGACCTTGCCTTCCTTGAGCCGCTGGATCAGCTCCTCGGGCGACAGGTCGATGACCTCGATATCGTCGGCCTTGTTGAGCACCAGGTCCGGCACGGTCTCGCGCACGCGGATGCGCGTGATCTGCGCGACCACATCGTTCAGGCTCTCGACGTGCTGAATGTTGAGCGTGGTGTAGACGTCGATGCCGGCCGTGAGCAGTTCCTCCACGTCCATATAGCGCTTGGGATGGCGGCTGCCCGGCGCGTTGGTGTGCGCAAGCTCGTCCACGAGCGCGATCTGCGGACGGCGCTTCAAGAGTTCGTCCAGATCCATTTCCTGAAGCACGTGGCCGTGATAGTCCATTTTCGCGCGGGGGATAAGCTCGAAGCCTTTAAGCAGCACCTCGGTTTCCGCCCGGCCGTGCGTTTCGACGACGCCGATAACGACATCGGCCCCCTCGGCCAGCTTGGCCTTTGCCGACAGCAGCATCTCGTAGGTTTTGCCTACACCGGGGGCCGCGCCCAGGAACACCTTCAGCTTGCCCCGCGTCTTGTCCTCGCGCTGGGCCTGAAGCAGCAGCGCATCGGGAGAAGGCCTTCTTATCGTTTCGCTTTCCGGCATGCGCTCTAGCTTACAAATTGACCTGACGCGGAACTGAATTTCCCGACAATATCGTGAACGTTCCAAGGATTGTCGGCATTCCGCAACGCCTGGGCCACCTTTTCATCCCGGAGCATACGCGAAAGGGCTGCAAGATAGGTTAGCGCCTCGCCACCGCTGCCGCCCGCGTTGGGCGGGGTGACGATCGTAAAAATCAGGTCCACCGGCTTGCCGTCGATGGCATCGAAATCGATCGGCTCCGCCAGCGTACAAAACAGCGCGTGAGGCTGGCCCAGCTCCGGAAGGCAGACATGGGGAACCGCGATGCCCCGGCCGATGCCGGTCGAGCCCAGTGCCTCCCGCGCCGCAAGCGCGCCGTGGATGCGCTCGACGCTCAGGCCGCTGCGGGCGGCCAGCGCCCCGGCCGCAAATCTCAACGCATGCGCTTTATCGTCAAGATGCACATGCGCCGCGATGGCTGCCGGCGTGATCACATCGGTGAGACGCATTCATTTCACCTGCCAAACGAAGCACCCAGGCCGGGCTGCTTCAGAAATTCCGATGCCAGAGATAACACCAATCACAGGCCCTCCGCCAGCAGGGAAAGGCAGGCCCTACGGCTTTGGTGCTGCGTTTGCGGGAACCTGCGCATCGAGGGCCAAATTTAGCTTGAGCACATTCACGCGCGGTTCACCGAGGATGCCCCAGACGCGGCCCGTGGTGTTCTCATCGACAAGCTGCCGCAACCGGTCCTTGGACACGCGCCTCGCCTTCGCGATGCGCGGAATCTGAAACTGGGCGGCGGCCGGCGATATGTCCGGGTCGAGCCCGCTAGCGGATGTGGTTACCAGATCGGCCGGGACAAGAACCGAGGGGTTTTCCGCCCTCAGTTTTTTTGCATCCTCCGCAACCCTGCCGATCAGGGCCTTGGAGGTTGGCCCGGCATTCGAGCCCCCGGAATTAGCGGCGTTGTAAGGTGCTGGCATAGTCTTGGAGGAATCGTTCGGATCGGCATCCGTGGTGGCGGATGGGCGGCCATGAAAATAGCTCTCGCCCGTGAAACTCTGGCCGATCAACCCGGAGCCGGCGGCCTTGCCCTCGCGCAAGATGAGGCTGCCGTTCGCCTGATATGGAAACACCACTTGGGCGATGCCGGTCATAACCAGCGGATAGGCCAGGCCGGCGATAAGCGTAAACCCGGCGATCATTACAAAGGCTGGGCGGATTTGCTTCAGCATGGGTTTTCCTTAAGCGAGGCCGATGGCCGAGACAAAGAGGTCGATAAGCTTGATCGCGATGAACGGAACGATGAGCCCGCCCGCACCATAGATCAGCAAGTTGCGCGTGAGCATTCTTGCTGCGCCCACGGGGCGGTACTCCACGCCGCGAAGTGCCAGCGGGATCAGCCCGACGATAATCAGCGCGTTGAAGATAATCGCCGACAGGATCGCGCTTTCGGGCGTGGCCAGGCCCATGATGTTGAGCGAGTCCAGGAGGCCCCTGCCATCGGGACCCTTGTAGAACACCGCGAACATCGCGGGGATGATGGCGAAATACTTGGCCACGTCGTTGGCGATGGAGAAGGTCGTAAGCGCGCCCCGCGTGATGAGGAGCTGCTTGCCGATCTCCACGATCTCGATCAGTTTGGTCGGATCGCTGTCGAGGTCGATCATGTTGCCCGCCTCGCGCGCCGCCATGGTGCCGGTGTTCATGGCCACGCCGACATCGGCTTGCGCTAGCGCCGGCGCGTCGTTGGTGCCGTCGCCGCACATGGCCACGAGCTTGCCCTTGGCCTGCTCGTCGCGGATGAGCTTCAGCTTGGTCTCGGGCGTAGCCTGGGCGAGGAAGTCGTCAACGCCGGCCTCTGCCGCAATCGCTGCCGCGGTCAGCGGGTTGTCGCCCGTGATCATGACTGTGCGGATGCCCATGTGCCTAAGCTCGGCAAAGCGCTCGCGGATGCCCCCTTTCACGATGTCCTTGAGATGCACGAAGCCCCAGAAGCTTGCCGTGGCGGGCGACCGCAAGCGGCGTGCCGCCGCTCTTCGCGACGTTCTCCGCAAGGCGTTCAAGCTCGCGCGGCATGGGCATGTTAGGGTTGCCCCGATCTGCCGGACATAGTTGAGCACGGCGTCCACCGCGCCTTTGCGGATCTGCTCGCCCTCAAGGTCGATGCCGCTGATGCGCGTTTGCGCGGTAAACGGGATGAAGTGCGCGCCGAGCGGTGCCATGTCGCGCCCGCGTATGCCGTAGCGCTCCTTGGCGAGCACCACGATGGAGCGGCCTTCCGGCGTCTCGTCGGGAAGCGAGGCGAGCTGTGCTGCATCCGCAAGCTCCAGCTCGCTGACGCCGGGCAGGGGCAGGAATTCCGCTGCCTGCCGGTTGCCGAGCGTGATCGTGCCGGTCTTGTCGAGCAGCAGCGTGTCGACGTCGCCCGCGGCCTCGACCGAGCGGCCGGACATGGCCAGCACGTTGAAGCGCACAAGCCGGTCCATGCCGGCGATGCCGATGGCGGACAGAAGCGCGCCGATGGTGGTCGGGATAAGCGTCACGAATAGCGCCACCAGCACCAGCACGGAGATTTCGCCGCCCGCGTAAGAAGCGAAGCTCGGAATGCTGGCCACCGCGAACACGAAGATGATCGTCATGCCGGCGAGCAGGATGTTGAGCGCGATCTCGTTGGGCGTTTTCTGCCGCTCCGCGCCTTCGACCAGGCCGATCATGCGGTCGAGGAAGGTGGAGCCCTGCGCGGCGGTGATGCGCACCACGATCCAGTCGGAGATGACCATCGTGCCGCCCGTCACCGCCGAGCGGTCGCCGCCGAACTCGCGGATGACCGGCGCGGATTCGCCCGTGATCGCGGCCTCGTTCACTGAGGCCACGCCCTCGATGACATCGCCATCGGACGGAATCAGATCGCCCGCCGATACATAGACGGCATCGCCCTGCTTCAGATCGACCGCCTGCACCTCGGTGAACTTCTCATGGTTGCGCGGATCGGCAAGCTTCTTGGCCATCACGTCGGTCTTGGTCGCACGCAAGCTTGCGGCCTGCGCCTTGCCCCGCCCCTCGGCCACGGCTTCGGCGAAGTTCGCGAACAGCACCGTGAACCAGAGCCAGAGGACGATTTGCAGCGAAAAGCCGTAATGGCCGGCGCCGATGACGATGTCGCGGACGAAGAGCACGGCCGTGAGCGCGGCGACAATCTCCACCACGAACATGACAGGGTTCTTCGACATCAGCCTCGGATCGAGCTTCTTGAAAGAGCCGCCGATGGCCGGGATCAGGATCTTCGGATCGGTGATCGTTGCCGTGACCGGCCGCTTGGATTTGGAAACAGGAGACATCTATCTCGGTCCTCGAAGCTCAGAAGGTTTCGCCGGCCGTCATCGCGAGATGCTCGACGACAGGTCCAAGCGATATGGCGGGGAAGAAGGTCAGGCCGCCGACGATCAGAATGACGCCAGCAACCAGCAGCACGAATTGCATGCCATGCGTCGGGAAGGTGCCCGCCGATGGCGGCAGGATCTTCTTGGCCGCAAGCGAGCCGGCGATGGCAAGCGCGGGAATGACCATCAGGAAGCGCCCGATCAGCATCGCGATGCCAAGCGTCGTGTTGTAAAACATCGTGTTGGCGGAGAGCCCCGCGAACGCGCTGCCATTGTTGCCGGTCGCCGAGCTATAGGCGTAAAGGATTTCGGTGAAGCCGTGCCGGGCCGGCATTCGCCACGCCCGCAAGACCTTCCTTCGCGACCGTTGCCAGCGCCGTGAAGCCAAGGATCAACGCCGGCAGGATCAGGATCGCGAGCATCGCCATCTTGACCTCCTTTGCCTCGATCTTCTTGCCGAGATATTCCGGCGTGCGCCCCACCATCAGCCCCGCGATGAATACCGACAGGATCGCGAACAGGAGCATGCCGTAAAGCCCTGAGCCCACGCCGCCAAAGACGATCTCGCCAAGAAGGATGTTGACGAGCGGCACCATGCCCGCAAGAGGCGTCAGGCTGTCGTGCATGTTGTTCACCGCGCCGCAGGACGCATCGGTCGTAACCGTGGTGAACAGCACGGAGTTCGCAATGCCGAAGCGGACCTCCTTGCCTTCCATATTGCCGCCGGACTGGAACTCGCTTGGGCGCTGGTCGACACCCATCGCGGTGAACGCGGGATTGCCCTTGCCCTCGGCCCAATAAGCAAGTGCCACGCCGCCAACGAACAGAAGCCCCATCACGGCGAAGATCGCCCAGCCCTGCCGCTGATCGCCCACCATGCGGCCGAACACGTTCGTGAGTGCAGCACCTATGGAGAAAATCAGGACGAGCTGAATGAAGTTTGTAAGCGGGGTCGGATTCTCGAAGGGGTGCGCCGAGTTGGCGTTGAAGAAGCCGCCGCCGTTGGTCCCGAACATCTTGATGACTTCCTGGGACGCCACCGGGCCTTGCGCGATCAATTGCTTGCCGCCTTCGAGGGTCGTGACCTCGGTGTAGGCGTGCAGGTTCTGCGGCATGCCCTGCCAAACGAACAACAGGCCAACCACGATGGAGACGGGCAGCAGCACATAGAGCGTGCCGCGCGTGAGGTCCACCCAGAAATTGCCTACTGTCTTCGTCTGCCGGCGCGCAAAGCCGCGGATCAGCGCCACCGCGAGCGCAATGCCCGTGGCCGCCGAAACGAAGTTATGCACGGTGAGCCCGGCCATCTGCACGAGGTAGCTCATCGTGGTTTCGGGCACGTAGGACTGCCAATTCGTGTTGCTAACGAAGCTTACTGAAGTGTTGAAGGCAGAGCTTTGCTCTATGCCCGCCAGCCCTTGCGGATTGAGCGGCAGGTAGCCTTGCAAGCGTTGCAGCAGGTAGAGCGTCACGAAGCCCGCGATGCTGAAGAACAGCATGGCCACGGCGTAGGTGACCCAGCTCTGCTCCCGCGTCTCGTCGACGCCGCCGGCCCTGTAGAGCAGCCGCTCCACGGGCAGAAGCACCGGCGTAAGCAGCGTGCGCTCGCCGTTGAACACGCGGGTCATGTAGCCGCCGAGCGGCTTGGCGATAACCACGATAACGAATGCGTAGAGCGCGATTTGCGCCCAGCCTTGGAGTGTCATGATCGAAGTTCCCTAGAACCGCTCGGGGCGGACAAGCGCGTAAACGAGGTAGCCGAGCAGGAAGGCGGTAACGGTGCAGCCCAGGATATAATCGAGCGTCATGGCGTCCTCACAACCGGTCGCAGGCTGAGACGTAGGCCAGAGCCACGGCGAAGAAGCCGAGGCCAAGGGAAAGCATCAAGAGATCTGTCATTTTACACTCTTTTGGCGAATTGGGCGCCGTGAGCACGCCGCGCCCGCGGCAAATCTTAGGCACCAAAGTGCTAAGGAAGGTCTTCGGAAAGTCATATAAAAGCAATGCGAGGATGGCTAGGCCACAATAGGAATTTCATAGTGGCCAAATTTCGGGCCAAACAGCACGGCTGCGGGGGGGTGCGGCGGCGCCTCGAACCCTGCGACGATCTCCTTCGGCAACCTCCCGCTGGATGTGCGTGCAAATCCCACGGGCTGTAAATGCTTTATGCCGCCCCTGAAAAGCAAATGGATTCTATATGACGAAGCTGGCGCGCACAGGCGCCTCCTGTGCCCAAAAAATACTACGCCATTTCATTGCGTTATGAACCCGCTTCCGCCCCTTACCAAGTTCCCGGGAGAACTTTTCCGGATAATCGCGCTGAAGCAAAAAACTCCAGCGAAAGCCCTTGCACGCGAAGCGAATTTACATATAGTGCCACCACCGTCCGGTTTGAGGCTGAACGGAAGCGGCTAGCTATTCCCGCAAGGGAGGATGGCCGCGGCGCGAAAGCGCCCTCGTTCCCGTGTCTCTGCTCTGCTTAAGATCCTTCAATGCCTTTCCAAGGCTTGACGGGGGCTCTGCGCCGGATCTCATTAGACCATGGGAAAGGCCGATATGTCGCTTTACGAGCATACCTTTCTTGCGCGCCAGGATGTTACGGCGCAGCAAGTCACAGGGCTTATGAATACCTACAAGGCCGTCATCGAAGAACTTGGCGGCAAGGTCACAAAGACCGAATATTGGGGTCTCAAGTCCACAGCCTACAAGATCAAGAAGAACCGCCGCGCGCATTACTCATTTTTCAACATCGACGCCCCCCACGCGGCTGTGGCCGAGATGGAGCGCCAGATGCAGATTTCGTCCGACATCCTGCGCTTCCTGACGGTGCGCGTCGACGAGCTGGACGAGAAGCCGTCCATCCAGATGCGCAAGCAGGACGAGCGCGGCGACCGTGACGGCCGCCCGGATCGCGGCGACCGGGGCGATAGAGGCGGCCGGCCACCGCGCCGCGACCGCGATGACCGCGGCTTCGGCGGCGGGGGATTTGGCGGCGGATTTCGTGATGGTGAAGGGGGCGGCGCACGCGGTGCACGTCCTCCCCGTACCGAGACAACAGTAGCAGCACCGGCAGCGGTGCCCGCGGCAGCACCGGAAGCCGCAACGGCACCGGCAGCAGGAGGTGAGGAATGAGCATGCAAGCAGCTTCGGCTGGCGGCGCGCGCCGGCCCTTTTACCGCCGCCGCAAGACCTGCCCCTTTACGGGCGACAATGCGCCGGTCATCGACTACAAGGACGTGCGGCTTCTGCAACGCTTCATCTCCGAGCGCGGCAAGATTGTGCCGTCGCGCATCACGGCGGTGTCCGCGAAGAAGCAGCGCGAACTCGCCAAGGCCATCAAGCGCGCGCGCTTTTTGGGCCTCCTCCCCTACGTGTTGAGATAGGAGGCAGCCATGCAGGTTATTCTCCTCGAACGGATTGGCCGCTTAGGCCAGATGGGCGACATCGTCAAGGTCCGTCCCGGTTTTGCACGCAACTGCCTTCTGCCCCAGGGCAAGGCGATGCGCGCCACCAAAGACAACATGAAGCACTTCGAGACGCAGCGTGCGCAGCTCGAAGCCAACAATCTCCTGCGCAAGCAGGAGGCTGAGGCCGTCGCGATCAAGCTCTCTGGCAAGCGCTTCACGGTCATCCGGCAGGCAGGCGATACCGGCCAGCTTTACGGCTCGGTCTCGACGCGCGACGTGTCTGACGCGGTGACGGCAGGCGGCTTCACCATCGACCGCGTGCAGGTTCTGCTCGACCGGCCGATCAAGAACCTCGGGCTTCATCATGTGCGTGTCGGCCTCCATCCTGAGGTCGAGATCAAGGTCGCGCTCAATGTGGCCCGCACGCAGGAAGAGGCCGACCGGCAGGCTGCGGGCGAGGACGTGACCAAGGTCAAGGACGAGTATGCCGCGGATTACGCCGCCGAGCAGGCCGCCATCGCCGCGGAAGCGCTGTTCGAGCACGAAGAGGCGGACGAGGAGTAGTCTCCCTGCCTTCGCAATTTGGAATAGTAAAGCCCCGCAACTGCGGGGCTTTTTATTGAGGTGCGGCGGGCAGCTTCGGTTATACGGGGTGATGAAATATGAATTGGGCCGGATTGAGCACTCTTGCGGTCAGAATAGCTGGGCTGTTTGTCTTCGCGCACTCCTTGGTTGCCGTTATGCAATCGTCGCAGACGCTCGCCCTTCTATTTTTGACCCTGTTTCTGTATGGAAAACCTCTGTACAGCTATATATCAATAATTATTCCCATACTTCCTGTTCTTTTGTTTCTCTGTTTCGGCCTACTTCTATTTCTCAAGGCCGGATGGATTGCCTCCTGGCTTGGCAAACATGAGCCGGACGGCGCCGATGAAGGCGAGTTGCGCAAACTGGAAAGCGTGTTGATCGGAACCGCCGGTCTGTATTTCATTGCCGGGGGATTGGCGGAAATTGCGCAGAGTCTGGCGGCGCTTTTCTCCAATCCAGTGCAAGACTGGGCCTCGCGCTGGGAATACCTGATGGGGCGGGACTTCGCATTCGCCGCTGGTGGCGCCACCAAGATCGTCATAGGCTTCGCCTTCGTTCTCGGCCGCGCAGGGCTCGCCCGTCTCGTGCGCAGGGCGCGGAAGCCGGCATAGGAAGGCCGCCCCCGCGCATCCGCCGCTATTGCGCGCGTTTCCAGGTGTGCGACTTGCAAATCGAGCCGCCGAGGATGCAGCCCTCAAGCTTCACCTCGTTCTTGCCTTTCACCTCCAGATAGCCCGAGTAGGTCTTGCCGTCCTCGGAGTTGTAGACTTGGCCCTTCCAGCGGTCCGCGGTGTCCTTGGCCGCGCCGGACATGATGACAACGCCCGCCATGGAGCGGCCCTTGAGCTTCGGATCGGGGTTGTTCGAATCCACCGCGCGGTCCTTACTCGGCGTCACCACCTTGATGCAGATGCCGGCGCCGCAGGTATAAACCTGGGTGATGCCGCCGGTCTCGGTGTCCTTCCAGGTGCCTATGGCATCCTCGGCCGCCGCCAGCGCCGCCACAGGCATCGCGGCAGTGAAAGCAAGCGCGGCCAATGCTCCAGCAAATTTAAAGCGTTTCATTCCGCTTCCCTCCTCAAATCGCATCGTTGCTATTTCATGCGGCCCGAAGCTAAGCATCCCGCTTAGTCCTTTGCTAGCCCAAATTGTGGCACGGTAGGCTTTTGTTTACTTCAACTTCGCGGCATTTGGCGCCAACTTGGCTTGACTGCCGCGCTTTTCGTTAGGGCGCATGATAGGCCGGTGCTCCTTATTGGATGTTTAACGGGGCAATAGGGCATTGATATCGCGCTATATTTTTGCCGAGCCGGGTGGCGGCGCCGGGCGCAAAATGTACCGCGAGATGGTTAATTTGAAAACTGCCGGCATATTTAATGGGGTTTTGCAAACGTAGAAAATGGCCCGAAGCGCGAAAAAAATCGCGAAAATGCGGGTGCGGGAGGCATCGCGCCGCCGCGTTTACCATGCCGCGATTAACCATGACGTGCGGCCGTACGCTTTTCGCGGATTGTTAAGACACGAGGCGGCACGTCAATGCATCGGCGGCGCCGGATCAAATCCCCCCGGAGGCTCCGCCAACATCATTGCCAGCGCGGCGCGGCTATCCAGAGATATGCAGCCATGGATCGCCACAGCGGCCGAGGGCCGCCTCACGACGACGTTGCATTGCCATAGCACCGTGGCGATCCAGGAGCGGAACGCTCCAGCGCAGGTATCCTTGGCCGGCACGGGGGCTCCGCATCTTGGCGGTAAGCGGCGGTGTGAAGACAGCTCCGGGCGCGGCGAGGGCGTTGGAATATGAGCCGATCCGGACGATGCCGGAACATTGGGCCGCCCTGGGTTCGACGAGAGGCCGGCGCGCTCAGATTCGCCGGCGGCGTGCGCGGCAAAGGGACTTGGAACACGGACCCGCCAGGGGAATCGGGTGAAACTTTCAAGCCGCGACAAGGCTTACGAGATAGTCGTCGTCCCAGGCGGCAGCCTTGCGCCTTGCGCGGATGGACGTTTTGCCCGGCGCCCTGCGTGTGAGGTTGTGAGCCATATGCTTGACCGTGACGAAGTTGGTGGCGGCGTTGCCCTCGCGCACCCGGCACTCGTCATCGCGGAAGACCATGTCCATCACCCAGTGCAAGCTGTTCTCGATGGCCCAGTGGCTGCGAACGATTGGCCCGAGCAGTGCTGCCGTTAGCACCAGAGACGTGATATAAAACCGTGTCTCCTGCTCGATTTTGTCTCCGATTTCGCGCGTACTCTCGACCATGACCACGCCTTTCAGGCCTGGCCAGTTGTGGCGTTCCTGTAGCCAGCCAACGTCATGCAGTACAGTATACGTTCGTGTTTCAATGCGGCCATGATCGCCGCCCACGGTCTCGTGGCGGCTGATTTCGGTGTCTTTGAAGTTTTTATCCTTCTGCTCGGCGGCGAAAAGCTCGACATCCTCGCGCAGGGTGCCCTGATTTCCTTTCAGGGCGAGAACGTAATCGGCTTCTTTATCGATAATTTTCTGCGCGATTTCTCTTTGGCAACCCATCGCGTCGATGGTCACGATGGCGCCTTCGATCTTCAGCATGTTCAACAGCTTGGGAATGGCGATAATCTCGTTCGATTTTTCGTCCACCTTGGTCTGTCCAAGCACGAGACGCTGCTCCGCGGCAAAAGCGGAGACAACGTGGATCGCATCGTTGGCGCCTTTTTTCTTGCAGGAGCGCCGCGAGGTCTTGCCGTCGATGGCGATGACTTCGGCTGGAACGCCGGTTATCGACGCCACCCAGGAAACGAAACAGCGCTGGAACATTTCGGCATCCAGCGCCGCAAAGATGGAAATGAGCCGGTCGTGCGGGGGCGTTCCGTCGCGAAAAGGCAGGAAGCGGCGAAGCAGAGCGAGCTTCTTTTCCCCGAAAAGGGCTATGTCCGTAAAGGTCTCCGCCCCAGCCAGCACCGCCAGCAAGCACAGAAGCAACACTTCGTTCAGCGGGTAGATCACCTTCCCTTGCTGCCTCGGATCCTGTAAATCCTTAAAATAGACCAGGAAAACAACGCTCTCTCCCAAAGCCCCGCAATCTGCCGAACCACTGTCCATCGCCGTCCCTCCCCTTGCGAATCAGAGGCTTGCGATGGATTCAGCATTCGCTCCCTATGTCACGCCCTTTTTCACCCGATTGCCCTGACGGACAGCAATTCTAAAACTGCCTAATTTTCCTAAAACTGGCGGATTTTAAGGATTCCCAAGGGAAGCGAACAGTGATTCAAGATAGGGATGAGCCTGCTTATATCCCTTTTGGAGGAACTTAAGGATGCGTGCCGGACATTTCCGGACACACGGGAAGGGCGTTCCGGCAACATTGGAGTAGAAGATTTCGGGTTGTCTGCATTTTCGATGTTTTTTATGCAGAGCGAGTCCTTTTTGTCGTACCAGCGGGCGCTGGAGAATGGACAGAAGCGGTCGAATTGCCAGACGCTGTTTGGGATCGGCAAGATCCCTTCTGACAATTACATCCGGTCCATGCTCGACCAAGCCGATCCCGCACTTTTGCAGCCTTGTTTCGACCGGCTGACCGCCTGCCTCGGCAAACCGGAGATGCGGAAAGCCCAAGCCGTTGACTTAATCTGTTGACGATTGCGGCGGGATCGTGTCCGCCGATTGGGAATGCAGTTCTGTTAAGAATAGTTCACAGAGCGCAACGAGCCATCAGGAGAGATAGATGATATCTTCGTAGTCCAGCGGCGCCTGAGCCAATCCTAGGCGTTCTGCAGGTGTTTTGCCATCCTTGCCGGTCAGGATATAGTTGTGGGCCGTGCGCATGATGTCGAGGATTTTGGCTACGTTGCCTGGATTGTATGGAGAGTAGCCATTCCAGATCCGGCCGTTGTTCGCCTTCGAGTGGATCGGCCGTTCAAGCAAGGAGAGCCGCCGGCGCACCTGATTGAAAAACGAATTGACGCCGTGCAGGCTGGCCTTGTTGTGGAGCCAAGCTTTGTGATCTTCATCGTAATTGCTGAGATCGGTGAGTGAGGCCACGGACTTCTCTGGTTCGCTCATGGTCGGGAAAGGATGGTCAAGCCATCGGTCTTCCCATTTCCCGTGCGGTGTCATGGAGGCCAAGCGCTCTTTAATCAGCAGCAGTTTGACCTCCTTTGGCAGCAGGGTTGGGTGCGCGGCCTCTGCTTGGACGAACAGCATCTTTGCTTCGAGGTATTTTTGACGCTTTTCGTCCACGGTCAGGTCCTTGGCGATGCGAACATAAAAGGCGTCCGCTGTGTGGCCTTGAATTTCGGTGCGGAACGCAGACAGGCAAGCGGCCCGGAGACCTGGGTCCTGGTCGAGGAAAAAACGCCACTTCTGGACATTGCCCAGCAGGCGTTTGAGGAAGAAAAAGTGCCCGTACATCGTGTACTCGCCATGGGTCTGCATGCCGTATTCTGGAAGCCGCGCGGCTGGCGACGGCACATCGGGGCTCTCGATGTCGTCACGCGTCATGGCATAGGCGTAAGTTTCATCGATCTCCGCTGGCAGGCCCTGTTTGTGCCGCTTTGCGTTCAAGGACTTTGCGGTGGCTCGCTCGTGGTCAGCATTGAGCCAGAGGCGGGCAAAGCGGCGATGAGGGTAAGGCTTACTCAGGTCGCCATTCGTTTCAACGGCAGCCTGAACCGTTTTGCTGTCCATGGAAGGGTCGAAGTTGAGGTGTGCGCCGAAGCAATAGCCGTATTCGTTGTCCACCGCGGCAATGGCCGAGAGCTGGATATTCCGCTTGTCTTTGCGAACCAGCCAGTTAACCAGGTAGTCCTGTCGATCCACGCCCAGATACAACCGGCGGATGGCGAGATCGGCCAGGGCGCGCTCGCGGTGGGCGGCAAATGACTGACACTGCCGATGGAGAAAGTTGAGGCGACGGTAGAAGGTGTTGGGATCGATGTCCGTGACTTCGATGATGCGACGGACAGGCATCTTATTGATCAACAGTTTAAAAATGGTCTTGTTCTTGTGAGGTTCCCTCTGCCGGGCTGTGGTCTTGAGGTTCTGGGAAAACGTCTTGCCGCAGACGTTGCAGCGCCAGCGGGGGCTTCCAATGGCTGTCTTACCGAAAGATGCATACGCCCCAACAGTGCCAACTGGCAACTGATCGGCATGATTGGCGCAGCCCTCGGTAGGACAGCTCAGCGGATCAGGGGGCGACAAATAGAAAGCAATGCGCTCGACTTCCTCCACGATGCCGATATTGCTTTTGAGAGGGAACTCCACGCCGCAGGACGTGCAGATACAGGAGGAAACGCCCTTGTGCGCATCCAGCGTGTAGCTATTACTCCCGGGCGTCGATCTTTGCTCCGCCGGAACGCCATAGTTAATGCAGCCCGGAGACTTGCAGTGGTTGACCTGGACGCCGCCGTGCTCGGGCGGTATCCGCGGATAATGCCGGGATGAAGCCACGGAAGATTTCTTCTGTATGATCCAAAATGGAAAAATCTGTCAGCGCACCATCTTACGCGCGCCAATCGCTGCGGATCAACAGATTAAGTCAACGGCTTGCGGAAAGCCTTTCAACGGCTCGGCGGCCGGACGCCAATCGCGTGGGACGGAACGGAGTATTTCAACTCATATAAAATAGGCTGCTCTCAGTGCCTGACGCGCAAACGCAGCAACGGGAAGACCGAAAACTATCACACGATGCTATCGGCAACGGTTGTGGCTCCGGGGCATAGCAAAGTTGTGCCGCTCATGCCGGAATTCATAGCGCCGCAAGACGGGCATGATAAGCAAGACTGCGAGCGCGCCGCGGTCAAGCGCTGGTTTGAAAAACACGCCGATCGCGTCAAATCTCTGCGCCCCGTTTATCTTGGAGACGACCTGTTCGCCTGCGATCCCGTGGCGCGGATGGTTACGGAAAACGGTGACGATTTCATTTTTACCTGCAAGGAAGCCTCGCACAAAGCCTTGATGGACTTCATCGGCGGCGCGACGTGCGAGGTGCGCGAGGACAAGGTCCGCAAAGGCCGCGTGAACGAAACATTCCGCTACAAGTGGATCGAGGACGTGCCTTTACGCGATGGGAAAGATACGATCAAGGTCAATTGGATCGGCTTTCAAATCATCGATGCGAAAGGCGGCGTAAAATATTCGATGTCATGGGTCACGAGTTTGCCCGTTACATCGGACACCGTTGCCGAAATCGCCGCCTGCGGCCGGGCGCGCTGGAAGATTGAAAATGAAAGCTTCAACGTGATGAAAAATCACGGCTACGAACTGGAGCACAATTTCGGCCACGGCAAAAAGTTTCTGGCGATGACCTTGGCCGCATTCAATCTGCTGGCCTTCGCGTGGCACTCAATCCTCGACTGCCTCGACCCGCCATGGCAAGCCGCCAGAGAAGCCGCCACCAAACGGACGCGGTTCTTCTCCACCATCGTTTCCCTCACCGCCTTCGTCATTTTCCCTTCCTGGCCGGTCTTCCTAACCTCCCTCGCCACCTTCGAAATCCCACCAAACCTTCTTCAAAACCCCAAATGACCCGTCCCCCCTAAGAAAATGCTAGTTTTAGAATTGCTGCCTGACGGACCCGCGCTTTCAGCTAGTTACGCGCGGCGAATCTCATTAGCATTTCGGGAAACACCGGAGACCCCGCCATGCAGGAAGACATTACCGTGAGCGCCGAGGCTGCGTTGATCGAGAAGGCCCGCGCGCGCGCCCGCGCTTGGGGCACGACGCTTGAGGACGAGTTGCAACGCTGGCTGGAGAGCTATGCCAGCGAGGAGACCGAGGGCGGCGGCTGGATGGCGCAGCAGATGGAGACGATGGAAAAGCTCCGGCATATGAGCAATTGAGGCCGGAAGCTTTGACGCAGCCACGCTTCCGTTTGCCGGCGGTTGCCCGCAAGCGATGACCACTAGCATTTGCCGGTGGTCTTTTGCATGACAGAATGAGGAAAGCGGCTGAGCTACTTAAGTGGCAGCGGCTCGGGGGCCATCCCGAACTTATAGGAAAGCTGGGCAAGCAGCCCCGCTTGTTCGGCCGCCGCCCGGAAATACTGCTGCGATCCAGCGGTTTGGCACTGAGTCCCGCCGTCGCAGCTGGTCTTGCCACTTGTAGTCCACATTGCCCAATAACGGCCGCCAGCACCGAGACTTATGTTGTCGGTGATGCCGTAGGAAAGCATAGCCTCGAATTGAGCGCCCTGTCCGTTACCCGATTCAGGGAAACGCTTATAAAGCACGCTGCTGTTTCCTTCATAATGATGATCCACGCCAGTAAAGCTGACATAAGGCAGGTAGGCCGCTTCGCCGCTGAGCTTCAGGCGCGGCGTCAACATGTATTCGTGCGCACTGCCGACGCGGACACCTGCCCATTGGTCGTTCTCGGTAATGTTAGCATGACCGGTAGTGGGAACATTGGGAATGCAGTTGCCGGCGGAGATGGGCAAACAACCGTAGGCATTCATTTGTTGATTGAAGAAGCCACCGCCTACAAAGAACCCCATTTTATAGCCGGGTCCTTGAAGCCAGTTGTAGCCCAGATCGGCAATGCCATACTGGATGCCGCCGTTATCCTTCGATGCCAAGGTGTTGGAATAATTACCTAGGTCCGGCCCGGAGGGGGGGATCACCCCGATCATGTAATCTTCATCGTTCATCTTGCCGCTGAAGGTTGATCCTGCCCCAATCACGCCTTTCACGAATACATTCCAGGGGGTATCGACCCGGCCGAAGAGTTCACCCGAATTGGTTTGCAGGTTGTCATAGGTAAGCCGGGATATGAGCATGCTGGCTGGAACCCCGTCAGCAGTGCCGAAACCTAAATCCTTCTGAAACCGGCCCCAGCTGTACATATAGCGGGTTCCGGCCTCGACGCTCCAGCCGGCAGCATAAACTTGCGCCTGGTCCTTCAACGATCCCGAGCCGCCGCCAAAATCCAAAGCGCCGCCGAATTTATAGTTCACACCGACCATGAGCGAGTGCATGTCCTGCGACACCGCAACTGGCACGCTGGTTAAGGGAGAGACGATATTGGCACTGCCAAAATCCAGATAGTCATATTCCAGCTTGGCCGACCATCTCGGAGTCAGCGCATGTTCGATGCCGGCGCCCGCGGTCCAGCCCCACCTGGTCTGATTGGAACTCGTGGCCGCCAGTGTTGGACTGTTGTAACCGGTTGTGTTTGCGGTCGCATCGGCCCGGCTGGTTTCCCAAGCAGCACCGCCCTTGGCATAGACCAGCGTGCGCTCATCAGGACCGAGCGCTTGGCCCAGGCGTCCGGTCACGGTCCCGAACCAGTTGACGTGGACACGGCAGTTTGCTGCGGTGGAAGCCCCATTGACGGCGAAGCAGGTGTTCGTACCTTCCATGCTGGCCCAACTAGCGTCTGCTTCGACGCCAGCAACGGTCTGCCCGAACTGGTAGTTATAGCCAATCTGGCCGCCGGCAAACGTTCCTGGTGTCCTTATATTGCCGCCAAAGACGGAAGGTCCGTATGGATCGGCGACGTGGGCCGCTCCCAATGCGGCGCCGCTGTGGGTACCGGCGTAAAACCCTGTCCAATTGTAAGGGACGTAAGCCGGGCCGTCTTTAAGACCGCCACCGGACAGGTCCGCGGCTCCGGCCGCCGTTAGAGAAACGCCACTGACACCAACAAGAAATAGCGCGCGCAGTCCGCGCGCGGAAAGTTTGCGATACATTATCGCTCTCCTGATAAACTGCCAATTTCAACAAATTTTACTTGCTACAAAACACAATTAGCCTGCCCCCAGACATCCCGCATTTTTGCACATTTCGATTCGCTCACAAGCGGAAATGTTGTGGGGCACGCCAATTAACCACCTCTGGTTGTATTCGTGCAACACGTCCTAACCCCGGAACGGGCGGAGCCCGAGTCTTGGGAGGCGATGCCGCCAATGGGATGAAGCGGCTGGGCATGTGCGCCGGCAGTTTTGACGGCGGCTTGCGATCGCGTTTACCGGCGTCCATGCACTCCAAAAAATCGGGGTCCAGGGGGCCAGCCCCCTGGCCTTCCCTTTTCCCACTCTCTGGCCTTCCCCGTCCCTCTTCCGCCCTTCTTTGAGTCTCGGGCGGACGCCCACGCACCAGTCAAGCCCCCCGCTTTGCCGTTAACGATTATTCCAATGGAATCATTCGCCTGTGCACGCCCCCGCAAACGCAACCTGGGGCTTGTTCGGCGAATCGCGCGAATCGGCTCTAAGTCCCGGCCATGAGACACGCCCGCGCACTTTCCCCCTTCCCCGCCCAGCCTTCCTTAGAGGAAAGCCTGGACGCCCTGCCCTTCCGGCAAGCCCCGCACAACATCGAAGCCGAGCAGGCTTTGCTTGGCGCGATCCTGATCAACAACGAATTGTTCGACCGGGTTTCGAGCTTTCTGCAGGCCAATCATTTCTTCGAGCCGCTGCATGCCAAGCTGTTCGAGGTCATGGGCAAACTGATCGGCATGGGCAAGCATGCGTCGCCGGTGACGCTCAAGATCTTTTTCGATTCCGAGCCGCCGATTGGCGAACTGACGGTGGCGCAGTATCTGGGCCGGCTGGCGGCGGCGGCGACGACGATCATCAACGCGGTTGCCTATGGGCGTGTGATTTACGATCTGGCGGTGCGGCGCGAGCTGATCGCGATCGGCGGGGACCTGGTGAACGTGGCCTACGATTTGCCGGTGGAGGCGCCGCCGGAGACGCAGATCGAGGAGGCCGAGCAACGGCTGTACGACCTGGCCGACAAGGGCAAGTACGGCTCGGGCTTCATGTCCTTCGGCGACGCGACGGCGGACGCCATCGAGATGGCGGCCAAGGCCTATGAGCGCGATGGCGGCCTGTCGGGCGTCTCCACCGGGCTTCAGGATCTCGACCGCATGATGGGCGGCTTGCAGCCTTCCGACCTTCTGATACTTGCGGGCCGGCCTTCCATGGGCAAGACGGCGCTGGCGACGAACATCGCCTTCAATGTCGCCAAGGCCTACAAGACGCAGAAGCGCGACGACGGCACGGACGAGGTGCTGGATGGCGCGATCGTGGGCTTCTTCAGCCTCGAAATGTCGTCCGAGCAGCTCGCCACCCGTATTCTAGCCGAGCAGGCGCAGCTTCCGTCGGAAAAGATCCGGCGCGGCAACATCACGGACGACGAGTTCAACCGGCTCCAGGCGGCGGCCATGCAGCTCCAGACGCTGCCGCTTTATATCGACCATACGGGCGGCATTTCCATCGCGCAGCTTGCCGCGCGCGCCCGCCGGCTGAAGCGCCAGAAAGGCCTGGGGCTTCTGATCGTGGACTACCTGCAACTGCTCTCGGGCTCGGCGAAGCGCTCGTCGGAGGGCCGCGTGCAGGAAGTCTCCGAGATCACCGTGGGCCTCAAGGCGCTGGCCAAGGAGTTGTGCGTGCCGGTCGTCGCGCTGTCGCAGCTCTCGCGCCAGGTCGAGAACCGGGACGACAAGCGGCCGCAACTATCGGACTTGCGCGAGTTCGGGCTCTATCGAGCAGGATGCGGACGTGGTGATGTTCGTGTTCCGCGAGGAGTATTATGTTACCCGCAAGGAGCCGTCGCTCACCAAGGTGGAAGAGCATCAGAAATGGCAGGACGAGATGGACCAGGTCCAGGGCCTCGCCGAAGTGGTTATCGGCAAGCAGCGCCACGGTCCCACGGGCACGGTGCGGCTGCAATTCCAGGCCGATATCACGCGGTTCGGGGATCTCGCCGACGACCGCCGCCTGCCGGAACGGTATGAGTAATGCGCGAGGCATGGCGTTTAGCAACTGAGCACATTACCCCTCGTCCTGTCCTTCTCCCACAGGGAGAAGGGACGCCCGAATGGGGCTCGGAGCAAGCAACAGCGTCCGCTCTCCCACAGGGAGAGGGACAGGGTGAGGGGTTGTACGCCCCGTATAGCCCTCATGGCTAACCCCTTCTCCGTGCGGATTGCACAGGCCCTCGCGGACGCGCCCGCGCAGGCAACAGGCGTCGCGGTCATCCGCCTCGGCGCCATCCGCCGCAATTACGCCAAGCTGCGAAGGCTGTCGTTGCCCGCGAAAACGGCGGCGGTGGTTAAAGCCAACGCCTACGGACTAGGCGCGGCCGAGGCGTTCCGGACGCTCCAGGCGGAAGGCTGCCGGACGGCATTCGTGGCTACACTTGGCGAAGCGCGTGAGCTGCGCGCCACCTTCCCGGAGCCGGCGATTTACGTGCTGGACGGCCTCCTGCCGGGCACGGCGTCCTTGTTCGAGGAGGTCAGCGCGCGGCCCGTGCTGAGCGGCCTCGACGAGGTGATGGAATGGGCGGCGTACTGCAAGACGTGCGGTAAGCCGCTGCCCGCCGCCATCCATATTGACACGGCAATGTCGCGGCTTGGCCTGCCCGAGGCGCAGACGCGCCAGCTCGCGGCGATGCCGGAGCTTTTGTCCGCGTTCAACCTGTGCCTCGCCGTCAGCCATCTCGCCTGCGCCGACGAGGCAAACCATCCCAAGAACGAAGACCAGCTCGCGCGGTTCGCGGCGCTCACCCAGCTATTTCCAGGCGTGCCGCGCAGCCTCGCCAACTCGGCCGGCATTTTGCTCGGCCCCCGCTTTCACTTCGACCTCACCCGCCCCGGCATCGGGCTTTACGGCGGGCGGCCGAACGCCGCCGGACCGAATCCGATGGAACCGGTGCTCTGGCTGTTTGGGCGCGTGGCCGAGGTGGCCTGGGCGGAAGCCAGGCAGACCGTAGGCTATAATGCGGCGCAGGTGCTCAAGCGGCGCACCCGGATCGCAACCGTAACGGCTGGCTATGCGGATGGCTATTTCCGCGCGCTGTCTTCGAGCAGCGCGCGCGAAGGCGCGGCCGCCTACGCGGAAGAGCACCGGCTGCCGCTGCTCGGCCGCGTTTCCATGGACCTTATCACTTTCGATGCAACCGATGCACCGGAAGCGGCGGTGCAACGCGGCGGCTTCCTGGAGCTATTGGGCGGGCGCATGACCGTGGACGATCTTGCGGAGCGCGCCGGCACCATCGGCTACGAGGTGCTGACCTCGCTCGGCCGCCGCTATCACCGGATCTATGTGGATGACTGAGAACCGCGGTCGCGCGGCCCGCCTTGGTTGCTTCAACCTATTAAAGACGCTATTTGTCAGTTACCATTGTGCATTTCTAGTGAACCGCAAGGATATATTCGTATGAGAAGAAAGCTGACCGATGTTCTCGACACGATAGTGCGTCCCCTTTTGCTTGGTATCATTTTCCTTTGCATCGTCATGGCTGCGATGTTTTATTCTGCGGAATATTCCGACAGGGCGGTGACTTGGCTCTACAATAAACTTGTAGCCTCTCCGCCTTCAACCAGCACCGGCCTCGCCGTCTCGCTAATAACGTGCCTGATTGGACTTGTTTACGTGGTGGTCACTCAGAAACGCACAAAGCAAGATTTCGTGCGGCGATACGCGGCGGCTGAACTCTGGCTCTTGAAGCGTGACGCCGAAAGGCTAAAACAAGGAAAAATCAAGGCAGGCGATAGTTTCCGGCGGGAAATGCTCAGCTATCATTCGCATTTCCATTGGAATACCTATGCCGCCCTCGGTTTTCAGTCTGTGTCCCTTATTGTTGTGCTGTCCGCTATTGACAAAATCCGCGTCATGCCGCAGGCTAACCAAGTTGGTATTTTTCTGGGCATAGCCTTTCTAGGCGTTTCAACGGTCCTTTTTGGCTTCACCGACTTTTTCCATACAAACACTTTATCCCCGCTTATTACCAGCAAGAGACGCATGTTTCTTATCAACATAATCGTTATGCTCGGCGGTTTTTCTTATGTTCTGCAAATATGCTCGGCTGGTATGTTCCTATCGCTTATGAATCCCTGGCTTTCTTTTATCACATCGGTCACGGGCCTCGCACTGATGATGCTTATAACGGAAGTGAGGGGCGTCCCAATCGAAGAGCTTCAACACGAACAGCACTTAAGCGAAGGCGAAAAGAATGAGTTGATGAACGCGTAAGGTTCCCGTCTCCACTTGAGCCTTGTGCGAAAGTCCTTGCTTGGCGCCACCGAATTCGCTGCCTGATCGACTCGCTTTTCAGTTGTCCCTGATACCCTGCTATGGCATCCGGTTGTACCAAACCGTTGCCGCTAGCGTTTGAGCCCGCCTTCCCCGCAAGCGGCGAGGAGACTTCAAGTGGCCCCGCAGGATTGGCTTGCCAGCGAACCTATCGCACATAGGGGTTTGTTCGATAACAAGAAAACTGCCGAAAACACGATCGAGGCATTCGAACTTGCCATCGCCAACGGTTACCCCATCGAACTCGACGTCCGCCTGACAAGAGACGGCAGGCTTGTTGTCTTTCACGATGTCTCGCTGCTCCGCACTACAGGCCTCGACAAGGCTGTCGCAGACACCTCTTGGGATGAGATCCGCCTGCTGACGCTGCTCGCCACCGCGCAGACGATACCGGCGTTTCAATCCGTTCTGGAGGCAGTAAACGGGCGGGTGCCAATTCTTGTCGAGATAAAGAACGAAAGCCTGAAGTCCGGCATCGAGGCTGAGGCCGCCAAAGCACTGGATGGCTACCGTGGAAGCTTCGCAGTGCAGTCCTTTAACCCGTTCTCCGTCCTCTGGTTCAGGAGAAACCGCCCCGCTTTCCGGCGCGGCCAGCTTGCCGGCGACTTCAGGGCACACCCCGACATGAAGCCCTGGTTGAATTTTCTTCTCAGGAAAATGTATCTAAACTATTTTTCACGTCCTCACTTCGTTGCCTACGACATCCTCTCGGGGGACTGCCTTTTCTTCGAGGAATTGAAAAAGCGCATCAGCGTTCCGCTCATTCTGTGGACGGTAGACACCGCCGACAAACTGGAGCTGTGCCAAAGGCTGGGGGTGAACTACATCTTCGAGAACCCCGGCGAATAGCCTTGCGCTCCGGTCTGGCCGGGTGAGCATGACGTGCCGTACTGGCGCCGCTGCCTCCATTGCGGAAGATGCGTAGGATGATGGAGTATCAGGAATGGTAAAAGCCTCCCAAGATTACGTCTGCCAATCCTGCGGCGCGGTTTCGGCGAAATGGCAGGGCAAGTGCCCAGCCTGCGGGGCGTGGAACAGCCTGAGCCAGGAAGGCAGCGCCATCAGCCTTGCCGGGCCGGTGGGGCTCAAGGCGCGGCGCAAGGCCAAGGCGGCGCAGATCGAGACCCTGGCCCATGAGGAAAAGCCGCTGAGCCGCATCGTCTCCGGCATCGGCGAGCTGGACCGGGCCGCGGGCGACGGCTTCGCGCAAGGCTCCGCGGTGCTGCTCTCCGGCGAGCCCGGCATCGGCAAGTCCACGCTGCTCCTGCAGGCGGCGGCGGCCATCGCGAGTCAGGGCCACACCGCGCTCTATTTCTCGGGCGAGGAGGCAACCGGCCAAATTCGCATGCGCGCGGCACGGCTCGGCCTGACCCACGCGCCGCTGGGCCTTGCCGCCGAGACCTGCGTCGAGCGCATCCTCGCTACCGTGGAGCAGGCGGGCGCGCCGGACTTCATCGTGGTCGATTCGATCCAGACGCTTTGGACCGAAACCATCGAGTCCGCGCCAGGCACCGTGAGCCAGGTCCGCTCCAGCATGCAGGCGCTGATCGCGCTGGCGAAATCGCGCGGCCCCGTGCTCGTGGTTGTCGGCCACGTCACCAAGGACGGCCAGATCGCCGGCCCCAAGGTGATCGAGCACATGGTCGACACGGTCCTCACCTTCGAGGGCGAAAGCCACCACAACCTGCGGCTTTTGCGCGCAACCAAGAACCGCTTCGGCCCAGCCAATGAAATCGGCGTCTTCGACATGCACGGCGACGGCCTGCGCGAGGTGCCCAACCCGTCCCAGCTCTTCATGACCCAGGATGCCGAGGGCACCGCGGGCAGCGCCATCTTCGCTGGAATTGAGGGAACGCGGCCGATCCTGGTCGAGATCCAGGCCCTGCTGGCACCCTCCCCCTACGCCTCCCCGCGCCGCTCCGTGGTCGGCTGGGACCAGAACCGGCTCGCCATGATTCTCGCGGTGCTCGAAGCCCGCTGCGGCGTCAAGCTCGGCGCGCAGGACGTTTACCTTAATGTAGCGGGAGGCTTGCGTATTGCCGAGCCAGCTGCAGATTTAGCCGTTGCGGCAGCACTGCTTTCCGCGCTGACGGGCATTGCGCTCCCGCGCAATTGCGTCTATTTCGGTGAGGCTGGATTGTCAGGGGCGCTGAGGCCGGTTCAGCAAATGGCAGTACGGCTTAAGGAAGCCCAGAAGCTGGGGTTCAGCACCGCTTTTTTACCGGCGGCAGGCGAGGATTTGAGGAGCGGCTTTACAGGCAAGCTCACGCGCCTCGCCCAGTTGAAGGATCTGGCCGCGCTTTTCGGCTGAGCCCGGAAGGAAACGCCGGAGGTGCCGTGCGATCCGCAGGGAAGGGGTAAGCAAATGCCGATTCAGGCGCTCGACATTATTCTTGTGGCCATCATGATTTTCTCGGGGCTCCTCGCCATGCTGCGGGGGCTGACGCGGGAGATGCTGTCCATCATGTCCTGGGCGCTGGCGGCGCTGGTCACGCTGCTTGCCTATTCGCACTTAAAGGCCGATGTCCGCGCGATCATCGATACGCCCATGCTGGCGGACGCGACCCTCATCGCCGTCGTCTTCCTGACAAGCCTCATCCTGTTCAGCCTTCTGACCGCGAACATCTCCGAGCGCGTGCTCGACAGCCGCGTCGGCGCCATCGACCGGACGCTCGGCTTCGTCTACGGGCTGGTGCGCGGGCTGATCCTGGTCGTCATCGCCTATCTGATCGTGGGGCAGATCGTGGAGCGGCCGAACATGCCGAAGTGGGTAACCCAGGCGCGCTCGCTTTATCTGATTGAAAGCACTGGGGATACCATTAAATCCTTGGTGCCGGACAATCCGGATTGGCTATTCAACAAGCGCGAGCGCCAGCCTTCTTCGCCTGCAGGCTAATTTGAAAGCGCGCCGCGGCGTGCTATGGGCTGGACGCCCCGCGCTGAGTGCCGATCTCGAAGGGCGCCACTTGGCGCCTTCCGGACTTTAGCGCGGCACGGATCGAACGCCTCGCAACGATTGTGATGCACAATACCTGCTCCTGCCTGCATGGCAGGGCAAGACCGGTGGAGAACGGAAAGGTTGGACGCGATATCTGGTATGAACGCCCCTGAGTCCGGGATTCTGGACCTTGGCGGCGACAAGCTGCACGAAGAATGCGGCGTATTTGGCGTCTTCAATCACCCCGATGCGGCGGCCCTCACCGCTCTGGGCTTGCACGCCCTCCAGCACAGGGGGCAGGAGGCAGCCGGTATCGTCACCTTCGACGGCGAGCAGTTCCACTCCGAGAAGCGCCTCGGGCTGGTCGGCGACCATTTTAACAAGAAATCCGTCATCGAGCGCCTGCCGGGCACGGCGGCTGTCGGACATGTGCGCTATGCGACGGTCGGCGAAACCGCGCTCCGGAACGTGCAGCCGCTATTCGCAGACCTCGACACCGGCGGCCTGGCGCTAGCCCATAATGGCAACCTGACCAACGCGCTGTCTCTCCGGCGCGAGCTGGTCTCCTCGGGCGCGATCTTCCAATCGACCTCCGACACCGAGGTGATCGTCCATCTGATCGCGCGCAGCGCCGAGCGCAAGCGCGGCTTTACCATGCGCCTGATCGACGCGCTGATGCGGCTGGAGGGGGCCTATGCGCTGGGCCTCCTGACCGTGAAAAAGCTTATCGGCATCCGCGATCCGCTGGGCATCCGCCCGCTGGTGATCGGCAAGCTGGGCGACGCCACCATCCTGGCCTCGGAAACCTGCGCGCTGGATATCATCGGCGCCCGCTTCGTGAGGGAGGTTGAGAACGGCGAGATCGTCGTCATCTCGGAGGACGGCATCGAGAGCCTGAAACCCTTCCCGCCCTGCCCTGCCCGTCCCTGCATCTTCGAATATATCTATTTCGCCCGCCCCGACTCCATCATGGGCGGGCGTTGCGTTTACGATGTGCGCAAGGCGCTTGGCCGCGAGCTGGCCATCGAGTCTCCGGCGAATGCCGATGTGGTCATCCCGGTGCCCGACTCCGGGCGTGCCGGCCGCGCTTGGCTATGCGACCCAGTCCAACCTGCCGTTCGAGCTTGGCATCATCCGCAACCACTATGTCGGCCGGACCTTCATCGAGCCGGAGCAGCGCATCCGCAAGCTCGGTGTGAAGCTGAAGCACAATCCGACGCCAAGCGCACTAATTGCGGGCAAGCGTATCGTGCTGATCGACGACAGCATCGTGCGCGGCACCACCTCGACCAAGATCGTCAGCATGATGCGCGAGCATGGGGCGCGTGAGGTGCACATGCGCATCGCCTGCCCGCCGATCAAGCATCCCGACTACTACGGCATCGACACGCCCGACACGGACGCCCTCCTGGCGGCCAACCACGATCTTGAGGGCATGCGCAGGATCCTTGGCTGCGACAGCCTAGCTTTCCTTTCGGTCGAGGGCACCTACCGGGCGCTGGGCCAGCCGGAGCGTAACGCGGCCTTTCCGCAATTCACCGACCACTGCTTCACCGGCGACTACCCGACGCGCCTGCAGGACTGGGACGGGCCGGACCCAGGCCAGCAGCACCGGCTTTCGCTTATGGCGGTGTAGGGCCGCCGTCAGAAAGGGGCAGAAGGCCCCCTCGCTCTGTCTCTCTCCCCAAGGGGAGGGAGGACCCTGGAATATCCGCTGCGGAGAATTGGGACGTGCCTTCTCTCCTTGGGGGGAAGGACAGGATGAGGGGAGACTTCAGACGGGCACTAACCGGATTAGATATTCCACGCTTTAAGACGGAACTCAGATGTCAGACACGCTTCCCAGATTCGACGGCAAGGTAGCGCTGGTAACCGGCGCTTCGCGGGGCATCGGGCGGGCCATTGCCAAGGCGCTGGCGCTTCAGGGCGCGCATGTGATCGCGCTGGCACGCACCAAGGGAGGCCTCGAAGAACTAGACGACGAACTCAAGGCGCTGGGCGCGAATATTTCGCTGGTGCGGCTCGATTTGCGCGATGGCGCGCAGATCGACAATGTAGGACCCTCGCTTTACGAGCGCTGGCAGCGGCTAGACATTTTCGTGGGCAACGCCGGCATATTGGGGCCGCTCTCGCCGCTGGGCCACATCAGCGAAGCGGACTGGACGCAGACGCTCAACATCAACGTCACCGCGAACTGGAGGCTGCTGCGGACCCTCGACCCGATTTTGCGGCTTTCGGCGGCCGGGCGCGTCCTGTTCATGACTTCGAGTGCCGCCCAGAATTGCCGCGCCTATTGGGGGCCTTACTCGGTCTCGAAGGCAGGTCTTGAGGCGCTCGCCAAGACCTACGCGCATGAGGTGCAGTCCACGGCTGTGCGCGCGAACCTTCTGAACCCAGGGCGGATCAGGACAAGGATGCGCGCCAAGGCCTATCCGGGCGAGGACGGGAATACCGTGCCCCCGCCCGAGGCTGTCGTGCCACTGGCGCTCTCGCTGCTGACGGAGGAGACCACGGCCAACGGCGAGTGTTTCGACTTCGTGCCTGAAGGCCAGGGTACGTAAACCTTTCCGCAACGCAGCGGACGGACAAAAAGACACGCAAGATGGCGCGTTAGTTTCGCATCGAGCCCTTAGTTCGCCGGCGCCACTGCGGTGGTCCAGGGCTGGAGTGGCACGTCCGTGCCATCCTCGATGCCCTCGCTCAGGTCTTTGCCAATTTGCCGCAAGAGACAGGAATTCCGCTGTATAGCCGTCTGCGGGTCGCCGTTCGCGGGGCAATTCCCGAGGCTGCCGATGCTATTCTCGATTGTCTTTATCGAATCCGCCGACAGAAGCCATCCCAAAGGCAGAGGCTTCTTTTTATCCGATTCAAGTACAGAAACGCGCATGCGCTTGGCGTAGAAGCAAGAAGGATTGGGCGGTTCCCGCGCGCCGCTGTTACGCTTGTCCCGGCAAACCGTATTGTTAAGCGCAAGGGAGGCTTGCTCCACAGCGAGCCTTCCGCGTGCAGCGCGCGTATTGTTGAGTGTCCGCAGCGGTGTCATGATTTCGTGAAACCCGTGCGGCGGCTCCGCCTCGGGGCTTTCGCTGCCCCCAAGCTTCACCGAAATGAGGACCAACTCGACGCTCTGCTTGTCGTCTCCCCTAAGCGACTTTTCGAGCGACTTCAGCAAATCGAAGGCGGTGGCCACACCTGAGTTTTCGAAATATCCCCCATCGGCAAGCCTGCGCTTGGAGGCATTCTCGTTCTTGGCATCATTGATGCGATACCATCCAGGAGCCATCAAGCCGGGAAAGCGCGCGCTCAAACCCGATGCGGTGCTGAGCTTGATGTCGAGCCTGGCGTTACGGTCGATGAGGGAGGCAAGCGTAGGAATGTCCGGCTGCAGCAGAAACGGGGCAAGCACAACGCGTTCCCCGGTCTCGGCCTCGGTCGTATTCAGAAACAGGGCGGGTACGCTGCCCTCTGGAGCCCACAATTGCGTAAGCCTTTGCCGGAAGGGATTGTCCGCTTTTTCCAGCCGGTAGCCCCCCGCCAGTCCGTCCCATGCCCCTTCAAGCGCCGTTTCGAAATCCCGTGCGCGATCCAGGTTCAGCGTCGGGCACAGTTGGGGGCGGTCGTCGAGACAGGGGATAACCCTCGCGATCGTGTCATGGAACAGCGTCCCCGCAATGGCCGGCGTGAGCAAATCCCTATTTAAGAGACTGGACGCCGCGCTGGAATACCATCCCTTTTTCCTCGTCTTTCCCACGCTTGCACGCACCAGCGAAGCGAACACCGCGCCTCCGACGCTACCGCCCGAAACCCCGCTTATGGCGAACAGGTGATCGGCGAATTCTGGAAATTCGTCCTGGACCTTGGCAAGGAAGAGTGCTGCGTGACGGGCGGCATAAGCGCCGCCGCCCTGTGCGGCGACGATGTAAACCGGATGCTTGTTGCCGGCCTTACCGGCAGGCCGCGCGGCCTCCCATCGCGGCATATGGCCGTCAAGCCACTCGTAAAACGCTGAGGTCACGTTCTGGGCCGGTACGGGCTCTTGCCGTGCCTCCCTGGTAATGGCGTGGTTGTCGTTGAGGTCGAAGGCGGAAAGCAGCGCGATCAACCCAAAGAACAGGGCGATCAAGGAGCGCCTCCGCGAGGCGAGTTGAAGCAGCGCGAAGAAGCCCAGGCTGGCGACGATGAACACGTTTATTACAAGCAGCGTCTCACCCGGCGGCGAGAAGCTGCGAACGTCCACGAAGGGGGCAATGAAAAACACTGCGGGCAACGCCGCCAGGAACACATAGACGAGCGTTGGAAGGACGGGGAGGAACAGCAGGAATGCTGGAACGGTCAAGAGATAGGCATTGCCGCTGAAGGCCAGTTCAGTCCAAAGGCCGGCCCCAAAAAGAACCGCCGCGCCCAGGACGATGGATATTCCGGACCGGTCTATCATTCCCCAAAGGACTGCCCGGCGTTCCTTCGGGCGGAGGTATTCCCGCAGGTTCCGGCTGGCGGCGCTTTCAAATTGGCCGTCGCCGTTCCCTTCGCGCTGCCAGACCGCCAGCCTCTCCGGCATCGTCTCTTTGGCGAAATAGGAGACCCAGAGCGTACGATCGGGCCGGTACCGTGTTTTCGCCTTGACCAGAGCCACCGCCAGAACCGCGTTGACGATCAGGTTTGCTGCCGCCACGGCGCCAAGCCGGAACCTGGAAGCAAACGAAACAAGTGCCACCCCCGAGAATAGAATCAGCTCAAGCAGGTGTACAAGGGCCGGCCGCGGCTCATCCGGCGGCTCATTCAGAGCGCTGCGCACCGCAGCCCAAACGCTATCGCCTCCGGGGCCAAGCCTTTCCCGGACGGAAGCATCCTGCCGGCGGAAAGACCTCACAAACAGGTCGTCGATGAGGAAGCCCACGCCGGACAGCACAGCAAACGCGCCGAAGGCTATCTGAAGCCTATCGATGCCATCCCCGCCGAGGTAGATGCGCGGCAGCAAATTGTACAGCGTCGCAGCGCCGAGCAGGCTCGGAAGCACCACGGGAAAGAGCCGCAACAGAATGAGACGGACCTTAAGCTCGTAAGGGAGCGGTCTCAGGGTTCTCGGCAGATTGTTCGTCAGGGGCAGATGCCTGTTGAAAATGCAGGTAAAGTAAGCCCACGAAGCAAAGCTTATGATGGTAATTGCTTTGGCGATATACCCCGCACGGCCTGGAATATCGGAAAGTGCGGTTCCTACAATTGCCTTGCACAATGCGCTATATACCAGCACATGCAGCGCAACCAATCCAATGAATATTGCCCCGATCGATAGCATTTGCCACCAGGACGCGCCGTCTTCCGCTCCGGTTGGCTCAATTACGGGGTCCGCCGCTTCAAGCTCGCCTGCCCTGGGCGCGCTATCCCGCTGTTTCGGTTCGAACAATGAAAAGAACCGCGCCCAAAGCCAAAGTGCCATGACTGTGAGCGCAAACGATAGAACTGGGAGAGACTCCACGCGCCCGGACCGGCTCAGATAGGGCGTCGCAAGTACTTCGAGAATTTGATCGTTGGTGTAGATCGCAAATGCGAGGACAGCGGCGATTACCGGGACGCGCATCCTGTAGACGGCCAATCCCAATTCCCGGCACTCGTGCCAGCTCTTGGCGTGAAACCCCGCGAAAATGAGCAGAGCAAACGGCAGGATGCCCGCGTCATGGTACTGCCAGGCAACAGCGAACGAAACCATCCAGACTATGAGAAACATAGCTAACCCTGCCCGCTTCCACCTCAGCTTATGAAGCCGTTGGAATTAGCTTTCTATATGTGTACCGGCCCGTCCAAGCAAGCAAAGGTTGTGGATATCTGTGGATTTCTCCCGCTGCTCCTGCGGACATGCAAACTCGCCGTGCATTTTTGACAGGTTCCAGGCACAGCGTCTGCGGCAATTTCATCACATTTGAGTAGCTTTCTTCTCAAATCCCCTTTGTGAGCCCTTCGCAGGCCCGGCCTGGACCTGCATGCCCGCCCCGGCGAAACCGGCGAGGGTATGGTTAATGCCGGCTGCGGCGCCCGCAAGGCAGTCATGGCCGCACCGGAACGCATCGCCACCCTTACCGGACGCGAGTGGGCAAAAGTGCCGTGATTTATGGCGGCTGCTTTATAATTCCTGGCGCGTGGGCCGTAACAGGATCTCGTTCACGTCCACCTCCTCGGGCTGGCTGATGGCGAAGGCCACGGCACGCGCAAAGGACTCGGGAGGAATCGCGAAATCCGCATAGAACTTGTGGATCATGCCGGCCGCTTCCGGGTCGGTGATGTAGTCCGGCAACTCCGTGGCTAGCGCGCCCGGCGAGATAACCGTCGTGCGGATGTTGTAGGGCTTCACTTGCTGGCGCAGTCCTTCGGACAGTGCGCACACAGCATGCTTGGTCGCCGCATAGACGGCGCCCGCCCAAGGCACCTTATGGCCGGCGACCGAGGAGACATTGATGATGTGTCCAGCCTTCTGCTCTTTCATGTATGGCAGCGCCGCCGCGATGCCGTGCAGCACGCCCCTGATGTTCACATCGATCATCTGGTCCCATTCATCGAACTTGAGGCGCTCAAGCAGCGAATACAGCATCACCCCGGCGGTGTTGATCATCACGTCGATGCGGCCGTAATCTTGCACTGCGGTATCGACTAGTCGTTGCACCTGATAACGCTGGGTGACATCGGTGGATACCGCAAGCGCATTGCCGCCGCATTTCTTCAGTTCTTCCGCCAAAGACTGGATGCGGCCCGTCCGCCGGGCTCCCAGCACAACGCTGGCGCCTTCCGCGCAGAGATACCGGGCAGCGGCCTCGCCAAGCCCGCTGCTCGCACCGGTGATAACGGCCACTTTTCCTTCGATGTTATTGCGCAAATCCGCTCCTGCTTGCCAACACAGGTGCTCAGCGGCCAACCCTGGCCCAAAGGCGACCGGGATACCGCCCTGTTTGAATTATCTATACTCTGCTGAAACCGTTAAATATTACAAAAGCTTCATGGTAATAACCGCTGACAAAAATTAGCGAAGGTGCATACACTGCTTCTATTTTGACAGTTTGTTACCGTTCTGCCTGCTGCAACGGCGAGTATGCCTCGCGGCAAATCCTGACCCGCTTGCGAGCGTGCGGCCAATGGGGTGCGAACTTGCCTCCGGCTGTACTGGCAGTATCGCCAGGACGGTATGAGACATCCGTCGCGGGAGCCGCGGTTGAGCGCCCTTCCGGCGAAAACGCAGGCGCAGTTGATCCTCAAAGGAAACAGAGTATTTATACATTTTTGATACGAGTGTATGCAGAGTGGCAAAGTGCCTTCGAACAAACCGTACGCATAGTTCCGCCACGCGCGTCTATGCAGATAGGGTAATACTAGTAAAGCCGCTGAGGAGAATTGTCGTGGCATTTGAGTCTAAACGCAGCATCTGCGCAAGCGGGGAGCAGGAAATTCCCTCGATTACCAGGTTCGCGCTCACCGGTTGGCAACGAAGACCAGCGACTATGGCGTCCGCTCTCATACGGCGTCCGTAGAGATGGAAGATATCGTCCACCAGATAGGCCGGCGGCGCGGGTTCGTACCTTGAGCGGTCCAAACGTCCAAGTCCCGGGAAGATCATGGTTGCATTAGTTGCCAAGACAGACGAGGCCAAGCCGCCAGCCGCGGGAGGCTACCGGGTGCTGGTGGCCGAAAATAGCCCCGTCATCCAAGACGTGCTGAAATTGGTGCTCGGCCGGCGGGGCCATCAGGTCGATTGCTTCACCGATGGGCAGGAGGCCTTGGAAGCCTTACGCGAACACCGGTACGATATCGCTCTGCTCGACTATCATCTGCCTAGCATGGATGCCGCGGAGATCGCAGCCACTGTCATAGCCGAGGCCGAGGGCGGTGAACGGCCGATGCTGGTCGCCATTACAGCGGATGCAGATGGGCTTCTCACCTCTCCAGGCCTGGAGTATTTCGACCAGATCATCCCTAAACCGCTCGATATTTTCAAGCTGGGCGCCCTGGTCGAGCAGCCGCTAACAAAACGCCGTTATGTGCCTGAAGCCGTCAAAGCCGCCGGGGAGCCCGTGCCGGCCAAGCCGGGCCTGCCCAGTGTGCCGAGTGCCCGGACGGTGCCGGTTCAACTATCGTTTTTCGAAGGCAAAGGGTACCAATTCCTCACCTGGCCAGGCGACTTAGGCGGCGACCGGCTTTCTCAGCGGGCATTGGAGGCCATTTCGGGCGACCCGCAGTTCGACGCGATTTTAATCACGCAGCCAGTTTCGATAGACGCTCTCGGGGTCCTTTGGCAGCGCAAGTCTCTCTTCGCCTTGCCGGTGATCGACTTGGCAGGCACGCTTGGCCCGGCAGCGGATCTCGATGTCTCCAAGCTGAACGTAGGGGACGTCGGCCAGATCGGGCGGCTATTCGAGGACGTAAGAGACAGGCGCACCCGTCTAAATCGCGACGTTCTCTTTAGCGACGATCTAGGTGAGAAGTTGATTGGCCGCTCCTATGTAATGAATAAGCCCATCGTTCCCGCCTACGCCCCGTCCTCAAAGGAACTTATATCTTACAACATGACCTTGCGGGCAAGCGACATCGCACGCGAAGCAGATGCGTTGTGCGAGCAGGATTTGCTCGAACGTAAGTTCTTCGACCGCTTTAACGTCTGTTCGCGTTGCGATTCCGTGCGCCTGCATGTGCGGGAGGAATGCTCGAAGTGCCGTTCGCCGGACCTTACCGAAGAGCCGTATCTTCATCATTTTAAATGCGCTTACCAGGGGCCAGAATCCCAATTCCGGCGTGGCGACGATCTCATTTGTCCCAAATGCAAACAGGAACTCCGGCATTTCAGCGTCGAGTACGACCGGCCAGGCACGATGCTGGTGTGCAATGCATGCGGCCACGCGGCATCGGAACCGAGTGTGGGGTTCGTGTGCCTCGATTGCGGGTCGCATGCCGATTCCGAGACCAGCTCCACGCGTGACGTTCACTCATACGAGCTAACCCTGCAGGGCACCGGCTTTGCCGAATACGGCCGCTCTTTCCTCGGCCAGGGACGCCAGGCGCTTCGCTTCTCCGAGTTCCCGATCGAACTCATTGTCGCCTTGAACGCTGCCGCGAAAGACTACAACGAGAGCAAAACTCCCTTTACCCTCATCAACATACTTTATCCAAACGAGCGGGAACAGACAGCCACTCACGGCGCGCGCCAATTTGCACTCAGCCGCGACCTCTTTCTCGAAAACCTCCGCGCCAAAATTGGCCGGTCCGGGGCTGTCATTAAGGGTTTGACCTACGATTTCGCCCTTTTGAAGGGCAGAAATCCCGATGCAGTACGCGAAGAGTTCAAAGCCCTCAAAGAGGCGGGCCAGCGCACGTTGCGCTTCGACCTCGGCGTTCGATTCCAGGCGTTCGGCCACCAGGATTTCCTGTGATGTGGCAGTACGTCCCAGATAGCCTCAATTTTTTGGCGGCGGCGACCTGGAGGAACCTTTTCGCCCTGTTCCTGCTGGTAGTTGTGTATGACATTCCCCGCTACTACTTGGGCTTTGTCGCCATTGCAATAGTGAGTGTTTTTAAGGGCAAGAAGCCCCCGGCGCGCGGCAGCAGCGACTTCGTAAGTGTCGTAATTCCAGGGCACAACGAAGAAGAGGCGGTCGAGCGCTGCGTCCTGTCCCTGTGGGAACAAAGCCGGCAGCCGGATGAGGTCATTGTAGTCAGCGACGGGTCCACCGATCGCATGCCGGACAAATTGCGGGATCTGCAAGAGCGCGACCTCATCCAAGAGGCTCACTGCACGCAATTGCGAGGAGGAAAGGCCGCCGCCCTAAATCTTGGGGTCGGACGCACGAAGGGAAACATAATTATAATTATCGACTGCGATTGCACACTTGACCGGCATGCGCTGAAGAACATTATCGAGCCATTCGCCGACCCGGGTGTTGGGGCGGCAGTAGGTAACATCATGGTACGCAACACAAAGGCGAGCCTTATCGCGACGTGCCAGGCTATCGAGTACCTCATCTGCATCTCGCTAGGTAAGCGGTTAGCCGACGCGATAGAGGGGATAAACTGCATCTCAGGCGCGTTTGGCGCGTTCCGGCGTGAAACAATGGAGCGCCTGGGAGGGTACGATGCAGGCGGGTCGGAAGATTTAGAGATAACGTTTAGAGTGCGCGAAGCTGGTCTAAAAATTCGCTTCGCTCCAAACGCGGTTATTTACACGGATGTTCCAAGGACAATACCGGTTTTTATTCGTCAGCGCTTTAGTTGGGATCAGTACACTTTAAACTATCGCAACAGAAAACACGGTTACTTACTTAATCCACTAAGCCCGCGATTTAACTTCGTTGAGTTACTACACACATTTGACTTCCTTTTATTCTCAGTTGCAGGAGGAATTGGTTTCTGGTTCTATATAGTGTGGGTCTTTTCCGCTTATGGCGAATTCGCCCCCATTGTACTTATTGGGATACAGCTGTGGATCTTGGCACTGGAGAGTTGCGCGTTTTTGTTGGCGGGCATAGTGACGCCAGAAGTGCGCATTTATTCTCTGCTTCTATATATGCCCGCCTATAGTTTCTTTTATCAGCCTTTCATGCGTTCGGTTAGATCGATTGCCTACATTCGGGAATGGGTATTCCATGCCTCGTATACAGATAGAGTTGCGCCAAAAAAAGTACATTCGGCGAGGCCTTACCTATGAAATTTCTCAGAAAGCGAGAGCGTCCGGATACACTTACAACGGAACCACGCCCGGCTGCGCAAACGATTGGGCGTGCCGTTTACATTGCCTTTCTTGTAGTGTTCCTGACATTTATTTTGAACTATTTTTGGGGCGACTATCTTATATTTAGATCCGACGGTCTGGTAATGCGCGACCAGTCCACGGTGGCCTCTCCCTATATCGTGCAGGTTGACAGCATTTATGTCAGCGAGGGTCAAGTCGTTGAAAAGGGCCAGTTGCTGGTCAAGCTACTGTCAGTGGAAATTCTTGGGCATCTGGCGGACCTATCGTCGAAACGGGCCACCCTGATAGCACAGGAAGCCGACTACAAAATCCGCGCCGAGAGCCTGAAAATGCTCCTTCCGCTGGCGGAGCGTTACGATTTCCAGAGCCGCGGCGACCGTCGCGGAGTTCGACAAAGTTTCCGGGCAGAAATTGATCCCAAGCGTGCAGTATGAGCAGGCCCAGCGCCTGCTGTTCGAGGCGCGGCGCGAGCGCGCGAGATTGACCGCAGAAAACATCGTACTGAGCGGCGAAATGACGGCTTTGGATACAGCTCTCGGCGAAGCCAACACGATGTTTCGCGATTTGCAGGCGGTTTATTCTGGCGGCCTGAGACGTGCTGCCGTCAGCGGCACCGTCGGTCCAACCGTTCCTTCGCAGGGAGACGTTTACCGGCCTGGCGATCCGCTTATGACGATCTATTTCGGCGAGCCTTACGTCCTGGTCTACTTGCCGCGCCGGTACCTGTTCTCCGTCTATGCCGGCAAGGAATTGAGAGTGTGGGACGGGCAGCACAACGCGCCCGGCGTGATCATGGAGATCCTGCCGGTGACCAACGCACTGCCGAAAGAATTCCAGAACGCGTTCCGCCCGGCGGACCGCAACCAGCTTGCCAAAATCCGGCTTACGTCCCCGTCGCCGTTTCCTCTGCTGGCGAAGGTTCGAGTGTCGCCGCCGTATCCCACATTTTGCGGCGCAGTCTGCCGGTGGCTGCTCGGCAGCGCCTAGCACTAGTTCTGGCGAACACACGTCAGGAAAGCGGTATCCAACAAATACTTTAGTGCAAAACTCAACCAACGCTAAAACAATACGCGTGTAATGTCGTGGGAATGGCGTTCTACTCACTTAGAGAAGATGCAATCACGAGGATCTCTAATGCCGAGCGCATTTCTCCGGCTCGCGTTACCACGTTAATAGGTACGCACCGAAATTCGAGGCGAGAGGAATATTCCGAATGAAAATACCAGGCTTCAAATCCTACTATCACGAGGAAGACGTTCAAGCCGTCGTTAACGTGATTAGAAGAGGCATGTATTGGGCAGACGGCCCCGAGATCGAGAAAGCCGAATCGGAAATTGCTGAGTATCTTGAGAGTAAGCACTGCATCCTGCTCAACTCTGGCACCTCCGCATTATTTACATTGTTAAAAGCAATAGATATAGCCGGCATGGACGTTATCGTTCCAAGCTTCACCTTTATCGCAACCGCCAATGCCGTCGAACTTGCGGGCGGAAGAGTCATATTCGCGGATAGCGAACAAGATACATATGGCTTAAGCATAGAAGATGTAATCGCTAAAATAGGGCCGAATACCAAAGCTATTATTAATATTAATTATGGCGGCTCTATTTCGAGAGACGCGCTACATCTGGCCAAAGTGGCAAGGGATCATGGTATCCTGTTTTTAGAAGATTCCGCACAGTCCTTCGGCGCAACGGTCGATAACAAACAAGCCGGTTCATATAGCGATGCTGCAATTTTCAGTTTCTGCCAAAATAAGATAATCACGGCGCTTGGCGAAGGAGGAGCTATCGTTACCAACAGCGACGAAATAGCCAATCGCGCAAAACTCTTTAGATCCCATGGTCGTGCCGACTCTCCGGGCAAAAAACACTTCGAGACCATTTCCGACAATGACTATCTCTTTCCCGGGCACAATTTTCGCATGCCCTCGGCCTCCGCGGCATTTCTTAGTTCGCAATTATCTCATATCGATGACAATTTAAGCCGGCGCCGTCATGTCGCGTCCATCTATTACGAACTCTTAAGCGGCATTAGCGATTATTTGGTCCGGCCCGTCCCGTCCGAAGGGTTCAGCCATTGTTACCAAATGTACACGGTTAGATTTAGTTCCAACGAACTTAGGGACCAAGTCAAAAAAACACTTATTGAATCCGGTGTTATGGCGCGATGCTATTTCGAGCCTCTGCACCAAAAGAAATACTACGCGTGCAAAAACCAAACCCTCAGCCTGCCAGTTGCCGAGGACCTTGGCCGTAGAGTTTTAACACTTCCCATGTACCCAGGAATGGGCGCGCAAGATATCAAGTTCGTGTGCGACACTATTAAAGACGTAGTGTTAAGATAAGCGACACCGCATACCCCTGCTGCGGCGCCAAAGGACAAAACTTGGCCTGCTCAGTCGCCTTGCGACACAGTAGGACCAGCAGATGCCTTAGTCCACCCCAGGGCGCGCCCAGCGCACGATATCGGCAATTCCCTCCGCCAAGCTAATACCGGGAGCATACCCCAGCAATTCTTTCGCCTTTTTTATATTTGGGCGTCGAGTCAATACATCATGACGAGAGTCTCCTCGCACTTCTATGCGGGAGGATGACCGCGATATTTCGATAATCATCTTGGCTAGCTCGATAATCGATATCTCTGTTGTATCATTTCCGATGTTGAAAGTCTGATTTCGCGCGGAGTCCCAAAACAGGCAACTCTTTAAGCCTTCTATAAAATCTTGAATGTGGCACCATGACCGCGTTTGGCTGCCGGTTCCAGAGACAAATATCGTCTCGTTGGCCACGGCGCGCTTGACCATCGCCGTGAGTGCCACCGCACTTGCCGGCGCTGGGCCAAGAACTGGGCCATATACATTGAAGGGCCGCACGATCGCGAACGGAAACCCATATCTTCTGGCGAACGCCTTGACGTAAAACTCAGCGCTGAGTTTTGCCGAGGCGTAACACCACCGCTCGCCTTCGGTTTGAATGACCGCCGGCTCGCGCTCATCGAGACCCTGGGCATAAACGCCGTATATTTCCGAGGTGCTGAAGTATAAAAACCGCTCAAGCTTCGGCAACTGGCTGGCGAAATCGAGGCATGCCCGGGTTCCGCCGATGCTGATGTCGAGCGTTTCGATTTGCTCGCGCGGCACGCGCTCAATGCCGAGAAGCGCCGCGCAATGCACCACGTATTGGAATGTCTTGGGCAGTCGCGGCCAGACAGCGCCGTCTGTCACGGCCCCCTGAATGTAGGTCAGGCGGGGGTTTCCGGCGGCCCCGAAACCGGGCAAACTTCCCTCTTCGAGAGCCGCCGTGTCAAGCACCGTGACAGGGTGTCCGCGATCCAGCAGATGTGCCGTCAGGCTGCCGCCGATGAGACCGTTTCCGCCCGTAACCAATATGTGAGGCAATGTTTCCATGTCCGTCCCGGCGCCGGCCGCGCCCCCTCGATAAGCGTTAGGCCTTGACGATGTCCGCGCCGCTCAGGCCATGACGTCCGCACGCATTCCGCGTGTCGACGACCAGCCTGGAATGCTCAACGAGGGCGCGATAGTCCACGCCGTCATGATCGGTCGCGATCAATACGGCGTCGAATTCGGAGATTTCGTGCGGACTCCAGGAGATGGAGCGCAGCGTGCTGCCGTCCGCCAGTGGAAGCTCGCTTATGAACGGATCGAAGTAAGCCGCTTCGGCGCCTCGCCGCTTCAGAATACGGATGAGCGACAGCGCTGGGCTTTCCCGGTAATCGTTGACGTTTTTCTTGTAGGCGACGCCAACGACGAGAACGGATGCACCCTTGAGACCGCGCGACCACCGCATGTCGATGGCTTCGGCAAGACGCGAGATCACGTAATCGGGCATGCCCATGTTGATTTCATCCGCCAGCGCGACAAAACGCGCCGGCAAGCCGAACTCCCTGGCTTTCCACGCGAGATAAGCCGGATCGACTGGAATGCAATGTCCGCCAATGCCGGGACTGGGATAAAATGGCATATACCCGAAAGGCTTAGTTTCCGCGGCGGCGATAACCTCCCAGATGTCGATCCCCATGGCTGTATATATAATTTTCAACTCGTTTATAAGTGAAATATTTACTTGGCGGAATTTATTCTCCGTCAACTTAACAGCTTCGGCCGTATCCGTCGACGAAACCGGTACAACTTTATCGACGAAGAGGGAGAAAAAGCCTTCGGCAAGCTCCAGCGACGTTGGGTCGTCGGCGCCAACAACTTTGGGGGTGTTGCGTGTGTTGTACTCGGTGTTGCCAGGATCGTGACGTTCGGGGGAAAACGCGAGGAAAACGTCTCGTCCCGGCATCAGTCCTTTATTCTTGAAAATTGGCGCCAAAACTTCCCGGGTAGTTCCTGGAAAAGTCGTCGATTGTAGAACGATAAGCTGCCCTGGCCGCGAATATTCGGCTATCGAATTGGCTGCATGCACAATAAACGAAGAATCCGGTTCCCTGAACCGGCCAAGGGGGGTCTGCACGCAAATTATCGCCACGTCGATTTCCTTCGCCCGGGCGAAATCGGTCGTGGGGGTGAAAAGCTCCGACCCCATCAATTTGGCGATTGCCTCGGAAGGCAAATGCTTGAGGTATGACTGACCTTCCGCCAGCATCCCGACACGCTGTGCATTGATGTCGAAGCCGATAACCCTGAATTTTCCTTGCTCCACGGCGGCGCGCGCGAGTTCTAGCCCGGTTGGGCCAAGTCCAAACACCCCTACAACCGCGTTGCGGCCCTGAAGCCGCTTCCAGATTTTGGTGTACGCAGACTTATGCACGATACTGAACTCCATTGCACGAGGAACTAACGAGACTTTTACTTTTACCTCCGCAAGGGGCGCTCGCGCCGCGGGGGCGCGAACCCCGCCACGCGTGGCGAAGCTGCATTACGTGTTGTCATAGCCCCCTGGATTTGCTGGACGTGTATCCTGAAGCATCATGCGTCCTCCGCTTAAGCCCGATCGAATTCGATTGGCTAATGCGCAGGGCACGGCGAGGATAGCGATAAAGAATTGGATTTTCCCTAAAAGAATAGCGTCAAATACCCGGTTGCCGGAGAGGCTACATTTGCCGTTACAACACTATTCTAGCGCTGTAATAAAGTATAAAATGCGCACTATTCAAACAAATGAGCGTTGTGGCGATTGCCGCCCAGCGAAAACGGCTACCGCCTTCGATTGCGGATCGCTTGCCCAGGGCAACCCGTGCCTGCCGCCGTGGCGGAGGCCGGCGCCTCAGTGAATCCTGGCCTCCAGCGCCCGCAGGATTTCCTGATAGTCGAAATTTTCCGTCAGCCGGCTCAGGTGCCCGGCCAGCCCCACATCCGTTTCGCCAGCCTTCGCGATGGCGGCCGCGATGAGGTCGCCATCCAGGCTGTTAAGCGCCTCGCGCAGCCGCTGGCGCACGGATTCGGGCAGCGGCGCCAGCATGGCCGGCGTCACCTGGATGCTGGCATCCGCCTCGGCCTCGGGCTCGCGGTAGATGAGTTTCAAGCCCAGATGCCGCGCGAGGCAGCCGTAAATCTCCTGGAACCGGTAAGGCTTGCGGATGAAATCGTCCACCCCGGCACTGAACAGCTCCGGCTGCTGCTCCTTAAACACCGAGGCCGAGACCGCCACGATCTTCACATCCCGTCCGCCCGGAAGCTGCCGGATGCGGTTCGTGGCTTCGATCCCGTCCAGCACCGGCATGCGCCGGTCCATCCAGATCAGATGCGGCTTCCACTCCTCGAAGAGTTTCACGCATTGCTCGCCGTCCCCGGCCACTTTCGTTTCGAGCCCGATGGCTGCCATGAGCCTTGCCAGCAGCAGTTGGTTGGCGGGCTGATCCTCCGCGATCAGGATGCGATAGGCCGGCTGGCCGGGCGCCAAGCCTAAGACCTCGCCCACCTGGGCGCCATCCCGCCCGGCCGCCACATCGCTTCCAGACGCCAGCTCGACCGGCAGCTCGGCGCGAAACACCGAGCCCTTGCCCAGCGTGCTTTCCATGCCAACCGTGCCGCCCATCATTTCCACGAACTGGCGCGTGATGGCGAGCCCAAGCCCCGTCCCTTTCTGCTGGTCCGATCTCAACAGCTGCACGAAAGGCTGGAACAGCCGCCCCTGCTCATCCGGTGCGATGCCGGGGCCGGAGTCCTCGACCTCGATCAAGAGATGCGTGCAGGCATTGTTCTTGACCCTGAGCCGGATGGCGATCCCGCCCTGCTCCGTGAACTTCACCGCATTGCTCGCGAGGTTCAAAAGCACCTGCCGCAGCCGAGCCTCGTCGCCCTTGATATAGCGCGGAAAGGCCGAGGATTGATCCAGGAGCAGCGTCAGGCCCTTTTCCTCCGCCCGCAGCCGCATCATTTCGGCCACGCCGCGCACCATGCCGCCCAAATCGAACGGCTTGATTTCCAGTTGCATCCGCCCCGCCTCGATCTTGGCCATTTCCAGCACGTCGTTGATGAGGGTCAGGAGATGCTCGCCGCTGCGGTTGATGATGCCGAGCGCCTCGCGCTGGCTCTTGGAAAGAGCCGGCTCATTGCTCAACAGGCTGGAAAAGCCCAGTATGGCGTTCAAGGGCGTGCGCAGCTCATGGCTCATGTTAGCGAGGAACACGCTCTTGGCCTTGTTGGCGGCGTCCGCCGCATCGCGGGCCAAAAGCAGCTGCGCGGTGCGCTCCAGCACGGTTTCCTCAAGCTGGTCCTTGTAGCGCCGCAGCTCCTCTTCCGCATGCTGCCGCCCGATGCGCGCCCGCGCGCCCATGATCGCGAAAGCAACGTCGCTGGACATGGCTTCCAGAAGGCGGATCTCGCTTTCCGGAAAACTGTTTGGCTTCGCGGAATAGGCGCTGAAGGCTGCGAACACACGCCCCTCTTCGCATTCGAGGGGAACTGCGATCGAGGAGCGGTAGCCGCGCTTGAGCGCCTCCTCCCGCCAGGGTGCGGCTTTCGCGTCCGTGGCAAAATCGCCGGTTACCACGCTTTTTCCGGTGCGCACGCAAAGGCCTGGCCGCGCCGTGTCCCCTGGGCACGTCCGCCCAGGTCAAGCGCGCATTCAGGAGATAGCCCGCTTCATAGCCCGCCCAAGCGGCTGGGCGGATCGTATTGCCCTCATCGTTTTCCGCGTACCCAGCCCAGGACATCAGGTAGCCCGCCTCGCCGCAAATGATGTTGCAAAGGCCTTCAAGCATGGCTGGCTCGCTGGTGGCCCGGATCAGCATGCGGCTGCAGGCATTGACCACCTTAAGCTCGCGGTTGAGCCGGCGTAGTCCTTCCTCGATGCGCTTGCGCTCGGAAACATCGTGCATGATGCCAGTGAACACCCGCCGGCCGCCACACTGAACCTCGCTCACCGCCAGTTCGAGCGGGAAGACGGTGCCGTCCTTGCGCCTGCCCGAAACCTCGCGGCCGATACCGATGATTTTGCGCACCCCCGTCTCGCGGTAGTTCCGCAGGTAGGCATCGTGCTCGCCGCGGTAAGGTTCGGGCATCAACATCTTGACGTTCTGGCCCACAAGCTCCCCGGTGGTGTAACCGAAAAGCCTGAGCGCGGCGGGGTTGGCTTCGGCGATCGAGCCCTGTTCGTCTATGGTTATGATGCCGTGCACCGCGCTGTCGAATATCCCCCGGAGCCAAGCTTCGCTTCCATTTCCGGGGGCATGGAATTTGCCGTGCGCAACCGCCGCTTTCCGATCGGCATCGGAAACGCCGCTCACCGGTTTCACCAACTTACCGGTCATAACTTGAGATCCTGACCTATAGTCACTGAATGGTTGCAGCGTCATAATGCGGCAAATCTGCGGTTGCGTCACTAGGAGATTGGTTCAACAACTCGCGCGCCGTCGCTAAAACGGCCGGCCTGCATCGCGATCAAACCGTTCGGCTCGTAAATTGCGTGCCCTCGGCAGCCCGCGCCTGCCGCCGCAGACGAAACCGCCGCCTCAGTGAATCCTGGCCTCCAGCGCCCGCAGGATCGCCGGATAGTCGAAATTTTCCGCCAGCCGGCCAGGTGCCCGGCCAGCCCCACATCCGTTTCGCCAGCCTCCGCGATGGCGGCCGCGATGAGGTCGCCATCCAGGCTATTAAGCGCCTCGCGCAGCCGCTGGCGCACGGCTTCGGGCAGCGGCGCCAGCATGGCCGGCGTCACCTGGATGCTGGCATCCGCCTCGGCCTCGGGCTCGCGGTAAAGGAATTTCAAGCCCAGATGCCGCGCGAGGCAGCCGTAAATCTCCTGGAACCGGTAAGGCTTGCGGATCAAATCGTCCACCCCGGCACTGAACAACTCCGGCTGCTGCTCCTTGAACACCGATGCCGTGACGGCGACGATTTTTACATCCGGGCCGCCCGGAAGCTGCCGGATGCGCCTTGTGGCTTCGGCTCCATCCATCAGCGGCATCCGCCGGTCCATCCAGATCAGATGCGGCTTCCACTCCTCGAAGAGCTTCACGCATTGCACGCCGTCCTCGGCCACTTTCGTTTCGAGGCCGATACCGGCCATGAGCTTGACCAGCAGCAGCTGGTTGTTGCGCTGATCCTCCGCGATCAAGATGCGATAGGCCGGCTGGCCCGGCATCAGGCCCAAGACCTCGCCTTCCTGGGCGCCGTCCGGCCCAGCCGCGACATCGCTTCCAGCCGACAGTTCGACCGGCAAATCGACGCGGAACACCGAGCCCTTGCCCACCGTGCTTTCCACCCCCACCGTGCCGCCCATCATTTCCACGAATTGGCGTGTGATCGCGAGCCCCAGCCCCGTTCCCTTCTGCTGGTCCGATTTCACCAATTGCACAAAGGGCAGGAACAGCCGTTCCCGCAGTTCTGGCGGAATGCCGGGGCCGGTATCCTCGACCTCCATCAAAAGATGCACGCAGGCATTGTTCTTGGCCCCAAGCCGGATGGTCACCCCTCCCTGCTCCGTGAACTTCACCGCGTTGCCGGCGAGATTCACCAGGACCTGCCGCAAGCGCGCCTCGTCGCCCTTGATATAGCGCGGAAAGGCCGAGGATTGATCCAGGACCAGCGTCAGCCCCTTTTCCTCCGCCCGCAGCCGCATCATATCGGCCACGCCGCGCACCATGCCGCCCAAATCGAACGGCTCGATTTCCAGTTGCATCCGCCCCGCCTCGATCTTGGCCATTTCAAGCACGTCGTCGATCAGGCTCAGGAGGTGCTCGCCGCTGTTGTTGATGATCCTGAGCGCTTCGCGCTGGCTGCGGCTCAGCTCCGGCTCGCGGCACATCAGGCTGGAAAAGCCGAGGATGGCGTTCAAGGGCGTGCGCACCTCGTGGCTCATATTGGCCAGGAACACACTCTTGGCCTTGTTGGCAGTCTCCGCCGCGTCGCGGGCCAAAAGCAGCTGCGCGGTGCGCTCCTGCACGGTTTCCTCAAGCTGGTCCTTGTAGCGCCGCAGCTCCTCTTCCGCATGCTGCCGCCCGATACGCGCCCGCAAGCCCATGATGGCAAAAGCAACGTCGCTGCACATGGTTTCCAGAAAGCGGGTCTCTCTATCTGAAAAGCTGTCCAGCTTCGCGGAATAGGCGGCAAAGGCGGCGAATACGCGCCCCTCTTCGTCTTTGAGGGGAACCGCGATCGAGGAGCGGTAGCCTCGCTTGAGCGCCTCCTCCCGCCAGGGCGCGGCTTTCGGGTCGGTGTCGAAATCCCAGGTTACCACGCTCTTTCCGGTGCGCACGCAAAGGCCGGACCCGCAGCACCCCCTGGGCACGTCCGCCCAGGTGGGGCACGCATTTAGGAGATAGCCCGCTTCATACCCCGCCCAAGCGGCTGGGCGGAGCGTCTTGCCCTCATCGTTTTCCGCGTACGCAACCCAGGACATCAGGTAGCCCGCCTCACCGCAAACGATGCCGCAAAGGCCCTCTAGCATGGCTTCTTCATCGCTTGCCCGCATCAGCATGCGGCTGCAGGCATTGACCGTCTTAAGCTCCCGGTTTATCCGGCACAGTCCTTCCTCGGCTGCCTTGCGCTGAGTGATATCGTGAGTAAAGAGGACAACCTGCCCAGTGGTCTGCCAGTATGCTGCGCTGATTTCGGCTTCCCAAACTTCACCATTCTTTCTGCGATGACTGGATTCGAAGTGATCGAATCCCGTTTCCACGACCTTCCCGATATGCTGGATAATTTCGTCCGCATTCTCCCTGGCCTCCAGCGCCGCCATGCGGAGCGCCAGGAGTTCATCGCGTGAATATCCGCTCAACCGGCAATACGCCTCGTTAACATCCATGATCGCCCCGTCCCTGCCGAGCAGGATGTAGCCGTCCGCGGACGCGGCAAGTATCGTCGTATATTGGTCGGCCTTGAGCCGGATAGCTTCTACTGCCTCCTTCCGCTTGGTAACATCCTCGGCGATCCCCGCGATCCGGATTAACCGGCCCGCATCGTCCAGCACCGGGAAGGCCTGGATCGATATCCAGGCAATGGAGCCTCCGGCTTTCTCGATGCGGAAGTCGGGAAACGTAAATTCGTCCGGCCCCGCCACCATTGCCGCCCGTATGGCCGCCTTCACCTTCTGACGATCCTCCCTGAGCACATAGGTGAACCAGGATGCAGGGTTACGGTAAAGCTCCTCGCACGATCCGCCGAAGATTTGCTCGTAGACCGGGCTCACATAGTAAATCTCATCCAGGCTTGGGGACCACAGCCAGAATACCTCGTTTATGACCTCCGTCACTTGACGGAAACGCATCTCCGCCTGCTTGCGTTCAACGATTTCGTCAGCGAGGCTCTTCGTTCTTATTGTAACTTGCCGCCTCAGTGAAACTGTCCAAAGCACAAATCCGCCAATTACCCCTGCTGCAAGTATTACCGCAACCGCAACGTACTCCAGAATCTCCGCAGCCGTCAGCCGTTTTGGCTCGACAGTACCAAACCATTTGTCATATATCTTTTTGTATTGTCCCGTATTCCTGACGATGACAAGACCCTGATTCAGCCGCTCCAGCAGCGCCAGGTTACCTTTCTTCACTGCAAAGCTGAAAGGCCTGTTGTATGCCTCCACTATAACCGGCGAGTTAGAAAGGTTGGCGAGATGCAGTTCCTTCACCAGCAGCAGCCCCACGACCTTCGGCATCAATGCCGTATCGCCTTTGCCCGAAGATAGAAGCCTGAGGGCTTCTGGGAGGCTGTCAACCACGATGAGCTGTTCTGGCGTGGCTACGCCAGATGAAAGAAGGTAATTATGAGCCTGGTCGCCTTTCATCACGATGACGGTCTTTCCTTTGAGGTTATCCAGGCTGCTTATGCTCTCGCTACCCTTTCTTACGAAAAATGCATCGTAGGCAATAGTGTACGGAGGCGAGAAATCGAAGTATTCTTCGCGCTCCTTCGAATATGCTAACCTAGTCAGAAAATCTATGTTCCCCACTGCAAGCTGGGTTTGCGCAAAATCCCGTGTGCCGGGTTTAATTTCCAGGTCCATCCCCATAACGCCAGCCACGGCCCTGGCCATATCCACGCTATATCCGTCGGGGACACCCAACTTGTTCATGTAAGTATATGGGTAGTACTCTGGAACGATGATCGTCCTGATCGTGACGTTCTGCGGGGGCTGAGCACCAGGAGACTGCCCCTTGTGCTCCTTCGGCATGGCCGGAACGCAAATGAGGCAAGCCAAGCCAAACGCCCAGACGAACAGCATTCTTTTCGTTATAGCCATTCTCACGGCGTCAATGCTCCTTCACCTTGCATTGCCGGCGGGGAACGCCGCGCCCAGCATTTCCTCTCGCCAGATCAAGGCCCGATTGCCGGCCCCCAAACAGGCGAATGAGTTGCGCTTGGCTGCTTTGCGATCCAGCTACCGCACAGGATGGCAATGCCAGGTGGCACGGGCGTAGCGTGGCACGCAAAAGCTGATATCCCGTAAAACTGGCGTCCGGGCACTGGCTGGTACACCCTGCGGGAAATCCTAAACGGGGCCGCACCTCCGCCGCCTCAGTGGAGCCTGGCCTCCAGCGCCCGCAAGATGGCGGGATAGCCGAAATTTTCCGCCAGACGGCTCAAGCGGCCGGCCAACTCCGCATCCGTTTCGCCAGCCTCCGCGATCGCAGCCGCGATGAGGCCGCCATCGAGACTTGAAAGCGCCTCGCACAACCGCAGGCGTACGGATTCCGGCAGCGAGCCCAGTTCGCGGCTGAGCCGCTGCTGTTCCATTTCCGCGGCCCTGCGCGCGGTGATGTCGTGACCGACGCACAGGACTGTAGCAACCTTTCCATCCAGCCCCGTTTCCGGCACGATGCGGCAGTCCAGATACAGCGTCTCCCCGCGTGCGTTCTCCCAGGCGAATTCGAGGCTACGGGGAGCGCCGGAGGCAAACACTTCCCTGACCCTCTTTATATACTCTTCATTAATCCCCCTGGCGGCTGGCGGAGCCTTGGCTTGGTCCGTGGCCGTGACCTCGCCGGTAGCCATGCCGGCCTCCTCCCACGCCCGGTTCACATAGGTGCGGCGCAGGTCCGGGGTATAACGCACGATAAAGTCGGGGATATTTTCTAGCACAGTGCGGAACTGCCGCGCCTGCGCGATCAAGGCCTGCTCCGCCTCGCGCCGCGTGGTATTGTCCGTAAACATGGCGAATGCCCCCTGGTATTCGCCCTCACCGGAGAACACTGGCACACCGGAGACAAGCGTCCAAACCGCGTGTCCATCCTTGTGCCTAAAGCGGCGCTCGTAACAGTCGGAGATGTTCCGGCGCCGCCGCTCCACCATGCGTGCATGGTCGGCGGCATCCTCCTCGAACAAGAAACCGGCGGCAGGGCGCCCCATCATCGCATCCACGCTGTATCCCAGCATTTCGCCCATTCTGGCGTTGGCGAACATTATGAGCCCATCCGGCCCGAAGCCCATGATGCCCTCCCGGGCTGTGTCCACGATCTGCCGGTATTTCACCTCGCTTTCTTTTAGTTTCTCATTTGCGAGCGCCAGTTCGCTTGTGCGTTCCCTGACCTGGTCCTCCAGGCTGTTCTGCGTCTTCAGCAGCGCTTCCTCGGTCAGCTTCAGATCCCTGAAGATTAAATCGAACGGCGTGTTGAGGCAGGTCACGACAACCGCCTGGTACATGAAATAGAATTCGGCCAACTTCAGCAGGTGTCCCGCCACATTGGCCGTGCCTGACAGGGGCGCCCAGCCGGTGAAGAAAGCCTCCGATGCGGCGTTTGTCAGCAGCGACAAGAGTATCAGGGAATAGACCTTCCGGCCGAAGGCTTGGCGGCGCTGGTAGAAAAGCCAGGCAGAAACCAAGAATATTACTAAAATGCCATGCTCACTTACGATATTAAACTTCGTAGGCCCCACATCGGGGATGAAGCAATCCGGGAAGCGGCCGGAGAACACCAGCGCAAGAGACGCCGCCACGGCCGCGAGGTATATGCCAATTAGAGCATGACCTCCGATCCTGCGCTTAATGAAGAATGGCGCCGCGAGAAGGGTGGCCGCTTGCAGATAACGAGCCAGGAGCCAGAATTGATCTGTCAGCCCCGGCCCATACGCGGGCAGCACATTCATCCCCCCGCGAGTCAGCGTGTGCAACAGATCTACGAAGCCGCAAAAGGCATAGCCGATCCCAACGACCTTAAGGTAATCGTTCGGCAAGAACTGGCGGCCGTTCCAAACAACGGTAAAAACACCTAAAGCCACCGTGACGATAAATACTTCCGCAAAGCTGTGAAACAAAAGCTCGCTATACGAATTGATCGCCAAGGAACCAGCCACAATGACTATAACCGCGAATACACGCCACAAAACATATTCGAGTTTAACCGGCTCGCGCGGCGCGACGCCATAGTTTAAAACTTCCATAAGCTTGCTTCCATATATCGGATATCCCTGTGTCGTAGTTTGGTCCCTGTCCGCTGCCCGCATTACCGTGTGCCGTGGACATGCAAACCGGAATGCACCGGGATACCAAGTGCCACCCAAAGTGGCGCAGGCCGGTTAATTTTTCCCCTTGGCAATCGTCACTTACCGTTCCAGCTACGGTCTTCCTGGCGATCCCGGCCAAACGAAGCGGCACCTGCGTGTCAGCAGCAGTTTGAAAATCCTCTAAAATCAGCTGTTTGAATCTGTATCCGGCCCGGCGGATTAACCAGCCAGCAGAGGCTTCCGGCACCCCTTTCCGGAATAGGGTTAAGCCGCCTCAACAGGTGGGCGGATTAACTCCGGAACGGGCGGGCGGGATAATCCCGGAATAGGTGGGCAGCTTATCTCCGGAATGGTGGGCGCAATCACTCCGGAAACATCATGAACGGAGTATAGTTTTAGAATTGCTGATTTCTCATGGAGATGCTTTGGGAATTCAAGGCTATGTTCTTCGAGCCGGTGCTTGCCAAAGGGACGCCGCGCGAAGACACTTTCGAGGCGCTCGATCAACTCGCCGAAGCCATAGCCCAGGCCCACTTCTCAGGCGTTCCCCCAAGGGGCCGGCCACACCGGCCTGAGAGGCTCGCGGACATCGATAGGCATGGCCGGCCACCTTGCTGCGGAGGCGATCATTGTTGCCGTTTCGTGCTTTTGCCTTAAATCCACCTAAGCGCCGTGTCTGAAAGCAGCGCAACCAAGGGAGGGCAATGTTATGGCTCAGCGCACAGGCAAATCCTTTTTCGAGTCTCCCCATGCCGTAACCTACCTGCTGATCCTCCTGAACTCAGCCATCTTCGTCCTGACGCTCTTCGGCAATTCGCTTATGGGCATCAGCACCGCAACGCTCTACAGCTACGGTGCACTTTTTAAGGGCGCCCTGGTCCTGGACGAATACTGGCGGCTGATTACCTACGCGTTCCTGCACGGCAATATCATCCATCTTGGCATGAATATGCTTTGCATCGCGGCTTGGGCAGGCATCCTCGAAAACCGGCTCGGCGCAACCTACTTCCTCGTGGTTTATCTGGCCTCGGCGGTGGGCGGCGGCATCGCCAGCATCGAAGGCCACAGCGGCGCTTTCCTGACTGTCGGTGCGTCGGGCTCGATCTCCGGCATCGTCGGCGCGCTTCTGTGCCTGACCATCCTCGGCAAGCTTCCCCTTCCGCCGCAGTTCTTCGCGGTGGTCATCGGCATCAACGTGCTGTTCACGATGAACGCGCCGCAGGTCGATTGGCTTGCGCATCTGGGAGGCTTCACGGCGGGCTTCGCGGCCTGCGCCCTGCTCGATACGGCGGAGAATTTGAACCGCTTCTGGCTCCGCTGCAAATTCCCGGAATTCGTCAAGTCCGGCATTGCGGCGGCCGTCATTGGCGCCACCCTGCACTATTTCCAGGCGGGCGGCAGGATAGACGCGGATGCGCTGCTACCCGCAGCCGCCGCCTTCGCGGGCCTCCTGCTCGCGATCAAGCTCGCCGATATTGCCCTGGCCAGACCCAAGGGCCTGGCCGCCGTAACCGTAGCGGCTGCCGTCTTCTGGGGCTTCCTGGGCTTCGCCATCGGGAGTGCGGCAGCCGGAGATTGCGGGCGCTTCTTCTATTCCATGCCGGCAGGTGCCACCGCCGTTTGCGGCACCGCACCCCTTTGGCCCGCACTTCTGGCCGCCGGCGGTTTCCTCGCGGCGCTGTTCATTCTACGCGGCGAGCTGCGCCGCGGCCTCAACGATGGCGGCTTCACCGCCGCGGGATTTGCCGCCGAACGCCGGCGCTGGCACGGCCTGTAAGCCCGCTAAAGGTTGCTTAGCAGCTCGTAGAACGCGGCCTTGGTCCGTTCCAGTTCCTCCTTGTCCGGGGATGACAGCACGGCCTGGAAAAAATAGGTTTCCTGCGGGTGCTCCGCGTCAGTGTCCTTCGTGAATGCGGTCAGCTCGAAGGCCTGATCCGGCACGGCGGGATTCTTGTACAGGTAGACCTTGAAGGCCGGCTTGCCCTTGCGCTCGAAATCGGGCAGCGCCTCGATGGAGGCGTTCTCAAGCTCCTCTTGCCAGCGTTTCTGGGCGACCTTGATATAATCCTCCAATGCCAGCGATTTATCGCCAATATGGGCGCGCAGGTACATGAGGGGCTTTTCGGAGCTCTTGTCCCCGTTCTCGAAAAGCGTCAGCCTCTGATAGCGCACCGTCCAGGCTTCGTCCTCTATCCAGCCCTTGGGCGGCGCCACCACCGCCTTGTGCCAGACGCAAAGCTCTTTCGTCTCGCGGCACGTATGGGCGTATTCCTTTAATTGGGCGGCGCCCGCCGCGCCGGGCAGTGCCGCGCAGCTCAAGGCGAGGATCGAAAAGCAAAGAGAACCCAGTGGCTTGGTATACCGGTTTGTCATCGCAGACTCTCCTGGCCGATAACTTTCTTTATCGCACCTCGCAGCCACACCGCCACGATTTTAGCCGCGGGCATGCCGGAAAGGTTCGCGATCCTCGATATCTTAACCTTTTGCCGCCGCGGCTTCCGCGATTGGCATTGCCGTTCCATCTTGATACAATATAGCGCAAGTGCTTTACCGAACCATTAAGACGGGTGCGTCGTTATAAGATATTGATATCACGAGGTCAATATCGCTTCGGCAATTTCATGGCGCGCGCGGTTCGCGCATCCTCAGGGTTAACCGCCAAATTGCGCATATATTTAAAGGGATTCTGCAAGCGTGGAAATCGGGCAAAAGCGAGGAAAAATTCGCAAAAATGCAGGGGAAAAACGCATGCCGGGCGGGCGTTTACCTTACCCGCATTAACCATGCCCCGCGAGCTTACGGGCTTCACGCGATGTTAAGACACTCTCCCGGACCGGAAAGCACCGCCGTGCCGGCCGATGGATGCCGCCCCCCGGCCCCGCGAGCTTCACTCGTATCCTCGCGCGCGTGCCGAGGGGCGGCTTGCTGCCCGCAAATAGGAAAGACGGGAACGCTGAGCAGGAGGCGTGCCGTTGCGCCGAAGCTGTCCTGCCCGCCGATGGAGGCGGCACGGCAGGATTGGGTCGCTTGCGGAAATTGAGGCGGGAAATATGAGGGGCCGCATTGCCTTCCAATGCGGAAATTGCCTACTATGTGTAAATGCGCAGGGGGCGCCGCTGGAGTTGTGGCCGATGCGTTAACACTGGAGAGAACCGCAATCAAGAGAGCAAACCGGAAGGCTATCTATTTTAGGAAAAATGTAACGGATATTGCCTATTATCCGGCTTAGCAAATAATACCCTCATAATCATTCGTTACATCTACCGAGGACGGGATGACCGAAGAACTACCGCGAGGCACTGCTGATACCCATAGCCCGCATCGGCTTCGCTATAGCGTAAGTCTTGTTAAACAAGGCAAGCACCAATTCTACACGTTGACAATGCATAGCGACGTATTGGCGGCTACCTGCACTGTAACGACACGCAAGGAAAACCCGATACACGGTTTTCAGCGCGAGCTTGATGAAAAGCGCGCGTTAGATATTGCGCACTATATCGATAGTGACTTGGGAACAATTCCAAACTCAATCGTTCTCTCGGCTCAGCCGAACGCGGATCTTAAGATTGTTGGAAAGGGCAAAACGCTTGAGTTTACAAAAACGCCGGGCGCTTTTTTAATCCTTGATGGACAGCACCGAGTTTATGGCTTCTCAAAGGCAACCACAAAACTTCGAGTGCCTGTGGTTATATATAACGACCTGTCCCGCAAAGAAGAAACACGGCTATTTATCGATATCAATACAAAACAACGTCCAGTGCCTCCACAGCTTCTGCTTGATATAAAAAGGCTTGCCGATATTGAATTTAAAGTCCGAAGAGCAACTGCGAGATATATTTGATTTATTCGCGGACGATACAAGCAGCGTACTTTCAGGCCACATGTCACCTTCGGAGGCCTCGCGATCAAAAATCACTAGGGTAACATTCAATCATGCAGTGAGGCCGCTTCTCATTCTTTTTCCAGGCCGAAGAAACGATGAAATTTTTTCCATTATAAATGCGTACCTCTCTGCCATATCAACCGAGCTGGCGAGCAGAACCTCAGAGCCATTGCTGATTAGGCCAGTAATATTTCGCGGATTTATGGCGTTTTTTAGATCTGTTGCGCAACGGGTAGTTGATAAACACGGAAACAATTATTCTGCAAAGAATTTTCAAGATGTAATTTCGCCAGTTTTTCTGAATATGCCATTAAAGAAACTTGAGTCTACAGGAACAAGCTGGGTAGCCTTGCGCAATTACCTAGAGAACCGTTTAAATAGTAAGCTTGCCCTATAGTTACCCTAGGTGGCAAATCTATCAACCAGTCTTTTCTTGGGTTTGTTGCCCGGTTTAGGAGCAAACCCAGCCCAAAAGGGGGGCTTTCAGGGCTGGATCACATCCGGCAGTTATCGCCCCAGGTCGCTAGTTTCACCGCTTGTTCTAGCGTTTGATGACGTGACCACGGCGGAGTTTGTTCCCTTCGTTAGTTACGATTTTGAGCGCTTTGTTCTTGCCGCAAAGGAGTTTTGCTCGATCGCGCTACTTGAGCACAACGCGCACAACCTTGCGGGTTGGCCCTTGCTAAAATTGTACTACGCTAGTTTCTTCGGAGCTCACGCAATAATGCGGAGCCGTGGCTCTGGCATTGTTAAACTCGAAAATAGGCAATCGTTGTACTTGACGCAGATATTGCAGGCATATGATCCGAGTTCTCCACCGCTCTCTCCAGGAATATACCACTATTCGACGGCACCGGATGCGACATTACGGCCTGGCCAGGTTTGTGTAACAATGAAACCGGCAGCTTCAGGCGTTGGCGTTCACGAGAATTTTTGGAAGCTTTTTTGCGACTTTCTCAAAGATGAAGCTGCCAAGGCGGTCAATCAAGGCGCTGCGGACTCAGATTTGTTTGCAGCCGGGGCAATTGAACTTTCTGAGGCAATCCTGAAAGACGCGCCCGGTGGTGGGGTGTGGTTTTCTACAATTCGAAATGAAATAAATTATCAACATAAGCATGAATGCTGGTTCCCTTTAGGAAAGAAATCGCCGGCATTGGCAGCGCTTAAGACAAATGTTCACGCCGCTTCTGCCTCAATCCGCTTAGATGGTTCAAAAAGAACGGAACCAATATTTGTTTTCGCAAGTGTAGCAAGATACATCGCAACTCTCAGCATCGAAGTGGCGAATTTCGTTGCAAAGAGATCTAGCGCTGGCGGCGCCTTTGGACAAAAATGGCGCAGGTTACAAGAATTAATGGGATAACTTGGACCAATCCCCCCATTGGTCAGACACGGGCGCTTCTGTCCAGGCAAGGGACATTCTCGCTTATATCCAAAACTTCCGCAACCGTGATGGGTTTCAGATGGCGGCCGGATGGCTGGGCGCGGGTCTTGCGCGGCCCGGCCGGCGTCTGAAAGCCCCCGGGGAAGGAAACCGCGGGCAACGGGGGATGCGCTATGGGGATTTATGCCCGCGGGTAGCCGGAGCTGTTGCGCACTTCGGCGCCTGTTGGTGTGCTGGGGAGCGGCAGACCGCCGGAGAACGGCTCAAAGCCCAGAGCCTGAGGGCTCGCCGGCCGTTGCAGACAGCTGACCAGAACGCTCCGCAGGCATGGCTCCGCTGGCGCGGCGTTGCGGCCGGCTGTCTGCAACGGCATTGGTGTCCAGGGCAGCATGGCAGACCTCATGACGTGTCGAACCAGATGACAGCGGGTGCTGGCGGCCGGTAGCGGGGCAGCGTGCCGCGCTCGAAGAACTCGATGATGGTCATGCGCCCGCCACAGCAGGGACAGGGCGGCAAGACGGTCTCTTCGGGCTCGTCCGGACTGGGAGCCGCGCTTGCCTCCGCAGACGGCGTTGCGCCGAGTAACTCCCGCAGCCGCGCGATATTGCCGGCACGGCTTGCGGAGGCAAACAGCCCGTAATGCCGGATGCGGTGGAAGCCTTTGGGCAGGATGTGCAGCATGAAGCGGCGAATGAACTCATCCGTTGCCAGCGTCATGACCTTGTACCGGGCCAGTCCGTCCGCGCGGTAATCCTTGTAGCGGAAGGTGACGCCGCGCCCGTCGTGGGCGATGAGCCTTCTGTTTGAGATCGCCACCCGGTGGGTGTAGCGCGAGAGGTAACTAAGCACGCCCTTTGCCCCCGCGAACGGCTCCTTGATGTAGACGAACCAGTTCTTCCAGCGCAGCGGTTTGAGTGCGGCGGCAAAGGCGGCCGGGGCCGCGAACTTGGCGAGGCTGCCCTTTAAGGTCAGAAGCCCCTTGTCATAGGCGGCGGCAAGTTTTTCCAGCATGAGCCGCCGGAACAGCCGCGACAGCACCCGGACCGGCAGGAAGAAGCGGCGGCGACGGCCCCGGCAGGGCACGAAGCGTTCCCCATCAAGCGACAGCCCGCCGCCGGGCACGATCATATGCACATGCGGATGGTGGGTGAGCGCCGAGCCCCAGGTATGGAGCACGGCGGTCATGCCGATACGGGCGCCCAGATGCTTGGGATCGGCGGCGATGGTGAGCATGGTCCCGGACGCCGCCTTGAACAGGAGGCCGTAGACCAGGGCCTTGTTCTGCCAGGCGATGGCGCCAATCGCCGGGGGCAGCGTGAACACCACATGGTAATAAGGCAGCGGCAGAAGATCTGCCTCGCGCTCCGCGAGCCACACCCGAGCCGCGGCCCCCTGGCACTTGGGACAATGCCGGTTACCACATGAGTTGTAGCTGATGACGGTGTGGCCGCAGTCCCCGCAGCGCGCAACATGGCCGCCAAGCTCCGCCGTGCGGCAGGCTTCGATGGCGGCCATTGCTTTGAGCTGGCCGAGGCTTAAATGCCCGGCGTTGGCCTTGCGCCAGGCAGCCCCGTGGCCGCGGAAGATGTCCGCAACCTCAAGCGCGGGACGCGGCATGAGCCAAGACGGCTCAGGCCTTGGGCTCGCCCTTCTTTGCGCTACCGCGCTTGGCGCTATTCGAGCGCTCGCCCTTCTTCGTCTCGATCAGGCTGAGCCGGTCCAAGGGGCTCATGACCTTACGGATCGTGGTGGTGGCCACCCGCGTATAAAGCGCCGTCGTATTAAGCTTCGCGTGTCCGAGCAAAACTTAAATCACGCGAATATCGATATCCTGCTCCAGAAGGTGGGTCGCAAAGCTATGCCGCAGCGTATGCAGCGAAACGCGCTTGCCGATCTCCGCCAGCTGCGCCGCTGCATGGCAGGCGCGGTTGAGCTGGCGCGTGGTCAGCGGGTTGACCGGGTTCTGGCCTGGAAACAGCCAGGCGGCCGGCCTGCCGATGCGGTACCACTCGCGCAAGATGTCGAGCAGCAAGGGGGAAAGCATGGCAAGGCGGTCCTTGCGCCCCTTGCCCTGCTCGACACGCAGCAGCATCCGGCCGCTGTCGATATCGGAGACCTTCAGCGACAGGACCTCGGAGGCCCTGAGCCCAGCACCGTAGGCGACGCTCAGCGCAGCCTTGTACTTGGCCCCCGGAGCGGCATCGAGCAGCCGGGCGACTTCCTCTTGGGTAAGGATGGTAGGCAGCCTTGGGGATTCATAGACGTGGAACAGGCACTTCAGCAGGTCTGCTCTGTCTAGCGTGATCCCGAAGAAGAACCGCAGCGCCGACATATACGCGTTCACGCTGGAGGCCCCGAGCGGGCTCTCCACCAGGTGAATGCGGTAAAGTCGCAGGTCTTCCGCCGTCGCGGTGTCCGGAGACCTGCCGATGAACGCCGCAAGGCTCCTGACGCAGCGGATGTAGTTCTTCTGGGCCTTCTCTCCAATACGACGGGAAGTCATGTCGCCAATCATGCGCTGGCGGAGCGGACTGATACTCATACGCAACTCCTCTTGTGAGTGAGACTGACGTCCCATTCTCAATCGAAGCTGCCGGCTTGCATTGATGATTTAGAAAAAAATACTGCCCGTGAGGCAGCAACCTACCGCGAGAGCGGTTTCGTTCCCCGGCCTACTCCGCCCCTTTTGCCGGCAAGGCCACCGCGCAAGGGGCTACGCTCCTGCATCAACGCTCCAGGTGTTGGCGGAACCACGCGGCTAATTCCGCTTCGGACAGCGTGCCAGCGGCGGCGGCTTCCACGACACGCACGGCCTCCAGTTTGCCGAAGCGAAGCCGGCAGCCGTTATCGGCAAGGAACAGCCGGGCGGCAACCCAGGCGGTGCGCTTATTGCCATCGGCAAAACCGTGGTTTCTCAAAAGCCCATAGGCGTAGGCCGCGGCTAACGCGGAAGCATCGGCCTCGCCGTATTCCGCCAGGTTCCTGGGCCGCGCCAATGCGGACTCCACTCCGCCATGATCGCGAATACCGTCAAGGCCCCCGTGCTCAGCCAGCAGGCGGTCGTGGATCGCGTAGACTAGAGAGGCGTCGATCCAGCGCCAGGCCGGTTGGTCAACGCAAGTCACTTGGCCAACGCCCTGAGAACGTCGCGGTCCTCATGCATGATCTCTTCAGCCAGGGCCATCTGGCGCTCAAAGTTGGGATCGTAGGGTGTGAGACGGTATCCGCCGTCCGGCGCCTCGGTAAGGTAAACCGTGTCGCCCTTTTGAACCTTCAGCCGGGCCATGGCCTCTTTGGTCAGGATGAAACCGGCCGAGGCGCCAACGGTGGTGACTTTAAAGGTAAGCATGCCGCGATCTCCGTCCTATATAATATTCATTATATAGACGGGCGTGACCAAGTTCAAGAGTGCCGCTCTTGCCTTTTTCGCGCTCGCCGGCCAATAACCGGCGCCACGGCTAACCCGCCTGGAACGCGCAGCCGGAGCGGGAAAAGGCACGTTTGGCGGCCTGACAGACGGCACTCACCTCATAATAAGCCAATCGGCTCCTTGACCATCTCGGCGTCGCCGGCGCCGGCAAAAATCGTCTCACTAATCAAGCGCTCCGTTGTCTGCTCCAAATACTGCCACAGATCGGCATGCACCTCGTTAAACTGCCGCCACACGACGGCATCGAAAAAGAGCCGCGGCGCTTTGACCATGACCGTGGTGTTGCGCTGACGCGGATAGCGGTAAGGTTTGAAGCCATGGCGCCGGCACAGGGCGATAAACAGGCGCACGGACCAGCTGTCGGGTAAACTGAACTTCATTTCTACCGGCCGGTCGATGCGGCAAGCTTCTTCAAGCTTCGCTTTGAGCCGCGCGGCCGCCTCCGCCGCCGCGTTCCGCTCCCCGGTGGTCGCCGCCCCCAGATAAAGCGCCTCAACTTTCCTCAAACGCTCGCGAAGCTGCTCTTCGATCATCATCTCGCCGTCCTCTTAAGACGACGAGGCCACGGCGAAGCTACTCAGTCAACCAAAGACGCTAAACCGTCCACATGTCACGAAAAGCACGGCTTGCCCTGCTGAGATCGCGGCCGTATGCCAACGGCAGCACAGCGCGCCGATGGCACCGGCGGTTTGCATTCCGGCAGGCTCCCGTCAATCCCCGCCGCGAAGCTTTCCTCCCCCCGCCCCCGCGTCCAGCGCCTCGCGGATGGCGAGCAGGTCGCGCCAGGCGAGCCGCTTGGCGATCGGGTTCCGCAGCAGATAAGCCGGATGCAGCGTGGCCATGGCGCGGATGCCGCCATAGCTCAGCCATTTGCCGCGCAGCTTCATGATGCCCTCGGTGGCGCCGGCGAGCTGCTTGGCCGCGGCGTTGCCCAGAAATATCAGCAGATCCGGCACCAGCAGCTCGATCTGCCGCTCGACGAAGGGCTGGCAGAGCTGGACCTCCTCGGCGAGGGCGTGCGGTTGCCGGGCGGGCGCCAGAACACGAGGTTGGTGATGTAGACATCCGCCTCGCCAAGCCCGATGGCGGCGAGCATCCGGTCGAGGAGCTGCCCGGCGCGGCCCACGAAGGGCTGGCCCTTGGCGTCCTCGTCCTTGCCGGGCGCCTCGCCGATCAGCATGAGGCGGGCTTGCTCCGAGCCGCGCGAGAGGCAGAGCCGCGTGGCGGTTTTTTTGAGGCCGCAACCGTCGAAGCCTTCGAGCAGCGTCCGCAATTGGGCGAGATCGCCGGCGCCCGGGCCAGCTCCCGCGCGGCCATGACATCCGCGCCGGCGGCGGCGGGCGCCTGCGGCACGGGCAGCGGCGCGTCGCTGAGCCGGGTCAGCGCTTTGCGAGGCGGAAGCCCAGGCTGCGGGACGGACGGCGGCACCGGCCCGGCAAGCACAGGTTGGCCGCCGGCAGATCGGCGAACCAGCCGGCCGGTACCGTATCGATGGCCTCGCCAGCGCCCATCGCCGCGTACCATTCAAGTAAAATACCAGCGTTGTGCGGCGTAATGTCCATGGCGGCCCACTTTGCCAGCTTGCGTCAAATAATCAAGGTGGCGCGGGCCATTGTTTGCATGTACGAAACCGTTCCGGGGGGCCGCTCGGGCGGCGCTGGAGGACATGATGGGCAACGATGCACAAACCGGCCAGGTTGAGCTGCCGGAACGCGAAACCATGGAATTCGACGTGGTCATCGTGGGCGGCGGACCGGCAGGCCTTTCCGCCGCGATCCGGCTGAAGCAACTCGCCGCGGAGAAGGGCAAGGAAATCTCGGTGGTGGTGCTCGAAAAAGGCTCCGAAGCCGGCGCCCACATCCTGTCCGGCGCGCGTTATCGACCCCATCGGCCTCGACTCTGTCATTCCCGACCTGGCGCGAGGATGGCGCGCCCGTTACCCAGCACGTCACCTCGGACCGTTTCCTCTATCTCGGCGCCTGCCGGCGACATCCATATCCCGCATTTCCTGTTTCCGCCGCTGATGTCGAACAAGCGCAACTTCATTGTGAGCCTTGGCGACGTGGTGCCGCTGGCTGGCCGCGAAGGCCGAGGAGCTGGGCGTCGAGATCTATCCTGGCTTCCCGGCCGCCGAAATCCTGTTCGACGACGAATGGCGACGTGACGGGCGTCGCCACCGGCGACATGGGCGTCGCCCGCGACGGCAGCCACAAGCCCGAATTCCTGCGCGGCATGGAGCTGCACGGCAAATACACGCTGTTCGCCGAAGGCGCGCGCGGCCAGCTGACCAAGCAGCTGATTGCGCCAGTTCGATCTTGCCGCGAACGCGCGAGCCGCAGATCTACGGCATCGGCATCAAGGAATTGTGGGACATCCGACCCGACAAGCACCAGCCCGGCCTCGTGCATGCACACCATGGGCTGGCCGCTCAGACGACAGCACGGGCGGCGGCTCGTTCATGTACCACCATGGCGAGAACCAGGTGCCGCTCGGCTTCGTCGTCCACCTCAATTACACCGAACCCCTACCTTTCGACCCGTTCGAGGAATTCCAGCGCTGGAAGACGCATCCCGCATCGCGCCGTTCCTCGAAGGCGGCAAGCGCATCGCCTATGGCGCGCGCGCGATCAACGAAGGCGGCTGGCAGTCGGTGCCCGAAGCTGTCCTTCCCCGGCGGCGCGCTGATCGGCTGCTCGGCGGGATTCGTCAACGTGCCGCGCATCAAGGGCAGCGCATAATGCGATGAAGATCGGCATGCTCGCCGCCGAGGCGGCTTTCGCGGCGATCGCAGGCGGGCCGCGCGGACGACGAACTGACCGAATATGAGGCGGCCGTCCGCAACGAGCTGGATCGCCAAGGAACTGAAGCGCGTGCAGAACGCCAAGCCGATGTGGTCGCGAATTCGGCGACGAGCTGGGCACGTTGCTGGCCGGCGCCGACATGTGGCTCGAACACCTGTTCGGCTTCGGCTGTTCGGCACGCTGAAGCACGGCAAGCCGGACACGCGGCGTTGAAGCCGCGCCGACGGCTTCAAGCCGATCGCCTATCCCAAGCCCGACGGCGTGATCACCTTCGACCGCCTGTCCTCGGTCTCCTTTCCGGCACCAATCACGAAGAAGACCAGCCGTGCCATCTCGTGCTGAAGGACCCGGACGTGCCGATCGCGGACAATCTGCCGCGTCTATGCCGAGCCCGGCGCAGCGCTATTGCCCGGCGGGGGTCTACGAGGTTGTCGAGGAGAGCGGCGAGGCCCGCGCTTCCAGATCAACGCGCAGAACTGCGTGCACTGCAAGACCTGCGACATCAAGGACCCGACCCAGAACATCAACTGGGTGCCCGAAGGCGGCGGCGGCCCGGTCTATTCGGGCATGTAGCCAACTTTTCCGCGCGGGCCGTTCCCCTGGGGCGGCCCCATTAAAATAAATTTGCTCGCGGCGGGACGGACGCCTGCACAAACGCCGCACTTTGCTTGTTCGATATTGAAAACCGGCCACTAAAGTAGGTAAATCGTACTGGGAGGCAGATCGCGCCCTCATACCGCGGTTCCATTTTCATGTTGCGGCTTTCCAGGACAGCCCGCAGCGCGTATTGTTGCGGTGGCTGCGTTCGCGAGAGGCCGCGCGCCGAAGGCCAGTGAGATATGAACGATCATTCTGCAGCGTACGCGGAGCTGCCGCGCACCGCTTATTTGGATCATACATTGCGGCGCGCCTGGAACACGGCCCAGCAGCGCTCACATCGCTACGTTACGCTGGAGCATCTGCTCCTGGCCCTGCTCGACGATCCGGACGCCATCGAACTCTTGCAGGCCGTCGATGCCGACATTCCCATCATCCAGAGTTCGATAGCCACCGCCATAAACAACAACACAGCCCTGCTATCGCCCACAGCCACAGCGCCGGCCTTCAGCTACAAGTTCGATAATCTGTTCGCCGGCGCCTTCGACGACGCAGTCCGGGCCGGGCGGAAGGAAGTCGATGGCGCTTTCGTGCTTGTCGGCGTGGCAAAACACCCCGATAGCGACTCCTCGGCCATACTAGCCGCGAATGGCTTTAACGCGCAAACGGCGCGGCGGACGCTTGAGGCCGTGCTTGGCGTGCCGCAGCAAGGCGCCAGTACGCCCAACGCTCAGGCCCAGCGCCCCGCAAAGGACGGCAACGCGGCCAAAGCCAAGCCCGGCGCTCAACGCGGCCCTGCGCCAAAACGCTCCCCAAGCGCCGCCGATTCGAAGCTGGTTGCGGCCCTGCCGGCCCCCAGCTCAGGCACCGGGGACAGGTTCATGGAGGATATGCTGGCGAGCGTCCGCAGCATCCTGGACTTGTCGGAGAACCGCAAGGATTGGGCACTGGCGCCGCTGCTCAATCCGGCCGCAACTCAGCAGGTTGCCGCACGCTTAAGGCCCACGCCGGGTCCGGAACCGCAGGCCCGCATAGAACCGCAGCCCCGCACGGAGCCGCAGTTCCGCGAAGAGCCACAGTTCCGCACCGAGGCCACCATGAACGGCCAGCGCGCGCCGATGCCGCCTCCAGCGCAAGCCCCTCTTCATATGCCGGAACGCCCCATCCAGGCGCCCAGGCCCGAGCAGCAGCCGCGTCCGCCCATCGTTTCGCCGGCCCTGCGGCTGCCCCCCGCGCCGCCACCGCCGCCCGCGCCCAATCTGGTAGCGGGATTTGCGGAACCCAAGGCGCCTGTCTTCAACCTGGAGCTGGCTACCGCGCTGCCGCCCCTGGAGCTCCTCCGGGAGAAGCCTCTGGAGCCAGCCCAGGAGAAGCCGCGAAAAAGTGCGGGGGCCAAGCCCTCACGCACACTACGGGAGCCTGGCGGCGCGCTCGCCAAGGCGCTTGAAGGTTTTCCCCGCAAGGTCCGTTTAGCGCGTGGCGAGATCGTCCAGATCCAGCTTGGCAAGGACGAGGCCGGACAGCTTTTCCCGCGCACGGCGCAGAATTTGCCGCAGGCCCAAACCGCTACGCGCGCCGTCAGCGTCAGGCTGTCCGCACCCGAAGGCGGCTTCTTCATCGAAACCATGACGCCGGAAACCCAGTGGCTTTCGAACCGCCCCGGCGAAGAGGAATTTGGAACCTGGTCGTGGGCTGTAGTGCCCAACGAGACCGGCTGGCGCTTCCTTACGGTTTCAATCTCGGTTAGGGACATTGAGGCGAACGGCACTTTGACCGGTTCTCAAGCAGCCGAGCAAACGGTCAAGATCCGGGTAGGCACGAATTTCGGCCGTGTGTTTGCGGGCGCATTCCGCACCTTGTTCCTGCTGGCGGCAGGCGGAGCGCTTGCCGCTGGCGCTTGGTACGTCCTGAAAGCCTCAGGAAAACTGCCTTACCTTACGTCCTGGCAATAAAATCCCGCTCACATGCACGCCTGCTCGAAAGACAGAGCGGCATCTGCCGATTCTAATTACTGGTACAGCCCGAGGCAAGCTCGCACCCCATTGGCCGCACGCGCCGCCACGCGAACTTGCCCCGGATAAGCTGTGCTAGAATCAATAGCTTGCTAGTACGTCTCGCGGTAGCCTATGGGCGCAAAGGCGCGATCGCTGCCAGCGAATGCGGCGGCACATGAGCGGGGGAGAACATGCGGCGCTTGCTGACACTCGGTCTTACAACATTTCTGGCGGCAAGCGTGCCTGCGCTGGCCGGCGAGGTACCCTTCGCCGCCCCGCCGCCGCCCATGCCCGGCGACTCTGGCTCCTATCTGGCGCCCCTTGCCGAGATCATGGGAAAAATCCAGCTCCGCCATATGAAGCTCTGGGAAGCGATCAAGCACCGGAACTGGGGCCTCCTCGACTACGAACTGGACCGGACCAAGGACACCTTCGCCAACGCCGTCATACTCTACCGCAATATTCCAGTGGAGTTCATCGCCGCGGCCGGTAAACCGCTTAACGGCATGCAAAAGGCTGCCAAGGCCGGGGATAGCACACAGGTGGAACGCGGCTACGCCGAACTTACCGCCGCCTGCAACAACTGTCATCGAGCGGCTGGCGCCGGCTTCATTATCATAAAGAAGCCGGCATCATCCCCGTTCAGCGACCAGGAATTCTCCGGAAAAGAGAGGTAGGCCAACGGCACACGCATGGCGTGCCCGATACATCTTTCCTAATTGCCGCCCAGGAGTTATGATGCCCGCCCGGCTGCGGCGCTGGGTCGCGCTTTGGCTAATTTCGTGGCAATGGACCCCGCAAGCGCCTTAATCCGGACATTTCGCGGAAGCAATTCTGGGGCGGGAGCTAAAGACCGCTTTCGCCAGAGGCGGCGGAGGAAGGGGGGGTTACTTGCGTTTCCCATGTAGTGCGATTTTTTGCGGAGCGGTTTTGCTTGCGTCCTTCCTGCCTGTTGGCGCAGGCCGTGGCGAGGACAAAGGAAATATGCTGAGAGGGCTAGCGGCCGAGGTTGGCCGCGTGCTGGGTGCGGCATCGGCCTGCCCAACCATAGCCAGGCCTCGCATCGGAGCGATAACAAACCGGATTACAGCGATCATTCAATCGTCTGGAGGCGACCCGGATGAAACGGCGGCCATTTTCGAGCTTTTGAACAATAGCCAGACCGAGGGCAGCCGCTCCGTATCGGCCAGGCTCATCGACTGTGCAGCCATCGAGCGCCAGCTTGGCGATCTTGAGAACATTTCCGCCCCTGGCGCCCCGCCCAAGGCACCGGGCTCCGCCCGGCCAGTCGCCTTTGCCGGTCAGGCCGCCGCTGGCGCCATCCGCGGTATTACGGCCAGCGACATTGTCTTCGGCATCTCGGCGCCGCTTACCGGCCCCGCCAAAGACCTTGGGGTGCAAATGCAGAGGGGCATCGATCTCGCCTTTGCCGGCGCAAACGACGATGGCGGTGTGAACGGCCGCACGCTGCGCTTGATTGCCGCCGACGACGGCTACGAGCCAACGCGCACAGCTCAAACTGTCAAGGAACTCTACGAGAGGGAGCACATTTTTGGCTTTATCGGCAATGTCGGAACGCCAACAGCCATGGTTTCCGCTCCCTTCGCGCTTGAGCACCGTATGCTTTTCTTCGGAGCGTTCACCGGCGCCGACATCTTGCGCCGCGACCCGCCCGACCGCTACGTCTTCAACTATCGCGCCAGCTATGCGGAGGAGACGGCCGCGGCGGTCAACTATCTCGTCAAGGTCCGCAAGATCAAGACGGACCAGATCGCGGTGTTCGCCCAGCAGGATTCCTATGGCGATGCCGGCTTCAATGGGGTCATGAGCGCAATGCGCACGCTGCGTGGAGGAGACGGCGGCTACGTCCTTAGGGTCGGCTATCAGCGCAACACCATGGATGTCGACAACGCCGTCGCGCAACTCAAGGCCTATAAGGTGCCGATCAGGGCCGTCGTCATGGTCTCAACCTACCGGTCCGCCGCCAAATTCATCGAAAAAACCAAAGATACCTATCCGGGGCTGGTCTACACGAACGTTTCGTTTGTCGACAGCACCGCGCTCAAGGACGAACTCATGCTGCTCGGCCCCCAATACGCGGCCGGCGTCATCGTGACCCAAGTCGTGCCCGCCCTGGCCGGCTACTCCTCGCTGGTGCTCCAATACAAATCCGCTTTGGAGCGCTACTTCCCAGGCGAGCCCGCCAGTTACGTCTCCTTCGAAGGCTATGTAGCCGCGCAAGTCCTGATAGAAGCGCTCAAGCATGCCGGTCCCAACCTCGATACGGAGAAGGTGGTGGATGCACTGGAGAACATGCGCGGCTTCGACCTTGGTATTGGCGCACTTATCAATTACGGAAGAAGCGAGCATCAGGGATCGCATAAGGTTTGGGGCACACAGCTCTCCGAATCAGGCAAATACGAGCCGATCGACCTGCAATAGGATCGTTTAAGAAGAAGCGGCAATCCTGGAGGATCGCTTGAACCGCCGGTACATCCTAATATTCGGGGCTTTGGCCTCGCTGCTTTTACCCTGGACCGCAGCCCCCGCGAGCGCTCAGGGGAGGCTCGCCACCGTTCATGGGCCGCTAGGCGCCGCAACCGTGCGCGGCGTTACCAGCGACGAAATCCGTTTCGGCATCGCCGCGCCACTCTCTGGGCCAGCCAAGGATCTGGGCCAGCAAATGAAGCTCGGCATCGAATCGGCTTTCAAGATGGAAAACGACGATGGCGGCGTTAACGGCCGCATGCTGCGCCTTTTTGCGGCCGATGACGGCTACGAACCCTCGCGGACCACCGAGGCCATGAAGCAGCTTTACGAGCGCGACCAGGTTTTCGGCATCATCGGCAATGTTGGAACTCCCACTGCGGTGGTGGCGGCGCCGTTCGCCCTTGAACGCCGTATGCTGTTTTTCGGCGCATTTACCGGAGCTGGCCTGCTCAGGCGCGATCCTCCCGACCGTTACGTCTTCAACTACCGCCCAAGCTACGCTGAAGAAACCTACGCTACGGTGCGCTATCTCGTTAAGGTACGCAAACTCAGGCCGGAGCAGATCGCAGTATTCGCCCAGCAGGATTTATATGGCGACTTAGGCTATTCTGGCGTTGAGAAGGCGATGCGAGCCTTGCGGGGCGGAGATGCCGGTTTCATCCTGCGCGTCGGCTACCATCGCAACACCATCGATGTCGACACCGCCATCGCGCAAATCCGGGCCAACAGGACGCCGATCAAGGCTGTCGTGATGGTTCCAACCTACCGGGCCGCCGCCAAGTTCATCGAAAAAATGCGGCCTGCATATCCTGGTATGATTTTCACCAGCGTCTCTTTCGTTGGCAGCACCTCGCTTAGGGATGAGCTTATGCTGCTTGGGCCGAAATATGCCCAGGGCGTAATCATCACGCAGACGGTCCCGCCGCTCGATGGAAAAGCGCCCCTGGTGCTTCAGTACCGTGCCGCGCTTTCCAGATACTTCCGGGGCGAGGCGCCCGACTACGTGTCGCTGGAAGGCTTCGTGGCCACCGAGGTTCTCATAGAGGCTTTGAGGCGGGCCTGCCCGGCACTGGACACCGAAAGAGCCGTCGCTACCCTGGAGAACATGCATAGCATCGAGATGGGGCTTGGAACCCCCGTCGGCTTTGGCAAGAGCGAGCATCAGGGCTGTCACAAGGTTTGGGCCACGCAGCTCACCGACACGGGCAAGTTCGAGCCAATCAACCTGCAATAACCTGCTCCAGGCAAGCAAGGCCTTGTTTCCAGCGCCGCCAGCCGCCAAATCCGCGGCAGCGGCGTTTTGTATTGCTGGCCATAATTCGCCGGACATAGGCAAGAAACATAAGGACGCGGCGTGCAGACCCAGAACATCCTGCTGCAAGATTGGCAGACGCCCTTCAAGATGCCGCCCTTCGAGGCGATCCGCGACGAGGATTTCCTCCCGGCTTTCACTGAGGCCATCCGGCTGCATTTAGCCGAGATCGGACAAATTGCTGGAGACCCCGCGGAACCCACCTTCGCGAATACGATCGAAGCACTGGAACGGGCCGGACATGCGCTGCGGAATACGGCCTCGGTGTTCTTCAACCTGGCTGGCGCCGACAGCAACGACGAACGGCAAAACATCGAGCGCACCATATCGCCCAGGCTCAGCGCCCATGCGATGGCGATCCTCACGAACCCCGCGCTTTTCGCCAGAATTGCCCGCCTCTACGAAACGGCGGCCAGCCTTGGCCTTAATGCCGAGCAAGCCCAGCTCCTGGAGAATTATCATAAGAAGTTCGTGCGGGCAGGCGCCAGGCTCGATGCCCCCTCGAAGGCCCGCTTGCAGGAGATCGCGACCCGGCTCTCGGAACTGCAAACCGCATTCGCGCAGAATGTGCTGGCGGACGAGAAATCGTTTCAGCTTGTGCTTGAGAACGAGGACGATTTGAAAGGCCTTCCCGATTTCGTGCGGCAGGGCGCGGCAGAGGCAGCTACAGCTCTCGGCCAGCCTGGAAAGCACGTCATCACCCTTTCGCGCGCCAGCATCGAGCCCTTTCTGGAATTCTCGCAGCGCCGCGACCTGCGCGAAAAGGCCTATAAGCCTTACGCCGCCCGTGGCGAGACGGCTGGCGCCGCGGATAACCGCCCGCTTATCCGCGAGATCCTGACGCTCAGGGCCGAACGGGCAAAGCTTTTGGGCTTCGATACCTACGCCGCCTACCAGATCGCCGACGCCATGGCCAAGACGCCCGCAAACGCGCGCCAGCTTTTGGAGGATGTCTGGGTCCCGGCCAGGGAAAAGGCGGAGCAGGAGCGCGCCGCCCTTGAGGCCATCGCGCAAAGCGAGGGGCATAACGAGCCGCTGGCCGCCTGGGACTGGCATCATTACGCGGAGAAGCGGCGCAGCACCGAGTACCGCCTAGATGGCCGCGAACTCATGCCCTATTTCGAGCTGAACAACATGATCGCGGCGGTGTTCGACACCGCGCGGCGGCTGTTCGGGCTCGGCTTCAAGGAGGTGAGCGGCGTGCCCGTTTACCACCCGGATGTGCGCGCCTTCGAGGTCCGGGACCGTGGCGGCAAGCTGATTGGCCTGTTCCTGGGCGACTATTTCCACCGGCCCTCAAAGCGTAGCGGCGCCTGGATGAGCACCTTCCGCGATCAGGAGCGGCTCGACGGCGAGGTGCTGCCCATCGTGGTGAATGTGCTGAACTTCACCAAGGGCTCCCCTACCCTTTTGAGCCCAGACGACGCCCGCACCCTGTTCCACGAATTCGGCCATGGCCTGCATGGGCTGCTTTCGGACGTGACCTATAACAGCCTGTCGGGCACCAGCACCGACCGCGATTTCGTTGAGCTGCCCTCCCAGCTTTTCGAGAATTGGCTTTTGCAACCGGAGACGCTGAGCCGCTTCGCGCTCCATGCGGAGACTGGCGAGCCCATGCCGGCGGAGCTTCTGAACCGGGTGCTTGGCGCGAGGAAGTTCAACCAGGGTTTCGCCACCGCTGAATACGCCGCGTCCGCCCTGTTCGACCTCGACATTCACGAAGCGCCGAGGCCCGAAGCCATCCACGCTGACGTATTCGAAGAAGCCCTGCGCGCCCGCATCGGGGTGCCAGACGCCATCGCGCTGCGCCACCGGCCCCCGCACTTCCAGCATATCTTCGCGGGCAGCAGTTATGCGGCGGGCTATTACACCTACCTCTGGGCCGAGGTCATGGAGGCCGATGCCTTCGGGGCATTCGAGGAGGCGGGCGATATTTTCGATCCCGCCGTGGCCCAGCGCCTCCACCAATACGTCTATTCGTCAGGCGGCAAGATGAAGCCGGATGAGGCGTACCGGGCCTTCCGGGGCCGCGATCCGTCGCCTGAGCCGCTGATGGACAAGCGCGGACTTACCTTTAGCGGCGAAGCTTAGGGCGCGATGCGGTTTCCGGCGTGACGCTGCCTTCGCCAAAATAATTGCTGCCACAGGACGCGGCTCCATGTAAACCTTCGTCACATGAGCTGCAAGCATGGCGGCCCGGGGCGCCGGGGATATCATCACGGAAACCTGCGCGAGGCGCTGATCCAGAGCGCGCTGAGCCTGATCGGCGAGAAGGGGCCAGCGGGCTTCACCATCGCCGAGGCTGCGCGCTCGGCAGGCGTCAGCCCGGCCGCGCCCTACCGGCACTTCCGCGACCGCGAGGAACTGATGGGCGACGTGGCGCGCCTGGGCTTCGAGCGCTTCGCGGACGATCTCGAAAAGGCCTGGCAGGGGGGCGCCCCTAACCCCTTGGAAGCGCTGCAAAATACAGGGCTCGCCTACCTTGCCTTCGCGCGCGGCGAGCCAGCCTACTACGCCGCGATGTTCGAAACGGGCATGCAGCAGGCGCCGAGCCCCGCGCTGGTGCAGGCAGGGGACCGCGCATTCGAGGTGCTGGTCAAGGCGGCGGCGGCCCTCATCGAAAGGCTGCCGCAGGCGGAGCGGCCGCCGGCACAGATGGTTGCGCTGCACATGTGGTCGCTAGCGCACGGTATTGCCTCGCTTTTTGGCCGTGGAAAATGCGGGCCGCGCGCACCGGTATCGCCCGAGGAGCTGCTTGAAGCCGCCACGCTGATCTACTTGCGCGGGCTAGGCCTTGCCGGTGGCGCGGCTCCCGCCGCGGCTTCGTAACGGCCGGGTGCCCCGATGCCCGCGATCCGGCAGATCGGCGAAGAAAAGGCGCTTGCACTCTTCGGGTTGGCCCGTGGCAGCATCGGCCACTCAAGCGCGGCCGCACACATTATTGGGCAGAAAAAGGGCTCCATCAATCAGATTTTCCATATAGAAACAGGCGAAAGCCAGTTCGCGCTGAGAGTGCGCTATAATGAAAGCAATTTCCAATACGAAAAAGGCGTATTTAAAGAGGTGCTTGCCGCGTTGTTACTTGACGCCTACGAGAATGGAGGAAATGCTGCTATCGAACCGGTGCTGTCCGCTTTTTGTGAGACGCTCCCCGGCCAACGTTCTGGCACATTTATCCCATTTTCCTGCGGGCCTGGCATACACTATTTCGATTTCACCGGATCTGACTATGGTGGACCATGGGCGCTACTTGAATGGACCGGCGATGCTCTTGACCGTCACCTTGACAACAATCATGCATTCCGGCTTGGACAGCTTGTCTCAAATGTTCACAGGATGAAATTCCAGCGCGCCAATCGTACTCTCCATGATATACGCGTTGGCGGTACAGATATATTTAGCGAATGGCAGGACGAGATCGCCAGCCGTAACCGCAATACTGGATACATAATTGCTCCAGACGAACCGCTCCTGAAACACCTCGCCAGCCTTTGCGCCGCAGGCCGGGCAGCTGCTACCGGATTTGTTTTATGTCACAATGACTTGCATTGCCTCAACGTCACGCAAAAGCAGGGCTCGCTTTACCTCGTCGACTGGGACAACGCCCAGATCGCCCCGAAGGAACTCGATTTCGTCAAGCTCGCGCATTGGTCCCGCCTCGGCGCGGACGGCCGTTTCGAGCCGGACGCTGCAATCTTCGCCGCCTTCTGCGCGGGCTATGGCACCACCGCTGGCGCGGTCCTCTCGTCGCCGGTTTTCCAACTTGCGGAGCTGCTTTGGCTGTTCCGTGTGCTGGAGTTCGCTTGCCACCTCAAAGAGCCCGCAGCAGCGCCTTTCTGGCCGCCGCAGCGCTACGCCGCCCTGCTCCGGCAAAGACTTACGACCTGAACCAGGCCGCGTTCTTAAGCTCTCGCAAACCAGATTTTCCAGCATTTTCCAAGAATTGCGGCCACCATCTTGAGATTCTATCAATATAGCAGAAGCTGACTTGCCAGATTGTTAAGCTTCGGCATTCGCTTGCAACCCATTGATTATACTAGGATAACAAGGCACGAAAACGGGCATAAACTACGCCAAAGTCCTGCCGGGTAATTGCTCACGACCAGCGGCAGTAATTGCTCACGTCTTGGCGAGCGTGCGCGTCTTCACCTTGCCGCCGTCGCGATAGCTCTCGCGCAGCAAAACGGCAGGCGGGGAGGAGCGGTTGGGCACCCGTGTCACGTACATGAGAGACACATGCCATGATTTGCGCTGGTGCGCAATGGAAACTCCGTCTATTACATGCCTACAAAGAACAGCCGGAAACGCCGCTCCTTACACAAAATCAAATGCTTGCTCAAAAATCATGCCGGAAGTTCGGGCTAGCGTTCCCTCTCCCATGGAGAGGGGCAAGGGGAGATGCCGTCAGTTCTGGGCGCCCCTTGCGCTGAAACTGCCCGCTGGCAGCCCGCGCAGGATTTCCCACGGGGTGTGCTAGCGGGCGCGCGCGATGGTAACCGCCACGTCGGCGGGCTTGGCGGTGTAGGGCCATGACGAGACGATCAGCCCTGCGCCGGCCTCCATATAGTCGCGCGCGTTCGCGGGCGTAACGCCGCCTGCCACGGCGATAACCGTGCTGGACGAAGATAGGCGCGCGAAATCCGCGACAGCGGCGACGCCTGCCGGCGGCATCTTTTCGAGCTGCACGACCTCGAAGCCCGCCTCGATGGCCTCGCACGCCTCCTCTACCGTCGCAACCTCGATGCCGCGCTTCTTCTCCGGCGCCTCCCGGCGGAGCCGCGCCGCCAAATCCTTAAGGCTCGCATCCGGCAGAAAAACCCGGTGCTCCGCGAAAACGAGGATCGTTTCCGAAAGCCCCAGCCGGTGCGGGATTGCTCCGCCCGCCCGGATTGCGGCCACCGATAGCTGCCGGGTCAGCGGCACGGTCTTGCGCGTGCAGGCGACTTTCACATCGGGGCGTATTGCTTCCACTGCATCCACCAGCGCCCGCGCCGCGGTCGCGATGCCCGAAAGGATTTCGGTAAGCGTTTGCGCGGCCTTCCAGGAAAGATGCAGCGCGGCAGCAGGACCGAAGGCGGTCAGCAGAAGATCGTCTGGCGACGCCCGGCCGCCTGGCCCGATCAGCACGGATGCCTCCGCGCCCGCCTGTGAAATCAGCGCTGCCGCGATATCGATCCCGGCGACGGTCATCGCCCCCCTTGCGCGGAATTCCATGCGGCCGGCCATCGCCCCGATGCCCAGCGCTACGGTCGTCAGGTCGCCATGCTGCACGTCCTCGGCAAGCAGGCTTTCGATAAGCGAGCACGGAACTGGCATGTCAGACGGCCGCCGCGAAGGCTTGCACGGCATCGTCCGTTCCGCCCGCAAGCAGCCCGCAGAACGTTGCAAGGGGCAGAGGAATGCGCTGGATGTTATGCAGGGCCATGAACCGCTCCTCGTTGCGCGTTGGCGTTTGGGGCAAGATCGCCCAGTGCCGGTCCGACGATCGCTTCATGATCTGCTGCGCGAAGATCCGCTCAAGCTGCGTCGAGAAGCGGCAGCCGAGAAACAGGAAGTGGCGGTTCTTGCGAAGATTGAGCACGGCTTCAGGGACCGGAGTTTGAATGTCGATCTCCGTCAATACCTCAACGAAGTCCGAGTCCGAAACTAGGAAATTCGCCGCAGGCGAAACCGAGCCCAAGGGTTGGTACAGGAGCGTGGACCAATCCGCCGCATCCGCTTCCTCCGCGCGCGCCAGCGTGTCCCCGCTGAAATAATGCACCCACTTCCCGTGATGCTCGGCCTGGCTCACCCCCTGCACCGCGCCCCAGCCTGTTTTTCCGGCGAGCGCCTTTTGCGGAAGATCGTCGTACCAGGCGTGGACGATGAGCGGCAGCGCTGGCTGCGCGGCCAGGAAGCGATGCAACGGCGTGGGCTGCAAGGGCGCCGAGAACGCTTCCTTCATTGCGGCGGCAACGGTCTTGCGGTGCTTGAAGTTCTCGATGAACTGCGCCGCCGCGGTGAGGTTCTTGCGGATCTTGTGCGGCACGCTTGCCTTGGCGGTAAGCCGGTCCACCAGCTCTTCCGGCGAGCGCGGCAGCGGGCAGCCTTCGCCAGCCAGCGCCAGCACGCCCGGCCCCAGATAGGGAATGACAAGGCCGTGCGCGAGATTTTGCCTTATGGCTTCAATCGCTTCGAGAGTCATGTTCGCCTCCGTTTAATGAAGTCCCGTGGCCTTTAGTGCGTCCACTTCGGCGCGCGCCATGCGGAACACGCCCCGCCCTCCCGCGAATGACTGATAGCCGTTGCCAGCAGCCAGGCTGATGCGGTTGAACCACTCCTGAGGGCTAAGGCCCGCAGGACACTCGCCGATTGCGGTGACACTGCCATCCGGCGCGAAGCGAACATGGATCATGACAAGCGCTTCGGACATTGTACTCTCTCCACGGGCTAGTGCAGCCGGCCGGAAGTTCGCAACCGTTTGCCGCGAGTTCGCAAGCGAACTTCTGGCCGCTAAGCTGCACTAGCAACAAAGATCTGCTAGTACGCCCGATCCTGCGGGAAGTCCCGTAAGCGCCAGCCGCAAGCGGGTCAGGATTTCCAGCGGGGCGTACTAGAACCCCGAGCCGAAGTTCAGAATTTCGACCGTGACGTCTTCCGCGCCGAGCCGTGCCTGACAGGCCAAACGCGACTTCGAGCCCACGCCAACGATCTGGTCCAGGCGCTCATGCTCTTCGCGCAGGATCTTCGACAAGGTCTTGCGCCCGTCATGAACGAAGATGTGGCAGGATGCGCATTGCGCCTTGCCGCCGCATTTCGGCTCTATCCCGGCGCCCGCCGCCAGCAGCCCATCGAGAACGGTCGAGCCCTCCGCTACGCGCGCGGTGTTACCGGCAGGGAGGATGGTCAGTATTGGCATCGCTTGTAGTCTCCAAGGTTACGAATGGGCCGGCGCGGCAAACCGCGCATCAGAGGTAGATCGCGCTTCCTGCTCCGACATTGATAGAAGCGTCCTTCACGGTTTCCGCGATGAACGCGATCTGGGTTTCGGTGAGATGCGGATGTAGCGGGAGCGCGATGCTGCGGACCGCGATCTTCCCCGTGACGGATAGCGCGCCGTGCTTGCAGCCGGCATCGAGATAATAGCGCTGGAGATGCAGGGGCTGACTGTAGGCGGCCGCCTCGATCTCATGGGTCTTGAGATCCTCGGCGATGGCCTCCCGGCTTGAGCGCGAGAAGCGCGTGCCGAGATGCACGGTGTAGAGAAACCAGTGAATCTTATCCACGCCGGGGCCGGTCTTGGGGTCCTTGATACCCTCGAAGGACCTAAGGTATTTGAAATAGATGCCCGCCACGGCCTCGCGGAGCGCGAGAATGCTTTCGATGCGCTTGAGCTGGGCAAGGCCAAGCGCCGCCGAGAGGTCGCTCATCGCCGCCTGATAGGGTACGGCCGTGGTAACGGAAACGGACGTGCGTTCCTCCGGCAGGTGTCCGCGATGCCGGCGGATGGCATAGGCGATCTCCTCGTCGTCCGTCACGATCATTCCGCCTTCGCCGCAGGCGATCACGCCCGGCTGCGAGAAGTCGAAGACCGCGCAATCGCCGAAACTGCCAACCGCTTTTCCCCGGAAAACGGAACCGATCGCCTCGGTGGAATCTTCGATCAGGATGAGGCCGCGCCTTTGCGCAAGCTCGCGGAATTCGTCCCAGGACGCGGGGTGGCCGTTGGTATTGGCTACGAGGATCGCGCGCGTCTTACCGGCGATGCAGGCTTCCGCCTTCTCCGGCACAAGCGTACCCACCCAATAATCGATATCGGCGAAAACGGGCGTGGCGCCGCTAAGCACGATGGCGTGTGCAGTCTCGCGCCAGGAATAGGAGGATGCAATAACCTCGTCGCCTGGCCCGATACGGTAAGCCTTCAGCACCAGCAGCATACCGATGGTGCCGCTGGAAACCGCTATCGCATATTTCCTGCCCGTGTAGGCCGCGAAAGCTTCCTCGAAGGCTCGAACCTCAGGACCGGCGCTAAGCCGTGGCGAATGTAGAACCCGTTTCACCGCCTCGATTTCCGCGGCCGTCACATGCGGGTCCGACAGCGGGATGAAGTCTGTACTCATGAGGTCCCTGGATGGGTGGCGATGGCAAAACCCGTTGCACGCCCGGGGCTGTCCGTCAGGCTCCAGCAATGATTGCTGCCATCGACCAAATACAAATCGAACCGCTCATAATGGCGGAAGGGCGTTTCCAGGCTGAGGTCAGAGGAATCCACGCGCGTGACCGGCCATCCTGGAAAGCGCTCGCGAAGTTTCGCGGATGCCTGAGCGGCGGCCCCCGGCGCTGCCAGAAGCGCCTCGATCTCCGCAATGTCTTGTACGCTCAAGCCCATTATTCGCCAGCCAATTTCCTGGCTTCGACGGTAATGGGCAGCTTGGTGTCCGCGGCAAGCTGCGGCAGCTCAAGGCGCCAGCCATTGCCGAGCGTCACCACGCCGCCCCACATCTCCGGCTTCTCCATCTCGACGATGGGCTCCTCCAAGTCCTTCTTCGGCACATAGGCCGACATCTTGCCATCGGGCATCTTGCGGATCATGACCTTCATCGTTCGCTCCTTGCCCCGGCGGGCGGTTAGATAGGATTGATTTCCTGAGCCGCGCTACTTGAGCACAATTCGCCTTCGAGGCAGCCGACCACGATCCGCTCCCTGAATTCCACGAGATAGATATGCGTGCCGCTTTCGACATGCGTGCCAACTTGGACGATCTCGCCCGCATCGCCTGCCTTCACTAGCAGCGCGTCCGCTGGCTGGTCCGGATACGAACCGTCGTTAAAGAGGTCGTCCACCGCGCTCACTCGCTGCCCCCATTGGAATTTCGGCTGTTCGGGAATGTTCATGCGACGCCTCCATCCCGGTACCTTTCCGGTACAGCTTCCACCAGCTCCAGCTCCTTGCGCTTCATGCCGACGCGGTAGCCCGACGAGATGAACTCCACGCCGTAGATGTAAAACTGCTGGAGGAACGTTCCGATGCTGACGACATAGCCCTCCTCGCCCTTCTTGCAGAGGAGGTCGCCGATGTCCTTGCCTGGGAAGGTGCCGTCGTTGCGGATCTGCTTCAGGCTGCGGACCTTCGCGCCATATTCGAACTCTGGCGGTCCATCCAGCTCGACCTCGTCGCTATCGCGGCTGATTTTCATCTCACCTCCTCTGGGATGGTTGCTGGCCCGCGCGCGCTCCGAAGGCCACAACATTGCCTCCAACGAGTTCCGGCCCTTCTTGCGCGATCCGTACCAGGACGAAGTCGCGCACCATATCGTCGGGATCGTCTTTCATATCGAACAGCGCTCCGGCCGGTACGCGCCTTGCCGCTTCGTAGCGCACGCGCCAATCCGGATCGTGCCGGAACCTCCTCAGCTCCGCGTCCTCAAGACGCCGCACGGCGGCGAGCCGCACCTCCGCGTCCTCGTCCCCAGCCATCTCATAAAGCCCGTCGCCTTCGACGCGGCTCGCAACGACGCGCCGGACCTCCGCCTCCACATCCGTCATCATCAGGGGCAGCAGGTCCGCCGGAATGCGCCGCGCCACTGTGATCCGCACAAAGTAATCGGGGTCGCGTATCATGGCGCTCAGTTCCATGCCCTGGAGGAGCGAAGCCACGCGGATGCGAACCTCGCGATGGGGATCGTTGCGCAGAAGCAAGAGATAGCGGCGCGGCAAGCGCTGCACCACGCTCCAGCGCACGGTCTCGTCGGGGTCGGCGAGCAGCGGCGGCAGGTGGAAGACATCCGCGGATTTCGCGGCAAGCGCCCGGACCTCAAAATACGGATGTGCGAGATACTCGTTGGCAAGCGCTGAATTCCAGGCGAAGAAGCGCTCGATCCGGCGCGCATAGCGATCGTTCACGCAAGCATGTTTGAGCGCACAGCGCCCGCTGCCAAGCAGTTCCCGGTGCGGGCAAGCCCCGCACGCGACTTCCCTGCCCTCCCAATCGACGGCTTCATCGATGTCATTCGTCATCGTCGAGCCCCACACGGTTAAGAACGCCAAGCAGCACTTTCGCGCCAATCTTGTCGCTGGGATCGAGTTCCAGCAGCTTCGCCACCAACTCACCGGCCGCGCCAAGATCGCCGAGCCGCATGGAGAGGTAAGCAACAGCCTTCAGCGTGAAGAGGTAGAAGCGCGGCAGCACGGCGCCAAAGTCGCTGAAAGCGGCATCGGAGGCGCGAACCTCGCGCCAATCGAGGGCAAATCCGTTTTCGCGCGCGGCCTTGGCCAGGCAAACGCGCGCCACGGCCAGCGCTTCCGCCAGCCGCCCCTTGTAGAAATAGAAGCGGTAAAGCCCGATGAGCACGGCGGCATGATCCGGCGCAATCGCTTCGGCGCTTCGCAGGTGCTCCTCCGCGAAGCGCTCATCCCGATAGAACCGGGCAGCAAGCTGCAAATGGCGCGCGGCCGTTTCGGGCAATCCGTTGCCCAGAATGGCCGCGGAAAGTACGGCATCCCCTTCCGCCGTTCCTTCGCCATATTGCAACGCCGCTGTCATCGCTTTTGCCCTAATGCTGCCCGCCGGGCGGTTCCCCGGCCATACCGCCGGTTCCGCAAGTGGCGCAGGCATTATTCTTGGGGTCGTGGAAGACGAAGCCGGTTTCCATGGGCGTCTCCTTGAAGTCGATGGTCACGCCATCGAGGAGCAAGCGGCTCTCCGCCGGCAGAAACAGCTTGATACCGTCCACCTCGACGACCGCGTCGCCAGGCTGGGGCACGGCTTCGACGCCGAATTCGGCGGCAAGCCCGGAGCAGCCCCCGGCTTTTACCAGCAGCCGGAAGCCGCTGCCCGGCGCGCCCCCCAAGCGTAGCAGGCGCCGTATGAATTTCTCCGCCGCCGGCGAGACCGCGACATCCATTCCATTCTCCCTAGGCAGTGGGCTGATAGCGCGGAACGCTCGTGTCGATTATGCAGGTGTCGTCGACCGGGCAGACTGAAACGCATTGCGGCGTGTCGAAATGGCCCAGGCACTCGGTGCACTTCTTCGGATTGATGATGTAAACGCCGTTCTTCTCTCTGATGGCGACGTTCGGGCACTCGGCTTCGCAGGCGGAGCAGGCTGTGCACTGGGATTCGACGATCTTGTAGGCCATTGACGTTCTCCTGTTTATGAAACGAAAGGGTGGTCAGGCGGCGACGAAAGCGCCTTGCCGGATTTGTGCATCCGCGCGCGGTGCGGGTGCTGCCTCGCCAGCTTCGATTTTCTCGAGGTGGTCCTTGAAGTAGGCGATGGCCGATTGCTCGATGAACTCGTGGGCGTATTGCTCCACGGGGTCGATGCCCGCCTTGCGCAGATCGTCCTTCGGGCAGCCGCCGACCTTCGCCACGAACACGGCGGTGCAGTCGTCGATGGCGCGGATCACGGTTTCGAGCTTGTCCTCGTCGCCGAAGCCGCCCTGGCAGTAGAGGTCCACGCGGCGGTGGCCAACGAACTTGGCGCCAGTCGTGCTCAACTCGTAGACCTGGAACTCCTTGGCATGGCCGAAATGCTCGTTGACGCGCCCGCCGCCCTTGGTCGCAACCGCGATCAGGATCTTGCATCGCTCAGTCTCGCCCGCGAGCGTGGCCAGCTCCGCGTTCTTCGCCGCAGCCTCGGCCTGGCGCTCTCCTCCACCTTTGCCTGATAGGCCTGGCGGCTGTCGAGGTCGTAGTCGACCTCCATCTCCATGACCTTCCCGGTCGTGAATTCGGCGCTACGGTCCTCGCCGAGCAGGCCCACGGCGTCGGCGCGGCACTGGCGGCAATGGCGCATCATGTTCATCTCGCCTTCGCAGGAGTCCTGCAGGGCCTTCAGCTCCTGCGCCGTCGGCCCGCGCTGGCCGGAAAGGCCGAACACCGTGCCGTGCTCCGGCGCCGAGATCAGCGGCATGATGTTGTGCAGGAAGGCGCCGCGCGATTTGACCGCGCGGTTCACCTCTACCAGGTGCCGGTCGTTGACGCCGGGGATCATCACCGAGTTGATCTTGCAAAGGATGCCGCGCGCGGTCAGCATTTCGAGGCCGAGCAATTGGCGCTCGGAGAGGATCTTCGCCGCCTCGACGCCCTCGTAGCGCTTGTGATTGTAGAAAATCCACGGATAGATTTTCGCGCCGATCTCCGGATCGACCATGTTGATGGTGATGGTGACGTGGTCGACCTTGTATCTTGACGATGGTCTCCACATGATCCGGCAGCATCAGCCCGTTGGTCGAGAGGCACAGCTTGATGTCCGGCGCCTGCTCCGCCACAAGCTCGAAGGTCTTGAAGGTCTTGGCCGGATTTGCCAGCGGATCGCCAGGACCCGCGATGCCCAGCACCGTCATTTGCGGGATGGTGGCCGCGACCGCCAGCGCCTTCTTCGCGGCCTGCTCCGGCGCCAGCCGCTCGCTCACCACGCCTGGGCGGGATTCGTTGGCGCAGTCGTATTTGCGGTTGCAGTAATTGCACTGGATGTTGCATGCGGGCGCCACGGCCACATGCATGCGTGCATAGTGGTGGTGCGCCTGCTCGCTATAGCAGGGATGGTTCTTGACCTTCTCCCAGATTTCCGGCGGCAGATCGCCCTGCCCTGCGCTGGAACCGCAGCTCGCCTTGCCCGGCTTCGCTTTGGGTGCCGCAGCCCTTGTGCTCCGCGATCTTTTGCAGCGCCTCGTCCAGGGCCTTACCGTCTTCGCCAGGGTCTTGCTGCTGTTCGAATTCCAACATTGCCGGTCCTCGCGTTGGGCCGCTTCGCCGGGGGCGGCAGGGCGGCCCGCTATTTCCGCTGGCCGCGCATACCCCGCGCAGCCCTATGGGTTCCCCCCTTCGCAACGGCCGTGCCATTCTGGCAAGTCATTGGATATTTTGGATTATTTCATTGAGACGCGGCAGCGCCTGTGCGAACTGCGACAGTGGACCTTAACACCGTCCGGCAATTTTGTTGGGAAGCCAACAACGCGCCCGCGCGGGCGGCGCCGCATTTAGACCTGCGCCGCTCCATAGCTCAGACGCTTACGCATGAGAACCTCGTCCGACACCTCGGTGGCAAGCTTGTCCACTACCGCCGCTTCCTTGAAGCCGAAGCGCTCGTAAAAGGCACGTGCGCGGGTGTTATAGGTTGTCACGCACAGCCAGAGCTGCCGCGACTCTTGCATCCGGGCTTCGCGCTCCATCCACTCCAGGATGGCCGAGCCCAGATAGCGCCCCTGAAAGCCCGGAAGGACGGCCAGGATCTGGAGGTAAGGACCGTACAGGAAGGGGTTTTGAATACCGGCGATGCCGGCAAGCTCACCCTCCACCAAAAGCTCGAACCGGTGCACCGACGGCACCTCGCGCTTGAACCCAGCGGCAAGGCGCGCGGCGGGCCACGCAATCACCGACCATGGCGGCATCGCTGCCAGCGCTGCGCCGAGCCTCTCCGCATTGCCATGCGAGAGCGGACGCAACAGGCCCGCGCCGATATCGTGAGTTGTGAGTTCGAATGCGTCCATCCGCTATGTATCGGGCGCGGCGGGGAATTGTGCAATTCGCCAATCGTGGAGTCAGAGTTTACCGGCGGCCTTCAGCGCGAAGGCATAGGCCGCCCGATTTTTGGAAAAAACGATAGCAGCCGGAAGTTCCGCTCCAGCTCCGAAAGCTGAGCGTTGGCCGCGTTGGGATTATGGAAAGCGATATGGCGCGAAATCGGCGGCATCTTCCCCTTAGCGCCGGGCGCAACATCAATGTTCGCGCCGGCCGCCGCGGTTGACTTCCCCGCCACAGTGCGGGCAGCCCGCCGGATGGCAGGCGCGGCACCAAACCTTGCCACAAACGGGACACGGGCTCAGTCCCTCGGGTTCGACGAGGTGCAGCTTGCCGTCGCAGACGAGGCGCGTCTTGCCTGAGCCCTGGCCCCATTCGCAGACCGGGGCCTCGGCAGACCGCAGCAGCGGGTGCCAGTCGAGGTGGATGAGCCGCTCGCCTTTGCGCCTCCGGATCATCACCTCAAGACGCTGCACGGGCATATATAACTCAAGCGCCTGCACCCACTCGACACTGACGCGCAAGGCGTAGTTGTTGCGCAGGTCGTCAAGCTTGGCGTGGTATTCGCGTTCGATGGCCGCCGCGCGCATGGTCTCGCGTTTGCGGTCTGCCTCGGCTTTTTCACCCGTGGCCCCTCCCAGTGCCGCCAGCTTTTTCAGGGCGGTACGGCGCAGATCGTCGTGATAGGCGTGAATGCGGTTGCGGTCGCGCTCCAGGCGGCGGCGCATGGCGGCAAGGAACGGCGCCAGCTCGACGCGAACGCAGGCGTCGAGGAGAGGTTTCACACGGGTGGTCAGCGTGGCGCTGTCCCATCGCGGCCCGGCGGCGGCACGCGCGGCATCGCTGGGCGCACCCCAGTCTTGTTCCAGCTCAAGCCGCGAACGCAGGCGCACCAAGCTATCGTCAAGTACGGCGCCGGTATGGAGATTGAAGCCGAGCCACACCAGCCCCTCGCGCTTTTCATCGGACAGCGCGGTGTAGCGGAAGCTCAGAAGGAGGCAGCGCGTCCAAGTCTCGCGCACACCCTGGAAACGCCAGACGGCGTTGGGCAGGTCGAGCGCACGCTCCAGCACGCGTTCCGGCGCCCCCATCGACACCGGCATTTCGCTGGCAATCTGACGCTCTGTCCATCGCCCGCGCTCGCCGAGCAATGCGCCGAAACGCTCCAGCCAGTCCCCCTCAAGACCAATGGCGATGGCGCCCGCGGGCCGCTCTGCGCCAAAGCCTAGCCGCGCCAGTTCCGGCCAGCCCATGGCCCCGCGCAGCGCCTCGGGCGACAGCACTTCCAGGCCCTCCGGCTCCAGCGGCTCAATGATGGCGCCGTGCCGCTCCAGCGCGTCGGCGACGAAACTGCGCAATGCTCCCATGGCCGATCCTCAATGCCCGTTTTGCCCACCCGGCGGTTACGCCGTCTCGAAGTCTTCGCCGAACAAGGCGCTGTCCAGTTCCTTGGCGCCTTCGTGACGCTGGCGCGCCTCCTCCAGCGTGCGGCCGATGGCATCGAAGGCTTCGGCGCGCCCCGCTTCGGTGGTCTCCAGCCAGGCGCCAAGCACCAGTTCGGCGAAATCGCGGTCGTCCTCGATGCTGCCGAGAATGGCCCCGGCCTCGCCCACCACCAGTTCGAACATGGCAATTTTTTCGTCCAGGATGTGCAGCACCTGCTCTTCGAGCGTGCCGCGCGTGACGAGGTTGAACACGAACACCTCGCGCTCCTGGCCAATGCGGTCGATACGGCCGATGCGCTGTTCGATGGCCATCGGGTTCCACGGTACGTCGAAATTGATCAGTGTGTTGCAAAACTGGATATTGCGGCCCTCGCCGCCCGACTCGGTGCACAGCAGCACCGGCACGCGATCGCGAAACTCGGCGATGGCGGCGTCTTTATCCGGACCGCTCATGGAGCCATCGAAGCGCGTGAACGGAATGCCCGAGCGCGTCAGCAGCCCGGCGAGGTGCCCGAGCGTTTCGCGATAGTGGACGAACACGAGCTTCTTTTCGGACGGGTTCCGCTTCAGCAGATCGAGGAGCGCCGTCTCCTTCGCTCCCGCGCCGATGCGCTGCCACCGCCGCGCGAGCGTCTTCCAGCCGCGCTCCTTGGGATGGCGTTCGGCGAGGCGGTCCACCGCTGCGGCGGCCGCGGCGGGTGACGATCCCGCGGCGCCCAGCAGATGATGCAGGGTCAGCCGGTGCCGTCCGGCGCCGCCATCGGCCCCGAGCAGACGCGCCTGCTCCGCCAGTTCCCGATAAGCCTCCTGCTCGGCCTTCTCCGCATCCACACGCACTGTCACGGCATGGCGGCGCGGCAGCTTCAGCGCCACCACGGCACGCGTATTGCGGATCATGGCGCCGCGCATCAACTCGCGCAGGCGATCGGAATTGGCTGGCTGGCGCGGCTTGCCGGGGACCATGTAGGCGGCGCGGAATTCCTTGAGCGTCTTGAAGATGCCGGGCTTCAGAAGCGTCAGCAGATTGTACAGCTCGATCAGGTTGTTCTGCACCGGCGTCGCCGACAACAGCAGCAGGAAGCGCTTGTTCAGCCCGTCCACCAGCTTGTAGCTCTGGCTGGCGCGGTCGCGCAGGTGGTGCGCCTCATCGACGATGACGAGGTCGAAGGTTTGGCGCGCCAGGGCCTCGCGCGTGCTCCTTGCGGCGCGCCGTCGCCATCGAGGCGACGATGCCGCGGCTGGTCCCAGAACGCACCCGCGTCCTCGCGCAGCAGCGAATCATGTGTTGTGGCGCAGGGAATGTCGAACTTGGTCTCCAGCTCCTCGCGCCATTGACCGACCAGCGAGGCGGGGTCAGCACCAGCACGCGCTCGGCCATGCCGCGCAGCAGGTACTCCTTGAGCACCATGCCCGCCTCGATGGTCTTGCCGAGGCCGACCTCGTCGGCGAGCAGCACGCGGCCGCGAAACTGCTTCAGCACCTTGCGCACCGTCTCGACCTGATGCCAGAGCGTTTCCAGGCCGCGGAGATGCGGCAGACACAGCAGTTCGTCGAACCCTTGAGCCAGTCCGAGATGGGCGAAGCGCTCCCGCAGACCGTACCAAGCGCCATCCTGCTCCGGGGCAAGCTGCGCCGCCTGCCCAAGAGGGGCGAGGTCGAAATCGGCGGCGAAAGATATGTCCACGTCGATGCGCGGCAGGCTCGGCAGCCCGGCGTTTTTTTCGGCAACCGGTGCGGCGGGACGAGCAGCGGCGGGCGCGGGTTTCGGCTTTAGCGGCGGCTGTTTGGCTTTTGGCGCCCGGCGCTTGGCGGTCTTGCCGCCGCCCGCTGCCCGGCCACGCCAGCCGTGGAGCATGGGATCGCGCCCCATGATCGCGTCGATTTGCTGCGAAAGCCAATGAATGCGCTCCAGACCGCCAGGGAAGCCGCGCAGCGCTGTGTGCGCCGTCGTCATGCCATGGCGTTCGAGTAACTGGCGGGCCGCAGCAATCCTGCCCCGTTGTTTGAGGGCGAGGGCGAGAAGAAGAGGATCGGCTTCCGTGGGCTCGTAGCGGCGGGACAGGCGTTTCAGAAACACCATCGCCCGGTCGGAATGGCCATCGAGCAGGGCCGCCGTGGCGGCGATGCACAACATAGCGGCATCGGCGGGAAAAGCTCCGAGCGCCTCTTCTGCCAGCGGCAGGAAATTCGATGTTTGTTTCCTGTTGGCGAACGCGTCCATGAGCGTGTCCACCCACTCATCGCGGCTGAGGACGCTGGAGAAGAGCGGAAGCATGTTCGGGGAATGGGAGGCACCACGTTTCGCTGTAGTAGGCGGCATGATTGGCTACGTTGTCGTTGGTTGAGACGGACATATACTCGCCGCGATCAGGCAAGCATCGCAACACGCGCAAAACTGATTTCCCTCTTAAGTCTGATGGAGATCGTGGCAGGAGCAAGAATTTGCGGCAGTCATCAACAGCATGAAGCCCGGGGCGGACGGCAATCCAATTGGCCGCCGGGCGCCGCGAGAAACCGGCTACGGCAGCATATAGTGACCAATCTATCTTGCCGGCAATTTCGAGTGCCCGCTGCGGGTCACGAGTGAGCCTGGGGAGGGCAAACCAGGCTGCCCTGTGGCGAGATGCCGCTCAACGGCATCAACCGGAGCATGACGTTTGAAGGCGGACTGGAAAGGGTTAAAGCCGTGCACTTGCTCCAGCGCAGCTACTCGATCACGACCCGGACGATGCGGGAGGCGCCTTTCTGCAGCGGCAGCCGCACCTGAAAGCGGTGCGCGCCGGGCGCCATGGGCCACAATACCGCTTGATCGGGATCGCTAAGCGCAAAGGGCTTACCGTCCACATACCAGAGCACCTGACTGGCATGCGGCTCAACCACAGCCTTCAGCGCAAGGCGGTTCAGTGCGGCCGGCTGCCTCGGGATTGCGCCAGATGCGGCTATTATGCTCGGGCGCCGCGATAGATAAATGGGCCGGTGCGCCAGAGCCTGCCCGCTCGTCGATGGGGAAACCTTCCTCCCTGGCCCAAGCGCGGTAAGCTGCGGGAACGGCGACCGTAAACGCTTCCCGCCAGCGGCGCCGGCCTCCCTGCATGGGCGGCATCTCATTGGGCCTAAGCCACTCGGTCAGCGTCTGTCCGCATTGCCCATTGCTGCGCTTGCCGCCGATCACGCAAAGCTCGACGGCGGCCCGGCCTTCAGGCGGCGGAAACCCCGCCTCAGCGATATCGCCCGGCAAGCACGCTATGAAGCTGCATCAAGATCGCCTTGGCGAGGGGTGCGGCGGCACGCGCGCCCGACAGCCCGCGCATCGGCCCAGCATCGCCGCGCCCGATCCAGACGCCCACGATATATTTCGTCGAATAGGCGACGCTCCAGGCGTCGCGATAGGCTTGCGAGGTGCCGGTCTTGAGCGCGGCGGGAAAGGATACTCGCTCGCCCCGTAGCGCGGAAAACTGGGCAGCCGGGCAAGCGGATCGGACAAGAAGGAGGTGATGAGCCTCGCGCTGCCGGCCGAAAGCACGCGCACCGGCGCGCGCCGCTCGCTGGCCTTGCGCCCAAACAAAATCGCCAAGCAGCCCGTCTTCAGCCAGCGCGCCGTACGCGCGGACAAGCCGCTCCAGGCTGGTTGGCAGCGAGCCGATGGCCATCGACAGGCCGAAATTGTCCGCGGGAGCGTCCAGATCGTGCAGCCCCAATTCGCGGAAAAAGCTATAGGCTGTTTCGAGCCCAACCGCCCGAAGCAAATTCGTGGCGGGCATGTTGCGCGAATTGGCGAGCGCCTGGCGCGGCAGCATTGGACCGAGAAAAACGCCGTCCGCATTTCCGATACCGGACGCGCCTTCGGGCAGGTCGGCCAGCGTATCGGCCGGCTTCAACCAGCCGCGGTCCAGCGCCAGCGCATAGATGAACGGCTTCAGGGTGCTACCGGGCGACCGGATGGTGCGGGCGAAGTCAATCGCGCCGGCGTGGCGTGCCTTGATAATCCGTTGAGCCGAGATGAACGAGAACATCCCGGCTGCCGCGCTCTACGACGGTCACGGCGATCTGCTGCGCGCCCGCCGCGCGCCAGAGGTCGAGATGGCGCCGCGCCAGCTTCGTCACTGTCTCCTGCATCGCGAGATCGAGTGTCGTGCGAATGCGGGGATCGAACGCCGAGGGTGGCCGGATGGCGCCCTCCCTTACGAGAGCCTCATAGCGCAATATGGCATGCAAGGCATCCGGGCGGCGCGGCGGACGCAGCATGCGGATGGCTGAAAGCTGCTCATGGGCCAGCGCGCATTCCGCCTCGCCTATCACGCCCCGCCGCGCCAGCTCATCGAGAATACGGTGGCCGCGCCGCTTCGCTTTGCGACAGTCCTTGCGGCCGCATCGGGTTCATCCGCGTGGGCGATTGCGGAATGGCCGACAGCAGCGCAATCTCGGCCCAGCTCAGATCGGCGACCGGCTTGGCGAAATAGAAGCGCGCGGCGTGGGCGATGCCGTGGCTGCCATTGCCATAGGGCACGAGCCGCAAATAATGTTTGAGCACCTCCTCGCGGCCATAACGCCACGTCAGGACCAGCCCGGTTCCAGCCTCGACGGCCTTGGCCCACAGGCTGCGCGGCGAAGGGCGCTGCATGCGCGCTGTCTGCATCGCGATGGTCGAGGCGCCGGTGCGGCGGCGGGCGCGGCTCAGCCACTGCCAGGACGCGCGCCCCAAGGCCCAGGGGTCGATGCCCGGATGATCGGAAAAACGGCGGTCCTCCAGCGCGAGCGTGGCGCGGGCCACCCGGTCCGGCACCGCTTCCAGCGGCCAATAGCCGTAATCGGCGCGGCCGCTGGCGCGCGCCGCCCCCTTCGCGCTACGCGGCCCTAAAAGGGAAGCGGACCCGGCACTATCGTGGCTGATCTGGGTCAGGTAAGCGCCATGGCGGCCGTACAGGATGGGCGTGGCGGCGGGCGCCTCAAGTCTCGCGCGAGAGGCGACTTCCCAGCAGTACAGCACAAGCACGGCGAAACACATCGCGCCGGCCACGGCTGCGATGGACCTTCCTATTGACCGGGGCCTTGCTCCCGCGCCGGTTAGCCTATCTCGCAGAAAGCTTCGTCCCGTCATGAGCAAAGCGAAGCAATCCAGGAGCCGCTTCCGCGCCTCTGGATCGCCACGGCGGCCGCAGCCGCCTCGCGATGACGTGGTGCCGCTGATGGGGCGCCCCACCCCGCGGCTTGTACCAGCCGCCTACCGGCTGACAACCACGCGGCTCCCCGCACTCGCTCCATAGATGCCCTTCTGGTACATGGTTTCGGCCTCGGCCGGCGGCGCGATGAAGCTGCCGGGGATCAGCGCGCGTGTGCGGAACGCGAAGCGGTAATTGCCCTTGGGCAGGCGGTCGAAGGCGTAAAGAACGCGGTCGTCGCCGTAGGAAGCCCAGTCGGGCGCAATCGCTGGCGTTTCCGAAGGCGTGGCCTCGGCAGGCGCATTGGCGAGATTGGGATTGAGCGGCTCCAGCCCCGCGGCCAATGGCACCGTGATCGCCACATGCGTGCGGTCGCCGGCGTTGACCACTTCCAACCGCTCCTCGATCACCTCGCCCGCCTTTACATGCAGCGCGCCGTCCGCTTCAGGATCGATCCTCTCCAGCGCTCCGCCGCCCGCCGGAACGCGGTAGAAGCTGCGCGCCACAACGAAGCCTTGCGCCAGAGCCTGCGCTTTGTCGCCCGGTTCTTGCGGCTGGTAGCGCACGTCGATGAGCGCCACGAGCGGCGCAGCGCCGCCATTACTTACCGCGAGCGCCTCCGGGTTGGCGAAGCTCTTGACCTTGACCGGCGCCGCGCCATTCAAGCGTCAAAACCTCAGTCTCCGCCCCGTCTGAAACCGTCACAGGCAAACCGGCAGCGGGCTTATGCCAGACCGCGGCAAGCGCCCGCACCGCAGCGGCGTTGGCGTTGGTGCTGCCCCAGCCGTCGCCTTCACCAAGCCTGACCAGCCCCTCCCGCAGCACAGCAAGCCGCGCGTCGGAGGGCGCAGCCAGGGCCACGGCGCGCGTCACCTCCGCGAGGCTGCGCGTTTCGGACGGCAGGATAGCGGGATCGGCGCTTTCGCCCGCAAGCCCGCCATAGACCTGGCGCCCATTGCGGGAGAACAAGCGTAACGCGGCTCCATAGGGTTTCCATCAGCCGCCGAGACGATGCGCCGGTCGCCGGCAGGCAGCTCCGCCATCGTGGCGGCAACCTGTGCCAGCGACGCATTGGGCATGACGCTGGCGCGGCGTGCCAGCTCGGCGGCGTAAGCCTGGTCGAGCTTGCCGCCCTCGGCGAGAGCCGCCAGCGCCTCGACCCGCTCCTGCATCTCGCTGCCCGTGAGCAGCCGCGCATAATCCGAGCGCAGGGACTGCTTCAGGACGGCTGCGAGCCGGTCCAGCAGCTTCGCATCGACCGGCTCTCCGGCCTTCTGGGCCGAAAGCAGGAAGCTATAGGCCCAGGCGGTCAGCGTGACGCTGCCGCGGGCTTTCGGCCAGAACGCGACGAGACCGTCCGCATCGATGCTCTGTTCGATGGCTTGCCCGGCACTCTTGACATGGCCCGCGATGCGCCCGTCGAGCCCCGCCGCTGCAAGCAACGGCGCGAAAGGCTTTACCGCCAGCGCCGACGAGGCCAGCGCGATGCGCTGCTCCGTGCAGCCGTAGGGGTATCCGACGAGATATTTGAGGCCGCCAATGAGGCGGATCAGCGAGGGGTCCGCCGCCAGCGTCAGAGTCCGCGATAGGAGCCCGGCCTCACGCCGGCCTCGGGCGCAGGAAGATCGAGTTCTCCCCCCGCAGAGATATCGGCGATCTCATGCTGGCGCAGCGGCGGGCGGTCGGGCTTCACCGGCAGCTCGATCTCTACATTGTCCGAGGCCCGATCCGCGTCGCGGGCAAGGCCGAAGCGCAGTTTCACGGACGATTTGCCGGGTGCAGGCTCGCCGGCACTGACCTGGAAAGCAAGGCGCGCGGGCAAATTCTTCTCCCAGGCGAAGCGCTGCTCCGCCGCACCCTGGAGCGACAGCCCCTCGGCGGCGATGGTTGCGCGCCCGGTTCCGCCCGGCCCCTCGACCACGCGGCCGATCAATCCCGCCTCGAAGCTATCGCCCGGCCGGACGAAACGCGGCAGCGCGGGCTGAGCCACCAACTCCTGCCGGATCAGCATCTCGCCAGTGGCGAAGCCGAAACGGTCAGGCCCGCTCACCGCCTTGGCGCGCAGCTTGAACACCGTCAGCGAATCGGAAGCTTGACGGTGATCTTGGCGATACCGTCATCGCCGACCTTGACGCTTGGCAAGTAGATGGGAACCGGCGTGAAGTTCTTGCGCACCGATATGTTGTTGTCACCGCTCCATTCTCCCCTGCCGCCGTCGCCGCCGGGCGTTTCTTCAAGCGGGATGATCCCGAAGGCCAGGTTGCGCGTATCGCGGGCGGTCATTTCCGTGGGCCTGTTGACGATGAAACCCGGCAGCGGATCGAGCGGCTGCTCTTTCGCGAGCGACAGGACAGCCTGATCGATCATCCAGAAGGTTGCCTCGCCGGAGAGCGGCTTGCCCTCGTCGTCGCTAAGGCGCAGCGTCACCTCGACCGTTTGCCCAGGGCGCGCTTTCTCGGGATATTCGAGCTTCGCCGTGACGATATTTTTGACCGGCGTCACCGTCACCCACTTCGTCGCGGCGATCGTCACCGGCTTGCCTTGGTCGAACGGCGCAGTTGGAACCGCGCCGCCGCCCGGCAGCCTTCCGCGCATGATCAGGAAATGCACCGCGAGTTTCGGCATCTCCTCCTTGCGCAGTTCAAGCGCATAGCGCCCGAAGCCGTTGGCGATGTCCACCCAATCGTAGCGGAACCGGCCCTCGGGTTCTTCAACGATGGCGAGTGCACGCGCCGTCTGGAACGGGCTTTGGATCACAAGCGTCGCGGTCTCGCCCGGCGCGTAAGCGTCCTTGTCCGCCGTAACCGTCGCGGTCTGCGCCGGCGCGTGCGCCCAGGTCACTGGCGTGTCCCCGCCCACGAACATATCGAGGCTCACCTGCTGGCGGCGGCCGATGCGGTCGCTCGCTTCGATCTGCACCAGATAAACGCCGCTTTCCCGCGCTTCGAAGCGGAGGCGCTGCGCCTCCTTGAGGCTCGTCACCTTCTTCTCCGCCAAGGTTTCATCGATCACCTGCGTCACATATTTCGCCGCACCCTGGCTGAAATCGCTCGCTTGCAGCGTCGAGATCCAGTTGCGGCGGATAAAGCGCACCGTCATGTCTAGGCCCGCTACAGGCTCGCCCTTCCCGTCGATGGCGATAAGCTCGGGCTCCAAGGTTCCGGGCTTGGCCACATATCGCGGCGCCTTGATGCCCAGCACGAAGGGCGGCAGCGCAATCACGTTCTGGACGCTGCGCACCTGAATGTCGTCATCGCCCGTTACCGTGGCTTCGATGGTGTAGCTGCGCGGCTGCGCGGTAGGTTCGATGGCAGTATCGAGCGTGATCCGCGCCGCCCCGCCTGCGTCCGTGCGCCCTTCGCGCTCCAGAACGGGAGAGGATTTGAACTTGGTTTCGCCCGAGAAACGGGAATCGCTCGAAAAGACGAAGCCCTCGCGTCCGGGAGGCGTCCACGCATAGGGGAATTGCACCGCCCGCCATTTGACTGGCCGCTCGGCCACAAGGCCGCCCGCGAAATAGCGCGCCAAGAGATCGACGTTGAACTCGCCATCGAGAGCAACTCGCGGCGGGCTGTTCAGCACCACCTCGAAGGTTGGCAGGCGGTAAGCCTCCTTCTTGAACGGAAAGGCGCCGCAAGATGTTGCATCTTCCTCAGCGCTGGCTTCTTCCTCTTGCGCCTGGCCGCCTTCTCTCTCCGCCTCGCCGCTCCCGGCATCGGGGCGCTGGCTGTCCGCGTCCTGCTCGCCGGGCTCCTCCTCCTGATTTTCCGGCTGGGCAGTCTCCTGCGGTTCAGGCTGGGCCGCTTCCGCCTGCTTAGCCGGCGGCTTGGCACCATCCGCTTCAAAACGGACGCTATAATTCCCCGTCGCGGGCGTTGGCTCGCCGAACTTGAAATAGAAGCTGCCGCGCTCGTCCAGCTTCACCGGCATGCGCCATTCCTGCTTGCCGGGTCCCTTAATGACCGTCGCGCCGCCGCCGCTCGCATAGCTCAGCTCTGCCGCCGAGATAGCTGCGCACATAGCCTTTCACATGCACCGGCTCTTCCGGGCGGTAGATCGGGCGCTCGGTGAATACGTGGCAGAGAATGCGCGGCTTTTTCAGCCGGTCCTGTTTCGGATCGACCGTCCAGGAGAGCCACGATTCGCTCGGGCTTGCTCCAATTCTCATGCGCATATTCGGCCGGCGCGCGGTTCGGCTCGATGACGAGTGTGTCGAGCCCCTTCGTCACCACAACGCGCTTGATCTGCGCCTCGTCGCGCTTCTCAAGCGGCCATGTAAATGCGCCGTCCGCGCCAGTGACCCCTTGCGCCAGGGTCACGAACTTATCGTCGCGCACGCCTTCCAGCCGGATTTGCGCTTGCGGAACAGGCTTGGCTGTGCTCAGCGAAGTCACGGCGAAGTGCACGCGGCCCGCCTCCTCGACGGTGCTGAGGCTAAGGTCTGTAACTTGCGCCCGCAGCCATTGCCGCTTGCCGCCGTTGGTGGCGTCTCAGGCCAACCAGATAAGTTCCAGCCTGGTCCGCACCTGCGATCTTGGCGAAATGGCGGCTTGAGGTCGAGCCCGAATTTCGCTTCCGGGCCGCCGCGCTGGATGGGCAGGGATCAAAAGCTCGGACACTGCCGGCGAGCCCTAGCGCCTTGATGCGCTCAGCGATAGCCGCCGCTTCAGCGTCGGCGGTGCCGCTCCAGGTGCTTGGCTCATTGCCAGGAAGCGGCGGGGCTGCATCGTCGTCGGTCTCGACACCGCGGGCAGGGAAAGGCCAGAAATCGCGCGAGAGCGGATCGATCGCGAGATGCGCACATCCGCCTTGTCATAGCCGCGCCCGCGCACCGGAACCATCTGCGGGCCGAAGCGCTCAACAATACCTTGCGCCGCATCCCACTTTATCGACGGCTGCTCGGGTGCGAAGGCAAAGCGCTGCGCCAGCGGCTCGCCTTCCAGCGGCCGGCCGTGCTCGTCGGCGAGAGCGCCGGGCTCGATGCGCAGCTCGTAAACTTTATCGGCGAGGAACCGGCCGGTGAGCTTGATCCGGCTGCCGTCAACAGCCGCGGCGAGATCTTCCACGGGCGGGGTGACGCGTAGAGCCTGGCGCACGCTCACCGTGTCCAAAGCCTGAGGCGTGGCCGTGAAGCTTACGATCAGGCCGCGGCGCGGCCCGTGCGCCGTGGTTTCTCCTTCCTCGTCCGAGTCTGTGGTGGACACATAGGAATAGGGCGAGCAACGCAGCACGCCGGCGACCGTGTCGCGTCCAAAGCCGTTGCCGCAAGTGGTGTCGGAAGCGCGGAAGGGAACAGCGCTCTTGATCCGCGCCTCGTAAACCGGCTCGTCAAGGCCTGGCTCATCCGCCAGCTTGAGGTGCAGCAGGAGCACGCGTCCATCGGGCACCGCACTCTTGAGGGAGACAAGGTAGGTTTGCTTATCGCCGGGCTTGGCACGTTCGAGCGGTGTGACCGTGAAATCCTGCGGGCCGAGGAATTGGCCGCCCGCCGCATCCATGCCGGGCGCAGGGCGCAGTTCGATGGAAAGGAGCCGGGCCAGCGCTGCCGTGTCCACAGGCCCCGCGAAAGTGACCGTGACCTCATGCAGATCGCTGACGCCATCGGCCCGGTCCGATGGGCTAACCGCCGTTGGCGCCGGAAGCAGCGCTTTCAGGCGCGTTGCCTGGCCTTCCGCCGTGAACTCGACCCGCTGCAAAGGCTTCCAGGCATCGGCGGGCCGGAATTGCAGCGCGCGGGCGCCGAGCCATTGCCAGGCGCCCGGCGTTGCGGGTTTCAGCGTGACGAAGCGCTCGGGCGCATCCTCGGGACCGCCGTTGGCAGGTCCGGCATCCCGGTCGAAGAAGATGGTCACCGGGTCCCAGCTGCGTAAAAACCGCTCGGGCACGATCTTCGCGCCATCGGCCCGCTGCAGCTTGTCGAGCTGAAGGCCGGCGGCGCCTTCGGCGCGGACGCCCGCCGCGCATAGAAGCGCCAAGCCAAGGGCAAGCGCGGTGACGATAAAGCTTTTGTTTTTCATCGCCATTTCCTCAGCGTCCGCTCTTCTGTTTCATTCCGGCCATTTCAAGGTACATGTCGGTGATTTCCGCTGGGGGAGCCGCTGGAGGCGGCGCTATGCCAACAACGGAGGGGCGCACAACGCCCGCGCCGCTATCGGCTGGAATGCGCGCCTCAAGGAAATAGCGGCCAGGCTCCAGCTTGGCGATGATGTTGACCCCTTGGCCCAGGACTTTGCCGCTGGCGTTCAGCAGGCGCGCCTCTGCACGGTCGGGCTCCGAGCGGACGCCTGTGCCAACAAGTCCGGCTTTTTTCAGCTCGAAGCCGAACAGCGCGGTTTCACCAGGGGCGATCGCAACCGGTTCTCCAAGCCCTTCGGATATGGCAATCACCGGCGTTGCCGACAGCTCGATCGCGCCGCCAAGCGGCCCATCGTGGGGCGAGTACAGGCGCAACTCCGCCTCTCCTGGCGCAAGATAGCGATCGAATACCGCCCCTGCAGGATAGAGTTGCGGCGCCTCGCCAGCCCCTTGCGAGAAAGCGAGTATGACAGGCGAGGTGGTGCGGGCGTGGAGCAAGACCGGCGTCTGCGGCACGATTTTGAAGCCCATAGCCTCGCCTTCGAGCTGCGTGCTCGACGGCAGTTCCACGGACGAGAGGCGTGCGCGAGGCCAGGGCGAGGTTCCGTTGCGCTCGATCCAAGCAGCCAGCAGACCGGGGCCATGCTCAAGCGTGACCTCGCCGGGGCCGGAAAGCACCAGCGAGCGTCCGCGCAGAATTTCGCCGCCAGCGCCGGCAAATGTTGCGTCCGCGCCCGCAACCATGAGGCGGTCGCCAGCGTTAGCCTCGACGCTAAGCGATAGCGATCCCGCCGCACCGAAAAAGCGCTTGTATACTTTTGCGGGACTGAGCGCCGCCGCCGCGCCCCCAGCAGGCGACAGGATCAGGTGCGCGGGCGCGGGTTTACCGGCGGTGTTGATAAGCAGCACCTCTGCAAAATCGCCATCGACGGACCGGCTCACAGCTTCGGAGCCAGTCCAGACCGTGACTTTGCGCCCTCCGGCGCTCTTGGCAACCGCCGCCGTTCCCGCTGCGAGGTTGAACTCGATCTGAGCCCCTTTTCCTTTCAGACGCACGGGCAGCGCGCTAAAGGCTGGCAACAGTGCCCCGGCCTGGCCTTCTGCCGTCACTTCGGGCAGCAGCGCCACCTCGACTGGCGTCAGGTTTAGACGCAAGCCCTCGCGCCCACTCGCGTTCCAGACTTGCAGCAGCGGCAAGCCGTGCAAAAATGTCTTCGCGCCTAAAAGGGCAAGCGCGCCGCCTTTGGTGGCCCCAAACCCCTCGCCCGCGTCGAGCCCAGGCTGGCCGAGACTCGAGTCTGCCCTCCAAAGCCGCAGCTTGTTTGCCGGAACCGCCGCTTGTGGCAGGCTCGCCTTCTCGCCGTCTCCCAAAGCCAGCGCGATCTCTCCCGCGGCAGAATAGGGGTCAAGTGAAAGCGTATCCCCAGCCTCGCCACGGCTCAACAACCAAAGCCGCTCGGATTGCGGAATGAGAATGCCGCCAGCAGCTGGCTCGAGCGTGCGGCCCGGCGTGGACCCAGCACTCAGGCCCTCATGCGTCCCGGCGAGACCGACGAGTCCGGCAAGGGGCGCATGCACGAGAGCGGCCCGGTATTTGCCCTTGAGCCCGTCCAGCGCAACCGGCTTGAGCGCAACCTTGCCGGGTTCCTCCGGTGCGGCATTGAAAGCCGCCACGGACACCGCGATATGCGCCGGGCCGCCGTCGATTGCCCATACCGAGAGCCGCAGATGTCCCTCTTTTCCATCCGCGGGCCAGGCGAGAGCGGCAGAGCGTCCGCGCTCGAAGGAAATAGCGTTCCAGCGGCCGTTCTCCTCCCGCTCCAGCGACGCCACGATTTCGGCGTCCGCTTCCGCCGCCGCGATCATAAGCCGCCCCGCCTCCCCGGACGGCAGCGGGAATTGCCGGACGCCGCTGGCCGTGAACCGGACCGCCTTATCCAGCATCAAAGCTTCCGCGGCCTCGGGCTTGGGCAAGGCAAGGCGCACTTCAACCACGCCTGGGTTGCTCTCTGACGTATCATCCTCGGACTGCTCCCCTTCGGAGCTATCTTCGGAATTCGTTTTCCTGCCGCCAGCCGCATTTTCAAGAACGAGACTGTAGGCGCCGGCGGGCAGCCGGCGGGACATGGCGATATTCCAGTCGCCGGTCCGGTTCGACAGCCGTTCCAGCACGTGGCCATCGGCGTCCTGGAGTGCCGCGCTAAGCGCTTTGCGTCCGAAAGTGGTGAGGCTCACCACGCGATCCGCTGCGATGGCAAAGGGAATGTGCGCGGGTACCGGCACGTAGCCCGGAACGCCAGGCTGAATTTCTTTCGCGTGCAGCGTGACCTGGTAATCGAGCCGGTCGTTCTGGCCCGCGCTGCGCGCATCGAGCCGGTAGTGTCCGGCTGGAAGCTTGCCTGCGAAGCCGCTCCCTCCGGCGATCCGGGCAACAGCCTCTTCACGTTCCCCGCCCTGCCGGACGAGTTCGCCCGCCATCCCCTCCGACATATCCAATGTGACGGAGGCATCGCCTTCAAGCACGAACTTCCAGCGGTCGGGATCGCGAGGCGCGTCCTTGCCTGCGGGTTCACGCCATTGATGTTCGTGGGTTTGGCCGAAGGTAAGCGGATGCGGTCCATGCCCTTCCGTCTGGGCTTCCGCCGTCACCTGGCGCAAGCGTGCGACCAGCCTTGCGTCCACGGCTTCGGGCAGGACCACGAGCCGGTAACGGCCTGCCGCGAAGCGTTCAGTGCGCGAGCTAAAGGGTCCGGGCGCGGCGAGAGGCCAGCCCTCGGCGTCTTCGAGGCGCGCTGTGAGTTCGCGGCCGAGCCCGTAGAGATCGAGGCGATATTCGCCTGCCCTGGCGATTTCGAATGGGATGAGAGCGCCTTTGCCCCCGCTGAGGGTTGCCCGCACGCTGCCCTCCGGCATAAGCAGCTCCGTCTCAAGCAGCGGCGCGGGAGATGCGGCCAATCCGAGATGCCCAGCCGATTCCGAGGCTTTGACCGTGACCCGGTAATTGCCCGCACGCAAGTACGTTTGCAAGAGCGCGTTATGCCCGGTGCCGTTGTCCGCCGCCGCAGCGAGGCTGGGCAGAAATGCCGTGGTCAGGCGCAGAGAGGTTTTCAGCAGGCCGAGGGTTTCGACCCGGTAGAGCCCGCCTTCGGCAACAGCCAGCTCGAAGCTACGTTCTTCGTTGCGTTTGAGATCGAAATGATGGGGTTTGCCCGCCGCAAGTGCGTAGCGGGCCACCGGCGATGCAACAGGCAGCCGCGGTGCCGCCTCCTCCTGCCCGGTATCCTTCCAAGACACGATGACGGTCCGGTCTTCCTTAGCCAGCCGGATCTTTACGGTGAGGGTCCGGTGGGAATTGCTCTTTTTCTCCCTGCTCACTGCGGCTTCGATGGGCACGCCATTGGCGCTGGTGACAGAGATCGCCCCGCCAAGCGGAATGCGCACTGGGATTTCAAGCGGCGCGGGTTCCCGCTTTTGCTCGTCAGCCTCGGGGTGGCCGGGCTTTTTATCGGCGCTACCTCCCTCTTGGCTACTTGAGCGCAAGCTCCCGCCAGCGCCGTTTGCTTTCGTAGACGCTATTTTATCCTGCGCCGGCTGGAAAATCGCCAGCGGCTCCTTGCTAAGATCGGCTGGCAGGGCGATGGCTTTCGGCCCGGTTAAGAGGCCCGGCGCAGAGCCGGTGATGATTCGATAGGAGGCTTCCTTTTCAAGCCGCTGGATACCGAAGGGGATAGCGGTGCGCGGCGCGGCTGGTGCATCTAGCGCTGGCAAGAGTCCTGGCTGCCCAATGGTCAGATCGAGCACGCCCTGTGCGCCGTCCACGGGCTCGATCTTCAGCATGTACCAGCCCGCTTCGAGATCGTTTTCCGATGGCCTGTTGCCGTCTGAGCGGGGTGCTGTGCTGGCAAGCAGCGGCTCGACGGTTGCCTTCACGCCAACGCCCTCGGTGCGGATCGCTGCGGGGCCGGCCGCTGTCATCTCAAAGATCACGCTGCTGGCACCGCGCAGATTGAATTTGCGCCGCCACGCTTGGCCCGCGCCAAGGCGCGGAGCGCTCGACGCCACGGCCGAGGCCTTGCCGCCAGCAAAGCGGACCAGCACAGCGCTCGCGGGCAATTCGTCCGCGCTCTCACCCGCGACCTCGACCGAAATGAGATGCGGCCCAGAGCCCTGGATCTGCAAATCGCGCGAAGGCGATACCCCCAAAATCCGGAAAGCCTGGCCCTCCAGGCCTATAACCTCGGCGAAACCTTTATCGCCGCCGGCCGGAAGTTGAAGGACCGCGACAGGCTCGCGGCTCGACTTCGCAATTCTCGCCGTCAGCGTGGTTGCGCCTCGCGTGCCCCTGAGCTGAGCGGTGGCGGCCTCCGGCAGCTCAAGGCGCAAATAATTTGCCGAGGAGGAAAGCTCGAAGCGTTCGGCACCGAACGGCCCAATGACGCCCTCCGCGACACCGGCCGCAAGGCTCTTGATCTCAACGGGGCGTATGCGGAACGGCTCCTCCTTGGCGCCGCTGGCCCAGGCAAGCTTTTCGCCGCCATAGGCGGTGACAACATAAACGCCGGGCTCAACGGATTCCTTCAAGGCGCGCGCGTGTCAGCGGCTGGCCAGGCTTTGGCTCGGCGGCGGAGAATTGCGGGATCGGATTGGCAAGGTCGGAGCCATCGCGCCATAGACGCAGATCCTGAAGCGAGCGGCCAGTCGCTTCGACGGCAACGCGGCCGCCCTTGCCAACAACGAGAGCAAACGAGCGCTGTTCCAGATCGCTAAGACCGCCTTCAAAGCCGTTACCAAGGCGGGGAGTTTCAGCCGCCGCCTCACGGAAGGCAGAAACAGTCAGTTTCGCTGCGCCGGACGCTTTCCCGGCGCCGAACGTCTTGATCTTGTAGACGCCCTTGTCAAGCAGTACGTCCAGCCTGCCGTCGCGCGTGCCCGGATCGCCGGCCCTTTCGCCGGGACCGGAGATCATGTCGGCAAGTTGCAAGGCGACACCGGTCTTGCTTTGGGAGCGGATGGAAAAGCGCCCTGGCGCCTCAACGGTAAGGAGAACCTGAGCTTCGCCCACAGCCGGCACTTCATCCGCCTGGAGCTTGCCGCAGCCGCTATGGCGCTACCTGCAACGCTGGCCCGGCAGCAGGCTTGGTGGCTTTTTTCGGCGCTTCTTTGGCAATGTCCTTCGCCAACTCCATTTGGGTGGGCTTGTCCGCCTTCTCGCTGGCCACAGCTGCCCAGGCGCCGCCGGATGGCTTGCGGAGACCGGCAAGCCTCGCTTTATAGGCCTTGGTCAGGCAGGCGATGGCGGAAGCCTGATCCTTCTTGCCAGCACCCAGGCAATCGCGGTCGCGCGCGGCGATCCATTTACGCTGACTGTCGCGCAGGCGTGCCGCTTCCGCTGGCGCGCGTCCCTTCGCTTCGGCTGTGGCGCGTGCATAAACAGCGGCCAGCTCCTTATCCTTGGCGGAAAGCGCCTTGGAGGAGCAAATCACCTTTTCGGCGTGGGAAGCCAGCTTAGCGCAATCGAAAGACTGGGCAGAAACCGGGGCATAGCCGGCAATGGCTAGGATGGCGCCGGCAAGCGCCGCGCGATGAAACTTAAGAAACATTACCCAGCTCACGGTGAGATCCAATTCTGCCTGCGCATAGGGGCCTATCGGGGTCAAATAATGGCCGGAACAAGGTGGCCCTTTGGGCCGCTTTGCCGGATGCCGTAGTGTCCGGCGGTAGCACCCCACCACCGGCGTCCTTCAAGTCAGGCCAAAGTCATTTCGGCGGCGGTGAGGTCATGAGGGTACAAGGCGAATGCCCGCGTTTGCATCTCCGGGCTTGCCGGCAATGCCATGCTGGACCGGCTTGCTAATCCCGCCGCGGATGATATTCGAGCGCAACGTTCTAAATTGCGCGCGTATTCCGAGACACGCTCTCCTGGTTTCCCTGCCTCATGCGGCCCAGGAACGTGCTACTTAGCCTCGTCGTGTTTAAACAGCGGCGGCCCGGTCTTCAAGCGAGTACCGAAGCCTCTGCAGCCGGATGAGCTATCTCCCCCTCCATAGCCTCCTAACTCAAATTGGCGAGGAAGCCAAGATGCTCGCTGGAAAGACGGGCTGGCGGCGCTCGCTGAAAAAAGGCGGGTACGCGATAGCCCCGCAAACCACCCTGGCGGCGGCCCTCGGTTGAAACCCACGCACTGCTCAGACAGAGCCAGGCAGCTTGTTCTTGCGCCCTCGGCCGAGGCGAAGCCATCCTACTGCTTGAGCAGAATGGCGTTCAGGGCCTGAAGGAGCTGAGCAGGCCGGCAAGGCTTGCGGAGGAAATTGGCCCCAGGAAACGCCCCCTGCAATTGCTCGGGCGAATAGCCTGACAGCACGATGAAAGGCAAAGCGCGTGTATCCAGCGCCACCGCGACGGGGCCGGCGCTCACACAGGCGAGATTGGCATCGACGATGGCGGCGTCGCAGGCAACGCTTTCAATTGGCCCGAGCGCCGTTTCGAGCCTTCCAGCCACGCCAGCGATCGCGAAACCGGCTTTAACGAGCAAATTCTCCGGGGTGTCGAACCGGCAGGAAGAAGCGGCGGCGCCCACGGCAGGGGACGAAGCGCTCCCCGTCAGGCGACAGCCCGCCGCCGGGCACGATCATATGCACGTGCGGATGGCGGGTACGCATACGCAACTCCTGTTGTGAGTGAGGTTGACACCTCATTCTCAACCGGAGCTTCAGACTTGCCTTGACGATTCAGAAAGAATACTGCCCGTGAGGCAGCGCCTACCGCGAGAGCGGTTTCGTTCTTCGACCCATCGCACGCATGCGTCCTCGCCGGAAGGGACCGCAAACACAGAGCCATTTGCTGGCGCCCTGATGGTGCTTTCCGAGCTGTAGCCTCCATTCACGGCACAGCCGCACCGGGGCGCCGGATATTGTCCCGCGCCCCGGGGATTTATCGTCTGCGCCTAGCGGTGCAGCGACAGCGAAGCGGACCCGCCGCCGCCCCTGAGCGAGATGCTCTGGCTGTTACCGTGAACGCTGATGTGAATGCTGCCCTGAATGCCAAACGTCGAGTTATAGAACGCTCCCGAATAGCTGTTCGCCCCTGTCTGGCGCAGCTCGGCTGATTGGTCTGCACTTCCCGAAGCGGTCGCGCAAACGCCACTAAGCGAGACGTGGCGTCCAGACTGAGAATAGTGGGCGCGGCACCTGGCACGCTCGCGGTGCCCGTCGGAAAAGGTGACGACGCCGCCGCCGTGCCATGAGCCTGCGATGCCCTCCGCCTTCGCCTGGGGGGCCAGGAACGCAGCGGCCATGAGCGCCAGCCCAGCAACCTTCCAGAAATTTACTGCTTTTGAAAACCGTAGCTTCTGCATATTCATTGGGGGGGCTCCTTGCCTGACATTGATCAATGAGTAGATCTGCAACCAGCCGTTTAAGCGATGTGCGGCTTAACCGGCAGGCTCATTTCCCGTTTTTGCGCCTTGCGGCGATTGCCGCGCCAAGTCCGCAAGAGAAACATAATCGTCGGCCTCAAAATAAGTAGATCCGCGGTAAGCGCGGCCACCATTGCGAAGGCCGAGAGCCATCCGAACAGCCTGAGCGACGGAAGGTCCGACAGCACAGTCACGGCCAAACCGCATGCCAGCACAACCGTGGTTAGTATCAGCGGCGGTCCCATGAGAACGGTGGCGCGCGCCACGGCAATCCCTGGATCCTGGTCCGGCCGGTCTTCGAGGCGCAGCCGGTTGAGGAAGTGTATGGTGGCGCTCAGCCCGAGCCCAAAAGACACTGTCAGGGCGACAATGCTCGCAAATTGAAGTCCCCGCCCGAGGACCCAGAGGAGCACGCCCGAAGCCAGGATCGGGAAAATCGCGGGCAAAATCGCCGCCAGCATCACGATTGCAGAGCGGAACGCTAGCCCGATGAAGGCTGCGACGAAAACGATCTCGATCGTCAAGGCCATGTTGAGCCGCTCGATCATGCTCTCGCTATTCTGCGCTGCGATCACGGAAAGCCCTGTCACCGATATGCGGTAGCGGGGATGCGCCGTACGAACAACATTCAGTGCCTTTTCAATTTTCTCGACAATTGGGCGAAGCTGACTTGCATCTATGTCTGGGACATAACCGGCAACAACCGTCGAGCGCTGGTCTTCCGAAATGAACCGCCGCGACAGGCTCTCGGGCAGATAGCCCACATATTGCTTCAGCGTGGCGATATCGGTCTTGCCGAGTTTTCCGGCGAGCCAGCGCCGCAGGGTGTCCACGGACCAGACATTCCCCACTCCCGGCTGCCTTTCCATGATCGTGTGCACCTCATCGAGAACGGCGAGGGACACGGGTTCGTAAAGCGAGGCGTCCGGCGGCAGATCGATCAGCACCGCAATGGGGTTCGACCCCGTCAGCTTTGCATCGAGCTGATGGCTGGCAGCCACCGCTTGCTGCTTGTTCGGCACCTGATCCGCAAGCCGGTAGCGCGCATGGAGGTTCAGGTAAGTCGCCCCAAGCCCCGCGATTACAACCAAGCTGATGAGGCTATAAAGCCCAGGCCGCGCCACGACGCGCAATGCAATCCAGTTGCAGAAGGCGCGCAGCCAGTCCACGCCGCGGTCGGCTCCCTTGATGCGCGCGGCAAAGACTTCCTCGCGCCTGACCAGCAAGATACCCAAGAGCGGCAGCAGCGTTATGACCGTGAACAGCGCAATCACCGTGGAGATGATGCCTGCCTGGGCGAAAGTCTTGATCATCTCCGAGCCGGAGAACAGCAGGGCCACGAAGGAAATAGCCGCGGTCGCATGGGTCAGCACGCAGGCCGGCCCAACCACAAGGATGGCCTGCCGGAAAGCCTTGTGCCTGCTCTCGCCCGCGATCAGCCGGTCGCGCGCCGCGAATGTGAGCTGCATGCTGTCCGAGAAGCTGATGACCATGATGAGCGGGGTCATCACATTCAGGAACGTATTGAGCCTGAAATCGAGCCAGCCCAGCGTGCCAAGCGCCAGGAGGATCGCAATCAGCGGCGGCCCGGCCGCGATGAGCATGAAGGAAATGCGCCGGAAGAACACGATCGCGATCAGGCAGCCGGCGGCAAACCCGATGCTGTTGTAAAGCAACTCGTCGCGCTCGACCGCGTTGCGGATTTCAAGGCGCATGACGGGCACGCCGGTCAGTTCGACCTTGAGCCCCGCCCCCTCCAAATCCTCCGCGGCGGCCTTCCGGATGGCCGCGACGACCTTCGCGTCGCCCGAGCCGTTGGCGATGGCGGGATCGAGCGCGATAACCATGAGCGCGAGCTTGCCGTCCTCCGTGATCAGCTTGCCGCGGATGATCTCGTTGGTGAGCACCTTATGCACCAGCGCATCGTATTGCGCACCTTCGGGAAGGTCGGCGGGGAAAAGCGGTCCCGGCAGCGAGCCATTTTCGGGCGGCGTGCGGGCGGAAAACAGCGAGAGCACACCCCGCGTGCCTTCGATAAGCTGGAGATCGGTGACAAGGTCGCGCAGCTTTTCAATTAAATCGCGGCTCATGAGGCTGTTGCCCTCGGCGACCATGAGCACGTCGTATTCGTTCGACGGAAACCGCTTCGAAAACTCCTCGAAGTGCCTGAACTCGGCATTGTTCGAGCGGAAGAGCGTGCTGAGCAAGTCGTCGACCTGGAGCTTTCCCACACCGAAAGCCGCCACCACGCACAAAATAGCGGCGACGATAGCGGAGAAAATGGGCGTTTTCAGCGCGATAAGTCCAACGCGCTCAAAGCCCAGAACCAGCCGGTAAGGCGCCCGGTTTTGCGGCGCGTGAACTTCGCCTTTATCTCCATCAAGCCCGGACATGGCCCATGTGCCCCTACACCTGTTGACCTGAGAGAGCCCTAGCGCAATTCGCAAGCAGGATAAAGTAATTCCTGCCGCGCAACCTCGCTAGGTTACACAGGCTGGCACGGCCCCCCATACGCTCAAGAGGAAGCCGCTTTCGGGCTCAGTTTGGAAATAGCCCTGTCGCAAATGTAGCCTGCCCAGTTCGCCACACAATCTGAACGCGGACGCACGAGGTTTGTTTCTTCTACCTGATTTAAGTGCTTGAAGCGTTAAGACGCCGGTTCTGGCGCACTCAAGCCTTCCCCTACTTGCGCTTTTCATTTTTTGCGGCACGGAACCCGCCGGCAGCGGTATCCTTCTCGCACATGTAGACGCCGCGCTTTGTGGTACCGTACGCCTTTGAGCCCGCGTGATGATAGACCTTCGTGCCGGTGTTCACCCACACTACGGTATCCCCTGGACAACTCGCCTTGGCCTCCGCCTCGCTGGCAAATTGACCGGCGGCAGGCGCTGCGGCAACTCGCGTTTTTTCTTCCCTGCCGTATTGGCGGTGCCCGCCTGTGCCTCCTGGCCAAATGGATTCTGTGTAGTGGTTTGCGTATCTTGCGCGGATGCCGCACTTGCCGCGAATGCTATCGCGGAGCCCAGAACCAGGGCGCGAAAGAGCGTTTTCATGAACTTGTTCCCAACTAGACATTCACCTTATACAGAACTGTTAGCGCCTGCGGCCCTTTGAGGCAAGCTCTGAGAAGCTTCCGCCGGCGAAATCCCCCGCCGATGCCGCCTGCCTTTCGCCCGGCGCGTGGAGAATTACCGTCCGCAGCAGCAGGTAGAGAGTGCCCGCGTTGAAGAAGTGCCAAAAATAGTGGGTGCCGATCGGAATTGTGCCGCAGAGCGGCTGATCGAGAGTCCTGGCCGTAAACGACAGCACGAACAAGCCAGCGGCGGCGAAAAAAGCCCTCCCGGCACCCGCATCGGCACGCCAAATGCCAGTGCCGGCGGCGGCAAGAAAAACCAAGGTAGGCAAATACATCGCGCCGCCCCAAAGGAATTTCTCGAACGCATCGGATTCGAGGAAGAACGTCGCTGCGAAGAAAGCAAGGCAGCTAAACACCTTCAGCCAAACAGGCCATCGGAAAAATGCCGTGAGGATCAGCCAGCAATAAACCATCATGAAAATCAGGATAGGGATGACGTCGGCCCACTCCGCCCAGCGCGTCGCCACCGTGTGAAAGGTCAGGCTGCCTGCGCCCACCATGGCAACGATTACACAAAGGGCCTGTACCGGCGCGCGGAATGCAGCGTTCGGCCTCTCCCGCTGCAGATGCCAGGCGGCCCATGCCGCGATGAAAAAGGCGATGTTCGAAATCGCGTTGAGGGGCTCGGCATCCCAGGCCGCGCTGGTGCGCTCACAATATATGTCGACGGTCCGGTTTAGATTTCCGAACCACGAAGCCATGGAGATTGTCACGCCGGTCTCCTTATGTCCCAAGACTGGGTTTGCATCTGGCAGCCCTGCCCGGCGTGCCGCGTCTGCCTGTCACACCACCAGCAGACCCTAAACCTGGAAAATGCGCTTTGCAATTTCCTAAAACCTCCTTCTGCACACACGGGCACTTACATCTCCGCACCAAAACGTTGTCCGGAAGCCAAAACACCCGTCATGGACACTCGCGAGGCGGCCCGCTCAGGCTTCGGCAGGACCGCCATCTCCGTAACAGTTTTTCACCGGCCTGCATGGATGAAAACGCGTGGTGTGCGGGCGCTGATTATGGCGGCTTCGGGGCGATTTTTCTCTTAGGGGCAAAAGTCTGGGCAAGCGTAGCTTCCCGATGCGGCCGCATGCAGCTGCGGCGTCGCTCCAGCGAAAGCGGAAGCCCAGGGCAAGCACAGGCAAGACCTGCGTTTCTTGCCTGCATGGATTCCCGCTTGCGCGGGCATGGCAGTGCGAACTTCCGGCCGGCTGCACTAGCAGCAGCCTCGATGCCAAAGTCGATTTCGAGTTCCCCTCCGAAGGGCTCAGGTGGCGCCCTGAATGCCGGTCCACGGAGGTTCTGGAGACTGAGCGTCCCGCCTTCACCGCCGCAAACGCGGCAACGCCCTCCTTCCCGCCGCAGTTGCACCGTTCTGTTAAGAAATAGTCCGCAAGCCGCTAAACAAAAAGCGCACTTTGACCGGAAGCAGCGCTTGACCGGCATGCCGTAATCGGCGTTTCCTGTACCCTTGAGCGCCGCTGCCGCAAGTGCGCGTTCCCGGGCCGGCGTCAGAATTGGGGTTGGGTTGCAGACGAACGAAATCGGTGCAGTTTCAGAAGCATCGCCCTCGGCGGCGCGCCCTTGGCTGCGCTGGTACGGCACCGTTCCGGCAGGCCTTTCTTATCCGGATATGACCCTTTACGAGGCGGTGGCGGCATCCGCTGAGGCGGCGCCAGAAGCGATTGCCTGGGATTTCATGGATACGGCCCAGACCTATGCGGACTTCTTGCGGGAGATCGCCGCTTGCGCCAATGGGCTTGCGGTGCTGGGTCTAGGGCGAGGCGAACGCATACTCATCGCCATGCCGACCACGCCGCAAGGCATCATCGCGTTTTACGCGGCCAGCAAGCTTGGCGCCGTGCCCGCCATGGTGCATCCGCTCTCGACGCCACCAGAGCTGGAGCAGTACCTGAACGCCACGGGCGCGCGCATCGTGCTGACGCTCGACGCCTTCCACGGCAGCTTTGCGCATATCGAGCCCCGCATCCCAATCGAAAAGATCGTCCTGGCCCGCATCCCCGATTATCTCGCGCCGCTCAAGGCCCTGGGCTTTGCTATCACCAAGGGCCGCAAGATTCCCAGAGTGCCGGCAGACAGCCGCGTTGTCCGGTGGAAAGCGCTTATGGATGAGCGGCATCCGCCAGCCCCCCGCACCAAGACAGGGCCGGACGATCCGGCCGTAATTCTCTTTTCCGGCGGCACCTCCAGCGCCCCCAAGGGCATCGTGCTTTCCAACCGCAATTTCATCGCCAATGGCATGCAGGTGGCTGCCTGGGGCGGCAGCGAATGGGCAGGCCGCACGATGCTCGCCATCCTGCCGATTTTCCATGGTTTCGGCCTTGGCGTGTGCGTAAACGCGACCCTCATGAAAGGCGGAAAGGCAGTTCTTGCGCCCATTTTTACTCCCGGAATCGCGGCCAGGCTGATCCGCCGCAAGCGGCCGGAGCTGATCGTCGGCGTGCCCACGCTATACGATGCGCTGGCCCGCGACCCGTCATTGAAAAAGGCGAGCCTCGATTGCCTCAGGGCAGCCTATTGCGGCGCCGACAAGCTGCCCCGCGCGGTCAAGGAAAACTTTGAAAATCTCGTGGCCGGACGTGGCGGGAGCGTAAAACTGCGCGAAGGCTACGGCCTTACAGAGGCCGTAAGCGCTATCATGGCCATGCCGCTCGGCGACTACCGCGAAGGCAGCATCGGCGTGCCGCTCCCCGATATGCTGGCCAAGATTTGCCGGCCGGGAACGGAGGAGGAGCTTCCGCCAGGCAGCGAGGGCGAAATCTGCCTTTCTGGGCCGTGCGTCATGACGGGCTATCTGAACGATCCGCAAGCCACCGCCGCGGCCTTGCGCACCCATGCCGATGGCCGCGTGTGGCTGCATACCGGCGACCTCGGCCGAACGGATGAGGACGGGTTCTTCTATTTCACCGACCGGCTCAAGCGGATGATCAAATCGTCGGGCTTCAACGTCTTCCCGGCGCAGGCCGAGGCCGTGCTGCAAAAACATCCGGCAGTGCTCCAGGCCTGCGTGGTGGGCGTACCCGATCCCCAGCAGGTCGAGCGCATCAAGGCTTTCGTTGTGCTCAAGGACGGCGCACCTGGCACACCCGCGATGGAGCAGGAGCTTATCGCGCATTGCCGGTCGCAGCTGATCAAATGGTCCTGTCCGCGCAGCGTGGAATTCCGCAGCGAATTCCCCAGGACGCGCGTGGGCAAGGTCGATTACCGTGCGCTGAGGGATGGGGAAATACGATGAAGGCGGATGTCAAGCCGGCCGCGCATGGCGGCGATGCGGTTGCCGCTGCGCTTGAGGCCGAAGGCGTGCGGGTGCTCTTCACGCTCTGCGGCGGGCACATTTCGCCGATTCTTGCGGCTGCCAAGGCGCGCGGCATCCGCGTCGCCGATACGCGCGGCGAGGCAGCAGCCGTCTTTGCCGCCGATGCCGCCGCACGGCTGACCGGCATTCCCGGCGTGGCCGCGGTGACAGCCGGCCCCGGCGTGACGAACGCCGTCACGGCGCTTAAAAATGCGCAAATGGCCCAATCGCCCGTCGTGCTGCTGGGCGGAGCCGCGCCAACGCTTCTGCAAGGGCGGGGGGCGTTACAGGATATCGATCAGCACCCAATCGCGGCACCGAATGTGAAATTCCTCAGGCAGAATCCGCCGCGTGCGCGATCTGATCCCCGCCGTGGCGGACGCCTTTGCCGCCGCGCGCTCAGGCGTTCAGGGGCCGGCCTTCGTCGAATGCCCGGTCGACATCCTCTACGAAGAAACGCTTGTGCGCCAATGGTATAGCGATGCCGCCAGCAAAGGCACCGGCATCGCGGGCCGCATCCTGCGCTTCTATATCGAGCGCCATCTTGCCCGCATGTTCGGCGGAAATGCCACCACCAAGCCGCCTAAGCCTCGCCAGGCCGGCATGCCCGCCGCGCCGCTTGCGAGCGTTTCCGTTGCGGCAGAGGCCTTAGCTCACGCGAAGCGCCCCATCGCGGTTATCGGCAGCCAGGCGCTTTCGGCGGGCGGCAATCCCGATGCCGTTGCCGGCGCGATTTCGCGGCTTGGCATTCCCGTCTACCTATCGGGCATGGCGCGCGGGCTCCTCGGGCGCCTGCACCCGCTACAGCTCCGGCACAAGCGCCGCGAGGCGTTGAAAGAGGCCGACTGCGTGATTCTGGCCGGGGTGCCATGCGATTTCCGCCTGGACTACGGAAGCCATGTACGCCGCTCCGCCACTCTGATCGCCGCCAATCGCAGCCGCAAGGAAGCGCGGCTGAACCGCACGCCGGACATTGCCGCAATCGGCGACGCCGGCCTTTTCCTGAGCCAGCTCGCGGGCGAGGCCCACGGCCCAGCCTCCCGCTGGCAGGGCTGGATCGCGGGGTTGCACGCCCGGGACGCGGCTCGCGAAGCTGAAATCGCTGAGCAGGCCAAGGCGGAAGGCGAGTTCGTCAACCCCATCGCGCTGTTGAAGGCCGTCGATGCGGCCGCCAGCGACGACGCGGTTTTTGTTGCCGATGGCGGTGATTTCGTCGGCACGGCCTCCTACATTCTGAGGCCCCGCGGGCCGCTTGGCTGGCTCGACCCTGGCCCGTTCGGCACGCTGGGCGTTGGCGGCGGCTTCGCGCTTGGTGCGGCACTTTGCCGGCCGGGCGCGGAGATCTGGGCCATTTTCGGCGACGGCGCCCTGGGCTACAGCATCGCAGAGTTCGACACTTTTGTCCGCCACGGCATCCCCGTTATCGCGGTGGTTGGTAACGATGCCTGCTGGACTCAGATAGCGCGGGAACAGGTGAAAGTGCTAAAAGACGATGTGGCCACCACGCTGGCCCGCAGCGCCTATCATGAGGTGGCGGCGGGCTTCGGCGCGGAGGGCATACTTGTCAAGAGCAACGCGGAGGTTCCGGAGGCGCTGGCGCGCGCCAAGGCAGCCGCAAAGGCGGGCAAGCCCGTGCTAGTCAACGTATGGCTCGACCGGACCGCCTTCCGCGAAGGCTCGCTATCGATGTGACCGCTGGAGGAAGCCGCCATGACTACAATCGAAGCCGTCCGCCTCCAGGCAGACACGAGCGCCGCCGGAACACTCGCGATGCAGCGCGAGGCCTTCCTGCGCGCCGGGCCGCCAACGCTCCGCCAGCGCAAGGCCGACATCAAGACGCTGATGGAGGCGGTCAAGAACGAGTCCAACGCCATCGCGGCCGCGATTTCGGCGGACTTCGGCAACCGTTCGCGCCACGAGACGCTCCTGGCCGATATCTGGCCGGTGCTCGCCTCCGCCCGGTTCACGCTGCGGCATCTTTCCTTCTGGATGAAGCCGGAACGGGTTCCGGTGGGACTGGAGCTGCTGCCCGCCAGCGGCCGCATTCTCTATCAGCCTCTGGGCGTTGTCGGCATTATCAGCCCATGGAACTATCCTTTCAATCTCGCCATAGTGCCGCTGATCGCGGCCCTTGCGGCCGGCAACCGTGTCATGCTCAAGCCCTCGGAGCTTTGCCCGCGAACCTCCGAGTACCTCGCTTCGTTCCTGGCCCGGCTGTACCCCGATGAAAAGGTGGCAACCGTGCTTGGCGGGCCTGAGACGGGCGCGGCCTTCTCCGCCCTGCCCTTCGACCATCTGTTCTACACCGGCTCGACGGCGGTCGGCCGCCGCGTCATGCAGGCCGCCGCTGACAACCTGACCCCCGTGACCCTTGAGCTTGGCGGCAAGTCCCCCTGCATAATCGCCGGCGACGCGCCGCTTGCCTCGGCCGCGGAAAGCATCGCCTCGGGCAAGCTCCTGAACGCCGGCCAGACCTGCATCGCGCCCGACTACGTGCTCGTACCGCAGCAGCGCCGCGAAGCCTTCATCGGCCACCTTCAGGACGCCATCGCCAAGTTCTATCCGTCGCTTAAAGCGAACCCCGATTACACCTCCATCATCAATGCCCGCCATTACGGGCGCGTCGTCCGCTATATCGAGGAAGCCCGCCAGCGCGGCGTCCGCATCGTCGAAATCAACCCATCGAACGAAACCCTTACCCCCGAAGAGCGCAAAATCGCGCCCACGCTTCTTATCGATCCGCCGGAAGATCTGGCCGTCATGCGCGAGGAGATTTTCGGCCCCGTCCTGCCCATCGTCTCCTATGCCACCCTTGACGACGCCATCGCCTATGTGAACGCGAGGCCCCGCCCGCTCGCTCTCTACTTCTTCGGCCCCGACCGCGTGAGCCGGGAGAAAGTGCTGAGCCGCACCGTCTCCGGCGGCGTCACCGTCAACGATACGCTCCTCCACGTCGCCGCCGAGAGCCTGCCCTTTGGCGGCGTAGGCCCCTCGGGCATGGGCGCGTATCATGGCGAGTTCGGCTTCCAGACTTTCTCGCACCGCAAGGCCGTGTTCCTGCAGAACCCAATCAACGGCACGGCCCTTCTGCGCCCGCCCTTCAGACAGATTGCCGGGCGCATGCTCAAGTTCATGCTGGGGCGGTGAGGCGCCTTGCGCGGCCCGCCTGTTATGCATTTGTTAACGCTGAGTTTTGCCATTTTGGCTGAATTCCGCGGCTTCTGCATTTTGAACTAATATAGCAGAGGCGCCTTGAGGAAGCGTTAAGCGCTGGGGCCGCGCGATAATGCATTGATATAATTCGACAAAATATCGCGGCAATTATTCCGTATTGCATGCAAAATTGGTTAAGGCGCGAATTGCAAATATA
>CAVUGF010000015.1:0-175197 GCA_963740975.1 uncultured Alphaproteobacteria bacterium | reverse complement strand
CTTCTCCGCCGAGCGCCGAGCGATTTGCATATGGATGGAGCCCACCTCCATGTCGTCAGGGCGCCGCTGGATTCGGTTGACGTGCGGTGCTGGTTATACGCATCGAAAATGCGCTGCTGGTCCGCGCGGATGGCCTCGCCGATCTGCCGGACGCGCTCCTTGAGCTGCTCCAGCTTCACGAGACTGAGCGTCTGCGTACGGTCGGACTTGGAATTCACCTGCTCCTCGATGGCGCGCAGCCGGCGCCGGACCAGTTCCCGACCCCGCCCCGGCCGTCGGTGCAGCCGCCGCCCGACCCTGGAAATAGAACTCGCTCGTCAGCGCGGAACGGCTCCGACGGTACCTGCTGCCCGCCCGTTTCCTTCAGCACATCGTTGCGAACCTCGATCATGACCGAGGTGAGGTTTTTCCCCTGCTCCGAGACATGAGCCGCGAGCGCCTGGGTGAAGGGTGAGTTGCGCCCGTTCCCGTCGAGTGCCACGTTCCCCGGCTGCGTCGAATAGGCAATGAACGTTCCGACCCCGGTCTGCACTTCGGCAAGGCCTTGGCCGACCGCAGTCCCACGCGTTCCCATCGAGCGGGCAAGGTTGCGCGAGAGCGGATTGTTGCGGCAGGCATCGAGGAACACGATGCTGGTCTTGCCTTCGCGTCCCACCTCCATCTGCCGGAGCACGAAGTCGAGGCTGACTGCTTCGAAGTCGAGATCGCGCTCGCTGGCAAGCACTGCATCCACTGGCACCAGATAATTGTGCCCCCCGACCTGCAGGCCGTGACCGGCGTAGAACAGCACTGCGGCATCGGCGCCATCGACGGAACGGGCGAACTCGCGGAGCTTGCCCTCGAAGGCGTGCCGGTCGAGATCGAGGCCGAGGATTACGTTGAAGCCCGCCGCCGTCAGCGCCTTCGCCATGCCGGCGGCGTCGTTGACGGGATTGGTGAGTGCGCCCGCATGCAGATAAGCGGCGTTGCCGATGACCAGCGCCACCCGTTTTCGCCGCGGCGGCAGGCGAAATCGCCAAAGCCTGCAACATCAAACTAAGAACCAGCCAGCGGAACCACGGCATAGGAGCACTCCTCACTCACCAAGCTCGTCTTGGAGCAGACGATTTCGACAGATCCGTGATCGCGGCGGCGCACGCAAGGACTTCCTTCGGCTTTCCGTACCGAAGCCGCCGGGCTTTGAATACCCAATATGACAGAGCGGCACGCAGCATCGAAAACGCGACACATCGGAGCGGTCCTTTAATTAAATTGCTGCAGGCGCGCAATTAATAAACCGACTTAGGAATGCGTCTTTATATCCACTTTTATTCTAAATGATGCCAAAGACGCCCTAAATTTGCTTCTCATTCCGTCCTTTCCCCGGTCTCTTGCCGGGCAAGGGCGATCGGCGCACTGGCTCGCAAGCAAAATCGGCGAGGCTGAAGTTCGCACGGAAGGCTTCGGCGAGAGTGCTGGCATTTAGCGGATCGAGCGGCGGCAGGCGGCCAAGGCGGCGCCCTCCGCCGAAAGCGAGGATCGCGCTTTCCACCTCCTCGCTGGGTTCGCCGGTAAAGGCGATGCCATGCAGCCGGATGGAGCGCCGCGCCATCGCTTCGAGCGAAAGCAGGGCATGGTTGATGGTTCCAAGCGCGGTCCGGGCGCACAGGATTACCGGCAGGCCCAGCTGCAAAGACATCCATCTGGAGGAGATGCGGCGAAAGCGGAACCATCAGCCCGCCCTGCCCTCGATCACCAGCGGACAGCGTATCGCCGGAATTGCCAGCCGGCTCGCCTCATCCGCACACCCTCCCGCGACAGCGGCGATGTGGGGCGATGCGGGCGATTTGAGGCGGTAGGCTTCGGGCAGGATGCGGTCTTGGCTCAGGCCGAGAGGCGGGCCACGGTTTCGCTGTCCGTCTCGCCATCGAGCCCGACTGCACCGGCTTCCAGTAGCTCGCGCCAAGCGCCGCGACGAGCGCCGCGCTGAAGACGGTCTTGCCAACCCCTGTTCCGTGCCGGTGACAATGAAACGCACAGCCGCTACCCCAAGCGCTCAAGCTCGAAGCGAAGCGCTTCGATCATCTCGCCGGCGATGGCGGCGGATACATTCTGCGTAAGCACGATCCTGAGCCGCGCGGTGCCCTCGGGCAGGTCGGCGGGCGGATGGCGCGGATATCGTAGCCATGCGCGCGCATCGCCGCCGCGAGCGTGGTGGCGCGGGTGTCGGCGCCCACGATCACCGGCAGGATTGCGAGCCGCTGGGCCGCATGCCGCACCGGCTCTCCAGCGCGCCGTTGCGCAAACGCCATCAACGCACTGAGCTGCTCGCGCCGCTCCGGCTGCGTGCTTGCAGAGTCGCAGCGCCGCCCGCACCGCCGCGGCTGTCAGCGGCGATGGCGCGGTCGAAAAGATGAACGGCCGGGATAGTTGACCAGGAAATCGCTGAAAATGCGCGGCCCGCAAAGGAGAGCGCCCGCCGAGCCCAGCCCCTTGCCGCAGGTGTGGAGCGAGATCGCGTCCGGCCTGCCTTCGAGCCCGCGCCAAGGCCCCGCCCTCCGGCCGAAAACGCCGGTGGCATGCGCTTCGTCCATGGCAAGCATGCCGCCGTGGCGGCGCGCGATCTCCGCAAGGTCCGCAAGCGGCGCGCGGTCGCCGTCCATGCTGTAGAGGCTTTCAACCGCGATCCAGGGACGGCCTTTCCCGCCCGAAGCCCGCCAGGCGCGGATTTGTCCTCGATCGCCTCCGCATCGTTATGCGCGGCCGCGCAAGCTCCGCCCGGCCCGCGCGCATGCCGTCATGAGCGCTGGCGTGGATGAGCGCGTCGTAGACCACGAGATCGCCGCGCTGCGGCAGGCCGCGAACAGCGCATAGTTCGCGGCAAACCCGCTGCTGAAATAAAGCGCGGACTCCGCGCCGAAGAACGCCGCCGCCTCTTCCTCCAGCGCCACATGCTCGGGATGGTTGCCGCGCAAGAGCCGCGAGCCGCCCGCACCCGCCGGAACGCCCCGGTCCAAAGCCTCCTGGATCGCCGCTTTCAGCTCGGCCGATTCCGCCAGCCCCAGAAAATCGTTCGACGTGAAGTCGTGGCCCGCCGAGAGAGCGAGCTGCCGGAGCCGCCCGCACGCGTCGAGGCCCGCCAGCAGCTCCTCATATGGCCGCATGCCCGCTATCGCCGAAGGATGAGCCATCGTAAGTCCGTCATACCCACAACCGTGATTTTGTCACGGACATGAGCCGTGAAAAGCTAGGAAATTCAGCGGCACGGTACAGTCTCATCTCTAGCCACGCAGCCGCCGCCTCTCCTATCGAAATGAGCGGATGAGAGATGGGACACCGCCTGTTTGCACTTCAGTTCCACAACCAGGAGAGAGGAACAGCCGCAAACTTTTCTCCCGTGACAACCATGGTGTTGCTGTCATAAAGCACGGCTCCATAGGCGAACCGCTCGCCGCAGGCTTCGGCAAGGAACACGGCAGTTGGGAGTCAACAGGGCGGCAATTGGGAATCGACACAGCGGCGATTGGGAATCGAGGAGGCTGCGAGCGGGTATGCTGGCGTCTGCATGCGCAAGGCCTCACCGGCGCCAGTGGTGGAGATATAAGCCGGCTTCGATGGCGGCGATGTAGGATTCAACCGCTTGATCGGCTACGGCGCGGCCCTCCTCCCAATCGCGCAGCGTGGGTGACGGAATGCCGTGGCGGGCTGCAAATTGCTCCTGGGTAAGCCGCAGCCGCCCGCGCTTAGGCGTCAACCTGTGCCGTAGCTTGCTCCGCCGGCATCGGCGCAAGGCCGAGCTTCGAGAACAGCGCCCTGTCCTTATCCTCGGCGGGGTTGCCGGCGGTCAAAAGCATGCAGCCGAGGAAGATCGAGTTGGCGCCGGCAAAAGCAGAGCGCTTGCAATTCGTCGCTCATCGAGGCGCGCCCCGCCGAAAGCCGCACCATCGAGCACGGCATCATGATGCGGGCAAGTGCGATGGTGCGCACGAACTCAAGCGGATCGAGCGGCTCAGCACCCTCCAACGGCGTGCCCGGAATTGGGATCAGCAGGTTGACCGGCACGCTTTCGGGGTGCCGCGGCATGTTCGCGAGCGTGATCAGCATATCGACGCGGTCGTCCTCGCGCTCGCCCATGCCGACGATGCCGCCGCAGCAGACCTTGATGCCCGCCTCGCGCACATGATCGAGCGTGTCCAGGCGCTCGCCGAAGGTCCGGGTGGTGACGATCTCGCTATAATAGCGCTCCGACGTATCGATGTTGTGGTTGTAATAGTCTAGGCCCGCGCCCCTGAGCCGCTCCGCGTCGAGCTGGGTGAGCTTGCCGAGCGTCATGCAGGTTTCAAGCCCCAGCGCCTTGACACCTTCCACCATGGCCAGAATCGTGTCGAGATCGCGCTCCTTCGGGTTTTTCCAGGCGGCGCCCATGCAATAGCGCGTGGCCCCCGCCGCCTTCGCCTTGCGCGCCTCCTCGATCACGCGCTGGACCTCCATGAGCTTGGAGGCCGTGAGCCCGGTGTTGTGATGCGCGGACTGGCCGCAATAGGCGCAATCCTCGGGGCATCCGCCCGTCTTCACGGACAGCAGGCTGCTCATCTGCACTTGGTTGGGGTCGAAATGGCGCCGGTGGACGGTCTGGGCTTGGAACAGGAGGTCGTTGAACGGTGCGCGGTACAGGGCCTCTGCCTCGGCCCGCGTCCAATCGTGGCGCTCGCCGGCATCGGCGGACATAAGCTTGAACAAGGCGGTAAGCCCTCTCAAAATCTGCGGTTTTGGCGCTTGTAAACCCGGATCGGGCCTTGCGCAACTCGCGCGGGACATTGCTCCAATGCCCAGGACTTTCGTTTAACGGCGGCCAGATGAGTTTCCGCCGCTTTTCCGGGGACGCTGCACTGGCCTGCGACGGCATGTTCCAGCAGGATCGCACGCGCAGTGACGCTGTTTCCAAGCCGCCCCGTAGCTGGCGCGCTTTGTTAAGTTTTGTCCATGCCTGGGATGAAAAGCCGGTATGGAGACGTTTTACCGCCTGCAGGCTGCTGCCAAGCACTGACGAAACCACCCGGCCCGTTAATCACGTTGGTGCCAGCCCGCTATAGAGTCCGTTGACTTCAACGTGCGGCTGGGTAAGTGTCACGCCCCATGATCTGGATTTTGTTTGCAATTGTGACGGCTAGCGTGATCCTGGCTGTTGCGCGCCCCCTCGGGCGGGCGGCCCAGCCAACGGCTGGCGGCACGTCCGAAATCGAAGCCTACAAACTGCAACTCGCGGATCTCGACCGCGAGCAGGAGCTGGGCAACATCGGCAATGAGGAAGCCCAGCAGACGCGGACGGAAATCTCCAGGCGCCTGCTGAAGGCGAGCCGTCAAGGCGGCGCCGCCGGCTCCGTCGAGGCAGCCGCGTTGAACACCAACGCCGCTTTCGCCGCCTTGGCGGGCGTCATCGCCCTCGGCTCGGCGGGGCTCTACGCCGTTTACGGTACGCCCACCCTGCCGGACCAGCCACTCGAAGCGCGGCTCACCGCGCCACCCAGCGAGCAGACGCTTGGCGTCCAGATCGCGAACGCCGAGCGTCAGCTCCGTTCCGACCCGAACAATGCGGCGGTCTGGACCGGTCTCGCCCCAAAATTGTTCAGGACGATGCAGTTCGACAAAGCCGCGCATGCCTACCGCAGGGCGATCAGGCTCGGCGGCCAGGACGAGGAAAAGCTGATGGGGCTTTTCGAGTCGCTGGCCTACGCCAACGATGGGAACATCCCCGCCGAGGCGAAGACGGTTTTGGACACGGCATCCGCCAAATATCCGAAGTCGCTGCGCGTAAGGACATGGCTCGCAATCCGCAGTACGCAGGAAGGCAAGAAGTCCGAAGCTGAGCAAATCTATCGCGAGATCCTGAGCGAAAATCCGCCGGCCGCCTGGAAGGGCCTTATCTTTAAGCAGCTCTCGGCTCTAAAAGACAAACCCGATACAATGGCGGCGGCCGCGAAGACTCCGGCGGGCGGGCCGTCTTCCGCAATGACGGCCGAGGTCAAGCAAGCCCCGCCCATCGATGCGCTGGTGGAGAAGCTGGCGGCGCGGCTCAAGCGGGACGGCTCGGACCTGACCGGCTGGCTCATGCTCATCCGTTCCTATGCGATGCTGCAGCAGCCGGAGAAAATTCAGGAAGCGGCGGCTTCGGCGCGCAAGCAGTTCGCTTCCGACGAGCAAGCCCTCAAGCAAATCGATGCTGTCATGAGCAGCGCGGAGAAGCCGGCGCCGGAAGAGGAAGCGAAGGCCCCAGCTGAGGCGCCAGCGGCCGGCGGGCAGGCTGCGATGATCCGTGGCATGGTGGAGCGGCTCGCCACGCGTCTAAAGGAAAATGGCGCCGATCTGGATGGCTGGCTGAGGCTCATCCGTTCTTATTCTGTGTTGAAGGACACAGGCAAGGCGCAGGAAGCCATAGCTTCCGCGCGCAAGCAATTCGCTTCGGACCCAGCATCGCTGGAACGGATCGACTCTCTTGTCCGCGACGTTGGCATATCGGTGCCGGAAGCTGGCACGAAGGCCCCGGCTGAGGCGCCAGCGGCCGGCGGGCAGGCTGCCATGATCCGCGGCATGGTGGAGCGGCTCGCCACGCGTCTAAAGGAAAATGGCGCCGATCTGGATGGCTGGCTGAGGCTCATCCGTTCTTACACCGTATTGAACGAGACAGCCAAAGGACAGGAAGCCGTGAGCGCCGCGCGCAAGCAATTCGCATCCGAGCCGCAAAAGCTTGAAGAGATCGAAAAGCTGACGCGCGAGCTTGGGCTTCCGGCCGGAGATGGCAAAGGGGAGCAACCCAAACAATGACCAGAAAGCAGCGCCGTGGCGTTTTGATTGCCGGCGGGCTCGTAATGATCGGCCTCGCCTCGGCACTCGTGCTGAGCGCGCTCAAGACGCAGGTGACGTTCTTCATGAGCCCAACCGAAGTGCTGGCAACTCCGCCCGCGCCTGGAACGCGTATCCGGGTTGGTGGCCTGGTGGAGGAGGGTACATTCCACAAGAGTGCCGGCACGGCATCGACTTTCAGTGTCACAGACCGTTCAAAATCCCTGCCCATCTCCTATAACGGCATCCTTCCAGATCTGTTCAAGCCCGGGCAAGGCACGGTTGTAGAAGGGCTACTCGGCCCGGATGGCGTGTTCCATGCCGATACCGTGCTGGCCAAGCACGACGAGAAATACATGCCGCCCGAGGTGGCCGCGGCCCTTAAGAAGAGCGGGCGCTGGAAGGAAGAGGGCGGGAAACCAAAGGCGCCCACGGCGCCAGGAACCTAGGGCGATGGGAATTGAGATGGCGGAAAACCCCCTCATCCTGTCCTTCTCCCCAAGGAGAGAAGGGACGCCAGAATTGGCCTCGCCCTTAGTGACAAGGCCGCAGCACACTCCTTCTCCCCTTGGGGAGAGGGTTGGGGTCAGGGGGGCTTTGGCTCTCATGAATTTACATACGGCTGGAGGCCGGAACCGTGATCGTTGAACTGGGGCACTTCGCCCTCATCCTCGCCTTCTTCGTGGCGCTCGCGCAGTGCGTAAGCCCCATGCTCGGCCTTTACATGCGCGACAGCCGGCTGCTTAACGTCGCCGATGCCGCCGCACCTGTCTTGTTCGCGCTCGTCGGCTTTTCGTTTTTCGCCCTGGTCTATGCGCATGTGGCCTCCGACTTCTCGGTCCAGAACGTCTGGGAGAACTCGCACTCGGCCAAGCCGCTGCTCTATAAAATCTCCGGCGTTTGGGGGAACCACGAAGGCTCGATGCTCCTTTGGGTGCTGATCCTGGCGCTGTTCGGGGCCGCGGTCTGGCTGTTCGGCACGAAACTGCCGCTGGACTTGCGCGCGACCGTGCTTGGTGTGCAGGGCTCCATCTCCGCCACCTTCATCATTTTTGTCGTGGCAACGTCGAACCCGTTCCAGCGCATCCTGGAAGCGCCCGCCGAAGGCCGCGGGCTGAACCCGATCCTGCAAGACCCGGCGCTGGCCATCCATCCCCCGCTGCTCTACACGGGCTATGTCGGCTTCTCGATGGCGTTCTCGTTCGCGATTGCCGCGCTGATCCTGGGCCGCGTCGACTCCGCCTGGGCGCGCTGGGTGCGGCCGTGGACGCTCGCGGCATGGATTTTCCTCACCATTGGCATCGGCGTCGGTTCCTGGTGGGCCTATTACACGCTTGGCTGGGGCGGCTGGTGGTTCTGGGACCCGGTCGAGAACGCCTCGCTGATGCCATGGCTCGCGGGAACGGCGCTCTTGCATTCGGCCATCGTCATGGAAAAGCGCGATAGCCTCAAGGCCTGGACCATCCTGCTTGCGATCCTCACCTTCGGCTTGAGCCTGCTCGGCACCTTCCTCGTGCGCTCGGGCGTCATCACCTCGGTGCACTCCTTCGCCTCCGACCCGGCGCGTGGCGTGTTCATCCTCGCCATCGTGGCCGTTTTCACGGCGGGCGGCTTCGCGCTCTACGCCTGGCGTGCAAACGCTCTTACCGCGGGCAGCACTTTCTCGCTCGTCTCGCGGGAGAGCGCGCTGGTTCTGAATAACCTGCTGCTCTCGGTATGCTGCGGCATCGTGCTGGTCGGCACCTTCTACCCGATCGCGCTCGACGCCTTCACCGGCGAGAAGATCACAGTGGGCGCACCGTTCTTCAATTCCACCGTGGTCTGGATCTTCATGCCGCTTCTCTTGGCCGTGCCGTTCGGCATATTCCTCGCCTGGAAGCGGGGCGACCTCAAGGAAGCGGGCCGCCGGCTCTGGCCGGTTGCCGTGGTTGCCTTCGTCGCCGGCACCGCCACAGTGATCGCGGGAGGCGGCTTGAAGGTGGCGCTTGCCATCACGTTGGGCGCATGGGTCCTCGCGGGCTCGCTCTGGGAGCTGCTTTGGCGCGCGAAGTTCCTGTCCGTGCCGGTGGCCGAGACCGTGCGGCGGCTCATGAACATGCGCCGCGCACAGTTCGCGGCGACGCTGGGCCATATCGGGCTTGCTGTCGCGGTGATCGGCGTGGCGGGCGCCAGCGCCTGGGTTTCGGAGCGCCTCCTGGTGATGAAACCGGGCGAGAGCGCCGAGCTTGCCGGCTATACCATCACCTTCAAGGAGGTGTTCGAGCGGCCGGGGCCGAACTATGCCGAGCTTGCGGGCGCATTCGAGCTGAAGAGCACTGGCGGCAACCCGATCGGCACGATCATCGCCTCCAAGCGCCGGTATGAAGCGCCGCCCCAGGCGACGAAGCAGGCCGGCATCTGGTCCGGCCCGGCGGCGACGTCTATGTTGTGCTGGGCGACGAGACCGAGAACGGCGCCTACCAGATTAAGATGTACTACCACCCCTTCGTGCGCTGGATTTGGGGCGGCTCGGCCATCATGTTCCTTGCGGGGCTCGTGTCGCTTCTGGACCGGCGCTTGCGCGTCGGCCTTCCGCAGGGCGCGCGCAAAGCCTCCATAACGTCCGCCCCGGCGGCGGCAGAGTAAAGCCATGCGAAACCGCTTGCTTGCATTATTTGCCGCCCTCTTCCTCGCCCTTCCGCTCGCCCCGGCCTTCGCGGTCGATCCGGTGGAGCAGCTGAAGGACCCCAAGCTTGAGGCGCGCGCCCGCGAAATCTCGGAGGGGCTCCGCTGCCTCGTCTGCCAAAACCAGTCCATCGACGATTCCGATGCACCGCTCGCGCGCGACCTGCGGCTCATCGTCCGGCAGCAACTGCAAAAGGGCGCAACCAACAGCCAAGTCGTAGACTACGTCGCCGACCGCTATGGTGAGTTCGTGCTGCTCAAGCCCCGCCTGCATCTCAATACGCTGCTCCTGTGGCTTGCGCCGCTGCTGCTGATCGCCGGCGGCATTGTGCTGGCCGCACGTATCGTCCGCCGCCTGCCGGACAAGAGCGATGCGCCGCCGCCGCTTTCGGCCGAGGAGCAGAAGGAACTGGCGAAGCTGTTCACTCCGCCTCCGGCGAAATCGTAACGTGGCCGCTGCTGGAGCGAAGTTCGCCTGACCGTGTTGCCTTCCGCCAGCAGAGCGGCGCCGGCCTCCTCGCGTACACCCGCGCACGGCTCGGCGCCGATAGGGTTTGCTATTCCTTCATCGCAGCGAACTTGCACCACCCAATCCTTGCCGGTCTCCCGGCGCACTCAGCCTGCGGCACATCGGGCGGTGCCGCCCAAGTGCCCAGGACGGCTGTATGCGCGGGCCGGCTCAACCTGCTTTCGCGTGCTGCGCCATCAGCCAGTACCCGGCCATGATAAGCTTCGCGTCCTCGAACTCGCCGGCCTCAAGCTTGGCGAAAAACTCCGCCACATCGAACTCCGCGATGGCGATATCCTCGCCCTCGTGTTCAAGCCCGCAGCCTTGCGACCGCTTGTCCGCCTCGCTGACCTCGGCATAGAAAAGAAAGGTGCGCTCAGTGTTCCCCCCCGGCGAGGAGAAGTAGGTGCAGATATGCTTCGCCCCGGCAATGTGGTAGCCGGTCTCTTCCTGCACCTCGCGGATCAGGCTTTCGAGCGGCGTTTCGGCGAAGCTGCCGCCGGGGTTGGCTGCGATCATGCCGGCCACCGTCTCCACAAGCCAGCCACCGCCCCGGCCTCTTTCGAGCGTCGGAATGCGGAATTGCTCGATCGCGACGACCTTCCTCCGCGCCGGATCGTATAGCAGCGCCGCCACTGCGTCGCCGCGGTCCATGACGAGGTAGGGCCGGGGCTCGCTCATGCCGCCCTGGAATCGCTCGTGCGAGACCGTAACCTGGTCCACCTTGAAGAAGGCGTCGAGCAGGCGCTCCCGCTTCACGATCTCGACGCGCGATGGCTTTGTATTTTCCGCCATATGTCTTGCCCCCAAATGCGGTTGGGATGGTTTCTAGCCGTCAAACGCCAAAAGCGTCCTATCGAACCGGCCGCCCCGCGCTGCTCCCCGGCGCGGCGGCCCGGATCGCTTTCCGGGGCAAGCAAGCGCCGGACCAGAATGAGGGTTGCGGACTTGGATGCAACGCAAAATTTACTTTCCCGGCTGGCCCGCCCGCCGTTTTCCGATGGCGCGTTTCGATTTTGATGTAACAGAGCAGAAATGTCCTGAACAGGCGTTAAATGCGATTGCGCCGTCCGCTCAAAGGTTGATGGCAGCATAATTTATGTAAACGCCTCGCTATGGGTAGAGTTGAGGAGAGGCGCGGTAGCTTGGGCCATGCGGCTTCGCCCCGTTTCCCCTCCCCGCTCATCAAACCGGACGTGCGGATTTCCCAAGCCGTTGACTTAATCTGTTGATCAAAGGCGATTGGCGCGCGTAAGATGGTGCGCTGACAGATTTTTCCATTTGGGATCATACAGAAGAAATCTTCCGTGGCTTCATCCCGGCATTATCCGCGGATACCGCCCGAGCACGGCGGCGTCCAGGTCAACCACTGCAAGTCTCCGGGCTGCATTAACTATGGCGTTCCGGCGGAGCAAAGATCGACGCCCGGGAGTAATAGCTACACGCTGGATTCGCACAAGGGCGTTTCCTCCTGTATCTGCACGTCCTGCGGCGTGGATTTCCCTCTCAAAAGCAATATCGGCATCGTGGAGGAAGTCGAGCGCATTGCTTTCTATTTGTCGCCCCCTGATCCGCTGAGCTGTCCTACCGAGGGCTGCGCCAATCATGTCGATCAGTTGCCAGTTGGCACTGTTGGGGCGTATGCATCTTTCGGTAAGACAGCCATTGGAAGCCCCCGCTGGCGCTGCAACGTCTGCGGCAAGACGTTTTCCCAGAACCTCAAGACCACAGCCCGGCAGAGGGAACCTCACAAGAACAAGACCATTTTTAAACTGCTGATCAATAAGATGCCTGTCCGTCGCATCATCGAAGTCACGGACATCGATCCCAACACCTTCTACCGTCGCCTCAACTTTCTCCATCGGCAGTGTCAGTCATTTGCCGCCCACCGCGAGCGCGCCCTGGCCGATCTCGCCATCCGCCGGTTGTATCTGGGCGTGGATCGACAGGACTACCTGGTTAACTGGCTGGTTCGCAAAGACAAGCGGAATATCCAGCTCTCGGCCATTGCCGCGGTGGACAACGAATACGGCTATTGCTTCGGCGCACACCTCAACTTCGACCCTTCCATGGACAGCAAAACGGTTCAGGCTGCCGTTGAAACGAATGGCGACCTGAGTAAGCCTTACCCTCATCGCCGCTTTGCCCGCCTCTGGCTCAATGCTGACCACGAGCGAGCCACCGCAAAGTCCTTGAACGCAAAGCGGCACAAACAGGGCCTGCCAGCGGAGATCGATGAAACTTACGCCGATGCCATGACGCGTGACGACATCGAGAGCCCCGATGTGCCGTCACCAGCCGCGCGGCTTCCAGAATACGGCATGCAGACCCATGGCGAGTACACGATGTACGGGCACTTTTTCTTCCTCAAACGCCTGCTGGGCAATGTCCAGAAGTGGCGTTTTTTCCTCGACCAGGACCCGGGTCTCCGGGCCGCTTGCCTGTCTGCGTTCCGCACCGAAATTCAAGGCCACACAGCGGACGCCTTTTATGTTCGCATCGCCAAGGACCTGACCGTGGACGAAAAGCGTCAAAAATACCTCGAAGCAAAGATGCTGTTCGTCCAAGCAGAGGCCGCGCACCCAACCCTGCTGCCAAAGGAGGTCAAACTGCTGCTGATTAAAGAGCGCTTGGCCTCCATGACACCGCACGGGAAATGGGAAGACCGATGGCTTGACCATCCTTTCCCGACCATGAGCGAACCAGAGAAGTCCGTGGCCTCACTCACCGATCTCAGCAATTACGATGAAGATCACAAAGCTTGGCTCTACAACAAGGCCAGCCTGCACAGCGTCAATTCGTTTTTCAATCAGGTGCGCCGGCGGCTCTCCTTGCTTGAACGGCCGATTTACTCGAAGGCGAACAACGGCCGGATCTGGAATGGCTACTCTCCATACAATCCAGGCAACGTCGCCAAAATCCTCGACATCATGCGCACGGCCCACAACTATATCCTGACCGGCAAGGATGGAAAAACACCTGCAGAACGCCTAGGATTGGCTCAGGCGCCGCTGGACTACGAAGATATCATCTATCTCTCCTGATGGCTCGTTGCGCTCTGTGAACTATTCTTAACAGAACTGCCTTCCCAATCGGAGGACACCATCCCGCCGCAATCGTCAACAGATTAAGTCAACGGCTTGCCGATTTCCAGCATCCGGCTCTCCGGCTGGCTTCACGTCAACGCTATCGGCTGAAAGGCTTGCGCACTCAGATCGCTAATGCGGCCTGCGCCTCGCGAGGGCTTGTGCTGCCTTCCCCGCCTTCACGGTGACGCAGAGCTTTCTCGAAAAGCTCCGGATCGTTAGCGGTGTTTGCAGGCTTTCGCCAATCACCCGATCCTCGCCTTCTTCAAAAAGCGTACCAGAAGTCAGGCGCCTTCCCTCCACCGGAGTTACCCGGCTTCATCGGTACTATGCACCTGTCCGACTCCCGCATGGCCCGCCATCTACCGGCGTTTAGGTTGCGTACCTTAGCCACGCGGGTCTCCCACGTTACCCGGATTGCCTTCCTGACGTGCTGTCTCCACTACCCCGGCGGACCCGGCAGGTGCGCTTGTTGGTTGCTTCCCCACCGGTACAAGCCTTCCCCTTATTAACGGAGGGTCGGCATCCGCATTAACGCTTTCGAGGCCTGCTCAGAGTTCACTCACGTTACGGCCCGTCAGGTCGCTCGACCGCCCAAGGCGGCCTTTGTCACGGGGCTTCGGCCCGCCCAGTCGCCTGGTCAAGCCGCCCGTCAGCTACCGGAGCTAACCAACTACTCTCCGGGTGGAACCTTCCTCCACTGGTAATCCGCGCCCTCGTGGCGCACGTTAATATGGTCATGGTAAACGCGAAAACTTGATGGTTCAAACACGCGTATTTCCGCGAATTTTCCCGTGTTTTTGCCCTAAATCTATGCTTCCAGAATCCCTTTAAATATATTTTCAATTCGCGAATTAACCAAAATCCCGGCCGCGAAACTCCGTGTTATGAATGTTATCCTGAAAAATATGCGCGTAATATCAATGTTATAGGCTACTTAACCTGCGTTCAACCCATTTGTGCTATATTGCCTCAAAATCGAACGGCACCCCTCCGGTCCCGCAAAATGGCCGGGGGAGCAGGCTGGAGAGTTAATTTGGCGTTACTTCGAGGCGCGTGGCAGTCAACTTGTAACGGCGCTTGGCTGGCCGGCGCCGCCTCCGGCATCGTTGCGAACGTGCCCCGCGCATGCTTCAGTCCACCGGCCGCTCTAGGGAACCAGCACCGCCGCGCCGGTAAGCCTGCTCTCGCGCAAGGCGGCGAGCGCTTCGTTGGCCTGGGCCAGCGGGAAGGTTTGAACCGTTGTCTTCACCGGAACTTTCGGCGCCAGGGCGAGAAACTCCAGCGCATCGCGCCGGGTAAGGTTGGCGACCGAGCGCACCATGCGCTCGCCCCAGAGAATATTGTACTGGAAGCTTGGAATGTCCGACATGTGAATGCCGCCGCAAACCACGATGCCGCCCTTTCGCACGCTTTGCAGCGCCAACGGCACAAGTTCGCCGGCAGGCGCGAAGATGATGGCCGCGTCGAGCAGGGTGCTGGGCTTTTCGTCCGAGCCGCCCGCCCAGGTGCAGCCAACCGAGCGCGCGAAGCCTTGCGCCGCCGTGTCGCCGGGCCGCGTGAAGGCAAAGACGTTGCGGGCTTCGTGCATCGCTACTTGCGCGGTAATATGCGCCGCCGCGCCAAATCCATAAATGCCGAGCGCACGCCCGCGCCCGGCCATTTTCAGCGCCCGGTAGCCGATCAGGCCCGCGCACATGAGCGGGGCCGCCGCCGCGTCGCTGTATCCCTCCGGTACGGGGAAACAGTAGCGAGCGTCCGCCACAGCATACTCCGCGAAGCCGCCGTCAATCTGGTAGCCAGTAAATTTTGCGTGATCGCAAAGATTTTCTTCGCCGCGTTTGCAGTATTCGCACTCGCCGCAAGTGTAGCCGAGCCAGCCCACACCAACGCGCTGGCCTTCCTCGAAATCCTCGACCCCGCCGCCAACCGCGGCCACCTCGCCGATAATTTCATGGCCCGGCACGATCTGTTCGCAGCGGGGCCGCAAATCGCCGTCGGCCACGTGAAGGTCGGTACGGCAGACGGCGCAGGCCTTGATCTTCAGGAGAAGCTGGCCCGCCCCCGGGTATGGAACGTCCCGTTCCTCCAGCTCAAGAGGCTGGCCAGGGGTTTTCAATACCATCGCTCTCACAGATGCTCTCCCACCGAATTGATTAGGGCCGGATGGTAGCACAGTACGTGCCCGGCAACCAAAAAGAAGTGTTGCAACAAAGGCATAGATCGGCGCCGCTCTGTCAAGTCCCGTCTCGTCCGTTAATTCGTTAGCAGAATTTTTAGCTTGTTTGTGGATTTTTGTTGAAGGCTCCTGCCGCCACACCAGCGAGCCATGTCTCAACAACGCCGTGGCAGCGAGTGAACGAAATGGGTAACGACATTAAGCGGCACACGCTTTGTCTCCTGATTGCGGCGGGAGGATGTGTTGCCGGCGCCTATAGCGCATATGCCGCGTATGTAAACGGAAAACTGATAACCGACGGTATGGCCGGTGTTATGTTTGGCTTGGCGTTTGCCGCGGTTGTTATTGTCAGCTGGCTCATGCTCCCCTGGGCTGACAAGCGGGCCGAGGAGGGCGCCCATCGCGACGCCTGGCTCTGGCGCGTGAGCTGGCTTCTGGCGCTCGGCTTCGTGCTTGTGAACTCGATCGCCTATACCGTGCATTACCGGACGGAAATGACGGAAAACCGGGGCTTGAGGATCGACGCCTACGAGCGCGCCCGCCAGATGGAAACACTGGCGGCCGCCGAGATGAACGGGCTTCGAACCAATCCGCGCTGGGAGGCCACCAGCGGCTGCTCCAACGTCACCGCCGGGAAGTCCAGGTTGTTCTGCGAACGTGTCCAAAACGCCCAGTCCCGGATCGAGGCCGCGGAGGCTCTTCTGAACCAAGGCCGGCCGGCATCGAAAGACGCCGGAGCGGAAACGCTGGCCTGGGTGCTGGGCGTGGACGAGGCCAAGGTCCGGCGCAGCTTGCCGATCTTCTGGTCGCTGATCCTCGAACTCATGGCATCGCTGTGCATGAGGGAAGCTTTCGCCACGCTGCGCACGCCACAGACCGCGAAGTCACGCTTCGAGCCCGCCGTATCGAACAAGCGGCTTTCGCTGCCCCTCGGCGGCCGGGAACCGGCGATCGCGGGCGCTCGGGCTTTCGGCATGATGGCGCCGGGCAATTCGATGAGAGGCCAAACACCGCGCGGGGCGTTGAACGACAATATGCCCCTCGCCGCCTATGCCTAAAATCGCGGCGGGCCAGTCCTTTGCGTCATGGCCCGCCGTTTTACATACCGGACGTTTCCAAGAACGATCTCTTCCGCACCAAAGAAGCATCCCCGGCAAAGAACATTATCGCAGTCATGCCGGGGATATGCCTTAGAGTTCGCGGCGATAAGCGACGATTTTTTCCAGAGTCAAGTCAACGCTTATCGCTGAAGCGAGCTTCGTTTGCCAATTGCCGCCAGCATCGCGCTTCAATTCATAAAATGCGCATTTCACAAACCTGGCGCCGCATTTTACATCGGTAACGCGGCGCGCCACAAATGCCCAGGAGCCGCCCTCTTGCTGCACCGGCCCTGTTTCAACAATTACCCTTGCCACTTCCATCGCAGCGCCCTGCATCCCGCCTGCGGCTGGCATCGCACCGGCCTTTGAACCTTTCTGCCTGCGTCTTCGACAATAAGGAAGCCCTTCGCGGGGTCTCGTTGGAAAGGGGATGAAGGTGCATCCTGCGTATATCGTCCTAATGCTGGTGCCAATCTCAATGCTGGCGGTCTATCTGCCCGTCCGCAAAGCACGGCGCGCGCGCCCACGCGACCCTATCGAATATTACCGCAGCTTCACCGGATACCAGTTCCAGCTCCCGCTGCACCTCAGTGAAAAAATCACAAAGGAGGAGGCGGAGGCGCTCGCCGCCGCTGGCCATTCCTATTACGTGGGCCACTACAGCCCCGGCGGCAGTTTGATCAAGGCTGTCAAGATGCTCAACGGCAAAATGAATTTCGAGCACGCCTACCTCTATTCATCCAGCGGCCGCCTGATGAGCGCGGCCATAACCAGGACGGATGGCACGGTGAATTTGCTTGGCGGCAAGCGCATGACAGCGGAACCGCCGCGAAAAAGGCCAGCGGAATACGCGGCCGGCTGCGATGGCCGCTTGTTCCGGGACACGGCATCGGGCCTTAATAGCAGCCGGCGCTAAACCGCAACGCTGAGCCGGAGAATGGATGAATGAGCGGCCCAGACGCCTATTCCGCGAGAAATTGGGCGCGCGTGGCGGTATTCGTCATCGGCGGGTTGCGGGCAGTGCCGGTGACCGCGCTAGCCGCGTTCATTCTCCAGCTCTTTGCGGCCGAAAGCCTCGGCCGATGTCCTCTGGAAAGCGTGGCGCCAGATCATCGCGCTTTCGGCATGGTGCCGGGAATGGCCATCTCGGTCGTCGCCATCCAGCCGCGCACCCTGTCCAAATCGGCCTCGCTGCAAGGAACGAAGGAAACGGCCCGGAAAACCTTGAGCATCTCGGGATCGCCGGCCTTGAAGAACGCCTTGCGGATCTCTTCCTTGAATGCCGGGTCGAGCCCCTCGCGGAAGGTCCACATATATTCCGGAATGGCGGGCGACTCCGCCAGGACACGGACCGACTTCGGATCAATCTTGCCATCCCTGGTGAGCCGGTTGAAGACCGGCTGGGACAAGCCGCCGGCGGCCACGAGCCCTCCAGCAACGGCCCGCGCCACATTATCATGGCCGCCCATGCCGCGCGCCGTATAATCGCGCCCCGCCACAAGGCCCGCCTCCAGGAATTGGTAGCGTGGCACCCAGGTTCCCGATGTCGAGGCCCTATCGCCGTATGCGACAACGGTGCCCTTGAGATCGGCTAGCGCTTTGGCTGGGCTGGCGGCGGGTACTATGACCACCGCCTTGAACCACGGCCCCACTCCGTCGTGGGAAGGCCGGGCGAAGGCCTCAAGCTGAGCGCTGCGACTTCTCAGCAGGTAGGTGACAGGACCGAGATAGGCGATGTCGATACGCCCGAACCGCAGGGCTTCGCCAGTCGCCGCATAGGTCTGGCCAACCATCAACTCGACAGGCATGCCCAGCCGTTTTTGCAGATAGGCCCGCAGCGGCTCGTTCAGCCGCGTAACAGTTTCCGGAGACTCGCCTGGAAGCAATCCGGCAACCAGCTTTTGCGGACGCGTCTGTGCGGTTACCCCGGCCGGAAGCGCCAGAATTGCACTCGTGAGAAGCGTAACAAAAAGATACACGGCGCGCGAAACGCATGACATCGAGCCCACTCCCCCTGGCATCGCCTAGCGCACTCAGCTTAACAAGAAACCTAAGGAAGACAACAACCTAGCCGCCGCCAGCAGCAGCGCCCGATGCGATCTTTTGCCACCTCCTTAAGATGGTAAGGCGGCTCTTTTGCTAAGCCGCCCCGCAAATGCGATGCCGGCGGAAGACCTGCATCCAGGCAGCATTCCTGCCGTTCCATAGCGGACGCAAAACGAAATCATTTCGCTTTTGGGACTGTGCCGGGCATGGCCGCCTCAGTCGCCACGATCCACTTTCGGGCCTGCCCCAAGTCGGCCTCGTCGCTAGGCACAAAGGATAGCGCCCGGTACACCTTGAGCGTCTCAGCATCGTTCACCTCAAAAATGACCGTGCGGACTTCTTCCTTGAATGCAGGGTCGAGCCCTTCGCGGAAGGTCCACATATATGCCGGTATATTGGGCGACTCCGCAATGACCCGAACTGATTTCGGATCGATTTTGCCCTCTTTGATCAGGCGGTTGAAGATTGGCTGGGACATGCTGCCGGCGTACACAAGCCCTTCGGTGACCGCCCGCGCCACGTTGGTGTTGTCGCCCATGCTGCGTATTATGTAGTCCTGTCCCGGAATGAAACCTGCCAGCAGGAGCTGGTAGCGCACCACCCAAATCGCGCCCGATGCCCTGTCGCCGAAAGCGACTATTGCGCCTTTGAGATCGGTGAGCTTTTGGGCCGTGCTGGCTGCCGGAACGATGGTTACGACCCTGAAGAAAGGTCCCGTTCCCTCATGCAAAGTCCGTGCAAAGGCCTCCAGCTTGGCTGTACGGTTTCTCAGCAGGTAGACGATGGGATTGAGATAGCCAATGTCGGCACGCCCAAGCTGCAAGTCCTCGCCCGCAGCCACGTAGGTCGAGCCAACCTTCAGCTCGACAGGCATGCCCAGCCGCTTTTGAAGATAGGCCCGTAGCGGCTCGTTCAACCGCAAAACCGTTTCTGGAAGTCTCGGAAGGAAGCAGTTCAACAACCAGCTTCTGCGGACGCTGCTGCGCGGCTACCTCGGATCGAAGCCCCAGGATCGTGCCCGCCAGAAACGCGGCAAAAAGAAATACCGTGCGCGAAACGCATGACATCGAGCCTACCCCCCCCCTTGGCATCGCCCAGCGCACTCAGCTTAACAAGAAGCTTAGGGAAGACAACAACCTAGCCGCCGCCGGCAGCAGCGCCGAATGCGGTCTTTTGCCACCTCCTTAAGATGGTAGAGCGGCTCCTTCGCCAGGCCGCTCCGCAAACGCGATGCCGGCGGAAGGCCTGCATCCAGGCGGCTGTTCCATAGCGGACGTAAAATGAAATCGCGTTTATAGCGAAAGTCTAATAACGCGGGACGTAACGTTTCAGCTTGGGCGGGCGAATTCATAGACGATGCTGACGCGATAGCACTGAGATGCGGACGGCAGCCTAGTCCGGTTATGAATATACGAGAGGAAAAACGTCATGAAACTTGCTCACCGCTCCGGAACAACGATCGCCGCTGCTGCCGCCGCCCTTCTGCTCGCGGGCGCCGCTCTGGCTCCCGCCGCCCAAGCCGAGGCTGCAAAGGGCCAGTGCATCGGCGCCAACTCGTGTAAGGGCCAGGGCGCCTGCAAGACCGCCAGCAACTCCTGCAAGGGTCTGAATTCGTGCAAAGGCAAGGGCTTCCTTTCGCTGACCAAGTTGGAATGCGCGAAGATCCCCGGCACGAAGTTTGAAATGCCGAAGATGTAAATCTGGCGCTCACTTCATCGCGAGGCGGCTTTGCCCCTCGCGATGATACATGCTCCCAACCTCCAGACTTGGCCCGCGGGGATACTGCGATGTCCGTCAGAACGCATGAGAAACCGCCCTATCTCGGCTTCGGCCTGGGATTGCGGCCGCTGCATTACGCTGAGATCCTTCAAGGCGATCCCCAAGTGGACTGGTTTGAGATAATCTCGGAGAACTACATGGTTCCGGGCGGCAGGCCGCTTGCCGTGCTCGAAAAAATCCGCGCCCGCTATCCCATCGTCATGCACGGCGTGTCGCTATCCATCGCCTCCACGGCGCCTTTGGACTTGGACTATCTGAGGGGGCTCAAGAAGCTGATTGCCCGCGTCGAGCCCAAATGGGTCTCGGACCATCTGTGCTGGACGGGCGTGCATGGCCTCAATCTTCACGATCTGCTGCCGATTCCCTATACGCGCGAAGCGCTCGATCATGTGGTGCCGCGCGTGCAGAAGGTGCAGGAGCTGCTTGGGCGCCGGCGCACGATCGAGAATGTGTCGAGCTATGTGCGTTACGCTCATGCAGAGATGACGGAGTGGGAGTTTCTGACGGAGCTGACCGGCCGCACCGGCTGCCAGCTTCTGTTCGACGTCAACAACGTCTTCGTCAGCGCCTTCAACCACGGCTACGACCCGCTCGAATTCATCCATGGCGTGCCAACAGAGCCGGTGGTGCAGTTCCACCTCGCGGGCCACAGCGATATGGGCACCTACATCATCGACACGCACGATCATCCTATCCGGGACGAGGTCTGGGACCTTTACGCGGCGGCGGTAGCACGCTTCGGCCCGGTCTCCACCATGATCGAGCGCGACGGCAATATCCCGCCGCTTCAGGAACTGCTGGCGGAACTCGATCAAGCGCGGGCGATTGCCGCCGATGTCCTGGCAAAGAAAGAGGAGCCCAAGCTATGTGCGGCGAAGTAATGACACTTGCCGGGCTGCAAGACAGCTTCCAAGAGGCGCTACTAACGGGCGGCGATGGCGTCCTGACGCAACTTGCGGATGGCCCGCGCGAACCGAAGGATGTGCTGCTCGGCCTTTATCGCGACTCTTACATCCTGCGGCTGATCGAGTTCGTGGAGAACGATCACGAGCTGCTCCACGCCTATCTCGGCGACGACGGGTTCGAGCATATGGCGCGAGGCTACGCGGCTGCCTATCCGTCGCGTAGCCGCAACGCCAAGGACTTTTGCGCCAGTCTTCCGCAATACTTGGCCGAAGAGGAACCCTATCGCAATCATCCCGTGCTTGCGGATCTGGCGTCTCTCGAAAAAGCCTTGAACGATGCCTTTTACGCAAAGGACGCCACCGCGATTTCACTGCCGGAAATCGCAGGCTGCGCAGCCGGCGAGTGGGCTTCCTTGCGTTTCGCTCCGCATCCTTCGGCGGCACGGCTGGATTTCAGGACCAACGCGGCAGACATCTGGAGCGCGCTCAAACGTGACAGCGAGCCGCCGCAGACAGAGGAGAATGGACGGCATCGGATTTTGGTTTGGCGTCAGGATGTGCCGAAGTTTCGCGTGTTGGCCGAAGAGGAAGCGATGCTTTGGAACGAGGCGGCTAGCGGCACCCGCTTTGGCATCCTTTGCGAGATGGCGGCCAACTATGGCGATCCGGATGATGCCGCAATCCGCACCGCGGGTTACTTGCAGAGTTGGATCGCGTCCAAGCTCCTGGCGGGCGTTATCCAGGCGTGAGATGCAAGTAGCTTGCGGTGCGAAGCCATAAGCTGGATCCAGGTCACGGGCCCAAACTTAAGTTCGGAGGCGCGGCCATGTTGCACCTGCCTCCCAATAGCCCCAAAGCGCGGCTTCGATTGCCCCGTTGCGCTCAAGCATGACCTGCGCAAGCTTATGTTTCATAATCCACGCCGTTGTCTCGGTAACGCCAAGCCTGCGGGCTAGTTCGAGGCTGGATATTCCGTTCTTCGATTGGGTTAGGTGATAGATGGCCTTGAACCAGAGCCGCAGCGAAACCTTGCTGGAAGCGAAAAGCCGGGCTGCCGCAATGCCATTGCCACGGCTTGCGCAAAATCGGGGCGGTTCGCGCGGCCGAAGCCGGAGCGAGCGAGCGAGCACGAACTCATGGCGATGTTCGGCTGGGAAGACGCGGAGATGGCCCGCGTCTACACGCGCAAGGCGGCGCAGAAAAAACTGGCCGCGAGCGGGGCTGCGAAGGTCGCACATAACGCGATCATTGTCCCACCCGCTGTGCCACCGGCAGAAATAGCGGGCAAAAACAGCGCGTTAGAAGCCGGATGGTGGACACGACAGGGATCGAACCTGTGACCCTTCGCGTGTGAAGCGAATGCTCTACCGCTGAGCTACGTGTCCAGCGCGCTCACACGACATATCTACGTGGCGCCGCGGTATTCTGTCAACAGTGGCCAAGCCTCCAGCCGGGGCAATCGGGAGAAAAATGCGGCGACATGAGCTGCGATTGCTGAATCTGTTTTAGCCCGTTGATTCGCAAGGGGAGACGGGGCGATGGACAGCGAAGCGGCAGATCGCGGGGCGTTGAACGAGAGTGTTGCTTCTCTTGAGTATTTTGCCGGCCTGGAGGACCCCAGGCAGCTTGGAAAGGTCATCTACCCGTTAAACGGTGCTGTACGATGTTTCCTGGCTGCAAGAGCGCCACAAATGGCCTGGGCTCAAAGGCATCGTCATGGTGGAAAGCACACGGGAAACCGGGGCAAAAATCGAGAGCGAGACACGGTTCTACATCACCTCGCTTAAGGATATGGCAGACCGGATCCCTACTGCCGTCCGCAGCCATTGGGCCATAGAGAACAGCCTGCATCGGGTAATGGACATGGTGTTCTTCGACGATGACTGCCGGGTGCGCGAGGGCAATGCCGCGGCAAGCTTCGCCACGCTCAGGCATATGGTCCACAATCTCGCACGCCGGGCGCCAGGCAAAATGTCCATTCGTGCCAGACGCAAGGCCGCAGCATGGGACGATGAGTATCTGCTAAGCCTCGCCGCCGCTTGAAACTTTCACCCGATTCCCCTGCTGAGAGGGTTCTATCGGTGGGTGCACGCGCATTTAGCGCAGCAACCAACATCTCCCTCAGCATAGGCTGTCCCAGCAATCGGCGTTGCGCCTTCAGACAGAAGCCCCCATTTACAATAATAGCGCCGAATGCCGATTTGATCGGATTGTCACGCCGAACACGGATCTGGACCTTTGGGTTCCACGCAAACGATGGGAAGCCGGCCCTGCGATCTGCCGCTGGCGCTATTCTCTGACTCCTTTCTTGGCTGAGGCTAATCCAGTCCAGGTGCGGAACGGCATGATACCGTGGACTTATAGGTCAAGGCTGTCCCGCTCCGCGCGGCCGGGCTTCCCAGCCGCCTCGGGGCAGAATACACTTAAGGCTCACCGATTGCCTTGATTGAGCCCATTTATATCTCAAGGGTCTCGGTCCCAAAGGCCGCGTGCTCATGAAGGCGCCCAACATGGCAGATGACAACCGCTTGCCCCGATTTGCTATTCTCATCGATGCCGACAACACCTCGCCGCGCATCGCCGCAGGGCTTTTCGAGGAAGTCGCCAAGTTCGGCGAGGCGAGCGTGCGGCGAATCTATGGAGACTTTTCCGGCCAGCGCCTGAAGTCCTGGGCGGAGATCCTCCCAAAATACGCTATCGATCCGTACCAGCAATTTGCCTACACGACGGGGAAGAACGCATCCGACATCGCGCTCGTAATCGACGCCATGGACCTGTTGCACAGCGGCCGGCTGGACGGTTTCTGCCTCGTCTCCTCGGACAGCGATTTCACGCGTCTTGCATCGCGACTGCGGGAGCAAGGCGCCGACGTTTACGGCTTTGGCGAGCAAAAGACCCCCGAAAGCTTCCGGCAGGCTTGCCGCCGGTTCATTTACACCGAGAACCTGCTGCCCGAGGCCCAGGCCGCGGCTCCCGAGGAAGGCCCCTCCTCCAAGCCTCTTCAGCCCCCCAGCGCGGCCATTCCCATTTTGAAGAAGGCCATCGAGCAGATGGAGACGGAGGACGGCTGGGTGGGCTTGGGCCTGGTGGGGCAGCGCCTGGCCAACATCGCGTCCGACTTCGACCCGCGCACTTACGGCTACCGGAAACTCAGTGATCTGGTCCGGAAGACCGGTGCGTTCGATCTCGATCAGTCAGAGGGCCGCGCCATGCGGATCAAAGCAAAACCGGCGCAAGCCGCCAAAGCCAGGCGTTAGGCTGGCCACAAAAGGAACGAGAGTGAGAAAACGAAACGTCAAACATTTCCTGACGAAGCCCCGAGGCAGGCTGGAGAACACGGAAACCAATATGACATTCTCCATGTCGCGGGCGACCGCCGCGCGGCTGAGAGAAATAGCAGCCGCCGAAAACACCTCGATGCAGCAGCTCCTCGACGTTGCCGTCGGCGAATGGCTCGCCCGCCGGTCCGCTTAGCCCGGTATCGAAAGCCCAAGACTGCTTGGAAAACCTGAGGTGGCTTTTTATCGCCGGCCCGTGACGGAAGGAGCCTCGCATGGCCTGCAAGTCGCAGCGGATAGGTCAAAAAATAGGGTTCATCGCGGATTTTGTTGTTTAGTTCCTCAACGAAGCCCAAGGGGATTTTGTGCGTTGGCTGGCAATGGACGGCGATGCCGTCCCAGTGCTCTTCGGCCATGCGGGCGATGTCTCCGGGCACGGCGATGAAATGAGGCTGGCGGCTGGGCAGCCTGGCCCGCTCGGCTTCAAGCCACAAAGGCTTCCGCCACCTCGTCCGTCATGGGGACTTCTTGACCGCCGCGGCGGATGACAATGCGATAGGTCATCTCGTTCCAGGCCAGCGACACGCCGGCGTGGTTAAGAAACACCGCGATGTTCTGTTGAGAGCGGCCCTTGTGAGCTGGCCACTGCCCGAAGTCCGACAGGCTGCCAGTGCAGCTTAGCGGCCGGAAGTTCGCTTGCGAACTCGTGGCAAACGGGTGCGAACTTCCGGCAGGCTACACTAGCGACGCGCGAATTTGCCGCGGGATGGCAACGGTTAATGCCTTCACAAAGTTGGCGCGCTATTTGCGCGACTTTTGGCGAACTTGCGGTAACCGCACGCTTGAGCGAAGCTTTGCCTATGCATCGGGCATGGAACGCTGTGATTTGGGCAGCCCATGCGGCCGGGGGCATGGCGCTAGAGGAGAGCAAAGCCCTGCGATGAAAGCACTTTCTATCGCGCTGACGTTTGTGTTTTTTGTGATTGGTGCGGCGCCGGCTTCGGCGGGTGCGCTTTTGGAGGTGGATGGCCGCCTGCTAAAGTGGATTTCGCAGGAGGCCACCTCCACCACGACGATTACCTACGCGGTTCTAGCCGGCCCATACGCGCTGCCGGGCGGCCGGAGCATCCTGAGCCCCGACAACTGCTCCTCGATGCATGCGTTCAGCGATATCGCCGCCGCCTCTCCGGGCATTTCGGCGGAAGCGGCAGGCCGGGCGCTGCATGCCGCCTTCGCAGTATGGGAGGCTGCCGCTAACGTGAAGTTCGTGGAGGTCAGCGATCCGCTCCAGGCCAACATCGTCGTGGGTGCGCAGGACGTGCCCGCGGGCCGGGCCTTCACCAATCTAAGCTATCACAGCGATCACGGTGTTTTGCCCGTCGAAAAGGCCTTGGGCGAGCCGCAGCCTGCAGCGCCGCAAGGCGAGGCCGAACCGGGCGGCGGCGTCAGCGGGATCGAACAATCCTATGTCTGCCTCAACCCCAGCTCGCGGTGGAAAACCGGCTTCGACGGCGATCTTGAGGTCTACGACCTCCGTCACACCTTCATGCACGAGATCGGCCATGCCATCGGCCTCGATCATCCCGGCAGATCGGGCTCGGTGATGGCGTACCGGTACGATGAAGGGGTGCGCGAGCTGCAGCCCTCCGATATCGCCGCCGTGCAAAGGCTTTACGGTCCGCCGCGGCGTGCCCGCTAGTCCTACCGTGTCACAATCTCACTCGGTAGTTTGCACCGCAACAGGGACATTGTGGCAGGGTTCTCGCCAAGGCGGCGGCGATCCAGCGTCTGAGCGTTGCGATGGAGTTAGGAACATTGGGAAGGCACTGGCCCGCCGCCCAAGGCGCCAAGAAATCAGAGCACAATCGTAAGCATAGCATGCAGAAGAAGGAGAATTCTTCCCCCCCCTCACGCGCTCGATCGATGATGGGTCTTCGCGGGAGAAAGCGTGCTTAGAATGGGCGATCGCCAGCGCCCGTTCCTGCTCGACGGATTGGTGTCAGGCATCGGAAACCACGCCAGCAGGCAGGCCGCCGAGGCAATTGCTGCGATCCCCATAAATCCCGGCGCGCGGCCAAGGCTCCCGGCCACAAGGCCTGAAAGAGTGGTGCTGAGCAAAGCACCGGCTCCTGACATCGTCCCGCGTTCCACCTCAGAGGACACCTCAGGGCGCGAACTCACCATCGAGTTCGCGCCCCAAGAATTAACGTTTCTCTGCCTCTTGATTTCTAATTTGTGGGCAGTTTGGCTCTTCTAATTGATAGTTTCACTAGTGGTCTTATGGTCTTAGTATGTTCACTTTTCCTTGGCTGCCTTGTCGTGCGCGGCTTTTTCGCGGCTCTTGAACTCAGGCGCCTTTACAAGGGCCTCCTTGGTGAGTGCGACGACGATCATAGGCTCGCCTTTGGCATCGGTCTTGGAGGTAAGCGCTTCGAAAAGGATGCCCACGCTCTTCTCGCCGATACCGAGGAACCCGCCGGCACCGATGACAACCGCGCTGATTTGGCCCTTGCGATCGAAAACGAGGTCCTTGATGTCGCCGATGACCTCGCCAGAAGCGTTGTGCACTGGCCGGCCTAAGAACGCGCCCGCGAGCTGTTGATCGGCCGGCTGCTGAGCGATGAACTTTGTGACTGCGGGGGGCGTTTCCGTGGCCATCTGCGCGAACGCCGGGCCAGTAAGGGAAGCTGCAGCAAATCCCAGACCACCGGCTAGCATCATGATACGACGACGCATTGTACTATCCTTTACTTACGATGCAGCACCCCATCCAAGTGCGGCCGTCCGGGGCTCTCCCCAATGCATGGTGAAAGACGCGCGGGCTGCCGTGTCCTCGACCGGGTTAGTTCTCAGCCCTGACAGACTGCGAGGCGGCGAACTAAACGCAGACTGTACATCGGACAATCTAAAAACATATTAGTGTTTCCCGGACATGTTCCTGTGGACTGGTTAGTTCATCATTATAAATTGAGGGCGGGCGGATTTGTGTTGAGGATCGGACGGGTGACGATGCTGACAGGCCCTAAGGGGGAATTGCCGCCTGCTCTTTGGAAGAGAGCTGGGCGGCAAGGCGCAGCCGCAGACATCTTCGCCCAGAGCGGCGGAAGCTGTCCACCGTGCCACATTGTATACAAAACTGCACAAGTATATTTCCTGCTTTGGGCGAGGCCGAATAAGAGCCAACTGGGGCGATGTTACTTGGGGGAGAAACGGCCCCCTTAATTTTTCTTCATGTACTCATTCCTTAGGCTGCGCTATTTAGTTGTGCTGCGGTTCGCACCCGAAGGAGGCGAAGCCGCGAAGTTTGCCCAGCGACGAGAGTACCGATGCCCAAGATCACCCCCCATGAAGCACTAATATACGTCATGGTCACCATGTCCGCCGTGGACCGCCAAATCTCGGATCATGAGCTTGAACGCATTGGGCAAATTGTGCGCCAGTTACCGGTGTTCATGGGATACGACATGGACACCCTGGCCAAAACCGCAGAAGGGTGCGGCGAGCTTTTGAGCCAGGAGGACGGACTGGACGAACTGCTGGAACGCGTGGCGGCCGCACTTCCCAAGAAGCTCTATGAAACGGCCTATGCGCTGGCTGCCGAGGTTGCCGCGGCGGACTTGCGGGTACCGGTTGAGGAAATCAGGTTTCTGGAGCTTCTGCGAGACGCGCTTCACCTCAACAAGCTCGATACGTCGGCCATCGAACGCTGCGTCCGCGCGCGGCATCAAACGATCTGATGCCCAGGAGCTACCCCGCCGCATGAGCGATCGCCGGAACTGAAGCCGCAATCTTGCGCAGGCAGCGCCCCTATCTTGCCCCACTCGCCGGCGAAGACAATCGCACGGTTGAGGCCGGTTATTGCCGGTACACTTAGCCTTGGCAAGGAATGCTGCGCTCAAGCTGGCTGTCCTACTTTTGCCCTTTGGCTTGCGAGGCGATGAGCCTCGGCGGAACCTGGAGAATGTTTGCAAAAAATGCCGGTCCAGCTTGCATTTCTGTGTGCACTGTTTTCGCTTCTGCTGAGCGGACCGGCAGCGGCTGCGCCGGTTTCGCAGGAGGGATTTAAGGCTTTCCTCGGCTCATTCCGCGCGAAGGCGATTGAAAAAGGCGTGCGGCCCGATGTCTACGATGCCGTAACGCGGAACCTGATCGCCGATTTCACGCTGCCGGACCTCGACATGCCGGAACGGGCCGGCAAGCAGCCGGGCCAGCCGGAGTTCGTACGCACGCCAGGGCAATATCTCAACGCGAAGTACCTCGGCGATCTGGCCGCACAGGGCCGCAAGTTCTACGCGGCGCACAAGGCCACGCTCGACGCCGCCGGCAAGGCCTACGGAATCGATCCCTACATCCTGCTTGCGGTGTGGGGCCGGGAGACCGCGTTCGGCACTTCGAACGATTCCACACACAATGCGCTGCAAGTGCTGGCCACCTTGTCCTACGCGGGCAACCGCAAGGACCTGTTCCAGACGAACTTCATCTATGCGATCCGTATGGTGCAGGACGGCGTGATCGCGGCCAAGGACATGAAAAGCTCGTGGGCCGGCGCGATGGGGCTCGCGCAATTCATGCCCGAGGACTATTACCTCCATGCCGTCGACATGGACGGCGACGGCAAAAAGGACATCTGGCGTTCGGTGCCAGACGCGCTCGGCTCGCTCGCCAACAACCTTCACAGCCTCGGCTGGGACCGCACGCAGCCCTGGGGAGTTGAGGTCCGCGCGCCCGCCAGCATCGACTGCTCGCTGGGCTATCTCGACATTAGCAAGCCGGTGAGCGAATGGGCGGCGATGGGCATCGCGCCGCTCAAGGGAGAGGCATTTCCGCCGCAAACCTTGGGCTGGCAGGCATCGCTGCTTCAGCCTGGCGTCTACGGCCCGGCTTTTCTCACCTTCCAAAATTTCCAGGTGATCCGGGAATATAACAAGTCCGACCTCTACGCCCTGTTCGTGGGCGATCTCGCGGATCGCATGCGAGGCGCGGGCGGCTTCGAGCACCGGTGGGATTCGATTGTGCAAATCCCCACGGCCGGCGTTGAATACATGCAGACGCGGCTTGCGGCGCTCGGCCTCTACAGCGACACCATCGACGGCAAGGCGGGCGGGCGCACGCGCAGCGCGGCAGGCGCCTATCAGAAGCGCACCGGCATGCCGCAAACCTGTTGGCCCACCAAGGAGCTTATCGCCCATCTTAAGGCCCAAGAACAAAACCCGCCGGCAAAGGCCAAGTAGGGTAATTCACGCTACGTGGGCCGCTACGCCAGCCAGTTGGGTTGCGGGTGGCCGGCCCGGCTCTATATTCGCTACGAACCTTCCGCTACTGCCCGCCAAGAGACCGAGTATGTTCCCTGCCATTTCGATCTACCTCATCCTCGCTGTCGCGCTCGCTGTTCATGCGCTGAAGACTGGCCGCTCGCCGTGGTGGATCGTCATTCTACTGTTTTTGCCCTTCGCGGGCTCACTTGCCTACATCGTCGTCGAAATCATCCCCGCGACGTTCCAAACCCGCACGGCGCGCCAAATGGGCAAGGGCATCGGCACCATGCTGGACCCCAACCGGGAGTTGCGCGAGCGCCTGGCCGAGGCCGAGCTTGTCGAACTCGGTGGACGCGAAGCGGGCGCTTGCGGAAGAGTGCGAGAAGCGCGGCCAATGGCAAGAAGCCATCCGGCTTTATCAGGCGGCGGCAACCGGCATTTTCGCCGATGACCCGGCCGTGTTGCTCGGGCTCGCCCGCGCGCAGCTTGGCGCAGGCGACGCGCCGTCGTGCCTTGAGACCCTGAACAAGCTCGAAACACAGGCCAGCCTGCGTAATCAGGAAGCGCAACTGCTGCTGGCGCGGGCGCTCGAAGCCACCGGCCGCACAGAGGAAGCGCTCGCGCAATACGAGGCCGTTTCACGCTATTATGCAGGCTTCGAGGGGCGGTCGCGCTATGCGCTTCTGCTCCTGAAGCAAGGCCGTGTGGAGCAGGCGCGCGAGCTGTTTCAGGAGATCGTGCGCGCGTCGAGCGTGCGGCCCGTAGTGCTCACGCAATCCGACAAGGAGTGGATCAGGGTCGCGAAAGCCAACCTGCGGTGATGCCGGCGGCTTGAACGGGCCGGGCCAAGTCCCGGGAGCTGAAGCTATCGAGCGGACTTTGTGTCAATGCGCTGCGTAACAGAGGGGCAAAAGTCCGGGCAAGCTCGAACCGTCAGTCCCGCGAAACAGCGTGTGGGGAAATTGGCCGCGTCCTCTATTGTCATGGCCGGGCTTGACCCGGCCATCCAGTGCCACACTGAATCGATTGGATTTTTCGTGGATGGCCTGGAGCCACCTCACTCTTCAGGCCGACGCTCGAAGCGGCCGCTTCGCTCTTGTCCTTGCCGAACACCCCAGCCGCGCCTTCGTGAAGCTGGGCTTTCCATTGGGCGATCCGATTGGGGTGGACGTCGAACTATTGCGCCAGTTCGGCCAGCGTCTTCTCCCCCTTCACGGCGGCCAAAGCCACCTTCGCCTTGAATGGCGCTGTGTGGTTCCGGCGCGGTCTCTTGCTCATTGTCTCTCCTGATTCGCGGGCACCAGCGTGCCCGTTGTCAGGCAGAAATTCCACTTATCGTCCTGTCCGAAATTGCGAGGCCATCTCTATTGACTTTAACTGGCAATCTCTGCCCCTTCGCCAATTCGCTTGGCTTGGTACCCTCCATCCAGGACCTCCTGCCACCAAGCGCGATTGCCAATATACCAGCGGACCGTCTCTTCAAGGCCCGTTTCCAAGGTTTTTTGCGCGCGCCAGCCAAGCTCATGTTCGATTTTTGTAGCGTCCATGGCGTACCGGCGGTCGTGTCCGGGCCGGTCTGTGACAAAGTTGATGAGGCGGCGGCGCGATCCATGCAGCGAGGGCATCGAAAGATCAAGCTGGCCGCAAATCGTGTCGACGATCTGCAGGTTTGTCCGCTCGCTATTACCGCCGATATTATAGGTCTCGCCGGCTATCCCCTTCTCCACTACGAGAAGGAGCGCCCGCACGTGCTCTTCGACGAAGAGCCAATCGCGGATATTTTGACCATCGCCGTAAACCGGGAGCTGTTCGCCGGCAAGCGCTTTGATGATCATGTGCGGGATGAGCTTCTCTGGAAACTGATACGGCCCGTAATTGTTCGAACAATTCGTGATCAGGACCGGCAAGCCATAAGTGTGATGCCACGCGCGCACGAGGTGGTCGGAGGCCGCCTTGCTGGCCGAGTAGGGCGAGTTGGGGCGGTGGGGGCTGTCTTCCCTGAACGCGCCGGTTGGCCCGAGCGAGCCGAACACCTCGTCGGTCGAGACATGCAGCAAGCGGAAGTGTTGCTGGCCCCCAGCGTCTAGGTCGCGCCAATAGCGCAGTGCTTCCTGCAGTAAGGTGAACGTTCCGGAGACGTTGGTGGTTATGAATTCCTGTGGACCGTCGATCGAACGGTCGACATGGCTTTCCGCGGCAAGATGCGTCACTGCGTCCGGCTGAAATTCCTCGAACGCCTTGCGCATGGCCGCCGCGTCCACGATGTCCGCCTTGACGAAGCGGTATCTCGGATTTTCCTCGGCCCCAGGGATCGAGGCGAGGTTAGCCGCATAGGTCAGCTTATCGACGTTGAGAACCTCGTGATCCGTTTCCGCCAGGAGCAGACGGATTAGGGCCGATCCGATGAAGCCGTAGCCGCCTGTGACGAGGATGCGCTTTGCGGCCATGTCAAGCAACCTGCGTCAGCGTTGCGATATTGGCCGGGAAAAGCTCCGGCGCAACCTGCGGCAGCCTCTGAAGATATTGCCCATAGCTGCTTTTCTCGCAACGGCGCACCGCCGCGAAAAACACTTCTGGCGTGATATAACCCATGCGCAGCGCGATCTCCTCGGGACAGCTGATTTTCATACCCTGCCGGTTCTCCAGAACCTGCACGAATTGGCTCGCCTCGATAAGCGACTCATGCGTGCCGGTGTCGAGCCAAGCGTAGCCGCGGCCCATCATTTGGACGCGAAGCTCGCCATCGCGCATATAGGCGGCGTTGACATCGGTGATTTCCAGTTCGCCGCGGGCCGACGGCCGGATGGATTTGGCGATTTCGACCACGCGGTTGTCGTAAAAATAGAGGCCCGTCACCGCGCAGTTGGATTTCGGGCGCTTGGGCTTCTCCTCGATGGAAATAGCGCGGCCCTCAGCGTCGATCTCGATAACGCCATAGCGTTCCGGGTCTTTGACCTGGTAGCCGAATACGGTCGCGCCCTTCCCGTGCGAAGCAGCGCGCAATAGAACCTCGGGAAGCCCGTGCCCATAGAAGATATTGTCTCCCAGAACAAGGCAGACCGCATCGTCCCCTATGAAGCGCTCGCCTATGAGAAACGCTTGAGCCAGGCCGCCCGGATGGGGCTGCTCCGCGTAAGTTAAGTTGAGCCCGAAATGGGAGCCATCTTCCAGCAACTGTTGAAATAAGGGCAGGTCTCTCTGCGTCGAAATCAGCAGAATGTCCCTTATTCCCGCAAGCATGAGCGTGCTTAGCGGATAATAGATCATCGGCTTGTCGAAGACCGGGAGCAGCTGCTTCGAGACCGCCATCGTGGTAGGGTAAAGCCGCGTCCCCGAGCCGCCCGCGAGTATTATACCCTTCATCGTTAAACTCTTTCGTATTTTTTGAGAATGTGACTCCGTTATATTAATAGGTTGATTATTGCAAGCGTGATCGCAAGCGGCTATGTCCAAGCTGCCCGCAAGCTGAGGCTTGTTGTTGCTTGGGAGACACAATGCGCGTCCTGGAAACCCGTCTGAATGGCCTAAAAATTATCGAGCCTGCCCTGTTTCCCGATTTGCGAGGCTATTTCTTCGAGGCCTTTAACGTCCGGAAATATAGAGAGGCAGGCATAACGCGCGAGTTTGTTCAAGACAATGTCTCGTGCTCGCATAAGGGCGTGCTAAGAGGCCTTCATCTTCAGAACCCTAACCAGCAAGGCAAGCTTGGCATGGTTTTAAGCGGGGCGGTGCTGGATGTGGCGGTGGACCTGCGTACCGGAAGCCCAACCTTCGCGCAGCATGTTTCCGCCGTCCTTGATGATCGCGCTCACCGGCAGCTTTGGATCCCCCGCGGGTTTGCACATGGCTTTGTGGTCTTGTCTAACGAGGCGACCTTCCTTTACAAATGCGATGCGTCATATGACCATGGGAGCGAAATCAGCATTCGCTGGGACGATCCGGACATCAATATCGATTGGGGAGTGGACCGGCCCATTCTCTCGGATAAGGACGCCGCGGCGCCCTTGCTGCGCGACGTGACCGGAAGGCTTCCGGTTTACGAGGGCTGAACTCATGCGAATACTTATCACGGGCGCGGCGGGACAGGTGGGGCTCGCCCTTGGCAGGGAACTCGCATCCTTAGCGGAACTCCGCCTGGCGGCCAGAAATGACCTCGATCTGTCGAAGCCTCACGCGATTGCCGGGCGGCTGGACGGAATAATGCCGGACCTGATCGTCAACGCGGCCGCCTATACAGCCGTCGACAAAGCCGAGACCGAGCCCGATGCGACGTTCACGGTCAACGCGGACGCAGTGGAGGCGCTCGGCGAATGGGCAGCCCGCAGGAATGCACCCATCATTCATTTTTCGACTGATTATGTTTTTGACGGACACACGAGCGAGCCTTACGCCGAGACTCACCCCTTGAGTCCCTTATCGGTCTACGGAAGAAGCAAGGCCGAGGGCGAACGCCTTCTGCTTGGAACAGGGGCGCCTTGCCTTATCGTAAGAACGGCCTGGGTTTATTCTTCGGCTGGCAAGAACTTCTTAACAACAATCGCGAGACTTCGCGGTTGAGAAGGAGGAACTCGCCATCGTAAACGATCTGGTGGGGACGCCGACCTCGTCGTTTCAAATCGCCCAATTCGTTCATAGGCTGGTCCGTGAAGGCGCGGCCTCGCTTCCGGCGTTATTCGAAAAATCTTCTCACGTGGTTCACTTCACGGCATCGGGCCGGACCTCGTGGCATGGCTTCGCCAGTGCCATCGTTGCCGGAATGCGGTGCCGCGGCATCGCGGTTAAGACTTCGAGCATCAGAGCAATACCAAGCTCGGATTATCCCACCCCCGCCATGCGGCCACACTTTTCCTGCCTGTCCACGGAGCGCCTGGGACGGGTCTTCGGTTTCCGTCCCGGCCCTTGGGAGCGCGCGTTAGATCAGGTTCTGGATAGCATGCTTGACAGCAACTCTTCGAGTGCCGGGCCTTCAATTGCGGAATAAAGCGCGAAACTGGAAGGTGAATGCCCAGTTGTGAGAGGAAAGAGCAATACCGGTGTGCGCCAGTAACCTGATGGCCATGGATTTCGTCCACGGTTAACTTTACGGCCGCCACCGAATCTCCAAAAAAATTGTGCATAGCCTGTTGCGCAACCCGGACTTTCGCCTAATCCATGCCGGGAGGAAGGGCCTGGACCGATCAGTCCAAACCGGAAAATCCTCTGCGGCTGGGACCTGCACCTGGATTTTGCCGCTGGGAAGTGAGAGGTCTATGGAGAATGCATGGCGGCGGGCTGGGTGCGGGGCTTGGTGGAATTCACTCGCGTCTGAGTAGAGCCTCGTGGAAAATCTTCGGCCGCAGAAAGCCACTTTCATGTCTATAGGCTTCGTTATCGTGACCTATAATAGCGAACGCGTCCTGCCTGCATGTTTGAACTGTATATCTCGCGGTTACGATATCGTGGCCGTCGACAATGCAAGCAAAGAGAAGCCGGTCCAGATTGCCAATTCCTTCGGCGCCCGCATCGTTGTCAATGAGAAGAACGCCGGCTTTGGTAGGGCTTGCAACCAGGGAGCGAAGCTTCTTACCACGTCCCATGTGTTTTTTCGTTCGTTCCATATGGCAAGATCAAGGGTGCTTATCAGCAATAAACATGGCATTACGATTAATGTCCGCCGTGAAAAAAGGCGCGCAGTCATTTTGCTTTTGCGCTCAATCGCAACGCTAAACGTGAGAAAAGGCAGCGAAGTCGCTGGGCACTTTCTTCGCGTTGACCTCGGTGCAGCTGCACCATAACCTTGAGCCCAGACAAGCCCTGATCCGCGCCCTCTCTACAGCCGGCCACTTTTGCCGCCGCTTCACAATCGAGACGATCTCAAGCCGTTTCTTGTCCATTACCGTCCTTACTCATCTGCGTATGGACCTCGATTGACGCCGGCTGGTGGCAAAAATCATCCCCGCCGGGCACGTTATCCCGTCCGGCTGGCAGAAATCCGGCTTTCGGCCAAAGTCGCGCAAATGCGTGCCGTCCTCGTCCGCTACGCCCCAGGCTTTGAGAATGGCTTTGCAGCGAGCCAAGATTTCCTTGCTCCGGTGCGGCGGGTTGGCATCGGTGTAGAACCATTCCTCATTTGTCTTCTGCACGCGCTCTCGGGGGGGCCGCAGCGCTCGCTTGCTTGGGGCGTCGAGAGCATGCATTGGCTACTCGATGTCGCGTTCAAGGACGATCTGTCGCGTTATCGCAGCGGTCACGGAGCTAAAAATATGGCCGTGGTGCGCCGCTTCGCCCCAGGCCAGGTTAGAGCCAATAAGGCCAAGGGGAGCGTCAAAACCAAAAGAAAATCAGCAGGGTGGACCCTGCTTTCCTTCTCGAAATCCTGCAGATCAAATGAGCCGTTAACCTGGATTCCGAGCCGTGAGGACAGGACTCGCGGCCAGGCCGTCGAGCGACTATGACCTATTTAGGCGGCAGCCGGTACTTTCTTCGGACGGGCCGCCAAGCTTCCCGTTCTTCCGTGCGGCTGCGGCTTTCTTCGCGCTCGCCGCTTTCCCGCCTTCAGCGCCAAGCTTCGCTGCCATCCAGGCCCGCGAACCAAAGACGCCTTGAAGCAGCCCAGGCAGATAATGGTCCGCATCAAGCAGAGGCCAGCGGAGCCCGAAGCCGGAAGGGTCGATTTCGATGACGGCGAGTTCTTCGGGCGTTGCATGCTCATAGCCCCTGAAGGGCACGCGGCGGGAACCCAACATCGAAGCCGGTGCTCAGGGCTACCACGATGCGCTCGCGGCCGGCGTCGTACTAACCTTCCGGTAGTGCTTGAAGGACGAGACGTCATTGGTTGTCGTCTCGATACGCAAGACGATGCCGGACTTGCCGTACATTTTTAGCGGCGCGCTACCGCACGACGCGCTACTTGAGCGCTCTTTGATCGAGGATTTGCCGAAGCGGTGCTTGATGCAGGTTCCTTCGATCCCGGTTGCCCGGTGCGCGGCGGTGATCCCGCCATAGCCCGCCGTTTTGGCCTCAGCCGCGGCGAGCAACCGGCGGGACCGTTCATTCAGGTCCCGCTCGACCGCGGTGAACCGTTCGCGAATCACTGATGTGTCGATCATCCCGAGAGTCTAGAAAACAATCGCCCGCGCCGGAATCCCTGTCCTCCAAGGTCACAAGCTTCAACGCGCGCGATTCGTTAGATTTTGGGCGTCGCCTTAGTGAGCCAAGGCGCCGTTGAGCGTGCGGGACGTGCGGCGGATCTTGGACTGCTGCTGTTGCTGCTTCGCGGAGATCGCAGTGCTGCGCGTGGTCTTCGCGGGGGTTTTTGCGGAGGTTTTTGCAGGGGTTTTTGCAATCCTCGCGCTGCTTGCGGTCTTCTGTGCCGTGGAGGACTTGCGCAGGCTCTTGGCGACGCGGCCGGCTTCCGTGTTGGCGATGTTGAGAATGAAGCGGAGGTTTTGCGACTGCGTGGAACTCGAGGTCCCGGACGGCCTCAACGGCCTTGCTAAGGCATTGGACAATCGTTTCGATGCCAGAAGAGGACATGTTTGCCATTTTCTTTGCTTTCATTACAAAACTGGCCTGATTGGCCGCATCCTAGATAACAACCCATAGTTGCTTCCGATTTAAGCTAGTATTTCAAATTGAAGCAGCTGCTTGTTTTGGCATAGATTTTTCTCGGAAGCCCGGGCGCAGGTCCAAAACCCGCTCAGAGCTGGCTTAAAAGCCCGGCCTTCTTGGCAGCGAACTCCTCCTCCGTGAGAATGCCTTTTTCTTTGAGAGCGCCGAGCTGTTCGATCAGCGCGAGAATCGAGCCCGCATCGTCCGTGGCTGGCTTTTGAGCGGGCGCAGCCTCGGAGGCGGGGGCCTTGGCTTCGGGCGCTGTCCTGGCCTCCTGGGCCATTCCGTAGACGCGCGGGAAGCTGTCCAGGCGCACAGGCCCACGATTGCTGGCGAAGGCCAGGGGCTCCTCCTCGCCGGCCTGCGGCGCGAGCCCTCCGATGTTGAAACCGGTCGTGTCGTAGACCTCGACGCGCCCGGCCAAATCCACCGCGAGCCGCCGGATCTGCGCAAAATAGGCGTAGCGGGTGGATTGCCGCGCGCCCGTCAGGCTGGGCTCGCCAAGCTCCGCGGGCCACCAAGCCTCCGGCGCGGGCCACTGGCTGCCCGGCATGAACAGGCTCGCCTGCGCCGCCATCAGGTTCGACAGCTCGCTGTAAAGGCTGTCCACCGTGGCCTTCATCGAGCCCATGGCCATATCGCCCATCGTGGGCATGGCGCCACGCATCCATTCGCCGCCCCCGCCGAACTCGGGCACATTAAATCTCGGCATCGAGCCGCCGCCCTGGGCCACCGCGTCGAGCATCATCCGCACGGCATCGGCGCCGATCTTGTACTGCGCCGCAAGCGCCTCGACGATCCGTTCCCCTTCCGGCGTAAGCTTGGCCATGACGATGCCTCCCAACGGCTTGTTTTTTTTAGACTATGACTCCCCGCCCGGAATGCAACCGGATGTTCGGAGAATACGCCGGCAGGCGTGCACGGCGGATGTCTGGATATGGTTTGTGCGGCAAGGCGGTACGCGCAATACCGGCGCACCGCCATTCGAATTCCGCGCGCACGCTTTTCTGCCGCTCGTCCGCCACATCGGCTTCAACGCGAAACCGGAACTGCACCGCTTCTCGATGTGCGCATCGAGGCAGCGGAGCTGGGTGAGCGGCGCTGGCAGATAGCGGTTGAAGGGGTTGCATAAGCACCCGCAGTTACTTAGGGGGTCGCTCTGGCCTCCCGCAGCGCAGCAATCCGGCCCCGCCGGAGCCGTTTGCGCAACATGCCCTCACAAGGGCACAAAGGCGTCTTACTGCTTCAAGGTTGTGATGAGCACCTTGCAAACACTTTCGGGCAATCGATCATGCGGATACTGGCCGCCGGCTGGCATGGACAAATCGCACGCGCCTTCATGCAAACGGCGCCGGGGCGGAACGACATTACGGCATTCGCGATCGGCCGTCCCGGGCTCGATATTTGCGATCCCCGCAGCATCGAGCGGGCATTGGGCGATATTCAGCCCGATGTCTTGATCAACCTGGCGGGCTATACGGATGTCGACGGGGCTGAAAGCGAACCGGAGCTGGCTTTCGCTCTCAACTCCACCGGAGCGCGGCTGTTGGCCGAGGCTGCCGCCAGAAGGCATGTTCCCATCGTCCACATCTCGACAAGCTACGTGTTCGATGGGCACAAACCGTCCGCCTACATCGAGACCGATCCCACGCAACCGTCGACCACTTACGGAAAATCGAGGCTCGCCGGGGAACTGGCGGTGCAAGAGGCCAACCCGAAGCACATCATCCTGCGAACTGAATGGATTTTCAGCCCCTTCGGCCGCTGCTTCGTCAGCAACATTCTCCAGCGCGCCCAACTGGGAATGCCGCTGAAAGTCGTCAACGACCAATACGGCAATCCAACCTACGCGCCTCACCTCGTCGATGCTATTCTTGCAGTTGCCTTGCAATTGACGGCAAGGCCTGAAGAAGAAAAACCATGGGGCATCTATCACGCCGCCGGTAGCGGAATGGCGGCGTGGTACGACTTGGCCCGGGAGGTGCTTTCCGCATCCGAACCGTTGGCCAGGCTTTCCGTTAGCTTGGAGCCTATACCGTCAGTGGAATATGCAACGCGTACCCAGCGCTCGCCGAACTCCCGCCTCGATTGTTCGAAGCTGGAACATACCTTCGGCGTCAGGTTGCCGGCGTGGCAAACAGGCGTTCATGAATGTGTCGAACGCCTTTTGGCGTCTCATGCTTCCGCACCGGGCGCGGCAATATGCTGACCGGCGGCCTCGTCCTTTCCCGAAATCCGCCGCCTCGGGCCAGATCCGGTAGGCAATGGCCACATGACCCTAGAAACGGCAGTTAAACGCTCAGCCTCGCAATTTCGAAGCGGCTGTTCAACCTATTGATGTGGGCTGATCTGCTCCCGGGCTTTTCGGGCCACAGGTATGTTGAGAGACTGCCTCACGATTCGGAGGCAGGCATGCCCAAGGCCAGATTTGCGGAAGAACAGATGGCGGCGATCCTCCACGAAGCGGACCGGAGGCAGGCTCCGGCGATTGGACCGCATTTTTTCGTGCCGGTTTCCGGGTGCCTGCGGCGTCAGCCCCTCCGGCGAAAACCGGCCGGGCTGCTGCCGCTGTAAAGGCATCTGGCGGGACCATCGGCTAACTCCTGCTGGGAGAGCCAAGCTTTAAGTCATCGCATGCAGGTTCAGCGAACGGAGAAATTCGGCGAGGCGCTCGAACACGAGCTTGACGTCGCCATTCATTTGGCCCGCAAGCGTGATCAGGGCAACGCAAATACCCGCGGCGATCAGGCCGACTTCAACGGCTGCGGTGCCTCTCTCATCGTACACGAACTGTTGAAGCTTCGAACGCATCACATACCTCCAACGTAACCGGCGAAAAGCTTTGCGCCCAGGAGCGGCGCTTGCCAGCACATTAGCTGCGTGAGCTTAAAAACGATTTAATTCGAATTGTCCGCAAAACAGAATTTGCAGCAATGGTTAGCAGGGGATTTATCAAATCGCGGTGTTGCTTGCCGCCAGGCCGGGCAGGACGGCCCTCCGTGGCAACCAGATAGGCAATAAAGCTGATGGCAGGATGCCCGGAAGCTTCCTATCTTCGCCCCTATATAAGGGTGGAAGCGCAATCGCAAGAAAATGGAAACGTGGCGTTGGCCTTAAGCAGTCTGTTCGCAAACTCGCAGGGCCGCGTCTTAAAGCCTTTCGCAGCAGCGGCGTTTTCCTAGGGGGTAGATTGTGGGCGTGCAAATTTCGCGGCGTGAGGTTCTTATGGCGGCATGTGCGCTTGGCTGCGCCGCGCCGCTTGGAGCCAGGGCGGAACGCAAGACCGCGCTGAACGCAGGCGCGGTACAATTCGGCACGGGCCAGTGGCTCTTCGACGTGATCGCGCACAATAAGCTCGACGCGGCCGAAGGCTTCAGCCTTTCGCAGCGGCTCCTGGCATCCAATAACGCGGCGGATATCGCGCTTCTGGGGCAGCAGGCCGATATCGTGATCACCGACTGGTTCTGGGTGATGCGGCAGAGGAGCCTCGGAGCCGGCTATCTGTTCATGCCGTTTACCGCGTCGCTGGGCGGGGTGATCGTGCCCGAAGCGAGCCCGATCAAGGACATCGCGGATCTGAAGGATAAGGAAATCGGCGTCGCTGGCGGGCCGATCGACAAGAGCTGGATCTTGCTGCGGGCCTACGGCATCAAGCACGGCACGGGCGATCTCGCATCCACGGCGAAGCCGGTATTCGGCGCGCCACCCCTCCTGAACGAGCAGGCGGCGGCGGACCGCCTGGCCGCGCTTCTGACCTTCTGGCCCTTTGCGGTGAGGCTCGAAGCCAAGGGTTGGCGGCGGCTGATCTCCGTGGCCGATATCATGCACTCTTTCGGCATCAGGCCGGACCTGCCGCTGGTGGGCTTCGTGTTCCCGGCGAGCCTGGCCAGGGACGAGCCCGCCCTTATGCAGGGCTTTGCCAAGGCAGTACAGAAGGCACAGCACATTCTGCTCAACTCCGACGAGGAATGGGAGCGCATCAGGCCGCTGATGAAGGCTGGCAGCGACGAAGAATTCCGCCGGCTGCGCAGCCGCTACCGCGAGGGCGTGCCGCGTGGCTGGAACGAGGCCAGCCGCGAGGACGCGCGCAAACTGTTTGAAATCGTGCGGCAGACCGGCGGCGAGGACGTGACCGGCCCAGGCGTTGCGTTCGATCCAAAGGCGTTCTGGGATGGCATTGTTCTCTAAGGAGATTTCACGTGAAGAAGAGGCGCCCACGCTTCGAGGCCGGGCAACGGCAGCGCTTGCCGGCGGGAAGAGCGGCCGGTTGATCGTTGGGGCGGTCTCGATCCTGGCGCTGCTCGCGCTGTGGGCGCTGGCGGCCTGGCTGGCGCAGTCGCGGCATTTCCCAGGCCCCGCCGCGGTCGGTGCCGCAATCGCCGCCGGCATCCGGTCGGGCGAGCTTCCGTACCACACCGCCATTACGCTGGCGCGTGTCGCCGCAAGCTTCGTGCTGGCTTTCGCCATCGGCTCGCCCATCGGCATCGTGCTGGGCCGTTTCGCCAAGCTCGACCTGTTCTTCGATAGCTGGCTGATCCTGTTCCTCAACCTGCCGGCGCTAATCGTCATCATCCTGTGCTTCGTGTGGCTTGGGCAGAACGAAGCCGCGGCGATAACGGCGGTCGCACTCAATAAAATCCCGAATGTCGCGGTGATCCTGCGCGAAGGAACGCAGGCGATGTCACCCGGCTACGACGAGATGGCAACGCTCTACCGCTTCAGTTGGTGGACGCGCCTGCGCCATGTGCACCTTCCGCAGCTTGCTCCTTACTTTGCCGTTGCGGCACGATCCGGGCTCGCCATCGTCTGGAAGATCGTGCTTATCGTGGAGCTGCTTGGGCTTTCGAGCGGCGTCGGCTTCAAGCTGAACATGTACTTCCAGCTTTTCGATGTCACCGGCATCCTCGCCTATGCGCTGAGCTTTATCGCTGCGATCTTCGCGATCGAGGCGCTGTTGCTGCGCCCCTGGCAGACTGCCGCGAACAGGTGGCGCCCATGAGTGCGCTCTCCATCGACATCCACCGCAAGTCCTATGGCACCGGCGAGACCGGGCGGCTTGCCATCGCCGGCCTCAAATTCGAGGTGGGCGAGGGGGAGCTGGTTTGTGTGCTGGGGCCATCGGGGGCCGGCAAGACCACGACGCTGAACATTATCGCGGGGCTCGACAGCGCCTTCGAGGGTGAGGTACGGCTCACCGGCAGGGATGCGCACCGGCTTTCCTATGTGTTCCAGGAGCCGCGCCTCCTGCCATGGCGAACTCTGATCGAGAATGTGGCCCTGCCCTTGAAGGGCAGGCCCGATGCCAGGAACGCCGCGGCCGGCTGGCTCGACCGGGTTGGCCTCAAGGGCTGCCACGATCTCTATCCGGGGCAAGCCTCCGCCGGCATGCAGCGGCGCGCGGCCATCGCCCGCGCCTTCGCTTTCGGCCCCACGATCCTCTTGATGGACGAGCCGTTCGTGTCGCTCGACGAAAAGTCCGCTTCCGAACTGCGCGCCCTGTTCGCCGCGCTCTGGAAGGCGGAGCGCGTCACCACGCTGTTCGTGACCCACGACCTGGCCGAGGCGGCGGCGCTGGCAACGCGCGTGCTGATCTATAGCGCGTCCCCCGCGACCATCGCCGCCGACATTGCAATGCCCGCGGCAAGGGGCGGCGCCGGCCTCAAGGAGCCAGAGCAGATGCTGCGCCTGGCACTTCAGCATGCCGCCGGCTCCGGCCCGGCCGTTAGTGACCGGAACAATTTCGAGCCCGGTCCGCTAGGCATCGGCTGAAGCGGAACGGCAATCAGGGGCAGAAAGCCCGTACAACCGAGGAGGAAACGCGTACCATGTTCAATCGCCGATTTGCCAAGTTTGCGCTGGCGGCAGCAGTTCTGCTGGCACCCGGTGCACTCCGCGCCGAGGCCCCGTTCACGCCCGCAAAGGGCGGCTACACCGTCGTTTTTCCCGGCAAGCCGCAGGAAAAGGAGGTCACGCTGTCGCCGCAGGTTAAAGAAACCGTCTATTCGGTCAATCGCGACGACGCCGCTTTTCTTGCCGGCTACACCGAATATACGCAGGACATGGATGTCGATAAGGAGCTGGCGGCCGATGTGCAAAGCTTCGTCACCAGCCTTCCGGCGCGGATAACTGAGCGGAAACGGAGCGTGGTCAAGCTGACGAACGGCACCTCCATCGAGCGCGTCGAGTTCAGCTTCGAGGGCGAGAAGACTGCCGGACGCGGCGTCGCGGTCATGACCAGCCCGCGCTCGTCGATCATGATCGCTGGCTTGGTCATGAAGCCCGCCGGTAAGCCTGCCGATGTGGAAGAGTTCGTAAAGTCGTTCAAGCTTGCGGGGCAGGAGTAGTATCGAGAACCGCGACGCAGGACAGGACGCCGGCACTCGCGGCGTTGCCGTGTCCGCAGTGCACCGCTCCGCGCGGCGCTGCGGACGGAACGGCGTCAGCGGCCAAAAACCGTTCGCCTGGGTTCGGGATGGCAGCGGCAAGTTTTGAGGTAACGCCACGTTAACTCTCCCAGCGGCTCCGCTGGCCGGTTTTGTGGCGGCCGGAGGAGCGCTTCTACATCTTGAAGTAATTTAGCAGAATTGTCTTGAATAAGCGTTAAGCGCAAAATTGGCGTATGCTATTGATATGACATGATAAATACGACGGCTGTCAGCCGGGTAAGCAGCGGCGTTGACTTTGTTATAGTTAATTGCAAATATTCGCTTACATTTAACGGGGGTTTTGAAGTGTAAAAAATGGCCAGAAACAGGGAAAAATTCGTCAAAATGCCCGGGAAAAACGCATCGGCTCTGCGCGTTTACCATAGTCGCATTAACCATGATAGCTGCCTACACTAGATCAACCTTTCTTTAATGCGAGACAGCCGGCATTGAAGGGCGTTGACATCAGCCCATTCGAGATGCTGCACCATGACATTATCGGGCGTACTCTAGGGCATCCCCGGTCGGACAGGTTCCCTGCCCGATGAATTCCCAGCGCCGCGGATGCTCACTGGCTACGGGTGGATCAGCAGCGTGCCGGGGCCGATCTCCCCAGCCGGGCAGTCCCCGTGCCAGGACAGCGCCGCGCACAGCGCCTGCCAGACGCTCTTGGCATCGAAGCGCGCGCCTCTCTCAACCAGCCTGCCGAAATTGTCCGCGGCTATTTGCGCGGCGGCTTCGCCAACGGTCTCGCAGCCCTGCTTGTAAGCGCCGCTATCCCGCTTGATCAGGATTATGGCGGTCAAAAACAAGACGCCAGCGCCGATCAGCAGTGCGTGCCATGCCAAGGCAAGCAGCAGGCATACGATCCCGGCCACGATCATGAACACGCCCCCCGATCCAACTGAGCCAAGAACAAGGCTCAGCTTGAGCCCTGTTTGCTGCCGGAGCGCCGATGCCAGATCGTTGGGCGTTATGGCAAAGCTGTCCAGCCGGTCCGTGAGCCGGACCTTGCGCCCCGCGCCTGCCGATGCGAGCGCGCGGCGGAGGGCGTAAAATGCCATCGCGTTCATACAGCGGACATTGTCCGCGCCGCTGCGCCCGCTCAGATGCCGCCAGACGGCTTCATTCAGGTCCCCGGCAGTGCTGCACGCCTCAAGCTCGGCGTCCGTGAACTTGATCGCGAAGATTTCTTCGAGGTCGATGATAAGGCCGGCGTCATCGAGGTCGCCATCCAGATCGAGCGATGTTCTCACCGGCCCTCCCAGTTGCGGCTAGACCCGCGAATAGACATCCTCCAGGCGCACGATGTCGTCCTCGCCGAGATAGGGGCCGGACTGCACCTCGATGAGTGTGAGCGGGATGAGGCCCGGATTTTCCAAGCGGTGGACCGCGCCGAGCGGCACATAGATCGACTGGTTTTCCGAGAGCAGCTTGACCTCTTCGCCGATGGTAACCCGCGCCGTTCCCTTCACCACGATCCAGTGCTCCGCGCGGTGGTGGTGCTTCTGCAGCGAAAGGGTGCCGCCGGGCTCCACGACGATCTGCTTGACCTGATAGCGCTCGCTCAAATGCAGCGTCTCGTAGCTGCCCCAGGGCCGGTGCACCGTGAGGTGCTGCTCCGCCTCGGCACGGCCGGCCGCGGTGAGCTGCTGCACGACCTCCTTGACCGTGCCGCTTTCGCCGCGCCTGGCGACCAGCGTCGCGTCCTTGGTGCTGATGACGATGATGTTGTCGAGGCCGGCCACGGCCACCATGCCGCTCTCGGAGCGCACATAGCAGCCCCGGGTGTTTTGCAAGAGGATGTCGCCGCGCGCGACGTTGCCGGCCTCGTCCTTCTTGGCGGCCTCGAAAAGCGCGTCCCAGGTGCCGACATCGCTCCAGCCCGCATCCAGCGGCACAAGCACGGCCTTCTCCGTCTTTTCCATGATCGCATAGTCGATGGAATCGGAGCGGCATTCCTTGAAACAGGAAGCAAGGCGGATGAAGTTGAGGTCCGTGGTGGCGTTCTTGACCGCCTCGTGCGTCAGGCGGACCATATCCGGCTCGAAGCGGCCAAGCTCGTCAAGAAAGGCCTTCGCGCTGTACAGGAAGATGCCGGCGTTCCAGAAATAGCCGGGCTCCACGCAAAACCGGGCCGCCGTTTCCTTATCCGGCTTCTCCACGAAGCGCTCGACCTTGAGCGCGCCGCCCTGGCCCGGTTTGCCATGCGTCTTGACATAGCCGTAGCCTGTTTCTGGCTTGGCGGGCTTGACGCCGAAAATGACGAGCGCGCCGTCCTTGGCTGCATGGACGCCGGCATCCACAGCGCCGAGGAAGGCGTGCGGGTCGTCGATATGGTGGTCGGAGGGCATGAGGAGCACGATTGCTTCCGGCCCGTGCCTTTCCATGGCCAGATGCGCGGCGACAGCGGCGGCGGGCGCGGTGGAGCGGCCTTCGGGCTCAAGCACGATGCCTTCGAGCGGCAGCCCGGCCTTCTTGAAGGCGGCGGCGACGCCGAAGCGGTTCTGCTCCTTGGCGATCACGAATGGCGGCGTGTAGGGCGGCGTGGAAGGCAAGCGGCGCGCGGCGTCGGCCAGAAGCGGCTCGCCGCTCACCAAGGCGTGAAATTGCTTCGGATGCTGCGCCCGGGACAGGGGCCAAAGCCTCGAACCCGATCCCCCCGCAAGGATCACAGGAATTATCATCGCCAGCTCCAATGCAGTTATCTAAGCCTGTGAAATGGCCGGAAATCGGCGCGAATTCAAGCATAAGTTTCGGGGCAGGCGTGCCACCCCCTGTTTCCACCTGCGCGTGTTGCCGGCGGATTGGACTTGATCTTAGGGCATCACCCCTTCCTGTCCTTCTCCCAATGGGAGAAGGACGCCCGATTGGGACTCGGAACGTGCAACACCGTTCCCTCTCCTCATGGGAGGGACAGCGATAATGCGCTTCGTGTGGCTCACAAGCTGCCGGACCGCAGCGCGCGTGGCAGCCAAATCTGTGAACTACACCGTTATCCGCAACGGCGGTGCGCTCCCGTTGTTGCAAATTTTCCGCCCGCGGTTCAAACAGGGACACACCTAATTCGCAAGACGGAGCGGAGCAGCCATGCCGCAGCTTTTGAAGCCGGATCTTTGTGTGATCGGGGCGGGACCAGGCGGGCTCGCCGCCGCCACGAAAGCCGCTTCTTATGGCGTATCCGTGGTCCTGATCGAGCGCGGTCCCATGGGCGGCCAGGCGTGGAACACGGGCTCGCTGCCGTCCAAAGCGCTGCTCGCCTCGGCGAAGCGCGTTCATGAGATCAAGAACGCCTGGATATTCGGCGTCAAGGCCGACAGCGTCAACGTCAACCAGAAGGCCGTCTCGGACTACGCCCTGAGTGCTGGGCAGGCGCTGGCGCAAAACGTCTCGCCGGAACGCCTGAATGGGCTTGGCGTCGAGGTCGTCCGGGCCAGCGCCCGCTTTACCGCCCCAGGCATGGTTGAAGCCGGCGGCTATCAGGTCCAGGCGCGGCGCTTTATTATCGCCACCGGCTCCTCACCGCTAGTGCCGCCCATTCCTGGGCTCGACCGCATCCCCTATTACACCTGCGACACAATCATCTCGTGCCTGAACCACATCTCCCACCTCCTGATTTTGGGCGGCAACTCCGCGGCGCTTGAGTTTGCGCAAGCCTACCGGCGGCTCGGCTGCGATGTCACCGTCATCGAGGCGGGCACTGCACTGGAGCGCGACGATCCAGAGCTTAGGGTGCATCTCCTGAAGTGCTTGCGCGATGAGGGCATCCGCGTGCTGGAAAACGCGCGCATCGAGCGCTTCGAAAACTTCGGCTCGGGCATCCAGGCCGTGTTCGCCATGCACGGCAAGTCCTATTCGGTCGACGGCTCGCATGCGCTGATCGCGATGGGCCGGCGGGCCAATGTGGCCGGGCTCGATCTGGATGCGGGCGGGATCGTGTACAGCGACCAGGGCATCCGGGTCACGAAGGGGCTGCACACGTCCAACAAACGCGTGTACGCCGTTGGCGATGTTACCGGCGAAACGCACTTGGCCCATGCGGCCGAGCACTACGCAGCCGCCGCCGTCAAGAGTGCGCTATTCCGGCTGCCCGGCTCGAACGCATCGCGAAACCATGCCCTGGGTTACGTTCACCGACCCGGAGCTTGCCCATGTAGGTATGACCGAGGAGGCAGCACGCGAGCGCTACGGCAAGCTCACCATCGTGCGCTGGCCCTATAGCGAGAACCTGCGTGCGCATGCCGAGCGCCAGACGAACGGCTTCCTGAAGGTCATTGCCTCCAAGCGCGGCAAGATCCTTGGGGCGGGCATTGTTGGAGCCCAGGCGGGCGAGCTTATCCAGATGTGGAGCCTCGCCATGCAAAAAGGCATTCAGCTCAAGGACATGGCCAGCATTGTGCCGCCCTCGCCGACGCTCGGGGAGATGAACAAGGCGGCGGCGGAGAACTTTTTTGTTCCAGAGGCGCAAAGCTCTCTTTTACGCCGGATCATAGGCCTTCTTGCGAAACTCGGATAATTGGCGCTATCTAGAGGGGAGTAACAGCAACGTGATCTCCTGGGGAGCATGGTGCAGACATTTCCAGCGCCGGCAGAAAGGCTGGGCGGCCTGAAGGCCGCCTTGCGGAAATTTGCTGCGAGCCTGCCTGCGAAGCTCTTGCTGCTGACCGCCGTCTTCGTGATCGTGGCGGAGGTTTTCATCATCGTGCCTTCCGTTGCTGATTTCCGGCGCAACTGGCTGATGCAGAGGATGGTGGCCGCCAAAATCGCATCGCTGGCTTTGGAGGCCTCGGGTGGCGCCCAACTGCCGGAGCGCTTGCGCCAGGAGCTTCTCGCCACGGCGGGCGTGCACGCCGTTTCCGTCAAGCGCCACGACCTGAGACGCCTCGTGCTCGGCATGCCGGACGAGACGCGGATCGCGGCTGTTTACGACCTTCGCTCCGAAAGCATCTTTGAGCGTATGCTGGACGGCGCGAAAGCTTTGGTGGCCCCTCCCGGCCGGCTTATCCGGGTCGTCGCCGAGCCCGGCATGATGCCCGGCGGCGGCGAGATCGACGCCGTGATCGACGAAACGCCGCTCCGGGCGGCGCTGTGGCGCTATGCCGGCAATATTATCTGGCTCACGCTTCTGATCTCGGTGCTTTCGGCGGCGCTTGTCTATCTGGCGCTCGTTGGTCTTCTCCTGAAGCCGATGATGCGCATCACGCGGAACATGGTGTCCTACCGCGAGAACCCCGAGGATACCGCGCGCATCATCGCGCCATCCAGCCGCAGCGACGAGATCGGTGTCGCCGAGAAAGAACTTGCGACCCTGCAAACGCAGCTTACGGATTTCCTCCGCGAAAAGGCGCGCCTCGCCAATGTCGGCCTCGCCGTCTCCAAGATCAACCACGACCTGCGCAATATGCTGGCTGGCGCCCAGCTCGTGTCCGACCGGCTGGCAAGCGTTGCCGATCCGACCGTCCAGCGTTTCGTGCCGAGGCTGATCCGAGCGCTGGACCGGGCCATCACGCTTTGCTCGAACACCATAAGTTACGGGCGCAGCGAGGAGCCGCCGCCCAGGAGGGCGCCCTTTGCACTGCGCCCCCTCATAGCCGAGGTCAACGAAAGCCTCGGCGGCGAAGAGCTGAACGGCGTGAAAATATCCGTTTCGGTGCCGGCCGGGCTGGAGCTGTTTGCCGATCGCGATCAAATTTTCCGCGTGCTCTTCAATCTGATTCGCAATTCCCTGGAAGCCTTCAAGGAGGCGGAAGAGCCGCCAGAGCTGCCGGCAATCGACATAACCGCATTACGGGAAGGCGATACGGCCTATCTGAGGGTCAGCGACAACGGACCCGGCATTCCGCCGCTGATTTGGGCGAACCTGTTCAAGGCCTTCCAGGCGGGAGCGAGCGCCACCGGCGCCGGTCTGGGCCTTGCCATCGGCGCGGAGCTTGTGCGGGCGCATGGCGGCGACATTTTCCTCGACGATACCGTTTCCGGAGCCGCTTTCGTCCTCAAGCTCCCCGCCGTAGCGCACGTTAGCCCGCCCAGCATTTCCGATGCGGATGTTTTTGACGGAAAGCTTGCACAAGACAGCATTAGCCGTTAGAGATATAAGCCTTCGGACGCGGTGCTTCGCCGGTCCGTCTCAGCACCGGTAGCTCAGCTGGATAGAGCACCAGACTACGAATTTGGGGGTCAGGAGTTCGAATCTTCTCCGGTGCGCCACTTCGGTACACATGTGCGAACACCAGGCGTGACCTGTCCGCCGTTCGTAACCGCGTGTTCCAGAACGTCTTTCCGGCCCATGATGCGAATGGTGCCCTGATCGACCTCGATCCGGTCGATGATGGCACCGATCCAGGCCTTGCGCGCCGGTGTTTCGCCTTCTAGCAAACGTCCCCGCATCAACGTGCCGAATTTCTCCACAGCTTCCTGTGACACATCTCCTTTGGCGCGAACGCCACAGCGCGCGCGGTTCAATGCTTCCTTCGCCCGGTCGCGGCCGGCCTTGAGAGTGGCAATTCGATCCTTGAGCAGGTCGTCGACTTCGGCGACGCCATCCTCGATAAGTTTGTAAAGCCGTTTCAATTTCTCTTCTGCGGTTTCGGCCTCCCGCTCCAATGACGCCAGCCGGCCATCTACAGCAGCAGCCCTCTCCGCACGCCTTGCTGCCAACGTCGACAGCAGATCCCAGACCTGATCGCCGGAGAGAAGCTTCTCAACCAATGCCTCGGTCACCAAGGCATCGAGCCGGTCCATCTGGACCGTGCGGCCCGCACACGCCTTCTTACCTTTCCGCGCGCAGGTCGACCACGCGTAATAGCGGTGAAATCTTGCCTGATTTCGATGTGCCGGTTCGCAACGTCATCGCACCATTGCACAGGCTGCAGAAGGCGAGGCCCGTGAGCAGTGGCGATCCAGAAGCAAGCGCCGTAGCTTGCGGCTCTGCATTGTTTCGGGGCTTCGCTCCTCGCAATCATGGAGAACGGTCAAGACTTCTGGCGATTGGCATTATCCTACACCGCGCCAAGTACCTGTTTGAGCACGGCATCGAGATCTTGCGCGGATGCCTCTTTGGTGGTGCCGGAGCTAGTCTCGAAGATGGCGGCGCGCACGCTTGCATCCGGGTAAAGGCGCTGCAAGGCGAGCCTGTAGCACGCGAGTTGCATGAGGTGCGCAGGTTTCACTGGGCCGTCCGAGGGGAGGCTGCCGGATTTGTAGTCGAGAACGGCGGCGGCATCTCCGCTCAGCTCGATGCGGTCGGCCTGGCCAACGATGCTTGCGATTGGCTCGCCGCCAGCACCGGGCACCCTCACGGCGAGGCCCGCTTCCGCCAGGATGCGTCCCGCTTGAGGTGCCAGGGTTCCCTTCGCCGCGAGCGCCAGCACATGCCGGGCCGCGTCCTCCCGCAGATGCGGGGCCAACTCGTCCGAGAAGGCGGCGGCGATGAGCGTGGCGGCCTTTGTGCGATGCCGGGCGGGCAGGGCGGGCAAGACCTCCAACAGCCGGTGGATCAGAGAATCCGCGCGCTTGCGCCGCCTCGCGGTCCATCGCCGGTACGGGCGCGAAGGTGGACGGGGCAGCGCTGGCAGCCTCCACGATCCGCGAGGGCGAGAGCACTGGATGTGCTTGCTGTTTCGGTGCGGGCGCAGCAAGCCAGGACGGGAACTGAGCCTCGCTCGCCTCGGCCGCTTTCAGAGCCGGTGCGCTGGATGCCTGCCACGATCCCGTCCGCCAAACGGGCCGGCCCGCAAAGTCCTGCGCCTCCTGAAGCGTTGGCAATAAAGCGTCATGGATCGTGGCGTACCAGCTCGAAGCCGGCAGCGAGCCGTTGTGGAAGCCCGCAACGTAAAGCCGGTCGCGGGCGCGCGTCATGGCCACGTAGAGCAGCCGCCCAAGCTCGCGCCGATCGGCCGCCTTGATATCGTCCTTGGCATCCGCGACAGGCTGCAAGCCGCCGGTCCCCTTCACCGCCCAGATCGGAATTTCAGGTGCGCCGCTATTGCCGTCCAGGAAGTAAACCGGAACCGGCGAGGCGCCTTTGCTGCTGCACGTATCGGCCAGGATGACGATGTTGGCTTCGAGGCCCTTGGCGCCATGCACCGTCATGATGCGAACCTCGCGCGCCGCCTGGTCCGTCTCGCGCTTCACCTCGGAGGCGCTTTTCCGCGCGAAGGACACGAACTCCGCAAGGTTCGCCAGCGGCCTTGCACTGAAGGTCTCGGCCAGCGCAAGGAACTCGTCGATGGCGTCGAAGCATTCCGCACCGAGCCGCGCGCCGAAGGCCTTGCGCCCGCCTTCCGCCTCCAGGATGTGCGCGTAGAAATCGAAGGGACTGAGCGTGCATGCCAACTCGCGCCAGGTGTCGAGCTTCTTCGCGTGCGCCGCGCAGGCGGGATCGCGCAGCGCGCGCCAGAGCGAACCTTCGCGGCCATAGGCCAGCTTGAAAAGATCGTCCTCGCCGAGCCCGAACAGCGGACCTTTCAGAACGGTCGCAACCGCCAAATCGTCCTCGGGCTGGAGCAGTGCATCGGCGAGCACCAGCAAATCCATCACCGCAAGCTCATCGGTGAGCGCGATCCGATCCGTGCCCGCGACCGGAATGCCCTCGCGCTTGAGCGCCGCTTGCAGCAAGGGCGCCATCGGCTGGCGCTTGCGCAGCAGAATGAGAATGTCGCCCGGCTCGATAGCCCGGCCGGCGGCGGCAAGCCCCTCGCCGCTATCGAGCCAATGCCCGATCTGCGCCGCGATGCGCGCCGCCAGCACCTCGGCTGGCTTGGGCGCGGGAGCGGCTTCGGCATCGGGCTCCCAGACGCTGCCCTTTTCCTGCTTTTCGCCCTGCTCTGGCTGCCACAGCTCGATAAGCCCGCCGTGGCCCGCGCGGTAGGCCAGATGCCGCACCGCCTCGCTTTGCCGCAAGCCCGGCAGCATGCCCGACACCTCGTCAACCGCATCGAGGATCGGCGCGAGCGTGCGGAATGAAAGGTTGAGATCGGCGGTGCACCAGGAGAAGCCCGCCTCGCCCACGGCGTTCTCGTAAAGGGCACCGAAGGCCGCAAGCAGCTCGGGCCGGGCGCCCTGGAAGCCGTAGATCGATTGCTTCTCGTCGCCCACCGCGAACAGCGTCGGCTCGCAATCGCGCTGGCCTTGCCCGGCGAAGAAGTCCGAGGTCAGCCTTTCGACGATCTGCCATTGCTCCGGGCTCGTATCTTGCGCCTCGTCGATGAGGATGTGGTCGATGCGCGAATCCAGTTCGTACAGCACCCACTCGGTCGCCTCTTGGCGGGAAAGCAGGCGCAGGGTTTGCGCTATCAAGTCGGTGAAATCGAGCGCGGTGCGGGCGCGCTTGGCGGCTTCGTAGCGCTCGAAAATCGCCTCGGTCAGGCGCAGCAGCGCGGCGCTGGCCTCCACCAGCTTGAGGCCGCTAATCTTCTCATCGAGCGCGAGGAATGCATCCTGCGCCGCCACCAGCCGCTCGAAGAGCCCCGGCGCACGCTTCCTCAGCGCCATCGTCATGAGCGACGCCCTTGGCTCGCCCTTACCCGTGGCGAAGGACTCCTTCAGCGCGGTGCATTTGGCCTCATCGCCAGCAGCCTTCAGCGCCGCCTCGAACCGCGCGGCCGACTTGGTATCGTTCGCCGAGCCGCTGCCCAGCAGCGCGGCAACCTCCGCCAGCGTTTGCAGAATCCAGCACTGCGGCGGCGCGCGCAAGAAGCTTCTCCCTTGTGTCGCCGGCGGCGAGATTGAACAGGCCGCGCAGCCTCGCCTCGATGGCGGGAAGCGGATGCTCCTCGGGTGTCAGGCTCAGCAGATGCGCGATTTTCGAGCGCTCGCCAAGCATGGCATCCAGCACGCGGGCGAATTCGTCCTCGCGGGCATAGGCCGCCGCACATTCCAGCGCCGCCCGGAGCGGGCCTTCCGTCGCGGATGCGAAAGCGCTGGCGCAAGCTTCGTTCAGCGCCTCGCGCGCCTCCTCCTCGGTCAGCACCGCGAAGCCGGGTGGGACGTTCGCCTCCAGGCTATAGCGGCGCAGGACGCGCTCGCAGAAACTATGGATCGTCATGATCGCGAGCCCGCCCGGCGCGTCGATCACGGTCGCGAACAGGCAGCGGGCCAGTGCGATTTCGTTTGCCTCCGGCCCCCGCGTCAGCGTCTTGGCAAGCGCGTCTTTCAGCTTTTCATCGCTGGCCGTGGCCCACTCGCCGAGCTTGGCCAACACGCGCGCCTCCATCTCTGCGGCGGCGTTCTTGGTAAAGGTCAGGCACAGGATCGAGCGCGGCTCGGCGCCCGACAGCAGCAGCCGCAGGATGCGCTGCACCAGCACATAGGTCTTGCCCGTGCCGGCGTTTGCGCGGACCCAGGCCGAAACGGCGGGATCGGCGGCGCGGCGCTGCTTCTCCTCTGCGGCGGCCAGCAATTGCGCGCTATTCATTGGCGGGCTCCCCATGACTGGAAAGTGCGGGCGCAATTGTAATGTTGGTTAGTGCCTTGAACGGAGGGAATCTCCCCTCGCCCTGTCCCTCTCCCCATGGGAGAGCATCTGTGTTTGAGGTCAAGCATGTTTTTCGGTCCATGTCCTGTTTTCGCGGATGAGGGCGCTGGCCAGGATGACGAGTTTGCGCATGACTGCGGTCAAGGCGAGCTTGGCCTGTTTGCCTCTGGCGCGCAGCCCGGCGTAGAAGGCTTTCAGGTCCGGGTTGCAGCGGGCGGCGGAAAGTGCCGCCATGTAAAGCGCGGTCCTGACATGGGCACGGCCGCCCTGGATGCGGCGCAGGCCCTGGCGATCCGCGGAATCGTCGTTGAGGGGGGCGACGCCCACAAGCACCGTGGCTTTGGCGGCAGAAATGAGCCCAAGCTCGGGCAGGCAGGCCACGAGGGTTGCCGCAACGGCCGGCCCGACGCCTTTAATGGACAGAAGAATTTCGTACCGGCTTTTCAGGACAAAATCGCCTTCGATCAGCGCCGCGATGGCCGCGTCAAGGTCTGCCGCCGCCCGCTCGCAAGCAGCGAGCTGACGTTTGAGAAGCCGCTTCAGAAGCGCGCTTTCAGCGGTGCCGTGCCGGTTCTTGAGTGCGGTTTCATCGGCCTTGACGGCTTGCCTGGCCAAGACCAGCTCCTGAAGCTCCGCCGCCGTCTTGGCCGGAACGGGTGTGGTCCTAGGGCCGGTGGCGGCGCCAAAAAGCGCCAGAATCCGCGCATCGATCCCGTCAGTCTTGGCAAGCTGCCCGATCGACTTGGCGAACTCGCGCGGGCGCTGGGGATTGACGGCGGCAACCAGATAGCCCGCCTGGCTGAGTACGCGGTGCACAAGCCGGTGCAGCTTGCCGGTCGCCTCCACAATGACAAGCGCCACCTTGAGCCGGCCAGTTCCTTGCGCAGGCGCCGGATACCCTCTTTGCTGTTGGGAACGCGGAAACTCTGGCCAGTTGGGTGCAGATAAACGTCGAGCCACGCTTTACAGACGTCGATGCCCACGTAAACTGCTTCATCGGCTCGTACGGATGTTATCTTGCCTTGCATGCGGGACTTGCTCCCCAATCATCTGTTCAGAACACGAGCCGGGGCGGACGGACCAAGCTCTCCCGCAAGCCAAAAGCTTATGGGACTGACGGTCCCGCCCGCCCGCCGCAAGAGGGATGGCCATCCCTCTTGCGGCGCCCTCATCACCAAAGCAATTCGGGCCCGCCTCCAACATGCAAGGGACAGGGCGAGAGGTTGTGCGCTTGGAGCAAGCCGCTACCTCGCAATCCCATATATTGCGTCTCACTCATCGCCGCCCTCGCTGTCGTCCGCCTCGGCTGACCACTCGCGGACGCGGGCGAGATGCGCGAAGGGATCGTTCTCCGCCTTCTCGCGGAAGATGGCGCGCGTTTCGTAGGCGTAGGGCGTGGCCTCGCTGTCGAAGCGTACGATCTGCTTGAGCGTGCCTGCGCGCGCAGCCTCGATCGCCTCCCCGCAAGGCACTTTCAGCGTGACGATCTCGCCCGGCGGTTCGCCTCCCGTCGCAACGATGTAGAACATCTCGGCGGAAGCTCCGGCCGGGATGCCCGCGAACGCGCCCTCTTTCGCGAGCAGGCCTTCCAGTGCGAGCTGTGGCGCGCCGCGTCCGGCCGAAACCTTGGCCGCGTTCGTGCTGGTCTTGAAATCGTAGATGTACAGGCGGCCATCGCCAAGCCGGTCGATGCGGTCGGCCCGAGCGGTGATCTCGAACGGCCCGCCCGGCGTCTCGAAGCGAAACTTGCCGCCCACCTCGCTTTTCATCATCGCGACATCGGCGCGGCGCGCGGCCTCGCTGTCCGCGAACCACTCGGCGAAACGGGCGAAGCGCGGCCGCCAGAACGGCGCGTTTTCGAGGTCGAAGCCCAGCTCCTCCGCCGCCTCGTCGAGTTTGGCGAGCAGCCTGGCCCCGGCGTTTTCCGGCAGTTCGCGCGGGAAGGCCTGGAAGAAGCCGTGCAACGCGGCGTGATAGAGAATGCCCTTGTCGCGCGCATCGCTGGTCTCGCCGGGGAGGCGCAGCGGATCGAGGCCGAGGATGTGGCGCGCGTAGATGGCGTAGGGGTTGGCGAACCAGCTCTCGATGGCGGTGACGCTGAGCCTTCGCGGGCGCGCGGCCAGCGGCGGCCGGGGCTGCGGGCGGGCGGTTGGCTCGGCTTTTCCTGGCGCGCGATGTGCCGCGGCCCAATCGAGCCAGGGCCGGTCAGGCCGCAGCGCCTCCAGCTTGCCCGCGCCGGATGCCAGCGCTTGCAGCCGCGAGATCCAGCGGCTCGGCCGGGTGAGGCTGCCGTTTTCCTTCTTGGCGCGGGTGAGGATGACGCGCGGCGCCGAGGTTGCCAGCGCCTGGAAATCGTGCGCCGAGCGGCCGATGCGGCGCTCCGCCGGCGGCAGGCCCACAAATTCGCGGTCGTTGCGGCTGAGCCAGGGGTCGGGGCCGGTCATCTGCGGCCAGCAGCCTTCGTTCAGCCCGGCTAGCACCATCACGTCCGCCGGCAGCAGCCGCGCGTCCAGCGGCTTCCAGATGAAGAGGCGCGGATGCGGGTGCTCCGAAGTCCGGCCGCGCCTCGCCGCGATGACTTGCGCGAAAAATTCCGCATATTCGGTAAGATCGAGCGCAAAGGAGCGCGCGGCGGCCTGCTCAAGCGCAGCCAGTGCGGCGCTTTCGCCGTTCAGGAGCCCAATGCCTGCGAGTTGCTCAAGCGCGGCGCGATGCGCGGCCAGCCGGTCAGGGAGCGGTACACGCTTGGTCACGGCCATGAGCGGCGCCAGCGTCTCGATCACCCGCGACGCAAGGCTGCGCGCCGCATCCCACTCCGCCGCGTTGACGCGCTTCATCGCCGGATGCCGCGCCTCGCCCGACGCGATGGCGTGCTCCGCGCGCGACAAGGCCGCCGGAACGCCCGCGAGCGACACCGGCCGCCACATCTGCCGCAAGACGCCGAGGTCGATGACTTCGGCGGCGCGCTGGAGCCTGGCCGCATCCTCGCCTTGCGCTTGCCGGAGGAGTTCCACGAGATCGCCGGGCTTGCTGCTCGCCGCGCAGGAGATGGCACGGGCCGCGAGACTATCCGGGCCGCCAGCATCGGCGGATGTCCCGGCGGCAAGCCCCCATTGCGCGAGCGCGTGGCGAACGCGGGCGATGAGGCTTTCGCTTGGCGTTATGAGAGCTGCGGTTTGACCCGGCGTTTCGAGGCATTCGCGTAAGATCAGCGCAATCGCCGCCGCCTCGTCCTGGACGGTTCCGGCCTCGACTATTGAGAGCCCTGGCGCGGGGCTACCCCCGGCATGCCGGAGCGTTTCGATATAGCCCGCCCACTGGGCAGTGGCAGGTGCGGGGCGGAGCGCCTCGCTTAGAAAGCGTGCGCGCCGCTCCGCGTCCTCCCCCCCAGGCCCTGCATTCTGTTCGTGCGCGGAGAGGGGGAATACAGCCTCTCCGCGAACATCAAAACGGGCCAGCAGCAGTTTTAATCCATGCTGCGGATGCTCTGGATAAGATTCTGCTGCCGTTTCGGCATCGTCGAGCCCGTAAAGCACGAGCGCGGAGCGCGGCCGGCCAAGCGTTGCCTCCATGAGGCCAACGGTGGCGGCCACGCTGCCGGTCGAGCCCGCGACGATAACGGGCGCATCGCTCTGCCGGACGAATTCGGCCTCGATGGCCATGAGGCGGTTGCGGCGCTCCTCGCTGTCGAGCATGCCGGTTTTCGCCTTATGCGCCTGCCAGCCGCGCAGCACGTTGCGCAAAAGCTGGACGGAAAGCTGCTCGCTGCCCGAGGCGCGGCTGCTTTCGAGCTGGCCGAAGCGCGCGAGATCGGCGCCTGCCTCATGCGCCTCGCCGATTAGCGCTGCGATCTGCCCCGCCATGGCGAATGCGCTTGCCGGCGTGATGGGTGTGTACAGGGGCTCGTGCGCGAGCCTTGTGCCCAGCAGCGATTGCGAGGCATTCATCACCAGCGCCGCGAGCTGAACGCGCCGCTCAAGCTCGTCAAACGCCGGCGGAACGGCAAGCGCGTCTTCCAGGAGGCCCAGCGCCGCCGCCGGGTCCATGCGCGTGCCATACGCGGCGAACAACTCCAGCGGATCGGCGTCGCCCAGCACGCGAATGCGCGGCAGGAAGGTGGCGCCGTTGGGCGATTGCGCGAGCAATGCGAGCTTCAGCGGCTCGATGGCGGCTTGCGTGGGAAGATAGACCGTGAGGCCCGGCAGTTCGTGCTGCTCAGGCGCGCGCCCGATCCAGATTGCACCGTCGAGAACGGCAGCCGCAAGCGTGGGGATGAACGGCGCGTGCATCGGGCACTTGAAAATGCGCGGCTCTAACATGGGAGCTGCCCGTTGGCGGGTTGCGGCGTGCTCGAAGCGAATCTCCCCTCACCCCAGCCCTCTCCCGCGCAAGCTCGCCTTGGCGAGCCTCTTTCTCCAGAGTATCCGCATCCGCTTGCGGATGCGGATGGGAGAGGGAGTCCGGGCGTGCCCGTTGAGAAGGCGTCCCCTCTCCCGTCCATATCCGCTTGCGGATATGGACACTCAGTAGTGACAAGCTCGCCAAGGCGAGCTTGTGTGGGAGAGGGACAGGGTGGAGGGAGATTCCCTTCGTGCAAGGCACCACCGCCGCCCAGGACATAAGTCCCGGCAAATATTCCTCTAAGCCCGGCGCCGTTGTCCTTCATTGAGATGGCTCTCCGCCTCTATCAGCGCGTCCGGCGTGCCCACATGCATCCAGGTGCCTTCGAGCACCACGCCGTAAAGCGCATTCCGCGCCATTGCCCGGTCGAACGTCCTGACCAGCGAAAACGCCCGTTCCGTGACGCCGTCGAAAAGCTCGGGCTTCAGGATCGAGACGCCGGCAAACACGTAAGGCGCTTCCTCGCTGCCGGTCCGCCGCGCCAAGCGGCCGGACGCGTCCATGTAATAGTCGCCCAGGCCATCGAAGCCAATGCTCGAGTTGCAGCGTGCCAGCAACAAAAGGCAGTCCATGCTGCGCGGCGTCCATGCGTCCATCAACAGCCGGAGATTGGAGCGCGCGCCTTCTGTCCACACGGAGTCGGAGTTATGCACCATGAACGGGGCGGAGCCCAGAAGCGGGAGCGCCTTGAGCACGCCGCCGCCCGTTTCCAGGATCGCGCCGCGCTCGTCGGAGATCGTGATCGCGGGCTCCTTGCGTGACTTGAGATGCGCTTCGATCTGGTCCGCGAAATGGTGCACATTCACGACCGCGCGCCCGATGCCGGCATCCGCCAGCCGGTCGAGCACATGATCGAGCAAGGTCCGCCCGCCAAGTGTGACAAGCGGCTTCGGGATGCGATCCGTAAGCGGGCGCATGCGGGTGCCGAGCCCTGCAGCCAGCACCATCGCGGTTTCGATCTGAGGCATGTTTCCCTCTATTTCCGCGCTCCCTGCTGTTGCTGCCGGATCGTCTCCAAGGGGCGCAGGTGCGCTTCATACCATGCGTCGAGCGATTTGAGACCGGGGTGAGCAAGATTCCTAAACAAATAGCGGAGGATGCGTGGCAAATGTGCCAGATAGCCATGCTTGCCGTCTCGCATGGAGAGCCTGGCGAAGATGCCCGCGATCTTGGTGTTCCGCTGCGCGCCGAGGATGGCGTAGGCTTTGGCGAAGGCATCGCGGCCGAAGCTGGCATCGGCCTTGGCCGCGCCGCTGCAATAGCGCTCGAACAGCGTGTGCTCGGCTTCTTCCGGCACTTCCAGCCGCGCATCCTGGAGAAGCGAGACGAGATCGTAGGCCGGATGGCCCCAAACCGCGTCCTGGAAGTCGATTGCGCCCAAGCGGCGAAGCCCGCCGCGGCTCTCGCAAAGCAGAAGGTTCGGCGAGTGATAATCGCGCAGCACCAAGTCTTTCGGCTGCGTGTCGAGCCAGTCGAGGAAGGGCGACCATGCGGCGAAGAACGATGCCGCCAGCTCCGGCGAGGCTACTTCACCCGTTTGCAGCTTGAAATACCACTGCAAGAGCAGATCCAGCTCGACCTCCAGCGCCTCGCGGTCGAAGTCAGGCACGCGGTAATCCGGGGTGCCGAACGAGGGCAAAGTCTGCGGCAGCTCTGAGGCACGGATTGCAAGCAAGCCGTCTACGGCCAGCGAATAGAGCGGTTCCAGGCCCTCGCCTTCAGCGATAAGCTGCCCGAAAACGGCATCGCCCAAATCCTCGACGAGAAAGAGCCCCAAGCGCAGATTGCTCGCGAGCACGGCGGGTGCGCTAATGCCGGCCTTGCAGCGCAGCCATTTGGAAATCGCCATGAACGGGCTGCCTTCGCTCGCGAGATGCGCGATTGCGGAGTATGGCCGGCCGTCGCGGATGGGCGGACCGTCAGGCTGCGGCGGCCAATCCATCAGTATGATAGTTTCGGCCGCGCTTGGCGGAAACCGGCGGTCTTGCCCTTCTCGAAGCTCGCTCCCCTCATCCTGTCCTTCTCCCCATGGGAGAAGGGACCCCCGAAATATCCGTGGCGAGAGTTCTACCGTCCCCTCTCCCAGGGGGAGAGGGACAGGGTGAGGGGAGATTCCCTCAGTTAGCGGTTCATCCGTCGGCAATCCTGCGCCCGTATATGCAAGCCTTGAAAACTGCCGCGCCGAGGCATCGCCCCGGATCGCAGTGCACCGCGCATCGCCCAAGCCGTGTTTCGCCAGGAACGCCTCGATCTCGCGAAAGCGCGCGAGCTTCTTCTCCCACGCGCCGAAGCCCGCGAGCGAAATACGCCGCGTGTCTCCTTCGCCTTCGATGCGCACCTCAAGCCGGCTCGCGGGCAGAACCGCCTGGATCGCCTCCGGCCACTCCGCGACTACGATGCTCCCGGCGCACATCTCGTGGAAGCCGGTCTCTTCCTCGTCGCCGGGGCTGAGCCGGTAGAAATCGCAATGATTGACCTTGCGGGCACCTGCCACATAGCTGTGCACCAGCCCATAAGTCGGACTCGTCACGGCTTCGGTCACGCCAAGCGCAGGCAGGAGCCCTTGGGCGAAGGTGGTCTTGCCGGCGCCCAGCTCACCGTAAAGCGCGATGAAATCGACAGGCGAGATCAGTGCCGCGAGCCGGCTCGCCAGCGCCTTCATCGCCTCGGGAGTTTGCAAGTCCCACACAGCACGCCTCCGCAAACGAACCAGCTCAACGCGAGATTGCCTCGCGGCGCCCAATACATATGTGGGCGGTATTGGTCAATTCCCGCGGAATTGTGACGAAGTGCCTGCGCCTGCATGGCGGTTTGGGAGATCATCCGGCCACCGCGAGGCCAAGCTCCCTCTCCAGCACATCGAAATCCCTGCCGGCACGAAGCAGGGGCACTCCTTGCACGATGCAGTATGTGCCGGTAATCATGTTCGCGGTCTTGCTGGGCGCAAGTCCCTTCGCGAAGCACACGGCAGTTTTGTGCCGCCCTTACAGCGATATCCCGGCCCCCCCGCAAGGTCTCCGTCATGAAGGACCGGGCGACCAGAAAATGCGCTTTGCTCAGGTGTCTCATTTAGTCTCAGGGTGGCCCTTAGGATTCGAATTGCGGGACCCCTCCAGCGAATACCCGCCTGTGCCAACGTATTTCACGGCATCGAATGACCATCCTTGGACTGGCTACTATAGCACCAGCGGGATTGCGAGTGGGAAAACCAAGTACACCGATGGCACAAATTCCCTCGGGCCTTGGGTCACGGATGCCAACTTATGGTAGAGAGACCCCGGAGCCGACCTGCCACACCGAACAGGCCAGCGGCGGCATGATCCTGGCGGCGAAAAGCGCGGTGCTGACCGCGACCGGCGGCGATCTGACGCTCACCGGCGCCACGGTCTACGCGCCCAGCGTGACGCTCTCCGCCCAGCGCGACATCGTGCAGCAGAGCCTCGCGCTCAACAACACCGCCTCGTCCAAGAGCACGAGCGTCCCGGCCTTCCCCGGCTTCGACTTTAATTTCGGTATGAAGAACGGCGTCTTCGGCCAGCAGGGCCTGGGGCTGACGGCCAGCGTCTCGGACTTCTCCGCGCGAAGGAGTTGAATGCCGCTGCCGCGAGGCGGCTTGAGGAAACTTGGATTGCAAAAATCGCTATGGGGTAGGTCAACAGTTGAATCTCAATATCACCAACAAACAAAGCAAGAACATGGATCGCCAAAAATACGTTGACAAACTGCAAACCGCGCTGCAAACCAGAGCCTGAAAAAAAGCGGAATGCGAACGATTTCGAAGATCTCAGGTCTTTGAAATTGTTTGTCTTTTTCGTTTTGGAGGGGTGCCCGAGTGGCTAAAGGGGACGGACTGTAAATCCGTTGGCTAAGCCTACGTTGGTTCGAATCCAACCCCCTCCACCATTTTATGCAATTCCTTCGCAAGACTTGACATGAGCGCGGAAGTGATTGGGAAAGCCGGCTTTTCCTGAAGCGGACCGCGGACCCCATAGCTTTGTATCCACGAAGGTTGATGCCGTAGAGGCGAGAGTTCTTGGCCTTGCCGATGAGGCCATGGCCGCGCAGCGCGGGCGTTAGGCGGGACGTGCAGTGAGTTCGCCGGGTGACTTTCGCGGCATCGGTGGCGAGGTACAGTTTCCCCTGAAGGTCCCGATTGCGGAACCCATTGATGGCGAAGTCACAGGACAGCACCGCAGCGACGAGAGTGACGGTGGCCAGGGCGACGGCATGCGACCCGGTAGCCAATGCCTGCCCGGTCCATTTGCCGCGCCAGCCATTCCCGGCCATTGACGTAAACCTGGATATCGTAGCGCGCCCAGTTCCGGATCCGCACATGCATCCAGCACAAACCGTTGACTTAATCTGTTGACGATTATGCCGGAACGGTGCCACACTCTGATAAATACAGTTATACTAAGAATAGATTGTCATTTTTCGATAATAATTAATACCAGTAAACAATATCTCCGTAATCCAGTGGCGCCTTAGTTAATCCTAGCCGTTCGGCTCGCGTTTTGCCGTCCTTACTAGTCAGGATGTAGCTGTAAACTGTACGCACGATATCGAAGACGTTTATGACATTGCCGGGATTATATGGGGAGTAGCCGTTCCAGATTCGGCCGTTGTTTGCCTTGGAGTGGATCGGCCGCTCAAGCAGGGAGAGCCGCCCGCGCATCTGGTTGAAGAACGAATTCACACCATGCAAACTGGCCCGGTTGTAGAGCCACGCCCGGTGATCCTCGTCGTAATCGGAGAAATCTGTGAGGCAGGCTACCGCCTCCTCTGGTTCGCCCATCGTCGGAAAAGGATGGTCAAGCCGCCGGTCTTCCCATTTCCCGTGCGGCGTCATGGTGGCCAGACGCTCATTTATGAGCATCGGCTTGACCTCCTTGAGCTTCATGGTTGGGTGCGCGGCCTCCGCATGCGCGAAACGTGCCTTCGCTTCGAGGTATTTTTGACGCTTCCCGTCCACCGTCAGATCCTTGGCAATACCGGCATAAAACGCGTCCGCTGTGCGGTCCTTTATTTTAGAGTATCCATCAACGTGATCGTTGAGGGATAGTGACTCCGTATCGCCATGAATGCCGATACGCTGGTATCCGATTGGTTACCTGTTTAAGCGACTCGGGGGATTCGATGCGCGTTCTGATTGCCGGGGCAGGCGGCTTTATCGGCGCAAGGATCGTGGCGGCGCTGCAAGGCGCGGGCCACGAGGTTGTTGCCTGCGGGCGCGATCCGGATCGCCTCCAGCGTCTCTTTCCCAACGTAAAGGCTATCGCTTGCGATTTCGCGAGGGACAGCGCAGGCGATTGGCATCTGCGCCTTGCGAATGTGGACGCCGTTGTCAACGCCGCCGGCATTTTCCGGGACCATGGCGCGAACAGCTTCGAGCAAGTGCACATCGCGGGTCCGGCCGCGCTGTTCAAGGCCTGTTCGGCGCTGAAAATTCCCAAGCTGATCCAGATATCGGCGCTCGGCGCGGGCGAGGGGCCAGAAACGCAATTCCACCTTACGAAGGCGGCGGCGGACGGGTGCTGTATGCATCTCGCGCAAGAGCATGGCCTCTCCGGCTGGACGGTCATCCGGCCGTCGCTCGTCATCGGCCAAGGCGGGCAGAGCACGGCACTATTCGCCGCGCTGGCCGCGCTGCCGTGGCCGCCGCGGCTGGGCGATGGAACCTGGCAGGTACAGCCGATCCACGTCGCGGATTTGGTGCTGGCGGTGCGGCTCCTGCTTGAGCGCGAAGGAAGCGCGCCGCCCCTGCTCGACCTGGCTGGCCCCGCGCCGATGACCACGGACGGGCTGACGCAAGCGCTGCGGCGGTGGTTGGGGCTGGCGCCCGCGCGCGCGTTTCCCGTGCCGGAATGGGTGCTTCGGGCTTCGATCCCGCTGGCGCGGCTGCTCGGCTTCGATGCGCTGTCGCGGGACAGTCTCGCCATGCTCAAGCGTGGCAACACGGCGCCCGTGGAGCCCACGTCCAAAGCACTCGGCTGGACACCGCGCGAGCTTGGCGCCGCGCTCGCCTCGGAGCCGTCCACCGAAGCCGCGCTCTGGCACGCGCGCCTCTTCTTCCTGCGCCCGGCGCTGCGCATTGGGCTTGCCGTCATCTGGATCGCCACGGCCATCGTATCGGCCTTCGTCTACCCGCTCGACAAGAGCATGGCGATGGTGGCGGGCCTTGGCGTCTCCGGCTGGCAATCCTTGGCCCTCATCTATGGCGGAGCGGCCGTGGACGGCGTGCTGGGGCTGGCACTTCTCTTCAATATCAGGCCCGTTTTGACCGGCCTGCTTCAGCTTGCAACCGTCGCCGTCTTCACGATCCTCGCCTGCTTTGCCGTTCCGGAAGCCTGGATCGATCCGCTGGGACCGCTGACCAAGAACATCGCCGTGGTGCTGGCAACGCTCGCCATGATCGCGATGGAAGCGAAACGGTAGCGGCAGCGCTGCCTCCTTGCGCTGCTCGCGTTGCGGCAAGACAACCCAAGCCTCGATTGCGCAGTTCAACGCCTTGGAAACGAAGCCGGTTCCGCCAGAAGGGGGCCAGAAGCATCAGGCCGCAACGCTCAGGATTTGCTTAGGCCGAAGTTCCTGGGCGCTTTTGTCGCATGCATCCCAAAATAATCGGGATATTTCTGCAAGTTACGCAACCAAAGAAGCCGACAGCGATTGTCTACTGTACCCATGGATTGCGACCATACAACTCAGCGCGGGGGAACCACGAATCAGTAAACCCTACACCAAATGTGTCGAATCCTCTCATATAGAGGTGTAGACAGTAGCGATTTCCGCCTTTCATCGTAAGCGATTGAGGGATAAGGCAAAAGTTCAGCGGCGTTCCGGGAACTTCGGCTTAGGCTTCTTGTGGTAAAAAGGCGTAGCCGTGACTAAGTCACAGACGGCAGACCTCTCCTCGCCTAAATGTGGGCAAAATTCCCCAAATGGAGACCGGCGTGACAAAAAGTGCCCGCACTATCCAATTCCTTGCAGCTAACCGCCGGGCAATTGCCGGCGTGTTATCCGCTTTAATCCTGGCTGGCGTCCCCGGCTTGGCCGCTGCTGCCGATGTATTCGTGGTTAAGGAGCGCGCCGTCGACGATCTCAAGGCGGTGTTCGGCACCGTGCGCAGCACCGACGAGATCTACGCCCGTGTCCGCACCGGCGGCACAGTCGCCTCGCTTGGCATCACCAAGGGTGCCGAGGTGAAGATGGGCGACGTGCTCGCCACCGTCACCGACCAGAAGCTCGCGCTCCGGATGCGGGCGCTGGATGCGCAAATCGTGGGGCTCAGGTCGCGCGCCGAAACCGCGCGCGCAGAGCGGCAACGCCAGGAGCAGCTTGCCGAGAAGGGCTATGCAGCCGGTGCCAAGCTCGACGAGGCGCGCGCGCAGTCCGAGGTCGCCGCGAACGCGCTCAAGTCCGTGGAGGCCGAGCGCCAGGTGATCACCCAGCAGGTTCAGGAAGGCGAGGTGCTGGCGCCCGCCAACGGCCGGGTTCTGACCATTCCCGTTACGGTTGGCTCCGTGGTGATGCCGGGCGAGACCATCGCCAAGATCGCGGCCAATGCCTATGTGCTGCGGCTTGAGCTGCCTGAGCGCCATGCGCGCTTCATCAAGAAGGGCGATCCGGTCGTTATCGCCGGCCGGGAGCTGTCCACCAGCAGCGATGCCCCGGTTGGCAAGGGCGTCATCAGCCTTGTCTATCCCGAGTTGCAGGACGGCCGCGTTATCGCGGATGCGCAAGCCGATGGCCTTGGCAAATATTTCGTGGGCGAGCGGGTGCTTGTCTGGATCTCGGGCGGCAAGCGGCAGACCATCATCGTGCCGAGCGCCTATCTGTTCAGGCATTTCGGCCTCGACTATGTCCGGCTTGAAGGCAAGGACGGCAAAACGTTCGATGTGGTGGTGCAGCTCGGCCAGCCCGCGCGGGCTGAGGAGGGAGGCTCGGACTTCATTGAGGTGCTCGGCGGCTTGCGGGCCGGCGACAGGCTGGTGAAGCCATGAAGCTCGGCATCTCCGGAAACCTTACCAAGGCGTTCATCTCCTCCAAGCTGACGCCCCTTCTCCTGCTCTCTGCGTTGGCGCTCGGCAGTATCGCGCTTGTCATGCTGCCGCGCGAGGAGGAGCCGCAGATTTCTGTGCCGATGGTGGACATCCAGGTCCGCGCCGATGGGCTCAAGGCCCAGGATGCGGCGCGGCTTGTGACCGAGCCGCTTGAGACCATCGTGAAGGCGATCAACGGCGTCGAGCACGTTTACAGCTACACTTACGACGACCGGGTGCTGGTGACGGCGCGCTTCCTTGTGGGCACCAAAGCCGACGAAGCGATCCTGCGCGTGCATGACAAAGTCCGCGCCAATCTCGACCGCATCCCTATCGGCATTCCCGAGCCGCTGATTGTGGGCCGCGGCATCGACGATGTGGCCATCCTCTCCTTGACGCTTTCACCGAAGCCCGAGGCCGCGGACCGCTGGACACCGAACGCGCTTTATCATCTGGCGGAGAACCTTCGGATCGAGCTGTCCAAGGTCGATAACAGCGGCCTCACCTATCTTGTCGGCGGCACGCCCGATCAGATCCGCGTCGAGCCCGATCCCGAGAAGCTTTCGCTGTATGGCGTCACGCTGGCCCAGCTCGTGGACAAGGTGAAGTCGGCGAACCGCTCATTCCAGGCCGGCGACATCCGCGACAGCGACCATGCCATCCCCGTGGTGGCCGGGCAGACGCTGCATGGCATCCCCGATATCGGCCTGCTGCTTCTCACGACCCGCGACGGCCGTCCAGTCTATGTGCGCGATGTGGCCAATATCGTGGTGGGCGGCAAGCCGCTGGAGCAGAAGACCTGGGACTTCAGCAAAGGTCCCAAGGACGAGCTGATCCGCGTTCCCTCCGTCTCTGTCGCCATCGCCAAGCGGGCCGGAGCCAACGCGGTCGATATCGCGGCCAAGCTCATCCAGAAGCTTGAGCTTCTGCGCGGGAACGCCATCCCCCGCGACATTAATGTAGAGGTCACGCGCAACTACGGCGCGACCGCGAGCGACAAGGCCGACGAACTGCTGTTCCACTTGGGGCTCGCGACGATCTCCATCGTGCTCCTGATCGTTGTGGCGATAGGCTGGCGCGAAGGCTTTGTCGTCTTCATCGTGATCCCCACCACGATCCTGCTCACGCTCTTCGCCTCGTGGATCATGGGCTACACCATCAACCGGGTGAGCCTGTTCGCGCTGATTTTCTCCATCGGCATCCTGGTCGACGACGCCATCGTCGTGATCGAGAATATCGCCCGGCACTGGGCGATGCACGACGGGCGCAGCCGAACGCAAGCAGCCATCGAGGCCGTCGCCGAGGTGGGCAACCCGACGATCATCGCCACGCTTACCGTGGTGGTGGCGCTGTTGCCGATGCTGTTCGTCTCCGGCCTGATGGGGCCGTATATGAGCCCGATCCCGGCCAACGCGTCGGCCGCCATGATTTTCTCGTTCTTCGTGGCGGTGATGGTGACGCCCTGGCTTATGGTTCGCTTCGGCAAGCAGGACACGGGCGGCCACGGCCACGGCCACAGCGAGGACGGCGGCTTTCTGGCGCACGCCTACCTGTCGGCCGCGCGCCCGATCCTGCGGACACGTAAGACCGCGCTGCGGTTTCTCATCGGCGTTGGCGTTGCGACGCTGCTGTCCCTGACGCTCTTCTATTTCAAGGCGGTCACGGTGAAGCTGCTTCCCTTCGACAACAAGTCGGAGGTGCAGGTCGTGCTCGATTTGCCCAAGGGCTCCTCGCTTGAGGAAACCGACCGCATCCTGCAAATGGCGGCGGAGCGCATCAAGACCCTGCCGGAGCTGACCACGATCCAGTCATACGCCGGCACGGCCGCGCCGTTCAATTTCAACGGTCTGGTGCGCCACTATTATTTCCGCAGCAATCCGGAGCAGGGCGACTTGCAGCTCAACCTCACGCCCAAGGCGGAGCGGAGCCGCACGAGCCATCAGATCGCGCTCGATGTCCGCCAGCGGCTGAAAGGCCTTGAGCTGCCGCCGCACACGGCGCTGAAGGTGGTCGAGGTTCCGCCTGGACCGCCGGTGCTGTCGACGCTCTTGGCGGAGATTTATGGCCCCACGCCCGAGGCGCGCCGTGCAGCGCGGCCAAGGTGCGGAAGATCTTCGAAAGCATCCCGTTCATCGTAGATGTGGACGACAGCTATGGCGTGCCGTCCGAACGGCTTCGCGTGGCTATCGACCAGGACAAGCTCGACTTCTTCAAGGTCGAGCAGAAGGATGTCTACGACACGATCCAGGCTTATCTCTCCGGCGTGCCGGTGGGCTACTCCTACCGCGGCGAGGGCCGCCATCCGGTCGAGATCGCCATCGCTTTGCCGAAGAAGGAACTGTCGGTCTCGCAGCACACGCTCTCCACACCGGTTCCGGCCAACGCCATCCCCGGCAACCGCTCCATCGTCGAGATGGGCGATGTGGTGAGCCTGTCGAAGGAGCGGTCCTCCTACCCGATCTTCCGGCACAATAGCCGCCCCGCCGAGATGGTAACGGCGGAGCTTGCCGGCGCTTATGAAGCGCCGGTCTACGGCATGCTCGCAGTCCGCGACGCCATCAACAAGGCGAATTGGGGGCCAGGTGAGAAGCCGGTGATCACGCTGCACGGCCAGCCGGACGATGAATCCGAAACCAACGCTGCTTTGGGACGGCGAGTGGGAAGTGACCTACGTCACCTTCCGCGATATGGGCGCGGCCTTCGCCATCGCCATCCTGGGCATCTACTTCATCGTGGTCGGGCAGTTCGGCTCGTTCAAGCTGCCGCTGGTGATCCTGACGCCGGTGCCGCTCACGCTGATCGGCATCATGCTGGGGCACTGGATGTTCGGCGCGCCGTTCACCGCAACCTCGATGATCGGCTTCATTGCGCTGGCGGGCATCATCGTGCGCAACTCGATCCTGCTCGTGGACTTCATTCGCCAGCGAAGGAACGCGGACACGCCGTTGCGGCAAGTGCTGCTGGAGGCGGGCGCGATCCGGTTCAAGCCGATCCTGCTCACGGCGCTGGCTGCCATGATCGGCGCGGCGGTGATCCTGGCGGACCCGATCTTCCAGGGACTGGCGATCTCGCTCCTGTTCGGGCTCGCCTCCTCGACCCTGCTGACGGTGCTCGTCATCCCCGCGATCTACGTCGTACTGCGGGACGATGGCAAGCTGCTGCCGGAGAAGTAACGGCATCCATCATCCCGTGTGCACGACTGCTCACGGGATGACGCCTTTTTGTCTTTTCAAAGCATAAGCCAATGTTTTCTTTTTATTAAGACAGTGCTAAAGAGAATCCTGGGCATGAGGGAGCCAGGGAGGTGAAGATGTCCGGGAGCTTGCTGAAAACGGTGGCGGTTGCAACGGCGGCCATAGGCATGGCATTTGCGTCCGGCGCCACTGCGGGAGAAAGAGTTGAGATAGGGCTGCTCACCTGCGGCGTGAAAGGCGGAGCCAGCTTCATCTTCGGTTCCACGCGGGAGCTGCGCTGTCTATTCCGGGGGAGCCCCGGCGACGAAGGCGAGCGCTACGAAGGCTCGATCCACAAATACGGCCTCGACCTCGGCATCACCAACAACGCGTATCTGACCTGGACCGTGTTCGCGCCATCCCGCGTGGGAGCCGGCGCACTTACGGGCAAGTATTATGGCGTGTCAGCGGATGCCTCGGCGGTTGTCGGCGGCGGCGCGAATGTGCTGGCTGGCGGATCGGGCAACACCATCTCGCTACAGCCGCTCAGCCTCCAGGGCCAGACCGGCCTTAATGCCGCGGTTGCCGTGGCCGAGGTGGAACTGCATCCTTATTACGACAGCAAATAGCGGTACGGCTTGCCAAGTGGAGGGGGAGCACCCTGCGGCGCTCCCGCTCTGGCCCCGCCGGCAAACCAATTAAGAATTCGTAACGTCCCTTGGGCGGCGTATGTTGGTTAATGCCGGCATGGTAAATGGCACGCGCCCACATTGGCCGGCAGCGCATTTTTGCGAAATTTTTCGCGTTTTTGGGCCGATTTTTACGATTTGAAACTCCCGTTAAATATATCCGCAAGTCACGGATTAACCATGAGCCGCCCCTCCACAGCGTTCATTTTGCGCGTCGAATCATGGTGTTAGCACCACCGGCGCCGGCTTAACGTTTCAGTAAAGCGCATCTGATAATCTGGCTCAAAATAGAAAATCAGTGTCGCTAATTAGGAAAGCAACCAGGCAACCCCACAAGAAATTTACCGCGTGCGACTGAGGCCGCATGGACAATGGCGGGTATATTGCCGTTTCTATGCGCGAGCCAACCGAGCGTTAACCGGAGACAGCGATGCCGGAAGCAACCTCTCTCAACCTTCCCAGCGGCGTTCAGATTACAGGCGCGTTGAACCCCGGCTACGAGCGCGTACTAACCGCCGAAGCCCTGGAATTTGTGGCCGCCATCGCCCGCCGGTTCGAGGCGCAGCGCCAGCATCTGCTACAGGCGCGCGAGGAGCGGCAGGCCGCGTGGGACGCTGGCTCGCTTCCCGGCTTCCTGCCCGAAACGAAGGCCATCCGCGAAGGCGATTGGAAAGTCGCGCCGATCCCGGCCGATTTGCTCGACAGGCGTGTCGAGATCACGGGACCCACATCGCGCAAGATGGTCATCAACGCGCTGAATTCCGGCGCCACCGTCTTCATGGCCGACTTCGAGGACGCGCTCTCCCCCACCTGGCACAATGTGATCGAGGGCCAGATCAACCTCATGGATTACTGGCTCGGCCAGATCGATTACACCGAGGAAGACAGCGGCAAGCGCTACGCCATCGGCCCGAACCCGGCAATTCTCATGATCCGCCCGCGCGGCTGGCACCTGTCCGAGAACCATATCTCCGTCGATGGCAACAAGGTCGCGGGCGCTTTCGTGGATTTCGGCCTCTACTTCTTCCACAATGCGCATCGCATACTCGACCGTGGCACCGCCCCCTATTTCTATCTGCCAAAAACGGAAAGCCATCTGGAGGCGCGGCTTTGGAATGAGGTGTTCCTGTTTGCGCAGCAGCGGCTCGGCATCCCGGCCGGCACCATCAAGGCGACGGTGCTGATCGAGACCTTGCCCGCGGTCTTCGAGATGAACGAAATTCTCTACGAACTGCGCGAGCACGCCGCCGGGCTGAATTGCGGCCGCTGGGACTACATCTTCTCCTACATCAAGACGCTGAGGGCGAAGCCGGAATATGTGCTGCCGGACCGTGGACAGGTCGTGATGAAAAAGGCCTTCCTCAAAGCCTATGCCGAGCTTCTGATCCAGACCTGCCACCAGCGCGGCGCGTTCGCCATGGGTGGCATGGCGGCCTTCATCCCCAACCGCCGCGATCCGGAGGTGACGGAGAAGGCGCTGGCTGCCGTGCGCGAGGACAAGCTGCGCGAGGTGCAATACGGTCATGACGGCACCTGGGTGGCGCATCCCGATCTCGTGCCCACCGCGCTTGAAATCTTCAACCAGCACATGCCGCGGAAGAACCAGCTCGATAAGCTGCGCGAGGATGTGAACGTTGACCAGAAAGAGCTGCTACAGCCGCACGAGGGCACCCGCACCGAGGAAGGCCTGCGCGTGAACATCCGCGTTGGCGTGCAATATATCGAGGCGTGGCTGCGCGGGAACGGCGCGGTGCCGCTCTACAACCTCATGGAGGACGCCGCCACCGCCGAAATCTCGCGCACGCAGATTTGGCAATGGCTGCATCACGGCGTCTCGCTGGGTGACGGACGGCGCGTCACGGCGGAACTGGTCGAGGCGTGCCTTGCGGACGAGATGGCCAAGCTCAAAGCCACGCTCGGCGATGCCTACACAAAGGGCCAGTTCGGCGAGGCCATCGCGCTTTTCAAGCAACTCGTGCTGAGCGAGAAGCTGGAGGCGTTCCTGACACTGCCCGCATACAAGCTCATCGCTTAGGAAGTGCTTGAGAAGAAGCCCCCCTCACCCCAGCCCTCTCCCACCAGGGGAGGGGGTAGGCCGTGCCCGTGGAAAGGGCGCTCCCCTCTCCCCATCCGCTTGCGGGCGCGGAAGCGGAAAGAGGCAAGCTCGCCTTGGCGAACTTGCTGGGAGAGGGCACAGGGGCGAGGGGGGACTTTGCCAAGCCATCACCAGAATTGGAATCGCATGATAGACGGGGTACCGGCGCCAATCCCAATCCTCTCCGGGTTGGCCGAAATAACCGACAGCCGCAAGGCGTGGTTTTGCGATGTATGGGGCGTGCTCCACGACGGGATCTCAGCGTTCCCGGCTGCTGTGGATGCTTGCCGCGCGTTCCTGCGGCGCGGCGGCGAGATCATTCTGGTCTCGAACTCGCCCCGGACTTCGGCGCCGGTCCTTGAACATCTGCATCTCGCAGGCGTGCCTCGCGACTGCTTCACCGCGCTCGTGACCTCGGGCGATGTTACGCGCAGCTATGTCGAGGCCTATGCCGCCGAGCCAATGTTCCATCTCGGCCCTGAGCGCGACAAGTGCCTGTTCGAAGGGCTGAAGGTCCAGTTCGTATCGGCGAGAAGTGCGAAGATTGCCGTTTGCACCGGCTTTTTCGACGAGGATCAGGAGACGGTCGAGGATTACGAGCCCATGCTAGCCGCGCTCGCGGCCCGGGGCGTACCGATGATCTGCGCCAACCCCGATCTGGTGGTCGAGTGCGGCTCAAAGCTCATACCGTGCTCGGGACTCCTGGCGCAGCGCTATGCGGCGCTCGGACGCACCGTCATCCAGGCCTGGCAAGCCCTACCCGCCCATCTACGAAGCCGCGATGCGGAAGCTTTCAAAGCCGCTGCCCCAAAGCGCGATCCTGGCCATCGGCGACGGCATCCATACCGACATCGTAGGCGCCTGCGCCCAGGGCTTCGACGCGATCTATATCGCCAGCCGCGTGAACCTGGGCGATGCGGCGGAGGATGGGTTTACCCCGCCCATGCTAGAGGCGCTTTTCGCGGGCAAGCCCTTCCGGCCGGCCGCCGCCATGCCGCACCTGCGATGGTGACTTTTGGCCAACTTGCGGAAAGCCTGGAGCCCTCCGTATATAGGTTATGTTGCGCTGCAGCGAAAGACGGTTCCGGTTGTTCGCCAAGCGACCGGGTTAGTGCGGCGCTGGGGCATTATGAGTGGCGTAGGAGGGACGATGACCACCACGATAGGTCCGGGCCATTTTTTCGAGGACCTTCACGTCGGCATGGAGGCGAGCATCGCCCAGATCGTCAGCAGCGAAGGAATTCAGTCCTTTGCCGAGCTTAGCGGCGACATCAACCCGATCCATCTCGACGAGGCTTATGCCAAGGAAACGCCCTTCCGCCTGCGCATCGCGCACGGGATGCTGAGCGCTTCCTATATTTCGGCGGTGTTCGGCACCAAGCTCCCAGGGCCGGGCTGCATCTACATCTCGCAAACGCTAAACTTCAGGGCGCCCGTCCACATCGGCGACCGCGTCACCGCGACCGTACGGATCTCCGACTTGATCGAGCACCGGAAAAGGGCAATCTTCAACTGCGCCTGCACGGTGGGCGAAAAGATCGTTCTGGAAGGCGAGGCGGTGCTCATGGTCCCCTCGCGCGCAGCAAAATAAGAGAGGCGGAATGGACGTTGTCCGGGGCTGGCGGGAGGTTCCCCAGCATCTGAAGGGAGCTTCGCTCGCTATCGGCACTTTCGACGGCGTGCATTGCGGCCACCGTACCGTGCTCGATGCCGCCAGGGCGAAGGCTGCCGAGGGCGGGCTGCCTATGGGCGTGATGGTGTTCGAGCCATACCCCCGGATGTTCTTCCAGCCAATCAAGCCATTCTTCCGGCTGACGAATCTTCCGCGCAAGCTTGAGCTGTTGTCGGCCTATGGCTGCGGCTTCACCGCGGTGATCCCGTTCGACCGCGAGCTTGCGGCGCTCACCGCGCCGGAATTCGTGCGCATCATTCTTGCCGAGGCTTTCGCGATCAGGCACGCTTCGGTTGGTTATAACTTCTTTTTCGGAAAGGGCCGTGGCGGCAATCCGGGCGTCCTCGCCGAGGAAGGCCGCAAGCACGGTTTCGGTGTCACCGTGGTCGAAGCCCAAGGAAATGCAGGCGAAATTTTTTCATCCACCCGTGTCCGCGAATTGATCGCCGAGGGCGACGTAGCCGCCGCCGCGGAGATACTGGGCCACTATTGGCGGATTTCCGGCAAGGTGGAAAGCGGGGCGGGGCGCGGGCAGGGCCTGGGCTACCCGACCGCGAATATCCGCCTCGAAGACGGCGTCACGCTGAAGCACGGGATCTACGCCGTTCATGCCTATGTGGACGGTGAGAAGCTTAGGGGAGCGGCTTATCTCGGCACCAGGCCGACCTTCGACGCCGGCCTGCCGCTGCTCGAAACCTTCCTCTTCGATTTCGATGGCAACCTGTACGGCAAGGACATGGAGATCGAGTTCGTGGGCTTCGTGCGCGAGGACGCGAAATTCCGCTCCGCCGAACTGCTCACCGCACAGATGGCCGCCGACGTAGCCAAGGCCAAGGAGCTGCTTGCCTTGGCCGGAAGCGCGCAGTAATTTATTGAAATTGGCTGCTTTTTTGGGGTCGCGATGCTGCAAACCCTGTTCGTCCTTATCCTCGTGCTGGCGGCGGGGTGTGCCGGAATTCTTGCTGGAATGATCGTGTTCGGGAAGAGCGAGCCGCCGCCTCCGCTAGCCTCGATAGGCAGCGTATTCGACAAGATGGACTTCAGCGATTTGCCCCGCGTCGAAAAGCTTCCCGCACGCGGCGGCGGAACCATCGGGTTCCGCCATTGGCATGCGGCTCCCGCGAACGGGCGGGAAACCCTGGTCATAGCGATCCACGGCTCGGCAGGATCGGGCATTAGTCTGCATCCGCTTGCGAAGGCGCTGGCTGCGGAAGGCATGCAGGTTTACGCGCCCGATATCCGGGGGCATGGAGAGACCGGGCGGCGCGGCGATATCGACTACGCCGGGCAGCTCGACGACGATCTTGAGGATTTCGCCGGCGCCATTCAAAGCCGTCACCCAGGCGCGCGCCTTGTTCTGCTCGGCTCCTCTGCTGGAGGGGGCTTCGCCTTGCACGCCGCCGCATCGCGAAATGGCGGCCTGTTCGAGCGGGCCGTTCTGCTGGCCCCGATGCTCGGCGCGCACGCCCCAACCTTCCGGAAAGAAGCGCGCGCATGGGCCAGGCCGTTCATTCCAAGGTACATCGCGATTTCCATCCTCAACCGCTTCGGAATCCACGCGCTCGACCATCTGCCCGTGATCGCCTTCGCGATCGATCCCGCCAGAGCCCCCTTGCTCGCCGGGACCTACTCATTCCGCCTCCTCAAAGAGTTCGGCACCCGCAATTATGCCGCCGGCCTGAGACGAGCCCGCGTCCCGCTGCAAATCCTTGTGGGCGCCGAGGACGATCTTTTTGACGCGGGGAAGTTCGAGCCAACCGTTCACGCGGTCCGGCCCGATATCCCGGTGACCGTAATCCCTGGCGTCAACCACATCGGCATGATCGCCGATCCCCGCGCTGTGCCAGCAGTTGCTGCGGCGCTAAAGGCCCGCACGTAATACGAAAGTTGCCCCAAGAATGCCGCTTCCCATTTCGTTAACGCCGCGCTAGAGACATGCGGCGAAAGGGGCTTATAAAAAAAGTGTAAGGCTCGCATCTCCCCAACTCTACCCGCGAAAAACGGGGGAGCGCGGTGTTGTGCCCGCAGCATAGCTGTACAGGAAGGACCATGATCGACCGCCGTAGCTTTCTCCAACTTGCGCTCGCTGCCCAGGCCTTTGCCGGTTTTCCCGCGCGTGCCGGTACGCCCGGCCTGCGCATGGCCGGCCCGCAACCGTTTTCCTACGACTGGCTAAAGTCTCAGGCACAAGCGCTCGCGGGCGCGGCATATGTTGCGCCGCCGCGGCCAGACCCCAAGATCGTCGCCTCCATCGATTACGACGCCCACGGCCAGCTCCACTACAAGCCGGAATACGCGCTGTTCGGCGACGGCGAACCGGGCGTCTATCCGGTCACCTTCATGCATGTGGGGGGATATTTCCCCAAGACCGTGCGCATGTACGCGGTGGAGCAGAGCGGCGGGCAGGACGTTGCCCGCGAAATCCTCTTCGATCCCGGCTATTTCACGATTCCATCCGGGAACGTCGCGGCGCAGTTGCCCGTGAACCCGTCGCCAATGGCGGGCTTTTGGGTGCGCGAGCCCAAGGCCGGACACGAGGACTGGCGCAAGGCCGAGCCCTGGGTCTCCTTCCTGGGCGCCTCCTATTTCCGCGGCAAGGGCGAGCTTGGCCAGGTCGGCATGTCCGCTAGGGGAATCGCAATCACGCCCGGCAGCGGCTCGCCGGAGGAATTCCCGGACTTCACCGGCTTCTGGTTCCTGCCTTCGCCACCAGAAGTCCAAGACCATCACTGTCTGTGCACTGCTCGACGGGCCGAGCGTGGCCGGCGCCTACCGCTTCATCATGGAGCGCACCAAGGGCGTGGTCATGGAAATCGAGGCCGCGCTCTTCTTCAGGCAGGCCGTGGAGCGGCTTGGCCTGGCACCGCTCACCACGATGTACTGGTACTCCGAGAGTGTGAAGCGCGCCGGGATCGACTGGCGCCCGGAGGTGCACGATTCCGACGGCCTTGCCATGTGGACCGGCGGCGGCGAGCATATCTGGCGGCCGCTCAACAACCCTGCGCACGTTTCCGTGTCGACGTTCCAGGATGAGCACCCGCGCGGCTTCGGCCTTTTGCAGCGCGACCGCAATTTCGACCATTATCTCGACGGCGTCGGCTACGAGAAGCGGCCTTCCACCTGGGTCGAGCCCATCGGCGATTGGGGCAAGGGCACCGTCCAGCTCGTCGAAATCCCCACCGACGACGAGATCAACGACAACATCACCGCCTATTGGTGCCCGCAAAAGCCCGTCGAGGCAGGCGGCCGTATCGAGCTGCGCTATCGCCTGCACTGGCTTGCGGACGAGCCTTATCCGACGCCGCTCGGCCGCTGCGTGGCAACGCGCCTGGGCCGTGGCGGGCAGCCGGGCAAGCCCCGCCCCGCTGCCGGTGTGCGCAAGTTCGACGTAGAGTTCCTGGGCGGGCCGTTGAAGAATCTGCCTTATGGGGTGAAGCCCGAGCTGGTGCTGTGGTCGTCGCGCGGCGAGATCACCTACACCTACGCCGAGGCGGTTCCCAACGAGGTTCCGGGCCATTGGCGCGCCCTATTCGACCTGACCGTTGAAGGCAACGATCCGGTGGAGATTCGTCTGTACCTCAAATCCGGCGATCAGGTGCTGACCGAAACCTGGCTCTATCAGTACCGGCCGTTCACCACCATCAGCTATCCAATGGGGTATTAGCCGCGGTGTGGACCGGAGAAACGGCTTTGCCTTCGGCGCGGCGCGGTACGAGGAAGGTGAGTACCGGCGCGGCGGCGATTGCGATACCGATCGCAGCGGTCCCATGCCCCCAGATTTGAGGCCGCATCGCCCCGCAGTAAACGATTGCTGGGAACAGGGGAATATCGAGGAAGCAGGCAAGCTGGCCGGTCGGGGTACGCACGCGGTTCCACTTTTCCCCGCTCAAGGGCTCGTTCTCAGGCAAAGGCTGGGACCGTTCTATCCCTCTGGCGTTTGGCAAACCCGCGGAAAGAGCGGTTCGCGCGGTGGGGACATACCGCAGGGGAATCGGGTGAAACTTTCAAGCCGCGACAAGGCTTACGAGATAGTCGTCGTCCCAGGCGGCAGCCTTGCGCCTTGCGCGGATGGACGTTTTGCCCGGCGCCCTGCGTGTGAGGTTGTGAGCCATATGCTTGACCGTGACGAAGTTGGTGGCGGCGTTGCCCTCGCGCACCCGGCACTCGTCATCGCGGAAGACCATGTCCATCACCCAGTGCAAGCTGTTCTCGATGGCCCAGTGGCTGCGAACGATTGGCCCGAGCAGTGCTGCCGTTAGCACCAGGGACGTGATATAAAACCGTGTCTCCTGCTCGATTTTGTCTCCGATTTCGCGCGTACTCTCGACCATGACCACGCCTTTCAGGCCTGGCCAGTTGTGGCGTTCCTGTAGCCAGCCAACGTCATGCAGTACAGTATACGTTCGTGTTTCAATGCGGCCATGATCGCCGCCCACGGTCTCGTGGCGGCTGATTTCGGTGTCTTTGAAGTTTTTATCCTTCTGCTCGGCGGCGAAAAGCTCGACATCCTCGCGCAGGGTGCCCTGATTTCCTTTCAGGGCGAGAACGTAATCGGCTTCTTTATCGATAATTTTCTGCGCGATTTCTCTTTGGCAACCCATCGCGTCGATGGTCACGATGGCGCCTTCGATCTTCAGCATGTTCAACAGCTTGGGAATGGCGATAATCTCGTTCGATTTTTCGTCCACCTTGGTCTGTCCAAGCACGAGACGCTGCTCCGCGGCAAAAGCGGAGACAACGTGGATCGCATCGTTGGCGCCTTTTTTCTTGCAGGAGCGCCGCGAGGTCTTGCCGTCGATGGCGATGACTTCGGCTGGAACGCCGGTTATCGACGCCACCCAGGAAACGAAACAGCGCTGGAACATTTCGGCATCCAGCGCCGCAAAGATGGAACTGAGCCGGTCGTGCGGGGGCGTTCCGTCGCGAAAAGGCAGGAAGCGGCGAAGCAGAGCGAGCTTCTTTTCCCCGAAAAGGGCTATGTCCGTAAAGGTCTCCGCCCCAGCCAGCACCGCCAGCAAGCACAGAAGCAACACTTCGTTCAGCGGGTAGATCACCTTCCCTTGCTGCCTCGGATCCTGTAAATCCTTAAAATAGACCAGGAAAACAACGCTCTCTCCCAAAGCCCCGCAATCTGCCGAACCACTGTCCATCGCCGTCCCTCCCCTTGCGAATCAGAGGCTTGCGATGGATTTAGCATTCGCTCCCTATGTCACGCCCTTTTTCACCCGATTGCCCTGGGACATACCAGCAAAGCGGTTGACAGCACGGCGCGCGCGGCTGAGAACGGGGGCAGTGCCGATAAAATAGGGCGTGTCCATGAGAACTCTTCGCAGCAGCCTCGATCTCTCTTGCCATGGCAGTTGCCGCCATGCCTGCGGCGGCGCAAATGCGGGCTCCCGCCGACGGCGGTGGCGCGGCTGCCGGTGGCGCGCGCCTTGAGCGCCTGGAGCAGCAGATAGCCGATCTGCAAGGCGTAGTGGCCGCGGTCGAGACCCTCGCCAAGAGCAATGCAGGTGGCGGCTCGGGATATGCGGCGGCGGCAGGCGGAGGCGGCAGCTCCGAGCAGATTCGCCAGCTTTCCGAACAGATCGCCGATCTCACCCAGCGAATCGAACGCCTCGAAGCGCGGCTTGGCGAAGGCGGCGGCGGCGGCAGTCCCGCACCCCGTTCGCAGCAGAGGGGGGAAGCCGATTACGGGTCGCAGCCGGCAAGCGGTTTCGAGGATAAGCAGCAGCTTCCGGCGTTGGGAGCGCCGCCAGCTCCGGCCTATGCGCCCAGGCAGCAGAGCGCCGCGGCGCCGCACCCGCCCGCACCAGCGCCCGCGGCAGGCGGCCCCGGCAGCGGCCCGGCGCGCGCGCTTTTCGACCAGGGCTACGGCGCGCTCAACCGCCGCGAATACACCGCCGCCGAGGGCTATTTCCAGCAGTTTCTCGACGAGTATCCGTCCGATCCGCTCGCTGGCAGCGCACAATATTGGTATGGCGAGGCAGCGTTCGTGAGCGGCGAATACAAGACCGCCGCCGACAGGTTCCTCAAGACCTTCACGAATTATCCTTCGAGCGAGCGGGCATCCGAAGCGCTGCTAAAGCTCGCGATCTCGCTCAGGCGGCTAGGCAACAACAACGACGCCTGCGCGACCTTCGCGGAACTCGCGCAGCGCTATCCCAAAGCGCCGCAGTCTATTATGCAGCGCGCGGAAGCAGAAAAGAAACGGGCGAGCTGCCATTGAGCGTGGCGCATTGGCTGCGCTTGTGCCGAATAACTGGCCGCAACGCCCCTCACCCTGTCCCTCGCGCTTTGCGCCTGGATCGCCACGGCCGCCAAGGCGGCCTCGCGATGACGGCCATATGCGTCAGGACTTCCTGCACCCTGTACTAGTATTATCCGCCCAACACCCGTGGAAGTGCCGTGCCACGCATTATTGGCGACGCCGCGCTCCTAAGCGCCTTCACCCCGCTGGAAGTCTTCCCTGCCACGGCGCTGGCCGTGTCCGGGGGGCCGGACAGCATGGCTCTCATGCATCTCACGGCGCGCTGGGCCACTCTGAAGGGACGCGAGCCGGCCAGCATCGCGGTTCTCACCGTCGATCATGGACTGCGGCCTGAAAGCGCCGCAGAAGCGGCATTCGTGGCCGGAGAGGCGCGCGGGCTTGGCTTTGCGCACACCACACTGGCCTGGACCGGCGAAAAGCCCAGGACCGGCATTCAGGCGGCGGCGCGCGAGGCCCGTTATGGGCTAATGGCTGCCTATTGCCGCGAGATGGACATCGCCTGCCTGGCCGCCGCGCACACGGAGGACGATCAGGCCGAGACCTTTCTGATGCGCCTGCGCCGGGGCAGCGGGCTGGATGGGCTCGCGGCGATGGCCCCGGTTTCGGAGCGTGCCTGGCCTGCCCATCGTCCGGCCTTTGCTCGGCCTCTCCAAGGCCCGCCTCACCGCCTACCTTCGAAGCCGCGGCATCCCCTTCGTGACCGACCCCAGCAATAGCAACGCCTCCTTCGAGCGCGTGCGGCTGCGCCACGCCATGCAGGCGCTAGCGGCGGCGGGCATCGCGCGGCCGGCGCTTGCCTTGAGTGCGGCGCGCCTCGGCCGCAGCCGCGAAGCGCTCTCCTGCATCGCGGCGGAGTTCCTTGAACGGCATTTCCGCGTCACGAGCCTTGCACAAGGGCAGATCGGCCTTCAGGCCTTTCTGGCGCTCGCCCCTGAAATCGCTCTCCGCGTGCTGTCGCGGGCGCTGGCGCTGGCTGGCGGCAGGGACGAGCCGCCGCGCATGACCAAGATGGAGCGTCTGCTGGAGGAATTGCGCGCCGGCAAGCGGGAGGCAGCGCTTGGCGGCTGCCTTGTCATTGCGGCGGCGGGCGTTCTCGGCTTCTATCGCGAGCCCGGCCGTATGAGCCAAGCCTGGCAGCCTTGCCAACCCGGAAGCACTTTCCTTTGGGATGGAAGATTTACATTAACGATTGCGCCAAACCTGAGCGGCGATCTCTCGGTGGCCCCGCTGGGCGCGCAGGGTTGGGCAATTTGCCGCAAGGCGCTGAAGAAGCAGGGGAAAACCCTACAAGCCAACAGGCTCGCAGCGCTCGCCTCACCGGCACTCTGGCAGGGCGAGCACGTCTTGAGCGCCCCAGCGGCGGGGTTTTGCGATGCCAATCTCGCGGCTACGCAAACTGTGCCTCTTCGGTTGCAGCTCGCGCCGCGCCTTAGCCATTTTCTCATATCAACCTGAAGCCCATGGGAAACCCTGCTTGGCAAAGCCTAGCCCGTACCCTATGTTTCACCTAATTGGCTCACTTATCCTGGCTTCGTTGAGCGGTAAGGCCAGCTGATTATCCGCTCTGCCTGTTCGCTCAGTACGTAGCATTAGGGGAAGACATCGTCTCCATGAACTCGAACTTCCGTAATTTGGCGATCTGGATCATTATCGCTCTTCTCCTGGTCGCGCTGTTCAATCTCGTGCAGAACAACCCCAAAGGGAATCGCACGACAAGTATTGAATACTCTCAATTCTTAAGCGATGTGGACGCCGGCAACGTCCGCTCGGCAACCATTTCCGGCAATCAGGTCACGGGCACGCTGTCCAGCGGCCAGACCTACCAGACCTACATGCCGAACGATCCGGAACTGGTTAAACGCCTGCACGACAAGAACGTGCGCTTCGACGCGAAGCCCGCCTCCGACGAGGTTCCCTCGCTGCTTGGCGTGCTCGTGAACTGGTTCCCCATGCTGCTCCTGATCGCGGTCTGGGTGTTCTTCATGCGTCAGATGCAGTCGGGCGGCGGCCGGGCGCTGGGCTTCGGCAAGTCGAAGGCCAAATTGCTCACCGAAAAGCAAGGCCGCGTTACCTTTGATGACGTGGCGGGTGTGGACGAGGCCAAGGACGATTTGGAAGAAATTGTCGAGTTCTTGCGCGATCCGCAGAAATTCCAGCGGCTGGGCGGGCGTATCCCGCGCGGCGCGCTCCTGGTTGGCCCTCCCGGCACAGGCAAGACGCTCCTGGCCCGCGCCATTGCCGGCGAAGCCAACGTGCCGTTCTTCACCATCTCCGGCTCCGACTTCGTGGAAATGTTCGTGGGCGTGGGCGCCAGCCGCGTACGCGATATGTTCGAGCAGGCCAAGAAGAACGCGCCTTGCATCATCTTCATCGACGAAATCGACGCGGTCGGCCGGCATCGCGGCGCGGGCCTCGGCGGCGGCAATGACGAGCGCGAGCAGACGCTGAACCAGCTCCTGGTCGAGATGGACGGCTTCGAGGCGAACGAGGGCATCATCCTCATCGCCGCGACCAACCGCCCCGACGTGCTCGATCCGGCCCTGCTGCGTCCTGGCCGCTTCGACCGGCAGGTGGTCGTGCCTGCGCCGGATATCATCGGCCGCGAGAAGATTCTCAAGGTTCACGTCCGCAAGGTTCCGCTCGCCCCCGATGTCGATCTCAAGGTGATCGCGCGCGGCACGCCGGGCTTCTCGGGCGCCGACCTCTCGAACCTGGTGAACGAGGCGGCACTCCTGGCCGCGCGGCGCGGCAAACGCGTCGTGACCCAGCACGAGTTTGAGGACGCCAAGGACAAGGTCATGATGGGCGCCGAACGCCGCTCGATGGCCATGACCGAGGAGGAGAAGCGCCTCACCGCCTACCATGAGGCGGGGCACTCGCTGGTCAGCCTGTTCATCCCCGGCAACGATCCGCTGCACAAGGTAACGATCATCCCGCGCGGGCGCGCGCTTGGCGTCACCTACAATCTGCCGGAGCGCGACCGCTACAGCATGAAGAAGCACGAGATGGAAGCCTATCTCGCGATGGTCTTCGGCGGGCGCGTTGCGGAAGAGATCATCTTCGGCCCGGAAAACGTCACGACAGGCGCCGCGAACGACATCAAGCAGGCCACGAACATGGCCCGCTCGATGGTCACCGAGTACGGAATGAGCGACAAGCTCGGCCGCATCCGCTATCGCGACAACCAGGAGGAGGTGTTCCTCGGCCATTCGGTGACGCGGTCGCAGAATATGTCGCCGGATACCGCCCAACTGATCGACTCCGAGGTTAGGCGCCTTGTGGACGAAGGCGAACAGCGGGCACGCACCTTCCTGACGGAGCACCTCGAAGATCTGCACACGCTGGCCAAGGGCTTGCTCGAATACGAGACCCTGTCGGGCCAGGAGGTGCGGGACTTACTCAACGGCAAGCCGCCGGTGCGCGAGTTCACCATGAACGAAGATCAGCCCAAGCGCCGCTCCGCGGTTCCTACGACGGGCGCCCGCACCCCGCGCAAGGACCCCGACCTCGGCGGCATGGAGCCCCAGCCGTCCACTTAAGATTGCGTCAAAAGCTCAAGAGCCCCTCATTCTGCCTTGCTTCCCTTGCGGAGAAGGACAGAATGGGGGGCTTTCATATTTTAGGAGCATTGGATGACGAAGCTTGAGCCGGTTTTGGCGCAGATCGAGAGTGATTTTGCCGAGTCTGTTTCGCGGTATATCGAGTTTTTGAGCATCCCTTCGATTTCAACCGATCCCGTCTATAAGGACGAGGTGAAGCACGCTGGTGCTTGGCTGCTCGGCGAATTCCTTGCGCTGGGCTTTACGGCGGAGTTGCATGAGACGCCGGGCCATCCCATTCTCGTGGCACGGTGCAAGGCCGGAACCCCGAACGCCCCGCATCTCCTTTACTACGGCCATTACGACGTACAGCCGCCCGAGCCGCTTGAGCTGTGGGAAAGCCCGCCCTTCGAGCCCGCCATCGTGGACGGCCCGCATGGCAAGCGCGTGGTCGCGCGCGGAGCCTCGGACGACAAGGGGCAGGTGATGACCTTCCTCGAAGCCTTCCGCGCCTGGAAGGCGGTGCATGGCACGCTCCCGGTCACGGTGACTGTGCTGATCGAGGGCGAGGAGGAAAGCGGCAGCGTATCGCTTCCAGGCTTTCTCTCGCGGCACGCCGCCTCGCTCGGCAAAGCCGGCGTTGCCATCATCTGCGACACCAATTCCTGGGACATCGATACGCCCGCGATCACCTACCGCCTGCGCGGCAACGTCTATGCCGAGGTGACGCTGGAAGGCCCGTCGCGCGATCTGCATTCCGGCCTCTATGGCGGCGCGGTGGTCAACCCGCTCAACGCGCTCACCGAAATCCTGGGCCAGCTTCATGGGCCTGACGGCCGCGTGCAGATCCCCGGCTTTTACGACAGCGTTGCAGAGCTGTCGGCGGAAGAAAGGCAGGACTGGGCCGCGCTGCCCTTCGACGAGGCCGCCTTCCTCAAGGAGATCGGCCTGACGCAATCCGTGGGCGAGGCCGGCTACACCCCTATGGAGCGCACCTGGGCGCGGCCAACCTGCGACCTGCACGGCATCTGGGGCGGCTATACCGGACCCGGCTCGAAGACCGTTATCGCCACCCGCGCTTCCGCCAAGCTGAGCTTCCGCACCGTGCCGGATCAAGACCCGGCCAAGATTTTACAAAGTTTACGGAAGTTTCTGGATGAGCGCACCCCGCCGGATTGCAGATGGACCATTGAGGAGATGGGCGCCTCGGCCGGCATCCTCGTGCCAAGCAGCGGGCCGTTCATGCAAGCCGCGCGTCCCGGCCTCGCCGATATCTACGGCAAGCCGGCGGCGATGATCGGCTGCGGCGGCTCCATCCCCGTCGTGGGCAACGTGAAGGAGAAGCTGGGCCTCAACTCCATCCTCGTAGGCTTCGGTCTAGCAGACGACCGCATTCATAGCCCGAACGAGAAGTTCGAACTCAAATGCCTCAAGAACGGCATCCTCAGCCACGCCGCCATCCTCGCGCGCATGGGCGAGCTTTCGTGCCCGGCTTGATCCGCCAGTAAAAAAAGTTGCGCGCCCACACAAGACTAAGCATCTTCATGGAACTTGGATCGGTCCGCAACCGCTCACGCCGTTAAGTTTTTCGATCAGTCCGGCAAGTTCTGGCTCGCAGATTTGAGCGGCGGCTTCGGTGACTTTAAACCATTCCCTGCGCCGCTGGTGCATTTCACGCCAGCTTTGATGCTCTTCTGTAACCTCAAGCACGAAGACGCTGACATCGATTGCCTGAAAGCCAAGTTCCGCCTTTACATAACGATAGGAGCCGATCGCCTCTGAAGCGATCTTGCCCTTAACGCCGGCCTCTTGCCAGGCTTCGCGAGCCGCTGCCATGCCATCGCTGAGCCGCTTCGACGGCCAGCCTTTCGGTATGATCCAGCGGCCTGTGTCCCGCGAGGTCACGAGCAGAACTTCCACCAAACCCTCAGGCGTGCGGCGCAGCGGCAAGGCCGCAACTTGCCGGCGGGCGTACATGAGATGCTCCCCATGGCTGACGTTAAAAGCTGCAAAGATAATGCAATTTTTCCAAATGAAAGGATAATACCGCCGGAAGGGCTAAAACTCAAAGGCTCGATATTGAGGCCGGCGAACAAGCGCTCATTTCCAGAGGTAGTTGGCGATGCTTGTAGCAAGGAAGGCGAGCACCGCGCAGGCGGGAAAGGTCGCCCCCCAGGCCAGCATGATGCGGCGCAGAACTCTCCAGCGCACGTCCGACACGCGTTTGCTGGCGCCTACGCCGACCACCGCGCTGGTGATCGTGTGCGTGGTCGACAGCGGAACGCCATATGACGACGCGACATAGATCGTCGTCGACGCCGCCATGGTTGCGGCGAAGCCCTGCCAGGAGGTGAGCCGCGCCATCTTGACGCCCACCGTCTGGATGATGCGCCAGCCGCCGAAGCTGGTGCCGGCGCCCATCGTCGAGGCGCAGATAAGTATCACCCACCAGGAAATGTGGAACTCGGGGATGGCGCCGCCTGCCAACAGCGTCATCGCGAACACGCCCATGAACTTCTGGCCGTCGTTGAGGCCATGATTGAAGGCCATGAAGGCGGCTGAGGCCATCTGCGCCCGGTCGAAATTGCGCTTTGCGCGCGTCGGGCTGGCCTTGGCCGCGAGCGCGATAATGATCCGGCCAAGGGCAAAGGCGCCAACGAAACCCACGAAGAGCGAACTGGCCAGACCGATGATGACCTTCTCCCAGCCAGCCCATTGCAGGGCCTCCCAGCCGCCGCCGGCAAAGCCCGCCCCGGCAAGACCCGCCAGAAGGGCGTGAGACTTGGACACGGGGATGCCGAGCCGGGCAGCCAGCGAGCCCCATCCGATGATCGCGACCATGGTTGCGGCGATGGCTGGTATTGTCAGCGCCGATGGAGCCACGATGCCTTTGCCGACGGTGGCGGCGACTGCCGTTCCGGCCATGGCGCCAACGGTGTTCATCACCACCGCCATGGCGATGGCTTGCCGCGCCGTCATCACTCCCGTTGAAACAACGGTCGCAATGGCGTTGGGCGCATCCGTCCACCCATTGACGAACTCGGCGGCAAGCACAGTGAATAGGGCGAACGCCAGACCGATTGTAAGCGCGCTCACCTCACGCCTCCTTACGGGCCAGCGAAACAATCTGGCGTGCGCAGTGATTGGCGTCGTCCGTTATCTGCTCCAGGAGGTGGAACAACTGGTGCCAGGCAATGAACGCGAGCACGTCCTTGCCGGGGCCGGCGAACTCGTCGACCAGGGCTCGCTCATAGCCGGAAACGAGGCGATCAGCTTCGCTTTCGAACTCATCGATGATGTCGGCTTCCGCGCGCACCCGCGAAAGGGACAAACGCGGTTCCGCCAGCATCATGACGAGCTTATCGACATGCACGAGCATGCGGGCGGCGACCTCCATGAGTTCATGGGCTTCGGGCCTCAGTTGCGACAGGTAGATTTTGTAGGCTTGGATGTGCAGCACGACCTTCCGCATTCCGTCGATGACGTCATCGAGAACATCGGTGAGCCGCATAGCATCGGGAATGTCGAAGCGCATGATGAACGAGTTGTCGAGCAGCTCATGGATCTCGGCGACGATCCTGTCGGCCCGATGCTCGAAAACGATGATCCCCTGCGCATCTTGCCCGTTGGTCTTGCGGAAGTGAGCGGCACATTCCTGGGCGATATCGGCAAGGCGCTTGATGTGGGCGGCATACTGATCGTTGCGCGATGGCCCGAACAGGGTCGCCAGCGTACCTTGGATCATTTTTTTCATTGCAGGGTTCCAATCGATCGGGCTGCGCGCCGTGAGCGTGTGGAGAGCACATTGGCCGCCCTCTGTCGACGCCAATTGCGACAGTCTAAAGCTTCGCGCCGCATGGCGTTTTTTGCTGTTGCCCGCATACAACTCATTCGCATCGGCCGAGAAGAGCTGAGCCGCACCGGATGAACAACAGGCGCAGGATTGCGCAACCTATTGAAATAGCGTGCGCGGAAACGGGCTGGAAGCGGCGGAGATCCTGCTTGGCGCTCTGGCTTTGACCGGCTTGACCTCAACCGGCAGGATAGGACGAACACAAATGTGCTTCCGGCCCCCAGATTACACGCTCAGCAAGTACAGGCCGCCGGATTTCAACTGCCGGACTCCCGCATCATGCGGTTCGCCTCCATCTCCAGCGGCGAGTGGCTGTAGCCCACGGTTTTTAACTCCAGGAGATAGCGCCGGATAAACGCATCGATGCCGAGCCGCTCGCGCTGCGCCACATGCACCAGCTCGTGCGCCAAAAGCGAGCGCCGGCCCTCAAACTGCGGCTTGACGAGCACCGCATAGCCCATGCTGAAACCGCCGGCCTGATCCGAGCCGAGGCCGAGCGCTGCTGCTTGGCTGGCAAGCTCCGGATCGTCCGGGAACGGAAATTGGGCCAGCACCAGAACGCGCACCTTCTCCGGATGCTGCACGCCCATGCGCCGCGCCAGCTCCATTTCGTCCGCCGCAAGCGGCCGGCCTTGCTTCAAGAGGCGTGCCTCCTGCGCCAGCAACCACTTGATGGCTTTCTGTGCGACGGTATTCAGCCACGCCGCATCGGCCGCCGATGGCTGGTCCATCGCTTTCAACTCCTCGGCGGACAAGGCGGGATTCGAAGCGCATCCGCCAATGACTGCAAGCAATGCGCAAAAGATAGTGGAACGCCAGGCGGGTAGTCCGGGTGATGCGCGCATAATCGCTCCTTCGCCCTGGCCGGCAAGCGAGCCGGCAGGGGCGAAGCTAACTACAAAGCAATAGAGGCATAATTGCATCTGGGCTTTGGCCGGCTGCGCGAGCCTGCGGGCAATTTCATTGCTGGGGCCGTTTTCTGTCACGGAATGGATTTCCGGCTCTGCTTGACCGCCCGTTCGTTTCACGCAAGCTCTTACTAGCGTTAATTTGGACGTGGTATACACCGTTACGTGGTTTTTTCGGCGTATTCTTGCAAAAGGCTCGCCGAGTTGCGGTAAATTCCAGGTTTACAAAATCGCATCAAATATAGATGCCGATCATAAATTAGGCTTCCCGCCGCGCTGCGAAATTCTGTATTTCATGGGACAATCAATCGCTTAGTCGAAACAACGCCGGTTCAACGATTTGGAAAAATACCTGCACTCAATCAGCCAAGCATCGAAACGCACCGCAGATTTCCAGAAAGCAGATGGAACAGTCTTAGCAAAGCGCTTGCGGGCTTCAGCGATACCCGTGAAACATTGCCACATTTTAACCCTTTTCGGCCCTATGCTTCGCACGCATAGAGGGGCAGCTGCCTGGCTTACTTTTTGCCCGGCTTCCGCGTGGCGGGATTTGCCCGATCCAATCAAAAGAACGAAGCGAGTTTACGAAACATGAAGCGCATGCTTGCCGGTATCCTATTGGCCTTGGCGCCGTTCAGCTTCGCTCAGGCCCAGCAAATGGCCGGCGCGGATCTCCAGAACGCAATCGCAGGTAAAACCGTATATATCGCCACCCCTTTGGGCGAGGTGCCGATCCGTTACTCCAAGAATGGCAGCGTTAGCGGCCGGACCGAGCTTGCGCTGCTCGACGGCGAATCGATCACGGCGGATCGCGGCCGCTGGTGGGTGTCGGAGTTGAGGCTCTGCCTTCAATGGCGGAGCTGGATGGGTGGCAAGGCGCATTGCTTCACCATGCACCGCCTGAGCCCCACGGTCGTACGCTGGCGCCGCGACGACGGCAAGAGCGGCACCGCGCGCCTCGGCTAACTGCTGGGGGAGAAGGGGCATGGCCACAGGGCATTACCCCTCATTCCAGCCCTCTCCCACAGGGAGAGGGAGTCCCGGCGTGCCCGTCGAGAAAGCGTCTCTTCTCCCATCGGGAGAAGGACAGGATGAAGGGTTGTGCCCCATGCTCATGGCACTCCCTCCACCACAGCCAACAAACCAGCAAACATTTTAGTCCAATTTTGCCTGCGCGGGCGGAGTTTCAGTGCGCAGGTTCCTTCAAGCCGCCCCCTATAGGACGTTCCCCATTGGAACAGCAGCATATCTGCGTCCTTGGGCCGCTCGAAGCCGCGCCCAAGAGTTTCGCTCCAATAGTGGCACGGTATTAATTCTTGGGCGACATGACGTAGGCTTCGCCATCGTGCCGGATATGCCCAAAAACATATTTCTTGCCACCAATAATACCGCTAAACCGGAATGACGTCTCTTTCGTGATCGCCGCTGGTTTCGTGGCGCTGGTGATAGCCTTCATAAACTGGGTATGGACGGTCGCGCCGGGCCGTGTAGGGGTGGTAATCGCACATTCCCTGCTGGGCTTTATCTGAACGGACAAGGAATGATCCTTCGTCATCCCCATCTTTTCCTTTCCGAGAGGCAGCCAAGTCTCGACGCCATATTTCTTGGCAAGCTGAGCGCCGTTGGCGAAAGAGGGAGCGGAAGCGAGGCAGATCTCCTTGAAGGCCCTGATGCCAACGTCGGTAGCGCTGTCCTCCGCCGCAGCCGGTGCCGGAGCGGCGCTCATTCCGCCAAGCAATCCGAGCAAAATGACCGCCTTGGCACTTAAAGTGGTTGTATTGCCGCAAAAATTACAAGTCATCGATCGGCGTCCCCGTCACAAGTTCTATTAACGTATTGGTTTTGAGGATGGCTTTACGTCGAGACGATGGCGGAAACAGCCGGATGACCGTGAACGGCTTCCGCTATTGAGGCATTCATGCTCGCGAAGAAGGCTGCCAGATCGTGGCCCCGGCCAGGCGCCAGAATAAACAGCCCCCGCCGGGTTGCGGGGAGGCGGGGGCGTCGACGGCAAGATGAGAAAAACCGTCCGCGCCATAATGGCATGCCCCGGCTGACGAAACGCTGACCGGCAAAAAAAGATGCCGCTGACCGGGAGTGCTCAGCGGCAAGAGTGAGAGGATAAACAACAATGGCATCGTACGCCGTAAAGCGATTTTAATCACGCATTAATTTTCTCTGATGGGAGGATTTGTTGAAGGGCGCGTTGGTGGTGTGCGTTGGATTAGCGGTGCCTTGAACGGCGGGCACAACCACTCACCTCAGCCCTCTCCCCATGGCGAGGGAGTCCGGGCGTGCCCGTTGAGCAGGCGTCCTCTCTCCAGCCGCTTGCAGATGCGGACAGTTTAGGAAGCAGGCTAGCCAAGGCAAGCTTGCGGAGAGAAGGACAGGCGAGGAGTTGAGCGCTTCGAGTAGGCCGGTACCCGGCATTCAGCAACACGATAATCTTGTCCCTACGAAACGTCTATCTTTCGCCTTTCGATCAGGCGATCTCTCTGGCAGGAACGCGTCTTGGTTAATACAGATATGGTAAACGCGCCACGCGCATGTCTCCAGCGCGTACATTTTTGTGAATGTTCTCTCGTTTTTGCTTGATTTATACGTTCCAGGAATCCCGTTAAATATAAACGAATATTGCAATTAACCAAAACCGGCGCCAGGAAAATTGCCAATTCGCGGCAGATAATTGATAATTATATCATGTGGATCAGTGCCATAATAATCCGTATACGCACTTTACCTAAACTTAAGGCGTTGCTGCTAAAATACTTCAAGATTGAAAGGCACCCTTCTGGCCTTAGAAAATGGGCAAAAGGGTTCCTGGGAGAGTTAATGTGGCGTTACACGAACAGGCTTCGTCCCCGGCCCACAGTCAGCCAACATCCTTGGCAAGCTCTGCCTTCACTGCCGGTGGCATGACGGCGATGTGGCTATATTCGGGGTGCGTAATCGCGACGGCGATCCCGGTTCCGGCTGCGAAGAACTTCGCCGCCTGCCCGGGCGCAAAGCGGAAGTGCAGGAACAGCACCGACGACACCTTGCCGTCCGGCGATGTGTATTCGAGGTCGCGCTCGATTTCGCCCTTCACCGCCTCGCCACCGCAGCGCAACTCCATCATGCGTTCGATACCGCCGAGCTGCGCCAAAACCTGCCGCCGTCGATCTGGGTTCTCGATCTCGAACATCACGGTGGCGGTCAGCTCGTTGCCCTTCGGCACCATCGGGTTGTACGCCTCAAGCTCGTCCGCAAGCTGGGCCGCGCCGCCTTTTTCGATGCGTAGCATCTCCTGCACCTGGAGCCACATCGTGTCGTAGTTTTCGAAATAGAACGTGGCATAGGGGCCTACGGCAACGCGGCGGTTGGCCTTGATCTCGCGGACCGCGCGGCGTTTTTCGTCGCGGACGCGTTCATAAGCTTCGAGAGAGAGAATGTCGGTGGCGGCGAGTTCATGCTTCATTGTACGTCCCTCACTAGACCGTAACTCAGGGCGAAAATCTCGATGGGGTGATAGGGCCGGGCCGGCGGCAGGCTCTCGCTGCCAGGAAGCCGCGAGATGCCTTGCACAATATGCGCGGCCGCGAGCGGGCATTCCGAGGCGACGAAGCCCTGCCGGTTCGTTTCAGCGGCGGCTTCGAGCACCTCCGCGGCCTTCCGGGTGGCCGGCTTGCCGACCTTCAGCGCCGTTTCAAAGTTGTCCTTCTTCACGCCCCAGGAGCCGCCATGGCCAGAGCAGCGCTCGATGACCGTGATGCCCTCCGGTTGCGGCAGGAGCCGCAGCATGTCGGCCGCCTTGGCGCCCATGTTCTGCGCCCGGGCGTGGCAGGCCAGGTGCAGGGCGACGGGGCCGGCGAGCGGCGTCAGGCCGGGCGCCAAGCCGTGCTTTTTGGCGACATCGACGACAAATTCCGTAAGGTCGAATGTAGCTTTCGCCAGGGCATCGACGGCCGGACGTGCCGGGTCGCTTTCAGGCACCAGCAGCGGCCACTCCTGCTTCAGCATCAGCGCGCAGCTCGGCACCAGCGCCACGATGTCGTAGCCCTTGGCGATCCAGTCCTGCATCGCCAGAGCGACTTTGCGCGCGTTGGCAACCACATCGGCGATCAGGCCCTGTTCAAGCTGGGGCATGCCGCAGCAGGCGGGGTAGACGATTTCCGTCTCGATGCCAAGCTTGGCCAGCACCCGCCGCGTCAGCCAGCCGAGATCGGGATCGTTGTAATTCATCGAGCAGGTGGCGTAGAGCACGGCCTTGCGCTGGCCGTAAGCGGGCGCCAGGGTGTTCGCCAACACGCTTTCCTTTTGCGCACGTGCCGTCAGCGTTTGCGACGCATAGCGCGGCAGCTCGGCCTCGCGATGCACGCCCGCGACCGTCTCCAGAAGCCCGCGCATCGCGCTGTTGTGCGTGGCCCAATTTGCCAGAGGGGCGACGTATTTAGCAGCCTCGCCATTGCGGTCGGTCTTGGTCATCTCGCGGTCTGCGAGCGGCATCTTGCCCTTCTTCGCCTCCACCGCCCGGTAGCGCAGCATCAGGTGCGGAAAATCGAGGTTGAACTCGTGCGGCGGCACATAGGGGCACTTCGTCAGGAAGCACATGTCGCAGAGCGTGCAGGCCTCCACGACGCTCTTGAAATCGCTGGACTTTACGTCATGCAGCTCGCCGGAGGGCGAGGCGTCCGCCAGATCGAACAGCCGCGGAAAGGAGTCGCACAGATTGAAGCAGCGGCGGCAGCCATGGCAAATGTCGAAGACGCGGCGCAGCTCCGCTTCGAGCTTCTCCTCGTCGTAGAAATCGGGGTTCTGCCAGTCCACCGGATGGCGGGTAGGCGCTTCGAGGCTGCCTTCGGACATGATGTGCGCCGGAGTGTTGGTGCCAAAGGTTGGGAGGAGGCAGGCGTTCGCGAAAAGGGGGGGCGCGTTAGTACCTGCCTCCAGCTCGTCACACCTTCTTGACTTCGTCGAGCGCGCGCTGGAAGCGGCCGGCGTGGGACTTCTCGGCTTTCGCCAGCGTCTCGAACCATTCGGCGATTTCCTCGAAGCCTTCTTCGCGCGCGGCGCGGGCCATCGAGGGATACATGTCGGTGTATTCGTGGGTCTCGCCCGCAATCGCGGCGGCGAGGTTGTCGGTGGTCTTGCCGATGGGCAGACCTGTGGCCGGGTCGCCCAATTCCTCAAGATATTCGAGGTGGCCGTGGGCATGGCCCGTCTCGCCCTCCGCGGTCGAGCGGAACACGACGGCAGTGTCGTTGTAGCCCTCTACGTCGGCCTTTTGAGCAAAATACAGGTAGCGGCGGTTGGCCTGGCTCTCGCCGGCGAATGCGTCTTTGAGGTTCTGTTCGGTCTTGGTGCCTTTGAGCTTGGCCATGGTCGTCCTCCAGAAAGATTGGGTACAAGTAGAATGCGGCGCTAGCGCGAGCCTTACCGCGCAGGCTCACTTTAGAATCATTCTAAAGAATGTCAACAGAGGTTTTGGAGAATTGCATCCGCTCGCCTGGACGTTGTGCCGGCAAGCTGTGCAAAATCGGAGCGGATGACGTTCACACCGGAAACTTGGGTTCGTTCGCGGGTGCGTTCAAGCCCGGCTGGACGAAGAAACCAAGCAGAATACGCAAAGGGCCTTGCGTAAGTGTACGCGGCCGGCGATATAAGAGCCGGGAGGTTGGCGCAGACGTGTCTCTCGCCAACCGGGTCAGATCCGGAAGGAAGCAGCCCTAACGAACCGGATGCGGGTTGCTGTCCAACCTCTCACCGCCGCGCCGCAGGATACCGGAAGCGACCATTTGCGAGAATCAGCTAGGTCGCAGGCGCCAATAGCGCTAGCGGAAAACCGGCTCCAATGCTTGTGTTGGAAAGCAATAGGTTGGGAAAAGGCTTTCGTTTCCACGAAGGTAGCCGGTATGGGATCTGACGTCGAAGCGCCTTCCATCGAGCACAGGTTTGCAAACTCGGCGGGCTTTGCTGAGGGCAAAGGGGATGCGAGTGCGCAGCCATATGTCGTGCTCGCGCGCAAATACCGGCCCCGGAATTTCGACGATCTCATCGGCCAGGACATCATGGTCCGGACGCTTCGGAACGCGTTCGACATGGACCGGATCGCGCAAGCCTACATGCTGACCGGCGTCCGCGGCGTCGGCAAGACCACCACCGCCCGCATTCTGGCGCGCGCGCTCAACTACGAGCTGCCCGGCGCAGCGGACAGACCCACGCTCGACATTCAGGAGCTTGGCGTTCATTGCCAGGCGATCATGGAAAGCCGCCATGTCGACGTGCTCGAAATGGACGCGGCCTCCAACACCGGCATCGACGACATCCGCGAAATCATCGAGGCGATCCGCTATAAGCCGGCTTCCGCGCGCTACCGCGTCTTCATCGTGGACGAGGTGCACATGCTGTCGAAGGCGGCCTTCAACGGCCTGCTCAAGACGCTGGAGGAGCCGCCGCCCCACGCGAAGTTCATCTTTGCCACGACCGAAATCCGCAAAGTCCCGGTCACGATCCTGTCGCGCTGCCAGCGTTTCGACCTGCGCCGCGTCGATGCGGCTTTGCTTGAGCGCCATTTCGCGGGCATCCTTGGCAAGGAAGGTCATACCGCCGATGAGGGCGCACTGGCGCTGATCGCGCGCGCGGCCGAGGGCTCGGTCCGCGACGGCCTGTCCCTGCTCGATCAGGCGCTGACGCTCGGCCAAGGCCATTTGACGGCTGCCGGCGTCCTGGAAATGCTTGGCCTTTCCGGGCGCGGCGCGATTTTCGAGCTGCTCGAACGCATATTCGAGGGCGATGCCCCAGGCGCGCTTGCCTCCCTCAACGCGCTGCACGACACGGGCGGCGACCCGCTTATGATCCTGACCGACGCGGCGGACGCGGTGCATGCGCTGAGCCGCCTCAAGGCCGTACCGGGCATCTACCCGCCCGATTTCTCCTCGGCGCACAAGGCGCGCGCGGACAAGCTTTCCAGCGCGGTTCCCGTTCCCCGGCTCGCCATCGCCTGGCAGATGCTGCTCAAGGGACTCGACGAGACGTCGCGCGCGCCAAGGCCATTCGCCGCCGCCGAAATGCTCGTGATCCGCATGTGCTACACGGCGCAGCTTCCATCGCCCGCCGATGTCATTGGCGAGCTTGCGGGCAGACCTGCGGCGAGCGGCGGAGGTGCGCGCCACAGTGTCCCCACGGCTCCTCCTGCGCAGCCGTCCATTCAGGCGCGGAGCGATCCGGCCGCCGCCGCAAAGCCAAGCCAACCGCGATTCGGCACCTTCGAAGACGTGGTGGCCCATGCGGGCGAGGTCCGCGACATCAAGCTCAAGATCGCGCTCGAAGAGCAGGTTGAACTCGTCAAGTTCGGACACGGTTTCATCGAACTGCACACGCTCGGCGGCGCACCGCAAAACATCGCGCAAGACCTGTCCCGCAAGATGCAGGGCTGGACCGGCGAGCGCTGGATCGTGTCCCTTTCGGAGGAGCGGGGGCTTGAGCCCCTTGGCATCCGCCGCCGTGCCGCAAACGCCCAGGCCGTTGAGGACATCCGCAAGCATCCGATTGTCAAGAGCGTGCTGCACCATTTTCCGGACGCCGAAATCAAAGGCGTGCGCAAGCTGGATTAGCCCCCGCCAGAGGAGGAGAGTTTCATGAAAAATATGATGTCCATGATGAAGCAGGCCCAGGAGCTTCAGGCCAAGGTCGCCGCATTGCAGGCCGAGCTGGAGACCATGCAGGTCGAGGGCGTGTCCGGCGGCGGGCTTGTGAGGGCCGCCCTGAACGGCAAGGGCGCGCTGGCGCGCCTGACCATCGACGAAAGCCTGATGAAGCCCGGCGAGGCGGAAATCCTGGAAGACCTCATCGTCGCCGCCCACGCCGACGCCAAGCAAAAGGTGGAGCAGGCAATGGCCGAAAAAATGCAGACGCTTACGGGCGGCCTGCCCCTGCCTCCCGGAATGAAGCTGTTTTAGTGCCTGAATTTTGAGTTTCGCAGCCTTGCAGCTCGCCAACTGCCGGCGCAATTGACGGACAAACCGGGAACGGGCACATTATCCCCATGAGCTATCGCGATATCATAACCATTGAGCCTGGCAAACGCGGCGGCAAGCCTTGCATTCGCGGGCTTAGGATTACGGTCTACGATGTGCTCGAATACCTGGCTTCCGGCATGTCCGAGGCTGAGATCCTGGAAGACTTCCCCGAGCTTACGCGGGAAGACATCCGGGCCTGCCTGGCCTTTGCAGCAGATCGCGAGCGTAGGCTTTCCGTTGTGCCCGCTGAGTAGCCGTGCTGCTGTTCGATCAAAATCTGTCCTATAAACTCTGCAAGGGGCTTTCCGGAGATTTTCCTGGCTGCCGGCATGTGCGCGAAGTTGGGTTATCCAGCGCCGATGACATCGCGGTTTGGGATTTTGCTGCCGCGAATGGCCTCATGGTCATATCGAAAGATCAGGATTTCCGGCAGCGGGCTCTGCTACTCGGTCCGCCGCCCAAATGCGTTTGGATCCGGCTTGGCAATTGCTCCACAAGCGAGATTGCCAGTTTGCTCAAGCACCGCGCGGCCCTGCTCCGGGAGTTTCAGGAAAGTGAAGCTTGCCTGCTTATTCTTGATGCACGAAGCGCCACTACGATTTGAACGTGGATTGAAAAGCGGCTCCGTTTTCGTAAAGACGTAAGACCCGGCCTGCCTAAACGTATCGCCTGGTGCTGGCCGGATCGCGAATCAATAAGGATGGCAGGCGATTCGTTTCTCCGGGGTAACCTGGGTTGAAGCGGCGCCACGCGCGCGCAATTCGCGGCGATCCCGCGGCGGGCCTGTCACAAAGCTTCCATAATTGGGTCCCTGGATCGCCGCATCCGCCTAGCAGATCATTAGTAGCCCAATTTACCGGCGTTTTATCGTTGCACGTCACAATGCGGACGGAACGAAACGCCTCGCTTGCGCTTTTTTTCGCAAGCGTATCAAATTGTGTGAACCGCAATTGCCCGCAACCCGACTATATCATCGGAAGGAACAGATGGCGGAAGGGCTATCCGATCTGGAGGTTGTCAAACGGATCGCCGGCGGGGACAAGCGCGCTCTCGAAACGCTCTATACCCGGCACAGCGATCGGACGTTTAGGTTTCTCTTCAGGCTTACGGCGGACAGATCCGCCGCGGAGGATCTTGCGCACGATGTTTTCCTTGAGGTCTGGAGGGGCGCAAGCCGCTTCGAGGCCCGGTCTTCGGTGGCAACCTGGATTTTGTCGATAGCAAGGTACAAGGCTTTGGATGCGAGGCGCAAACGGAGAACTTTTACCGAGCACGACCTGCCGGCGCGCGCCGAACCGACACCAGAAATGACTGCGATGGACTCCAGTACGGGAAACTATATGCGGGAGTGTTTGACAAAGCTGTCGGAGGAACACCGGGAAATCATCGACCTTGTCTATCATCACGAGAAGTCCGTGAAAGAGGCCTGCGAGATCCTTGGCATTCCAGAGAACACGGTCAAGACGCGCATGTTCTATGCCCGGAAAAAGCTCAAAGAGATGCTTCTAGCTGCCGGAGATCAGACAGATGCGTTCAGCTACGGAAAATGATGACGGCAAAGACGAAGCGGAACTGCTTGTGCCGTGGTACGTCGCCGGGAAGCTCGAAGAGGACGAGGCGCGTCTGGTCGAGGAACTCGCCTATTGCGATCCGGAGTTCGCGAAACTGATCGAAGAAGCCAAGCGCGAGGCGGAGGCGATTGGCACGCTCAACGAAGCGGCGGGCAGCCCATCTTCGGCCCTGTGGGCGCGCATCGAAAGGTCGGTTGAGCTGGATAGGCAGACGCATTCCCATGCGTGGTCTGGCGAGCGGATCGCCCATCTGAGGGGGGCCGTTTCAGACTTTCTCGCCGGGCTTTCAATGCCGCAGTGGCAGGCGCTCGCGGCCGCCGCCGTGGCGATCTGCGTGGTGGAGGCAGGCGCGATTGCGTACTTGTCCGGCAGCGATGGTGCCCCGGCCAAGTTCCATGCGGCATCCGGCCCGAAAGCGCAGGCACATGCCGTCTTCATCGTGTCGTTCAAGGACACGGCCACGATCGCGGAGATCAACAAGGCGCTCGGCGAGACCGGTACGCTTATTGTCGGCGGACCTAATACGGATAATCTATACCGCCTTGGCTTGCGCGATGATAATGTGGCGGCCAGGGATCAAGCTTACGCAAAGCTGCTTGAGTCCGGCCTGGTTAGCCTGATCTTGCCAGAAAAGTGATGCTTGGACTCTGCTAAAGGTCCGGAACCCATGACGCGAGGACTTCACGGCGGCTGGATAGTGGCGGTGCTTCTGGCTTTGCTGGCCGGTGCCGGAGCGGAAAGCGCTTGCGCTGTACCGGCTTACGGAACGATGCCGTCCAAGGCTCATTCCTCCGCCGAGGCCGCAATGTTCCGGCTTCCGGGCGGCACGGTTGGCCGCTTTCCACGCGGCCGTCTCCCAGGTATCCGCAGGACGCCTGGGCCGGCTCCGAAACGCTTCTTGAACATTGCGCCCAAGGGCCGCGCCCGCACCAACGGAACGGGCAGGACGGGCGGCAGGACGGGCAAGACGTCCACCAACCTCGGAACGGGCACTGGCAGCCTGGACCGCCGGCCTGGTTCGCGCCGCCCCGGCTTCGCTGCCGTTCCTGGGGCCATCGCGGCTGCCACGGTATTCGCGATTGTGGGAGCCCGAGGCGTGGCCCGGCCGCCGATTGCGCCGCGCTTCACCGGCTCGCCAGGGCAGAAGCCCGGACAGGTCGCCGCGGATTTCCTCGACAGCAAGCGGCACCGGCCGCGGGAGCTACTGGTCGAGGTTAGCGGGGACACCTCCAACGAGGTAAAGGAAAGCTTGGAGCGCGACTACGGAGTTGCGATAGCCGAAGTGGGAGAGATCGATCTTGCTGGCGTGCGCATATGGCATCTGACGCTTGGCCCCGGCAAGAACCTGCGGCAAACGCTGACAGCGCTCCTGTCAGACAGGCGCGTGCTGACTGCACAGCCGAATTACATCTATACACCTGTGCAAGGCGCGCCTCAGAGAAAGCGGGCCTCACCCAGGGATGGCGCAGCTCTGGCACCGCCGCCGCAGTGGAACCAGCCGCCGGCAGGGGCGGGTGTGAAGCTTGCGATTATCGATACCTGCGTTGAAGGAAGCCACGACGAGCTGCAAGGCTCGATCGCGTCTTCCTTCAGCGCGATTGAGCAGGCGTCCGGCGATTGCAAGCCGGAAAATCATGGCACTGCGGTCGCTAGCCTCATTGCGGGCCACAACAAGTTGCGCGGCACGGCTAGAGGTGCCGAAATCCTGTCCGCCCAGGCCTTTACCTTTACCAGCGAGGAAAACGAGGTCGTGGCGACGAGCCGGGAGATTGCGCTGTGCATGGACTGGGCGTCGAAAACCGGCGCGCAGGTGATGAATTTAAGCTTCGCGGGACCCGCCGATCCTTTGATCGAGCGGGTTGTAGCCGCTGCATACCGGAAGAACATCGGCCTTGTCGCCGCAGCCGGGAACGCAGGACCTAACTCGCCGCCGCTTTACCCCGCCGCCTATCCCGAGGTGATCGCAGTCACGGCAACGGACGGAAAACGCGAGATTTATGGCGCCGCTAACCGCGGCAATTATATTTCTGTGTCGGCGCGCGGCGTGGATGTGCTTACGGCGCATATCAACAATACCTATGGCATGGAATTCGGAATTTTCCTTCGCCGCCGCTGAGGTGAGCGGCGTTGTTGCGGCGCTGCTCCAAAAGCGGCCCAAGGCCGGGCCAGAGGAAATCCGCGCTGCGTTGCAGAATACCGCCGCCGCTGTTCCCGGAGCGGACAAAGAGACGGTGGGCTTTGGCACTGTGAACCCGCAGGCGGCGGTCGCCTTCGTCGAAGCCTCGCTGCCGCGGTAGGCTGCTCCGCCCCTTCTTCGCCTACCGTCTTGCAGCTTCAGTGCGTTCTGGCTCGCAGTTTGTCAGACCGGACTCCCATTTTTTACCCTTCTTCCGCCGGATCGACGCTGCCGCAAGTGAATGCGGCTGAAGAAAAAGCGCCCGGATTGGCATCGGCGGAAAAAAGTTAGGGCGCCCAAAAAATTTTTCGCGGCGCATGAACCTCTTTCGTCCCCCCTCCGACAAATAGATACCGAACAGAACGCATCGGTAAAGGAGGCGGGATGCTCCCCCCACATCCCGTTATCCTTGCCCAAGCCAAGTCTTGAAGGAGACAGCCATGTTGAAGCTGCTTACTGCTACTGCACTTGCATCAGCGCTTGTCCTTTCCACCGCAGCAATCGCTCCAGTATCCGCCCACGGACATGGCGGGCCGCATATGAGCATGGGCGGCGCCCGTTACCACTTCGCCCCCCGTCATATTGGCCGCATGTCCGTGCATCACGGCCCGCGCTACATTGGGCGGTTGCGCGTGGTGCACCCCCGCCATCACCGCCACTTCCATTGGCGGCATGGATCGTACTGGGCAGTGGGCGTTCCTGTGGCCGTTGGCGTAGCCGCGTACGCCGCAAGCAGCCCGGCTCCGGTCTGCACCTGCCTGACCAAGGACTACCTAGACGACGGCTCCGTGCGCTTCACCGATACCTGCACCAAGGAATACGCGATCAGCATGGCGCCGGTCCCGGCTCCAGTTAAGTAACAAACTTACGATTCCCTACCCCCAGGGGACAAGGGCTCGCGATTGCAAGATCGCGAGCCTTTTGCCGTGTGCGGCGCTTGCGCGCTTGATGCCGGCGCCGGAAAAGACGAAGCTTCGCCCGCCAAGCAAACAGAGAGCGAGCTATGTCTGCCGAAGCCCCCTCCCACGCACCGCTTCTTTTACCTTTCGGCGGCGTAGAACCGCGCTTCGGCGAGGGCGTCCGCTTCCTTGGGCCGGGCGCCAGCGTGCTGGGCAAGGTCGAGATGGGCGCACGGGCCACGATTGCAGGCGGGGCGGCGGTTCGCGGCGATGGCCATTTCGTGCGCATCGGCGACGGCTTTTTCATAGGAGAGGCGAGTACGGTCCATATCGCGCAGGACCTTCATCCCACGATCGTTGGCGACCGCGTCACGGTGGGGCGCAACGCGGTGGTGCATGCTTGCACGGTGGGCAGCGACTGCGCGATCGAGGACAATGTTGTGATCCTCGACGGCTGGTGCTTGAGGATGGCGTGCTGATCGAGGCGGAATTTGACGGTGTTCCCGAAATCCAAGCTCGGTGGCGGCTTCATCTATGCGGGTACGCCGGCGAAACCTGTCCGCGTGCTGATGCCGGAGGAGCGCGAGGCCCGTGCCCAGCGCTTGCGGCAGGCCCCGGCTAGCGCGCTTCCGGCCCGGAAGGGTGCGAGCCTGAAAGCCCCCGCGACGGCTTTCGTCGCCCGAACCGCGCGGCTTTCCGGCGCAATCGAGCTGCAAGACCGGGCGAGCGTGTTCTTCGGCTGCGATTTCGACGCCGGCGAATTCCGCATTGCCATCGGCGAACGCGCCAACGTCCAGGACAATACGCGCATCCGCTGCGAGGCTGGCGAAACGGTCATCGGCCGCGCTACCACCCTCGGCCACAATGTGCGGCTCTCCTCCTGCCGCATCGGCGAGCGCGCGCTGATCGGCATCGGCACCGTGCTGGCTGCCGGCACCGTCGTCGAGGACGAGACAATGCTGGCCGCTGGAGCCGTAACCCTGCCCGGCCAGACGCTCGAAAGCGGATGGCTCTGGGGCGGCCGGCCCGCGCGCCCGCTATCGCGGCTCGACGATGCCAAGCGCGGGATGATGCAGACCATCGCCGGGCACTACTGCGCCTACGCGGAAGCCTATGCCCGGGCGCAGGAAGCCAACTCTATCTAAGTATAAAACTCATGGCGGCACCGTTTTTCAGCTTCGGTGTAATTATCCCCAAATGCGCCTTATGGAATTCCTTCCCAAGACTTGACATGAGAGCGGAAGTTTCAGGCGGCGAGGGAGACAAGCGATGGCACGCTCCACGCCCCATCGCCTCGGCAGAACCGTGAAGCCCTCGATCCGATCGGACCGCTTATCCGGCACGGCGGGCCTGCGCCGCAGCATATAGCGCTTGCTCTTCCGAAAATGCCCGTGCGACGCTAGGGCGCTTTCCCAAGCGCATATAATAATCATGAATTGCCGGCCAATTCTTCAAATCGACCGGCGTGACCATGTACCAATTGAGGACAGTGAAAAGATACGCGTCCGCAACGCTGAAGGTGCTGAGCAGGAATTCCCGTCCGGTAAGATGGCTATTTAGATATGCCAGACGGAGATTGCCCTTTTCGAATGCCCGGTTCTTTGCTTCATCGGGGATGCTGGGATCGAAGAACGGTGAAAATATCGCTTTGTGCAGCTCCGTGCCCACAAAGCTCAGCCATTGCTGAAGCCGCAGCCGTGCCATCCCGCCCTGCGGCGCCAGGCCCGGCAGCCGGAAAACGATCGGCGATGTATTGCAAGACCGCCGGGTTTTCGGTGAGCACCTCGCCATCGTCCGTGCGAAGGACAGGCACTTGCCCGAGCGGGTTTACAGCGAGAAAGTCCTCGCCGCTGAGCGTGCGCTTCGTCCTAAGATCGGCCTCGATGAACCGTGCTTGCGCATCTGCTTCGTAAAGAGCGATACGGGAGGCCATTGAGCAGGCGAACGGCGAGAAATCAGAGGTCCATTGCGATCTCCACGCATTGATTTTTGTACCGTGCCGCACAAATATCAGGCAGCCGGGAGCGGGGTCAAGGAATTATTTGCGAAATGGTACAAAAAGAAGGAGCCAAGCGGCGCGGACGCCCCCGCTCCTACGATCCGGAGCAGGCGCTTCAGCAAATCATGGAAGCCTTTTGGAAAACTGGCTATTCCGGCACCTCTCTCGACGATCTGTCCGCCGCCACTGGGCTTAACCGGCCAAGCCTCTACGCTGCCTTCGGCGACAAGCGCGAGATCTATCTCAAGGCGCTCGCCCATTACCGGCGGCTCGCCTCCGGCCCTATTGGCGAGGCGCTTTCGTCAGACGCCCCTTTGCGTGACGCGCTGATGCAGGTTTACCGCGCCGCGCTGTCGCTCTACTTTCCGCCGGAAGGCGATCCACGGGGATGCTTTGTCATTGGAACCGCCACCACGGAGGCGGTAGAGGAGCCGGAGATCGCGGGAAGCCTTGATGCAAGGCCTGCGGAGCCTGGATTTGGGCTTTGCCGCGCGCATCCAGCTAGCCCGCGAGCGCGGCGAAATTCCCGCAAACGCAGATACCTCTGCGCTCGCCGCCCTGGCGTCGGCCACGCTGTACAGCCTCGCGATCCGCGCGCGCGCAGGCACTTCGCGTGAAGAGCTTGAGAAGCTGGCTCAGGGCGCAACGAACGTCATATGCGGCACACGCGCATAGCTCAGGCGGCATCGGGCTTTGGCCTCAAGCCGGCCTTGAACGCAAGACGGGGCTGCTCACTATGCCGGAGCGGGCGCCAAGTCCCGCCCCGGAAAGGCTTTCCCGGCCGCTTAGTGCATTGCCGCCGGCGCTGTCTCGGGCATTGCCGAGGAGTGCTGATGCGCGATCAGCCACTTCCCGTCCTTCAGCTCGTAAACGAAGCTGTACCGGCCGGCACCTGGCTGGTCTTGCCATCGGGGCCGGTCACCGTGAACGTGTAGGTGCCCACATCGAATGCATCGTTGCAGCCCAAATGGATCGTGCGCGTGTTGATGACGCCCTTCGGGTTCTTCTCAAGGAAGTGCACGAAATAATCGCGGATTTCCTGAGGTGTCGTGCGCACCTCGTTCGACATGGTCGGCAGCAGCACCGCATCGGCGGTATAATTTTTCACGACCTCATCGGGGTTCTTGGTTTGCAGCGAGGCGTTCCAGCGGTCGAACAGAGCGGCTACCTGCTCCTTACTCTCGGCCGCGCACTGCTCAGTGCTCTGTGCATAGGCTACTGTGGGGATAATGGCTGCCACGACGGCTGCGATGAAGACTTTACGCATAGTCAACCTGCCTCCTAATCGATGATTATACCGGCTAAGCTGCGGCAGGCCGCGCGGGAACCCCGGTCAGCCGCCACGGCATCGATGGGTATGGGACGCGCGCCAAGTTTTGGTTAATTAGGCGCGCGCAAAGCAGACCCGCCGGCCCTCGAACTTCCCGGAACTTTAAATTTCTTTTAGCTTGCGTTATAAACTCCGCATGATCGCCGCAGCGCAAATCCACGCCGCGCGGAACTCCAGAGATGGACGCAAGGCGCGCTCGCCGTTAAGTGCGGCTTGTCCGCCGTCACCCTGAACATGATCGAAAGCGGCGCCGTCAAGCCGCGCAAAGGCTCGCTTGAAAACCGTGCCGGTAGATTTGACGCATCCAATTTAAAAGACATTTCATAGTGTTTGTGCTAACGTCTTGCATTCATTTCTCTTAGCAGGAGGGTGGGGCCTCCGTCTCTCCTTGTTCCATGGGAGGCCGCAAATGAGTAACGGAATGGCCAATACACCGGCTAAACGTAAGGGCTCCAGCCTCTGGCTTGGCCTGTGGTTAGTGATATTCGCAGCCGGCGGTGCCGCTTACTTCGCACTTCAGAATCCCGAATTGACGGAAAAACTGACGGAGAAGCTGGCCGCGCTGCAAAAGCCCGCCGAGGTTCAGCCGCAACCTGCGCCAGCGCCAGCGCCGGCGCGGCAGGCTCCAAGCTTCGACGCCGTTTCCGCCGATGGCGGCATGCTTGTCGCTGCGGGGAAGGCGGAACCAGGCGCCACGATCCTGCTTCTGAACGGCGGCCAGACGCTCGGCGAGGCGAAAGCGGACGAGAACGGCGAGTGGCTGATGACGCTGGAGCAGCCACTGCCCGCCGGCCCATACGATCTGTCGCTTTTGTCCATCGATCCGAAGACGCAAGCGCGCGTGCTGGGCAGGCGCAGCTATGCGCTGACGATCGCACCGCACGAAAGGAAGGCACCGGCCCAGACCGTTGCCGCCACCACCGCGCAGCCGGGTACAAAACCCGCTGCCGCCTCCGCCTCAACGTCAGCCTCTACCGCGGCAGCGCAGCAGCAAACGGGCAAGCCCGCTGCACTGGCGGCTGTGAAGCCCGGCGACACGCTCTGGGGTATAGCCGAGCACTACTATGGCAAGGGCGCGGGGGAGCGCTATAACGAAATCGCCGGCGCCAACAAGGAAAAGATCAAGAACCCGAACCTGATCTTCCCGCAACAGCAGTTCGAAATTCCCGGAAAATAGGGCGCGGGTTAGCCGTCAATTACCGGGTATCGTTGAGGAAACGTGCGCCGCTCCCCACGCGGAGAAGGCGGCCAATAGATTGCACGCAGGCTGCGCACGCGCACCAAGGCGCGGTCAAGTCCCGCGGTTACAACGCCGTCAATCGTGAACCGGTGCGCCATACCGGCTCCGTCAAATTTTGCGGTCTTTTTAAGCAATAGCCAGCCGTTGCCGGACTGGCAACGGCAAGGCCCGCGCGGTCACACGGACTTTGGAAAAGCGGCGGAAACGATCGCTTCCACCTCGGCGAGCCAGGCGGTGCGCTCTTCCGCGGTGCTGCCGGCGACGGTGCAGAACATGCGGCGGATGACCGTATCGACCCCGCAGAACTGGAACACGCAGTTCCGCCATAGGAGTTCCAGCGGATCGCCGAAGACGGCCTGCTCCCGTTGCGGCGGCGTGTTCGAGGTGTTGAAGATCGCCGCGGCGCGGGCCTTGAGCAGGCCAACGGGGATTCCTGCCGCATCGCTGCCAGGCGGAAAATCGTAGGCAACGCCCTGGCGCAGCACACGGTCGATCCACCCCTTGAGGATCGCGGGCGGCTGGCCCCACCAGTTAGGGTGGACGATGACAATGCCTTCGGCCTCCCGCACCTCATCAAAATGTGAAGCCAGCGCCGGGTCCGGCTGCGTGCCAGCCAACTCCTCCGCCGGCATCACCGGATCGAAACGCTCCGCGTACAAATCCCGGAACGAGACGCGGTGCCCCAGCGCCTGGAGCGCTTCTTCCGCCCGCCCAGCGATCGCGCGGTTGAAGCTGCCTTGCCAGGGATGCGCCAGGACAATCAGAATGCGCATGGTTACTCTCCGTTAAGTACTCTCCCACAGTTCCTGCCCTCGTGCGGAAGAAAGCTGCCGGATGGCATTGCAACTGTGAAGACGATAGGTCTATTTATATCGGGTGAAGATATGCTACCTTAAATGCAGCTAGAGGCGGCAGCCCGTCCTGCTCCTCTGCCCGGTTGGAAGGCCAAGGCGATGCGGCGTGCGCGTGTGTGCCGCTCCATGCCACTGCGGCGTGCAAGCCAAGCTTTGGCCCCATTCTTGCGGATGGTTGAGGAAAGGCTAAGGGAATTCTGTGAGACTTCGGCACCTCACCGCTTCTCTGCCCAATTCAGCTAGGCCTAAGGCCAAGTACGTGCCAGAACCGACGGAAGGTCAGAAAGTAATGCGCTTATCTCGACTTGCGCTTGGCGCTCTTATCTTAATCGCAGCCAGGCGCCAGCGGAGTTTTCACCCATCAATCCCCAGCGCAAAACAGGTCCGTCGCGGCAAGTTCGCAGGTTTATAAGGATCTTGAGCTTTTTGGCGAGGTGCTCCAGCGCGTGCGCGAGGAGTATGTCGACAAGGCCGACGACAAGAAGCTCATCGCCAACGCCATCAACGGCATGCTGATGAAGCTCGACCCGCATTCGAGCTATATGAGCCCCAAGGAGTTCCAGGAAGAGCAGGTCGAGACGCATGGCGAGTTCGGCGGCCTCGGCATTGATGTCACCATGGAGAACGGCGTTCTCAAGGTGATCGCGCCCATCGACAACATGCCGGCCGAGCGGGCGGGCGTGCTCGCTGGCGACGCCATCACCGCGCTCGATGGTAAGCCGATCAAGGGGCTCAACATGGATCAGGCGGTGGACCGCATGCGCAGGGCCGCGCGCGCCCATCACGATTACCGTCGACCGCAAGGGCGCAGGCCACCCGATTGCGATGAAGATCGTACGCGAGATCATCAAGGTCAATCCGGTCAAGTACAGCCTCGAAGGCGACGTTGGCTGGATCAAGATCAAGAGCTTCGAGAACGAGCACACCACCGATTATCTGCAAACCGCGGTGGACAGCATCCAGAAGGCGGCCGGGCCGAAGCTTGCGGGCTACATCATCGACCTCAGGAACAATCCTGGCGGGCTGCTCGACCAGGCCATCGCCGTCTCCGATGCTTTTCTCGACCGCGGTGTGATTGTGGTGACCAGAGGGCGCGGCCCGAACGAAGTCGAGCGCGCGGCGGCGAAGCCCGGCGACATTACGCGCGGAAAGCCCATCGTGGTCTTGATCAACGGCGGCTCGGCTTCAGCCTCTGAAATTGTCGCCGGCGCGCTTCAAGACCAGAGACGTGCGGCGCTGGTCGGGACGCGTTCCTTCGGAAAAGGCTCCGTGCAGACCCTGATCCCGCTCGCTGACAAGGGCGCGCTGCGGCTGACCACGGCGCGCTATTACACGCCGTCTGGGCGCTCGATCCAGGCCACCGGCATCGAGCCGGAATATGTTGTCGAGCCCGAGCTGCCAGCCGAAATCAAGAAGCAGCTCTCCGCTACGCCGCTCGAATCCGAGGCGCAATTGCCTGGGCACCTGAAGAACGCCAACGCGCAGGAATCCGCGGGCAGCCTTGCCTATGTGCCCAAGGACAAGGACAAGGATAACCAGCTCAAGGCCGCTATCGATGTGCTGCACGGCAAGATGCCGGTGGCGGAAAAGCCAGCGGCGAACAAGAACGGCCCGCAGCACGCCGAGGCAAGGCCGGAGGACAAGTCTGCCGTGGCAGCGAACGCAATCGCCGGCCAGCGCGCCACTTTGGAGTCCCAGAACGGACAGCGATAGTTTCCCGCGCGCAGTAAGTCTTAATTCCTTTTCGTCATTGCGAGGGGCTTCAATGCTGAGGCGCATCGCGGATGCCGGAGGATTTTCTGCGTCCGGAGACTGCTTGTCTTGTAGCGGTGTCAGCTCGAAGAACAGAAGAAACATCGCGTAGGCGGCGATCCATGCAAGCGCCGAAAAGTTGAACCAAGCCAGGCGTGCGTCCGTGAGAAAAACTCCCGGCAAACGCGCCGTGTTCAAAGCCAGCCGCCGCCAGCTCACCCTGCGCCAAAAGCTCACGCCCCGCGAGCATACGCCGGCGCTGTCCAAATCGTTGGCCCGAGGCTAAGTTGGGTTTCCCGCCTCTTCAATCAGAGACTGTCACTTATGTACCGCCGCAGCCTGCCGCCGTTTCCGGACTTAAGCGCTTTTCTTGCCTATCTCAGCGGTAAGGACGATGTGCGGACCGTTGCCGCGCCCATCGATATGAACCTTGAGATTACCGAGGTGCACCGGCGGGTGATTGCGGCGGGCGGGCCGGTGCTGCGCTTCGAACACCCCATCGCGGCGGGCAAGCCTTCCGCGCTACCCGTCATTACCAATCTATTCGGAACGCGGGAGCGCGTGGCGGCTGGCCTCGGCACCGTTCCGGGCGAGTTGGAGCGGCTTGGCGCGTTCATGGCCTGGATGCGCTCGCCGCAGCCGCCCAAGTCCATCGCCGAGGCGGGGCGGCTTTTCCCGGCGGCGCGCGCCGCGCTGCAATCCCGCCCGAAATTCGTCTCCGAGCCGAAGGCCTGGGCGGACGTAGCGCCCGACCTCTCGCAACTGCCGGTGCAAACCTGCTGGCCGGGCGACGCGGGGCCACTCATAACCTGGCCCATCGTCGTCACCCGCTCGCCGGACGCGGACGACGCTTCCGCCTACAATCTCGGCATCTACCGCATGCAGGTGCTGGACAAGGACGCCACGATCATGCGCTGGCTGCCGATGCGCGGCGGGGCGGCGCATCACCGGCAATGGGCCGCGCGCGGGCTCGACATGCCCGTCGCCGTGGTCATCGGTGCCGATCCGGCCACGATCCTCGCCGCGGTCATGCCGGCACCGGAGGGCGTGAGCGAGATCATGCTCGCCGGCATCTTGGGCGGCAGGCGGCCCGAGCTGGCACCCTGCCGCACCATCCCGCTGCACGTCCCGGCCAGCGCGCAGATCGTGCTCGAAGGCACCGTTTCGCCCACCGGAACCGCGATGGAAGGCCCGTTCGGCGACCATACCGGCTATTACAATCCGGCCGAGCCGTTCCCGGTCTTCCGCCTCAAGCACATGCGCATCCGCGAGCCGGGCGTGTATCTCACCACCTTCACCGGCCGCGCGCCCGACGAGCCTTCGGTGATCGGCGACGCCATGCTCGATATCTTCAAGCCGCTGCTCCGGCAGCAGCTTCCCGAAATCCTCGATGTCTGGCTGCCGCCCGAGGCCTGCTCCTACCGCATCGCCGTGCTCGCCATCGACAAGCGCTATCCCGGCCAGGCCCGCCGCGCCATGATGGGCTTCTGGTCGCTGCTGCCGCAGTTCACCATGACCAAGGTTCTCGTGGCCGTGGACGCGGACATCGATATCCGCTCCTGGAGCGATGTGATGTGGGCGGTCGCGACCCGCATGGACCCGTCGCGCGACCTCATGATCCTGGACCGCACGCCCATCGACCACCTGGATTTCGCCTCGCCGCTGACGGGGCTCGGCGGCAAGCTCGGCATCGATGCGACGAACAAGATCGGCACGGAGACGACGCGCGGCTGGGGCGAGGTCATGCGCATGAGCGCTCGCGTCGAGGCCAGCGTGGCCGCGCGCTGGCACGAGCTGTTTCCCGAGTAGACCGCGAAGCGCACCGGCGGAGCTTACCTGAGCCCCTCAAGCTTCTCACGCGCAGCGCTGGCGAGGAAAGCCGAGCGCGTCAGCCCCCTGCGTCCTGCCTCGCTGTCGATTGCCGCGAGCAGCCCCGCATCGAAGGTCAGGTTAGCGCGGACGGTGCGGCCTGAAATCGAGAACGAGGGGCACCAGAACCGCCGTCTCGCCAGGACCGATTTCGCCGGCGGCAAGCACTTCGGACACGGTGCTGGCCTTGGGCAGTTCGAACCGTCCGGCACGCTTATGCGCCATGACATCGCGGAGCGCCGCCGCCGCGGCTTCGAGCGCCTCGTCGGGGCTCTCGCCCGCGCCAACGCATCCGGGAACGTCAGGGAACCGGACACCCCAAACTTTGCCGGAGCCGTCCAGAATTCCAACATAATGAATCATCGCGGCCTCCTATATCCAGCCCGCCGCCTTGGCGATGGACCGGGCAACTCCCGGCGAAAGCTCTTTGTGGCGCGGAACCGTGATCATCACCTCGGGGCGTGCATCGTGGACGTAACAATCGTGACTGCCGCCACCGGTATTGACCCACCCGTCTTTCTTTAGCCGTGCAACAATCTTGCGGGTGTTGGTCTCGATTTTCGGCACGGTGCACTTCCAGCAAGTGCATTATTATGCCCGCGCGAGGCGATTGGATCAAGCGGATACACATCGAGAAGCCGTCCAATGCCACCGCGGCCATATGCCATTGACCTCATCACTCATGGTGTGTACGATACACACTATGACGAGCGGCGACCTAATCAAAGCGCTGGAACAGGATGGATGGGTGCTACGCGGCGCAAAAGGATCGCACCACATTTTCACGCATCCCCAAAAGCTAGGTCATGTCAGCGTGCCGCATCCCAATAAGGACCTTGGCGATGGACTTGTGCACAAGCTCTTGAAGCAAGCCGGGCTTAAGTGAGGTGAGCAATGAGATATCCGATAGTAATCGAACTTGGCGATAAATCCCACGCCTATGGCGTAGCGGTGCCAGATCTTCCTGGCTGCTTCTCGGCTGGCGATACTCTCGATGAGGCCATCGACAACGCCAAGGAGGCTATCGAACTCTGGCTCGAAACCGTCATCGACGATGGGGAGTCCATTCCCGAGTCTGGAACAATCGCGCAGCACCAAGCCAATCCGGAATATGCAGGGTGGCTGTGGGCTGTGGTGCAAGTGGATTTGGCGGAGTTGTCCGACAAGGTGGAACGAGTGAACATCACGCTTCCAGCTCGCATACTGCGCCGGATCGACAAGGCGGCGAAAGCTGCCGGCGAGTCACGCTCGGGCTATATCGCCCGCCGGGCACTTGCCAATTAGCGTAATCGCCCTCCGCTATTCCTCCTATTCCGCATTCCTCCAGGGGCTCCGGGTGGTGGAAGCCATCTTGGAAACTCCGTCTGGCCCCTCTTTGAAGACCGCGCCTCCTGCCGCCCAAGAGCCAAGACAGGAACCGCAGCGGTATCGGGCGCAAACCACTTGCCCCGGCCATGATCGTCATGAACAGCCCTGGACGCTTAAATGCACGCCCGGAAGGAACGAATCCCCCCGGCTGCGGCGCGCGCCGGTTTCGTCGCGCAGATCGGCCCAGCCCTTGGGGATGAGCGATACCATCGCGGCGGCGGCGTCCACCTGCGCTTCGAGGCTGTGCAGCCAGTGCTGGCCGCCTTCGAGGCCGCGCACGTCGAGGAATACGCGTCCCGCGCCGAAATGGCGTTCCAGCACCTTTTTACAGGAGCTTCGCCTCGGTCAGGTTGAGCGAACGCCGGTAATTGATGAATATCTTGCCCGCCATGCCATCCCCTCAATATGGCGGCAACATTAGCGCAAGCGCGGGCGGAACGCCATCGCGGAAGTAATTTCCGGGCGGTGGCGCCCGGCGGGTTCCCAGACGCTTCGTTACAATTCCGTAAACCCGCGTACGCGGCGCCGCATGGTTAATTCGCACTTGGTTAACGGCGGACACGATGCGTTCGACGGTCGCGTTTTTGCGATGTTTTCCGCGTTTTTGGCCCGGATTTCACGTTTACGGAATCCCGTTAAATATAGAAACAGTTCGCGAATTAACCGGGCCGGAACCGGATCGTGTCTATATTATCATTGCGAATCAATCACATGGATAGATTAACGGTGATTCAAGACGTTTGTGCTACATTATCTCAAAATCGGAGAATGCCCTTCCAACTCCCAAAATGAGCAGGAAGGGTCACAAATAGGGTTAATGCGATGTTACTTCGAACCTCGCCGGCTAACCGGCCGCCTTCACGTCCAGCAGCTCGATGTCGAACATCAGCGTGGCGTTCGGCGGGATCGACGGCGGCGAGCCCTTCGAGCCGTAGGCCAGCTCGGGCGGAATGACGAGCGTGCGCTTGCCGCCCTTCTTCATGGTGTCGATGCCGCGCTCCCAGCCCTCGATCACGCCATGCGAGCCGAGGGTGAACGAGAACGGCCGCTTGCGGTCGAAGGAGCTGTCGAATTTCGCGCCCTTGACGCCGTTCTCGTAGAGCCAGCCTGTGTAGTTCACGATGCAGACAACGCCGGGCCTCGGGCTGATGCCGGTGCCAACCTTTGTGTCGGTGATTTTTACCTCGGGCGGCGGGGCCGCCACTTGCGTACTGCCGGAGCCCATAATGCTTCCACCGCAGCCGGCAGCCACGGAGGCAATGACGAGCGCGAAAAGGGTGCGGGCGCCAATGAATGCCGAGACACGCAACTTTCTTACTCCTTGATCGTTCGCCGGGACCATTGATTAGTCTAAGAAACGGCAGGGCTCAAAGCTTTTTTGCAGGGGGCTGCCGCCAGGACATCGGCCGTCCACAGCGGCCGGACGCAGGAAGCCCGGTAGGAAACAGTTTCCAAGGGCATCCCGTTACCGGCTGTGGCAGCCCAGGCAAGAAGCGCTTCGTCGCGGCACGCCTGAAAGTTGACAGCGGCAACAGTCCGCTAATAACCTACGAAAACGCCGCTACCGGCGAACTGAACGGACGCATGTTCGAATACTGGCGGAACTGGTAAGCCGCGGCCGGGAGCGTTTGCCACCGCGCGGGTTTCTGCCCTGAAGAGGGCAAACTAAAGAATGCCGGAGGCCAGTCCTAAGCGGGGAGATGCCCCCACCATCAAAACCCGCGCACCCGCACGGCTTGACCGCCTGCCTTGGGGGCGGTTCCACACCCTTGTGATCGTGGCGCTGGGCATAACCTGGGTGCTCGACGGCCTTGAGGTGACGCTCGCGGGCTCGGTGGCGGGCGCGCTCAAGGCGAGTCCCGTCCTGCGGTTCAGCGATGCCGATGTGGGGCTGACATCGAGCATTTATCTGACTGGTGCGGTCACCGGTGCGCTGCTTTTCGGCTGGATGACGGACCGGCTCGGCCGGCGCCTCCTGTTTTTCATCACACTCTCGCTTTATATCGTGGCCGCTTCCGCAACCGCCTTCGCCTGGGACCTTGCGAGCTTCTGCCTGTTTCGCTTCCTCACCGGCGCCGCCATCGGCGGAGAGTACAGCGCGATCAACTCGACGATCCAGGAAATGATCCCGGCGCGCTTTCGCGGCTGGACGGATCTGACGCTTGGCGGCACGTTCTGGATCGGCGCCGCCATGGGGGCCGGCGCGTCCATCGTGTTCCTCGACCCGGCCTGGCTCGATCCCGAAACCGGCTGGCGGCTGGGCTTTTTTATCGGTGCTGTGCTGAGCCTCGTTATCCTTTTCCTGCGCTCATGGATTCCCGAAAGCCCGCGCTGGCTGGTTATCCATGGCCGGGAGCGGGAGGCAGAGGCCATCGCGGGCAAAATCGAGGCGAGTTTCCGCGCGCATGGAGTGAAGCTTCAAGACGCCGCGGAGCTTAAGCCACTGCGTATTCACCCGCGCACGCACACGCCGCTGGCCGAGGTGCTGCGCACGCTCTTCGTCACCTACAGAACGCGCGCGCTCGTTGGCCTCACGCTGATGGCTGCCCAAGCCTTCTTCTACAACGCGATCTTTTTCACCTATGCGCTGGTGCTGACCGGGTTTTATCACGTGCCGGCGAAAGATGTGGGCTGGTACATTCTGCCTTTCGCGCTCGCCAATGTGCTGGGGCCCATCATGCTTGGACGGCTGTTCGATGTCATCGGCCGTAGGGCCATGATCGCCGCGACATATTCCATCTCGGGCATCCTGCTCGCGCTGACGGGCTGGCTGTTTGCCGCCGGCTCCTCAATGCTACGCAGCAAACCATCGCCTGGGCCGTAATTTTCTTCTTCGCCTCGCCTGCCGCCGGCAGCGCCTACCTAACCGTCAGCGAGGTGTTCCCGGTTGAAATCCGTGCGCTCGCCATCGCCGTGTTCTATTCGCTGGGCACTGCTATCGGCGGCGTGGGGGCGCCTTATCTGCTTGGCAGCCTGATCGAGACAGGCTCCCGCATGAGCGTCTTTGGCGGCTATCTCCTGGGGGCGGTGCTGATGATCTTCGCGGCCATCGTGGAGCTTGCCTGGGGCGTCGCCGCCGAGCGGAAACCGCTCGAGTCGGTCGCGCGGCCTCTGTCCCAAACCGGCGAATAAAGCGGGTTGTCCGCACCATTATGGCGGCCGCCGCGAAGCAATCCACGGGCAGCAGGCAAAAGCGTTGAGGCCACCGCCACCGGATCACCACAGCACTTAAGACGCCTCGCGGTGGCAGGGGACCAGGCGCTCAATCCTCGCGGGGGCGCTGGCGCCGCTGTTTGACGCTGCCGCGGATGGCCTTGGCCTCAAGGCGGCGCCGCTTGCTGGCGCCAGTGGGGCGGGTTGCCAGGCGCGGCCTGGGCGCGATGGCGGCCAGCCTTATAAGCGCAGCGAGGCGTTCGCGGGCGTCAGCACGGTTACGCTCCTGCGAACGGAAGCGCTGCGCCATCAGCACGAGCACGCCGTCCTGCGTCATCCGCCGGCCTGCGAGCTTGACGAGCCGCGCCAGCACCTCGCCGGGCAGCGACGGCGAGCGCGCGGCGTGAAAGCGCAGTTGCACGGCGGTGGCCACCTTGTTCACGTTCTGGCCGCCGGGGCCGGACGCGAGCACGAAGCGCTCCTCGATTTCCTCGTCCGCAATTTCGATTTGCGGTGTCACCCACAGTCCTGACATCGAACTACACCCGCCTGCCGCCCGGCATTTGTTCCAGGACAGCTTCGCAATGACATATGTCGCACCGCAATACAAAAACTTCAGCCGGCCGTCATGATAAACCAAATAGAAGAAGGCACCAATCGCGGCACGGCGCGGAATGTTTCTTGAATGCACGCGAGCCAGCCCTTAGGTTCGCGGCAAACGCGCACTACGCTGCCAGGAGGCCCCCATGACGCAGACCACAAACCAGTTTTTCGACGGCATCGCCAAACTCATGACCGGCGCAGCGGGCGCCGCGCAGGGCGTGCGCACCGAGTTCGAGACGGCTGCGAAATCGCAGGCCGAGCGCTTCTTGCACGGGATGGATATTCCGCAGCGCGAGGAGTTCGAGGCCGTGAAGGCGATGGCGCTCAAGGCGCGTGAGGAAAACGAGCGCCTGTCCCAGCGCGTCGCCGAGCTTGAAGCCGCTCTCGCACGCGTTCAAGGTTCAATTCAACAATCTTAGGTTGAATAATTAGCTTTAACAATACAGTTCGGCAACACCCTCGCCTCTTATTTCGGCGCCGCCACTGTTTTCCCCGTGGAGAAAGTGGCGGCAACATTGCGTAAAACCTGCGGATCACCGCACTGAATAGTCATGCGGCGATCTCGAACGGATGCGGCGCGAACCGCTAGAGGGACCGTTCAATTCTTTTGCTGCGGCATTCATGAGGGGACATTCAATGATGACTGCTGCGGGGCAGGACTTTAATCGTATTTCACACCCAGTCGATCTTATGGAGCATATTGCATGCGTGCAGGATTGGGTTTTTGAGCGTTCGAGTGAAGATGAGTTGACTGTATCCGTGGCGGGGAACTGGTGCGACTACAATATTTCGTTCAACTGGCGCGACGATCTTGAAAGCCTGCACATGGCGTGCGCCTTCGATTTCAAGGTGCCGAAGACCAAAATTGCCGAGATATATCGCCTGCTCGTGCTCATCAACGAACAGCTTTGGCTCGGTCATTTCGATGTGTGGTCGTCCGAGGGGCTGCTGCTCTACCGGCAGGGGCTCATGCTAAACGGGGCGGAGCCCACAGCCAGGCAATGCGAGGCGCTGCTGCACGCCGGGCTTGAGACCTGCGAGCGCTATTACCAGGCGTTCCAGTTCGTAGTCTGGGCCGGCAAACGCGCCGAGGATGCGCTCGCCAGCACCATCTTCGAAACTGAGGGGCAGGCTTGATAGGGTTCGGTGCAATGAATAAGGGCGCAACCTCTCACCCCAACCCTCTCCCTGTGGGAGAGGGAGTCTCGCTGTGCCCATTGAGAAGGCGTCCCCTCTCCCAGTGGGAGAGGGTGAGGGGTTGCGCCCTTCATTCAGTCCGCCATCCATCGCCATCCTGGAGGTAACGCCAAAGGCCAGGCGTGAACCATGACTTCAACCCAAGGCGCGGGCTGCGCAGACACGGGCCGCACCTGGATCGGCAAGCTGACGCTGACGGATTTCCGCAATTATAGAAGCGCGACGCTTATTTCCACGCCGGCGCCCGCCGTGCTGTTCGGCGCGAACGGCGCGGGCAAGACCAACTGCCTCGAAGCCATCTCGCTTTTGACCGCTGGGCGCGGCTTGCGCTCTCTGCCTTTTTCCGAGCTTGCGCGCAAGGGCGGCGCGGGTGGCTGGGCGGTCGCGGCCAGGGTCCATGCCGGAGCGGAAGAGATCGAAATCGGCACGGGCGTGCAAGTGCCGCCGGGCGGCGTGCTGGGCGTGCGCACCCCCCGTGTGGTGAGGATCGGCGGCGCACCTGCGAAAGGTTCGGGCGCGCTCGCACGGGTGCGCATGGTCTGGCTGACGCCCGCCATGGACAGCCTGTTCACCGGGGCAGCCAGCGAGCGCCGGCGTTTCATAGACCGCCTGGCGCTGAGCCTCGACCCGGCCTATGCGAGCGCCGCGGCTACGTTCGACCGTGCCATGCGCCAGCGCAACAAGGCGCTCGAAGACATGAGCCCGCCCAGGCTGCTCGACGGCATCGAGGTGCAAATGGCGGAGGCGGCGGCGGTGATGGCCGTTATACGCCATCGCGCCATCAGGGCGCTGGCCGCGGAGATCGAAGCTGAGCGCGCAAGTGCGCCGAATTCTGCCTTCCCTTGGGCCGCGCTGTCGCTGCAAGGGCAGCTTGAGGCGCAAGCGGGCTCTACACCGCTGGAGGAGATGCGACGCTCTTACGCAAATCTCCTGGCCCACAGCCGCGAGCGCGACCAAGCCGCCGGACGCACGCTTGCCGGTCCGCACCGGAGCGATCTTGAGGTGATGCACGGCCCCAAGGGCATGCCCGCCAAAATGTGCTCCACCGGCGAGCAGAAGGCGCTGCTGGTAGGCCTTGCGCTTGCCCAGGCGCGCCTTGTAAAAGAGGTCTCGGGCGGCATCGCCCCCCTGATCCTGCTGGATGAGATCGCGGCGCATCTCGATGAGGAGCGCCGGGCGGCTCTGTTTTCGTCGATCGCGAGCCTCGACGCTCAAGTCTGGATGACAGGCACGGACAGCGCCATGTTCTCCCCGCTCAAGGATGCCACGGCGGTGCAGTTTTTTCGGGTGTCGGAGGGAACTTTTCGGCCCATGAACGGTGCAGAATCGGGTTCGAATTCCTACATATAGATCCAACATATAGATCCTATCCATAAGGGACGGGCCGGCGGGCTAAGCGGGTAATTATCGATGGATGCAGCAGAGCGCATTGAGGCAGCAGAGGAAGCTTATGGTGCGGACAGCATCAAGGTCTTGAAGGGCCTCGATGCTGTGCGCAAGCGGCCGGGCATGTACATTGGCGACACCGATGACGGCTCGGGCCTGCACCACATGGTCTACGAGGTGGTGGACAACGCCATCGACGAGGCGCTCGCGGGCCATGCCGACATCGTCTCCGTGGCGCTCAACGCCGACGGCTCGGTGACGGTGGAAGATAACGGCCGCGGCATCCCGACCGAGATCCACACAGAGGAGGGCGTGTCCGCCGCCGAGGTCATCATGACCCAGCTTCACGCGGGCGGCAAATTCGACCAGAACTCCTACAAGGTCTCGGGCGGCCTGCACGGCGTTGGCGTATCCGTGGTGAACGCGCTCTCGACCCGGCTGGAGCTTACCATCTGGCGCAGCGGCAAAGAGCATTTCATGGCTTTCGCCGACGGCGTGCCGGAAGCGCCTCTCAAACTGGTGGGCGACGCTCCGGGCAAGAAGGGAACGCGCGTAACGTTCACGCCGAGCCCCGCCACCTTCACCATGGTCGATTTCGACTACGCCACGCTTGAGCACCGGCTGCGCGAACTGGCCTTCCTGAATTCCGGCGTATACATTGTGCTTTCGGACTTGCGGGGTGTCGAGCCGGCCAAGAGCGAGTTCAAATATGAAGGCGGCCTCAAGGCCTTCGTCCAATATCTCGACCGCGCGCGCACACCCTTGTTCCCCGAACCGATCTTCATCAAGACCGAGCGCGAAGGCGTGGCGGTCGAAGCCGCGCTATGGTGGAACGACGGCTATCACGAGAGCGTCTTCTGTTTTACCAACAACATCCCGCAGCGCGACGGCGGAACGCACCTTGCCGGCTTCCGCGCGGCGCTGACGCGCACGACCAACACCTACGCAACGTCGACCGGCGTGGCCAAGAAGGAGAAGGTGCAGCTTACCGGCGACGACGCGCGCGAGGGGCTGACCTGCGTGCTGTCGGTCAAGATCGCCGACCCGAAATTCTCAAGCCAAACCAAGGATAAGCTCGTTTCCTCCGAGGTGCGGCCCGCTGTCGAAAACATCATGTCCGACACGCTCGGCACTTGGTTCGAGGAGCATCCCGCCGAAGCCAAGCTCATTATCATGAAGGTTGCCGAAGCCGCCGCCGCCCGCGAAGCGGCCCGCAGGGCGCGTGAGCTGACGCGGCGCAAGGGCGTACTGGATGTCGCGAACCTGCCCGGCAAGCTCGCCGATTGCCAGGAGCGCGATCCGGCCAAATCCGAAGTGTTCCTGGTCGAGGGCGACAGCGCTGGCGGCTCGGCCAAGCAGGGCCGCGACCGCTCGAACCAGGCCGTGCTGCCCTTGCGCGGCAAGATCCTCAATGTGGAGCGTGCGCGCTTCGATAAGATGCTGGGGAGCCAGGAGATCGGCACGCTCATCACCGCGCTCGGCACCGGCATCGGCCGCGACGATTTCGATATCTCCAAGCTGCGCTATCACCGCATTATCATCATGACGGACGCCGATGTAGACGGCGCGCATATCCGCACGCTCCTGCTCACCTTCTTCTACCGGCAGATGCCGGCCCTGATCGAGAACGGGCACATCTACATTGCGCAGCCGCCGCTCTATAAGGTCAAGCGCGGAGGCTCGGAGAACTATCTCAAGGACGAGACCGCCTTCCAGGACTTCCTCATCGATGGCGGCGTCGAGGGGGCCGTTCTCACCCTTGCCGATGGCGAACGCCGCACAGGGCTCGATCTGCGCTCGGCCGTGGACCGCTCACGCTCGTTCGCGCATGTGCTCGACCAGTTGCATCAACGCTACAATCGCACGGTCGTGGAGCAAGCCGCGATTGCGGGCCTGCTCAATCCGAAGCTCGCCGATGACGAAAATGAGGCTGAGCGCCTCGCCTCCGTGGTGGTTCAGCGCATGGCCGCCCTTTCCGAGGAGACGGAGCGAGGCTGGACCTGGAGCAGGCTCCCGGACGGCGGCTTTGTGTTCGAGCGCGAGGTCCGCGGCGTGAAGGATGCGCATCAGATCGAGTGGGCGCTGATCCAGTCGGCCGACGCGCGCAAGCTTCACTCCTATCATAAGGAATTCGCTGCCCTTTTTGAGGGCACGTCCATGATCGAACGGAAGGCAAACCGGACGCCGGTGTTCGGCCCGCGCAGCCTGATGGATGCTGTGTTCGCCGCCGGCCGCACCGGCCTTACCATGCAGCGCTACAAAGGCTTGGGCGAGATGAACCCCTCGCAGCTCCACGAGACCACGCTCGATCCGAACGCGCGCACGCTGATGCAGGTGAAGCTCGGCGAGTTGAACGACGCCGACGAGATTTTCTCTAAGCTCATGGGCGACGTGGTCGAGCCCCGCCGCGAGTTCATCCAGCAGAATGCGCTCTCGGTGGCAAACCTCGATATTTAGTGCGTTGACGGCCATGAGCCGGGGCGGCGCGCTTAGGCTATAATCCACCGGGCTCACTGGAAATCGCTGGCGGGCGAACCGCCGCTTTGTCTATAAGCGAACGCTCCGGCCTACTTATTCGTCAAACGCGATAGCCATGGAAGACAGCAGGGGCTCTAGCCCGCAATTCTGCGCCCAAGCGTGGAGCAGCTTCGGCATCCAGCGCGGCGCCGCCAGTACGGCCATTCTCATCACCTGCGACCATGCCACGAACCTCGTGCTGCCGGAATACGGCATGCTGGGCCTCGACGATATCCAGCTCAACCGGCATATCGGCTACGACATCGGCGCGCTGGAGGTTGCGCGGGAGCTTGGCCTGCTGCTCGGCGCCACGGTGGTCTGGTCGCGCTTTTCGCGGCTGCTCATCGATCCGAACCGCGGCGAGGACGACCCCACGCTTATCATGCAGCTTTCGGACGGCGCCATCGTGCCCGGCAATGCGCGGCTCGATGCGGAGGAGCGCGCGCGGCGTATCGCGGCCTACCACGCGCCCTATCATGAGGCCATCGCGGCCGAACTCGACGCCATGCTCGCGCGCGGGCTGGCGCCGGCGTTCCTGCCCGTCCACAGCTTCACCGAGTGCTGGCGCGGGGTGCCGCGCAAATGGCACGCGGCCGTGCTCTGGGACAATGACCCGCGCCTTGCCGTGCCGGTGCTGCGGGAACTGCGCGAGCGCACGGGGCTGACCATCGGCGACAACGAGCCCTATGTGGGCCATTTGAAGAGCGATAGCGTCTACCGGCACGCGACGCTGCGCGGACTGCCTAACGCACTCATAGAGATCCGCCAAGACCAGATCCGCGAGGCCAAAGGACAGCGCGAATGGGCTGGCATCGTCGCCGGGTGCCTGACCGCGATTTTCGCCGAACCCGAAAACGCCGGCCCGCTTGCCCGCGTGGAGTTTTGTGGCTCGAAAACCGGCATATTGCACGAACTGTAGCCGTCATCGTGAGGCGGCTTCAGCCGCCGCGGCAATCCACAGCAGCGCAGCCCCTGCCTGGATTGCTTCGCTCGCAATGGTGGCCGGCGCATATCTGTCCAATTGTCAAATCAAACAGTTCCGGCCATAAGCGTTCTATCGGGCGAGAGCACCCTGGCCACGATGGCGGAGCGGTCATTGAGCCCCAGCTCTATCGCCAGCCGCTTTCACAAGCTCCTTGACCTTATCTGGCATTGGATAGGCAAGGTTGACATTCTTGGGCGGAACCGGGCTTTCGAACCACTTCGTGTAGAGCCTTGTGTACTCGCCGGAGCGCATGGCGTCTGCGATGACTGAGTCCACCAACTCCCTGAACTCGCTGTCTTCCTTCGCAAGCATCAGCGCATTGGGCACGCCGGGATAGCTGTCGCTCAGAAAGCCGTATCCGCCGGGGTTCTTCGCATTGGCCTTGAGGCTGGCCAGGACCATATCGCTGGCAAGAAAAGCGGCGGCCTTGCCGGTTTCCACGAGCTTGAAGGACTCCGCGTCGTCCTTTCCTTCCATAATGGATAGGCCGAGCGAGCGGCCGGTGCTCAGCGCAAGCACAAGCGAAATCGCACCGGACCCTTGCGTCAAGGCAACCGGCTTGCCCTTCAAGTCCTCCGCGTTGGCAGGCGAAATCGTCTCGTACCAGGTTCCCCGCCTGCCTTCCCGCTCCACCCGCAGCCGGCGCGGAGCGATCCACCTCAGCTCGGACACGAACACCGGCGTGGAGAAAACCACCTGCTGGGCGAGTTCCGCGTTGACAGGCGCTGGGGCACAATCGATGGCGATGGCGCCGGAGCCAAGAAGCCGCGGGGCATCGGCTTCTTTCACGGACTGGTAATCGATCTTCAACTCCGCGAGCCCGAGCTTCTCCTTGACCTTGCTCACCACGGCCGCGCACAGATCCAGCGCAAATCCTACGGGCTGATGCGCATCGGCATAAGACACCGGTATCGCATCTTCGCGATAGCCAATCGCGAACGTGCCGGACTCTTTAATCCTCTGGAGCGTATCCGCACTTGCTGGCTCAAGCCCGGCGAAAAGAACCGGCAGAATAACCGCCACCGCTTTGAGCACACCCGCCATCGCTGTCTTCCCTCAAATCTGGACGCCTCGCATAGCGCGGCCTGACGGCCGCAACCAAACGGCGCTACCCTTAGTTGGTGCGGATTGAATTTGCGGAGACAGTATCTTCAACCTGCTGCACAGGAAGACTACCACATCCAGTCTCAGGGCAGCCATGAAGCATTTCCTTGAACGCCATGGCGCGTCAAGAGAGAACACCATCAGTACCTTCGACCGGATTATTTTTAAGCCTTGTCCGCATCGCCGCTTTGCCCGCCTCTGGATCAAATGCAGACCACGAGCTGCGGAGATTGATGAAACCTGCGCCGCAGCAATGACGCGTGACGGCATTGAAAGTCCTGATGCGCCGTCACCTACGCCGCGGCTTCCTGAATACGGCATGCGGATCCATGGCGAGTACACGATGTATGGCTGCTTTTTCTTCCTTAAACGGTTGCTGGGCAATGTTCAGAAGTGGCGGTTCTTCCTCGATCGAGACGCTGGTCTCCGCGCGGCATGTCTGGCTGCGTTCCGCAACGAAATAAAGGACCGCACAGCGGACGCGTTTTATGCCGGTATTGCCAAGGATCTGACGGTGGACGAGAAGCGCCAAAAATGGCTCGAAGCGAAGGCACGTTTCGCGCATGCGGAGGCCGCGCACCCAACCATGAAGCCCAAGGAGGTCAAGCCGATGCTCATAAATGAGCGTCTGAAATCCCCGCAGCCTACTCTCCAAGCGCAGCCCCGGCAACGCATGGCTCACCGATCGACACGGCACGGAATCCAGGTTAACGGCGGATTCTAAAATTGCGCCACAACCGCTTGCGACGAATTATTGATTCAAGTTCCACCCAACTCCTCAAGTCTGACAGCAAGAAACCACCAAAATTTCTGGCTGCAGGATTCGAAAAGTACGCCACGTTAACCTGAGTTCCCGTGCCGTGCACCGATCGAACATCCCGGCGAAGTGGGCTCCTCACAATGGAGCACGCGCTGCGGGATGACGGGCGGCTGACGCGCCGCCAGCCTCCGGACGCACAGCTCCTCGCGCTGCCCCCCGCGCGCCGCATGACGCTCCAATGCTCATGACTTTTCGCGTGGCCGTCGCACAGTCGTTCCTTCACGTCATCGACGTAGCGGCTCCCGAGGCGAAAATGCTACCGCACCTTCAGAAGATTGCGCAGCGCCAGGAAGAACGCGAACAGAAGCACGACGCTGACGATCACCTGAGCAACCGCCGCCGCGGACACGCCGAGCGGCACGATGGGCGTGCCGCTGCCCTCCACGCCATAGAGGCAGCCGAAGACGCGCCGCGTCGTGGCCGTGTCCGTCCAGTCGAGCTTCAGGAACGCGCTTCTGAAGGAAAGGTAGAACGCCTCGCCGATCCGGCTCGAAGTGCCTGAAATACAGGGGAATTTCTCATCGGAGACGAGGCTCGAAAGCCAGCCCCCCCAATTGCCGGGCGGCTGATGCACGTTCCATTCCGAGCCCTTCTGCGAGAAATAGAAGAGCGCGAAGGTGAAGACCGAAGCCAGCCACAGCATGAAGGGCCGCGACAGCGAGCGGCCGTAATTCGCCGCCGCTCCGTAGAGCCAGCCAAGCCAGAACCGCGCCATGCCTTGGCCGAGCGGCTTGTCGTGCCAGAAACGCCGGCAGCGTAGCTCCTGCGCGAAGAAGTCTTGCTCCCGTTGCTGGTCCTGCGCCTCCGAGGCGAGCTTTTTCAGGCGCCGGAACTTGGCCGAGCCGTCCGGGTCGCCGCACACCTTCCAGAATTTGAAGAAGGACCCTCGGGGGTCCGGAATGCCGGCCTTTTTCCAGCTATGGAAGCGCTTGAGCGGATCGGCGACCAGCATATGGTCCACGCGCGGCGGCTCGTGGAAGCTGGCTTCCAGAAAGCCGGGCACGTTCTTGAACTCGGTGCCGGCCAGCACGAAGGCGACCTTGCTCTGTGCGGCCGAGAAGTCGGCGCTGGCCTCGAAGTGCGCGTCTTCAAAGGAAACCGGTGCTTCGAAATGCGCCTCCTTGAACAGCGCATCGCTTTGGAAGCGGCTGTCCTTGAAGCTCGAATTCTTGCTCAGTGCGATGCCGGAGAAATCGGCGTTATCGGCAAACTCGCAGTTCGTCCACGACGCGCCTTCCTTGAATTGGGCGAGCCGGAATATGGCCGGTCCGGCAAAGGCAGCGCCCGCGAAATCGGCTGGCCCCGTGAAGCGGGTTTCGAGGAAATCGGCCTGGGCGGCGAACTTCACGCCCGGAAAGCGCGAGGCTCCCTCCACCCCCATCGCGTTGAAGCTGGCGTTTTTCTCGAATTTCGCGTCCCGGAAGGAGACATCGGCCCAGAATTGGGTGTGCTCCAGGTCGCACTCGCCATTGAACAGCGCCTCGGCAAAGCGCGCCTCGCCGGTGAACTGCGCCTCCTTGAACGCGGCCTTCTCAAGGAATTTGCAGGCGTTGAAGCCGGCTGGGGCGGAGAATACCGCGCCCTCGAACACGGCGGCGTCGATGAAGCGCGCCTCGTCGAAGCGCGCCGTGGCGGCGAACTGGGCCTTCGAGAAATCGGCGCTGCCCGCGTATACCGAGCCGCGGAAATCCGCCTTGCTCAGGAACTGCGTGCGCTGGAATTTCACGCCGTGGCCCAGGGGCCCGTCCTTCTCTTTCAGGAACTCGGCGCGCTCGAAATCGGCTAGCCCATCGAACTGCGCGTCGTCGAACACGGCCTGGCCAGCGAACTTCGCGCACTCGAAGTTGACGTCGCCATGGAAATGGGTGCCGGAAAAATTCGCGTTGAGCTTGAATTCCGCTCCGGCGAACGAAACCGGAAGCTGGAACACCGCGCCGTTCAGGATGATGGGCCCTGGGAAAATGAAGCCCTCGAAACCGGTGGCTTCCTCGAACAGGCTGTTCGAGAAATCGGCGCTCGCGGTCTTGAGCCAGAGCCGCGTTTCCTCATTGTCAGCCTCGCCGAACCAATTGAGCGAAAAAATGCCCGCCGACTCGAAATTGGCCTTCGACTTGACGATCTGTGTCGCCCACTCGTTCCAAGCCTCGCGCCCCATGTCATGGAGCGCGCGTGTTTCAAGCTCGTTCATGCAACAGCCAACCCCTCACTGTCCCCCGGATTGTTGTAGACAAACACAAGACGGTGACAACGGCGATATTGGGGCTGTGGGAAAGGTGGGGCCGTTCAGAGCATTTTCTTGGAAATCCGGTGCAAAACGGCTTCCCTTTTCTAAACTTATCCGTGTGTTGACGCTTAATGGAGGATCGATGATTGAATGGTTGGCGGTTCTTGCCGTTTGCCAGCTCGCCGGGGAGGCGGCGGTTCAGGCGGCGCATCTGCCCGTGCCCGGCCCGGTGCTGGGCATGGCTTTTCTGTTTACGGGGCTTGTCATAAGGGGCGGCGTGCCCGATGGGCTGGGAAAGGTTGCCGATGGGCTTCTTTCCAACCTGTCGCTGCTGTTCGTTCCGGCTGGCGTGGGCATCATGCTGCATTTCAAGCTGCTTGAAGGCGATTGGCTCGCGCTGTCCGTGGCGCTGATCGTGAGCACGCTGCTCACAATCGGCGTCACCGCCTGGCTCATGGCGTTTCTGTCCCGCAAACTGGGGCAATCCGCGAGGAGGCCGGCAAAGTGAGTAATCTGCGCGATATCTGGGTCTATCTCGCCGCGAGCCCGCTCCTGCATCTGACGCTGACGCTTGTTGCCTATTCGGGGGCTTTCGCGGTCTACCGGCTCTCACGCTTCAATCCGCTCCTCAACCCTGTGCTGGTCTCGGTTGTGCTGCTTGTCTCAATCCTTCTCCTTACCGGGACGGAATACCGGACCTACTTTCAAGGAGCGCAGTTCGTCCACTTTCTGCTAGGCCCAGCGACCGTGGCGCTCGCCGTGCCGCTCTACCGGCATATGGAACGGGTGCGGCGCACGGGGCCTGCTTTGTTCGCGAGTATCGTTGCCGGCTCGCTTACGGCCGCGGCCAGCGCCATCGCGATTGTGTGGCTCCTGGGCGGAAGCCGCTATTCAATCATTTCGATTGCACCCAAATCCGTGACGGCGCCCGTCGCCATGGGCATCGCCGAACAGCTTGGCGGGCTGCCTTCGCTCACGGCGGCGCTCGTGATCCTGACCGGCATCCTTGGCGCCATGCTTGGGCCGCCGCTCCTGAACTGGCTTGGCATCGACGACCCCGCGGCGCGCGGCCTTGCCATGGGGGTCGCCTCGCATGGCATAGGGACGGCAAGGGCGCTGCAGATCAACGAGCTGGCGGGCGCGTTCGCAGGCCTTGCCATGGGCCTCAACGCGCTGGCAACCTCGATCCTGCTGCCCGCCCTTTGGCACCTCCTGTTTTGAGGAGCATGTGCGGCTTGGAGCCCCCCTCATCCCGCCCTTCTCCCCGAGGGGAGAAGGGACGCCCGAATTGTCCGCAGTGGATGTTCCAGGGTCCTCTCCCTCCTCGGGGAGAGAGACAGAGAGAGGGGGCCTTTGGATGCCCTGGTGCGAAGTGGCGAACCTACGGCTTCAGTGCGATCACGAGATAGACATAGGCCTCAAGCCGTTCCTCACCGGTCTCTATGGGAACCGGAGCGCTGGCGGCAAGGCCCCGGACAGCCCCGGTGAAAACCGGCGCGGGCACGCCCGGTTCGCTCATTTCAAGCACCTCGCCGAGCTTCATCCCGGCCGCCGCAGCGTAAGCGCGGGCCTTCTCCAAAGCATTCTCGACAGCCTTCTTGCGCGCCTCGTTCAGGTATTTTTCCGGGGTCGAGACGGAGAAGCTGGGTCCGTTGATCTGGTTGGAGCCCGCTGCCACGGCCTTGCTCAGGATGTCGCCCACCTTGGATGTGTCGTGGACCGTCACCGTAACCGTATTCGAGACCCTGTAGCTCGTGACCTGGCGCTTGTGCTCGCCCTCGGTCCGGTATTGCGGATAAACCGAGAAGTTGGATGTCTTAAGATCTTTCTTGTCGATGCCCACTGCCTGAAGCTCGGACAGCACTTTCGTGGTGGCCGCCGTGTTGGCTGAGACGGCCGGCTGGGCATTCGCATCCTCGGTTGTGACACCGATCCGGATGGTGGCCGTGTCTGGCACCGCCTGCACGCTGCCCTTGCCCGCCACCCGGATGGTGGAGAATCTCGCATCGGAAGCCTGGCTGCCAGGCGCTTGCGCTGCTGCGCCGCCCGTCAATATGAACAGAATAGCCACAGACATCGCTACAGCGTCTTTTCCCATTGTCAGCCTCCCTCGAAATATTGCAATGTGCGTCACGAAGACAACCTACTTGCCAGGCGTAAGGCAAGCAACAGAGCTGGGCGTGTAGCTCAATGGTCAGAGCCGGCGGCTCATAACCGTCTGGTTGCAGGTTCGAGTCCTGCCGCGCCCACCAACCGCCTCTTAAGGCATTGTTTTTGCTGGCTTTTTTAGGTTCTGGGGCAATGGCCGGGACAGCGGTCCCCCCACCTTGACAACTCTTGCGCGCCATGCACAAATGAGCAGGCCGGGGGATGTTGACGCATCCGCACCGGCCCTAGCTACAACCGCACCTGTTCGGAGGTCTGCGATCATGCCTGTTGTCAATCTACACTCGAATTGCGACCGCTTCAACCCCGCAAAGGCTCGTGAGCTTATTCGCGAGGCCATGCACGAAATGTGCTGGCAATTGGAGCTGATGCTTGAGCTTGGGGAAAAAGACCCGGCATGGAAGCGCGCTTATGATCGCCTGTCCGCTTCCTTCGATAAGGTTGACGAAGCAGACTTCTATCTGCCGCACTGAAACGCGCAAGGCGGCCTAGGCCGCCTCCATCCATCTGTGTTTTATGGTATTGATTTTAAGGGATTTTTTGGGCAGTCAGACAATCGGTTAGACAGCTCGCTTTCGTCCAGTGCCGCCGGGTCTATCATAATTCTGGATAGCCAATTCATCGCGTCAACCTTTTCGCTAAAAAGGCGCGACGAATGCGTCAGATTTCCACTGTCAACTGCCGTGGCGCAGAACTTATCATTCGCAACGTCATAGGTGAGATAAAACGCATTAGGGGAGAATCCCATTTAAGCCGCCTCCATCCTTTACGGGCACCACGCAGTAACACCCTTTTTCCGGTTTCGTTCTATCTTTGCCCTGTAGGCTTCTAATTCCGCCTCATGGCGCGCCAATTCAGCCTGTTTTTCTGTAAGCTCCGCCTTTCTATCGGTAAAGTGTTTTTCTGAGTTTCTTAAGCACTTTTCGTGCCACTCAATCGGGTATTTTGTCCGCAATCCATTTCCCCTTTCTAGCGGCCTAAGCCGCCTCCATCCTTTCTTCGCATTCGCCGCACATGAGGTTCAAATCCTCTTTCCCCCAGGCGGCGGCCTCGCAGGCCGGGCAAACGTATTTGGTGCGCTTGCCGCTCTTGGTTTCCTTCCGCTCGGCTTCCGGCTCGGGGGAGCAGCTCCAGGTGAGCGTAAAGCCATCGGCTAGCAGGCGCTCGCACGCCAGCGCAAAGGGGCCGCCTTCGATGATATAATGCGACACCTTTGAGCCCGTGCGCTTGCCGCCTTCCGCCTCCGTTGTGGAGGGCATTAGGCCGGTTGCCTGCATCTTATCCGCCCATTGCTTGTTATGGTAGCCAGAGCGCGGAGCTTCCCCGAAATAGGTTTGCCAAACGTGGCATTGCTCATGCACTAGCGTCGCCAGCGTTTCGGGAAGCGGCCTTGTCTTGAGGTATTCCGGGTTTAGCGCCAGTTCCCCGGCCTTGGCGTTCTCCCCGTCTGCCCAGCGCTTTTCAGCCCAATACCCGTAGCTCTTGGGGTGGCGATGCTGGGCAAGCATCGCCTGGGGGAGCTTCCCGCCAAACAGCTCACGGTTGAAATAGTCGTAAGCCTCTTGCAGCTCGGCATAGGCGGCCGGGGCCGGGTTGGCTTTGATCGCGGTTTCCGCGTAGGAAACGCCACGGTCAAACGCATCGCCACGCGGCGTGCCTTTCTTGTAAGGGCGATTTGAAATGTGCATTTTCATAACTCCAAACAATTCGTTCCGTATCTCTTTTTAAACGATGCAAAACGAATTGCAAGAGAAAAGTGCAATGTGCATTTTCATTTTCTACTGGCAAAGAAAAAGGCGCGGAAACCGCGCCTCGATAGCGTTAGAATGTGCGGTGCGCCGCTACGCCTTCACAAGGCCCGTGTGGCGTTCGATGGTCGCAAGGCGGGCGTCTATTACGTTGAGGCGGTTGCCGTGGATTTGTTGCATCTCCGCTAGCTGCTCCTGACCCCTGGCAAGCTCGGTCACGGCATCAATGACCTTGCCAAGTAGCGCGCTTTGCGTCGTGCTTTCAGCTTCCAGGCGGTCAAAGCGCTTGTTGGCCGCGTCGAAGCCTTGCCTGACTTCCTCGCGGAAGCTGGCGTTTTCCTCGCGCATCTCGCGAAGCAGGCGCAGTGTGAGGTTTTCCGGTTCATCGGTCATGATGCGATTATCTCCATTTGTTGCGACGATGTAAACTTGCATTTTCAAGGCTTGTGCAGCTTGGCCGCCGCGTTCCTAGCCATCTTCTTTTGTTGCGCCATCTTGATATAAACGCGCGCCATTTCCGGGACATCCCAGCCAAATAGGGCCATCATTTCATATTCCGTGGCGCCTGCTTCCGCGCATCGGACGGCGGCGATCTTACGCACGTCGTCAGCGGGACATGGTCCATCAATTGGCTGAATACATAGTGCCCCTGCAGCATTGGCATCCCCTGCGATTATGAAAATCACAGGCATCTCTCTGAAAAAATTCAGATCGAGACCAGCCAAAACCGTTCCTTTTTTAAGTCATATCATGCACATACGCTAAGCCTCTTTGGCAACGTTGGGACACTAGTGGTCCGTCACAGCAAGCCCCAGAGATCGCGGTCCTTAAGGGTATCGCGGATATAGGCTTCGAGCCGCGCTTCAAGATCGGCGTCTCCGGTTCCTTGCCCTTCGAGCATCATCGTGTGCGCGGCGCGGCTGAGATCGCGCAGGGCGATTTTGCGGGCGCGGTCATGCACCATTGCTTCAAGCGATGAGTTCGGCACCAAGGCGCAGACGAGCGTGCAGTCGAGTGCTTCGGCTGCGCGGCGAAGGGTTTCGATCTTGATTGAGCCGCTGGCCTCCGACTTCTCCAGCGTGTCCACACCTTGCGGGCTGATTTTTAGCCGCTTGGCAAACTGGACGCCCGTCATGCCTAATGCATCGCGGATCGCTCTGATCCAGCCCTTGGGCGGGGCCTTGAACCGGTCTATTGGCTTGAGCGGCGAGAGCCGCTCGTCGAGTTGTTGTCTGGCCTTTTGGCGAATGCCGGTCTTCATGGCGTATCAGTCTGTAGGTTGAAAAGTAATCCATAAAATGAAGCTGTAGCTTGATTTTATCAATGCAGAATCAATCTACGGGCGTACTTTTATGAATTGCCGATCACTGCACTCCCGCAAATTGATGGGGAGGAACCAAACCACCGGACACCATGGCGGGCTAGCCCCGAGCGATGATTATGGCGATCGTCAGGCTTTCTCCCTTTTTCCCTTACCGGCAGCGGGCCTGCCCCGTTTGCGGTCACCCGCTTCCGCTTTGCCGTGAGGTTTCGCGCCAGCTCTCTTATGCTCGCGTGCTTTCGCCCCATATGCGCCATCCGCAGGATTAGCTTCAGCTTGCATTATCCTGATCGAGCCGTCGATCCTTCCGGACCGTGCGATAGAAGCCGCGAACTTCTCCGCGCGCTGCGGCGCTATTTCAAACTGGCTTTCCGTTTCAAAAATCTTGATGGAGCCGACGTCGCGCCTCGTGATGCCGCCCGCCCGGCAGATCAACGGCAACAGCCAACGCGGTTCCGCCTTTTGCTTGCGGCCCACCGATAGCTTGAACCATGCGCCACCCTCGAAATCGTTGCGCGGCGCCTCGGGCTTTTCCACCGCCGCTCCGGCATCCACAAGCTCTTCCGGCGTGGGGAGCTTGACATGGTTTTGGCGAATGAACGCCACCGCAATCTGCTCCGGACTCCGGGCCGCCAGCAGTTCCTGCGCAAAATTTAGCTCATCGTCGTCCGGCTCGGCGGTAAGGACTGGATCGTTGAGAAGCCGGTCGCGATCGCGCTTAACGATGGCTGCCGCGGTTGGTGGCGGCATCCTCCCCGCATCGATCCCAGCCGCGCGCAGAACGCGCTCCATGCTGCTGCGTTTGCTGTACGGAACGATGAGAATGCTCAGACCATTCCGCCCGGCCCGGCCGGTGCGTCCGCTGCGATGCAGCAGCGCTTCATTGTTTTTGGGAAGATCGGCATGAATGACCAAATCGAGTTTTGGCAAATCGATGCCGCGCGAGGCGACGTCCGTTGCAACACAAACCCGGGCACGGCCATCGCGCATCGACTGCAAAGCACGCGAGCGCTCGTTTTGGCTCAACTCACCGGAAAGGGCAACAACCGCAAAGCCGCGATCGCCAAGCCGGCTTGAGAGATGCTTCACCCCTTCGCGGGTTGAGCAGAACACCAGCGCGCTGCTCGCCTCGAAATAGCGCAGGGTATTGATGACAGCATTTTCGCGCTCGGCCGCGGCGACTGTAATTGTGCGGTACTCGATGTCGGCGTGCTGCTCATTCGCCTGGATCATCGAAATGCGAATGGCGTCTCGCTGAAAGCGTTTGGCAAGCACTGCGATCGGCTTGGGGACCGTTGCCGAGAACATGAGAGTGCGCCGTTCCGCGGGCGCGGACCCGAGAATGAATTCGAGGTCTTCCCTGAAGCCCAGATCGAGCATTTCGTCGGCTTCGTCAAGCACCAGCGTTCGCACGGAAGACATGTCCAGCGAGCCGCGCCGTATGTGGTCGCACAGACGCCCAGGTGTTCCCACCACGATGTGCGCGCCATTGGCCAATGTGCGGCGTTCCTGCCGCATGTCCATGCCGCCGACACAGGACACAGTTTTGGCTCCAGCAGGCTCATAGAGCCATTCGAGTTCGCGCCGCACCTGCAATGCCAGCTCGCGCGTTGGCGCGACCACCACCGCAAGAGGGTCGGAGCCTCTTGCGACGCGTTCACCGCCCGCCAGCAAGTCCGGCGCCATGGCGAGGCCGAAAGCCACCGTTTTGCCAGAACCGGTCTGCGCTGAAACCAAAAGATCCGCAGCCGCCGCCTCCGGCTTGAGCACCGCGGTTTGAACGGGCGTCAGTCCGGCGTAACCATGTTTGGTGAGTGCTGCGGCCAGGACCGGAGCGATACCTTCAAAAACCATCATTCGGAAAACTTTCAATGCTTTGGTGGCCCTTTGCAAGGCTTCGGGCATGTCCTGCGGTTGCTGGCAGGATCGAATCCGGCGCTCCTGCAGATCTTCCGGAGCCTCCGCCAGCGCCTATTTGGGTGTATACGGCTAGAGTCTTTGCGAGCCGATAAGGTAATCGGACACCTGGGTGAACCTTGGTTGTGGCCCGCCCACGGAATAAAGCCGTATCGATGAAACCAAGCCGTTCGCCGATCGGCCGGCACCTACGCAAAGACCAGTTAGAGCCGGCCTCGACGATCCGATCAAGCCAACAGAATGGGAGCGACGGGCTCGAAACTGAAAAGCATCGGCAGAATAGCCGTTTGGGGTCTGACGCGAAATAGACGAATTGAAGAAAGCAGGAAAAAAAATCGGCGAATAGGGTTAGCGTCAACGGTGATGATGGACACCGATGACATACGCTGCCGTTTTGTCAGGCTTGAGCCTTTTCTGGACGAGCGTGGACGCCGCTTATTTGCCGCCAATGAAGCGTTATCGCTTGGGCGGGGCGTACTAGCGCGGTTTCATCCGCAACGGGGATCGCGCCACCGTTCCGCCATGAACGGCGGTAGGATTTGCCCAGCCTGCGTGCCAGGCATCTCACAAGACAGCAAACAGACCGCCAACGCATAACACTGACACTTTGAGGCCGATTGCCGCCTCTCTGGATTCACGGTTAGAAGCCTTTGCCGCAGGGGCCAATTATGAAACTCGGTGCATTGCCTTACCATAAAGACGTGGCTGGCTATCTGCGGACCGGTGAAGCCGCGCTATGGTCCTGGTTCGAGTTGGACCAATTCTCCCAGCGCTATATCGATATGGTGAGCCTGGAACTGCTGAAATCCACCTACCGCCTGACGCGTGCCGATCGGCCGGACATTTACGTGTATGCTGACACGGCTGCGGAGAAGCTCGGCCTGGATCTGCCGGTGACGGTCTATCAAAGCCACGGCAGCAATGACACGGCAAACGCGGCGCTGGTTTTCCTGCCCGGCGAGGCGGCGCTCGTGCTCAAGGGCAATATTGGCGATCTCCTAAGCGAGGAGGAAATGCTCGCTGTATTCGGCCATGAGCTGTCCCACCACCGTCTCTATTCGCTCGACGGCAGGCGGTATTTTACCGCTACGCGCGTCCTGGACTGGTGCGCCGAACAGCCCGGCTGCGAGGATTCCATTCATGAAACCGGGCGGCTGTACCGGCTTCACACCGAAATATACGCCGATATGGGCGCGCTGCACGTGACCGGAAACCGGGATGCGGTGATCTCCTCGCTTATCAAGGTTTCCACGGGGCTCAAGTCCGTCAATCCGCTGTCTTATTTGGAGCAGACAGAAGAGATCTTGGAGAAGCACCGGGAAGGCTCCGCCGGACTCACGCATCCGGAGCTATACATCCGCGCCAAAGCCGCCGATCTTCTGAGCGGCGAAGAGCTGGACCTGAGTGAGCTGACCGGGCTGGTGCGTGGTCCGCTGGATGCGAAGCGCCTCGATCTGCCTGGCCAGCATCGTCTGAGTGGCATCGTAAGGCGGCTGGTGGATGCCGCGCTGGCGCCTGATTTCATGCGCGGCGAGCATGCCTCGAACCTTGCCAGGCGCTATTTCGAGGATTATGAGATGCCAGCCGATGGCCCCGAAACCGGTCTAGGCCGGCTTGCGGCCGAAATCGCACCTTTCGGGAAATCCTGCCATGAGGTGTTCGCCTATGTGCTCCTGGACTTCGCCACCGCCGATCCCGATGGCGGCGATTTTACGCTGACCTGGACGCTGGACGTGGCGGACAGGCTTGGCCTGTCCGGTGTGTACGACCCGCTCGTCCGCAAAGAACTGAAACGCAAGAAGGACGCCATCGCCAAGCTCAGGCGCAGCGCACAGCCCAATGGGAAGGCCAGCCATGCTTGAGGACGGCGCACAGGAAGACGCCCGGACATTCCGCGATCTACTCGCCGGTTGGCGCGAAGCCGCTAGCGCTGGAACGGAGGATGTGCTGGGAGCTGCGCTGCCGCTGATCGAACAGGTCGCGGCGCTGCATGAGCAGGGACAGATTGCGCCGCTGAATGGCGTGGACGCGCTCCGCGTGTCGATGGGGCATGTCTGGTTTCCGAACAGCCTTGCCAGCGAGCCGCAAATCGATGAAGCAGCTTTGCGGGCCGCCACAGGAGAACACGCTTCCCGCCTCGACGTGACCGGACGTTACAGCGAGCGCCACGATGACCGCGGCGTGCAGGTTGCCGATGAAGCCATCGCCACGGCCGGTGAAGCCGAGCCGCGCCAGGCTTATTATCCCGGCTACGCCGCCTGGGAGCAGCAGGCGGGCCATCACGATGCGCTTTCCGACATCTTTGTGCTTGGGCTGATCCTTGGCAGCCTCGCGCTCAGGCGCGATCTTACCTCCGCCGAAGATCTTCGTATCTTTGTGCACTCGCGCCGCGACCTGATGCGGCACAATCCGCGCCTGCATCCGGTGCTCTCGCAGATTGCCGCTAAGATGACGGAACTCGACCGTCGCAAGCGCCCGCAGGATTTGCGCCAGATCGCCAATGCGCTCGCCCATTACCGCGAGCAGGACATCGCGGGACAGGAGACGCAAGAGGAGCCGCTCGATCTGTCGGATCGAGCCAAGGTGCGCAGGCACCTGCACGAACAGCTTCGCGACCGGTTATTCGAAATCAACCGCCGCAACCGCCTCATTTATTTCCGTGAAACCGGCGCTACCGTCAATCTGACCATCGGCTCGATCCCAAACGTTATCGACTACAAGACGATCAAGCCCGGACAGCTCTTTTATCTGAATGAGCGGCTCGATCTGAAGCGTCCCATCGATCTGAACGCATGGCTGCAATTTCAGGATTACGGCTTCCTCGCCGCCAGTCTCGATCGCATCCGGCTCGATGCGCAGCACGATGCACGCGAATACGGCTTCTCGCAGCTGCGCCTGGTGGTGGCGTTCCTGCGCTGGACCAATCTCAAGGAAGCGCCGGACGAGCGCATCGACAGCCCGTTGATCCTGGTGCCCGCCACGCTCATCAGGCGCAAGGGCGTGAGCGACAGCTTCCGGCTCGATGCCCGCCCAGCCGAAGCGGAGATCAATCCGGCACTGCGCTATCACTTACGCGCACTCTACGATATCCGGCTGCCCGAAACGGTGGATGCCGCGGACATGGATGCGATCCGCGCCCTGCACGCCGATCTGATGCGGCAGTTGGAGCAATCCGCAAAAGGCGTTGAGCTGGCGCTGGTCGAGACGCCGCGCATCATGCTCATTCAGCGGACGGCCCGCCGCAAGCTCGACGACTTCCGGCGCCGCACCGCGCGGACAGGGGGCGGCATCAAGGATTACGGCGGCATCGCCTATAGCTACGCGCAGCCAAACTACGAGCCGCTGGGTGTGCAGATTTTCGAGCGGGACATTCGCGTCAGCCGCGCGCCGGCCTGGGAGCTGGCTGAGACCGGCATCAAGCCGCGCTTCAACCGTATGGTGGCGGAGCATGAGGAAGCCGGTGCCGCGCAACCGGCGGAAGGCGAAGCCAAGGAACCCGGCGGGACCTTCTACGCGGTTGACAGCGGCGCCCATGCAGGCTCGCGCGCCTGGGAGCTGGATCTTTGCTCGGTGACGCTGGCGAACTTCAACTATCGCAAGATGACACTGGTGCGCGATTACGCCGAGCTGACCGGCGGCTTCGCACATGCGCATACCAATTTCGACCTGCTGTTTTCCGATGAAGGCCGGCCCGCATTCCAGCCCAATGCGGCTGCAAATGGCGATTACATGGTCCTTCCCGCCGATCCAAGCCAGGCGGAGGCGGTGGCCAGGGCGAGCACCGGCGAAAGCTATGTCATCCAGGGACCGCCCGGCACCGGCAAATCGCAGACCATTACAAACCTCATCGCCGATTACGCGGCGCGTGGAAAGGGCGTGCTGTTTGTGTGCGAGAAGCGCGCGGCGCTCGATGTGGTGTTCCACCGGCTGAAACAAAGCGGCTTTGGCGATGTCTCCACGCTCATTCATGACAGCCAGGGAGACAAGAAAGCCTTCATCGAGGAACTGAAAACCGTCTACGAGGCGTGGACCTCGAAGAAGCCGCGCGAGGACATCGCCAAGCAGCGGGAGGCGCTGACCCGCGAAATCGCCGGCGCTGGCGGAGCTGGAGCGGTTCTCCTCGGCAATGATGGCGCCTGTCGAGCCGGCTGGCCCGCGCTTACGCGATCTCATCGAGGAGCGTCTGAAATACGGTCCCGAAGCCGCCGCGAATGTGCCCGCGCGAATAAGGGCGGCATTACCGGGCTGGCGGGCATTCCAGACTGCAAAGACCACGCTACAGACGTTGCGCGATGCACTGATTGCCAGCGGCTACGATGGCATTCTGGCGCGTGCGCCGGTCCGCCTGCTGCGCGGCGATCTCGCCAGCACCGAGGACGTGGTGGGACGCGTCGAACGCGCCTTGCCCCGCCTGAAGGCCGCGCTCGCCGGTATCGCAGCCGCAGCCGCCGATATGCATGCGTTCCTTAGCGCCGAGGCGATGGCCTGGGAGGACATGCTACAGCTTGGCGCCTTCTGCCGTGTCATCCAACCCATCGCGGCGGCAGGACGGCTTGCCATCTTGGATGCCGCCAGCCCATCGGCTGAGAATCTGGTGACAGTGTTGCAGAAGTTCTCCAAGCTGGAGGCCGCGGCGGCTGCCTGCGAAGCCACCTCCGGCTGGCCGAAGGAAACTGAAATTCCGGATCTGCCGCGCTTGATTGCTGCTGCACAGAAGCACGAAGGCAAGCTCTTCGCTTTCCTGTCCGGCGACTGGCGCCGAGCCAAGAGCGCTGTCCATACGCACTATACCGGCAAGCAGCCAAGCGTAACCAGGGCGCTGCTCCAACTGGCGGAGATGCGGCGCACGGCTGCCATCCGCGATCGCGCGCGGGCCGCCGTGGCGAAGGATTGCGGCTTTGAGATCACGCCCGTGATTCATGCTGCGCTGGAGCGTGCTTGGACGGCTGGTTCGGAACTGACGGACATCGAACGCGACGCGATCCAGGTCTGTCTTGCCGGCACTGACGTTGCCGGCACGGTGCAGCAGCTTGCCCGTCAATCGGCGGGGCTCAAGCGCGTGGAGGACGAACTCTGCGTCCTCTTCGCGGGCCACGGACGCCTGACGCACGAGGCCATCGCGGAAAGCGTCGAAGAGCTTGAAGGCAATACCGGCCAGATCGCCGAATTGGCCAGCCTGCTGGGCGAGCTGGACAAGACCGACGGCAAGGTCTCGCAGACTTTGCGCGTTCTCGATATGCCGTACGAACAAATCGAGGTAGCCGTGCTCGACGGCGCCATTGGCTCGGTGTTCCGCCGCAACCGCGCGCTCGATCGCTTCGACAGCGCCAAGCTCGAAGACATCGTGGCGGATTTGAAGACCCGCCACGGCGATTTGCGGCGCCTCAACAGCCAGTTCGCAGTGAATGCCAGCCACCAGGAGTTTCACCGCGATGTGACCCGGTCGAACGAGCCGACTGTTGGCCTCACCCGGCAAGAAGGCGATTGGCGGCGCGATTTCCGGCGCGGGCGCAAGACGCTTGAGAACGAGTTCCAGAAGACGCGCGCCCACAAGTCTATCCGCGAGCTGTTTGCGGGCGAGGCCGGCCGCGCGCTTAGGCGCCTGAAGCCGGTCTGGCTGATAAGTCCCTTGAGCGTCGCCGATATCCTGCCGCTGGAGGAAGGCTTGTTCGACGTCGTGATTTTCGACGAGGCGAGCCAGATCCCTCTGGAAGACGCCATTCCCACGCTCTACCGCTCGCAGCAAATGATTGTGGTTGGCGACGAAATGCAATTGCCGCCATCGCAGTTTTTCGCTTCGCGCAATGGTGAGGAGGAAGAAGACAGCAGCCAGGAACTGTTCGTTTACGATCTCAATGCCGACAGTTTCCTGAACCGTGCTGCTGCCGCATTGCCGCATGTGCTGCTTGCCTGGCATTACCGCAGCCAGCACGAGGCCCTGATCCAGTTCTGCAACAGGGCATTCTACAAGGGCGAACTACAGACCATCCCCAGCGCCGCCGAGCTGCCGAAGCGGGAGCCGATCCGTGTCAGGACGGCAGACGACGCGAAGGCCTTCGCCAGCATTGCGCTTGAACAGCCGCTGTCCTTTCACCGCATGGAGAACTCGCCCTATGACAGCCAGCGCAATCTAGGCGAGGCGGCCTACATCGCCCAGCTCGTGCGCGAGATCCTGAACGCGCAGAAGAGCCTGAGCATCGGCGTGGTGGCCTTCTCGCAAGCCCAGCAATCAGGCATCGAAACTGCGCTGAACGCGCTCGCCGCCACCGACCGCGATTTCCGCGCGGCTCTCGACCTGGAGGAGGAGCGGGAGGAGGATGGCCAGTTTGTGGGCCTGTTCGTAAAGAACCTGGAAAATGTGCAGGGCGACGAGCGCGATGTTATCATCCTGAGCGTCTGCTACGGCCCAGGCGCCAACGGCCGCATGCTCATGAATTTCGGCCCGATCAACCAGAATGGCGGCGAGAAGCGGCTGAACGTGATCTTTTCGCGGGCAAAGCGGCATATGATGGTGGTGTCCTCCATCGACGGCGCGCAAATTACCAACACCTACAATTCCGGCGCCAATGCACTGCGCAAATATCTCACTTACACGCATGCTGCCTCGGTGGGAGATTCCGGTTCGATGGCTGCGGCGCTGGCCGAGTATAGCAGCGCAGGTGCATACGAGACGGACGGCGATGGCCAGCTCGTTGCCAACCAGATTGCCGAGGAGCTGAAGGCGCGCGGTTATGTAGCCGTGCGCAATTATGGGCAGTCCGCGCTTAAGTGCCACATCGCAGTGAAGCGGGCCGGCCATGGCGAGGCTGAAGACTTTCATCTGGCCATCCAGATCGACGACCGCGCCCATTACGGCAACGCCGATCTAGCTACGCGCTATGTGGTGAAGCCGGGCATCCTGTCGGCGTTCGGCTGGGAGGTGATGACAGTTCTCGCCAAGGACTGGCACGCCAGCCGTGCCAAGCTGATGGAGCGCATCGTCGGCCGCCTGCGATGACCATCCGTTGCAAGGGCTAAGGGGGGCGACCTGCCTGGCGCGAGAATGGCGCGCCAAGAGCAGACACGCAAATCGCGCCAAATTGGCGCGATTCCGTGAAGTAACGGGTTTAGGAGCGCTTAATTATGGGGCGCGGTAGCAGACGATTTCTCCGCAACGGAGGCGAGCGGCCGGTTCTGCGCGTCGAGCAGCGGCACGCCGTAGCTTGCGAGCAGCGCGTCGATTTCCACCTGGTTCTCCTGGATGAGCCAATTCAACAGCCGCTTGAACTCCTGGTCCGACCGCCGCACCGCCATGCCGATCCGGAAACTCATGCGCGGGCCGTCTAGCGGCGCCACGGAGAGTTCTCGGCTCGGCGCGCATGCCGTAATAGCCCGCCATCGGCCCCCACAGCACGCCCGCGTCGATGGCCCCATCCTGCAAGTCCTTGATCATCGCCTGCGCGGAGGAATCCACGCGCGTGTCGATCACCAGCGGATAGGGCTTGGCGCGGATCATCAGGCCGTTGGCCGCCATCAGGTTCGAAGGCGGCGTGCCGGCCACGATGCCGATGCGCTTGTCCTTGAGACGCGCATCGGAGAGCGCGGCCACACCGTCGAGCCCGGTGCCCGGCTTGTACACCAGCGCATAGGAGGCCGTGTAATAGGGGTTCGTGACCTGGGCGATATCGTCGCCTTGCGGGAAGCCCATGATCGCGTCGCACCTAAACGAGCCCAGTGTGTTGCGCACGAAGCCCGTGGAGTTGGGATACCAGGTATAGGCCAGGGATTTCCCGAGCTTGGCCGCCAGAAGCTCCGCGAGCTTGTTCTCGAAGCCCTCGCCTTTCTCGTTGGAGAAGGGCAGGTTACGCGGGTCGGAGCAGACGCGGAAGACCTTCGGATCGACAAGCTCGACCGCCGCCGCGGGGCCTTCCTGCGGCAGGGCGCTCGCCTGGGTCCAGAGCGCGAAAACCGCGCCGCCAAGAAGAGCGCCGAGCTGGCTTCTACGCGACCTCCTCATGACGTACCCATGCATTCGTTCTCGGCCTTGGCTGCCGCCGGCGGCTTCGGATCGTGCTTGGCTGGCCGGCCGCGGCCGACCGCTCCATCGCTGCGCCCCCGCAGGTATATGTAGATATTGTCGAGGTAACAGACGACGTTCTTGTTGTCTCCAAAGGATGGCATGACGAAGTCGGTGGATGATGAAACGTTTTTCCGGCCCTGGGCAACAATAGCCAGGAATTCTCCGTAGTTGAGCGTATTCAAGGAGTTAGTCAAGTTCGGAGCATAGCTGGAACCGGAACCGTCTGGCCCATGACATACGTTGCACATCGAGTTAAATCTCAGATAACCTGAGTAAGTGTAATAATCGACCGTGCCATCGTCGCCAACTTTGAAGGTAGGATTTCCCTCCTTGTCGTAGTATTGTCCGTTGACATCCTTGACAGCTTTTGGATCGCCCGAAGCATCTGCCAAGGCGCTTCCGCTAAAAGCTGCACAGGAACACAGGGCAAGGCCCATAAGAATAACGCGAATGTTCAAGACTTCCCCTCGCCTCTAAAAATCATAGATGCCCGGCGCTTGATGCGCCGGGCTCCCGGTATGCCTGGCTTACGCACCCGGCAAGGCGAACACGGTGAGCGTGCCACCCAGCGCCGTGTAGTTCGACAGCGCCGCATAGCCGCCAACTGCACCGAGGCCTTCGTTCGGTTTGGTCAAGCCAGCCGCGAGACCGATGCCGGCCCAGCCGCCAACGCCCGAAAGCACGGCAACGTACTGCTTGCCCTTGTGCTCGTAGGTCATGACGTTGCCGATGATGCCGGACGGCGTCTTGAACTTGTACAGTTCCTTGCCGCTCTTCAGATCGACCGCCTTCAGATAGCCTTCAAGCGTGCCGTAGAAACCGACACCGCCAGCCGTCGTGACCGGACCCGACCACACGGAGAACTGCTCGGGGTCCGACCAGACGATCTTGCCCTTGGTGCCGTCCCAGGCGATGAAGTTACCCATGTTCGTTCCGCCCGGAGCGGGGAACATGGACAGCGTCGCGCCGACGTAAGGCTGACCTGCGGTATAGGCGACCCGGTAAGGCTCGTAGTCCATGCAGACGTGGTTCGTCGGCACGTAGAAGAGCTTCGTGTCTGGGCTATAGGCGGCCGGCTGCTCGTCCTTGCTGCCAAGGGCTGCGGGGCAGATGTTCTGGTAGTTCACGTCCTCGCCATTCGAGCCAGGAGCGTACTTCGCGACCACCTGCGGACGCCCGTAGGTCTTCGAGCTCTTGTCCATGTCGACCTTGGTCGCCCAGTTGACGGCAGGGTCGAACTTCTCGGCAACCAGCAACTCGCCAGACTCACGGTCGAGCGTATAGCCGAAGCCGTTGCGGTCGAAGTGGGTAAGCAGCTTGCGCTCCTTGCCGTCGACCGGCTGGTCGGTGAGGATCATCTCGTTGATGCCGTCATAGTCCCACTGGTCGTGCGGCGTCATCTGATAGACCCACTTGGCCATGCCGGTATCGGCGTTGCGGGCGAAGATGGTCATCGAGAACCGGTTGTCGCCAGGCCGCTGTACGGGGTTCCAGGTCGAGGGGTTGCCTGTTCCGTAGTAGACGAGGTTCAGCTTCGGATCGTAGGAGATCCAGCCCCAGGTCGAACCGCCGCCGATCTTCCATTGGTCGCCTTGCCAAGTCTTGAGGCTGGTGTCCTTGCCAATGGGCTTGCCGAGTTCGCATGGTCTTCTCAGCATCGACGAGGACCTCGTTATCCGGACCAGTCGAATAGGCGCGCCAAATCTGCTTGCCGTTGTTGATGTCGTAAGCTGTCATGCGGCCGCGAACGCCGAACTCCGCGCCGGACACGCCGACCAGCACCATGTTCTTAACGACGAGCGGCGCCGAGGTGCCCGTCTCGCCCTTGGACGGATCGCCTTCCTTCACCGACCAGATCACCTTGCCCGTCTTGGCGTCGAGCGCCACAAGCGTGGTGTCAGCTTGGTGGAGTATGATTTTGCCGTCGCCATAGGCCACGCCGCGGTTAACCGTGTCGCAGCACATCACCGGAATAACGGACGGATCTTGCTTAGGCTCATATTTCCAAATGATTTTGCCGTCATGGTTCAGGTCGAGCGCATACACCGTATTCGGGAACGGCGCGTGGACGTACATGACGTCGCCGATAACCAGAGGTCCGCCCTCGTGCCCGCGGAGAACGCCGGTCGAGAATGTCCAAACGGGCGCAAGCTTCCCCACATTCTCATTGGTGATCTGCTTCAGCTTGGAGTAACGCTGATTTGCGTAATCCCCGGCCTGCATTGCCCAGCCGCTGCCTTGCTGTAGTTTGATCAGCTCGTCGTTTGCCGAGGCAGGCACGGAGAGCCCCGCCAGCAACGCGGTGAGCGATGCCGTCATAAGTAATTTTTGCACTGTTTCTTCCTCCCTAGATACTTCAGAGTTCAAACATGCGCCTACCGGAAACCCGATCTGCGAAGTTTTTCTCCTTTGCGCCCGTTTTTGTAATCCCTGGACATCGGCCAGGCTTTAGGTAAAGCGCATCTGTTTTCCTGCTATAAAGCCCTGCCTTTGCTAAAAACCTCCTTATTCGTTGAGGCTCATCCTCTGTCTCTTCGCAGAATGAGCGCAATGGTAACCGCTTAAAGGGTAGTCAAACGCGCTGTGAACTTCAATAGCCATTAGGTATAGAACGGACGATGTATAACAGCGCGTAACGTAGAATTGACTGCCACACCGATATTTGAGTAAGACACGCGTAAAACGTCAAATATCTGCAGGCATATACGTACAGATGCGCAACCGGCATAAGGCCGTACGCCGCACACGCATCTAAGGACCTAACAGGCTGGCGAACGTAAAGAGACAATAGGTCAATCAAACAAAACAAGCTACGGCGTGTCAATTGTGTCGCGAAGATTGTAACTCACATGTGATTGCGAGTGACGTTCCGCGATGTCACATAGCGCGATAGATATATGAAATCGTACGATAGAATAACCGAATTTCTTCACGATTTATTTTACTTCCGGTGTTAGCCCGGTTGTGAGAGTTATAGGATTGACATTACACGAACTGTCCATGCAGACTTTACACCATGCTATCAGAAGTCATTCCAGCATAGGCGCGGAAGCAAGGCCAGCGCCACGGCGGCGTTCTGATAGTGGAGTCCAATAATAACGTTTGCGAAGGCGGAAACGACCCATGAAGACACGCGCTGCTGTGGCCTGGAAGGCCGGAGACCCCCTTTCCATCGAGACCGTGGACCTTGAGGGGCCGAAGGCCGGTGAGGTCCTGGTCGAGATCAAGGCGACAGGCATTTGCCATACCGATGCCTACACACTGTCGGGAGCCGACCCGGAGGGTCTGTTCCCGTCGATCCTGGGCCACGAAGGCGCGGGCATCGTGCGCGAGGTGGGTCCCGACGTGCGCGGCCTCAAGGTTGGCGATCATGTGATCCCGCTTTACACGCCCGAATGCCGCAACTGCAAAACCTGCCTTTCGCGCCGCTCAAATCTGTGCACTGCGATCCGCGCCACGCAAGGCAAAGGCCTCATGCCCGACGGCACATCGCGCTTCTCGCTCGATGGCAAGCCAATCTTCCACTACATGGGCTGCTCGACCTTCTCGAACTATACTGTGCTGCCCGAGATCGCGCTCGCAAAAGTCCGCGAAGACGCGCCGTTCGACAAGATTTGCTATATCGGCTGCGGCGTTACTACGGGCCTCGGTGCCGTTATTTACACGGCCAAAGTATGGCCCGGCGCGAACGTCGTAATCTTCGGCCTGGGCGGCATCGGCCTTAACGTCATCCAGGGCGCCAGGATGGTGGGAGCGGACAAGATCATCGGCGTGGACCTCAACCCGTCCAAGGTTGAAATGGCCAAGAAGTTCGGCATGACGCATTTCATCAACCCCGACGAGGTGGGCCGCGACAAGGTCGTGCAGGCTATCGTCGATCTCACGGAAGGTGGCGCGGACTTCTCCTTCGAATGCATCGGCAACGTCCACACCATGCGCCAGGCGCTCGAATGCTGCCATCGCGGCTGGGGCGAGAGCATCATCATCGGCGTGGCCGCCTCGGGCCAGGAAATCTCCACGAGGCCCTTCCAGCTCGTTACCGGCCGCGTCTGGAAAGGCACCGCCTTCGGTGGCGCCAGGGGCCGCACGGACGTGCCGAAGATCGTCGACTGGTACATGGAGAAGAAGATCAACATCGACGATCTCATCACCCACACAATGCCGCTCGAAAAGATCAACGAGTTTTTCGACCTCATGCACGAAGGCAAATCGATCCGCGCGGTCGTGATTTACTAGAGGAAGTGCGCTTTGACCCGGCCTCAGATCGTTTCGCAAAACAAAAGCTTCGGCGGTACACAGTATGTGTACCGTCATCGCTCCGCCGAGACTGGAACGGACATGCGCTTCGCGGTGTACGTTCCAGCGGGCGGAGGGCCGGGCCGCAGCTTCCCGGTGCTTTGGTATCTTTCCGGCCTGACCTGCACCGAGGAGAATTTCACGGTCAAGGCAGGCGCGCAGCGCATGGCCTCGGCACTTGGGCTGATTGTGGTGGCTCCCGACACCAGCCCGCGCGGGGAAGGCGTCCCAGGCGACCCGCAAAACGCCTACGACTTCGGCCTCGGCGCCGGTTTTTACGTGGATGCCGTTCGCGAGCCTTGGGCTAAGAACTACCGGATGCGCTCATATATCGAGCGCGAGCTGCCCGAGGCGATTGCGCTGGACTTCCCGGCCGACATGACGAGGCAGGGCATCACCGGCCATTCCATGGGCGGTCATGGTGCGCTGACCATCGCCTTGCGCAATCCGGGCCGCTTCAAATCGGTATCCGCCTTCGCGCCGATCTCGTCGCCCATCAACTGCCCTTGGGGGCAGAAGGCGTTGAGCGGCTACATCGGCGAGGACCGCCAGGCTTGGCGGACCTACGACGCATGCGCGCTCATCGAGGACGGCGCGCGCTTGCCGGACTTACTCGTGGATCAAGGCACGGCGGACAACTTCCTGAAGGACCAGCTCAAGCCGGAGCTGTTGCGGGAGGCGTGCGCCAAAGCCGGCATACCGCTCACGCAGCGGCTACAGGAAGGCTACGACCATTCCTACTATTTCATCTCGACCTTCATCGAGGATCACCTGCGTTGGCACGCCCAGCGTTTGAACGCCTGAGAAGAAAGGTTGTGGCGGCAGCATTGCCGCCTTTGGGAGGATGTCATGAAACGATGGCGCCGGCAGATAGCGGTATTCGCGATCCTGTGCGGCGCCGCTTGCCCGGCCGCGGCGCAGGACATGCTCCGGCATCTCGACATGCAGTCGCCAGCGATGACGCAGGCGGAAATGACCCGCGCCGGCATAGAAGCGCTCCTGCGCAGCCAAACAAGCGCTCCCCTGGACCTGACCGGCAAGGCATTGAACGGTCTCGATCTCTCCGGAATCGATCTCTCGCACGCGATCCTGCGCAACGCACGCCTCAACAAGACGAATCTCAGCGGCGCCAAGCTTGACGGCGCGGTTTTGGACCAAGCCTGGGCGCTTGACGCCAATTTCAGCGGGGCAAACCTCAAGGGTGCCAGCCTGTTCGCGAGCCAGCTTCAAGGTGCAAATCTCGATGGAGCTGACCTGTCGGGCGCGCGCATAACCGCAGACCTCAGCAGGGCGAGCCTGAAGGGCGCAAATCTCTCGGGCGCGAATTGCAGCGCGGACCTCAAGAACCAGTCCATGGGCCTGATTACCGGGGTCTTCAAGTCGGCCAACTTGACGGATGCAAACCTGTCGAATGCCAATTTTTCCCAGGCAAACCTGGAATTCGCGAAACTGCGTGGCGCAAACCTTACGGGCGCAAATCTCAGCGATGCGGAGGCTTCCGGCGCGGATTTCCGCGGCGCGGCCATGGATGGCACCAATTTGACCGGTCTTGACATCAATTCGGCGCGAATCGACGAGGCGTCGGCTAAGACTGTTTTTGCCAAAGCCAAGAATGTCGAGCTAAGGATTAGAGAATAACCGTTTCGTTTTGTAGCACGTATTGAATGCATTGGGGATAGAATGAGGCTGTGCCATAGGTTGCCGGGCGAGCCACAGGTGCGATCTGCGCTTTCTTCTCGAATGTTACACTTTAACGTGATGAGAACTCTTGCTGGTTGCTCGCCAAAAAGGTGGACAAATATGCTATTACTAGGCTGCAAGCGTGGCTGTTTGATTGTCCGCAATCGATCCAAACAGCCATGGCTTCGCAGCCGGCGCCGCGGCCGTGATGGGCTTGCGGGAGGCTCAACCTCATCTCTGCGTGTTCCGAGGTAGAAAGAATGCTGTTTTGGAGAAAAAAGAACAATGGGAGGAATGCAATGACAGTCCATATCCATCCAGCCGTCGACCAGGGTTTGAAGCCTGAATTGCCGAGCTTCGCTGGCGGTGTGTTGAAGTGCAAATGCGCGTCCAACCCCGTCACGGTCAGCATTAAGGGGCAGGTTGCCCACGACCACGCTTGCGGCTGCACGAAATGCTGGAAGCCGTCGGGCGCGCTGTTCTCTGTCGTCGCCGTCGTGCCGCGCGACAACCTCACCGTGACGGCGAACGCCGATAAGCTTCACATCGTCGATCCGTCCGCAACCATCCAGCGCCACGCCTGCCGCGAATGCGGCGTGCATATGTACGGGCGCATCGAGAATACGAAGCACCCTTTCTACGGGCTCGACTTCGTCCATCCCGAGCTGTTCGCGGAATTGGGCTGGCAGCCGCCGCAGTTCGCCGCCTTCGTGTCGTCGATCATCGAGACCGGCGCCGATCCGAAGAACATGGATGCGGTGCGCGGGAGGCTCAAAGAGCTTCACCTTGAGCCCTACGACGCCCTTTCGCCAGCGCTCATGGATTATATCGCAACGCACGTTGCCAAGGCTTCCGGCGCACTCAAGCAGTAGCCGGTTCACCCCCTTCCCGTCCGCGCTTCTCCGCTTTCTCCCCTCAAGGAGAAGAAGGCGGGGAGGGGGTGGTAATCAATCCGATCCCGATTACCCTAAGCCGGACAAGCCGGAACCAAGAAGGTTGCGCTATTATACCGTGGGGCGCAGCCAATTGGCGAGGGGACCATGGCGGAGGGGCTTGCTGAACGCTACGACGAGCGGATCGCAGGGGTTCTTTCTTGTTACGACCGGATTGTCATCACCGGTACGGTTCCTGGCATCTGCCACGCCCAGGGGATGACGGTATTTCTTCGCGCGAATGCCATCCGCATTTTCGATTATCCGGAGTTTGCGGCCACGCTGCGCGATAAGGTGCGGGAGAACGCGGCGAAGGTTGCGGAAGCGGCGGGCGTGAGCATCGAGCACATTTCGAAGAGCCACATCCGCAAGGAGGATGTCGTCGCCAAGGCGATTGCCAAGCGCGGCGATCATCCAGGCTTGGCGCATGTCATCTCCGTCATGGAAGCGTGCGGCGCTTACCAGCCATGGCATGACAAGAAGACGCACAAAACCTTTCTGCGCCCGGACAGCGGCAAATGCCTGCATTATTATTTCTATTTCATCGATGCTGAGCTTGGCCTGATTTACGTCCGGGTTCCAACCTGGGCGCCGTTCCGTTTGCAGATCTATTGCAACGGCCACAGCTGGCTGGCGCGCAAGCTGACCGCCGAAGGCATAGGCTTCTCCGCCAAAGACAACGCCTTCCTGCGCATCGGCGATTGGCAGCACGCCCAGGAATTGGCCGATAGCTTCTCACCCGGAATGCTCCACCGTATCCTTGACCGTTACGCGGCGCTATGCTGTCCGGTGCTCGATACCTTCAAGCAGTCCTATCACTGGAGCCTGATGCAGGTCGAATACTCGACCGATCTGGTGTTCCGTTCCAAGGCAACGCTGGCGCCGCTCTACGAACAACTGGCCCGGCATTCCGTGCTCACCGTGAAGGCCGAAACCATCGCCACATTCCTTGGCCGCAAAATCGACCCCAAGCTTGCTCAGGAAATCGGCAGCCAATTCTCAACCCGCATCGAGGGCACCTGCATCAAGCACCGCTTCGGTAAGTCTTCCATCAAGATGTACGATAAGTTCGGCATCGTCCTGCGTATCGAGACAACAACCAACGACGTCTCGTCCTTCAAGCACTACCGGAAGGTAGAACACCGCAAAGGCCCCTCAAGCACGGGCTTTGCTCCCATGAAGAAGAACATCTACAGCCTTGGAGACTTGACCGGCATTCTCTTTGCCTGCAACCGGCGTTATCTCGCCCATCTCTCGGCGCTCGACGACTTCTCCGCCGGCGTCAGACTGCTCGACCGTGTTACGCGCCCGCGCAAGGTCGATGGCAAGACTGTCAAAGGCATCGATTTCTTCAACCCCACCGAGAAAACGCTGCTTCGCGCCCTGCAGAATCCCAAGTTCAACATCGCCGGTGTCCGGCGCGCCGATCTCGCGCCATTGCTTGAGAAAATCTCCCCCGCCACGCTCTCACGCCAGATCCGGCGGCTGCGCTATCTCGGTCTCATCAAACGTGTCGCCAAAACCTACCGCTACTACCTCACATGCGCCGGAAGAGCAGTCATCGCCGCCGCGTCCCACATCACCGAATACGCCGTCATTCCGGCGCTCGCTTGACCAATTCCGTGCAGAAAATGATAAGAGTTGGTTGGTAAGACACTAAAGGCTGAGCAAGCATTCTTGGCTTTGCCAGCGGCTACGGCCCGAACTGCGGCCGTGTTTCCGCCAATCCGCTGTGCGCTGCTTTCTCCGCAACAGGGAGAATGACCGTGGGGAGCATGATTCTCAGAGGAATTATCTGGATTGGGGCGTTGGCGGCAGGGTTATACACGGTGAGCTGCCTGGGGATCTTCTTCTTCCAGCGGCACCTGCTCTATTTCCCCGACCCAGTGCATTATACACCGCAGCAGGCTGGCCTTACCGGCGTACAGGAAATCGGCCTCGCCACCACGGACGGCGAGCGGCTTATCGCATGGTACGAGCCCGCCCGGCCCGGAGCGCCAGTGTTTCTCTATTTCCACGGCAACGGTGGCGGACTGCACCTCCGGCGTGAACGGATCGAAGCGCTCGCCTCGGCTGGATACGGCGTGTTCATCCTCAGCTATCGCGGCTATTCAGGCAGCACCGGCAGCCCATCGGAAAAAGCGCTCATTGCCGACGGTCTGCTCGCCTACGATTATCTGAAGGCTCAAGGGGTGGAACCGGGCCAGATCGTCCTATATGGCGAATCGCTGGGCACGGGAGTGGCGGCGCAAGTAGCTTCCCAGCGGCAGGTGCGGGCGGTCATTCTCGAAGCGCCGTACAGCAGCATCGCCGCGATAGCGAAGACCCATTACGGCTTCCTCCCGGTAGATTGGCTGCTTCTCGACCGCTTCGATTCCGCCGCCCATATTGGCCGGATCGATGCCCCGCTGCTCATTATGCACGGTTCGCGGGATGGAGCGATCCCCGCCAGTTCGGCACATGCACTTTTCGATGCAGCGAAAGAACCGAAGGAATACGTGGAATTCCAGGGCGGCGGGCATAACGACTTGTTTGACTTCGGGGCGCTGGAACACATCCAGCGCTTTCTGGCCAAGCATCCTGCCGGCAGGTTGCCGTAACGGCGCAGCCGGCAGCCGGATCGCGGTTCTCGAAAAGATCTCCCGTTTGTTCAGAACCCTGAAGTCCAAGCGTTGGAGGACATCGCCTCTCCTTCGCAACAAGGTGTGAATCCTACGGCATGCGGCAACGCCTGCGGTTGACAGCGCGCTTCCGGCAGGCGACTTATGGCGTGCTGATGGATTCGAGCGGGAGAGACTGGCCTCCGCTGGCGCCGAAGGAGCAACCGCCCCGGAAACTCTCAGGCAAATGGACCGCGCGAAGACAGCACTCTGGAAAGCAGCCGCCAAGCTGGCGTCTCACCGAAGGGGTAGGCCCGCCTCCCGGGCGAAATCTCTCAGGTTCCGTGACAGAGGGGGCTCAGGGCCGCGCAAGCGGATTGCCTTAACGTCACGGGTCCATGATGAGCGAGCCTCAATCCACACACCATGCGAGCGCGGAGCTGCGGCTAACCGCTCTAAACTCGCTGCACCGCGAGCTTGGCGCCAAGCTCGTGCCCTTCGCGGGCTACGAGATGCCGCTGCAATACGCGGCGGGTATCGTCAAAGAGCACAACCATGTGCGCGCCGCCGCCGGACTGTTCGACGTCTCGCATATGGGCCAGGCGCGGCTGGAAGCGCCGGATTTCGAGGCGGCAGCCAAGGCGATCGAAGCGCATGCCCCCGCCGATATCCTCAGCCTGAAACCGGGGCGCATCCGCTACACGCAGCTTGCGAACGCCGGGGGCGGCATCATCGACGACCTGATGGTGACGCGCACCGCCGATGGCAAAGGCCTGTCGCTGATCGTGAACGCCTCGCGCCAGGAGATCGACTTCGCGCATATCCGCGCGGGGCTTCCGGCGGGCATCACGCTTGTGCCCCAGCCGGAGCGCGCGCTGCTCGCCTTGCAAGGACCGAAAGCCGTAGCGGTTCTTGCGCGCATCGTTCCCCGCGTCGAATCGCTGTGTTTCATGGAAAGCGGTGTGTTTCATGTGAATTCCGAGCCGTTTTTTATCTCGCGCTCGGGTTACACCGGCGAGGATGGCTTCGAAATCTCGGTCCCCGCAGAGTTCGCCGAGGCCTTCGCCCGCCAACTGCTTGCGGAGCCTGAAGTGCTGCCCATCGGCCTTGGCGCGCGCGATACGCTGCGTCTTGAGGCTGGCCTTCCGCTTTACGGCCAGGACATGGACGAAGCCACCTCGCCGGTGGAGGCCGGGCTTGCCTTCTCCATCGGCAAGCGCAGGCGCGAGCGAAGGCGGCTTCCCCGGCGCCGCGCGCATAGTCGCCGAGCTTTCCGAAGCCCCCGCCCGCCTGCGCGTTGGCCTCAAGCTCGAAGGCCGGGCGGCGGCGCGAACCCACATGAAGGTTGCCGATACCGCCGGAAACACGATTGGCGAGGTCACGAGCGGCGGCTTCACGCCAACGCGCGGCTGCTCCAGTCGCCATGGCCTACGTCCCGCCGGCTTTCGCAGAACCCGGCACGCAACTTGCTGTCGAAATACGCGGCTCGCTCCAGCCGGCCGCACCGTTCCCATGCCCTTTGTTCCTCACAACTACGCCCGCCGGGCCTAAGCAAAGGAAACGCACATGAGCCAAGTCAAATACACCAAGGATCACGAATACATCATTGTCGAGGATGGCGCCGGCACCGTCGGCATCACGGACAACGCGCAGCACAAGCTCGGCGATATCACCTTCGTCGAGATGCCTGTCGTGGGCAGGGAGCTGAAAAAGGGCGAGTCCGCCGGCGTGGTCGAATTCGTGAAGGCGGCGAGCGACGTTTACACGCCCGTCAGCGGCACCGTTACCGAGTTCAACGCCGCGCTTGAGGACAAGCCCGAGTTGGTGAACGAGGACGCGGAAGCTGCCGGCTGGTTCTTCAAGATCAAGATCGCCGACGCCTGCGAGCTTGCCGGCCTGATGGACCGGGATGAGTATCTGGCCTACGCCAAGGAGGAAGATGAGTAATGCGCTATCTTCCTCACACGGACGACACCAGGCGCGAGATGCTGGACGCCATCGGCGTTGCCGGCGCGGATGCGCTGTTCGCCGATGTGCCGGCCTTGAAGCTTTTGAAGGAACTGCTGGACCTGCCGCGCGCGAAAAGCGAAATGGCCGTCGAGCGGGCGCTATCCGCGCTCGCGGCGCGCAACATCCCGGCCGGCTCGGTTCCGTTCTTCGCGGGCTGCGGCGCCTACAAGCACCACGTGCCGGCCACCGTCGACCACCTCATCCAGCGCTCGCGAGTTCCTGACCGCCTACACGCCCTATCAGCCGGAAATCGCGCAGGGCACGCTGCAATATACTGTTCGAGTTCCAGACGCCAGGTGGCGGCCGCTGACCGGCATGGAGGTCGCCAACGCCTCGATGTACGACGGCTCGACCGCGGCGGCCGAGGCCGTGCTGATGGCGCACCGGCTGACCAAGCGCAAGAAGGCGGTGCTGTCGGGCGGCTTGCATCCGCATTACCGCGCCGTGATCGAGACGATTCCGCATTATTCCGGCGAATCGGCGTCGAGGCTGGCCCGCGCGGCGCCGGCGAAGAGCTTCGAGCGCTGGAGTGCGATGAGGATACCTCCTGCGTTGTGGTGCAGATGCCCGACGTTTTCGGCCGCGTGCGCCGATCTTTCGCGCGCTCGCCGAAGCGGCACACGCGGAGGGCGCGCTGCTGGTCGTGGTGGTCACGGAGGCCGTGTCGCTTGGCGCGCTGAAATCGCCCGGCGAGATGGGCGCCGATATCGTCGTCGGCGAGGGCCAGTCGCATCGGCAACGGCCTCAATTTCGGCGGCCCTTATCTCGGCCTGTTCGCCACCCGCCAGAAATTCGTGCGGCAGATGCCGGGCCGGCTTGCGGCGAGACGGTGGACGCGCGACGGCCGCCGCGGCTTCGTGCTGACGCTGTCCACGCGCGAGCAGCATATCCGCCGCGAGAAGGCGACCAGCAACATCTGCACCAATTCCGGCCTGTGCGCGCTGGCGTTCACCGTCGCATATGACGCTGCTGGGCGAGGCGGGCCTGCGCAAGCTTGCGGCACTGAACCACGCGAACGCCGTTGCACTCGCGGATGCGCTGGCACAGGTGCCCGGCGTCGAGGTGGTCACGCCGCACTTCTTCAACGAGTTCACGATCGGGACGCCCGAGCCCGGCGCGGAGGTCATCGAGGCGCTGGCCGATCGCGGCGTCATCGGCGGCGTGCCCGCGACGCGGCTGTTCCCGGCGAGGCGGCACTTGACAATCAGCATCATCGCCGCCGCGACCGAAGTCACAACCCCGGACGATATCGCGGCGCTAGCAGCCGCGCTGAGGGAGGTGCTGTCATGACTGAGATGCCGAAGGAACATTGTCGCCGAGAGAGTGGAAGCCATGGACGAACCTGCGACCTTCACCGGCAATCGCGCCCTGCAGATCGAAGAGCCGCTGATCTTCGAGATCGGCGCCGCGGAGCGCATCCGGCGTCGACCTGCCCGAGCCGGAGGCCGCGACCGCCCGGCTCGGCGGCCTGCGCCCGCGCGGCGCCGATCGGCCTGCCCGGCCTGTCGGAGCCGGAGGCGGTGCGCCACTACGTCCGGCTCAGCCAGAAGAACTACGCCATCGACCTCGGCATTTTCCCGCTCGGCTCGTGCACGATGAAGCACAATCCGCGGCTCAACGAGAAGATGGCGCGGCTGCCGGGCTTCGCCGACATCCATCCGCTGCAGCCGCAGAAGTCGGTGCAGGGCGCGCTGGAGCTGATGGACGAGCTGGCCGCTGGCTGCTGGAGCTGACCGGCATGCAGGCCGTGGCGATGTCGCCCAAGGCCGGCGCGCATGGCGAGCTTTGCGGCATGGTCGCGATCCGCGCGGCGCTGGAGGCGCGCGGCGAGGCGGATCGCGGCGCGTGGTGCTCGTGCCCGAACTCCGCGCACGGCACCAACCCGGCGACCGCCGCTTGCTCGGCTTCACGTTCGCGCCGTGCCCGGCCCGCGAGGACGGCACCGTGAGCGTGGAAGCCGTGCGCGAGAAGCTCGGGCCGGACGTCGCCGCGATGATGCTCACCAACCCCGAACACCTGCGGGCTGTTCGAGCGCGACATCGTGGAAATCGCGGCGGCCATGCACGAGGCCGGCGGGTATCTCTATTGCGACGGCGCGAACTTCAACGCCATCGTGGGCAAGGTGCGGCCGGGCGACCTCGGCGTCGACGCCATGCACATCAACCTGCACAAGACGTTCTCCACGCCGCATGGCGGCGGCGGCCCCGGCTCCGGCCCGGTGGTGCTTCAGCAAGGCGCTGGCGCCCTTCGCGCCGCCTGCCCCTGATCGTGCGGGACGCGGACGGCTTGCGTCTCGCGGAGCACGCGGAAGCGGCGGGCGAGGCGCAGCCCGTTCGGCCGCATGACCGCCTTCCACGGGCAGATGGGCATGTTCGTGCGCGCGCTCGCCTACATGCTGAGCCACGGCGCGGACGGCCTGCGGCAGGCGCTCGGAGGATGCGGTGCTGAACGCCAACTATCTGCGCGTGCGGCTGCACGATGCGCTGATCGCAGCCCTTCAACAGCCGGCCCTGCATGCACGAGGTGCTGTTCGACGACCGCTTCCTCAAGGGCACGGGCGTTTCCACGCTCGACTTCGCCAAGGCGCTGATCGACGAGGGCTTCCATCCGATGACGATGTATTTCCCGCTGGTGGTTCACGGCGCGATGCTGATCGAGCCGACGGAATCGGAGTCGAAGCAAAGCCTCGATCAGTTCATCGGTGCGATCCGGGGGCTGGCCGGGGCTGCGAAAGCTGGCGATGCGGAGCGCTTCACCGCCGCGCCACGCTTCGCCCCGCGCGGCAGGCTGGACGAAACCCGCGCGGCGCGTGAGCCCGTGCTGAGGTATAGCAAGTAGCGCCCACCTGTCGTCCCGGATAACGCCGAAGGCGTTATCCGGGACCATTACTGACGCCGGCGCTTTTTATGGTTCCGTGTTTGCGCAGTCCCGTTCGCGTTGCGGCGTCCATGATGACGCCGGGGGCAGGCGCAATTTCGCGGTGAAGCCCGCCGGTCTCCCTCAACTTGTCCGGCGCACGATACCAATTTTGCGGGATTTCACGGCACTATGGCGCGAACATCAGAAACCTGCCGGGAAACCGGCGTTGAGGGGTGAACATCAATCTACGGTGCCTTCCCGCCGATTAGCAAATACAAGACTCCCGGTTGAAATCCGCCCGGAACAGCCCCATCGTTGGCATTAAGGCTTAAAAAACCAAGGGGCAGGTCGGCCGCTGCGAAAGCGGCTTTTAGCTCTTTTTCGCCAGGTAAATCAGCGAAGTCTACCCGGCCGACAAAAATGCCGCGAAGCATTTGGGTCCAGTGGTTGGTGAACTGGACCGTCCAGCCGGATGAGTTAATGGTTTCGGAAAAATCGCTTAGGAAATCGGCTCCTTCTGGATCGAGCATTCTTGAGCATGCAAAGATTTTATATCCCGGCGTTTTGGACAGAACCTCGCGAAGTTTCCCCTTTTGCTCATCCAACAAGCGCCTAGGGGCTATCTGTTGTTCTATTTTCACCCGTGCTAGGCGCTCGGCCTCGGCTTTTTCATTTGCTTGGGCAGCAATGGCATTTGCTTCGGCTATGGCCCTGTTGGCTTTCACGAGTTCGGCTTGTGCCTCTTCACGCGCTTTATCCCAGTACGTCTCCTTAACACTGCTAGTGCGCACAACAACGAATGTTGCCAGCAAGCCTGCGATCAGGCTGCCGATAAACACGATGTTGGCGATATCTGATAGCCAGTTAGCCGTCTCCAAAGACATACCTGAGAATGAAAACGACCACATAGGTTTTTCCGATTGGCTTATTTGGGGCGGCATCTTTGTCACGCCTCTAGCCGGCATTGTTACGCTCTGACTTCCTTGTGACATGATTCGGAAGCTAAGGATGGTACGAAGATAATCACCTAGTCTAGAATGGCGATCGAGTGTACCGCATTGCCGCTCTTTGCGCTAAGCTGCAAGCCCTCCAGGGATTGCAGCGGCTATTGGCACGAGGCCAATTGCGAGGCCGATTCATGAACGGAATGTGAAGCTAGCATAGGAGCCTATCATAGTTAATTCCGGGATGGTTAACGTGGGAGGCACATGCGTATTTCGTGCGCATTTCAGCGATTTTTCCGTGTTTTCGGCCGATTTCTGCTGTTCAAAAACCCGGTTAAATATACACACAACTAGTGTATTAACCACAAAACGGCGCATTTTTCCGATACCCGCGCCGCCTGCACCGTTAAAAAGCTTCCATATTATCAATGGTGTAGTAGATACTTAAAGTTTTAGAAAGATCCTGCGTGCTATAGTCGCACCATGAAGCAAGCAGCCCCGATCTCTCAGATTCCAACCGGAATTGCTTAAAATCGCGGTTAGCGTCGCGTTACCAGCCGCCGCCGGGCGGTTGCGGAGCGAGGCTCGCGCCCCGCCCCGGCTTGTGCGTTACGCCCCCGAAGCGCCCGACTGCGCGTGCACCTGGTTGCGCTTGATGGAGAGCTTGTTCAGCGCCGAGACATAGGCCCGCGCCGAAGCCACCATCGTATCGGTATCCGCGCCGCGTCCCGTGACGGCCTTGCCGTTCTCCTCCAGCCGCACGCTCACCTCCGCCTGCGCGTCCGTGCCCTCGGTGACGGCGTGCACCTGGTAGAGCGGCAGCCGCGCCTCATGCGGCACGATGGCCTTGATGGCGTTGAAGGTGGCGTCCACCGGCCCATCGCCGCCGGCCTCGGCGGTATGGTGCTTGCCCTCGACGTCCAGCGTGATGGTAGCCTTTTGATGGCCGCCCGTGCCCGCGATCACCGTGAGAGACAGCACCTTGATGCGGTCCTTCGCAGAGGCAAGCCCTTGATCGAACAGGGTTTCTATGTCCTCGTCGAACACATGCTTCTTGCGGTCGGCCAGGTCCTTGAAGCGGGTGAACGCATCCTCGAAGGCGTTGTCGCCCAGGTCGTAGCCCAAATCCTTCAGCTTCTCGCGGAAGGCATGCCGGCCGGAATGCTTGCCCATGACCAGCGAGCTTGCGCGCACGCCCACGCTTTCCGGCGTCATGATCTCGTAGGTCTGCGCGTTCTTGAGCACACCATCCTGATGGATGCCGGACTCGTGCGCGAAGGCGTTCTGGCCGACGATGGCCTTGTTGTATTGGACCGGGAAGGCGCTCACGGTGGAAACCAGCCGCGAGGCGCGGGTGATCATCGTGGTGTCGATGTTGGTCCAGTAGGGCAGGCGGTCGCCGCGGGTCTTGATCGCCATCACGACCTCCTCCAGCGCCGCATTGCCCGCGCGCTCGCCCAAGCCGTTGATCGTGCACTCGATTTGCCGCGCGCCCGCCCGCACCCCCGCCAGGCTGTTGGCAACAGCCAGGCCGAGATCGTTGTGGCAGTGCATCGAGAAGATCGCCTTGTCCGCGTCCGGCACGCGCTCGCGCAGCATCTTGATCATCTCGTACATCTCTTCCGGTACGCTGTAGCCCACGGTGTCGGGCACGTTGATCGTGGTGGCGCCGGCCTTGATCGCGGCCTCAACGACGCGGCACAGGAAATCTGGCTCGGTGCGCGTCGCGTCCATTGCCGACCATTCCACGTCGTCCGTGAGCCTGCGGGCGCGCGTTACCGAGGCGATCACGTTCTCGTAGCACCTGGTCGGCACTCATCTGGAGCTGAAACTGCCGGTGGATCGGCGAGGTGCCGATGAAGGTGTGGATGCGGCCCCGCCTGGCATGGCGCACGGCTTCGCCCGCGCGGTCGATGTCCTTCGCATTGCCGCGCGCGAGGCCCGCCACCACGGCGTTTTTCACCAGCTTGGAGATTTCCGCCACGGCCTCGAAATCGCCGTTCGACGCGGCCGGGAAGCCCGCCTCGATGACATCGACGCCCATCTGGTCCAGCAACTGCGCGACTTCGAGCTTCTCGTCATGCGTCATGGTGGCGCCGGGCGATTGCTCGCCGTCGCGCAGTGTGGTGTCGAAGATCGATTACGCGATCTTTTTCAGATCGCCCGGCGGGTGCGTTTGCTGCTTCGGAATGCGGAAAACCGGTCATGCTCTAAGGTTCCTTGCTCGATGTGCGGAAGATATCACAAACCGGGCAAGACCTCTATGGAGCGCCCGGGTTTTAACCCCCAAGCGCTCGCCCATAAGCTGGGCAGCCAGCGCTCAGGGGCGAATAAGGAGAAGAAGCAGGCCGCGCGCGTTCGCCGCCGCGGGAGCGCGGGCGGGAATGGCGATAATTGAGGCGCGTTCGATGGCCATGGATGGTTCCGTTTGCTTCGCAATGGTTAGAACACATTTTTGCGCCCCGCACAAGACGCGGAAAGTTTACATAATGCCTCAAATATCCGCTGGTAGCCCCGTGAACGGGTCATGTGCCGCCACTCCCAGCCTGCCAAACTCGCTCATGTTCCGGGCATGCCATGCCTGCTCAGAGACGATCACGACCGCTTCCTTGCCATACCGCGTCACGCGTTGCGGTTCGCCTGCCAAGGCCCGCTCGACGAGCTTCGAGAATTCCGCACGCGCTTCATTAATGGGGTAGGTCTTCATCGTCGCCTCTGTCCTGCGATATCGTACAACAATGTTCGATGTTGTACGATGAACGAAACCGCTCTCGCGGTAGGTTGCTGCCTCACGGGCAGTATTTTTTTCTAAATCATCAATGCAAGCCGGCAGCTTCGATTGCAGCAATTCTAAAACTGCCTAATTTTCCTAAAACTGGCGGATTTTAAGGATTCCCAAGGGAAGCGAACAGTGATTTAAGATAGGGATGAGCCTGCTTATATCCCTTTTGGAGGAACTTAAGGATGCGTGCCGGACATTTCCGGACACACGGGAAGGGCGTTCCGGCAACATTGGAGTAGAAGATTTCGGGTTGTCTGCATTTTCGATGTTTTTTATGCAGAGCGAGTCCTTTTTGTCGTACCAGCGGGCGCTGGAGAATGGACAGAAGCGGTCGAATTGCCAGACGCTGTTTGGGATCGGCAAGATCCCTTCTGACAATTACATCCGGTCCATGCTCGACCAAGCCGATCCCGCACTTTTGCAGCCTTGTTTCGACCGGCTGACCGCCTGCCTCGGCAAACCGGAGATGCGGAAAGCCTTTCAACGGCTCGGCGGCCGGACGCCAATCGCGTGGGACGGAACGGAGTATTTCAACTCATATAAAATAGGCTGCTCTCAGTGCCTGACGCGCAAACGCAGCAACGGGAAGACCGAAAACTATCACACGATGCTATCGGCAACGGTTGTGGCTCCGGGGCATAGCAAAGTTGTGCCGCTCATGCCGGAATTCATAGCGCCGCAAGACGGGCATGATAAGCAAGACTGCGAGCGCGCCGCGGTCAAGCGCTGGTTTGAAAAACACGCCGATCGCGTCAAATCTCTGCGCCCCGTTTATCTTGGAGACGACCTGTTCGCCTGCGATCCCGTGGCGCGGATGGTTACGGAAAACGGTGACGATTTCATTTTTACCTGCAAGGAAGCCTCGCACAAAGCCTTGATGGACTTCATCGGCGGCGCGACGTGCGAGGTGCGCGAGGACAAGGTCCGCAAAGGCCGCGTGAACGAAACATTCCGCTACAAGTGGATCGAGGACGTGCCTTTACGCGATGGGAAAGATACGATCAAGGTCAATTGGATCGGCTTTCAAATCATCGATGCGAAAGGCGGCGTAAAATATTCGATGTCATGGGTCACGAGTTTGCCCGTTACATCGGACACCGTTGCCGAAATCGCCGCCTGCGGCCGGGCGCGCTGGAAGATTGAAAATGAAAGCTTCAACGTGATGAAAAATCACGGCTACGAACTGGAGCACAATTTCGGCCACGGCAAAAAGTTTCTGGCGATGACCTTGGCCGCATTCAATCTGCTGGCCTTCGCGTGGCACTCAATCCTCGACTGCCTCGACCCGCCATGGCAAGCCGCCAGAGAAGCCGCCACCAAACGGACGCGGTTCTTCTCCACCATCGTTTCCCTCACCGCCTTCGTCATTTTCCCTTCCTGGCCGGTCTTCCTAACCTCCCTCGCCACCTTCGAAATCCCACCAAACCTTCTTCAAAACCCCAAATGACCCGTCCCCCCTAAGAAAATGCTAGTTTTAGAATTGCTGCTTCGATTGAGAATGGGACGTCAGTCTCACTCACAAGAGGAGTTGCGTATGAGTATCAGTCCGCTCCGCCAGCGCATGATTGGCGACATGACTTCCCGTCGTATTGGAGAGAAGGCCCAGAAGAACTACATCCGCTGCGTCAGGAGCCTTGCGGCGTTCATCGGCAGGTCTCCGGACACCGCGACGGCGGAAGACCTGCGACTTTACCGCATTCACCTGGTGGAGAGCCCGCTCGGGGCCTCCAGCGTGAACGCGTATATGTCGGCGCTGCGGTTCTTCTTCGGGATCACGCTAGACAGAGCAGACCTGCTGAAGTGCCTGTTCCACGTCTATGAATCCCCAAGGCTGCCTACCATCCTTACCCAAGAGGAAGTCGCCCGGCTGCTCGATGCCGCTCCGGGGGCCAAGTACAAGGCTGCGCTGAGCGTCGCCTACGGTGCTGGGCTCAGGGCCTCCGAGGTCCTGTCGCTGAAGGTCTCCGATATCGACAGCGGCCGGATGCTGCTGCGTGTCGAGCAGGGCAAGGGGCGCAAGGACCGCCTTGCCATGCTTTCCCCCTTGCTGCTCGACATCTTGCGCGAGTGGTACCGCATCGGCAGGCCGGCCGCCTGGCTGTTTCCAGGCCAGAACCCGGTCAACCCGCTGACCACGCGCCAGCTCAACCGCGCCTGCCATGCAGCGGCGCAGCTGGCGGAGATCGGCAAGCGCGTTTCGCTGCATACGCTGCGGCATAGCTTTGCGACCCACCTTCTGGAGCAGGATATCGATATTCGCGTGATTTAAGTTTTGCTCGGACACGCGAAGCTTAATACGACGGCGCTTTATACGCGGGTGGCCACCACCACGATCCGTAAGGTCATGAGCCCCTTGGACCGGCTCAGCCTGATCGAGACGAAGAAGGGCGAGCGCTCGAATAGCGCCAAGCGCGGTAGCGCAAAGAAGGGCGAGCCCAAGGCCTGAGCCGTCTTGGCTCATGCCGCGTCCCGCGCTTGAGGTTGCGGACATCTTCCGCGGCCACGGGGCTGCCTGGCGCAAGGCCAACGCCGGGCATTTAAGCCTCGGCCAGCTCAAAGCAATGGCCGCCATCGAAGCCTGCCGCACGGCGGAGCTTGGCGGCCATGTTGCGCGCTGCGGGGACTGCGGCCACACCGTCATCAGCTACAACTCATGTGGTAACCGGCATTGTCCCAAGTGCCAGGGGGCCGCGGCTCGGGTGTGGCTCGCGGAGCGCGAGGCAGATCTTCTGCCGCTGCCTTATTACCATGTGGTGTTCACGCTGCCCCCGGCGATTGGCGCCATCGCCTGGCAGAACAAGGCCCTGGTCTACGGCCTCCTGTTCAAGGCGGCGTCCGGGACCATGCTCACCATCGCCGCCGATCCCAAGCATCTGGGCGCCCGTATCGGCATGACCGCCGTGCTCCATACCTGGGGCTCGGCGCTCACCCACCATCCGCATGTGCATATGATCGTGCCCGGCGGCGGGCTGTCGCTTGATGGGGAACGCTTCGTGCCCTGCCGGGGCCGTCGCCGCCGCTTCTTCCTGCCGGTCCGGGTGCTGTCGCGGCTGTTCCGGCGGCTCATGCTGGAAAAACTTGCCGCCGCCTATGACAAGGGGCTTCTGACCTTAAAGGGCAGCCTCGCCAAGTTCGCGGCCCCGGCCGCCTTTGCCGCCGCACTCAAACCGCTGCGCTGGAAGAACTGGTTCGTCTACATCAAGGAGCCGTTCGCGGGGGCAAAGGGCGTGCTTAGTTACCTCTCGCGCTACACCCACCGGGTGGCGATCTCAAACAGAAGGCTCATCGCCCACGACGGGCGCGGCGTCACCTTCCGCTACAAGGATTACCGCGCGGACGGACTGGCCCGGTACAAGGTCATGACGCTGGCAACGGATGAGTTCATTCGCCGCTTCATGCTGCACATCCTGCCCAAAGGCTTCCACCGCATCCGGCATTACGGGCTGTTTGCCTCCGCAAGCCGTGCCGGCAATATCGCGCGGCTGCGGGAGTTACTCGGCGCAACGCCGTCTGCGGAGGCAAGCGCGGCTCCCAGTCCGGACGAGCCCGAAGAGACCGTCTTGCCGCCCTGTCCCTGCTGTGGCGGGCGCATGACCATCATCGAGTTCTTCGAGCGCGGCACGCTGCCCCGCTACCGGCCGCCAGCACCCGCTGTCATCTGGTTCGACACGTCATGAGGTCTGCCATGCTGCCCTGGACACCAATGCCGTTGCAGACAGCCGGCCGCAACGCCGCGCCAGCGGAGCCATGCCTGCGGAGCGTTCTGGTCAGCTGTCTGCAACGGCCGGCGAGCCCTCAGGCTCTGGGCTTTGAGCCGTTCTCCGGCGGTCTGCCGCTCCCCAGCACACCAACAGGCGCCGAAGTGCGCAACAGCTCCGGCTACCCGCGGGCATAAATCCCCATAGCGCATCCCCCGTTGCCCGCGGTTTCCTTCCCCGGGGGCTTTCAGACGCCTGCCGGGCCGCGCAAGACCCGCGCCCAGCCATCCGGCCGCCATCTGAAACCCATCACGATATCGGAAGGCGGCAGGAGCATCTGGTGGCGGACTTCGCCGCCGGTGCGGCTGTTCAAGCGCATCTCAAAAATAATTGTCTGCGCGTGGACGGCCAATCCATCGCATAATGCCAATGGCCGGCTTTCCGCGGAGGGCTGCGGCCATTATCAGTGAGTTCTGGCGCCGTAGGCAGAGCATTCGCCTAAAATTTAGCTATATCTCAATAGATACATGTTTTATGTTATAATATAACATTTGACACGCCGCCGCTTCTTGTTTTTCAAATGCGATATGGGTGCGAGGCTGGAGGAACGATGGAACTGCCGTTTTTCGATTTGATTATCAATTCCGGTGCGGTGGTGAAGGGCGTGCTGTTCATGCTTGCCGCCGCCTCGGTCGCCTCGTGGGCGATCGCATTTGAGAAGCTCTTCCGCTTCCTCGCTTTTTCGAGACATGTGTCCGGGCTTGCGCCGGGAGCGCATACAGCGGAAGGCCAGAATTGGCTTGCGGACCGCTTGCGGGCCGTGGCCGGCGCGGAGCCCGCCCCGCAGGGCGAGACCCGGGCCGAGTTCAGCGCGCGCCTTGAGCGCAGCCTGCAAGGCGAGGCCGATGCACAACTCCAGAGGCTGCAAACCGGGCTTCCGTTCCTCGCGACGGTTGGCTCGACGGCGCCGTTCATCGGCCTGTTCGGTACGGTCTGGGGCATTATGCACAGTTTCAGCGGCATCGCGGCAGCGAGGGACACGAGCCTCGCCACAGTCGCGCCCGGCATTGCGGAGGCGCTTTTCGCCACCGCCATCGGCCTTGCCGCCGCGATCCCCGCGGTTCTCTTCTACAATCAGGCGAATGTCTCGCTGAGCCGGCTCGCAGCGCGGCTGTCGGCGGCGGTGGCCGCAATCGCGAAGCAGCGTACCTATGCCCCGGCCTTTGCCGCCGGTTTCATGAACGGCCATCCCGTGGACCAAACTGAGCAAGGAGGGGCCTATGGCAGTCTCCGCACCCGGTAACGGCTCCGGCCCCCTGCAGGGCAAGCTGATGGCAGACATCAACGTCACGCCCATGGTGGACGTGATGCTGGTGCTGCTGGTCATCTTCATGGTGACGGCGCCGCTCCTGGTCGCAGGGATGCCCGTCGAGCTGCCGAAGACCACCGCCCAGCCGATCCCGCAGACCAAGAAGCCGGTCGTGGTCACGTTCGCCGCCGATAAAAGCCTCTCCATCCGCGACGAGCGCGTCGATGCGGGTTCGCTCGTGCCCCGCCTGGCGGCGCTTAGGGCCTCACAGGGGGATGCCGTTCTTTACGTCCGCGCCGACAAGAAAATCCCTTACGGGGATGTGATGGAGCTCTTGAGCCGCATCAGCGCTTCGGGCTATCAACGTATTTCGCTGCTGTCGCAGCCGCCAGGTTCCGAGGCGGGCAATCCCTCTCCTCAAACCGTAGCCCCAGGTGTTCCGGAAGAAAAATGAGCTGGGTTCGGGCAAGCGCAATTCTCGGTGCGTTGGGAGTGCATACCGCTGCCGTGGCCGCGCTCATGAGCTTTGCCACGCATGAGGATGCCCTCCAAGCAGGTGCGGGCCAGGACGATTTGAGCGTCGTGGCAACCGTGACGATGCAATCCGAGGAGAGCCTTGGCCTCGATGCCATGACGCTGGAACGCCAGGATGCCGCCGCCGCCGCGCCCGCGGTGCCGGAAACCAGGCAGGAGGCAAAGCGCGAGGACGCCATCGAGATGGACCCGCCTCCGCCCGATGAGGCAGCTCCTCCTCAAGCGCCGATCCAGGCGAAGACCGAGGAAAATCCGGTCGAGAAGCAGGAGGCCAAACCCACTGCACCTTCCCTTTCGGCCTCCGCCCAGCAGGAGCAGCGCGCCATGAGCCGCGACCTGGAAGCGCGGCGCAGCCAGGCTTTCTCGCTCTATAACGCGGAGATCTACAGGGCCATCGCAACCCACGCGCTCAGGCCCAAGGAAGTGCTGAGAGGCCGGGTCGGGGTCGAGCTGACGCTATCGCCTGCGGGCAAGCTCCTCGCGCGGCGCGTGGTGAAAAGCTCCGGCATCCATCTTTTGGATGAGACGGCCATGGCCAATCTAGAGAACGTGCCGTTTCCTACTCCGCCGGATGGCTTGGTCAGGGAGCCATACACCGTGACTTTTTCTTTCGATTATTCGGTTAAGTAGCCAGGCCACTCATCCGTCGCCAGAAAAAGTTGCCTAAAATCCGGAACGATCCCGGCTCCTTATTAGTCTTTAGGCGGAGTTTTTCCCGCCCTTGCCCGATTGCATGCCTGGGTTGGCATCAATCTTTTGTGCTTTGGTAGGCACATGAAACTTAGCCCTTGCCAAAATGTCGCAGGGCAGTCAGGCTAGAGATCCAACCAAGCAAGAGCCTTGGGACTAATGGGAGGAAACAAAATGAAAATCTGGACAAGACCAACCGTTGGCTGCGTCGATGCAGGTTTTGAAGTGACGCGCTACTTGCCGTCTACACTCGACGTTGCGGCCAAGCGTACCTGTAAGAAATAGATTAGCGGAAAATACTGGCTTTGCTCGTCAAGGTTCTTGGCGCGGGTGCTGGAGGCGGCTTTCCTCAGTGGAATTGCAACACCAGGCTGTCGCGCATGGCGTGGGATGGCGACGAACGCGTCATACCTCGCACTCAGTCCAGCATAGCGGTCTCGGCGGACGGCAAGAGCTGGGTGATCGTCAACGCCTCGCCGGATATCCGCCAGCAAATCCGCAATACCCCGGAATTGCAGCCGGCGCGCAACGGAGGCTTGCGCAACTCGCCCATCGCGGCCGTTGTGCTTACGAACGGTGACATAGACCACATCGCGGGGCTTCTGTCGCTCAGGGAGAGGCAGCCGTTCAGCGTCTACGCAACGGAGCGCGTCCACACGGTGCTCACGGAAAACAGCGTTTTCCGCATCCTCGCGCCAGATGTGGTGAACAAGCTGCCGCTGCCGCTGAACAAGCCGTTCGAGGTCGCGGGCACGGGCGTCATCGCCGAGGCCTTCCCGGTCCACGGCAAGATCGCGCTCTACCTGGAAGACCCCACGAAAGAGGGCTTCGGCACCGAGACCGGCGACACAGTCGGCATCAAGCTGACGTCGCCCGGCTCCGGCTCGCTGTTCTACATACCCGGCTGCGCCAAGATCGACGAGGAATTGCTTGGACGCCTGCAAGGCGCCTCCGCCCTCCTCTTCGACGGGACGCTGTTCACCAACAACGAGGCGGTCAACCTCGGCGTGCTCGACAAGACGAGCCTGCGCATGGGGCATGTGCCGGTCACGGGCGAAGGCAGCTCTCTGCACGCCTTCGACGGCGCGGATATCTCCAGGAAAGCCTTCATTCATATCAATACCACCAATCCCATGCTCGAACGGGGGTCTGAGGCCGAGAAGACAGTGCAAGCGGCCGGCTGGGAAGTCTCCCATGACGGCATGAGCTTCAGCGTTTGAACCAATAACCTTCGGCAGGTGGCAAAATGACTTTCATGAATCATGCGGATGCAACAACCGATCCCGTCGTTCCGCCGGAAGGCTTCACCCCGGACCAGCTCGAATTGGCCCTGCGCTCGGTCGGCGTGAACCGCTATCATAACCTGCACCCCTTCCATAGGATGCTGCATGGCGGCAAGCTCGATAAGACCCAGGTGCAGGCCTGGGCGCTGAACCGCTACTACTATCAGGCCATCATCCCGCAAAAAGACACCGCGCTCATGTCCAAGATGACGGACCGGGAGATGCGGCGCGAATGGCGGCAGCGCTATTTCGATCATGACGGCATCGGCGAGGACCAGGGCGGCATCGAGCGCTGGCTAGTGCTCACGGACGCGCTGGGCCTTACGCGCGAATACGTCCAATCCACGCGCGGACTCTTGCCGGGCACGCGCTTCGCGGTGGAAGCCTATCTCACCTTCGTCCGCGAGCGGCCGCTGCTGGAGGGCATCGCCTCCTCGCTCACCGAGTTGTTCGCGCCGGCCATCCATTCCGAGCGCATCGCCGGCATGCTCGCGAACTATAATTTCGTAGAGGACAGCATGATGGGCTACTTCCGCAAGCGCCTGACTCAGGCGCCGCGCGACGTGACCTTCGCGCTCCGGTACGTCAAGGAACATGCGCGCACGCCGGACACCCAACAGGCCGCGATCGACGCCTTGATCTTCAAGACCGAGGTCCTATGGGCGCAGCTCGACGCGCTTTACATGGCCTATGTCGAGCCGGGCCTAGTCCCGCCAGGGGCGTTCAAGCGGTGACTCGCACGCGGGCACTGGTAAGCGCCGGTAGCAGGCCCTATTTCCCCAGGGGAGTGCGCATGCGGTACGACACCGTGCGCGAGCGCTTCGCGGTTCTAGGGCCTGAGCGGGTTTATTGGCCCGATAGCGTATCGGTCGACATTCTAAACCTTTGCGACGGCCAGCGAAGCATCTCCTCGATAGCGGGGCAGCTCGCGCAAGGCTACGCGGCGCCGGTAGAGACCATTCAAGCCGACGTGCTGGAGTTCATACAATCATGGACGGATCTACACCTCATGAAGTTGCAGGAGAGCTAGTCAGCGTTGGCCCTCCGCTGGGTATGCTGGCGGAGCTTACGCATCGCTGCCCGCTGCAATGCCCCTATTGCTCGAACCCGCTTAAGCTGCTGAAGGCAGCGGACGAGCTGGACACGCAGACTTGGCTCTCGGCCTTCTCGCAGGCCGCCGATCTCGGCGTGCTGCAGATCCACCTGTCGGGCGGCGAGCCAACGCTGCGGCAGGATTTGGAAGAGCTGGTCAAACTGCTCGCCTCAAGGGGTGTTTATACCAACCTGATCACCTCGGGCGTCACGCTGACCAGGGAGCGCTTGAAGACGCTTGCTGACTGCGGCCTCGATCATGTTCAGCTTAGCATCCAGTCTGTGGACCCCGAGACGGCGGATAAAGTTGGGAACTACAAGAATAGCCTGGCGAAAAAGCTTGAGGTTGCCCGCTGGGTTCGCGAGGAAGGCCTGCCGCTCACCATCAACGCGCCCACGCACCGGCACAATATCACGGAAACGCCGGCGTTGATCGATCTGGCTGTCGAGCTGGGCGCGGGCAGGCTCGAAATCGCGCATATCCAGTATTACGGCTGGGCCAAGCAGAACGAGGCCGCGCTCTTGCCGCCCTACGAACTGGTGCTTGAGGAGGCCGCCATCGTGGCGGACGCCAAGGAACGGCTCAAGGGCATCATGGCCATCGACTACGTTACGCCGGACTATTACGCGCAGTTCCCGAAGCCCTGCATGGGCGGCTGGGCCAAGGACGTTGTGAACGTGACGCCCGAAGGCAAGGTGCTGCCGTGCCACGCGGCCGAGAGCCTGCCGCTCAGCTTCGATAACATCAAGGACCGGCCACTCCACGAGATTTGGTACGACGGCGAGGCCTTCAACCGGTTCCGGGGCTACCGCTGGATGAAGGAGCCTTGCGCCTCCTGCGAGCGTAAGGAGATCGACTTCGGCGGCTGCCGCTGCCAGGCTTTCGCGGTGACGGGCGATGCGGCCAACGCCGACCCGGCTTGCAGCCTCTCGCCGCACCATCACCGGCTCCAGAACCGCGCCACCGCTTCCGCAAGCGCCACGCCGCCGGAGTTCGTGTACCGGCGTATAGGACAGGTCTGAGGGGAGTTTCGCTCAATACATTGCACTGCCCAACACCTATGCTCATACGCGGATATGACAGATGACGGATAGGATCGAAAGACGAGGTTAAGCATTACCGGTTCATTATGGCGGGGCGCAACTTTATAGCCGGGCCGGAAATATTTGGGGGATGACATGCGTAGGGGGGCTCTGGCGGGCTTGGCGTTAGCGGCTGTGTTGACCGAGCCTGCTTTCATGTGTGCGGCGCAAACGCCGGGAGGGGAGAAGCAAGCTCCGCCGGCGGGAACCGCGCAACCGCAGGCGCCAGGGACAGCGCCCGCCACAACTTCGCCCGGCGCAGTGGAACTGCCGGCGGTTCCGATCATCCAGGCGCAGCCTGAGCGTCCGAAGTCCGCAAAGAAAGCGGCTCCGCCAGCGCGCAGCAGGCCGCGCAGGGAGCGGGCGGCTTCTGCCGCACCCGCCGCGCCATCGCCGGAAAGCGCGGAGCAAGGGGTGGCCATGACCCCGGTCAAGGGCAGCGAAATTCCGCTGGATAAGGTACCGGGCGCCGTCTCCCAGGTCTCGGCCACGGACATCCAGAGCGGCGGCTCGCCCGCACTTCAGGATGCGCTCCAGCAATATGTGCCGGGCGCGATCGTAAGCGACGTCACCGGCAACGGCTTCTCGGTGAACGTCCAATATCGCGGCTTTTCGGCCTCTCCGGTCGAAGGCTCCCCGCAGGGGCTTGCCGTCTACCAGAATGGCGTGCGCATCAACGAGGTGTTCGGCGACACGGTGAACTGGGACCTCATCCCGTCGAACGCGATAAAGAGCGTCACGGTGGTCAGCGGCAACCCGCTCTACGGCCTCAACGCGCTGGGCGGCGCGCTCAACATCACCATGAAGGACGGCTTCAGCTTCCAGGGTGTCGAATCCGATACGCGCGCGGGCTCCTGGGGCCGCTTCCAGGAGATGGTGCAGGCCGGCAAGCAAATAGGCAATTTCGCTGCCTACGTTGCCATCGAGGGCATCCGCGACAACGGCTGGCGCGAGCTTTCGCCCTCGGACGTGAAGCGCATGTATGTGGACCTGGGCGCCAAGGACAAGAATACCGAGTTTCACATCAACTTCACCGGCGCGGAAAGCAAGCTCGGCGCGGTGGGGCCAACGCCGGTGGATCTGCTCGGGCAAAACTACGGCGCGGTCTTCACCAATCCGCAGACGACGGAAAACCAGCTCGCGATGCTCTCGGCGAACGGCAGCACCAAGCTTTCCGATACCTGGACCGCGTCCGGCTCCGCTTATTTGCGCAGCTTCCATCAGCATCGCGTGGACGGAAACGTTTCGGAAGTAACTCCCTGCAATATTCTCGCCGATCCCAACTCGGGCTATGACGCTACCAGTCCGCTTTGCCTGCAAACAGCCGATAACTTCGTCACGAATCAATTCGGCAAGCAGGTTCTCACTGGCATTTACGGCCCCAACGCTACGATTGGCGAAATCGACTACACCTCCAACAACACGAACAGCTACGGCACCACGCTACAGGCCACGGACAAGGAGAAGCTCTTCGGGCTCAACAACATCTTCATCGCCGGCGCTAGCGTGGACCACGGCGAGGTGAAGACCACGAGCATCGCGGAGCTTGGCACGCTCGACACGCAGAACTTCACCGTAGCGGGCAGCGGCACTTACCTCACCGGCCCAATCGATATCGCGCCGGTCAGTCTCAAGACCACGACAAACTATTACGGGCTGTTCTTCACCGACACGCTGGACCTTACCAAGTCGCTCTCAGCGACGGTAGGCGGACGCTACAACTACGAGGAACTCGATCTCGTGGATCCCACGGGGCTGCTTACGGGCACTCACGTCTACACGCGCTTCAACCCGATGGCGGGGCTCACCTATAAGCTGATGCCGAACCTTTCGGCCTATGGCGGCTACTCCGAGGCGAACCGCGCGCCCACGCCAGCCGAGCTTGGTTGCGCCGATCCCGCCCAGCCCTGCCTTATGCAGAACTTCCTCGTCAGCGATCCGCCTCTCAAGCAGGTCGTATCGAAGACCTGGCAGGCCGGCTTCCGCGGTAATCTCAGTCCATTCGGCTACGGCCGGCTGGACTGGACTGCTGGCGTATTCCACACTGAAAGCTTCGATGACATCCTGAATGTCACCGATCCCACCATCACAACGCGGGGCTATTTCCTGAACGCGGGCAACAGCCTGCGGCAGGGTATGGAGGCGAGCCTCAGATACCAATGGGAGCGCCTTACCTTCAACGCCAATTACGCCTATGTCGATGCGACGTTCCTGAGCAATCTCACGCTCCCCTCGCCCAACAATCCTTTCGCCGATCCCGATACCGGTACCATCCTCGTGCATCCCGGCGACAAAATCCCCACGATCCCCCCGCACAGGCTGAAGGCGAGCTTCGACTACGGCTTGACCGATAAGTGGAAGGTTGGCGCGGACGTGGTGCTGGCGAGCAGCCAATATTTCTTCGGCGACGAGGGCAACCAGAACCCGCAATTGCCCGGATACGGCGTGGTCAACTTTCGCACCTCATACGAGATCGAGGATGGAGTCACGCTCTACGGCCTCGTTACGAATGTGTTCGATCACAAATACTCAACCTACGGCACGTTCTACGATACGCAAATCCAGAACGTTTCGGGTCAGGCTTCGACCAATCTCTCGAACCCGGATATGATCACGCCGGGCCAGCCCCTCTCCGTCTATGGCGGCCTCCGCTTGAAGTTCTAGTGGCCTGTGTCTTGTCTCCGAATTACCGCGTTCTGACCTTGCAGGATGGGCATTTTGTGAACGGAGCGGGTTAAGACAACCGCCGGAGTTCACCGCCATTCCCGTCATCACCGCAACGGACCCGGAGGACAAGCGGGGCGCCCAAGCTGTTGGCCACCTCAACGCGGAAAATCAAAAAACTCAGGTTTCCCTTCCGGTTCAGCGGCAGAAGCTTCGCCGCCCCTTTTGGAGGGTTCAAAGTTCGCGGCCGCATGAATTTCCTGGCCGTTCCGTGCAGATTTCTCACATTTTTGCCAACATGGCTGCACGCGGCGCCACTATAAGGCAGCCAGGTCTCAAACAAAATGCGCAAGGCGGGACACTCTTGAAAATCAGGATCGTTATCGCTTACGAGCCCCGCTACCGCAAGGGGCACCGGTTTCATTTTGTTCCGCCAGTCACTGGCATCCATCTGGCTGCCCTCACGCCGCCAGAGCATCAGGTTGAGGTAGTCCATCAGCAGGCGCGCCCTGTCCCGGTGGATGGCTGGCCGGATCTGGTGGCAATATCGTTTTTCTCGGGCTTCACACAGGCGGCCTATGCGCTCGCCGCCCAATATCGTGCTCTTGGCGTGCGTGTCGTCGCGGGTGGCCCGCATGTCACCTACTGGCCGGAGGAGGCCTTGAAGCATGTGGACGCGGTGGTAACGGGCGAAGCGGAGAGCGTTTGGCCGGAATTGCTGCGGGATGCCGAATGCGGCCGTCTGCGGAAGCTGTACCGGGGCTCGCCGTCGGACATGACCGGCCTGCCCATGCCGCGCTACGATCTGCTAGAAAAGCGGTTCATCGTTCCCCGCGTTATCCAGGCAACTCGCGGCTGCCCGTTCCGTTGCAGTTTCTGCAGCGTCCCCGATCTCAACCCCGGATACCGCATGCGGCCGGTGGAGGACGTAATCCGGGATATTGCGAGCAGCCATTTCCCGCATTTCTGGCAGGATAAGGTTGCCTGGTTCTGGGACGACAATCTGCTTATCCAGCGCCGCTGGGCCAAGGATTTGCTGCGCGAGATGGCGGGTCTCAACCGCTGGTGGCTGACACAGGCCTCCATCGACATCGTCAAGGACCGCGAACTGCTCGATCTGATGGAGCGGTCGGGTTGTATCGGTATCTTCCTGGGTATCGAGAGCCTCGACAGCGCTGCTTTGAAAAGCGTTGGCAAGCACCAGAACCGCGCGCACGAATACAAAGACGCCATAGACCGCCTTCACGATCGCGGCATCTGCGTGATGGCGGGCCTTATCTCCGGGTTCGACGATCAGACGCCGGAAACGATTATTTCGACGGCTGGACGGCTCAACGCGCTCGGCGTGGATGTGCCTTTTCTGAGCATTCTCACCCCCTTCCGTGGCACCCAGATTTATGAAGAGTATCTGGCCAGTGGCCGGATTCTCCGGGATCGCGGCTGGCGGCATTACAACGGTTACAATGTGGCCTTCCAGCCGGCACAAATGACACAGGATGAACTGCTTGCCGCACATAGGCGTCTTTGGCGCCGCGCTTTCGCTCCGGGGGCTATCTTGGAGCGGCTTGCCCGTGGCACACGCCAGCTCAGCCGCGGCGGGATGATGCTTTCGGCGGCGATGAACGGCTTCTACGGATTGAAATGTCTCACTGGCAACGAGCCTGTGGCCTTCCGTGTGGGCAGCGGCGAGGCTATCCAGCATCCCGAAGCGGCGATGCCTCAGCTTTCCGCCATCAGTTGAACGCTGCTGGAAGCCAGATCGAACATCGTGTATTCACCAGCCAGCCGCAGCCTGGCCGCCGGCTCCGCGCCCGGATGGTGTGCCGATTGAGGCTCACTGATCGTGGCCCCGTGACGTCAAGGCGTGCCGGCCCAAGGGGAAGAGGGATGAAACTTTTAAAGCGATTGCAATGGCCCAGTGCCGCCCGCCGCGACTTCCTGCGGCTCGCCGGTCTTACGGCGCTAGCCCAGGTGACGCCGGCCGGCGCTGCTCGAGCAGCCGGCCCCTCCAGCTGCACCCGGCGCCGATGCTCCAACCCGGTCAAGCCCCCCCTCCGCGAGCCAAAACGTTTGGGGCTACGCCGATAAGCATAGCGTCCGCGAGGGCGAGACTTTCGATGTCATGCTATCGACAGGGCCAGACTTGCCGGGAACCAAGGGCAAGATCGAGTTCTTCCGCGTCGGTCCATCCCCGGAACAAGCTCCGGTCTGGACGGAAGAGGCCGGCGTGGACTCGCAAGAGATGCTCGCAACCTCTGCCACCGTGGGCGCCGGCTGGTATCCCGCGACCACAATCGACCCTTCGGGCTGGCAGCCCGGCGTTTATCTCGCCGATTTCGTCGATGCCGGAACGGGCCGCCGCGACGCCGCTGTCCTTCAGATCGTTGTCCGCGGCAACGCCAGGACGCGGGACGTGCTCGTCAAACTGGGCACGAATACCTATCAGGCCTACAACGATTGGGGCGGCCATAGCCTTTACGAGCAGGATGACGATCCCGTCACGAGGGGCGCCATGGTTACATTCGACCGTCCAGGGAAGGCTGCGTTTCTTGAGTACGACCTGTTCCTTGTCCGCTGGATCGAAGCGCTGGCGAAAAAGCATGGCTTCTCCGTCGACTACGCTTCCAATTACGACATTCATCGCGACAAACATCTGCTGGAAAGCGCCCGTCTCGCCGTCGGCAGCGCCCACGACGAATACTGGACCAAGGAGGAGTACGACGCCTACGAAAAGCGCATCCACAGCCGCGGCCAGAATACGATCTTTTTCGGCGCCAATACCGGATATTGGCAGGTCCGCTATTTCGATGTGAACCGCCCGCCAGATGGCGAGGACCTGGGCCGGCAAATGCTCTGCTGGAAGACAACCAGCGACCCGCTCACCGAACGCGAGACCCGGCACGACAAGACGCTGCTCACCACGAACCGATTTCGCGACGAAGGCCGCCGCCCGGAGACCATGCTGATGGGTGTCGCCTATCAGAACTGGTTCTCCGCCGACGCTCCGGATCTGCGATTTCCCTATTATGTGGCATCGACCGATGCGCCGTTTTTTGCGGGCACGAACTACAAGGCTGGCGATCTTGCCGCCGATGTCGTGGGCTACGAATGGGATAATCGCGATCCCGATGGGGATGGCAAGCGCTTGTGGGACAAGGAACACTCCCGGATAGCCATGCTGCCGGAGGAAAAGCTCCAGGTTCTGTTCAAGGGGGAACCCGTTGGCGGCGACGGAAAGAAGGGACTGGCGGAAGCCGTGTATTTCCGTTCGGCGGCGGGCGCGAAGGTCTTCAGCAGCGGGAGCATCCGATGGGCCTGGGGCCTCGGCAAGCCGGGCTTCGAGCGCGAGGACTTCAAGAAATTCAACGAAAATCTCGTCCTCGACTTTCTGAAATAGGGTGTTTGCAAATGCCTCATTTGGGCCGAACCATGCTTCCGCCCTTGGATAGCTTCCAGGGCAGCGTTGTTGCGATGTGCGAGCGCACGGCAGTCGTGCCATGTCCGGCTGATCGCTTCCGTGCGGGTTCGGATTAAGACCATGTTAACGCTCCAAACTGGTGCGCCAGGCGGTTTGCGGAGGCCGGAAAGGCGCCGTTCGATTTTGAAGTAATGTAGCACGAATGTTTTGATTAAGCGTTAAGTGTGCAACATATTGAAATATAACGCGAAATAGGCGCTCGTGGCGCTGCGGGGCGGCGGCGGCGGGCGCCGGCATCCGTTAACGCGCAATATTCGATT
>CAVUGF010000014.1:0-143628 GCA_963740975.1 uncultured Alphaproteobacteria bacterium | reverse complement strand
ACGTAACCGGAAGTGGAGGGACACGAAAATTGTTCAAGCCGCGATGCTCGCATTGTGATCTCATAGCGGACGACCTATGGGAGCACTGGTGGCAGATTATCTACATAGCATTCTGCTGAACAGAGCAGCATCAGAGCGGCCGGGGTTTCGATACAACCAGAACTACAAGCACAACCGTGGGTTGCTTATTGGTTGTGTACACGCACTGTACAGCCAATGCGCGAAATTTCGGGGAAAAAGACTGTTCGCCACTTGCAACAAAGAAGGCGCTGGCGCAAAGAAAATTGCCCGCGAGCGCAGATCGGCCAAGATGCAGCGCTCAGCGGGCTTTTATAAACCTTAGTAGCGCGTTCGGCTCCAAAGGCCCGATTTTTGTGCAACGCGTTCGCTCCTTTGGCAAGCCGAAACGTGCCAAGGAGAATTTATGAACGACGAAACAGAAGACGTACAGCTTGTAAACGAACTTCTTTTTTTGCCTTGCGGGCTCGAACTTGAAAAGATTCCCGGAACAAGCCGGTGTCGCAAAAACCCCAGACTTCCGCTTCCTGGCTTCGGGCAAGCTGGCAGGGTTCTGCGAGCTGAAATCTCTTGTCGGCGATGACTGGCTCGTCAAGGCGCTTGATAGCGCCGCACCCGGGGAGATTGTTGGAGGCTGCCGACCCGATCCCACATTTAACAGGATCGGCCGTCATATCCGCAATGCCGCAGATCAGTTAGACGCGGTAAATGCGGCGCGGCAGCACCCGAACGTCTTAGTATTGGTCAACCGCTGCGACACGGGCGTGCCCTCCGACCTCTACGAAACAATAACCGGCTGTTTCCCAGCAGCGGACGGAAGCGATCTTGTTACGATGCCGCACACTGCGGAGTGGGTAGGCAAGCACGCAGCCCGGATTGATCTGTACGTGTGGATTAACGCGCGGAAGCGCGCCATTGAAAATCTGCTCTTCAATGCGAGCCGGCCTGACCACACTGCCATAGTTAAAGAGCTTTTCGGGGCAGTTCGTAAAACCGCCTAAACGCCGTGTGTCTCTCGCGCGGCGGTGCGGCTTACATGCCAAGAACAGGCTAATAACGCCGCGCGAGGGGAAATAAATCAGGAGATGTGCAATAAATACTCCGCTGCCTAAAGGCAACGGTTTCGGGTCAAACGCAGGATTGTTTTGGTCTTTTCCGAAAAAACTGCATTAGGATCCCAAAGCCGCCTTGGCGCGCATAGTATCGCGGGAAAATTCGCACGGCAGCTCCCGACCCATACCGCTCCCACATGAGGTACGTGCCACAGCGGGCGGGCATCCCCTGGCTGGCGCAGGGATGGCTTTTCGTCCACCCCGCCCACCCCGCCCAATTGACAGGCTCTGAAGACCATCCCATAATAGCGAAATTAGGGGATTTCGCTAAAATGCAGGAAACGAGAGTCACCAGCACCGAGTTCAGCAACAAGCTCGGCCTTTACTTTCAGAAGGCTATGAGCGAGCCGGTCACCATCACCCACCACGGGCGGGATTCGCTGGTGGTGATGTCGGCGGAAGAATATCAGCGCCTGAAACGGCGGGACCGCCAAGTGTACCGGGCGGAGGACACGCCCGCGGAATTCATTGCCGCGCTTCAGACGGCTGAACCGCCCGCCGGGACGGCGCAATTCAATGAAGAGGTTCCGGAAGGCTGGGACCGCAACGGGCACGGTTAGGCCGTGGATATCCCCGCAGCCCCAGCGCCCGGCATGGTCGTCAAATACGCCTATCTATGGACCCACGAGCATGAGCGCGGGCTCGAAGAAGGCGGCAAGGACCGTCCCGCCGCGATTTTACTGGCGCTTGCCAAGGAAGATGGCGAAATCAGCGTCCTTGCGGTTCCGATCACGCACACGCCGCCGTATTCGTCGCAGGATGCGCTTGAAATTCCGCCGGAAACCAAGCGCCGCCTTGGATTGGATGACGGCCGCTCATGGGTGGTGGTCAGCGAGGCCAACGTATTCCGATGGCCCGGTCCCGATTTGCGGCCGGTTTCACCCGCGCGCGACACCTGTGTTTACGGATTTCTGCCGCAAAGCTTTTACCGCATGGTGCGCCAAGCCTATCTCGCGCGGTTTCAACAAGGAGCCCTTCGCGTTATTCCGCGCAGCGAGTGAGTTCGCTAACGTTGCATATTGAGCAGCGGATTGAAAACGCGGGCCGTTCCTTGCCTGCGTGGATGGCCCAGTCAAGCCGGGCCAGGACACCCTGTGCCTCACCCGCCGGATTTTGGTTGAATGGTTCGCCGCCGTTCTTGGTCCGCCGCGCTATTTGGCGCCCGCGCCGAAGAAGCGTGCAAGAACTGCCCCGCCGCTTTCAAGCCTTCAGGATCGATGCCGTGGCCGAGGCCGGGCCTGACATGCCATTCGACGGGCACGCCAGCTGCGGCGAGCGCTGCCCTGGCATGATGGATCGCGTCGACGGGGATGACTTCGTCGCTGGAGCCGTGGAGCAAAAGCACGGGCGGCTTGCACTTGATCTCGCCGGCGAGCCGTGCCGCTCTCCGCGAGGTGGCCCGAGAACCCCACGATGGCGGCAGGCGTCTCGCTGAGGCGCAGGCCCGTCTGCAACGCCATCATGGTGCCCTGGCTGAAGCCCACCAGCGCGACCGCGCTTAGCGGCAGCTTGTGGCGCGCGGCTTCGGCATGGATGAAAGCCTCCAATACAGGCTGCGCCCTGCGGACGCCGTTCTCCCACTCGTGCTCGGCGCGCGTGTCAAGCGCGAACCATTGCCTGCCGCCGAAAAAGCCGCTGGGCATTTCCTCCGGTGCATTTGGTGAGACGAAGGCGGCGTGCGGCAAGGCCCGCGCCCATTCGCGGCCGAGCCCGATCAGATCGTTCCCATCGGCCCCGTAGCCGTGCAGAAAAATCACAAGCTGCTGGGGCGCGCCGCCAGCGGCGGGAGCAAGCCTCGGTCCGTCTATTTTAGCGGTCATCCTATATCCTTGGTTTCAGGAACTTTTTCTGACTATCCGGAAATCGGCCAAGACCCTCTCACCCCAACCCTCTCCCCAAAGGTGGAGGGAGTCACGCTGCGGTTAATTCAGGCGTTCCTTCTCCCACCCGCATCTGCTCGCAGATGCGGCCACGTAAGGAGGCAAGCTCGCCAAGGCAAGCTTGCGGGGGAGAAGGACAGGATGAGGGGGGACTCGCATCGATCTCGGGCACGTTTTAGCGGCTAGCTTCAGCAGGCGTTAGCGCTTTGATAGCGAGCGCATGGACAGGCCCAGCCAGCTCGTCCTTCAATGCCGCGTTGATCAGCCGGTGACGCTCGACAAGGCCTTTTCCCTGGAAAGCCTCGGAAACGATTTTGACGCGGAAATGGCTATCGCCCGTGGCGTGGCCCAGATGATCGCGTGCCCCGGTATGGCTCGCGTGCTTTGCCGACTTGTTTTCAACAATGAGGCTTGAAGGCGCGAAGGCCTTGGCAAGTTTCTCCCGGATCGTTTCTTCCACTGTCATTCCTGCCTCTTTGGCGCTAACGCGGTTGCCCCGTGTGCGCCTTGAATTTTGGGAGCACGAATTTGCTTTCTGTCAAGACCTTGTAAGCGCGGCCGCGCCGCAGCATACTGTGCGTTAAGCGGGCTACCTTAGATAGGAGGCTCGCGCGTGTGAAACAGTCCGGACCAATGAAACTCGAACTCGAAATATTTTGACAGTATCCGCATAAGCCGCGGGCGGCGTGGGAGAACCGAAGCCCCAGCGCCGGCGAGCAATGCGCCAACGTGCCAATGGCGCAATTGCACCAAGCGCGGGCTGCACCGTGCGCCCAAGGGGCGCGCCTCCGAGGGCGAGTATTATTATTTCTGCCGCGATCACGTCACCGAATACAATAAATCTTATAACTACTTCGACGGCATGGGCGACGAAGAGGTCATCGATTTCCAGAAATCCGCGGCTACCGGGCACCGGCCCACATGGTCCATGGGCGTACATGGCACCGACGGCGCCACATTCGACCCGCTGAATTCTGCCCGTGAGGCAGCCGCCGATCCGTTCGAACTGCTAAAGAAGGTGCGGGGCAGAGCCCGCCGGCGCACGGAGCCGGTGGAAGACCGGCACCGTGTCGTTCTCAAGGGAGCAAAGAAGCACCTTCAGGCCCTTAATCTTGACGAAGATGCCACGCCTGACGAAATCAAGATACAGTTCAAGGCCCTCGTAAAGCTGCACCATCCCGATCACAACAACGGCGACCGCAGCTCCGAGGAGCGTTTCCGCGAGGTTCTGTCTGCTTACAATTACCTGAAGCAGGCCGGACTCGTGAGATGATGCTGGGCCAGAAGGCAAAATCCAAGTTAGAAAAACCGGGGATTTCAATGAAGAAGGGTGAAGCGGGTCATGCCGCCCTGCCGGATATGAAGGTGTCTGTCCGGCAAGTGTTCGGCATCGACACTTCGATGGAGGTTCCGGCCTACTCGCAATCGAGCGAATATGTGCCGGAGTTCGATCCCGATTACCAGTTCAACCGGGAGACCACGCTCGCGATCCTGGCGGGGTTTGCATACAACCGCCGCGTGATGATCCAGGGCTATCACGGCACGGGCAAATCCACGCATATCGAGCAGGTGGCGGCGCGGCTCAATTGGCCCTGCGTGCGCATCAACCTCGACAGCCATGTGAGCCGTATCGACCTCGTGGGCAAGGACGCCATCGTACTGCGCGACGGCCAGCAGGTAACGGAGTTCCGGGAAGGCATTCTGCCCTGGGCGCTGCAATCGAACACAGCGCTGGTCTTCGACGAGTACGACGCCGGGCGGCCCGACGTGATGTTCGTTATCCAGCGCGTGCTTGAGGTCTCTGGCAAGCTCACGCTCCTCGACCAGAGCCGCGTGATCCGGCCGCATCCAGCCTTCCGGCTGTTCTCGACCACGAACACCATCGGCCTTGGCGACACCTCCGGCCTCTATCACGGCACGCAGCAGATCAACCAGGGCCAGATGGACCGCTGGTCGATCGTGGTCACGCTCAACTACCTGCCACACCAGGACGAGGTTAACATCGTGCTGGCCAAGGTGAAGGAGTATCAGACCGAGCAGGGCCGCCGGACGGTCGCGAACATGGTGCGGCTGGCGGACCTCACCCGCGCCGCCTTTGTGAACGGCGATCTTTCGACCGTCATGAGCCCGCGCACGGTCATCACCTGGGCCGAGAACGCCTCCATCTTTGGCGGCGATATCGGCTTCGCGTTCACCCTGAGCTTCCTCAACAAATGCGACGAGCTTGAACGCGGGGTCGTGGCCGAGTTCTACCAGCGCTGCTTCGGCGAGGAACTGGCCGCCTCCACGGCTAACGTCGCACTCAGCTAACGAATGGAGAGGCGAAAGCCCCCCTCACCCCTGTCCCCTCTCCCGCAAGGGGAGAGGGGAACGCCCTCCCAACGGGCACAACCCGCCCCCTCTCCCCTCGCGGGAGAGGGCTGGGGTGAGGGGGCTTCTCACAAGCAAGGCGCAAGCGATGGTGAATAGCGCGAAGAAAAGGCCGGACCCGCTGGCGCCGTTCAAGCGCGCGGTGTCGCTCGCGACGCGCTCGCTTGCCGGGAGCAAGACGATGAACGTCGTCTTCGGCTCCGACGTGCCGGGCTACGACGGCAAGACCGCGCGGCTGCCGCAGCCGAGCCGGGCCATGTCGCGCAAAGAAGTGGCCATCATCCGGGGGCACGCGGATTCCATCGCGCTGATGGTCTCGGCGCACGACGCCAAGCTGCATGCGTCCCTGGCCCCGCCCCACGGCATGGCGCGGGATGCCTTCGACGCGGTCGAGCGTGCGCGGGTGGAGGCGTTCGGCTCGCTCAGGATGCGCGGCGTCTCCAAGAACCTCACCGCGAAGCTCACGGCCGCCTATGAGCGCCTGCCGGACCAGGACATCGACCGCCAGCAGGCTCCCATCGACCAGGCGCTGGCGCTGATCGCGCGGGAAAAGCTGACCGGGCAGAAGCCGCCGCGCGGCGCCAGCGGCATCGTGGAAGTCTGGCGGCCCTGGATCGAGGACAAGGCCGGGCCGCTGCTTGAGCGCCTGGAAGAGACGGTGGACGATCAGGCTGCGTTTGCGAAGCTCACGCGCGATCTTCTTGTAGCCCTGGAGTTGATGGAAGGCTCCACGGAGCAAAACGAGCAGGAGAACGACCGCGACACCTCCGAGGAGCAGGAGCAGCAGTCGCAGGGCGCTGAGCAGCAGGAGGAAGAGAACGGCCAGAGCGAGACCGAGGAAGGCGACGTCTCCGAGGGCAGCGAAGAAGGCGAGCCCGCGCAGTGTCCCGAGCGGGATTACGAGCCGGGTGGCGAGGAAGGCGAGGGCGAGCCGCAGACGCCGCCGCGCCGGCCCAACGTTTCGGTGCTCGATGCGCCGGAAGCCTTCGGCTATCACGCCTTCACGCGCCAGTTCGACGAGGCCGTGGGCGCCGAAGCCCTGTGCGACGGCGACGAACTCGACCGCCTGCGCGCCTTCCTCGACAAGCACCTCTCGACCCTGCACGTCGCGGTCAGCCGCCTTGCCAACCGGTTGCAGCGCCGCCTGCTCGCGCAACAGAACCGCGCCTGGGAGTTCGACCTCGAAGAGGGCATGCTAGACGCCGCGCGGCTCTCCCGCGTCGTCACCGACCCGTCGCACCCGCTATCCTTCATGCGCGAGCGCGACACGACCTTCCGCGACACGGTGGTGACGCTTCTGCTCGACAATTCCGGCTCGATGCGCGGGCGGCCGATCATGGTTGCCGCTTGCTGCGCCGATATCCTCGCGCGCACGCTGGAGCGCTGCGGCGTCAAGGCCGAGATCCTGGGCTTCACCACGCGCCAATGGAAGGGCGGGCAATCGCGCGAGAGCTGGCTCGCCGCGGGCAAGCCATCCAATCCGGGCCGCCTCAACGATTTGCGCCACATCATTTACAAGGCCGCCGACATACCCTGGCGGCGCGCGCGGCGCAATCTGGGCCTGATGATGCGCGAGGGGCTGCTCAAGGAGAACATCGACGGCGAGGCGCTGGCCTGGGCGCATGCGCGCCTGCTGGCCCGGCCCGAGCAGCGGCGCATTATCATGATGATCTCCGACGGCGCGCCGGTGGACGATTCGACGCTCTCGGTGAACAACGGCACCTATCTTGAGAAGCATCTGCGGCAGGTTATCCACGAGATCGAGACCTATTCGAGCGTAGAGCTGATCGCCATCGGCATCGGCCACGACGTGACGCGCTATTACCGCCGCGCCGTGACCATCACCGACGCGGAGGAACTGGCTGGCGCTATGACGGATAAGCTCGCGGAGCTGTTCAGCGGCCCGGCGCAGGGCCGCACCGCCGGCATGCCGCCGCGCCGCCGCCTGCATTAAAGCGGTTCTATTCCGCCCAAAAAGTTCAGGCCAAATAGAAACTCACCCGGCCGCTGACCGCAAATTGCGTCAACTTTGCGGAAACGGTTTCCGCAAAATTGTACAGATCTGGGCATGATTTCGTAGAAATGCAGCGGTGTCATTCCGGTATGCGGAGCTTGCCGGGGGGAGGGCTCCTTGAAAGGAGTGCTCGCATGCGTTTCATGTTGCTCGCGGCTTTGACCGGCGTAGCGGCTGTTTTTGGACTGCCGCCGGGCGAGGCCCACGCGGAAGGCGCGCCCGCGATCACAGGGCCGTTTTCCCACGCAAATCTAGCCATTTACTTCATTCATGGACAAAGCGCGCCGGGTCCGGTTCCGCTCACCTTGCAGGAAGCCATGGCCAAAGGAACCGTGCGCGTGGTCGAGACCAGCTCTGTGAACGAGCTTAAGATCGAAAACGCCGGCGAAGAGGATGTTTACGTCCAGTCGGGCGACATGGTGAAAGGCGGCCGGCAGGACCGGGTGCTGACGGTGAGCTTCGTGCTGCCCCGGAAGTCCGGCGAGGTGCCGGTGTCCGCCTATTGCGTGGAGCACGGCCGCTGGAGCAAGCGCGGGGCGGAGGAGGTGTCGACTTTTGCGGGCTCCTACAATTCGCTTCCGTCGCGCGAGGCGAAGCTTGCCATGAAAGCGCCTCTGGCAACTGATCCCGGAGTGGCTGACTTGCCGCTCCAAGGCGCCAGCGAGACGGGCGAGCGTCAGCGCGCTGTCTGGGACGAGGTTGCCAAAGCGCAGCAGAAGCTTTCGGCGGGGGCGAATGCGCCCGTCGCAGCGGCGGCTTCCCCCACGAGCCTTGAGCTGTCGCTCGAAAACGAGAAGCTGAAGGGGCTTCGCGAGGAATACATGAAGGCGCTGGAGGAGAAGGCCACAGGCGACGATATCGCCGGCTTCGTGTTCGCGGTGAACGGCCGGATCAACAGCGCCGACGTTTATCCGTCCAACGGCCTCTTCCGGAAAATGTGGCGAAAGCTTCTCACCGCGAGTGTGACCGAAGCGGTGGCAGGAAGGAAGGATGCGCAGGACGGCAAGGCGCCTTCCATCGAAGCAGTCCGGAAGTTCCTGGCCGCTGCCGAAAAGGGCAAAGCGAATGCCCAGAAAATAGGCAGCCTCGCGAATCAGGAAACGCGCGACGCCGATGCCGCCCTCTTCGTCGAGGCCTCCAAGCCTGGCAGCGGGTGGGTGCACCGGAACTATATAGCTAAATGATTTAAGTTTTGAGGCCAGCCGGCCAAAGGCTCTTCTCTTGTCTGCTCCCACCCCCGGACTGAGGAGAATCTCTAAGCCGTGGCCTCCCGCCCTCTCCCTTCGGGGAGAGGGTCCGGCTTCATCGCTCCCGATATTCCGCCGAAAACTGTCAGGAAGCAGTTTCTCTACGGCGTGAACCATCGATTAGGCGTCCAGTGCGAAAGAACTGGAAACTTGGCGGCTTCAATTCCGATTGCAGTTGCGGCTCGCTGCGCGTCAGTTTATCCTGGAGCCATCGATTTGGCCGGACGATTGGGCCGTTTCGCCTCGCCTTTCGCGATTTGGCGCACACGTTCCTACTTCTATCCCCAAAATTCGACGATCGCTGCGGCATGTACAGTGTCGCGGCAGTGTGCATCGCTAGCAAAAGGACTGTCCCCATGAGCGTGGGCGTCGTGAAATGGTACAATAGTCAAAAGGGCTACGGCTTTATTCAACCCGATGACGGCAGCAAGGACGTTTTCGTTCATGTCAGCGCGCTTGAGCGGGCAGGTTTGCGCGGCCTTGCCGAAGGTCAGAAGGTATCCTTCGAGGTGCAGACTGACCGGCGCACGGGTAAAACCTCCGCTGGCAACCTGCAACTCGCTTAACAAGAATGGAAAAGGGCGCGTTAAATACGCGCTCTTTTCTTAAAAACGTCTTTTTAACTAAAACATTTAGCCATAGCGGCAGATTTGCACCAGCCTAGCCCGTTTAGGGGCTTCTATCCATAAGGTCGAGCTTTTCAAGAGCGGCCCGGGCGCTTATTATGGAATCCGGAAGCAATGAGGCTGCACTTGGCATCCGCCTTGCGTACGGGATCTATAACTTAGGCTGGAAAACGGTTAGGCATTGAGCCGTCATTCAAAACACACTTTTAAATCTCCGTTAGGCGAATGGACCCCCTTCCATTGGTCCACAGGCGAACAACATAAAACTAGAACGCTCTCTTTCGATGCATCGTTGGAGGGCGCGGCGGATAACACCGGAGAACCGGTTATTCGCCCCCTGGTTGCGCGCGGGCGAGGATTTCAGGCCCACATGCCAGGAAATGGCTTCAACGACGATCAGCGGGGTTGCTATGCCGACCGACTTGTTTGACACATATGCGCGAAGCTTCGAGGCACGGCGCGAAACGTTGATGACGGTGGCCGAGTTCATGAAGGGGTGCAAGACCGACCCTCTCATGTACGCCTCCGCGCATGAGCGGCTCCTGGCCGCGATCGGCGAGCCCCAGATGGTGGACACCTCCAAGGACGCCCGTCCCGGCCGCATCTTCATGAACCGCACGATCCGGATGTATCCGGCCTTCGCGGAGTTCTACGGCATGGAGGAAACGATCGAGCGGATCGTCGCCTTCTTCCGGCAGGGCGCGCAGGGCCTGGAGGAGCGCAAGCAGATCCTCTATCTCCTTGGGCCAGTCGGCGGCGGCAAATCTTCGCTTGCCGAGCGCATCAAGGCGCTGATGGAGCTTAATCCCATCTACGTGTTGAAGGCGGGCAACGACCTGAGCCCGATCTTCGAGAGCCCGCTCTGCCTTTTCGATCCCGAAATCATGGGCGACAGGATCGAGAAGGAATATGGCATTCCGAAGCGCCGCCTGACCGGTCTGATGAGTCCCTGGTGCCTGAAGCGGCTCGACGAGTTCGGCGGCGACATCACCAAGTTCCGCGTCGCCAAGATCAAGCCGTCGCGGCTGCGCCAGATCGGCATCGCGAAGACCGAGCCGGGCGACGAGAACAATCAGGACGTCTCCTCGCTGGTCGGCAAGGTCGACATCCGGCAAGCTTGAGATGCTCGCGCAGAACGATCCCGACGCCTATTCCTATTCCGGCGGCCTCAACCGCGCCAACCAGGGCGTTCTCGAATTCGTCGAGATGTTCAAGGCGCCGATCAAGATGCTGCACCCGCTGCTGACGGCGACGCAGGAGGGCAACTATGTCGGCTCCGAGAATATCGGCGCGATCCCCTTCACCGGCATCATCCTGGCGCACTCGAACGAGTCCGAGTGGCGGACCTTCAAGAACAACAAGAACAACGAGGCCTTCATCGACCGCATCTACGTCATCAAGGTTCCGTATTGCCTGCGCGTCACCGAGGAAGAGAAGATCTATCGAGAAGCTCATCCAGGGCTCCGAGCTGGCCAACGCGCCCTGCGCGCCCGGCACGCTCGAGATGCTGGCGCGGTTCTCCGTGCTGTCGCGCCTGAAGCCGCACGAAAATTCGAACCTTTACGCGAAGATGCGGGTCTACGACGGAGAGAGCCTGAAGGAGGTCGATCCCAAGGCGCGCACGCTGCAGGAATACCGGGACGCCGCCGGCATCGACGAGGGCATGGAGGGCATCTCGACGCGCTTCGCCTTCAAGGCGCTGTCGGCGACCTTCAATCACGACACCGAGGAAGTCGCCGCCGATCCGGTGCACCTGATGTATGTGCTGGAGCAGGCGATCCGGCGCGAGCAGTTCCCGGACGAAGTGGAGAAGCAGCTATCTTGAGTTCATCAAGGCGGAGCTGGCGCCGCGCTATGCGGAATTCATCGGCCACGAAATCCAGAAGGCCTATCTCGAATCCTATCACGACTATGGCCAGAACCTTTTCGACCGCTATGTCGACTATGCCGACGCCTGGATCGAGGATCAGGACTTCAAGGATCCCGACACCGGACAGCTGCTCGACCGCGAGCTTCTCAATCAAGAGCTGTCGAAAATCGAGAAGCCGGCCGGCATCGCCAATCCGAAGGACTTCCGCAACGAGGTTGTCAAATTCACGCTGCGAGCCCGGGCCAACAATGGTGGCAAGAACCCCTCCTGGACCAGCTACGAGAAGATCCGCGAAGTCATCGAGCGGCGCATGTTCAGCCAGGTCGAGGACCTGCTGCCGGTGATCTGCTTCGGCTCGAAGAAGGACGGCGAGAGCGAAAAGAAGCACGGCGAATTCGTCGAGCGCATGGTGGAGCGCGGCTACACCGAGCGGCAGGTCCGCCGGCTGGTGGAATGGTATATGCGGGTGAAACAGGCCAGCTGAGGCGCGATCATCAGGTGCGACATGAATATCGATCGACCGCCGACGGGACCCGGGCGGCAAGAGTCTCTGGCGAACCGCCAGCGATTCATCCGCCGGGCCAGGGCGCTGGTGCAAGCGCGCTGTGCGCGAGGCCTCGCAGCAAGCGGCGACTGAAGGACGCCGGAAAGGGCGGCGAGGTCATCGTTCCGTCCGACGGCATGCACGAGCCGGCTTGCGGCGCGTCGCCATGGCGGCAAGCGCGAATATGTCCTGCCAGGCAATAAGAAGTTTATCGAAGGCGACCGCATTCCGCGCCGCCAGCGGGCGGCGGCGGCGGGCGGGCCGAGCGCCGATGGCGAAGGCGAGGACGATTTCCGCTTCGCGCTTTCGCGACGAGGAATTTCTCGACCTCTTTCTCGAAGATCTGGAACTGCCGGACCTCGCCAAGCGCGAGGTTCTGGGCGATTGACGAGCTGGAGCCTCGGCGCGCCGGCTACAAGTCGACGCGGCCCGCCGGCGGCGCTGTCGGTGTCGCGCACCATGCGCAACAGCTTGTCGCGGCGCATCGCGCTGAGGCGGCCGAAGCCGGAGGAGATCGCGGCGGTCGAGCAAGATCGCGGAGCTGGAAGGTGCGGCGCGACGAGGACGAGGAACTCGCCAGCCGCACGGGCCGAGCTCGAGCGGCTGAACCGGCGGATGCGGCTGATGCCCTTCATCGATCCGCTCGACGTGCGCTATCGGCGCTTCGAGCAGGTGCCGCGAGCCCGTGGCGCAGGCCGTGATGTTCTGCCTGATGGACGTTTCCGGCTCGATGGACGAGCACATGAAGGACCTGGCGAAGCGCTTCTACAGCCTGCTCTACCTGTTCCTCGCGCGGCGGTACCAGCGAGTCGATGTGGTCTTCATCCGGCATACGCACGAGGCCAAGGAGGTCGACGAGGAGACGTTCTTTCACAGCCGCGAGATCCGGCGGCACGGTGGTCTCGACCGCGCTGGAGGAGATGGCGCGGATCGTGTCACGACCGCTATCCGGCCGGCCAACTGGAACATCTATGCGGCGCAGGCCTCGGACGGCGACAACCTGCCCATGCGACAACGACAATGCCGGTCGCGCTGCTGACGCGAACGTGATCCTGCCGATGTGCCAGTACTACGCCTATCTCGAAGTCGGCCACGACGGAGCGCCGAACGCGGGGGCATGCCGCCGAGCCGACTCGCTCTGGCGTGCCTACGAGATGCTGATCGGCGGCGACGCTGCCGATGGCCATGCGCAAGGTTCGTCGACCGCCGCGATATCTATCCGGTGTTCCGCGAACTATTCCGAGCGGAAACCGGCGGAGCGGGCTAGTGTCGGAACGCCGCACTGCGAGAGCAAGCTCGGCGAAGGCGAAAGCCGAACGCTGCTCTTTCGAGGGGGCCGACTGGGATTTCGACACGCTGCAGCCGGATTTACGAATGCGTGTGCGCGACGATCGCGCGCGCGCGAGTTGAGGCTCGACATCTACCGCACCCAGATCGAGGTGATCACCGCCGAGCAGATGCTCGACGCCTATTCATCGGTCGGCATGCCGCTGTTCTACAAGCATTGGTCGTTCGGCAAGCACTTCGCCCGCAACGAGGCGCTCTATCGCAAGGGCTGGCAGGGCCTTGCCTATGAGATCGTCATCAACTCGACCCGTGCATCTGCTACATCATGGAGGAAAACACCGCGACGATGCAGACGCTGGTGCTCGCCATGCCGCGTTCGGGCACAACCACTTCTTCAAGAACAACTACGTCTTCAAGCAGTGGACCGACGCCACCGGCATCCTTGACTATCTCGCCTTCGCCAAGAACTATATCTCGCAATGCGAGGAACGCTACGGCGTCGAAGCGGTCGAGCGCGTGCTCGACGCCGCGCATGCGCTGCAGAGCCACGGCATCCACCGCTATCCTGGCAAGACGCACCATCGACCTGCGCACCGAGGAAAAGCGCGAGCAGGAACGGCGCGCAGCACGGCGAAGCGGCTGTTCAACGATCTGTGGCGCACGGTTCCGGGCAAGGGCCGCAAGACGAGACGCGCAACGACGGAACGTGAGCGCCGCCGCGCGCTTCTGGGTCTGCCGCGAGGAGAACATCCTCTACTTTCTCGAAAAGACGGCGCCGCGCTTGGCCGGCTGGCAGCGCGAGGTGATCCGCATCGTCCGCCTGATCGCGCAGTATTTCTATCCGCAGCGCCAGACCAAGATGATGAACGAGGGCTGCGCGACTTACGTCCACCATCAGCATCATGACCCGCCTGCATGAGACGGGCCGGATCAGCGACGGCGCCTTCCTGGAGTTCCTGCACTCGCACACCAGCGTGGTGATGCCAGCCCGGACTTCGACGATCGGCGCTATTCCGGCATCAACCCTTATGCGCTCGGCTTCGCGCATGATGCAGGACATCGAGCGCATTGCGCTGATCCCGAGCGACGAGGACCGCGCACTGGTTCCCGGATATCGCCGGCAATGGCGACGCCTATGGGACGCTTCAGGACGTCTGGGCGAATTACCGCGACGAAAGCGTGATCTCGCAGTTCCTCTCGCCCAACCTGATCCGCAAGATGGGTCTGTTCCACATCGTCGACGACAACGAAGAAGACGAGATGGTGGTCGCCGCGATCCATAACGAGCGCGGCTATCGCGACGTGCGTCGGGCGCTGGCGCGGCAATACGATGTCGCGCGGCGGGACCCCGACATCCAGATCGTCGATGTGGATCTCGCCGGCGACCGGCGGCTGGAGCTGCGCCACCACGTCCTTGACGGCGTGACGCTGGAAGAGGAGGACGCCGACCGGGTGCTGCAGCATCTCGCCAATCTGTGGGGTTACGAGGTATATCTCGTCGAGAGCAACTCCGAGGGCGAGACGGCGACGAAGCATCACGCCGAGCCGGTTCACCCCTTCATGTAATCTGCGGCGGCCGCCATCCCGGAAAGGCCAACGGCGTTCACTTAAAGTGGACCTGTTGGCTGATAAGAGGTTCAGGCTGCCTTGCGGGCCATAAGAGCGATGTAGAAACCATCCGTACCATGCTTCGCCGGCGTCAGGAGCAGGCCGGGCTTGCCCGCCTTGAGGCGGCTCTGGACAGGCAGCGACAGCACGCTGCCGGTGCGCGCTTCTGCATCGAGTTCGCCAAAGCTTCTGTTCTCTTCGAGGAAGGCTTCTATCTGCTGATCGTTCTCCTGCGGCAGCAGCGAGCAGGTGACGTAAGCCAGCGTGCCGCCCGGCTTGACGAGCTGTGCCGCCATGGCGAGCAAGGCGCGTTGCTGCGCCTGCCGCTCCAGGAGCTGCACCGGCGTCAGCCGCCACTTTGCATCGGGCAGGCGCCGCCAGACGCCAGTTCCGCTGCACGGCGCATCGACAAGCACGAGGTCCAATCTACCCGCGAATCCGGCTACAGTATCGGCATCCCCAGGCGGGAGCGTTTGTACGTTCCGCGCGCCCGCCCGCTTCAGCCGCTCGAAAATGGGCCGGAAGCGGATTGCGTCCGTGTCGTAGGCGTAGATTTGCCCTGTGTTGTGCATCTGCGCGGCCATGGCGAGCGTCTTGCCGCCGGCGCCTGCGCAAATGTCCGCCACCTGCATGCGCGGGCCGGCGCCTGCAAGCAGCGCCGCAATCTGGCTGCCCTCGTCCTGAACCTCGAACCAGCCGCGGCCATGACCGGGCTCGGCCTCCAGCTTCGGGCTGCGCGCACCGCCATCGCGCGGAGGCAGCCGTACGCCAACGGGCGAATAGGGCGTTTCCTCCGCGCCGTGCCGCTCAAGCGCTTTCAGCACCTTCTCGCGCGTTGCCTTCAAGGTGTTGACGCGCAAATCCGCGGGCGCGCGCTGGCAGAGTGCCTGGCCCTCCTTGACCGCATCCTCGCCAAAGGCCTCGGAAAATGACGGTTGCAGCCATTCAGGATAATCGCCCTGCACCCAGGCCGGGGCGGCGGTGAGGTCCGCGTTTGCGAGCCCTGTTTCCTCTTTAGGCGTGAGCGGTTCCGGGCAGAAGCGCTCACCCGAGCAGAGTGCTGCGATTTCGTCCGGTGCCATGTCCCAGGAATGGCGCAGGGCGGCGAGCGCGATGGAGCGCGGCCCTTCGCTGTCCATGAGGTATGAGAGGGATTGCTTGCGTCGCAGGCTGTCGAACACGAGGTTGCCGATCCAGGCGCGATCGGCGGAACCCGCAAACCGGTGTGTCCGGCCCCAATCGGCGAGCGCAACCGAGGCCGCGCGGCCGCGCGCGCCAATCTCGCCAAGAATCTCGATGGCCGCTTCAAGCCTAGCGCCGGGCTGCATTTTATGGGGTGTTCCAGCTTATTGGGGCGGCTTCGGTTATCCCGTGAGGCAGGTCGCGACCTGCCCCCTCTCCCCTTGGGAAGAGGGTTGGGGTGAGGGGGGACTTTCGCACGGTCCAAGCGTTCTCATACCTTCCGGACACACCGGAACCCAGCGATGCTAGCTATTGTGCGTCGGGTAGTTGGGCAATTCGCGCGTAATCGTGACGTCGTGCGTATGGCTTTCGCGAAGGCCTGCATTTGTGATTTGAATGAATTCGGCTTTCTCATGCAGCTCTGCAATCGTATGCGATCCTGTGTATCCCATGGCGGCGCGCAGCCCCCCCACGAGTTGGTGCAGTACGCCTGAGACTGGGCCTTTGTAAGGCACCTGCCCCTCGACGCCTTCCGGCACGAGCTTGAGCGGATCGGTGACCTCGCCCTGGAAATAGCGGTCGGCCGAGCCACGCGCCATGGCGCCCAGCGAGCCCATGCCGCGATAGGACTTATAGGAGCGGCCCTGATAGAGATAGACCTCGCCGGGGCTTTCGTCCGTGCCCGCGAGCAGCGAGCCGATCATCACGCAGGAGGCGCCGCCCGCGATTGCCTTGGCGATGTCGCCCGAATATTTGATGCCGCCATCGGCGATGACGGGGATGCCCTGGGCCGCGGCTGCCTCGGCAGCCTCGGAGACGGCGGTAAGCTGCGGCACGCCGATGCCAGCCACCACGCGGGTCGTGCAGATCGAGCCCGGCCCGATGCCGACCTTCACCGCGTCAGCGCCCGCGTCGATCAGCGCCTTGGTGCCATCGGCGGTCGCGACGTTGCCCGCGATTACCTGCACCGCGTTGGATGCCTGCTTGATGCGCCGCACCGCGTCCAGCACGCGCTGGGAATGCCCGTGCGCGGTATCGACCACGATCAGGTCCACGCCCGCGTCGATCAGGTGCTCGCTGCGCCGGAAGCCTTCGTTACCGACCGAGGTTCCAGCGGCCACGCGCAGCCGGCCCTGCTCGTCCTTGCAGGCCAGCGGATGCTGCGCGGCCTTTTCGATGTCCTTGACCGTAATGAGGCCCACGCAGCGGTAGTCCTCGTCGACCACCATGAGCTTCTCGATCCGGTGCTTGTGCAGCAGCCGCTTTGCCTCCTCGCGGCCGATATTTTCCCGGACCGTGATGAGGTTCTCCTTGGTCATCAGCTCGAAGACCGGCTGGCCGAGATCGGTCGCGAAGCGCACGTCGCGGTTGGTCAGGATGCCCACGAGCTTGCCCTGGCGGCCATCCGCCGTCCGCTCGGCCACCGGAATCCCGGAAATCCTATGCGTCTCCATGAGCGCCAGCGCTTCCTCGAGCGTGGCGGCGGGCTCGATGGTCACGGGGTTCACCACCATGCCGGATTCGAACTTCTTGACCTGCCGGATGTGCTGGGCCTGCACGCTCGGGCTCAAGGTTGCGGTGAATCACACCGATGCCGCCCGCTTGCGCCATGGCGATGGCTAGCGGGCCTTCGGTGACGGTGTCCATGGCCGCCGAAATGATCGGAATGTTCAGCCTTATACTTTTTGTGAGGATCGTGGTGACGTCCACCTCCGACGGCAGCACATCTGAAAGCCGCGGCTGCAAAAGCACATCGTCGAAGGTAAGCCCCGTCTTTTGCCGGATGATGGCCATTTCGAATATCCCCGCCGCGTGAGCGCGCTTCGTTGTGATGGAATTTCTTGGGGGTTTAACATCCCTTTCCCGTTCTGTAAAATGTGGCTTCAACATTGTCCTGTCCAGCCTCGGCCCCAGGGCCGGCAGGCACCGCTCACGGTAGCTCTTGCAGTCCGGGCATGGCATGCGCTTAATAATGGGCATTCGCCACCGCGAGGCGGTGCGGTCCGCCCCGGCGGCATATCTAGGAGTGTATGGGTCAGGAATGGGAATGGAGCTGTTCGAACTTACCGACGACGTTTTGCTAGCTGGGCAGATCGGCCCGGACACGATTCCGTTTATCGCGGAGCAGGGCATCCGCTCTATCATCTGCAACCGCTTCGACGGCGAGGTGGAAGGCCAGCCCGATTTCCCGTCGGTCGAGCGGGCCGCGGCGGCGCACGGCATCGAGGCGGTGTACCTGCCCGTGCTTCAACCGCCGCAGCCGATCTCGGACGAGGAGGGCGCAGCCTTTGGCGAGGTGCTCGCGTCGCTGCCGAAGCCCGCGCTCGCCTATTGCCGCACCGGCTCGCGCGCCGTGATCCTGTGGGGCTTGAGCGAGGCCCCGCGCCGGCCGTTCAAGGAGATTGTGCTGGCGGGAATGGGGGCCGGCTACGACCTGACGGGGTGGGTGCCGCGCTTCCAGCAGCTCTATAAGCCCGCGCCGTGATGCCGTTCAGCTGGCTGGCTCATCGGCGTCAGGCTTGCACGGCTCACGGCACATGATGCCGGTAGCAATCCCGGATAGCCGCAAGCGGCTTCCGGGAGGGCCAGGGGTCACGCCGCGGCTTTGAGAGGCAGCGTGCACCAGTGCGGGCGGTCGCCGGAATGGACGAGGAGCTTGAGCAGGTCCGCGATAGCGATGGTGGTGGTCGCGGTGTTGACCTGCGCGTGAGCGCTGACGGTCTCCGCTTGCCGCATCCGCTCGCCGGGCGCGGCCTTCTCGCGGCGCTGGCGGTCGTTGAAGGTGGCGAAGGGCGTGACGCTGCCGGGTAGCACGGCGAGCGTTGCGCCCAGCGTTTCGGCCGGGGTGAAGGAGATGCGGCCCACAGCACCAAGGCGCTTGGTCCGTTCCTTGAGATCGAGCGGCGGCGTCAACAGGTGCTGAGCTAGCCCCCAAAACCTGGACAGGTGGCTAAGAGAGAGTTTCGCCTTATCCAAGCAGTTTCGCCACGTTCAGAAACCACGCGGCAAGCGCAGGCGGCATATAAATTCCCGCGGCAAAAACCAGTGCGAGGTGCGCGAACAGAGGAGCGAACGATGCCTCTGTCTTCGCAGTTTTACCGATCGGGTCGCCGAAGGCGATGCCGTTGAGCCGCAGGAACAGCGCCCCGGCGCCGGCGAGAATACCGAATACCAGCGGGATCGCCAGCCAGGGCTCGCGCGCAAAGGTCGAACTCACGACCAGGAACTCGCTCATAAAGATGCCGAGCGGCGGCAGTCCGGCAATTGCCACGACGCCCAGCACCAGCCCCCAGCCGAGCACAGGATTGGTTTCGGTAAGCCCGCCCATCTCGGAAATGCGTTGTGTGCCTTTCACCTGCGCTATGTGGCCGACAGCGAAGAAGATCGCCGACTTGGTCAGCGAGTGCATGGTCATATGCAACAGCCCGGCGAAGTTGGCGAGCGGTCCGCCCATGCCGAAGGCGAAAGCGATGATGCCCATATGTTCGATCGAGGAATACGCGAACATGCGTTTGATGTCGCGGCGCCGGTACAGCATGAGTGCGGCGAAGATGAGCGAGAGCAGCCCCATCGACGCCATCAGCGGACCGGGCGCGAACGCGTTCGGATTTACCGCGAGCAGCATCTTGAAGCGCAACAAAGCGTGCAGCGCGACATTAAGCAGGAGCCCGGATAGCACCGCCGAAATCGGCGTGGGTCCTTCCGCATGGGCGTCTGGGAGCCAGGCATGCAGCGGCGCAAGCCCTACCTTGGTGCCGTAGCCCAACAGCAGAAACACGAAAGCGATGTTCAGGAGTGCCGGGTCGAACGCGCCCGCGTGCGCGAGCAGTCCCGTCCACGCCATGGCGTCGAGGCCCTCGCTGATCACCGGCCGCGCCGCCATGTAGATGAGGATCGTGCCGAACAGCGCAAGCGCGATGCCGACACTGCCCAGGATGAAGTATTTCCACGCCGCCTCGATCGCCGCATGCGTGCGGTAGATGCCGACCATGAGCACGGTGGTCAGCGTCGCAAGCTCGATCGCCACCCACATAACGCCGATATTGTTGGCGAGAAGTGCCAAGTTCATCGCGAACATCAGTATCTGGTACATGGCGTGGTAGAAGCGCACGGACTTTGGCGTCAGCCGGCGGGTTTCGATCTCATGGCCGATGTAGCTCGCGCTGAACACGCTGGTGGTGAAGCCGACGAACGTAGTGAGAACGATGAAGACGATGTTGAGATCGTCGACGAGCAAAAACAGACCCGGTTCAGGCCTCCCGAACACAAGCGATGTCGAGGCGAGGAACGTCACCAGCGCCGCCAGAACGTTCAGCCGCGCGCCGAGCCAATAGCCAGGAAGGAAAGCAAGCACCACCGCCGCCAGCACGGGCGTAACCAGGACGGCGATCATCGCATCGAAAAAGCCGGTCATCTGCGATCTCCGCGAAAACGGTCGAGCGCCTGCATATCTACGGTATCGAAGCGCTCGCGAATGCGAAACAGGAAGATGCCGATGACGAAGAAGGCGATGAGGATTGAGAAGGCGACGCTGATCTCGACAACGAGCGGCATCCCCTTGGCGCCGGTCGCGGCCAGAACGAGCCCGTTCTCGACCGACATGAAGCCGATCACTTGGCTAACGGCGTTGTGCCGGGTCACCATCATCAATAGCCCGAGCAGCACCACCGATAGCGCGAAGGCAAGGTCCTCGCGCGCGAGCGGACCGGCCTCGCGCGTGACCCGCAGCATGACCACCATGGATAGGGCAACGAGCCCCATGCCGAGCAGCATCGCCGTTCCGACGCCAACCACGTTCTCGATCTCGCGGTAAATCCCCAGCCTCACGACGATCCGGTACAGTAAGAACGGGATCACGATCGCCTTGAAAAGGAGCGCGATGGACGCGGTGACATAAAGATGCGGCGCGTCCTGGATGTATGCCTGCCACGCGACCGAGAGCGCCAGCACCAATGCGTGGAGTGCGAAAATGTTGAGGAGCGCGTAGAGCAGGCGCTGATAGAGCTGCAAGAAGCTCATCAGCACCAGCGAGCCCGCCAGCATGTGTGCGACGTCGAAATCCAGATGGCGCATCTATATGCTCCGGGAGACGAACAGGAAAAGGGTTGCCAGGAGGCCGAGCATCAGCGCCACCCCGAGAAATTCGGAAACGCGGAACACCCGCATCTTCGCAACGCTGACCTCGAAGATACCCAGCAGGAGTCCGCCGGCCGCAAGCTTGGCGATGTAGGCCGCGTTTCCAATCCCAAGCGCTTGCAACCCGCTGTTCGGTGGGGCGAGGCCCCAGGGCACGAACAAGCATGCGATCAGAGAAACGTAGAGGAGCAGCTTGAGCGACGCGGCAAGCTCGATCAAAGCAAGATGCCGGCCGGAATACTCCAGCACCATCGCCTCATGGACCATGGTGAGTTCGAGATGCGTCGCCGGATTGTCGATCGGTATGCGCGCGTTCTCCGCGATCGCCACCATGATCAGGGAAACCAGCGCCAGGCCCAGCGATACCCGCAAGCCCACCTCCGGCGAAATCATGAAGCCGGCCATGTTCGAGAGCTGGGTCGAGCCGGCGATAAGCGCCAGCGCAAACATGATCATCAGCATCGCCGGCTCCGCGAGCGAGGCAATCATCATCTCGCGGCTTGCGCCGAGGCCGCCGAAGCTGGTGCCAACGTCTAGCCCAGCGAGCGCCAGGAAGAAGCGCGCGCTGCCAAGCAGGGCGATAATGGCGATGAGGTCCGCCGACCAGCTAAAAAGCATGCCGATGCCGAAGGTTGGCACGAGCGACGCCGCCACCCAGATGGCGGCGAAGATGAGATAGGGCGCCACCCGGAACAGCCATGAAGCGTTCTCCGCAAGCACGGCTTCCTTGCGCATGAGCCGCGCCAGGTCGCGATAGGGCTGGATGACCGGCGGTCCCTGCCTGCGCACCAGCCGGGCTTTGACCTTGCGCACGAAACCCGTGAGCAGCGGCGAAAGCACGAGCACCAGAAGCATGTGCATGCCCTGCGCCGCGGTGTCGAAGATTATGGCCATATCGCAATCACCAGAAGCAGGAACACGACCGCGCCGAGGACGAATGCAAGATAGTTGCGGATCGTAAGGAATTGCAGGAGATCGAGCCGTCCGCTCAGGTACGAGATACCGCTGGCGACGGGTGCGTAGAACGCTTCCCAGATAAGGTCGCGTATCTCGACGGTGAGGCGCGCCGGGCGCAGATCGCCCGGCGGCGGCATGTCGCAAACCGCGCGCGCTCGGAACACGATGGTGCCGAACACGCGGCGGATCGGCTGCGCAAAGCTTGAGGCCGTATACTGTGTCGCCGGGCTCGGATCTGGATAGCCGCAGTCCCAGGCCGGCGCGCGGCGCAGCTTGTTGGAAGCGAGACGGTGTATCGCGGACGCCGCGAGCGAGCCCGAGATGATCATGAACAGAAACACAAGCAGACCGTTGTAGGAGCTTCGGCTCTCGGCGATTGGCACGATCGAGAGCCATGCGATGCCGGCTTGGCGCGGCATGCTTTCGCCAGCCAGCTCCTTGACCACCGGCGCCAGCGCATCGATGAACAGGCCCGGCAAAATCCCGGCACAGAGGCAAAGCGTAGCCAGGAAGAACATCGAGGCGAGCGAGAAGCGGTCCGTTTCATGTGCGCCCCCGGCGGCAGGCGTGCGAGGCCGGCCGAGAAAGGTCACGCCGTACACCTTGACGAAACAGGCGGCGGCGAGTGCCGCCGACAGCGCCAGCAGCGCGCCAACCGCCGGCACCAGGAATTTCAAGCCCCAGGGGGGCAATTGCGGGCTCAGCAATATTGCCTGGAATGTCAGCCACTCGGACACGAAGCCGTTAAGCGGCGGAAGGGCCGAGATGGCGACACAGCCAACCAGGAATGCGAATGCAGTCTGCGGCATCCGGTGAATGAGGCCGCCCAGATGCTCCATGTCACGCTCGCCGGTTGCGGCCTGCACGGCGCCCGCACCGAAGAACAGGAGGCTCTTGAACACCGAATGGTTGAACACGTGGAGCAGTGCCGCGGTGAGTGCCAGTGCGGCGGCGAATGCCATGCCATTGCGCCTTGAAGGCGAGCGACAGTCCGAGCCCGATGAAGATGATCCCTATGTTCTCCACCGTGTGGTAGGCGAGCAGCCGCTTGAGGTCGTGCTGCATCAGCGCATAGAGCACGCCCATCACCGAAGTGATGCCGCCAAGTGCGAGCACCACCATGCTCCACCACCAGTCCGGGGGGCCGAGCAGGTCGAACGCGATGCGCACGAAGCCATATACGGCGACCTTGGTCATGACGCCGCTCATCAGGGCCGAAACGTGGCTTGGCGCGGCCGGATGCGCGAGCGGCAGCCAGACATGCAGCGGCACGATTCGGCCTTCGACCCTGCACCGGTCAGCGCGAGAAGAAGTACTATCGCGGCCGGTGCTGCGGCCGGATGGCTCGCGCGCATGGCATCGAATGCATAGCCCCCGCTGGGTCCGGCGAGCATGCCGAAAGCGAGCAGCAAAGTGAGCGTGCCAAAGGTTGCCATGACGAGATAGACGTAGCCGGCGTATGCGTTGCCGGGCTCGCGATGGTGCGACATGACCAGCGCCCACGAGGTGAGCGACATGAACTCCCAGGCGCTCAGGAAAGTGAAGGCATTGTCGGCGGTAACGACCAGGTTCATGCCGGCCAGGAAGGCCGGATAGAACGGCAGCACCCGCAACGGTGCCTTTTCGTGCGTACCGTAGCCCAACGCAAACAGGCTGGCGGCAGCCGCGCCGAGATTGACAACGGTAAGAAAGAAGGCGGAAAGCGCATCGATACGGAAATGAACGCCAAGCCAGGGCAGGCCAAGCGGTAGCGTCATAGTCAGCGGCGTTGCATGGACATGGAGCAGTTCACCCAGCGAAACCGCAAGAGCAATCAGCGAGATAGCAAGGCAAGCGCCGTAAACGGCGCGGATTCCCGTGGGAGACCGGCCAATCGCTATGGTAAGAGGGGCAAGGCCGAGCAAAGCGGCGATGCAAAAGAGAACGATTGTCAATGCCATCGCAGCCACCTTTCTTGCTGCGGCGCTTTGCGCCTGAACGGCAGCGTCACGGCAGGTAATTTCGCTTTCGCTGTCTTCTTCGTCTCCAGCTGGATACCGTGGCCGGTGTCTTGCCTCGCACCGTCATCGCAAATGAAGTCAATACCATCCGCGCCGGGAGGGGAGCTTGGCTTCATCGGCGGGGCCACATGGCCACGGACCACCCGTTCGCTTGTTTCCATCTGCTGGATAGCTGGCAGCGATAGTCCGGACAATCCGGCAAAACTATATCGATTGACGCCGGCCATGATCCTGCCGGCGCGCAATTGTGCTGTGTTTATCATGGGTTAGAACATTAGAATTTGGCGTAGAATAGTGCCGCCGCGTTTGTATTACGCCCAACATCGAGCCGATGAAAATCAATTCGTTCGGACCTGTGGATAAAGGCCAAGCGGTCCATCGCCGTGCCGTGTGCCGGCCAAGCCGCGTAACCGCCCAATGGCAGGCCCGCGGTTGGTGAGCGAGAACCGGTGTGTTATTAGGCAGCCCGCTCATCGCGCCGTTGAACACGCAGGGCAAAGGATCGAATGCAAGGCCGGACCATGCCCAAATAAATGCCAGCGGTGCCACTGTCAGGGGGCTGTCGTTGCGTGACCGGCGCGGCTGAGCCTATGGTTACTGCGCAACAGCGGGGGAGCCATCATGGCCAGTATCGGCGGCAAGTTTGTTCGCGGCTTCAGGATTCGAAACGCTTGGTCCCAAGAGCAAACGGCGGAGCTTAGCGGTCTCAGCACACGGACGGTTGCACGTATCGAGCGGGGCTGCGCGGTGTCCCTTGAGACCGTAAAAGCGCTGTCTGCCGCACTGGGCGTGCCGCCCTCAGGGCTCACTTCGCGTTGGCAACCGGCTGCGGCAAAACCAGAACAATCGGTAAGTGGCGGAGACAGGTTTCTAACGTTCTGCTGCTTCATTCGGCAAAAAATTACACGGTGCTGCAAAGGTTTAGTCTTAGACTTTTGGCATAAACCCTTCTGTCGCGGCGTTTCTTGTTGACTCGTAGAAGGGCCGCTCCTATACGCGGCGGCGGGACACCTCCCCCCACCGGGAGGCAACTATCTGAAAGGGTAGACCGCTATGACGGCTCAAAAGCCTGCTGTGCGCCCCCATGTGGCGCATTTTTCTTCTGGCCCCTGCGCAAAGCGCCCCGGCTATTCCGTCGAAAATCTCAAAACCGCATTCTTGGGCCGCTCGCACCGTGCGAAGGCTGGCAAGGCGCGCCTCAAGCTCGCGATTGACGAGACGCGCGAGGTTCTGGGCATCCCCGCCGATTACCTGATCGGCATCGTGGCCGGCTCCGACACCGGCGCCTTCGAGATGGCCATGTGGTCGCATGCTCGGCGCTCGCGGCGTGGATGTGCTCGTCTGGGAGAGCTTCTCCAAGGACTGGGCTACCGATATCACCAAGCAGCTCAAGATCCAGAACGCGCGCATCGTCGAAGCGCCCTATGGCTCGCTGCCCGATCTTTCCAAGGCCGATTTCAAGAACGACGTGGTCTTCGCCTGGAACGGCACGACCTCCGGCGTCCGGGTGCCGAACGCGGACTGGATCGCCGTGGATCGCGAGGGCCTTACCTTCTGCGACGCCACCTCCGCCGCCTTCGCGCAGGAACTCGACTGGGCGAAGCTCGACGTTGTGACGTTCTCCTGGCAGAAGGTGCTGGGCGGCGAGGCGCAGCACGGCATTCTCATCCTGTCGCCGCGCGCCGTGGCCCGGCTTGAGAGCTACACGCCGTCCTGGCCGATGCCCAAGATCTTCCGCATGACGAAGGGCGGCAAGCTCAACCGCGACATCTTCGAGGGCTCGACCATCAACACGCCGTCCATGCTCTGCGTGGAAGACTATCTCGACGCGCTGCGCTGGGCGAAAGACTTAGGCGGCCTCCAGGCGTTGCAGGCGCGGTCCAACGCGAACTTCAAGGTCATCGCCGAGTGGGTCGCGCGCACGCCTTGGGTCGATTTCCTGGCCACCGATCCCGCCACGCGCTCGAACACCTCCGTCTGCCTCAAGATCGCCGATCCCGATATCGCCACGCCCGAGGCGCAGGCGGCGGTTGCCAAGCAGATCGTTTCCATCCTCGACAAGGAAGGCGTGGCGTTCGACATCGGCGCTTACCGCGACGCGCCCGCCGGCTTGCGCATCTGGGCTGGCGCCACGGTCGAGGACTACGACCTCGAAGGCCTGCTGCCCTGGCTCGACTGGGCATACGCCGCCGCCAAGGCCGGCCTCGCGAAGGCCGCTTAATAAAAAAAGCCCCCTCATCCTGTCCTTCTCCCGCAAGGGGAGAAGGAACGCCCGAAATACGCTCCTCCCCGTGGAAAGAGGCACTTCCCCTCTCCCCTGGCGGGAGAGGGGCAGGGGTGAGGGGGCAGATCTTCACCCAACTCGAAATAGGAATACCGTCATGACAGCTCCACGCGTACTCATCGCGGACAAGCTTTCGCCCGCCGCCGCCCAAATCTTCGCCGACCGCGGCATCCAGACCGACACCAAGATTGGCCTCGACAAGGACCAGCTCGCCGAAATCATCGGCCAGTATGACGGCCTCGCCATCCGCTCCGCCACCAAGGTCACGGAGAAGGTTCTCGCAAAAGCGGGCAACCTCAAGGTCGTGGGCCGCGCCGGCATCGGCGTCGACAACGTCGACATTCCGGCAGCCACCGCGCGCGGCATCATCGTGATGAACACGCCGTTCGGCAACTCCATCACCACCGCCGAGCACGCCATCGGCATGATGATGGCGCTCGCCCGCCAAATCCCCGAGGCCGACCGCTCGACCCATGCCGGCAAGTGGGAGAAGTCGAAATTCATGGGCGTCGAGGTGACGGCGAAGACGCTCGGCATCATCGGCTGCGGCAATATCGGCTCCATCGTCGCCGACCGCGCGCAGGGGCTCAAGATGAAGGTCATCGCCTTCGATCCCTACCTGACGCCGGAGCGCGCGCTCGATTTGGGCGTCGAGAAGGTCGAGCTGCCGGAGCTGTTCCGCCGCGCCGACTTCATCACGCTGCACACGCCGCTGACCGAGAAGACCCGCAACATCATCAACGCGGAGTCCATCGCCACAATGAAGAAGGGCGTGCGCATCATCAACTGCGCGCGCGGCGGACTGATCGTGGAAGCAGCCCTGGCAGACGCGATCAAGGCCGGCCACGTTGCGGGCGCGGCCATCGATGTGTTCGAGGTGGAGCCGGTCAAGGAGAACCCGCTGTTCGGCCTGCCGAACGTGATCTGCACGCCGCATCTGGGCGCCAGCACCGGCGAGGCGCAGGAGAATGTGGCCCTTCAGGTCGCCGAACAGATGGCCGATTACCTGCTGCAAGGCGCGATTTCGAACGCGGTCAACTTCCCGTCGATCAGCGCCGAGGAAGCGCCGAAGCTCAAGCCTTTCGTGAAGCTCGCCGAAATGCTCGGCTCCTTCGCGGGCCAGCTTGTCGACGGCGCACCCAGCCTGATCCGGCTCGAATATGCGGGCGAGGTCGCGGAGATGAATACGCGCGCGCTGACCTCGGCGGCGATCTCCGGCGTTCTCACGCCTTTCATGGAGGAGATCAACATGGTGTCCGCGCCAGCCATCGCGAAGGACCGCGGCATCCAGGTCGAGGAGGTGCGGCGCGGCCAGGAAGGCGCCTTCGAAACCTATATGCGTGTGACGATCAGGACCGCGAACGGCGAGCGCGCGGTCGCCGGCACGGTGTTCTCCGACGGCAAGCCGCGCCTCATCCAGGTGAACAAAATCCCCATGGACGCGGAGTTCTCGCCCAACATGCTCTACACCGAGAACGCCGACAAGCCGGGCCATATCGGCGCGCTTGGCACGCTCTTGGGCGTTGAGGGCGTGAACATCGCGACCTTCAACCTCGGGCGCGAGGAGCTGGGCGGCAGGGCCATAGCGCTGGTGAGCGTGGATGAGCGCGTGGAGGATAGCACCATCGCGAAAGTGCGCGCGCTTCCGCATGTCGTGCTCGCCTCGCGGTTGAGCTTCTAAACAAGTCACTCAAGCAGAGCGCCTCGCGGAAGCATCATTGCGCGGCGCTCCTGCATCGAAAACGCAACATGAACGGCCGCTCGTAACAGCGGTCATGCAGTTGCCGGCAGATCCTCGCAGTGCTCTGGCTCCGGCGGGCAATCCTGGACGGATTGCTTCGGCGGTACATAGACAACTCTGGCGATGCGCCATTCGAGTCCCAAAGCCCGGTAGCGCCGCTCGTAGGCGGCGAGCAGATGGTCCGCCTCCGCGCGCGAATAGGCGCAGTCCCAATCGCGCCAGATGCGCGCCTCGGGCGAATAGCGCTGGATGACAAAATCCGCTTCCGCTCCGCATTGCGAGCCGTCCGCGCTGACTGTTGGCATCGCCTCGTCCATGCCTGCACTCATTATTATATCCCCCTCCCATCCTGCAAACGCTCAAGCGCCGGCGTCTCGCGGGGTGGGCAATACTGTTATTCCCAAAACAGCTCCAATGTATTTCCTTGAGCTTTGCTCGTTTAATGAGCAACTTACCACAGGCCATACAACAGCTTGGTGACGCGTTCCACAGGAGCTTGAGCGGGGCTGATACAGGTTGAATTCCTCCTGAAACTCTTTGGCAACACTGGGCTCGATCTCCTCTGCCGCCTGGATGTCCGCCGCGAGGCGGAACGGGAAAGCCACCCCCGCGAACAGGGTCCCAGCCGGTTTGCTGGCGCTGCCGGTCATGCTTCATCGTCTATCTTCCGATAGCGTTCCGTGACACAGGTTGGTCCGGCACGGCGGCCAAAAGGTTCAAGGGTGCCAGATTGGTTCTGTTTCTAATCTCGAACGGCCGGGGTGCACATGCCGCTTTTTTCTCTCGATCAACTTGCCGATGCCGCCGCAACGGTGCGCGGCTTCGTTCCGCCAACCCCCGCATATGCCTGGCCGCTCTTGCGCAAGCGCACCGGGGTTGAGGTCTTCGTCAAGCACGAGAACCACACGCCAACCGGCGCCTTCAAGATCCGCGGCGGCCTCGTCTATTTCGATGCGCTGGCCCGCGCCGGGGGCTGCTGGATAACGGCTATCGCGAGCTTGCAATCAAGGGAGAGCACGCCCTCGCCGTGGAGGCATTGCCGCCAATTCATAAGGACCCGTTCGACCGCATCCTGGTTGCGCAAGCGGTGGCCGAAGGCATCCTGCTTCTGACCGCCGATACGCTTGTCGCGCAGTATCCCGGACCTGTGCGCAAGGTTTGATGCAAACTCAAACCGAAGTTCTTAACGAATCGTCCGTCACGCATAGGGCACGATCATGGTTAATTCCGGCATGGTAAACGGCGAATCCCTATACTTATTTTCCCCGCATTTTCGCGAAATTTTCCCCGCTTTTGCCCGATTTCTGCGTTTGCAGAATCCCTTTAAATATATTTGCGGTTTTAATATTAACTATAATCTGGTGCATCTACCTTGTGCGGGAGACGCCCAGCTCCCAAAAATCTCGGCGCAAAATCAATGCCTTCTGTAGTGTTTAACGATCCAGCAAGGAGCCTCGCATAAAATGGCGCCATAAAGGAAGGCGCCAGAAACCACACGAAAAGGGCCAGCTTGCCCCGGAATCGAGGTTAAGGCGCGGTTAATCCAGGGACACTCGATGCCGGGCCATCGTAAACAACTCTACCGCTTGCTGTCATCGCGAGGCAGCCTTGCCGCCGCAGCGATCCTGAGTGGCAAGGGCGACGTTGGCCATGGATTGCTTCGCTTCGCTCGCGGCGGCGATGGGTGGATGGCCCAATGAACGCGAACCCGGTTCTTGTTGAAGTGACGCGCGGCCCGGCGGTGGAAAGCTGGCATCGCGGCGCCTTCGTTGCGATCGACGCCACCGGCAAGACCGTCTGGGCGGTGGGTAACACGCAAATGCCGGTTTACCCGCGCTCGGCCGCCAAGCCCCTGCAAGCGCTGCCGCTGATCGAGACGGGTGCGGCGGATCGCTTTGGCCTCGCGGACAGGGAACTCGCGCTGGCCTGCGCGTCGCACAAAGGCGAGCCCGCGCATGTCGCGGCGGTGGAGGCCTGGCTCGCGCGAATCGGCCTCGACGCCTCAGCCCTCGAATGTGGCCCGCAGCCGCCGCGTCCGCCAAGCCCCGCCTATCATAACTGCTCAGGCAAGCACACCGGCTTCCTCACTACCTGCGTGGCCTGCGGCGATCCCACCCGCGGCTATATCGAGCCCGGCCATCCGGCGCAACAGCGGGTGACGCAGGCGCTTGCGGAGATGACAAGCTGCGATCTTTCCCGCGTTCCCATGGGTCGCGATGGCTGCGGCATTCCCGTTTATTGCATGCCGCTTCAAGCCCTGGCGCTCGGAATGGCGCGGTTTGCCGATCCGTCCGGGCTGCGGGAAGGCCGGGCTGCGGCCGTGCGCCGGCTATCGGACGCGATGGCGGCTGAGCCGTTCTACGTGAATGGCACGGGCGGGTTCACCACCGAGGCCATTCTGGCCGCGCCAAAGACGGTCCGCGTCAAGAACGGCGCGGAAGGCGTCTTCGCCGCGGCCATGCCAGCGCTAGGCCTCGGCGTGGCGCTCAAGATCGACGACGGCGCCATGCGCGCGGCCGAATGCACCATGGCCCACATTCTTCGCGAGCTTGGTTGCCTGGATGCCAGCCAGGAAAGCCGGCTTGCGCCGTTCCTCAATGCCACAATTATGACAAACGCAGGCCTAGAGGCGGGCGCAATCAGACCCGCCTCTGTGTTGAAGAAAGTATCGCGCTAGTGCCAGACTATGCAGTTTCTTGGAGGGAACCATGTCACAATCGTCATCTATGAAGCAGCCGCCGTTTAATTTTCCATCTTCACTTGGATACTTGAAGTGGATCGCGGTGGCAATCGTCGCGATTTATTTCGCCACGGACAGCTACTTCATCGTGCAGCCGACCGAGATGGCGGGCGTGCGCCGGCTTGGCAACGTGCATTCGGCTAAGGCGGTGCCGCCGGGGCTGCATTTTAAGGCACCGTTTATAGACGCGGCGGACAAGATTCAGGTTTCAATCGACAATTTCCGCATCGACAACCTGCGCGTGTACACCATAGACAATCAGTCCGTTACAATATCTGTTGGCATTACCTACCGCATACCGCCGGATGCTGTTCTAAAACTTCTCTACCAGGTTGGCAGGCCTGGCGATGCGAGTATCATGCACAATATCGAGCAAATTATCTCCGACCGTACGCTAAAAATATTTGCAAAGCGCAACACCATCAAAATCTCCGAGGAGCGTGAGCAGATCGCGTCCGAGGTGCAGCACTCCGTAAGCCAAGCCGTCCGCGAGCAATTCGGGTTGGAGATCCTGGACCTGCAAATTCCGGCCATCAAATACTCAGATATATTCGTGGCCTCGGTCGAAGCTGCCGTAAAGGCCAAGAACAACTCTATCGCCGCCGAGAACACCGTCAATCGCATCCGCTACGAAGGCGAGCAGAGGGTCGTGACGGCAAGAGCCGAGGCTGAGGCGACGGTGGCGCGCGCCCAGGCGCAGAAGCAGTCCAATGTGCTGGAGGCCGAAGGCGAGGCGCGCGGTATCGAGCTTCGGGCGGCAGCCGAGGCGCAGGGCATCCGCGTGCGCGGCGAAGCGCTCAAGAACAATGCCCGCGTGATCGAGCTGACGGTGGCGCAGCGCTGGACGGGCCAGCCGCCGCAGACCATTCTTGGCAGCCACGGCGCCGTGCCGTTCTTCAACCTCAGCAATACCACAGCGGAAGAAACTCCGAAGGGCGAAGCACAGGCGCGATAGAGGAAATCCTCAGCGTGTACCGCATCCCCGTCATTGCGAACGAAGCGAAGCAATCCAGAGGCAGAAGCCGGAATAGCTGGTTTGGATCGCCACGGCGCCACTGGCGCCTCGCGATGACGGCGCGGGGGGCTCGTGCTAACCCCAAGGGCCTCTGGTCCAGCCGCTATGCTCCCCGCCGCCGGCTGGACTGGAAATGCCTTCCGGCAGGCTGCCCCAATGCCGCACTTGCTCCTCGTCGTAAGTGCGGTCGGGCCGCCCCCAGCGCCAAAGCGGGATGAGCGTAAATCCCGCCGCGAAGCCGCCGATATGCGCCCACCAGGCGATGCCGCTGCCCGCCGTGGGCGAAGCAAGGTGCCAGAAGCCTTCGAGGAACTGAAAGCCGAACCAGACCAGCGCATAGGCGAGCGCTGGAACCTTGAAGAAGAATGGAACGATAACGATCAGGATGAGGATGTTAATCTTGGCTCTGGGAAAGGTGGTTGCGTAGGCCCCAATCACACCGGCGATCGCGCCGGAAGCGCCGACAGCGGGCACGGTGGAGGTCATGTTAAAATAGGCGTGTGTGAAGCTCGCTATGAGCCCGCAGACCAGGTAGAAGCTCAAGAAGCCAAGCCGGCCGATCCGGCCTTCGAGCGAGGCGCCGAAGATGAACAGCGTCCACATGTTGAGGACAACGTGCAACCAGCCGCCGTGCATGAAAGTGCCCGCGATAAAGGGCAGGTAATTGTGCGGGTCTAGCCCGTGGATTTGCGCCCACAGCGGGTCGAAATAGCGCCGGGGAACCAGGCCATATTGGAGCGTAAGCTCATAGGCCGTGCGGGTGCTGAGCAACTGTTGAAAGAGAAAAACGGCGGCATTTGCGAGGATGATGAAATATGTTGTGAGCGGTGCAAATGGTATTTTTATTAAATCTTTAAGAGGAAACATGATCTTCGACTGGCGTTGCGGTGCCCAAAGTTTCGCGCATCTTTTGGACGATTGCCTTCAGCACTTCCTCTATTTGTTCGAAGATCCAGTAATGCCCCGCCCCCTCAACCGGGTGCAGTTCGCAGCCAGGGATGATACGCGCCAGGTGCAGCGAGGCCGGCACCGGTACGTTCCGGTCGAGCATGCCCTGCCATAGCAGAACCGGCGCCTTCACAGCGTCGAACGGCAGGTTCCAGGGCCGGCAGAATATCCGCATCTCCTGCATGATGCCACGGATGCCCGGCCGCAAGCCTTCCGATATGCCGTCGACAAAGTTCCTGCGAATTTCCGGCCGGAGCAAAATGCGCTTGTCCTCGTCGCAGGCCCGTTTCTTGAGGAAGTCGTACATGCGATCCGGCGCATTCAGGAACAGGAGCCGCCAAAGCCCGAAAAACCCCTGCATGGCGACGGTTACGCGCGGCAAAACCCGGAAGATCACAAACCTCGTCCCGCCGATTTCCTCGGGGCCTTCCGGGGCGCATAGCGGCCCAACCGGGTTTATGAGGGCGGCGGCGGTAACGCGCGAGGGAAGCAGCGCGGCGCAAGCCGCGGCATAAGCGCCGCCGCCAGAAATGCCCGCGACGCCAAAGTGCTTGAGGCCCAGGTGATTGGCGAACTCCACCATATCGCTCGCCCAGTCGGCCAGCGTGCGGTTGTGCTGGAAGGTGGAAAGCCCGAACCCCGGCCGCTCCGGCGCGATAATTCGCAGCCCCAAGCGCCTTGCCGGCTCGTGCACCAGCCGGAACATGAAGCGCGATCCGGGCGTTCCGTGGAACCCGAGGACGGGCAGCCCGCGCTGTGCGCCATATTCGGAATAGCCCAGCTTCCGGCCGTCGGACAGAACGATGTGACGGTCTTCGCCGGCGGCGGTTTTGCCTTCCAAATGGAACCGGGGGATCGTCAGTGTCATGCGAATTACTTTCTGCTGCGCGTTGGTAGAGCTTGCCGCAAGACTGTGTATATTCCTGCTGCTTCCCCTTATGGGGAGGTAAAATTTCAATGCCAGCACATCAGAGGAGAGACCGATGGCTGACGATGTCACTGGCAAAGCTCAAGGCGTACGCCTCCCATCCCGCTATATCGGCCCATTCCGGGCATTCCGCAGCGGGATGGATGGCCCGCCCGGCGATTTTCCCGGCGGAGTGCCCGCGTTTCTGCAATTTGCGCCAAAGCCTTCCCGCAGCGCAAGTTTTTACACTAGCATCGGATGTAAAGAAAACCGGAAAACAGCCGGCCGTGAAGGCGGGCCTGCCTGATGCTGCAAAATGGCGCTCGCAGCATGCAGGGCGGGAAAATGCGAGCGCAAGGACGGGCGGGAAAATCGGCATCTGGTGGAGTGCAGCTACGGCTTCTTCCTGTGTTCGGTTCGCCTGCGGGAAACCATCGAGGCGGATCAGGTTGCGGCGCGCTTCGATAAGGGCGTGTTGACGGTTGCGCTGCCCAGGCGCTCCAGGATGGTGAGGGCGCAAGGGAAGATCTAGATCGTGAGCAAGCCAGGCCACGTGCGCGGCACGGGTGGTTCATGCGGCTCTCGCTACCCCTTGCCGCCATCGGCCTTGATGAACTCCTCGACCTTGGCGATGGTGGCAGGGTTGTCCCAATCGGCGGGGCCGGCCAGCCGGGCGACCTCGCGCCCTTCGCGGTCCAATATCACCGAAACCGGCAGGCCGGAGGCCCGCAAGGCAGCCGTTGCCGCGGACTCGCTGTCGTTATAGACCGCGAGATGCGCGATGCTGTTCCCGCTGAAGAACGCGGCGGGCTTTTCGATCCCGGTGCGGTCGACGCTGAGCGCGAGCACCGCAAATGTGCCACCGCCGAGCTTGGCTTGCAGCCGGTCCAGCGAAGGCATTTCCACTTTGCAGGGTGCGCACCAGGTTGCCCACACATTGAGAAGCACGACTTTGCCGCGCCATTCGGAGAGGCGGTGCGGCTTGCCATCGGCGCTGGTGAAGGAAAGGTCGGGCAGCGCTTGCGGTCCGGCCGGCTTGACGAATGTGCCAAGCACAGATGCGGCTGCGCGCTCGCCGGCGGCGGATTCTAAACCGCGTACCCTCTGGCCGCTTCCGGGGATCAGAAGCGCGGCGATAAAGCCGGCGCCGGCCGCTGCCATGCCGAGCCCGGCATAGAACATCAGGTCCGCCACGGTCATGCCGCTTCCGGCTATTGTCTTTTTGCGCTTGGGCATCCGCTTCATGGTATGGGAGGCTGCCATTGGGGCTGGCGCGCGTCAAACGAATATTGCGCCGGAGCCTCAGGGGTGGCAGCGATGGTGCTGTCCCGCAGCAGATCAGTCTCCGCGAAGATCGGCGTAGTTGGAAAACTTCTTGAGCATCTCGTCGTGACGGGTCGGTTCAAGATATTGCAATGCGCGCTTCATGATGAAATTTATGAATGGCGACACATGCCGGACGTAAAGATCGATAGGGTCAAGTTGGTGTCTAAAATGGTACTTTGGTTCATAATTCAGGCTTGTTGAGGAATACCATTGATACTTATTATTAATGGCCCATTCCATTATGTTCTTTGTCATAACGTTATATAGATACAAGTCGAATGCGACTGAATAATCAAATCCAACATATTCCGAGCATAATTCTTTGCCGTTCTTCAGGCACATATTGAAAGATACGACCCGATCATCCTTCATCAGCAGAAAAAATAGCGCATTGTCAGGCATGCGTTTCCCGATGCCGCAAAAATATTCGCGTGTAAGCTTCTCAAACTTCAGGTTGGAGCGCTCATACACCGCGAGATAAAGCGGATATATCTCCTGTATGTAAGGCGCGATATCGGTGACAACGCGCATTTCGAGCTGGGCGCGCTCGGCGGATCGCCGGCAGTTCCGGCGCAATTGCGCGCGGAATTTTTGGCTGAGCGCCAGCCGCATATATTCCTCGAAGCTCGTGAAGTTGAGCCGCCGCCGGGTCATCGGCATGCTCGGTATCCGCGTGAAGCCGCGCTCTTTGAGGCAGGCCAGCGCGTCCCGGTCCTCAGCCTTGAATTCCTTGAACACGGCGAGCGCGGCTTTCAGCCGGCGCGCCTCTCCAAGAATGGCCGCGCCGAGCCCGCGCGCTATAGCAATGCGCGTGCAATCGTCTCGCGCATCGAGATGCCCCTCACCCGCGGTACAGCCCACCATCAAAGTCCGCATCAGCAGAAAGCGCGGCCACACGCGGCGGACCGCGTCCGCCAGTCTCGCGATCCGCGGATTGGTACCAGCCAGAAGGTCTTGATCCAGCAGGAAGAACGGCTGAATGGCGCGAATCTCGCCGCCTTCGCCGGTCAGGACAAAATAGCGGTAGTCGAAGCCTTCCCGCAGCGTGTCTTCCACAAGCTCGTAATAGCGGCGGTCCTTCCGCTGGCCAGCGAATGCACGCATCCATGCAGGACTGCCCTGGATCTCAGCCCTCGACATGACCTGGACCTGTAGCTGCGCCTGGGTATGAACCTCAACGCCAGAGGACTCCCATTCAACAGACAAAACTCCTCCGTTTGCCTCGGTTCCGGCACACGGCTCCATTGAGAACTCCCCCGTTCTCTCGTTTACGCTCATCCAGCGGCGCACTTGGGCGCAACGCTGGGGTAAGGGCTCGATGCGCAATTAACGCGCCATCTTGCGTATTTTTTCGACCGCCAGGCTGCGTTGCGGAAAGGTTTACATACCCCGGGTAAGCACCCCTTTCCGCGCCTAGCGGACGAACAAAAATCCTGCGCCGTCTGACGCGTTTATTTCGCATCGAGCCCTTGGCTCCTCCAGCCGGCCGTCTGTCCCGCTCCGTAAAGCCAGTCTCTCCGTTCAAGCAGCGCCGAACCCGAGGAAAACCGGATGGCAAGATCTCGGATCATGTTGAAGGGAGCCGGGCAGTGGTAGACCCATCCCATCCTGGCGGAAGCCCGTGCCACCTCCCAGACGCGCGGACCGCGGCTTCTCCGGAAAAGCTTAAACCCATCGACAATATCGCCCCGCGATTTTGTCAAGGATACGGCAAGCGCCGCGCCATCCTCGATTGCCATCACGCCGCCAGAGGCGAGGTACGGACGCATCGCGTGCCAGGCATCGCCGATGAACTGGACGCGGCCATCGCCGCCTGGCCACTTCTCGATGACGAACATGGGCCATTTGAGCCATTCCGGCGCCGAGGCAATTGCCGCCAGCGGCGTCCCGGACCAGCCTTCGAGGCGGCGGGCAAGGTAGGCCGGCGTGTCGCCGTGCTCCTCGCGGTCCATCCGGTAGATATCTTCGATCACGAGCACTGCGTTGATGCGCGTGCCGCCAGACACGGGGTAGTGCACAAGATGCGCGCCGGGCGACATCCACAGCACAATCATGTTTCTCATCGAGGCGGGAACCGCGTCCAAAGGCAGGAGCGCCCGCCAGGCCACTGCCTGCGCGGGATAACGGCGGGGATGGAACTTGCTGAGGCCACGCACCGCCGAATTGATCCCGTCCGCGCCGACGAGTGCCGCCGCACAAAAATGCTCGCCACCCGCATCGATGCCGGCCCCGCCCTTTCCGGCGTCTACGCTGGTGATGGCAGCGCCGTACTCGATCTGAACGTCAAGCTCCTTGGCCCGCGCGAGCAGCGCCTTTTGCAGGTCGGCGCGCATCAGCGTGAGATAAGGCGAGCCATAGCGGACGCGGGCGCCCGGCTTGAGCGGAAGCGTATTCAGCAGAGCGCCGCTGTGAGCGTTTCTAAGCTCAAGAGCCTCAGGTTCGACCGCGCTGTTCAGGAGGTCGAGGTCCCAGCGTTCCATGATGCGGGTCGCGTGAGGCCCCATCTGAATGCCGGCGCCAACCTCGCGAAGCTCCTGCTCGCGCTCGAAAATCGCGACCGAATAACCCGCGAGCTTGAGCGCAATCGCCGCGCTCAGCCCGGCTATCCCTGCGCCGGCAATCGCAATCTGGCCGTTGGTCTGCCCGATTCTCATCTGGCACTGCTACCCTTTGCTTCATAAAGGCAGTAGGGCGGGTCGCTCTGATCGCCGCGCAGGTTGTTGTCGTGGATGTACAGCGTGGAGCAATAGGGGCAAACGATCTGGTCGTCGGCGCCCATGTCCAGGAAAACATGCGGGTGGTCCATGGGAGGCCGCGCCCCCATGCACTGGAACTCCTTCACGCCGATATGGATCTTCTCGACCCCGATGTCGTTGTGAAAATGCGGCACGCCGATATTTGCCATGTGAAATCGCCTCGTTTGCCCAGGCGAACGTACCCGATTGTGCGAAGGGTGCAAGCCCTGACTTCGCCTGATAAAGGTCCTGCGTTGCTCCAGCCTGGATTCTCTGCCGGCCCGCAGCTCCTTGGGTTCACCTGTTGTTAATTCTATCCGCCCTGTTTTTGCCCGCGGCCCTCGCCGTTCTTGAGTATTGAAGTAATTTAGCAGATGCGCCTTGAGGAACCGTTAAAGCCAACGCCTCTGTATAACTCTTTGATTTACACCAAGAATACCCAAACTGAATGTGACGGTTCCGGCCGGGTCCGGCGGGGGCGGATGGTTAACTCCCGAATCGCAGGTATATTTAAAGGGGTTTTTGAAACGCGGAAAACGGGCAAAAGCGGGGAAAATTTCGCGGAAATCTGTGTGTGGAACATGTGAAGAACCGCCGTTTACCATGCCCAAATTAACCATGACGGGGCCCTACGCAAAACGAACGGTTTGTTGTGTGCCGTAGCGGCACGCATCCAGGAGGTTTCAGAATGAGAAGCTGACTGAGCGTGCAGAAGCTGCGTGAGAGATGAAGGCAGGTCCTTCGAAGCCAGCTTCCAAGAGCGGGCTTCAAACCACTCCAAGCTGCTGCGGTCAAAAGCCGTGGTGGTGAGCGTTGGAGTCAAAGCCGGGAGCGGTAGCTCCGGGCAGGTACGGTCCGGGGAGACGAGCGAAAGCAAACCCTTCGATGACGCGCCGATAGTGTGAAGTGCTGCCAGAACCGGGGGGCGAACGAACTTTCCGGGATAAGTGCGCCGGGGACTTGGTTACTGGGCGTGCGGCAGCCGGCGTATAGGGGGCGTGAACCCGGTCCAGGCTCTTGTGCGGAACTCCGGGAACCAGGGCTCGGATGCCAAGGGAGAAGTTCAAATGGTGAAAGCCACGAGGCGAGCGTACCGATGCTGAGACCTGGGGCGGACCAGCCCGTACGAGCGATGAAGGCCGGTAATGCGGTCGGAGCAAAGGGGCTGGGTCAAGCGGCTGCATTTTGCGTCCAACTGGAAACAGGAGGAGGCGTATGAGTGCGGCAAGACCATTCGATATCCCAAAGAAACTGGTTGCTGCGGCCTTCCGTGCTGTCAAGCACAACGCGGGGGGTGCCGGAATCGATAAGGAGACGATCAGGCAATTCGAATCGAAGCGTAAGGACAATCTTTACAAGATCTGGAATCGCATGTCGTCCGGGACTTACTTTCCGCCGCCGGTCAAGGCGGTTGCCATTCCGAAGAAGAGTGGCGGGGAAAGAGTGCTTGGCGTGCCCACGGTTTCAGACCGGGTAGCTCAGATGGTGGTCAAGATGGTGCTTGAGCCAATTCTGGAGCCTATCTTTCTTCCGGATTCCTATGGCTACCGGCCGGAGAAATCCGCGCTGGACGCCGTAGGCGTAACGCGCAAGCGTTGCTGGAAGTATGACTGGGTTCTGGAGTTCGACATCAGGGCTCTGTTCGACAACATCGAGCATGGGCTGCTGCTGAAGGCACTGGATAAGCACACGGATTGCAAATGGGTGAGGCTCTATATTAAGCGGTGGCTAACGGCTCCCTTGCAGCTTGCGGATGGAACCCTTGTGCAACGCACGCGGGGAACGCCGCAGGGCGGGGTCGTCAGCCCGTTGCTGGCCAATCTCTTCTTGCACTATACATTCGACGTCTGGATGACGCGAACCTATCCCAATGCTCCATGGTGCCGGTATGCGGATGACGGGCTCGTGCATTGCGAGAGCATGAAGGAGGCGCAAGCGATTAGGGCTGCGCTGGAAGTGCGGTTCGCGGCGTGCGGCCTTACGATGCATCCAGCAAAGACCAAGATTGTCTACTGCAAAGATGCGAACCGGGCCGGGACACACGATCATACCAAGTTTATCTTCCTTGGCTATGAGTTCCGGCAGCGCTACGTGAAGAACAGCCAGGCAGGTAAACTGTTTGCAAGCTTCACGGCGGCGGTCAGCCGGGCGGCTCTTACGGCGATGCGCCAGAAGGCGCGCCGCTTGAACTACCGGAATCGAACGGATCTCAGCCTTCAGGATATTGCCTTGAAGCTCAATCCACTCCTGCGTGGATGGATTGGGTATTATGGGCGGTTCCAGCCTTCGGCTTTGTATCCGCTATACAGGCATATCGACAAGTTGCTGATTGCCTGGGCGAAGAGGAAGTACAAGCGGTTCCGGGGAAGCTGGAGGCAGGCGAGGCTCTTCATGGAGGAAGTCTCCCGGAAATGCCCGAAGCTCTTCGCACACTGGAAACTTAGGACGGCGGGTGTGTCTGCTTGATGGGAGCGGTGTGAGCTGAGAGGTTCACGCACCGTTCTGCGAGAGGCTGCGGGTGAAATCCCCGCGGCCTACTCTCCAAGCGGACAGGTGCGCCGCACTTCCAATGCGTTGTGTGGAAACGAAAGCACAACCGCCTGGGGCGCCAGTCTCAACACCGGCGATTCCGAAGCAGGTACGGGCGTATCCGGTCCATTGCCAGCCTACGCCGGTTTCCTTGCGACGATGAAAACCGCTTGGCTCCTGGCTGGTGGCTGCCAGCTATAGTCAATTTCAAAACCGGCATTAACCAGCGAGACTGTTAGTTGCTTTGAAGTAAAAACCTTCACTTGCGGCAGAGACCCGGACAACTTTCCAATTGGAGCGAAAAACCTGAACCACTTCATCCAATCGCCAAGGCAAGCAGTGCTGGATATAAATACTCCTCCAGGAGCCAGCAGCCTGTACACCTTGGCAATTGCTGCGTCCCTGTCTTTCAGCAGGTGCAAGATGTTCAATCCAAGCACGGCACCGAAACGTTGATCAGGCACATCGAAATCGTCAAGAGTTGATTGATCGAACGTAACATTTGCCGCTTGGCTAGCATCCGCTTTGCTGCGCGCGATTTCAATCATTCGGGAGGATATATCGATGGCGTGAATATGCTTCACATGAGGCGCATGGACGATCGCAGTCGATCCTGTGCCGCAGCCGAACTCCAGAACCTCCATGCCGGGCCGCAGATATTCTTGGGTAACCCGCAGCTTTTTCTGGTACGACGCCTCGTCGGCAATTGGTGTCCGCGCATAGCGCTTGGCGATCCAGTCCCAGAATTTTGCGGCCGGGTATCTTTTCTTTGAGTGCTGCCCGGCTAATGCCCCGGCAGATTGCGGCACCATCCGGAATTCCGCTGTTCCACGGTCTTGATCGTTCATCGCGTTCAACCTCACACTCCTCAAGCGGCTCCCGGCATCACCCTACCTGCCAGCCTTCTGAATAGAAATTGACGAAATTCGCCTAATCGATATGCAATTGTGCATGGATTGGCGATCTGTGAAATTCGACTGGAACCGTGCCCGGGCCTTCCTCGTAACCGCGGAAGAAGGCTCGCTTTCAGCCGCGGCCCGGACGCTCGGTGTGCCGCAACCGACGCTGGGGCGCCAAGTGCGCGCACTCGAAAGTGAGCTGGGCGTGGTCTTGTTCGAGCGTGCCGGACGTGGCCTTGTGCTTACGCAAAGCGGCCTGCAACTGGTGGAACACGTTCGCGCCATGGGAGATGCGGCTACCCGGATGTCTCTAACAGCTTCGGGGCAATCGCAATCGATCGAAGGCCCGGTTCGCATCACGGCAAGCGAGGCATTTTCTGCATTTTTGCTGCCGCCCATCGTCACCAAACTGAGGCGCACCGAGCCCGGCATAACCATCGAGCTTATCGTATCGAACGATGTCAGAGATCTGCGCCGGCGGGAAGCCGACATTGCCATTCGCAATGGCCGCCCCACCGATCCGGATCTGATTGCGCAGAAAATCGGGGATGACACCGCTTGCCTGTATGCCTCGGGGAGCTATCTCGCGCAGTGCGGCGAGATCCTGACGGCGGACGATGTGGCCCGCCTTCACTTCATCGGCTTCGACAAGAACGAGCGTTTCATCGAGGGGCTCAACGCGCAGGGGCTCAAGTTAACGCCCAAGCATTTCCCGGTACTCAGCAACAACCATCTGGTGCACTGGGAGCTGGTGAAACGAGGTGCCGGGGTTGGCGTCATGGCGTCCCGGATTGGCGATGCAGAGCCAATGGTGCGGCGCGCCGTTCCATGGCTGAAGCCGTTCCAACTTCCAATCTGGCTCGTTGTGCACCGGGAGCTGAACACAAGCCGGCGGGTGCGCTTGGTATTCGACCTTCTGGCTCACGAACTAACCAGCTTTTGAATTCCAGTCCGCATTCCGCGAACTGGCCCAGGGCCAGAGGTTGCAAAGCCGGATGCCAGAGGCGGAAAATGAGTGCCAAGCCAGCTTGACAAGTTATGTGGCCGGGAAGGAAATCCGGGCTATTGTGCCGTTCCGGTTGAGACCGGCATCGCTATCGTGGCGGACAGGTGCAGGCGGAGGGCAAGGTGAAGAAGGACGGCGAGCATTCGGCGGCGAGGCAGCTCAAGGGCGGCCCAGCCGCGTTCCCAGCGGTCATCTATATCGCCGCCTTTGTCACAGGCGCGATTGTGATGAGCTTCGAAATGCTCGGCTCCCGCTATCTCAATCCCTATTTCGGCAGCGGCATCTATACCTGGGCGGCGCTGATTTCAACGGTGCTGGCGGCGCTCACCACCGGCTACTTTCTCGGCGGGTACCTCGCCGACCGCACGGTATCGGCCTTGGTGCTGGGCGGGATCGTCTGCCTGGCATCGCTGTACCTCTTGATATTGCCCAGCTTTGCCGAAGCGATAACCGTGTTCGTGCTGGGCGCGGTCGACAGCGTCCGAATGGGCAGTCTCTACTCTGCGCTCGCAATCATGTTCCTGCCCGTGACGCTGCTCGGCGTTTACTCGCCCTTCGCGATCAGGCTTCTTTTGTACTCCACACAGGATTTAGGAACCGTCTCCGGCACGGTGTACGGCGTTTCCACCGCCGGCTCGATCGTGGGCACCCTTGGCACCGCGTTTTTCCTCATTCCGGTCATGGGAACGCGGGCGATTACGCTGCTGCTTGGGGCTGCGGGCTTGATTTGCGGGCTTTCCCTGATGGCGTTCGATCGCGTTCAATCGCCAGCAAAAAGCGCAAAGTTCCTAGCGGCGTTTTTCGCCCTTGCCGTGCTCGCGTCCGCCGGCTGCCCGGCTGGGGCGGCAAATCTGGTCGACGAAGAGGTGCGCGCGCAAATGCTCCAACGCGCCGACGGGCGCATCGCACACATCGAAACCGAATACAACGAACTGTTTATCTACAAAAGTGGGAAGTTCGTTTCCCTTTCGACCAGGTTCAAGAGAAACGATTCCGTCGAATCCGTGGTCGATCTCACAGATCCGGACGCCATGACGCTCGCTTATGCTCCGCTCATGACGGCAGCGCTGCTTTATCCGCCGGCGCCAAAGCGGATTCTGATGATCGGGCTCGGCGCGGGCACTCTCTCCACCTATCTCGGGCGCGCCATGCCGGATGCCGGGATCGATGCTGTCGAGATCGACCCCGGCGTCATTGCGGCCGGGAAGGAATATTTCGGTTTGCGGGAGACTGAGAAGGTCCGCTTCATGGAAAGCGACGGCCGGGTTTTCCTCAACCGCCACAAGGGCCTCTACGATCTTATCCTGGTGGACGCCTTCCGGGAGACTGGCATCCCCTTCCACTTGATCACACGCGAGTTCTTCAATCTTGCCAAGCAGCGTCTTACGCCCGGCGGAGCTGTGGCGATCAACATCAACGGCGGCACCAAGCTCTATCTTTCGGCCCTGGTCACCCTGCATGCCGTCTTCCAAACAGTCGATCTCTATCCTGCTTGGACGCTGGAGGGCGAGACGCAGGCGATTGCCATCGCCACGCCCGCGGACGTTGCCAGCGCGGACGAACTGAAGCAGCGCGCTACTGCCTTGCAGGAGCGCTACCGCTTCCGTTATCCGCTGCCCGATCTCGTGGGAAAACGCGCAGGAAACCAGAATTTGGAGGGTGGCCAGTTGCTGACCGACGACTTTTCGCCAGTCAATCTGTACGAGACGATGCCCATCAAGCCGGGCAGGCCTGAATAGCACGCAGCAGGAAGCGTTTGCGCCGCTTCAGGCTAATTCTGGAACGGATCGTGTACGAGGATGGTGTCCTCGCGCTCGGGGCTCGTGGATAGAAGCGCAACCGGCGCCTCGATCAGCTCCTCCAGCCGCTTGATGTACTTGATCGCCTGCGCGGGCAGCTCGGCCCAGGAGCGCGCACCTTGCGTCGAACTCGTGCCAGCCTTTCATCACCTCGTAAATCGGCTGCACCATCGCCTGCTCGTCAGGCTCGGTGGGAAGGTGATCCAGCTCCCTGCCGTTCAGCCGGTAGCCAACGCAGATTTTCAGCTCGTCGAAGCCGTCGAGAACGTCGAGCTTGGTCAGCGCGATGCCGTTCATGCCGGAGATTTTGCTGGTCTGGCGCAAGAGGCAGGCGTCGAACCAGCCGCAGCGGCGCGGGCGTCCCGTCACGGTGCCGAACTCGTGCCCGCGCTCGCCGAGCGTCTTACCGGCGCCGTCGAAAAGTTCCGTGGGGAACGGCCCGCTGCCGACGCGCGTCGTGTAGGCCTTGGTGATGCCAAGCACGTAGTTGATCGAGCCCGGCCCGAGCCCGGAGCCCGTCGCGGCCTGGGCGGCCACCGTATTGGACGAGGTAACGAAGGGATAGGTGCCGTGGTCGATATCGAGCAGCGCGCCTTGCGCGCCTTCGAACAGGATGCGCTTGCCTTCGCGCTTGTGCCGGTCGAGAAGCTGCCAGACAGTGTCGATGTAAGGCGCGACCTTGGGCGCGATGGCGATGAGCTTATCGAGAAGCGCATCCCGGTCCGCCTCGGGCTGGCCCATGCCGCGCCTGAGCGCGTTGTGATGGGCGAGCGCGCGGTCGATCTTGGCGGGCAGCGCCTTCAGGTTCACGAGATCCGCAGCGTGGATGGCGCGGCGGCCGACTTTGTCCTCGTAAGCCGGGCCGATGCCGCGCTTGGTGGTGCCGATCTTGCCGGCGCCAGCCGCCTCCTCGCGCAGCGCGTCCAGCTCCTGGTGCAGCGGCAGGATCAAGGTGGTGTTCTCGGCGATGCGCAGGTTGCCGCGCGTGATCGAAACGCCAAGCTTCGAGATCGCGGTGATTTCGGCGTCGAGCGCCCAGGGGTCCATCACCACGCCGTTGCCGATCACGGACAGCTTGCCGCGGACGATGCCCGAAGGCAGCAGCGAGAGCTTGTAGGTTTGGCCGTCGATGACGAGTGTGTGCCCCGCATTGTGGCCGCCCTGGAAGCGGACCACGATATCGGCGCGCTCGGAGAGCCAGTCGACGATCTTGCCCTTGCCCTCGTCGCCCCACTGCGAGCCGACCACAACCACGTTTGCCATTTCGTTCCTCAGATGCCTCTTACTTGGCAACCTTAATGCACGGCCTGGCGTTTAGCCATGCCGCAAGATCAAATCCATGCCGTCTTTCGTGGCGATCCGGCCAAGCCTTCCGCAGGCGCGCGGCCGGCGGCGAAATCCCGCCCGCCGGTGCAGCGCAGACCGCCGGCTCTCTCAAGAGAACACGACGCCCCGGCACACATATTCCTGAATGTCGGCGTAATCTATCAGGATCTCGGAGTTGGCGCCGATGTCCGTCAAGGCGGCAAGGCTTGCCACGGCGGTGGTTGGGGTCAGGCGCTGCCAGATGACAGAAGCGTTTGGCGTACCCGAATGGTTGCAGAACGAAATGTCGCCAAACACCATGGCGCATTCCTCGCCGAGCGCGAAGCGGTAAATCCAGAGGCTCGTTTCGCTGAGCTTCTTGCAGTCTTCCGCCAGAAGCATGACCGCATGCGATTCCAGGATGAGCGAGTTTTTCGGAATGTCGGTTAGCGCGAAAACGCCCCGGCCCTTGTCGGGGGTCTGACGCACGCTATGGAGCCTAAGCTGAAATTCTTCAACAGGTCCAGGTCGCACGGGATTCATCACAAGGCCTCCCCAGCCATTGTTATTGTGAAACAGCCTATCGATTGCTGCAAGACTGCCCCACAGATCCCGCCAAACCTGAGCAACATCCGGCCGCCGCCCGCCTTTTTGGCGCGGCCGCAGCACTCAAGAACGCCACGCCCTGGCTAAGCGCCCGTCATATTGCAGACGTACCTAGTCTTGTCAAACGCCGCCACGGTCTTAACAGGTTCTCCAAGCCGGATGGGCAATACCGTTCATGCGGATTCTCTGGCAGGCAAGGCGGGAGCACCTCAGAAGCGGCGCGCCGTCCGCTCCCGCCACCACCGCTCGAACTCGCAAGAAAGGACCGCCTTGAGGCCGTTTCCCGGCCGCCCGCGCGGTTGCGGGCACCGCGCCGCCGGTGACGCGCTTATTCCTCGGCATCGTCTAAGTGCTTGATGCAACTAGTACGCCCCGCGGGAAATCCTGACCCGTTTGCGGCTGGCGCATACAGGATTTTCCGCGGACAAGGCGTACTAGCAAGTTATTAATTCTAGTACAGCTTATCCGAGGCAAGTTCGCGTGGCGACGCGTGCGGCCAATGGGGTGCGAACTTGCCTCGGGCTGCACTAGCGCATGATGGAGCAATCCATGGACACTCCGTAATTGACTGTAATTTGGAAGACCGACTGGTATGCTCCCGCGTGTGGAGTGCTTGGAACCGAGGCACGCGCATAAACCGTTGTGTCCACGCCGTTGTTACCCGTGATTGTCACAGAGCGCACCTGTCCCCCCGCCGCGGTTCCCCACGGTCTGCTCAGCCCTGCATCCTGATAGAATGCTACGGGTATCGTGGCGCGGCCATCCGATATCAGGTGGTTGCCAGACGAATCGAAGCTTCCTTGGCCGAGTTTGATGCATGCGGTGACGGTCGAGCTTGCGTTATTCGTGCAGGACACGGTGATGGTGCCGCCGTTCGCGTCGTAGGTTCCCGATCCGGCGGCGCTACCGAAATGAACGGGGATAGCCGTTACCGAGCAGGTGGGTTGGCTGCCCATTGCTGCCGCCGGGGCGCACGCCAGCGCCAGGATGAGGAGAAAACGCCATTTCATAGTCTTTCAGCTCCCAAGGTCCAGCGGCCGCGAGGTCCAGATTTTCGCGCCGGCATTATTGAAGCTCGCGGATGCGGCCAAAAGGGCCGTTCCGGGAAGGCGAGGCTTGACCGGAGTTGAGGTCATCGCTTCACCACTACGGTTTCGCCGCCGGTCTGAGCGGCAATTTGGGTTGTGTCCGTTGCCGCGCAAACCACACCTGGAATGCTGACTTGGGCTTTGGGGTTGGGCGTGAACTCAAAGGATGCGGTATAGGGCGCGCCGCCGGGCGTCTTGATCGAGACGGTGTTCGTGGCGTTGAGCCCGGTGAGATAGGTCTCGCCATCGTAGCCAACGGTGAAAGCGATTTGGCCGCCATTCACCCATACTTCGGAGCCCACGGGAAGCCACTGGCCCTTCTCGTCCTTGAAAGTCACCATCGCGGAAGGCGGCGCCACCTCGCCCTTGAAGCGAACGGTCATGCCTCCCCGCGAGGCGGGCACAACAGTCTGCTTCGTTTCCGGCATGTCGGCCTGCACGGGCAGGCTCGCCGGGTCTATGGTGATCGCATTCGATTCCCGCGCCCGCAGGGAAGGGATGAGCAGCGTGCCATTCGAATCCGTCTGGCCGATAGGATTGTTCTCGTAGAGCACGCTCGCATTGGGAATGCCGGTATCGACGACCGCGAAGGAGTTATCGATGCGATTCGCGAAATGCACGCCGTTAAGGTAGGCAACCGCGCCGTCCATTTGGGCCGTGACTTGCGCGGTCTTTCCGGTTCCGGTTACGCCCGCGGTTGCCCGGAAGGCTTGGGAGCGGTAGCTGGCGGAGGCGGCGTTATAGGGGTTCTGCCCTTCCAATGCCGTCAGCGAATAACCGTAGCTGCCCGCTTCCCGATCGAGCGTCCGGTTTAACGTACCGCCTGTTGCATAGGTGTCGCCGCTTGCCTCCGCCATGGCCGAGGCTGTGTATTTACCCCAGGTGTAGGTAAGGGAGGCGTAGGCGCCATAACTGTCCTTGTTCTCGAAATCGTCGAAAACATTCAGGGAGATGAAGCTGCTATCCCAAAGGAACGGGCGGCTATAGGAGAGCGTCCCGATCTTGTTGGCGTCGCCGGCGTAATTCAGGCTATCTGTGTAGCTGAGATTGAGAGTGCCTTTATCGAAAGTGAGCGGAACAGAGAGCGAAACCTGGTCCCGCTTCTTAAAGGCATAACCTCCCCCCGTGCATCCAACGAGGCCGGGCTGGGCATTTGGGGGCGGTGACAGAAGAAAGGTCCTGGTAATCGCCAAGGCCCCGCTGTGTCCGCAGCAGCAGGCGTGCGCCCCACAGTGCTGTTTCGAACGAGGCGTAACCTTGCCCGCCGAAGGTGCCATTCCACTCGCTGCCCGAAACAGCGAGCGAGGCAACACCATAATGCCAGAGGCCGAAATCGGTGCCCACGCCCAAATTGGCAAGGCCCGCGCCGCCCTCGGCGTGGCCTTCGACGGTCAATCGGGGGGTCGCGCCATAGCGGGCGCTGCCAGAGGCGATAGGGTCCCCGTCGTAATCCAATGAATGCAGACCGAAGAAATGCCGGGCAAATCCGGTTTCCATCGAATAGTCGAACAGGCCGGGCGCGAGGAGCTTGGCCGAATTGTAATAGGCGTATTCGCTGACGGTCTCCTTGCCGTTCGCGTCGCGCAACACGATGCGCATGGTGCCAGGCCCCGTGGCCAGCGGGATATTATTGACGTTGAAGGGGCCGCCCGCGATCGGCTGCGAGAGAAGCCGGGCCTGATTGTTATATACGTCCACGGTGGTGGGCACGGCGGCGCTGCTCGAAAACTGCTGCATGGGCGTGGTGACGAGATCCGGCCGCAAGGCAAAATCGCGCCGGATCTGAACGCCGCCCATGCGGATGGAACTGGTCCAATTCAGCGAGCCGGAAATAACGTCGCCGGCCGAGTAGGTAACAAGCGTCTCGGGGTTTTCGTAAAACCAGTGCGTATCGAGTCTCAGAAGATTGGGCGTGAACTCCGTTGCCGTCGAATTCGCCCTCAAAGACTGCTCGAAGACGCCATATTGCGAGAAAAGATGCGCATTCACGGTGCCCGAGACGCCCTGATATTGTGGATAGGCATTCGCCCAATAATCCTGGGTGCCGCCGCTTGCGAACAGGTCGTAGTTGACCACGGCGCTCAAATCCTGCCCGCTTGTTGGGTCCGGCCGCTGGCGCTGGGCATCGAACTCTAGCGGCACGCGGGCGCCGTCGGAAATCTTCAAGCGGATGGTCTGAGCGGCGGCGTCGTAGCGGTAGGTAACGCCGGGCATTTTCTCCAGGCATAGTCCGCCACTGGGGTGACGCGCGGTATCGGGAATCTTGAGTTTGAATTCGTTCAGGTCTTCTTCCGCGATTGTCAGGCAGCCATCGCGGAAGCGGTGAAAAGGCGCAATTTTTTGAGTGTCGTAATCGTTGATGAAAACAGCAAGGAAGAGGTCTTCTTGACGGAGGCCATCTGGATAGAGCTTGTCTTTTGCCGCCAGGGCCGGGGGATAGGAGCCGGCATCGATGCCGGCTCCGGTTGTGTCTGGTTTGGCAAGTGCGCTCCCATCCCGCCAGAAGGCGAGTAAGAGAGCGGCGCTGCCCGCGATCCTAGCCGCCCTTGCCGACATTAACGGACGCATTGATCGGCCCGATGTCGCTTTCGGCTTTGATGATGAGGGTTTTTGCCCCGCGGAATCGGGTTGCAGTTCCCATTTCTTGGACTGTCCGTTGAGCACATAACTCAAGCCGCCCTTCAGGAGATCGCAATTCTTATCGTCGGTGACGGCAAGCGTGGTGAGCCGGACGCGCTTCTGGCCCGCATTCGCCGCTTCCAAAACAAGCTTGTTATTGCGCTGGACGGCCTTCCAAGCGATCGGGCCGGGGTGCGCATCGATGCCGGCGAAGAAGATTGGCACACTCTGGCGAACCTGGAGCGCCACGCTTCCTGCCTGGAGTTTCTTCCGGTCAGGGATCTGGTCGATGAGGACGCGATAGGTTTCCTCACTGGAGACTGGCGTTTTCGCCACCCTGACAAGCCTTAGTGTGCTGGGAGTCCCGTTGTGGACCTTCAACACAGGCGGGCTGATAACCACGTCCCCGGTCTTATCAAGCTTGTCTTCGCCTCCAGACTGCGACCAGCGGAAGACGCGCGCCTGCACGGCGACGTCTTCCTTGCTGTCGGTTTCGAGGGTGAAGACCGCGCTTCCGGCGCCTGCCGGCAACTCAATCGTTACGGGAGAAACCCGCAACGATTGAGCTGTGGCTGGGCCGATGACCGAGAACGCTGCAAGCATAAATGCCGCAACAGCTCTAACTCGGCTCATAACGTTCCTTAGTAGGTGACCGTTATGAGAACCGTATCGCTATAGCTGCCTGGAACAGCGGTAGCTTGTCCGGCGTCGATCAGGCCATAGACGTTAATGGTTTCGCTAGTACCTGTGCCGGTCCGACCCCCGTAGTACCCCGCCCAGGAATTACCGCCGGTCATGCCTGTGCCCAACAGTTCCGTATGGGACGAGTCAGCGTAAATGTTATAGTTGACAGTATTCGAGGCGCCGTCGCTTAGGACGCGATTGGTCACGGAGGCGCCGCCACCCTGGCCCAGGTCGACGTCGTAGGGGGCTCCATTAGAGCATGTGACGGAGATGGTGCCTGGCGCCTGCCGTCCCCGACGGATCGCCGGCTATCGTTCCAAAATTGAGCGTGCCGCTAGTGGCCGTGCAAGTTCCGTTCAACTGCATGCTGACGGCAAGATTGCCGGTAAGGGTGGCCGCATGAGCGCCAGAAACGCCAAGCGCGAGGGCGGCGGCGGCAACAGCCGCCAGGGAGATGTACTTGTTCATACTACTTAACATCCTACTATACTAAGGGTTGCACTTCCTTCGGGGCACTGATCTTTTTCCCGTCCGGCAGGAATAGGTATGCACGCAATCTTCACGGGAGGATATAGCTTGCTACATCCTGAAAGGGGCGCGGGTAGTCTTTGTTGTTTCCGCGCAACGCACACCCCAGAACGAAAGGGGCACATGGCACTATAAGCTACTGTAATACCGCGCATATTCCACAGGTTGTGGTCTACCTTCAATACAACTTAAACTAAGTGTCAAGTAATTTACAACGGGGATAATTTTTGGCTCCGGGCACTGTGTCCCTGGTGCCGGACTCTCTCTCCGGTTGTCTGAAATGAGTGCCCTGGAATCCCGCTCCGGTTGTCTGCGGCTGTGATCGCAGCGCGGGGGCCGGGTGCGGTTCGATCGAGGCCGGGCTCGGCCGGGGGCAGGCAGAAGGCGCACCGGCGCCGCTCTTATCCCCGGCTTGCGCCCGCACCGGCCCTTATGGCTTATCCGGCAGCGCGGTTTCGTTTGACGGCTGTGCCGCCATCGCGGGCGCGGGGACGCTCCGGCGCGCGAAGCTTGTCCGGCCCGCGGGCAGCATCTGGCCGAAGGCCCAGGCCACGCCCCAGCTCAAGAGCAGCACCGCAGCGGAGACGAAAACGCCCTTGGCCACCGCGAACAGGCTCACGCCGAGCATCAGGTATTGCAGCCAGATGACGAAGAAGTAGTGCACCAGATAGATGCCGTAGGCGTTGCGCGCGAGGTTGCCCGCCACCGGCACCGCCCGCGCCCAGAAGCGCAGGAAGATCGCGATCAGGGCGGCGCAGGCCGTAACGCTTGAGATTGCGAAGAGCACGCTGGCGAGGCGTTCCAGGGCCACGGGCGGCGGTTTCATCTCCACGGTGGTTGCGGTGACGCCGAGCCAGGCGAAGAAGGCGGCGGCGGCGAGGCAGAGCCAGAGGCGCCAGCAGCGCGGCAGCGTGCCGTCCGCGTCGAGGAGGCCGCATTCAACGCCGTTCGCGCCAACGGCGACGCCCGCGAAGAAGTAGGAGACGAAGAGCAGCACCTGCGCGGACTGCATGGAGAACGGGCCGAACTGGCTCCACTCCCACGGCTTGAAGATCGAGGCGAGCGGCAGATAGGCGAGGATCGAAAGCGCGGCGAAGCAGAGGAGGTAGCGGCCGGGGCACTCGGCGGCTTTCGCCTGCACGCGGGAGGCGGCGGCGCCGAAGCCGGGCGCCAGCCAGAAGAGCGCGGCGGCGGCGAGGTTGAGCACGAAGAGCTGCCACAGGAACCACAGCGGCCCGTTAGGCCATAAGGGCAGCGCGGTCCAATGCGCCCAATAGGCGGACAAGCTTGGGTCGGTGGCTGTCAGCTGGTAGACGGGGTAATGCGCGGCGGGCATCAGGATGGCCGTGCCCAGCACGAAGGGCAGGCCGATGCGGAAGGCGCGGCCGCCAATGAACGCCTTGATGCCCTTGCGCGCGAGGCTCGGCCAGACGAACAGCCCGGAAATGAAGAAAAACAGCGGCATGAGAAAGACGTAGAGAGCCGCGCAATAAAGGTCGAAGCCGAACCAGCGTTCGGTGTCGAGGATGGGGAAGGCGCGCCAGGTGAATGGCGGGGCGTCGAAGGGCGGCTGCACGGCCGGCTGCGAGCCGAGATAGGCCAGCACCGAATGAAACGAAACGACGAGCAATATCGTCAATGCGCGCAAGTTGGCGAACGCCAAGCTCGTCCTGCCCATGTGTGTTCCCCTCCCGCGGGCCAGCCCTCACCGCGGCTGAAGTCCGCGTTCTTTCATAGGGTTCAACCTTTTGCATGATGATCTTGCCCGATTCGAGCAAGATCGTCATGCAAGGGGCTGGGTGAGGGGGGAACGCCTCGATTGTGCCGGAACCTGGCGTCTGGCGGCTTCCATGCTACAGGAACGCGCATGCCCTGAAACGGGGGGCTTGGTTTGGCGAGGGCACCCGCTGGCGCACTGACGATTACGCCGTGCAGCCAGCATTCGCGCGCTGCCTCAAGGCTTTAAGGTGACGTAAGAGCCATAATGGTGAATGGAGATACCATCATAGGCCGGGTGTGATGCGTAGTGATTCTGCACTATGGCCAGCTCTACCTCCATGGCCGCGTTTCCCTTGTCGCAGAAGGAGATATAGGCAGGGTCTTGCCCGCATTGCGTCTCGACGCCAATCCCCACCTTCTTCCCAATCTGATCGCCATAGGCAACTTCGTCCGCGGCGAACTGAATTATGAGATCGGCGGTATCGCGGTAGTCCATGAGAACAACTCTGTCCGCCCGGTCCTGAACCAATTGATTGAGAGGCCGGTTAGTACCGCTCCGGGTAATGCTTTCTCCATCGAACCAGAATGGAATGTCCATGGTGAGCTGAAGCGATGCTGGAGCCGCAATCGCCTTCAATTGTTCAATCAGATCGAGATATTGGTTGGCGACGCTATTTTTCTTGGTCTTCCACTTCGGAAGCAGATAGGGCTCCACATCGTAGTGCACGCCACGTGGACGGGCATCCGGGTAGGTTCCGCTGTACGTGGCGGCCGCATTGGCAAGATTGGTAGCAACCGGATGGTTCGCGGTAAGCGCCCAGCTTGGGTCACCAAATAGAAAGTCGACGTCCATCGACCGCGACTTCGCCGCAACCACGAAATTATGCAGAGCAGGCTGGTTTGATTGAATGAGATCCTCGCATTCAAGGAAGATCACGTCGATATTCTTGCTAGTCGCGAAGTCGAAGAAGGCTTGCTGCTGGGCAGGATCGGTCGCGACGGCTTCGTCCCACAGCCACAAGCCTCGCGCATTTGCGTGCGCTATCATGGTTAGACACGAAAAGAGAAGCACACATATTCGCAAGCAATGCATCATATTAACAACCCTCCGAGATTCAGAGCGCCTCTGTATACGAGCAATATTGGATGTTTTTTAATTGTAGCATAACTTATTTTACATGCAATATGTATTTATTGCTGGTTCTCTGAAGTTCAGTGTACCATCTAATTCAATCATTGGCGCGCAAAGCTTTATGGGAGCGTATCGATTGCCGTTCTGGCGGATTTTTAGCGAAGCCACCCTGCGTAAGCGTGTTATGCCGCGCTTCCGGAATGCACATCGCCACCGTTGCGGCCGGCGCCCTATTTGGGGGTGGCTTTCCGGCCGATCTCGCAGGTGTAGTGGGGGGGGGCTAATTCGCCGCCATTGTCTGCGACTGCGACTGGCTCGCCGGCGCGGGCGTCTCCGCCTGGGCCGGGTGGCCGAAGAACGCCTGCGCAAGCTGGCCGGTGAGGTGGATCAGGTTGAGCTGTATCCAGTCGTTGAAGCTGTGCAGGCTTTCGAGCAGGCGCTCGTCCCGCCTCGCGGCGTCGAGGCCGGCAATCATCGCCTCCACCTTCTCGGCCGCGCCCGCCGCGTTGCGCAACCCGAAATTCCGGCGCAGCACCTCGATCATGGCCTGGATCTCGAACAGGCACGCCGTCAGCGAGCGCGGCAGGCGCGCGTCGAAGATCAGGAAGCGCGCGACCTCTTTCGGGTCGATGTGGCGCGGGTGGATGCGGCGGTAGGAGTGGTAGGCCGAGGCGGCGCGCAAAAGGATCGTCCAGAACGTGAAATCGTAGCGCCCCTCGTCGCGCGCGAAGCCGGTTTGAAGCTGCGCGGAGCGGACATCGAGCAGCAGGCTGGTTTGGTCGGCGCGCTCCACGAACTGGCCAAGCCGGAAGAAAGGCCAAGTCTCGTCGCGGTAGAACGTGCTTTCGGCGGCGCCCAGCTGCGCATAGCAGCCGCGCTTGATCGCGTCGCAGGTGCGCGTCAGCCGCACTTCGGAGAAGTCGCTGGGGCCGAAGGCGCAGAGCCGGTTATAGAAATCGTTGAGCCCGGACCACACGTCGGTGGGCAGCATGGGCCGGAGCGCCCGTGCATTCTCCCGCGCCGCGCGGATCGTGGACTGGATCGAGCCGGGATTGTCCGCATGCGCCATATAGAAGCGGATCACATTGTCCGCGCTGGGCTCGCCGAAGTCCTTCGCGAAGGACTCCTCGTCCGAATAAAGCGCCACGATCCAGGCCCAGGAATTGTCGTCGCGCCCGCGCTGGAACGAGGTCTGGGTTTCCATGATGCGCGCGAGGCTCTCCGCGCGCTCGAAATAGCGCGCCATCCAGAAAATGCTTTCGGCATGGCGGGAAAGGAGGCTGCTCATTTTAGTCCTCCCTCAAGACCCAGGTGTCTTTTGTGCCGCCACCCTGGCTCGAATTCACGACTATCGAGCCTTTCCGCAGCGCTACGCGCGTAAGGCCGCCAGGCAGAAGCCAGGTCTCCTTGCCGGTGACGGCGAAGGGGCGGAGGTCCACATGCCGCGGCTCGACGCCGTCCTCCGTGAGAGTCGGGCAGACCGAAAGCTCGATCATGGGCTGGCTGATATAGTTCGACGGATCGGCCTTCAACTGCTCGCGGGCCAGCTCGATCTCGGCCTTGCTCGCCTTCGGCCCGACGCAAATGCCGTAGCCGCCGGATTCGCCCACGGGCTTCACCACCAGCTTGTCCATGTTTCCGAGCGTGAAGGCCAGCGCATCCCGCTCGCGGCAGATATGCGTCTCGACGTTTGGAAGCACCGGCTCCTCGTCCAGGTAATAGCGGATGATTCGCGGCAGATAGGCGTACACCGCCTTGTCGTCGCACACACCCGTCCCCACGGCGTTGGCGAGCGTGACCGTCCCGGCCTTCATCGCGCGTATCAGCCCTTTGACGCCGAGGACGCTTTCGGGGCGGAAAACTTCCGGGTCGAGGAAGTCGTCGTTCAGCCGGCGGTAGATCACATGAACAGGAGAGGGTCCGGATATGGTCTTCATGAAGACCCTATCGTCCTCCACGAACAGGTCGCGGCCCTCGACCAGGGGAATGCCCATCTCGCGCGCGAGGAAGACGTGCTCGAAATAGGCCGAGTTGAACACGCCGGGCGATAGCAGCACGATGTTGGGATCGGACACGCCAGGGGGTGCTGCCTCGATCAGCTTGTCGCAAAGCTGCTCGCCATATTCCGACACGCTCTGGATCGCGAAGCCCTGCATCAGGTCGGGGAAGGCGCGCTGCATCAGATGCCGGTTCTCGACCACGTAGGAGACGCCGGAGGGCGTGCGCGCGTTGTCCTCCAGCACGTAGAAATCGCCCCTGGGATCGCGGATGATGTCTGTGCCGGCGATATGGATATAGGTGCCGCAAGGCGGGTCGTAGCCCACCATCTCCGGCCGGAAGTTGGAATTGCCCAGAATTAGCTCGGCTGGGACGATCCCGTCCTTCAGGATCTTCTGCTCGTGATAGATGTCCCAAAGGAAGAGGTTGAGCGTTTTGATCCGCTGCTTGAGGCCGCGGTCGAGCTTGCGCCAATCGGTGGCGGTGATGACGCGCGGGATGACGTCGAAGGGAAGGATGCGGTCGATTGCCGAGCGGTCGCTGTAGACGGTGAAGGTAATGCCCTGCGTGAAAAGCTCGCGTTCCGCGTCGCTCGCGCGTACGCGAAGCGTGCCAAGGTCGATCCCCTGTAGTCGCAGCCAGAGTGCAGCAAGGTGACGGTTCCGCTCCCCAGAGGAGCCCTTCAGTTCGCAATAGCTCCGGCCTGGATCGTAGCCGTCGAGGGGCCGGCAGCGGCCGGCTTTTCTAGTGCTGTTGTTCCCGTCATTCCCTCTATGCGGTTCTCTTATCAACCGCCCTCGCGGCCCCAGCCGAGGCCTGGCATGGCTTCAGCTCATGGGTAAGCTTAGCACACTAACTTGCTGATCCCGTATATGAATTTAAGCAAAAATATTGGGCAGGCTGCACGCGATTCTGCACATTCCTTACGCAGGGAACGGGTTTCAACCGCAGCGGAAGCCCGCTGCTAGTGTAGAGCCGATTCGCCGGGCGCGCACGCACCTGCCGCCGCGAGGTTGCCTCCGCTGCCGCCGCGATCCACAGTTTTGGGCAGCGCGGAATTGCTTCGATGGCTGTTGCAAAAATCCGCTGCGGATTGGCGTGCCCGCAAGAGGTGGCAACAAGAACAATACAAACACCGAAACTATCACACGCTTAACAGCATATATTTCTAAAATTGTTGAGACGAACCACCAGGCTAGCAAGATAAGACCATCGCGCAAAGCAAGGCAGGCGTCCATGCGTTGCCGCTGAAAATATCTTAACTTAGTTGGTGTAAGAAAATAGCGCCCGTTCTTACTGTCCAGGAGGCCGGAAACGGAGGTGGCGACATGGAAAGTATTTGGCTGAAAAGTTATCCGCCGGAGATGCCTGCCCAGGTGGATATCCACGAGTATCGCTCGCTCGGCGATGTCCTTGAGAAGAGCGTCAAGCGCTTCGGCCCGCTTCCCGCCTTCGCCAACATGGGCCACACCATCACTTATGCGGAGCTTGACCGGCTTTCGCGCCAATTCGGCGCCTATCTCCAGGCCAAGCTGAAGCTTGAGCCCGGCGCGCGGATCGCGGTGATGATGCCGAACCTATTACAATACCCGGTCGCGCTCTTCGGGGCGCTGCGGTCTGGTTACACCATCGTCAATTGCAACCCCCTCTATACGCCCCGGGAGCTGGAGCATCAGCTGAAGGACTCTGGCGCTGAGGTTGCCGTTATTCTGGAGAACAGCGCCCATGTGCTGGCTCAGATCATCGGCAATACCGATGTCAAACACGTTATAGTGACGCAAGCTGGCGACATATTGCCGTTCTTCCGGCGCCACGCCGTTAATTTTATCGTCAAGCACATCTGGCATATGGTCCCGGCCTGGAGCATCCCGGGGGCGGTCCCATTCCGCGCCGCGTTGAGCGAGGGGAGCGGGCTGACCTGGAGGCCGGCGGAATGCAGCCACGACGACCTCGCCTTCTTGCAGTATACCGGCGGCACAACCGGGGTTCCCAAGGGCGCGATGCTCAGCCACGGCAATATCCTGGCCAATCTCGCCCAGGGACATGCCTGGCTGAAAAAGATTCTGGCAGAGGGCGGCGAGACCGTCATTACGGCCCTGCCCCTCTACCACATCTTCGCTTTAACGGCGACCCTGATCTTCTTTGAGATGGGCGCCACCAGCGTTCTCATCACCGATCCCCGCAACATCAAAGGCCTGGTCAAGGAACTGAACCATAATCCATTCACGGTAATCATCGGTGTGAATACGCTCTTTGGCGCCTTGCTCCGGAACCCGGACTTTGCCTCGCTTAGCTTTTCCAGCCTCAAGCTCGCTTTTGCGGGGGGGATGGCGGTCCACCACTCCGTTGCCGTGAAATGGCGGGAACTCACGGGCCGCCCGATCGTCGAGGCCTACGGCCTGACGGAGGCTTCGCCCGCAGTGGCCAGCAACCCGCTCGACATCGAGGAGTTCTCAGGCTCGATTGGGCTGCCCATCCCCTCAACCGAAATTGCCATCCGCGACGATGGCGGAAACGACCTGCCGGTGGGCGAGGTTGGCGAGCTTTGCGTGCGCGGGCCGCAGGTGATGAGGGGATATTGGCAGCGCCCCAAGGAAACCGCCAATGTCATGACGGCGGACGGATTCTTGCGGACCGGCGACATGGGGAAGCTCGACGGGCGTGGCTATATTTATCTGACCGACCGCAAGAAGGACTTGATCCTTGTCTCCGGCTTCAAGGTTTGGCCCAACGAGATCGAGGATGTCGTCGCCATGCATCCGGGAGTTCTGGAGGCCGGTGCGGTTGGCGTGCCCGATCCCCGCTCCGGGGAGGCCGTCAAGATCGTGGTGGTGAAGAAGGATGATGCGCTCACCGCGGATGCGTTGATCGCACACTGCCGCAAAAACCTTACCGGCTACAAGGTGCCGCGCCATGTCGAGTTCCGCGCCGCGCTGCCACGCTCCAACATCGGCAAAATCCTTCGCCGCGCCTTGCGGGAGCCTGCCATGGCGGCGTAGCAGCGCGGCATCGTCCCGGTATGGCAACGCGCCGGAATGGGGCGCTAGATTTGCGGCTGGCGCTTCCAGCATTTCCCGCCGGCCACGCGTACTAGCAAACTGTTGAATCTAGTACAGCTAATCCGAGGCAAGTTCGCTTGAGCGCTCGCGGCTAATGGGAGGCGAACTTGCCTCGGGCTGTACTGGCGGTCACATCATGCAGCCAGCGCGGTTGGCTGCCAGCAGCCGCACGCTACCTCAAGGCTTCAATGTGAGGTAAGAGCCATAATCGTGAATGGAGATTCCATCATAGGCCGGGTGGGATGCGTAGCGGCTCTGCACTGCAGCCAGCGCGGCCTCCATGGCCGCGTTTCCCTTATCGCAGAAAGAGACATAGGCGGGCTGTTGCTCGCATTGCGTCTCAACGCCAATCCCCACCTTCTTCTTGATCCGATCGCCATAGGCTATTTCGGCCGCGGCGAACTGAATTATAAGATCGGCTGTATCGCGGTAGTCCATGAGAACAACCCTGTCCGCCCGGTCCTGCACCCATTGATTAAGAGGCCGCGTCTTTCCACCCCTGGTAATGTTTTCTCCATCGAACCAGAATGGAATGTCCATGGTGAGCTGAAGCCGCGCTGGGGCCGTAGCCGATTTCAATTTTTCAATCAGATCGAGATATTGGTTGGACACGTTATTTTTGGCGGTCTGCCACTGCGGAAGGAGATAGGGCTCCACATCGTAGTGCACGCCGCGCGGACGGGCCGCCGGGTAGGTCCTGCTGTATGCGACAGCCGCTTTGGCAAGATTGGTAGCGATCGAATGGTTCGGAGTAAGCGCCCAGTTAGCGTCTCCGAATAGAAAGTCGACTTCAATCGAGCGCGCCTTCGCCGCCACCACGAAATTCCGCAGGGCTGGCTGGTTTCTTTGAATGAGCGCCTCGCATTCGAAGTAGATTACGCCGGCCTTTTTGCCTCTCGCGAAGTTGAAGAAAGTTTCCATTTGGACGGGATCGGTCGCAAACTTTTGATCCCACAGCCACAAGCCTCGTGCATTGGCCTGCGTAGTCATAGCCAGACACCCGATAATAAAAACGCAGATTTGCAAGCAACGCGTCATTCTAACGATCCTCCCGGTTTCGAGGAGTTTTATATATGCCTGGCAGTAGAGATATCGACAATATCATAGCTTATCGGACGCGCAGAATGTATTTGTTATCGCATCGCTAACGTTCGGTGTACCTTCGAAATCAATCTTCATCTAGCAAAGGTTTATGGGGAACGCCGTATCGGCTGCGCGATGAAGGTCCTCACTGCCCGCGAACTCTCTTCAACAGCTAGCGCACATCGTTGAGCAAGGCTAAAGGCGAACCGCGACATGCGATCTAGTGGTGTGCCCAGCATGTTCGATAGCTTGGGAGTGAAAGTCTTCTGTCCAACCTGATGGAGGTGAAGGACTAGCAAAGCACAAGGGCGGTCACCGCGAGGTGGCGTCTGAAGGAAGTGCGGAGCAAAACCGCGTCTTGACGAACAGAAACCGGATGCGAGGCATCCTTGGCAGGACGAGCGGGCCACTAGTCGCAAAGTCCATATCCATCAAAGGCCAAGGCTGTAGATCCGGCGGGGTGCGGGGAAGGCGATCGGACTTACCTGGGGAGATCTGCGCCGTTGTTCCGGTGTCCGGAACTGGGGGAGCCGCGAGGCGCCTTGATCGCGGCGCAGAAGTCAGCAGAGGGCATATTAAGGCTATGCAGTTGGCAAGGCTAGTGAGGCCAGCAATTCTAAAACTGCCTAATTTTCCTAAAACTGGCGGATTTTAAGGATTCCCAAGGGAAGCGAACAGTGATTCAAGATAGGGATGAGCCTGCTTATATCCCTTTTGGAGGAACTTAAGGATGCGTGCCGGACATTTCCGGACACACGGGAAGGGCGTTCCGGCAACATTGGAGTAGAAGATTTCGGGTTGTCTGCATTTTCGATGTTTTTTATGCAGAGCGAGTCCTTTTTGTCGTACCAGCGGGCGCTGGAGAATGGACAGAAGCGGTCGAATTGCCAGACGCTGTTTGGGATCGGCAAGATCCCTTCTGACAATTACATCCGGTCCATGCTCGACCAAGCCGATCCCGCACTTTTGCAGCCTTGTTTCGACCGGCTGACCGCCTGCCTCGGCAAACCGGAGATGCGGAAAGCCCAAGCCGTTGACTTAATCTGTTGATCAAAGGCGATTGGCGCGCGTAAGATGGTGCGCTGACAGATTTTTCCATTTGGGATCATACAGAAGAAATTTTCCGTGGCTTCATCCCGGCATTATCCGCGGATACCGCCCGAGCACGGCGGCGTCCAGGTCAACCACTGCAAGTCTCCGGGCTGCATTAACTATGGCGTTCCGGCGGAGCAAAGATCGACGCCCGGGAGTAATAGCTACACGCTGGATTCGCACAAGGGCGTTTCCTCCTGTATCTGCACGTCCTGCGGCGTGGAGTTCCCTCTCAAAAGCAATATCGGCATCGTGGAGGAAGTCGAGCGCATTGCTTTCTATTTGTCGCCCCCTGATCCGCTGAGCTGTCCTACCGAGGGCTGCGCCAATCATGTCGATCAGTTGCCAGTTGGCACTGTTGGGGCGTATGCATCTTTCGGTAAGACAGCCATTGGAAGCCCCCGCTGGCGCTGCAACGTCTGCGGCAAGACGTTTTCCCAGAACCTCAAGACCACAGCCCGGCAGAGGGAACCTCACAAGAACAAGACCATTTTTAAACTGCTGATCAATAAGATGCCTGTCCGTCGCATCATCGAAGTCACGGACATCGATCCCAACACCTTCTACCGTCGCCTCAACTTTCTCCATCGGCAGTGTCAGTCATTTGCCGCCCACCGCGAGCGCGCCCTGGCCGATCTCGCCATCCGCCGGTTGTATCTGGGCGTGGATCGACAGGACTACCTGGTTAACTGGCTGGTTCGCAAAGACAAGCGGAATATCCAGCTCTCGGCCATTGCCGCGGTGGACAACGAATACGGCTATTGCTTCGGCGCACACCTCAACTTCGACCCTTCCATGGACAGCAAAACGGTTCAGGCTGCCGTTGAAACGAATGGCGACCTGAGTAAGCCTTACCCTCATCGCCGCTTTGCCCGCCTCTGGCTCAATGCTGACCACGAGCGAGCCACCGCAAAGTCCTTGAACGCAAAGCGGCACAAACAGGGCCTGCCAGCGGAGATCGATGAAACTTACGCCGATGCCATGACGCGTGACGACATCGAGAGCCCCGATGTGCCGTCACCAGCCGCGCGGCTTCCAGAATACGGCATGCAGACCCATGGCGAGTACACGATGTACGGGCACTTTTTCTTCCTCAAACGCCTGCTGGGCAATGTCCAGAAGTGGCGTTTTTTCCTCGACCAGGACCCGGGTCTCCGGGCCGCTTGCCTGTCTGCGTTCCGCACCGAAATTCAAGGCCACACAGCGGACGCCTTTTATGTTCGCATCGCCAAGGACCTGACCGTGGACGAAAAGCGTCAAAAATACCTCGAAGCAAAGATGCTGTTCGTCCAAGCAGAGGCCGCGCACCCAACCCTGCTGCCAAAGGAGGTCAAACTGCTGCTGATTAAAGAGCGCTTGGCCTCCATGACACCGCACGGGAAATGGGAAGACCGATGGCTTGACCATCCTTTCCCGACCATGAGCGAACCAGAGAAGTCCGTGGCCTCACTCACCGATCTCAGCAATTACGATGAAGATCACAAAGCTTGGCTCTACAACAAGGCCAGCCTGCACAGCGTCAATTCGTTTTTCAATCAGGTGCGCCGGCGGCTCTCCTTGCTTGAACGGCCGATTCACTCGAAGGCGAACAACGGCCGGATCTGGAATGGCTACTCTCCATACAATCCAGGCAACGTCGCCAAAATCCTCGACATCATGCGCACGGCCCACAACTATATCCTGACCGGCAAGGATGGAAAAACACCTGCAGAACGCCTAGGATTGGCTCAGGCGCCGCTGGACTACGAAGATATCATCTATCTCTCCTGATGGCTCGTTGCGCTCTGTGAACTATTCTTAACAGAACTGCCTTCCCAATCGGAGGACACCATCCCGCCGCAATCGTCAACAGATTAAGTCAACGGCTTGCGGAAAGCCTTTCAACGGCTCGGCGGCCGGACGCCAATCGCGTGGGACGGAACGGAGTATTTCAACTCATATAAAATAGGCTGCTCTCAGTGCCTGACGCGCAAACGCAGCAACGGGAAGACCGAAAACTATCACACGATGCTATCGGCAACGGTTGTGGCTCCGGGGCATAGCAAAGTTGTGCCGCTCATGCCGGAATTCATAGCGCCGCAAGACGGGCATGATAAGCAAGACTGCGAGCGCGCCGCGGTCAAGCGCTGGTTTGAAAAACACGCCGATCGCGTCAAATCTCTGCGCCCCGTTTATCTTGGAGACGACCTGTTCGCCTGCGATCCCGTGGCGCGGATGGTTACGGAAAACGGTGACGATTTCATTTTTACCTGCAAGGAAGCCTCGCACAAAGCCTTGATGGACTTCATCGGCGGCGCGACGTGCGAGGTGCGCGAGGACAAGGTCCGCAAAGGCCGCGTGAACGAAACATTCCGCTACAAGTGGATCGAGGACGTGCCTTTACGCGATGGGAAAGATACGATCAAGGTCAATTGGATCGGCTTTCAAATCATCGATGCGAAAGGCGGCGTAAAATATTCGATGTCATGGGTCACGAGTTTGCCCGTTACATCGGACACCGTTGCCGAAATCGCCGCCTGCGGCCGGGCGCGCTGGAAGATTGAAAATGAAAGCTTCAACGTGATGAAAAATCACGGCTACGAACTGGAGCACAATTTCGGCCACGGCAAAAAGTTTCTGGCGATGACCTTGGCCGCATTCAATCTGCTGGCCTTCGCGTGGCACTCAATCCTCGACTGCCTCGACCCGCCATGGCAAGCCGCCAGAGAAGCCGCCACCAAACGGACGCGGTTCTTCTCCACCATCGTTTCCCTCACCGCCTTCGTCATTTTCCCTTCCTGGCCGGTCTTCCTAACCTCCCTCGCCACCTTCGAAATCCCACCAAACCTTCTTCAAAACCCCAAATGACCCGTCCCCCCTAAGAAAATGCTAGTTTTAGAATTGCTGTAGTGAGGCACTCCAATGCCGGAAGGCGGAGCAACGGATAGGCCAAGCCGGAAACGGTGGCTGAAGGCCCGAACGATTGGGAGCGGCAAGTAGGACTGGCGACTCATGAACGGAAAGCGGCAGAAAACCCACTGTTCAGTGGCCTTGGAACCGGCAGGGGAGGGTGAAGCCCTTTCCGGCGGTTCTCCAAGGGCCGAACCGTTTGTGGCGAACCCGGCACCCGAAAGCCCGGCTTTAGCGGAACAATTGATGGAGGAGGTGTGCAGCCGGGAAAATCTCGAAGCAGCGTGGAAACGCGTTCGAGGGAATAAGGGCGGTCCTGGCGTGGATGGGATGACTATCGACGCCGCCAAGGACTACCTGCGTGAGCAATGGCCAAACATCCGGTCCCGATTGCTGGAAGGAACCTATCGGCCGCTGCCGGTCAAGCGGGTTGAAATACCCAAGCCGGACGGCGGGATCAGAAAGCTCGGCGTGCCTTGCGTCGTCGATAGGCTGATCCAGCAAGCGCTGCTGCAAGTTCTCCAGAAGCGCTGGGACCCAACGTTTTCAGAGCATAGCTACGGCTTCCGGCCGGGGCGCTCCGCTCATCAAGCGGTCGCTCAAGCCCAACGCTATATTGCGGAGGGCTTTCGTATAGTGGTGGATCTGGACCTCGAAAAATTTTTCGACCGGGTCAATCACGATATACTCATGGCGCGCGTCGCCAACCGGGTGTCAGATAAGCGTGTGCTCAAGCTCATCCGGGCGTTCCTGAATGCCGGGGTGATGGAAGGCGGTTTGGTTTGTCCGGTGGTCGAAGGGACCCCGCAAGGCGGTCCGCTTTCGCCCCTCCTCAGCAATATCGTGCTCGACGATCTCGATAAGGAACTGAACCGGCGGGGACACCGCTTTTGCCGCTACGCGGACGACTGCAACATCTATGTTCGCAGCCGCCGCGCCGGTGAGCGCGTTATGGCCTCGGTGACCAGGTTCCTGACTGAAAAGCTAAAACTCAAGGTCAACGAGGCGAAGAGCGCGGTGGCGCAACCGGAGGAGCGTAAGTTCTGAGCTGGCCCCCAAAACCTGGACAGGTGGCTAAGAGAGAGCGTCGCCCCTAAAACGGTGGATCACCAGGGGCAACAGATGGCGAATACGCGAAAGAAACACAGCGCGGAATTTAAGGCGAAAGTGGCTATGGCCGCGATCCGGGAGGAAGGGACCGCAGCGGAGCTGGCGAGCAAATACGGGGTGCATCCGAGCCAGATCCATACGTGGAAGAAGGCGGTGCAGGATGGCGTGACGGCCTTGTTCGAGGGCGGCGAAAAAGCAGCCCGCGCCGAAGCAGCTGACAAAACCAAGTTGACCGAGTTACACGCCAAGATCGGTCAGCTAACAATGGAGCGAGATTTTTTTCGGGAAAGGTCTGGGGGATGAGTCCGGCCTCTCGATTGGCGATGATCGCTCGCCCTCATCCACACTATTCCATCGCGCGGCAATGCCGGTTGCTAAAAGTGCCGCGTTCGACGCTGTACTACAAACGCAAACCTGCCAATGACGAGGACCTGGCGCTGATGCGGCGGATCGACGAGTTGTATATGAAGTGGCCGTTTTACGGCTCGCGGCGCCTGGTGGCAGAATTGCGGGGCGAGGGGTACGCTGTGAACCGCAAGCATGTGCGGCGGCTGATGCGGCTTATGGGGATCGAGGCGATTTATCAGAAACCCAACACGAGCCGCAAGCATCCAAGCCACAAGATATACCCGTATTTGTTAAGGGATTTGACGATAGACCGCGCCAATCAGGTCTGGTGCGCGGACATTACATACATTCCGATGGCTCATGGCTTTGTTTATCTTGTAGCCGTCATGGATTGGTTCAGCCGGAAGGTGCTGGCCTGGCGGGTTTCGATAGGCATGGAGACGGACTTCTGCGTCGAGGCGTTGCAAGACGCCATGAGCCGGTACGGCAAGCCTGAAATATTCAACACCGATCAGGGTGTCCAGTTCACGGCGGCGGCGTTCATCGAAACCCTGGCCGCGCAAGGCGTCAAGATCAGCATGGACGGCAAGGGACGGTTTCTGGACAATATCTTTATCGAACGTCTCTGGCGTAGCCTGAAATACGAAGAGGTGTTCATCAAAGCCTACGCCTCGGTGGCGGAAGCCAGGTTCGGTATTGGCGCATGGCTGGCGTTTTACAACGATGAGCGTAAGCATCAATCCCACGGCTATCGCACGCCGGGCGAAATTTTCGCCGCGGCCCAGGCCTGTGGATATGTGGACAACGGAAGGACGTTGACCACATACCCACAGGAACAGCAGCAACAAACAGAGAAGGATTTGCTTTGCGAAGAAAAAGTGGTAGCCTGCGGACGGGTTCTTCTGGCAGCTTAGCCGGAGAAAATTAACCGGCGACACTCTCTCTTAAGTCCGCCCATTTCCTGTCCAACCGACGGGGTCCACCTCATTCCTGGGGTTTACCATCACGAATGACGGGGCTAAACGGCGCATCGCGCCCAAGGCTTTCGACAAGTTCAAGGTGAAAATCCGGGACATGACCCGCCGGAACCGCGGACGAAGCATTGAGCAGATCGTCGAGGATCTCGCCCCGTATCTCATCGGATGGCGCGGATACTTCGGCTTTTGCCAGACGCCGCGTGTGCTCACGAACCTGGAAGCATGGATACGCCGGAGGCTACGCTCGTATCTCTGGCGGCAGTGGCAGAACGGTCCGAACCGCTTCAAGGAATTGCGGCGCCGCGGCGTCTCGAAGTTCCTGGCGGCGGTCGCGGCCGGTTCACCCACCGGATATTGGCGTATGTCATCACATCCGGCGGTACAGAAAGCCCTGCGCAATCATGTTTTCGATGATCTCGGCCTTCCCCGGCTTTATGTCACTGCAAAGGCTTAACCCGGTCGAACCGCCGCGGTACGGACCCGTATGCCAGGTGGCGTGGGAGGGGCGGCGCCGTGAGGCGTCCCCCTATCCCGATCATCAATGAAGAGACCAGCAGCCAGAGGGAGTGTGGCTGGCGCTGCGCAACCGAGTTCAGCCATGGGGCCGGCCGCCCCGGCCGGTGCGGAACTCAAAAATAGCTGCGCCTTGCAGCCGGCCAAGATTCCGGCGCCATCCGGCTCGCCTATTTCTTAGCGATGCCTAACGCTTGCGAGCCTTGGCTGCGCCCTTCGGTTTTGCGCTGCGCGGTTCTGGCTGGTTGGCCGCCTTGCCATAGGTTTTGAATTTCTCCGCGATGTGCGCCATCTCGTCCGCGGGCAGCAGAACCGGCTCACCCAGGAGCCGCACGGCGACATATTGCGCGGCCAGCACCTCGACTTCTTCCGCCAGTTCGACGGCGTCTTCGAGGCTCCCGCCGATGGCGATCTGGCCGTGATTGGCGAGCAGGCAGGCGTTGCGTTCTGCCAGCGCGGCGGCAAGGTGGTCCGCAAGCCTGGGCGTGCCATAGGTCGCGTAAGGGGCGAGCGGGATATCGGCGCCCCCGCCCTTGGCAACCATGTAGTGGAACGCGGGGATCGGCAGGTGCGCGCAGGCCAGCGCCGTGGCGAAACGCGAATGGCAATGCACCACGGCGCCGGCATCGGGCCGGGCCGCGTAGATCGCCAGATGAAAACGCCATTCGCTCGATGGCGCCTTCCCGCCTGGCCGCCCATTCGCCGGCGCCATCCACGAAGACGATATCGGTTTCCGCGTCGAAATCCTCTGGCAGGACGCCGGACGCGGTAATCAGCATGCCGTCCTTCCAGCGCACGGAGATGTTGCCGGAGCGGCCGGGGCTGAGCCCCAAGCTCTGCATTTTATGCGCGGCGGCCACGATGGCCTGCTTCGCCTGTGGCTTACGTGGCGGCATGGCCGGCCTTCTTTGGAAAGAGCTGCGCCAAGCCTTCGCGCGTGGCGGGCGCCACCCCGCGCTCGGTCATGACCCCGGTGATAAGCCGCGCAGGCGTCACGTCGAAGGCCGGGTTGGCCGCATGGCTGCCGGGCGCCGTCACCTGCACGGTGACGATCTCGCCGGTCTCGGTAAGCCCGGTTATATGTGTGACCTCTGCCGCGCTGCGCTCCTCGATGGGGATCTCGCGCACGCCGTCCGAGATCGTCCAGTCCACGGTCGATTCTGGGAGCGCGACGTAGAAGGGCACGCCGTTGTCCTTGGCCGCCAGCGCCTTGAGATAGGTGCCGATCTTGTTGGCCGCGTCGCCTGTGGCCGTCATCCGGTCGCAGCCCACGATGCAGAGGTCCACCTGGCCGTGCTGCATCAGGTGACCGCCGGCGTTGTCGGCAATGACGGTGTGCGGCACGCCATGCGCGCCAAGCTCGAAGGCTGTTAGTGCCGCGCCCTGGTTGCGCGGGCGGGTCTCGTCCACCCAGACGTGGACCGGCACGCCCGCATTATGCGCCTGATAGATCGGCGAAAGCGCGGTGCCCCAATCCACGCAGGCGAGCCAGCCCGCATTGCAATGGGTGAGGATGTTGACGCGCCCCTGTTTGCCTGCGGCGATCTCCACGATGAGCTTCTGGCCGTGATGGCCGATCAGACGGCAGCTTTCCACATCCTGGTCCGCGAGGCTGTCCGCCTTGGCGTAGGCCGCCGCCGCGCGCTCCGCAGGCGCAACCGGCTTCAGCGCGAGGCGCATTTCGTTCAGCGCCCATCTGAGGTTCACAGCCGTTGGCCGGGTCGCGGCAAGGGTCTCGCAGGCGCTATCGAGCGTCTTATCGGAGGCATCCTCGCCAAGCGCGAAGCAAAGCCCATAAGCCGCCGTGATGCCGATCAGCGGCGCGCCGCGCACCTGCATGGTGGCGATCGCCTGCGCCGCATCGTCCAGCGTCTCAAGCCACACCGTCTCGAACTCGTGCGGCAGCTTGGTCTGGTCGATGATGCAGACGGACGTGCCGCCTTCGCTGCGCCAGATGGTCCGGTAATGAACTCCGCCGATTTTCATGGGCTGCTCCTGCGCGCGGTGCCTTCGAAATCAGCGTAAATGATCGCTTTTCGCGTTCGTGCAAGCGCTAAATGCGGGAGAGCCAAATTATCTGCCGGCAACGCGTCGAGCGGCGAGGCGCGGCGTGGCCGGCGAATTTGAGTCGACGCCCTGACCGCAGCGCGAGGAAAGCCGCTGCGGAAGCGTGCTGCGGCGTGCCCGGACACCACGGTGGAAACAACGGGGTAATCGAAAAAAAAGCCGCTCGTTGAGAGCGGCTCCCGGTTTTGCGTGGTCGTGAACGCTAGCCGCGCTGACTACTCGGCGCGCAAGTTGCTCGCGGAGGTCTTGCCGCTGCGCCGATCTTCCTCGATGTCGAAGGAAACCTTCTGGCCTTCCATAAGATTGCGGATACCGGCGCGCTCAAGCGCACTTGCGTGAACAAAAACGTCTTTGCCGCCGTTGTCCGGCTGGATAAAGCCGTAGCCTTTTTGACCGTTGTAGAATTTCACTGTGCCTGTGGTCATGGGACTTCCTTTTCGTTGCTGGGTGCGGGTGGCGTTAGCAACGCGATGCGATGCGCTGCCACAACCCGTTTCGTCGACGTTTGGAGAGATTTCAGAGCGCGCCCGGCTACGCCAAGGTCCAACGGCCTCATTTTCTGGCCAAATTCGATGAGTTCTATATAGCCTAGCTTGGTCTCGATGGCAAGACTATGACCGGAAAACGAGAGCCGGGGGGCAGTGGCGAGGTTCCCGCAATAGGTCTCATTCGGCTTCTTCGGTCCACGTTCGAAAACCTAAGAGAGCGCCCGGACCGAAGATTTGCGCCAAGGGAACATCGGCCGCGTCCAGGCCGGCACGGCATTGCCGGGAACCCCGGCACGTCTTGCAGATGCGGCTTGGATTACCCATTTCCATGGTAACTCGTCTGTTGACGGGAATGCCGTATCTAATCTGACGCTGCTTCGGCATCCCTCTGCCTTCGCAAAAATTCCACAGCCGCGCCCCGGCGCCGCTTTGCTTAGTGCTCAGAGCTATTCCTGCACCACGAGCCATGGGCGAGTGAAACAAAAGGAAACTCAGTGAAAATGACTGTAACCCGATCGAAAGCCGAGGAACGCTATGCCGAAATTCAAAAGCGCGAGCGCGGCATAAGGCAAGAACTCGATAACGCAACCCGGCTTCGATTGGAGAAAACGGCCAAGCTGCGGCAACTGCGCCTGGCAAAAGAAGCGGAGGATGCGGCAGCGAAGCAGGCAGCCAAAGATATCAAGGCCGCCGGCAAGGGTGCCTTCAAGAAATCGCCCCCCCGCTCCGGCACTTCGTGATCCGGCTACCCGATGCGATTGGCGGCCACGGGAACGGTTAACGCCGGCCTTCGGTACGGAGAACGCTGCGTCTTAGGCGGCGCGCTGCGGCATTTTGGCATGTCCTCCTGAAATAAGGTCTGGCGCCAGCGTCTTGGAAAGGCTGTGCTTGCACATTCCCGCTGCTTCTGAATAGCTGGAAGCGTGAGGGCTGGAATTGAATTCTCCGCACCTTAATGCGGCGCGCGGCGCGCTTCCTGCGCGTAAGAAGCTGACGATTCCGTCCCACCGTGACACGGCACGGGCTTTACCGCCGCGGAGAAAACCATGCTGGGCAGTCAAGCGGCATTCCACCTCATCATGATTAAGCCGGCCCATTACGGCGACGATGGCTATCCAATCCAATGGATGCGGTCGGCGGTCCCGTCGAATACGCTTGCCTGCCTCAATGGCATTGCCGAGATGTGCCGGAAAAACCGGGTGCTCGGACCCAACACCTCCCTCATCGTCACCACCTTCGATGAGGCCAATCAGCGGGTCAGACCGGGCAAGATCCTGAAATCGATTAAGCCAGGGGACAAGGCACTCGTCGCGTTCGTGGGCGTGCAGTCCAATCAGTTTCCGCGTGCGGTGGATCTGGCCGCGCCGTTCCGGGAGAAAAACATTCCTGTCTGCATCGGGGGATTTCATGTGTCCGGCTGTTTGTCCATGCTGCCGGAACTGCCGGACGACCTCAAGAGCGCACAAGCCGCCGGGATAAGCCTTTTCGCGGGAGAGGCCGAGGATGGCCGCTTCGAAATCGTCTTGAAGGATGCGTTCGAAGGGGCTCTCAAGCCCCTTTACAATTTCATGTCCGATCTGCCGGACCTGGCCAATCAGCCAATGCCGATCCTTCCGCTGAAGCAAGTGCGCCGGACGGCCGGAGCGATGTCGAGCTTCGACCTCGGCCGGGGCTGCCCCTATCAATGCTCCTTTTGCACGATCATCAATGTGCAGGGGCGCAAAAGCCGCTTCCGCTCGCCTGACGATCTTGAAGCGATCATCCGCGAGAATTACGCCCAGAACATCAAGCGCTTCTTCATCACCGACGACAATTTCGCGCGGAACCGCAATTGGGAAGCGTTTTTCGACCGGCTGATCGCCATGCGCGAGCGGGAGAGCATGAAGGTGAAGTTCACCATCCAGGTGGACACACTCTGCCATCAGATCCCAAACTTCATCGAGAAGGCGAAGCGCGCCGGCGTCTCGCGAGTTTTCATCGGCCTTGAGAACATCAATCCCGATAGCTTGCTCGGCGCCCACAAGCGGCAGAACAAGATCACCGATTACCGGACCATGCTCCAGGCCTGGAAGCGGCTCGGCATCATCACCTATGCGGGTTACATCATCGGCTTTCCAAACGATACCAAGGAAACCGTGAAGCGCGATATTGAGATCATCAAGCGCGAGCTTCCCGTCGATATTCTCGAATTTTTCATGCTGACGCCGCTGCCAGGCTCCGAGGACCACCAAACGCTGCATAGAAACGGCGTGTGGATGGACCCCGACATGAACAAATACGACACCAATCACCTGGTGACCCATCATCCAACTATGTCAGATGCGGATTGGGACGAAGCCTACCAGCTCGCATGGTCTGAATTCTACACGCCGCAGCACATGGAAACTGTAATGCGGCGCGCGAAGGCGTGCGGGATGAACGCGGGCAAGATCCTCATCATGATGTTCTGGTTTTTCTTCTCCATCCGCTACGAAAAGGTTCATCCCTTGGAGGGCGGTTATTTCCGGCTCAAATTCCGCCGCGACCGGCGCGCGGGCTTTCCCCGCGAATCCATGCTGGCTTTCTACTCCCGCTATGCTTTCGACACGGTGCGCGCGCATTTCTGGATGGCCTATTGGCTGATCCGGATGGATGCCATGCGCCGCCGCGTCAACCGCGGCGTGAACAAAAATGCCCATCCCGATCTCGCCCTGCAAGAGGGCATCGCTGGTGAGCTGGACGAGCTGACATTGTTCACGGCAACGCGCGGCGGATCTCAGGCGGTGGTGAAGAAGCGCGCAGAGGATGCCGCCCGCGGCTTCGCCAAGGCTCGCCTTGCGGGCAAATCGCCGGCATAGCCATGCTGGCTATCGCCGCAAGTCTGGATTGGGCAATTTTACCCTTGGCTGCGACGCGTGAAATCGCTGCCCGCCCGGAACCGGGCAGTGCGGGCGTTCCTCGAACCGCCGGCCAGGCGAAGACCACCCGCTCAAAACTTGCGGGCGACCACGAACTCCGCGGCCTCGGCCAATACTCCGTCACGCGGCTTGAAGGGCGCAAGCGCTGCCAGCGCCTCGGCCTTCAGCTCATCGAGCTTCACGCGCGCCGCCTCGATGCCGAACAGCGAGACGAGCGTACCTTTGCCGGCCCCGGTGTCCTTGCCGGTCGCTTTGCCGACAAGGGCTGCATCGCCTTCCACATCGAGCAGGTCGTCGGCGAGCTGGAAAGCCGCACCCAGCGCATCGCCATAGGCGCGCAGTGCCGCGATGTTTGCGTCCGAGGTTTCGCCCAGTATGCCGCCGGCCACGCAGCCGAACGTGATGAGCGCGCCGGTCTTCATCGCTTGCAGGAGGCGGATTTCGGCCTCGCCGAGCGTCTTGCCCGGCGCTTCGAGGTCGTACATCTGGCCGCCCGCCATGCCCGAAACGCCGCTCGCCCGCGCCAGCGCCAGCGCCAGATTGGCCCGCACGGCCGGATTGGGATGCGTGCCGGGCGAGGCCAGGATCTCGAAGGCGAGCGTCAAGAGCCCGTCGCCGGCCAGGATCGCGGTCGCCTCGTCGAAGGCCTTGTGCACCGTCGGCAGGCCGCGCCGCAGGTCGTCGTTGTCCATCGCCGGCAGGTCGTCGTGCACCAGCGAATAACAGTGCACGCATTCGAGCGCAGCCGCCGCGTTCAGCGCCCCCTCAACCGGCACGCCGAACAGGCCAGCGCTCTCGATCGCGAGGAACGGCCGCACCCGCTTGCCGCCGCCAAGCGAGCCGTAGCGCATCGCTTCGAGCAGGCGCGGGGCGGCAGGGCCAACGCGCGCAGGCGTCAACCATTCGTCAAGGTGGCGTTCGAGACGGCTTGCATGGGCTTCCAGTCGTTCGGTAAAGATCATGGCGGGTGGATCGGTCTTTCGTGGCCGGAACAAATTTGCGCCCGCAACATGGACCAAGTGTGTTTCAGGCTCAAGCAGGTTTTGCGAGCGCGCCATGACGGAAACAGCGGATAGCATTCCTGAACCGGAAGCGAAGGCGGGGCCGCGCTTCACCGTGCGCCGCGTGCTGCGCTGGGGCGCCATCGCCTTCACCGTTTTCTTCTTCCTGCCCTATTACCTCACCTGCCTCTATATCCTTGTAGACCCGCCCATCTCGGCCCTCATGCTGCGGCATGCGCTTCTGGGCCGGAGCGTCGAATACGAATGGCGCGACCTCGATAAAATCTCGCCCAACCTCGTCCGGCAGGTGATCGCTTCCGAGGACGGGCGCTACTGTCAGCACTGGGGGGTGGACTGGCGCGCGCTCGACAGCGCAGCGGACGCGTTCGCGGAAGGCCGCGCCAAGGGTGGGGGCAGCACGATCCCGATGCAGGCCGCGAAGAACCTCTTCCTCTGGAACCGGCCAGCTACCTTGCGCAAACCCTTCGAGCTGCCGCTCGCCATGTACATGGACTTCGTACTGGGCAAACAGCGGCTGATGGAAATCTACCTCAACATCGTCGAATGGGCGCCGGGCGTCTACGGGGCCGAGGCCGCCGCGCAGCACCATTTCGGCAAGTCCGCGGAGGAGCTTACCCGGCAGGAGGCGGCGCAGCTCGCGGCGGCTCTGCCGAACCCGAAGCGCCGCAATGCCGGCCGGCCGGGACCGCGCGTGTACGCGCTGGCTGAGCGGCTGCGCGCCAGGGCCGCGCGCGCGCGCGCTGTCGCGAAGTGCGTGCTCGGCAACCGCGCTGGCGATAGCGAGGAGGAAGACGAGGACGAGGGCGGCTGGTTTTTCAATTAGGGTTGGGTGGTGGCGAAGGGAGTGCCATTGCCGTAGGGCATTACCCCTAGCCCCAGCCCTCTCCCACAGGGAGAAGGGAGTCCCGCAGCAGCCGTTGTGAGGGCGTCTCCTCTGCCTGCGGGAGAGAGACAGGTTTCCCGCCGTGGTGTCTGAGCACGCCGCCGTATGCTTCCGCAGCGTCGTCCCGGCGCACACCGCTCGCGATCCATCGTAATCTTTAGGGACTGGGTACCAAGCGTTACACTTTGACCGCCGCCAGCCGCTCCCACATACTGTCCCTCATCGTGACGGTGGACCCCGGTCCCCGTTCGGGCCAGCTTCTTCTCCTAACAAACGGTTGCTGTCGCGCAAATGGCTGTCATGGTTAATATGGATATGGTAAATGGGCTGAACTCATATCTTTTTCCACCGTATTTTCCTGAATTTTTAGCGTTTTTTACTCGATTTCTACGGTTCAAAAATCCCGTTAAATATAGCCGAATATTTGGCATTAACCAAAACGAACGCGTCCTTCTGCCGCTCACGACGGCGCCGGTATGGACCGTTCTCGTTCTATATCAAGGCGATATAAGACGAAAATGCGCTTAACGCTTATTCAAGACACTTCTGCTAAATTACTTCAAAATTGGGAAGTGCCCTTCCGCCCATCGCAAAGCGGCCAGAACAGCCACAGGGAGAGTTAATATGGCGTTACATCCAGGCCTGCAAATGCCATCCTGGAACGGTATCGGCGCCGTCCGCTCGATCGCTGCAAACACCACCGCGCTTTACAATTCCGCGCCGGCCCGGCGGGGAAGAACGGTATCGGATTTCCAATGAGACGCGCCCACAAAGACTTCCGGAACGCAAAGCCTGCAGGCGCCAAGCCGGCGCACACCTCGCTTCCGCATGAGCGGGCCATTTTCGGCTTGCACGCTGCGGAGGCGGCCCTTCTGAACCCCAAGCGCGAAATCCGGCATGCCTATGCGACCGCTAACGCCGCGGCTAAGCTTGAGCCGCTCGTAGCCGCCAGAAATATTCCGGTGACGGCGCTCAAACCGCACGAGTTCGATGCGCTGACCGGGCCTGACGCGGTGCATCAGGGCATCGTGCTCGACGCCACCCCGCTCACCCAGCCTAGCCTGGACGAATTCCTCGATGCGCTTCCCGAGGGCGCGCCCGCTATCGTTGCCATGCTCGATCAGGTCACCGACCCGCATAATGTGGGCGCGGTGCTGCGCTCGGCTGCTGCTTTCGGCATCGCAGGGCTGATCGTGCAGGACCGGCACAGCCCGCCGCTCACCGGAACTTTGGCGAAAGCGGCTTCCGGCGCGCTGGAGCACGTGCCGGTAATCGCAACCGTCAACCTCGCGCGGGCGCTGGAGCGGCTTAAGGAAAGGGATTTCATCTGTGCGGGCTTCGATTCCGAGGCGGCGCATACGTTCAGCGCCGAAGCAACCGCCGCAAACCGGGCCGCTTTCGTTTTCGGGGCCGAGGACAAGGGGTTAAGGCGCCTCATCCGTGAGGGATGCGATGGGCTCTACGCCTTACACGTACCGGGAAAGATGAAGAGCCTGAACATATCGAACGCAGCCGCCATCGTTTTCCACGAAGCCTCCAAAGGCCGGCATCGCAGATGAACGGCGGCGGCTGCCCCCCGTTCGCCCCCAGAAATTACGCGCGTTTCTTTTCCAGAGCCGCGGGCTCCCTGGCAAGCAGCCAATCGAGGCTGACGTTAAGGGCGTCTGCAACGTAGCACAACCTGTACAGAGGAAGATGGATCGCAGTCGCTGCGAGATCGTTTCCAGCATCTGCCGGCAGGCCAGCCTGCACCGCAACCTGTTGCGGAGAAAGGCGTCTTGCACGGCAGGCATCCGCAAAGCGGTTTTCGAATTGGGAAAGGTCCGTCATTGATTTCGCCGTCGAACCAAGTAAGCACACTTACTAACTTTGCCCCCACTGGGCACTTATAACCGAGAAATTACGCTGACGGAAGCCTAACAAAGAAATGGGGCTAAAGCGTGAGCTTACCGGTTACAGTCAGAGTGTTTAAGGAGATTTTGGTTTCAGGCGAAAGCCACCACTCTTACTTGCGCCGGCGGGCTTCGCTCGTCTAAGCGGACGATACCTGTAAAAGTGTAAAGGACGTGTAAATAAAAACGCAGAAAAACGAAGGAAAGTATCTTTTGTGGAGCCCCTCCCTTGATTTTGATAGGTTTTCCCCCTGGGAATATGCTGCGCTCTTGGGCGGAAGGCCGTGCTGTGACCTCTCTGGGAGGCGAAAAACGACTCAGTGCGCGCCGGCGAAAATACGGGCTTCTTTGGCAACTCCCGCAATCGCGGACATGAGAGCTGGCTTCCGCACTTCGCCAGGAATTGCAGGCGTTTTGCGGACACGGCGGTTATCTGAAGTTCGCCGCGGCTTCCGTTCGATCCGCTTGTCTGGCGCAAGTATCTCGTGCCATTCATCAAGGTCAAGCTCCGCGGATTGTCCTCGGCTACGGACGTTTCGGAACGGCACGGGAAAATGCGGCCGTGCGCGCGGCAGAAAGCACGCTGCCGCATCCAGCAAGAACGGGGCGTGCGCCGGAAAGGCTAGAAATGTTAACGGCTGGCGTAGGCGCCAGCCGTTAACGCTGCCTTTGGTGGCAGCTAGGGACTCAGCCTCGAAATGAGGAGGTGAGTGCGGCCCCTAGCGGGGGGACGCTAGGGGCCAGATGGTTGGGCTTCCATCTTGTGGCACCACCACTATCGGTTGTGGCGGATCTTAAATCAAGCGCAACCAGACGTTTTGCACCAGAAATACACAACCAAAACGCAACCGCAGATAGCAGGCGGCGCCGTTAGCGGCTGGCGCTTAGAGGATTTCCCGCGGAGCAGGCGTACTGGCCGGATCGATTGCGGCGCCAAGCCCGGCAGGCTGCCAGGGCGTCCGGCCGTCCTCGCGCTTGCTGACCGGACAGGCGACTTGCCTCCCATTTTTGCATGTGCGAAAAAATTCCGCGCAAAATCCGAAACCTGATTTATGATGGGTCTCAGGAACAACCAGTGGACGCTTTAATGAACAAGGCTGCGGAGAAGGTGTCGCAAGGTCCGGAATTTGAAGATGCTACGGTACAGCCGCTCAAACCGGGCGCCGGCAAGAAGAGAGCTGCCGATCCCGGGAAGGGCAAGCCGGTCATTATCAAGAAATATGCGAACCGGCGGCTGTATAACACCGAGACAAGCAGTTATGTAACGCTTGAAGACCTGGGCGAAATGGTCCGGTCCGAGCGCGATTTCCTCGTCTACGACGCCAAATCCGGCGAGGATCTGACCCATACCGTCCTCACCCAGATTATTGTGGAGGAGGAGGGCAAAAGCGGCTCGAACCTCCTGCCCATTGGCTTTTTGCGCCAGCTCATCCGGTTCTACGGTCATTCGATCGAGCAGCTTGTTCCCAAATACCTCGAATTCAGCATGGAAACGCTGACACGCGAGCAGGAAAAATACCGCAAGCAACTTACCGATACTTTTGGCGCCGCCACTTTCGAGGCGATGCAGGAGCAGGCGCGGCAGAACATGGCGTTGTTCGAGCGCGCGTTTACGATGTTTGCGCCCTTCGTCAAGCCGGAGGAAGGCGAGGCCCCCGCGCAGCCCAAGCCGCATGCTGCGGCAGCGAATGCGGCGACATCGGCCGAAATCGCCGAGCTAAAGGCGCAGCTCAGCGCTGTGCAGGCTCAGCTTGAACGCCTGTCGCAACCAGGCTCCTCGTAGCGCCGGCGATCATGTACTGAACGGAATTAAAGTGAAGGCATGAGCGCCGCGCCAAGCGACGCCCTTCCCTGAAAACTGCGCGGAAGGGATCGCTGCGAATGCCGGCCGCCGTAACGGGCTCATATACGGCGAAAGCGCTGGCGGCTGTGAGCTTCGTCGAACCCTATGATTTCTCGATCTACTCGCGGCTCAACACACGCCCGGCGATGGCATCGAGTTTTGCCAGGAGGGCGGGATCGCGCCGCTCGGGCGCGGTGATAATCGCGTGCTCCAGCGCGCGGTCGGAGCCCAGCGGGCAAGGCTCGTGCTCCTCCGGGAAGTCCGCCGCCACCCGCGCGACGAGACGGGCGGCCTTTTCCGTGTTTGCCTTCATCACCCGCAAAATATCGGAGATATCCACATCGGTGTGGTCCTCGTGCCAGCAATCGAAATCGGTCACCATCGCAACCGTTGCGTAGCAAAGCTCCGCCTCCCGGGCGAGCTTCGCCTCGGGCATATTGGTCATGCCGATCACGCTGCAGCCCCAGGTCCTGTAAAGCAAGGACTCCGCCCGCGTCGAAAAGCGCGGCCCCTCCATCACCAGGTAGGTGCCGCCGCGGGTGTGAGGGATGTCCTCGGCCTTCGCGGCCGCCTCGACCCGGCTGGCGAGCCCTGGACTGACGGGATCGGCCATCGCCACATGCGCCACGCAGCCCGTGCCGAAAAAGCTCACTTCGCGGCCGTAAGTGCGGTCGATGAACTGGTCGACGATGACGAATGTGCCCGGCGGCAGGTCATCGCGCAGCGAGCCGCAGGCCGAGACGGAAATGAGATCGGTCACGCCGGCACGTTTCAGCACATCGATATTGGCGCGGTAGTTGATCGTCGAGGGCGAGTAGACGTGGCCGGCTCCATGGCGCGGAATGAAGGCAACGGGGAGGCCCCCGATCTCGCCAAGATGCACAGCGGAAGATGGTTCCCCCCAAGGCGAGGAGATAACCTCCACCCGCTTGTTCTCCAGCCCCGGCAGATCGTAAAGCCCAGAGCCGCCGATAATCCCCAGAACCGATTTTGCCATTCTCAACTCCGTCAAGTCTGTACAAGCGCGAAGCGGCCATGTAGGTACACCGTCGCGAGGGGCCTTCGCCCCGTGCCGGACCGCTCACCGCAGTGGCGTGCTCCTCCCGGATTGCTTCGCTCGCAATGACGGCGCCTATGGCCGGGCCTCACCCGGTTGTCAAGCCGCCAGCTCAATATAGTAGAGCGAATGCACCCACTTCGCCTCCTCTTCCTCGGTTTTCTTCTCGTCCGGGCCGAGCTGGCGCATCGCGTAGAGGGGGCCGAACTGGCCGATGGCGAAACCCTGGCCATTCTCTTCCATCGCGAGGATCCACTGCTGGCTTTCCACATCGGCTAGCGCAAGATCGGCGGCATAACCGTCGAGCGCGGACAGACGCGCCGTGTTTGCCGTAGCCTCCGGGGCCGCCGCCGCCAGAACCTCGTGCAGCAAAGGCCCGCTAGCCGTTACATCGCGGCCGTACACGCTCGCCGTCACGGTTTTGCGGGGCATGCCCGCCAATTCGCTCGCGGTGAAACGCCGAGCCTTTTGGAAGGTGATATTGTTGTGGTTGAGCAGCCGGTCGCGATCCGGGTCCAAAGCTCCCCGGTTCGGCGCGCCAACAAGCCCGCCAACGGTCAGGATCGTAAGCCAGCCGGCGCAACCGGCCCCTGCCGCACGCGCGGACGTCAATGCAGGCAGCATTGCCGCACTCGCGGCAAGCCCCAGAACGCTCCGCCGGCGCAAGTTCGCCGCTGAAATCATATGTCCTCTCCCAATTCGCCATGAATAGCGCTACCTTAGCGCTCAACCGCGGGCGGAAGGCATGTGAAATGCGTTCCACCTCCGCCTTATCGGGCTTATATGATGGCTGTTGGACAGTTTGCAGCCGCACGGGAGTTTTTCCCACGTTTTTGGGAGCCCCGCCAGGAAAGGTCTATGGAAGTCAGATGCCCTTGAATTGTTTTGGAGATGCCCATCAGATTGCCGTCGAGCGCGCACTATCGGAGTTCCGCGCCGCAAGGCCCGTGGCCATCCGGTCGGGGGAGCTGCTCGTGCTTGCCTTTCCCGCCGAGGGGCTGACCGAACGGCAGATTGCGTTCCTGCAAGGGGCCGGGCGCAACGCGCGGCTCATCATTCCGGGAGAAAAGGCGCGCTCGGCCCAGGCGTGGGACGAGGCCGCCGCTGCTGTGCACCTGCATCCCCTGACACTTGAAGCCATTGAGGAGACCGTCGGCCATCGCCACGAAGGCACGCTCTACGGCGCCAGCCCCTACCGCCCGGTGCTTACCGCGCCAAGCCGCGCCGAGCTGGCGGCGCTGGCGCTTGCCAATCTCTCGCTCCTGCTGCCGGCCGTGGCCGTGGCGGATGCGGCCGTCAGCGACCTTGAACGTGCCTCTATTCTTTCCGCGGACGCAGGTGACATCCTGGCCTTCCGCGACCGGGAGGCGCGCACGCTCAAGATCGTCGCACGCACCCGCGTTCCGCTGGAGGGCGCGGGCACTACTGAGTTCGTCATCTTCCGCGGCGGAGACGGCTTCCGCGATCAGATCGCCGTCATCGTCGGCACGGCATCGCCCGGCCGGCCCCGCTCGTCCGCATTCACTCCGCCTGCCTGACCGGCGACCTGTTCGGCAGCCTCAAGTGCGATTGCGGCGACCAGCTTCGCGGCACTGTACGGGCCATGAGCGAGCAAGGCGGCGGCATCGTGCTCTATCTCGACCAAGAGGGCCGCGGCAACGGCATCGCCAACAAGATGCGCGCCTATTGCCTGCAGGAGGAGGGGTTCGACACCTACGACGCCGACGCGCTGCTGGGCTTCGGCCAGGATCAACGCCGCTTCGATTTCGCGGGCGAGATGCTGAAGCAGCTTGGCTTTACCTCGGTGCGGCTGATGACCAACAATCCGCGCAAGGTGGCCGCACTGCGCGAGGCGGGGCTAGATGTGGTCTCGACACATCGCGTGCTGGCGCGTCAGACCGCCCATAACGCGAAATATCTTGCCGCCAAGCGTGACAAGGGCGGGCACCTGCTGGGAGAGACAGCGCTCGATGTGATCGAGCTGGACGATAGCCTGAGTCCGGCCGTACCGCGGTCTTAGACGCGGGGAATTCAGGCGCATGGTGCCCTACCGGCGCGGCTGAATTCAGCCTGCCGTCATGGACCGGTAAGGAAGGAAATGAACGCCCATTTGACCCCATCCGCCCAAGAATGCTATCATGATGATAGCATGGAGTAGGCGATGGGACAGATTCTGGTACGCAACCTTGAGGACAGCGTCATCGAGCGGCTGAAGGCGCGCGCGCTGAAGGCGGATAAATCTTTAGAGCAGGCTGTCCGCGATATTCTGGCCGAAGCAGCGAAGCCGTCCAAAGATGAACTCTGGGCTGAGATTGATCGTCTCCGCGAAAGTGCGGGCCGCGTCAGCCTGGACGCCACGGATCTCATTAGGCAAGATCGGGATAGCCGTTAATGCTTGTCGTCGACGCAAGCGTAGCGGTGAAATGGTTCGTCGAACAGGACGGTTGGGAAGAGGCCCGTGCGTTGGGAGGGCCGTCCGTGGAACTGATCGCGCCGGAACTCGTCCTGGCTGAGATCGCCAGTGCGTTCTGGAAATATGTGCGCGTCAACCAACTCGCGGAAGACACCGCGAAAGCCATGCTGTCCCGCTCGCCCTCGGCATTCGCCCGGCTCGTCCCCCTCGAAGAGCTGCTGGCCGGCGCTTTCCAGCTGTCGCTTTCGATCCCGCATCCTATCTACGATTGCTTCTACCTCGCGCTGGCGCGGCGCGAGAGCGCGCCGCTGGTGACGGCGGACAAGCGCCTGGCCGCCGCCGCGCAAGCCCTGCCCGATGTCGAGGTCCGGCTTCTGGGCGGCTGAAAACGGTGCGCTTACGCGAACTTCTTGAGCTGCCAGTTGATAAAGAGGATGACGGCAAAGAGGGTTAGAATAAGCAGGAAGTTTTGAAATATATCTCTAACCCGTCTGCGACCCTCGGCTTTTTCTGAGGCGTCCTCTGAGAGCGCACCGAGCAACACCGCAACTAGTGTTATCGGTAAGAATACCGTGAGCAAAATTGCAGTTTCGAAGGTGTGCACAAGCCCGAAATTACGATAATCCTCATAAATTCCTCCCAATATCGTTTTGCCCTCCTCCCTGTATGCGATAATATTCGTAGCGAGAAATAGCGCGGACCAGAGCACAAACACGTCGAAGGCCCAGTGGGGGATGTGGCCGAAGGGCCGGAGGTGATTGCCGGCGTAAGCCAGCGGCTCGCGGATCAGGGCGCGATACACATCGATGATATCGCGGAAGAAATGCGTCCGGGTGACGAGGCCATCGACGATGCTGGCCATGCCCGTCAGGTTCAACAAGCCCGAAATGACGAGCCCCGCATAAAGCCAAAAATCGCGCTTGATCTGCTCCGGCATGCTTGCCCCACGCTTCGCCCAGATCGCGGCGGAGATATAGCAAACAGAAAGATGAAACGCTACGCCGAAGCTGAGCGCGTTCTGTGGGCCGCGCCAATGATCGAGCGAATCTCCCCTCATCCTGTCCTTCTCCCCATGGGAGAAGGGACGCCGGAAATATCCGCAGCGCATGTTCGAGGGTCCCCTCTCCCATGCAAGGGACAGGGTGAGGGGTTGTGCCCTCGTCAAGTCAACGCTGGTGGCCTCGGAACGGCGCCCTAACGCAACACCCCGCCTAAAGCGGGATGTTATCGTGCTTCTTCCAGGGCTTCTCGTACCTGCTTGTTGCGCAGCATGTTGAGCGCGCGGGCGATGCGCTAGCGCGTGTCGTGCGGCATGATCACCTCGTCGATATAGCCGCGCTCGGCGGCGACGAACGGATTGGCGAAGCGCTCCTTATATTCCTCGTGCGCGCCGGCGATCTTCTCCGGGTCGCCAAGCTCGGCGCGGTAGAGGATCTCCGCCGCGCCCTTGGCGCCCATCACCGCGATCTCGGCCGTCGGCCAGGCGTAGTTCACGTCGCCGCGCGATGTGCTTCGAGGCCATCACGTCATAGGCGCCGCCATAGGCCTTGCGGGTGATCACCGTCACCTTCGGCACCGTCGCCTCGGCGATAGGCGAACAGCAGCTTGGCGCCGTGCTTGATGAGGCCGCCATATTCCTGCGCCGTGCCCGGCAGGAAGCCCGGCACGTCGACGAAGGTCACGATGCGGAATATTGAAGCAGTCGCAGAAGCGCACGAAGCGCGCGGCCTTGCGGCGGCGTCGCTGTCGAGCACGCCCGCCAGCACCATCGGCTGGTTGGCGACGACGCCGACGGTGGAGCCGCTCGATCCGGGCGAAGCCGGTGATGATGTTCCTCGCGAAGGCCTCCTGAATTTCGAAGAAATCGCCCTCGTCCACGACCTTCAGGATCAGCTCCTTCATGTCGTAGGGCTTGTTGGGATTATCGGGGATCAGCGTGTCGAGCGACGTCTCCGACGCGGTGCGATATCGTCCTTAGTCGGCAGGTGCGGCGCGGCTGCTCGCATGTTGTTGAGCGGCAGGAAATCCATCAGCCGCCGCATCTGCAGCAGGCATTCCACATCGTTGTCGAAGGCGCGGTCGGCGACGGAGGATCGCGTGGTGTGAATGCTGGCGCCGCCAAGTTCCTCGGCCGTCACCTCCTCGTTCGTCACCGTCTTCACCACGTCCGGGCCGGTGACGAACATGTAGGAGGTGTCGCGCACCATGAAGATGAAATCGGTCATGGCCGGCGAATAGACGTCGCCGCCCGCGCACGGCCCCATGATGACGGAAATCTGCGGGATCACGCCCGAGGCCAGCACGTTGCGCCGGAACACCTCGGCATAGCCGCCGAGCGCCGCCACGCCTTCCTGGATGCGCGCCCCGCCGGCGTCGAACAGGCCGATGACCGGCGCGCCGGTTCTGCAGCGCCATGTCCTGGATCTTGCATGATCTTCTGCGCGTGCGCCTCCGAGAGCGAGCCGCCGAACACCGTGAAATCCTTGGCGAAGACATAGACCATGCGGCCGTTGATCGTGCCCCAGCCGGTCACCACGCCGTCGCCTGGGATCTTGCTCTGCTCCATGCCGAAATCGATGCAGCGGTGCTCGACGAACATGTCGAATTCCTCGAACGAGCCGTCGTCGAGCAGCAGCTCGATGCGCTCGCGGGCCGTCAGCTTGCCGCGCTTGTGCTGGGCTTCGATGCGTTTGACGCCGCCGCCCAGGCGGGCCTCGGAGCGGCGGCGTTCGAGTTCGGCAACGACTTCTTTCATGGGAGATGACCTGATCGGGAAGATAGGGGGGTTATGCCCCATTCGTGGCGGAGTTCAAGGAGAGAATGGCTCTGGTTGGCGCAAGCCTGCAATCCGGCTTTGGCGAGGGCCGCGCAGCTTCGCCCCAGTCACAGCTCGAACCAATCGCCTACTACGGGCATGCGCATGTCCGCCCAGAGCCGCCAATGGAAGCAAAGTCCCTGTTCGCGATTGAGGCGCTGGCGCGTGTGGCGGCGGTGCTGGCGGCTGCGCTCGCGGCCTGGGCCGCGTGGTACGCAGGCATCGGCTGGTTCAACGGCAGCGAAGGCATCGAATGGCTCAACGGGTTCCAATGGGGCGCGCTCCCGGCCTGTGCCGCGATTGCTGTGGCTTGTGCAGCCGCCATGGCGCGCGATTACAATCTCCCGCGCCTCTTGGCGTTCATCGCCGCAGCGACCGCACTAAGCTTCGCCGCCTTCGCCGGAGCCAGAGACGAGATCTACGCGTTCCACTCATACGTGTTTATGCCGCCGGCTCCAGCGCATTCGGTCTGGCTTGCGCTATACTGGCTCTGCGTGTCCGCCGGCCTCGCCTGGCTTGCGAACCGGCTGCTTGCGCCAGTGCGCTGGCGGGCGGCGCTTTATCTGGCGGCTGGGCTCATCCTCGCGGTGTATTTTGCCTACCTCACGGTCAGCATCTTTCCCGCCGGCCGGCACGAGGACATGTACAACGCCATAAGGCTTGGCTATCCGGCATTCTGGACCGCGATCCTCCTCCCCGCCGCGCTCCGGCTTGGCCGTAAGCCGGCCGCCTGACCACCCGCGCCCGAGGTAGCGCCCGGCTGCTCGCACTGTGTCACAAACGGCGCACGGTGGCGCCTCTCCCGTTCAGCCGGGCGCAGCAGGGACTGAGCTGGCCTGGCGGGTTTCTATCGGCATGGAGACAGATTTCTGCGTCGAGGCGTTACAAGAAGCCCTGAGCCGGTACGGCAAGCCTGAAATATTTAACACCTATCAGGGAGTTCAGTTCACGGCGGCGGCGTTCATAGATACGCTGGCGGCGCAAGACGTCCGGATCAGTATGGACGGCAAGGGACGGTTTCTGGACAACATCTTTGTCGAGCGTCTCTGGCGTAGCCTGAAATACGAAGAAATGTTCATCAAAGGAACACACCACGCTGGATCGCCTCAGCCGCCCGCCGCAATAGGACCATAGAAAACAGCCTGCCCTGGGTGATGGACATGATCTTTCCCGGCGATGATTGCCGCGTGCATAGGGACGATGCCGTGGCAGACTTCGAAACACTCACGCAGACGGCTCATAACCCCGCACGGCCGGAGCCTGGCAAAATGTCCATCCAGGCAAGATGCAAGGCCGCCGCGCGGAGCGACGGCCATCTGCTAAGCCTTGCCGCCGCTCGAAATGCTTACCCCTTTCCCCTGTGGTGATACGCACGGGCATTCAAGTCTCACGCTTGGTGCATTCGCCGGCGGCCGTCCTTCGAAAAGCAAACGGAAGGCCAAGGCAGGCTAATGAACCGCCGGCTTCTTCCGGGTAGCGGCGGGGCTCGGAGCTTTTGGCTTGGCGCCGCGCGCTTGCGGCCGGATGGCGCCCTCCGTTTGCGGCCACGGACTGGCCGATGCCGCCCCCTCGGCGCCGGCCGCATGCGTGCCGCTACGGGTGCCCTCGCCCACGAGCACGAACGGTGCCCAGAACGAGGGGTGGGCGTCCCATGGCCGATTGGGATCGTCCATCAGGCCTGCCTGCGAGCGTTGCAGCGCCTTTGCCGGGCCGATGTCCGGTGTCACGCTCAGATCCTTGAATGCGGTTGTGGTGAGCATCGTCGCTGCGTAGGAATCGACTTCCCAGTGGGACACCAGCAGCGACCGCGCGCCCGCATAGAAGAAGGCGCGGGCGAGTCCCGAGAGCGCCTCGGCGCCCGTCTTTTCGCCGCCCGCCGTATTGCACGCCGACAGCACGACCCAGTCTGCGTTGAGCTTGAGCTGCGTAATCTCGGAAGCGGTAAGCAGGCCGTCGTCCTCGTCGCTCGCCGCTTTCGGCGGGGTCAGAACCAGGGCGGGTTCGGCCGCCCCGCCGTTGAGCGACGCAGTCTGGCCCGCGAGCAGACCGTGGGTGGCGAAGTGAAGCACGCGGTAGCGGTCGAGATGGGCGTGCTTCACCGCGGCCTCCGTCGCCGCGCTGCCGGTCAGCACACGGCCCACCGGCGCGTTGAGGCTCTTAGCCACGCAACTAAGCTCAAGGGCCGCCTCCGGTAGCGGGCACAGCGTGCGCAGTATCCCCACATCCCCGTGCCCCGCGTGGAAATAGGTGCCGAGGCTCCGTGCCGCCCAGCCGCGCTTGGCCGGAGCGGAACCTTCCGGCGCTCCCTCCCCAGGGCAAGCCTTGGGCGGTTGCGCCTCGCCGCATTCGGGGTTGCCATCCAGCCTCGGATCGCCATAGCCAACGAACGGTTCGGCGGCGCTGGCGGCCTTCGCCTCCTTGCGCAGCACCGAAAGGCTTGGCACCGAGGGCAGCACCGCGACCGCGTGCTCGCGGCCCAGCCATTTGACGCCGTGATAGCCCTTCCAGCTGGGCAGCGCCTCGCGGGGCTTTTCCGTCACCAGCGCCTGAAGCGGCAGCGAGGTTAGAGTGCCTGAGGCCGCAATCAGGAGGCTCTTTTCCTTGATGAGGTCCGCGAACGGCCCGAACAGCGCCTGATAGAGCTTATGGGCGCGCTCAAGATCGTAAGGCAGGGGCTTGTCAGGGTACTCGTTCTTGGCTTTCACCGCCTTTTCGCAAGCCGCCGCGCCATCGCCCTGCCAAGCAGCCGCGTCCAGGCCGCAGCGCAGCGCGAAAACCGTTTCGGCGAGCGCCGCCCCGCCAATTCCGATTTGGGCCCAGTGGACTTTCTCATATGTCACCACCCAGGCGATGGTCTCTCCGGCCTCCTTGACGGTTGACGGCGTGTCCATGAACAGCACCAAAGCCTCGGCCGGTGAAGCAGGGCCTGGACCTTCGCCACGCTCAAGGGGATGGGATTGACCAGATCGGCATATTTCGGGAACTGCTTGAGCAGCGCCGCATCGATCTCCTCGATGCGCTTGTCGATTGCGGCCACCCGGCTGCGCACCTCTTGGTCCCTTTCCGCCTGTTGCTGCCGGGCTTCGGCCGGAAGCGAGACGGCGGCAAAAAGACCGGCATCCAGTTCGCGCCGCTCGCTCGCGAGATCTTGGCGCTCGCGGGCAAGCTGGGCCAGAGCCGGGTTGCTTTGCGGACGCGCGGCCATTTGCGCAAGCGCGCCTGCCGCCGCGGAATGCTGCGCCCACTGTGCCATCACGAAGAGATTGTCGCGCAGCTTGGACTCGGAGCCAGGCTCCGCCTTCGCCAAGCGGTTCCCCACTTTCACCAGATCCATAAATATGGTGCTGTACCCGCCGCCGTCCTCGCCTGCAGCCCCAGAACGGCCGCCCCGCTTTAGCGATGCGATTGCGATCTTGGCGGCGCGGTTCAGATAGCCAGCGGCATTCGGCAAATCGTTGGAGAGCAGGAACAGGCCGCCTGTATGAAACAAGGAGGTTATCAGGCTCGGACTATCTGGCCCAAGCATGTCAATCATCTTGTGGTCGAGTTCCATGCCGCGCCACTCCATAACACTGTAGCGCTTTTGTGCATCTGGATCGGCGCCCCAGTTGTCGAGGTCGGCCAGCGCGTTACGCTTGCCGGGAGGCCTCGCGAACAGCTTCTCGGTTGCGGCCGGGTTGGCCATTCCAAATTTGGCGCCTTCCTCCGCGCGCCCCTGCTTCGCCATCAAACCCGCCACCCGGATGCGTATTGGTGACGTGTCGGTGCTATCGGAACCCTTCACCTCCTCTATAAGCTTGATAGCGCGCTTCAAGGTCTCCTCGGCCTCGCCGAACCGGCCCAGCCGGTCCAGAACGCTCCCCATATTGTCGAGGGCCTGCGCGATCTTGAGCTTGTCGCCCCCCATTTCCCGGACGAGCAGCACGCACTGGAACATCGGCTCGGCATCGCCGGCAAGGCCCGCGCTGAAATAATAGTCCGCGAGTTGCTGGCAGGCCGCGGCCAATCGAGCCTGGGCGTTCGCGTCTCCCGGATTGGCGGCTAACGCCTGCTGTCTCAGGACCGCAACGCGCTTGCGCAGCGGCAAGGCTTGGTCTCTGCCCTTCTGCTTCTCTACCTCGTCCGCTTGTTTGGCCAGAGCGTCAGGGTCCGTGCCGTTTTCGGCGGTTTGCTGGACAGGCTGAGATTGAGATGCCGCCGCCCGCGCGTTGCGGACGATGGCGAGCGCCTCTTGCGCCTTGTCCTGCTTACCGGCCGCCATCAACTGCTCGGCTGCGCGGTTCAACCGGGCCATCAAGTCGTCACGCGTTACCGACTGTCCAAGATCGGTAGTTGGGTTCTCCAGCGCTTTCTTGGCGATGGCCACGAAACGCTCGTTGAGCGGCTGTACCGCCACGGGGCCTTGCAGCATGCCAAGGAACAGCGCGAGCTGGGCAACTTGGACCCCGGTGTAAGGATGGTCGTAGCCCAAATGCTGTTCCGACAGGGCGATCATGTGCTGATAGAGCCTTTGCAGATCGCCGATCCTGGCCCTGACGAGGTAGGTTGCCGATTGCATGGTCAGGGCCTTGGACAAGTCCGGATCGTCAGGCCTCAGCTTCTTCGCGGCAATGCGCGCCTCGGCGTATTCGAAGTAACGGTTGAAGTAGCCGTCCGCGTCGTCGAATTTTTTCTCGCTCGAATATGTGACGCTCAGGGCAAGCAAAATTTTTCCCAAGTCCGGGCGTTTGTTGTCGCCGGGATATTTTTCCCTGAGTGCCAGCGCGCGCTTGAAAGGAGCCTCTGCCTTATCCCAATCGGCTTGACCAGCGGGTCCCCCGAAACTGCCTTGTCCGGCCAGGATCGCGGCAAGCCTGATGGCGCCAATGTTGATCAGCGGCGCAATGGCCGCTTCTGAATCGGGACCAAGCTTTTGTTCCGCGATAACAAGCGCCTTTTGCGCCAGAGGAAGCGCCTCCGCGTTCTTTCCGGCGTCGCGCAATGCATGCACCTGCGTTACGAGGGCTTCGATTTCCTCCTGCGCCCCAGCAACTGCCAAGCCCGTGCTTGCCGCGAGCCAAAGCGCCGTCATTGCAGCAATCGCAATCCCACGCCACCAAGCCATGTCAACGTTCCCCCAAGTCCACTTATTCATATTTTTTCGTGCACGAAGGTTATGGGCGCTTTGGGGCTAAAGACAGGGCTTTTTGTGGCGATCCGCCAAGTCCTCGAATGCAACCGCTACTCCCCCGTTAAGTTTCTGCCTAACTCCTTGGAGCGGCGGAGTGGTACGATTATCGAGTTTTGCGGGGCGCCGGGAAAGAACCCGCCATTTGGATAGAGCCTTGACGCAACATGCGGAAAGCCGCAGGACTGGGGGCAAGTTAAGGCTGCGCTTCAAAACGCCTCATGCCGGCACTTCTTGCCTTGCGAAATCCGTGGCGATTTGCTCAAGATGCCAGTATTGGGAGGTCGGTGGCCATGAGCGAGAATGGGCTTGGCGCAAGCCAATATTCAGAAGTTTACGCAAGCTGGAAACGCGATCCGGAGGGGTTCTGGGCCGATGCCGCGCGCGACATCGACTGGTTCGAACAGCCAAAGCAAATCTTCGACGGCGCCCAAGGCATTTATGGCCGCTGGTTCGTGGGCGGGGTGTCGAACACCTGTTACAACTGCCTCGACCGGCATGTGGAGCGCGGGCGCGGCGTGCAGCCGGCCGTCATCTACGACAGCCCGGTGACTGGCCAGAAGAAGGTTTATACCTACTTCCAAATGCTGGGTGAGGTTGCGTCGTTCGCCGGCGTGCTCAAGGAGATGGGCATCGAGAAGGGCGACCGCGTTATCGTCTACATGCCGATGATCCCGGAAGCGCTGGTGGCGATGCTGGCCTGCGCGCGCATCGGCGCCATCCATTCGGTGGTGTTCGGCGGGTTCGCGGCGAACGAGCTTGCGGTGCGCATCGAGGACGCACACGCGAAGCTGATCGTCACGGCCTCCTGCGGCATCGAGCCGAACCGCATCGTGCACTATAAGCCTCTGCTCGATCAGGCTATCGAGCTTTCGGCGGTGAAGCCCGAGGGCTGCATCGTCGTGCAACGCCCGCAGGCGGAATGCACGCTCATCCCTGGCCGCGACTACGACTACGCCTCGCTGATGACCTCCGCCAAGAGCCGGGCGGTTCACGCGCCCTGCGAGCCGATGGAGTCCACCGACCCGCTCTACATCCTCTACACCTCCGGAACCACGGGCAAGCCGAAAGGCGTGGTGCGCGACACGGGCGGCCACATGGTGGCGCTCAAATGGACGATGCACAAACATTACGGCATCGCGCCCGGCGATGTGTTCTGGGCCGCGTCCGACGTCGGCTGGGTGGTCGGCCACTCTTACATCGTCTATGCCCCGCTGCTGCAAGGCGCGACTACGATCCTTTACGAGGGCAAGCCCGTCGGCACGCCGGACGCGGGTGCGTTCTGGCGCGTGATCTCGGAATACAAAGTCAAGGCGCTGTTCACCGCGCCAACCGCCTTCCGCGCGATTAAGAAGGAAGACCCGAACGGTACGCTGCTTGGGCAATACGACCTCTCAAACTTCAAGACGCTGTTCCTGGCGGGCGAGCGCGCCGACCCGAACACGGTGCAATGGGCCGAGGACCTGCTCAAGGTGCCGGTTATCGACCATTGGTGGCAGACGGAGACGGCCTGGGCCATCGCCGGCAATTGCGTGGGGCTTGGCCGCGCAGCCGTGAAGCATGGCTCGCCGACCTTCCCGCTGCCGGGCTACGATTTGCGCGTGTTGAACGAAAGCAACGAAGAGATGAAGCCAGGTCAGACCGGCGCGCTGTCGATCCGCCTGCCGATGCCTCCGGGCTGCCTGCCCACGCTTTGGGAGAACGACAAGGGCTTCCTCGAAAGCTATCTCACTGAGTATCCGGGCTACTATAAGACTGCGGATGCGGGCTACATCGACGAAGACGGCTATGTCTTCGTCATGTCACGCACGGATGACATCATCAATGTCGCGGGCCACCGGCTCTCCACGGGCGGCATCGAGGAGGTGGTCGCAAGCCATCCCGATGTGGCCGAATGCGCGGTGATCGGTGTCGCCGACGGCCTCAAAGGGCATGTCCCGGCCGGCTTCGTGCTCTTGAAGGCCGGTGTGGCGCGCGAGGTGCATGTCATCGAGAAGGAAATCGTCGAGCTGGTGCGCGAGAAGATCGGCCCAGTCGCGGCCTTCAAGACGGTGCTCACGGTCGCCCGCCTGCCCAAGACGCGCTCCGGCAAGATCCTGCGCGGCACCATGCGCAAGATCGCCGACGGCGAGGAATACAAGATGCCCGCGACCATCGACGATCCAGCAACGCTCGCGGAGATTGCGGCGGCGCTCAAGGCGAGAGGCTTCCCGTCTCAATCGGCTTAGCTGCCGGCAATTGCTGAAGGATGAGGCAAATCTATAGCGCATTACCCCTCATCCTGTCCTTCTCCCCATGGGGAGAAGGACGCCAGAATAACGCTTGGAGCGTGCAACAGCGTTCCCTCTCCCATTCCGCACTCGCTCGCGAATGCGGACATATTAAGTGGCAAGCTCGCCTTGGCTAGCTTGCTGAGAGGGACAGCGTAATGCCCTTCTTGCGGAACGCGGACTTGAGGGATTTACCATGCGTATTGCAAAGGCAGCGTGGTTGGCGCTTTTCTGCGCTTTGCTGCCGTTCGCGGCCAACGCGCAGCAAGCTGCTGACAAGTGGATCACCGCCTGGGCTACTTCCGCCCAAGGCCCCTATCCAGTGGGCAACTCGATCCTCCAACCCGACTTGCGCCGGGTGTTTCCCGCGCCCGAAACCGGAGCCAAGGACCAGAGCTTCCGGCTAATCGTTGGGCCGGATGTCTGGGGCCGCGAGGCCCGCATCCGCCTCTCCAACGCTTTCGGCACGAAGCCTGTTACGTTCGACGGCGTCTATATCGGCATGCAGCTCGCCAGCTCCGCCGTGGCCGCGGGCACCAACCGGCCCGTGACCTTTGGCGGCTCCGCTAGCGTCATGGTGGAGCCTGGCCAAAGCGTATGGAGCGATGCGGTGGAGCTGCCCTTCGTGGCAGATGCGGGGCCGCTCGGCCTTCAGGGCCGGAAGCTCGCGGTGAGCTTCCACGTCGCTGGCGAAAGCGGCCCAATGACCTGGCACGCAAAGGGCCTCAACACATCCTACCTCTCGGCGCAGGGCGCCGGCGCACATGGCGCGGAGGAGGACGAGGCCTCCTTTCCCTTCAGCACCACGTCCTCGTATTTCCTCGACGCGCTCGACATGAAGATGGCGCCCGGCACGCAGCTCATCGTAGCCTTTGGCGATTCGCTCACCGACGGCACCGGCTCGACGCTGAACGGCGACGACCGCTGGCCCGATGTTCTCTCCAGGCGGCTGCATGCGAAATTCGGCGGCAAGTTTTCCGTGGTGAATGCCGGCATCGGCGGCAATCAGATCACCGGCCCAGCCGAATACAGCCCGCAAATGCCCTATCCCGGCGGACCCGCGGCGCTGCAGCGGCTCGATCGCGACGTGCTAAGCCTGTCCGGCGTTTCCTCGGTGATCTGGTTCGAGGGCATCAACGATTTCAGCAAGAACGGCAATGTCAGCGTTGAGGACGCCAAGACGGCGCTGGCGGACGGCGTGGCCGCAATCAGGAAGCGCCTTCCAGGCGTGCGCGTGATTGGCGCCACCGTTACGACGGCGCGTGGCAACATCGGACCAGCGCACGGTTTCGCCGAGCAGGACATGAAGCGGCAGAACCTGAACGATTTCATCCGCGGCTCGGGGCTGTTCGACGGCGTGATCGATTTCGACAAGGTCACGGCGAACCGCGAAACAGGCGAGCTGCAGCCGGAATTCGTGCCGGATTTCGACCATGGGCGGCCCCGGCGACAAACTGCACCCCAACCGGCTTGGCTACCTTGCCATGGGGCTGGCTATCGACCTCAATCTCTTCGGCACCCCGCCGTCTTGAGCCGCTGGCGATAGCGAAATGGCTCTCCTCATCCTGCCCCTTTTTCTCCTGGGGATAGAGACAGCGTGAGGGTAACTTTTGCGTGTGCCGCCACAAGAACGCCCTCTGCCCAAGGCAAGAGCCGGAGCGGATTACTTCGATTTAAGTTCGCGAACCGTGATGACAAGCAGCAGACATTCCATATACGCCATTGCCGTCCTGGCGTGCGCCGCACTGCCTGCCTGGGCGGATGAGGTGCCGATTGACGTTGCGGCACTGAAAGCCGTGGTGCTCTCGGAAACCAACATTTATCGCGAAACGAAGAAGCTGCAGCAGCTCAAGCAGAATGCGGCGCTCGACGCGGCGGCGGCCGGCTACGCGGCCTATCTCGCCGAGCACGAGGGCATGGGCCACACCGCCGACGGCAAAACGCCCGCCAAGCGCGTCTACGCTCAAGGATATCAATGGTGCTTCGTCGCAGAAAACGTCTGGGGCGGCTGGCGCAAGCCGCAGACTATGCTCGCCGATGAGGTTGGGCGCAAAGCCATGGATGGCTGGAAGAAATCGCCCGGCCATAACTCCAACCTTCTCGAAAAGCGCGTGCGCGACATTGGCATCGGCGCCGCCGCCTGGAAGCAGGCGGACGGCAAGGATGTATTCCGCGTCGTGCAGGTCTTCGGCGAGGAATGCCCGGCAAACCGCGCCCCGATCCAACCTTCAGCGACTTAATCGACCGTGCCCGCGATGTGTTGCGCTGAACCTTTGACGGCCAGCGGTTGCAGTCAGAGCAGGGAAAATCCGCAGGGCGAGCCTGGCGGGTTAGCGCGCCGCGCCCTCGCCCCATTCCCGCATTTGAGGAAGGCCGAGAATGGCTTGCGCATAGGCAGCGGCGGCGCCGGTATCGCCAAAGGCGGTTAGATCGAGGCCATAGGTCAGGAAACGGGTGGCGACCGGCGCGAACATCGCATCCGCGACGGTGAAGCCGCCGAACAGAAACGGCCCGCCCGCGCCGAACTTCTGCCGCGCCTCGCACCAGATTTGCACCACGCGGCAGATATCCGCCCGCGCCTTTTCCGAAGGAACCCGGCCGCTGACCCGCGCGTGGAAATCCATCGTAAATTCCTCCCGCAGCGTCTGGAAGCCTGAGTGCATCTCGGCGGAGATCGCGCGCGCCACAGCCCGCGCCTGAATGTCAGCAGGCCAAAGCCGCGCTTCGGGCACAAGCTCAGCCAGATATTCGCAAATGGCGAGGCTGTCCCACACCGCGAAGCCGCCGCGCTTGAGCACGGGGATGTGCCGCGACGGCGAATGCTGCGCGATTTGTGCCGCCGTGTCCGGCTGCCGCAGCCTGACCGGCACCTCGCGGAACGGGATGCCCGCAATCTTCGCGGCAAGCCATGGCCTCAGGCTCCAGGACGACCAAGCCTTGTCGCCTATGACGAGAGCGAATTCTTCTTCCATGGCTGCTTCCTGGCGCTGAGTGAAATCCCAGGCGGTATATCCCATATTGTGAGGCACCGTTTCAACGGGCATAATGAACTGTATGTCCGCTTGCAGACCGGACACCGGGGGTAAGGAATGGCAGAACCCGCCAGGCCCAAAATGACAGTCGACGAGTTCCTGGCATGGAGCCAGGACCGCGAAGGCCAGTTCGAGCTGGAAGAGGGCGAGATTGTCTCCATGTCCCCTCAGCAGGTGGGGCATGCGCTCACAAAGATGCGGGTTGCCAATGCGCTTGCAGCCGCTATTTCGCGCGCTGGCGTAAAGTGCCACGCCTTGCCCGACGGGATTACTGTGCGCGTGAACGCGTTTACCGCTTATGAGCCCGATGCGCTCGTTCATTGCGGCGGCCTGCCGCCGCTGAATGCGCTGGAGGTTCCGAACCCTGTTATCGTGGTGGAGGTGCTTTCGCCAACCTCAATGCGGCGCGATCTCACAGGCAAGGTGGCGGGCTACTTCAAGGTGGGGAGCATCCTTCACTACCTGATCGTGGATGCCGAGGGTGCTGTTATTATCCAGTACAGCCGGTCTGCTGACGGAATCCACCCGCCCAAGATCGTCCGCGAAGGCGAAATCGCGCTCGATCCGCCGGGCCTGAAACTGGATGCGGCGGACTTGCTGCTGCTGCCCGCGTAGCCGCCATGGGATTGGCGCCGGCAAGGAGCAGCTGAACGGCGGGCAAATAATTTATCAGCCCCCGGCTAATCTTAACCCCGTCTTAATATAACGCCGATAAATGTTACTACATCAAGGCCGGTTTGACAGGTACGGCCTGGACATTTGTGAGGCGTTGCGTGGACTTGTCGCGTGCAAAGTGGGGCGCAGAAAAGGTCACGCGTTTCTGGGCGGCTTTTGTCCGCTCACTGCGCTTTCCCGCACTTTGTCTTTGGCGGCTTTCGTCCGCCCTCGCGCGCACCGTCCTCCGCTCAATCTGGCGCATCCTCAAAAGAGCGGGCATCTGGTTCGTCACCGAATCCCCGCTCGCCGAGCCGCATCGCAGCGCGCACCGGCCGCTTCTGCGCCTCATTCCCTGGCTTCTGGTCACGGCCGCCTGGATCGCGATAACGCTAGTTTCCGTCGCGTCCTATTACGCCTCGATCCTGCCAGACCCGCGCGATGCCATGACCATCAATGTGCCGCCGAACATCACTATCCTGGCCCGCGGCGGTGAATTCATCGGCGAGCGCGGCATGCGCCGGGCCTACGCGCCCTACAAGGACATATCGCCCAATCTCATAAAGGCCGTGCTTGCGGCCGAGGACCGGCGCTTCTTCTATCATTTCGGCATCGACCCCCGGGCGCTGCTCAGGGCGGCGAGTGCCAATTTCCGCTCGGGCGATGTGCAGCAGGGCGGATCGACGATCACCCAGCAACTCGCCAAGAACCTGTTCCTTCAGCCCAAGCGTACCCTATCGCGCAAGGCCGAGGAGTTCGTCCTGGCGCTGTGGCTTGAGTGGCGTTACTCGAAGCAGCAAATTCTGGAACTTTACCTGAACCGCGTCTATTTCGGGGGCGGCAATTACGGGATCGGGGCAGCGGCCTATTCCTACTTCGGCAAGGAGCCGAAGGACATCACCTTGGCTGAGGCGGCCATTCTGGCGGGTCTCATCAAGGCGCCGTCCTACTATTCGCCCAACGGAAACATGAACAGGGCGAGGGTGCGTGCCAAGGCGATTCTGCGCGTGCTCGCCGAATCCGACCAGATCGACATCAACCAGTATGCGGAGGCTGCAACCACCAAGGTTGAGCTGAAGACGCCGCCATCGAAGCCGGGCTTCGGTTTCGTCGCCGACTGGGTTGCCGAGGTGACGCCGATGCTGACGGCTGAGGCGAACCGCAACCTGATCGTTGAGACGACCATCGACGTGAACCTGCAAATGGCCGCGCGGACAGAGGTCGAAAATGTGATGCGCACCAAGGGCCGCACCGCGCGCGCTTCCGAAGCCGCCGTGCTTCTGCTCACTCCCGATGGCGCGATCCGGGCCATGATCGGCGGCCGCAATCATGCCGAGAGCCAGTTCAACCGCGCAGTACGGGCCATGCGGCAGCCGGGCTCGGCGTTCAAGCCCTTCATCTATCTCGCCGCCATCGAGAACGGCTTCACGCCCAACTCGCAGATCGACGACAGCCCCATCGACATCGGCGGCTGGAAGCCCACCAATTTCAGCAACGACTATCGCGGGTTGATCAGCCTCAGAACGGCGCTTACGCATTCGAGCAATATGGCGGCGGTGCGGCTGGCGGAGATGACCGGCACGCGGCGCGTGGTGGAAGTCGCGAACCGGCTTGGCGTTCAATCCGTGCATGATGTCGGCCCGACACTGGCACTCGGGACCTCTGAAACCACGCTTCTCGAAATGACGTCGGCTTTCGCGGTTTTCGCCAATGGCGGGCTCGCCGTGGTGCCGGAGGTGGTCGAGCGCATCAAGGACAGCGATGGGCGCGTTCTGTTCGAGCGCTCAAAGGAGAAGCCCGCGCGCATCGTCAGCGCCCGCGCGGTGAGCGCCATGAACGACATGATGAACGCGGTCGTGGCTGGCGGCACCGGGCGCGCCGCGTCGCTGGACTATTACCCCGCTGCGGGAAAGACCGGCACGAGCCAGCACTTTAAAGACGCCTGGTTCATCGGCTATACCGCGAATTGGGTGGGCGGCGTATGGATGGGCAACGATAATGCGAGCCCCATGCGCGGCATTACTGGCGGCTCTCTGCCTGCGGAAATCTGGAAAGAGGTTATGCTCAAGGCCCATGAGGGCCGCATGCCGGAGCCGCTGCCCGGCACGAACATGGACCCGGCCCTGTTGCAGCGCGCGGCAGAAGCCATGGGCATCGCGGATGTGCCGTCGCGCAATCCCAACCGCAAGCGCGAGCCGGCCGGGCAGAACCAGGCTGGGCTACAAGACAGCAGCGGTGGAGTTGTGCGTTAAGGCCACCTCAGTTTGATGCCGGAAGGCGGTCATCTGTACATAGCGTACAACCCCTCACCCTGTCCCTTGCATGTTGGAGGCGGGCCCGAATCGCTTTGGTGATGAGGGCGCCGCAAGAGGGATGGCCATCCCTCTTGCGGCGGGCGGGCGGGACCGTCAGTCCCATAAGCTTTTGGCTTGCGGGAGAGCTTGGTCCGTCCGCCCCGGCTCGTGTTCTGAACAGATGATTGGGGAGCAAGTCCCGCATGCAAGGCAAGATAACATCCGTACGAGCCGATGAAGCAGTTTACGTGGGCATCGACGTCTGTAAAGCGTGGCTCGACGTTTATCTGCACCCAACTGGCCAGAGTTTCCGCGTTCCCAACAGCAAAGAGGGTATCCGGCGCCTGCGCAAGGAACTGGCCGGCTCCAAGGTGGCGCTTGTCATTGTGGAGGCGACCGGCAAGCTGCACCGGCTTGTGCACCGCGTACTCAGCCAGGCGGGCTATCTGGTTGCCGCCGTCAATCCCCAGCGCCCGCGCGAGTTCGCCAAGTCGATCGGGCAGCTTGCCAAGACTGACGGGATCGATGCGCGGATTCTGGCGCTTTTTGGCGCCGCCACCGGCCCTAGGACCACACCCGTTCCGGCTAAGACGGCGGCGGAGCTTCAGGAGCTGGTCTTGGCCAGGCAAGCCGTCAAGGCCGATGAAACCGCACTCAAGAACCGGCACGGCACCGCTGAAAGCGCGCTTCTGAAGCGGCTTCTCAAACGTCAGCTCGCTGCTTGCGAGCGGGCGGCGGCAGACCTTGACGCGGCCATCGCGGCGCTGATCGAAGGCGATTTTGTCCTGAAAAGCCGGTACGAAATTCTTCTGTCCATTAAAGGCGTCGGGCCTGCCGTTGCGGCAACCCTCGTGGCCTGCCTGCCCGAGCTTGGGCTCATTTCTGCCGCCAAAGCCACGGTGCTTGTGGGCGTCGCCCCCCTCAACGACGATTCCGCGGATCGCCAGGGCCTGCGCCGCATCCAGGGCGGCCGTGCCCATGTCAGGACCGCGCTTTACATGGCGGCACTTTCCGCCGCCCGCTGCAACCCGGACCTGAAAGCCTTCTACGCCGGGCTGCGCGCCAGAGGCAAACAGGCCAAGCTCGCCTTGACCGCAGTCATGCGCAAACTCGTCATCCTGGCCAGCGCCCTCATCCGCGAAAACAGGACATGGACCGAAAAACATGCTTGACCTCAAACACAGATGCTCTCCCTATGGGAGAGGGGACGATGCCGCACCCGCTAAGCGCTATTCGGGCGTCCCTTCTCCCTGTGGGAGAAGGGCAGGATGAGGGGTAATGCGCCATGTCTAGGCCCCACCGCCAACAACCAGCACCCGCTAATCGTCGCGGTAGATGCGTTCGCGGCGCTCGTGCCGCTCCTGGGCTTCGAGGCTGAACGTGGCGACGGGGCGGGCGTCCAGGCGCTTCACGCCGATGGGCTCGCCGGTATCCTCGCAATAGCCGTAGGTGCCTTCTTCGATCCGGACCAGGGCCGCGTCGATCTTGGCAATCAGCTTGCGCTGCCGGTCGCGCGCGCGAAGCTCAATGCCGCGGTCGGATTCATAGGTCGCCCGGTCCGTTATGTCGGGATGCTGTTCCGACTCCTGCAAGTTATCGAGAGTTTCCTTGCTCTCCCGCAGGATTTCGTCACGCCACGCAAGAAGTTTTCTTCTAAAGTAAGCGCGCTGGCGCTCATTCATAAATGGTTCGTCTTCTGACGGCCTGTAATCTGGAGGCAGATCGCCACCGCCCATTTCGCCTCCTGCCCGCATAACACCCCAGCGATTGCAGTAAAACCGGGAAAGATGCGGAAAGCTCACAACCGCGGTATTGGCAAGCGTTATGACCTTCAACGCGGATTAAGTCAAGAAGTGAGAAGCTGCCTGTCCGGAGGCTTACCCACGCCCAAGCTCCTGAACCAGCGTAATTCGTTTGACCTCGGGCGCTTACCTGCTTAAGCCGTAGCACCAATTTCAGAGCGTAGCGCGTGCTTGCATGGCACACGCAACGCCGCGCCCTGACCCAGAGCCAAGAAACACTTAAAAAGGGGACATCACCATGCGCGTGTATTACGACCGCGATGCCGACATTAATCTCATCAAGGGCAAGAAGGTCGCTATCGTCGGTTACGGCAGCCAAGGCCATGCACACACGTTGAATTTACGGGATTCCGGTGTGGCGGAAGTTGCTGTGGCGCTGCGCAAGGGCTCGGACTCGGCCAAGAAGGCCGAGGCGCAAAACCTCAAGGTGATGGAAGTCGCCGAGGCCGCGAAGTGGGCCGATGTTGTGATGATGCTGACGCCGGACGAGTTGCAGGCCGATATCTATCGCGAGCACCTGCACGCCAACATGAAAGAAGGCGCCGCCCTGCTCTTCGCCCACGGGCTCAACGTTCACTTCAATTTGATCGAGCCGCGCGCCGATCTCGACGTTGGCATGGTCGCGCCGAAAGGGCCGGGACATACCGTGCGGGCGGAATATCAGCGCGGCGCGGGCGTGCCCTGCCTGATCGCGGTGGCGAAGAACGCCAGCGGCAATGCGCATGAGCTGTGCCTGTCCTACGCAAGCGCCATCGGCGGCGGCCGCGCGGGCATCATCGAGACCACCTTCCGCGAGGAATGCGAGACCGACCTGTTCGGCGAGCAGACCGTGCTCTGCGGCGGCCTGGTCGAGCTGATGCGCTCCGGCTACGAGACGCTGGTCGAGGCGGGCTACGCGCCGGAAATGGCCTATTTCGAGTGCGTGCATGAGGTGAAGCTGATCGTCGACCTGATCTACGAGGGCGGCATCGCCAACATGAACTACTCGGTGTCGAACACGGCCGAATATGGCGAATATGTCAGCGGCCCGAGGGTCGTCGACGCGAGCGTCAAGGAGAAGATGAAGGCCGTGCTGGCGGACATTCAGGAGGGCCGGTTCACGCGCGACTGGATGCTTGAGAACCGCGTCAACCAGACGAGCTTCAAAGCAATGCGCGCCAAGTGCGACGCCCACCCCATCGAGGACACCGGCCGTAAGCTGCGCGCCATGATGCCCTGGATCGCCGAGCGCCGGATGGTCGATAAGTCGAAGAATTAGCGAAGGCACACATTACTGTCATGGCCGCACTTGATGCGGCCATCCAGAAATGTCCCAGCTTTTGAGGTGCTTATTGGATGGCCGGGTCAAGCCCGGCCATGACAATTTGTGCCTAATGGTGCAGGAAGCCCGCCGCGCGCTCCCGCAAGTCCATGGCGGCGAGCATGAAGCCGCTCGTATCCTCGATGGCCTCCTGCCAGAGCGAAATGTAAGTCGGCTGCGCCGGCAGCACGCGGCCCACCACCTCGCCGTGGTCGAACTCAAGCTCGGCATCGTACTTCTTGCAGATGCGCTGCATCTTACGGTTCTCGGCGACGCAATTCATGTAGAGCCGCGTGACGCCGCGGTTCCGCGCCGCGCGGATGATGCGGCCCAGAAGCTCGGTGCCCAGCCCCTGGTTCTGGTGCGCGGGCTCCACTGAAAACGCGCCCTCGGCATCCGCGGACCAGCCCTCGCCGATGAGGCGCATCTCGGCGGCCGCGTGCATTTCTCCATCGATGAAATAGCCGTAGGCGAGGCCCTTCGTATCGCTCATGTGCGCGACGTAATCGCATAGAAAATCGTCGTTGACGGCCATGCCGAACCGCAGCCGGCGTGTGCCGGGATCGAGCCGCAATAAGTGGTCGCGGAACTTATCGTTCTCTGACAACCACAGTTTTCTGATTGTTCCTCCCCAGCGAGATTCGACCATCGGAACCCCCTTCTGGGATGCAGACTAGTTTTTCTGCGACTTTAGTAGCATCCAGGGACATGCCATGGAAATGCGGCATTTTGTGCGGTGCACAAGATAAAAATAATCCTCATGGATGCTATGAGGATTGGCTATGGCCGCTCACCTCAGCGCGTGCCAGTGGAGCCGAAGCCGCCGGTGTTACGCTCTGTAATGCTTAGGTTTTCCACCTGCTCCAGGGTTGCGGCCACTACGGGCGCGATGACAAGTTGTGCAATCCGCTCGCCCCTGGCAATGGTGAATGCTTCGTTGCCGTGGTTGATGAGGATCACCTGGATTTCCCCGCGATAGTCCGCATCGATGGTGCCGGGCGTGTTCAATACCGTGACGCCGTGGCGGTGCGCCAGACCGGAGCGCGGGCGGACCTGCGCCTCGAAGCCCGCGGGCAACTCAAGCGCGATGCCGGTGGGTACCAGCGCGCGCCCGCCCGGCGCAAGGCTGAGCGCCGCATCCTCCTCAACGGCAGCGGAGAGATCGAGCCCCGCCGCGAGACTGCTGCGGTAGGACGGCGCCGGCAGGCCCTCGCCATGCGGCAGCACCCGAAAACGGACAGTGGTCATGATCGCCAACCTCATACGTGTGTCTGACAAAAGAGCCGGCAATTGTTAGGTTCCGGCAGAATCGAAGCGTTCAACCCCTGTCCCTCTCCCACGCAAGCTCGCCTTGGTGAGCTTGCGTGGAAGAAGGACAGGATGAGGGGCAATGCCCTCTGTTCAAGGCATAATCGAGCATCACGTCAGCGCCCATGCTGCCCGCCTCTAGCCCCATTAAGCCAATCCGCTGCTGCCTGCACGAGGCGCTGGGCCACCTCTTCCTTGCTCATCTCGGGCCAGCTCTGCACGCCAGCGCCGCCGATCAAGTGCACGGTGTTCCTATCGCCGCCGAACACCCCGCCTTCCGGCGAAACGTCGTTGGCGACGATCCAGTCGCAGCCCTTGCTTTGCAATTTCTTCTGAGCTTCCGCAACGGCATTTCCGGTTTCGGCCGCGAAGCCGATCACAAGGGCTGGGCGGTTCTCAGTCCGGTTCGACACGGTCTTGAGAATATCCGGGTTCTCGACGAGCTTGATCTCAGGCGTGGCTGCCCCTTTCTTGATCTTGCCGTGCTGCACTGTGGCAGGCCGCCAATCGGCTACCGCCGCACTGAATACGCCGATATCCGCGGGCAGCGCCGCCTCCACCGCGGCCAGCATTTCCTGCGCAGTCTCGACGTGAACCGCGAAAACCCCGGAGGGCACCGCCAGCGCGCACGGCCCCGACACCAGCGTCACGCGTCCGCCCGCCCGCGCCGCCGCCGCCGCGATGGCGTAGCCCTGCTTGCCGCTAGAGCGGTTGCCGATGAAGCGCACCGGATCGATGGGCTCGAAGGTCGGCCCCGCCGTGACCAGCACATGGCGGCCTTTGAGCGGCTTGCAGTCCACACCGGCCAGCAGCCGTTCCGCCGCCGCCAGAATCTCGTCCGCCTCGGCCATGCGGCCCACACCATGCTCGTTGCAGGCCATCGCGCCTTCATTCGGGCCAACGAACTGAACGCCGTCCGCTTTGAGCTGTGCCAGATTGCGCCGCGTGGCCGGGTTCTCCCACATGCGCCAGTTCATGGCGGGTGCGGCCAGCACCGGCTTGTCCGCCGCAAGCAGAACGGTGCTGGCGAGGTCGCCCGCGAGGCCCTGCGCCATCTTCGCGAGCAGGTCGGCCGTCGCGGGCGCGACAACGATCAAATCCGCCTCGCGGGAAAGCCGGATGTGGCCGATCTCCGTCTCGTTCTTGAGGTCGAACAGCTCGGTGAAGGCCGGCTCTCCAGAAAGCACGGCGGCGGAAAGCGGGGTTACGAACTCCTGCGCGGCTGCGGTCAAAATGCAGCGGACCTTGGCGCCGCGCTCCTTCGCACGCCGGATGAAATCCAGGCACTTGTAGGCCGCGATGCCGCCGCCGATAATAAGAAGGATCGACTTTCCTTGCATGGTAGCTCCCAGCCTGGCACCGCGATCATAGCGGGGCCGCTGCCTTGCGTCATCCTGCACTCTGCCCTGGCCTGGCCAAGCGATTTCCGGTCAGCAACTGTTAACCCATTTTGCGGGCGGTTTCGCCGGTTCTGGAGGCGCTTTTCGATGTTGAACTAATTTAGCAGAGGCTCCTTGAGGATGAGTTAAGCGTGGCGGTTTTGTAATAACGCATTGATACAACGAATGAAATAATGCCGGCGCCGCTGCGGCTCGCGCCGTCCTGACGCCCATAATATGGTTAATTGCAAATCTCCGCTCATATTTAACGGGATTCTTGCGTCGCGGAAATTGGCCCAGAATTCGAAAAAATCGGCCAAAAGTTGGTGGCAAGAACTCAGAAGCTGTGGCGTTTACCATAGCCAAATTAACCATGGTGGGAGCTTAAACCAAGCACACGGTTTGTTGTGTGCCGTAGCGGCACGCATCCAGGAGGTTTCAGAATGAGAAGCTGACTGAGCGTGCAGAAGCTGCGTGAGAGATGAAGGCAGGTCCTTCGAAGCCAGCTTCCAAGAGCGGGCTTCAAACCACTCCAAGCTGCTGCGGTCAAAAGCCGTGGTGGTGAGCGTTGGAGTCAAAGCCGGGAGCGGTAGCTCCGGGCAGGTACGGTCCGGGGAGACGAGCGAAAGCAAACCCTTCGATGACGCGCCGATAGTGTGAAGTGCTGCCAGAACCGGGGGGCGAACGAACTTTCCGGGATAAGTGCGCCGGGGACTTGGTTACTGGGCGTGCGGCAGCCGGCGTATAGGGGGCGTGAACCCGGTCCAGGCTCTTGTGCGGAACTACGGGAACCAGGGCTCGGATGCCAAGGGAGAAGTTCAAATGGTGAAAGCCACGAGGCGAGCGTACCGATGCTGAGACCTGGGGCGGACCAGCCCGTACGAGCGATGAAGGCCGGTAATGCGGTCGGAGCAAAGGGGCTGGGTCAAGCGGCTGCATTTTGCGTCCAACTGGAAACAGGAGGAGGCGTATGAGTGCGGCAAGACCATTCGATATCCCAAAGAAACTGGTTGCTGCGGCCTTCCGTGCTGTCAAGCACAACGCGGGGGGTGCCGGAATCGATAAGGAGACGATCAGGCAATTCGAATCGAAGCGTAAGGACAATCTTTACAAGATCTGGAATCGCATGTCGTCCGGGACTTACTTTCCGCCGCCGGTCAAGGCGGTTGCCATTCCGAAGAAGAGTGGCGGGGAAAGAGTGCTTGGCGTGCCCACGGTTTCAGACCGGGTAGCTCAGATGGTGGTCAAGATGGTGCTTGAGCCAATTCTGGAGCCTATCTTTCTTCCGGATTCCTATGGCTACCGGCCGGAGAAATCCGCGCTGGACGCCGTAGGCGTAACGCGCAAGCGTTGCTGGAAGTATGACTGGGTTCTGGAGTTCGACATCAGGGCTCTGTTCGACAACATCGAGCATGGGCTGCTGCTGAAGGCACTGGATAAGCACACGGATTGCAAATGGGTGAGGCTCTATATTAAGCGGTGGCTAACGGCTCCCTTGCAGCTTGCGGATGGAACCCTTGTGCAACGCACGCGGGGAACGCCGCAGGGCGGGGTCGTCAGCCCGTTGCTGGCCAATCTCTTCTTGCACTATACATTCGACGTCTGGATGACGCGAACCTATCCCAATGCTCCATGGTGCCGGTATGCGGATGACGGGCTCGTGCATTGCGAGAGCATGAAGGAGGCGCAAGCGATTAGGGCTGCGCTGGAAGTGCGGTTCGCGGCGTGCGGCCTTACGATGCATCCAGCAAAGACCAAGATTGTCTACTGCAAAGATGCGAACCGGGCCGGGACACACGATCATACCAAGTTTATCTTCCTTGGCTATGAGTTCCGGCAGCGCTACGTGAAGAACAGCCAGGCAGGTAAACTGTTTGCAAGCTTCACGGCGGCGGTCAGCCGGGCGGCTCTTACGGCGATGCGCCAGAAGGCGCGCCGCTTGAACTACCGGAATCGAACGGATCTCAGCCTTCAGGATATTGCCTTGAAGCTCAATCCACTCCTGCGTGGATGGATTGGGTATTATGGGCGGTTCCAGCCTTCGGCTTTGTATCCGCTATACAGGCATATCGACAAGTTGCTGATTGCCTGGGCGAAGAGGAAGTACAAGCGGTTCCGGGGAAGCTGGAGGCAGGCGAGGCTCTTCATGGAGGAAGTCTCCCGGAAATGCCCGAAGCTCTTCGCACACTGGAAACTTAGGACGGCGGGTGTGTCTGCTTGATGGGAGCGGTCACTAGTGTCCCAGTGTTAATCGAATAGATTCAATTGGTTAGCGGCCTCTTGGTGGGATATTTGCGGCGGGATACCGGTAAAGAGTTGTAGGAGCTGGTTTTTCTCGAAAAGGGTGAGGCTCAAAATCTGTAGCATTTCGTAGAGGCTGGCTTTAAGGCCGAGGCGTTTTTTGATGATGGCGACCAACACATAGACGCACACCGCCGACCAGATTTGCGCCTTGACCGCGTTCTCGGAGGTACCGAAAAACGCCTTGATTCGCAGGTGCTGCTTGATCCATTTGAAGAACAGCTCGACCTGCCACCTGTATTTGTAAAGCCTGGCAATCGTCAGGGCTGGCAACGCAAAATTATTGGTCAGAAACACCAGAGACTTTCCGGTTTCTGGATCGTTGAACTTGACGCGCCGCAGCGGACGATCATAACCTTTGCGCGTATAAAAGCCGGTCAAAACGATTGTCTGATCGCAGATCAACCCCGTTGTTCGATCGACGGGGCGCGAGTATCGCCGTTTGGCCTTCATGTTCGATTTGGCGCGTGTAACGAAGAAACTTCCTGCGTCGCCGAGCTTTGCCAGCCGCTTAAAATCGACGTAGCCTCGATCCATGACGTAGAACGCGCCTGCCTCCGGCACGAGATGATCGAGGATGTTCACATCATGCATTTTCCCGTCGCTGATGAAGATAAACGATGGAATATTGCCGCGCAGATCGAGCAGCGTATGAAGCTTGATCGCGGCTTTGGTTGACCGGAACGGAGCCCACGGAAAAACGGACAGGCACAGGTCAATGGTCGAAGAATCCAGCGCGTAAACGGTATCGAGCCCTTCAAGACCGGGCAAGGTCTCGTCGACGTAAAGTTCTCGCGCCATCCTGATAAGATGCTGCGCGAAGTCAGCGTAAATCCGCCAGTCCCTTTCGGCGTTGGCGTTCGCCATTGTGTTGCGGGATATTTGCGGACAACGAAAACCCAGATGGTATAGCTTGGCGGACTGCGCCCGCAAACACGCTTCGATGTCACGCAAACTCTCACGCCACGTCAGTTGTGCGAACGCAAGACAGCGGAATTGGTCGAGGCAGGAAAAACTTTTGATCTTGTGATCGCCGCCATATCGCGCCACGCAGCGACGGAACGTCGTCAGCGGGACATGGTCCATCAATTGGCTGAATACATAGTGCCCCTGCAGCATTGGCATCCCCTGCGATTATGAAAATCACAGGCATCTCTCTGAAAAAATTCAGATCGAGACCAGCCAAAACCGTTCCTTTTTTAAGTCATATCATGCACATACGCTAAGCCTCTTTGGCAACGTTGGGACACTAGTGGGGAGCGGTGTGAGCTGAGAGGTTCACGCACCGTTCTGCGAGAGGCTGCGGGTGAAATCCCCGCGGCCTACTCTCCAACCCGGAAATAGCGCGCGGCGCATCGCCAGAAGCCTGCCCCACCTCCGGCGTGCTAGTGATCAACTGTGACGCTTGGTGCCCGGTAGATTTGGGCGGGGTTGGGTCGCTTCCTGAAATACTCACTGTGAGCAGATCTGGGCAGCTGAACCTCCAGAATTGGACTTATCAGCGCTGGCGCGAGTTGCTTCGCCAAGCCCACTGCTGCGCAGGCTTGAAGTGCTTACGCGGCGGCCTGTTCCGCCGGGCGTTTATTCACAATAAGCATATAATCTGGCTAGCATTATGCCATATTCAATGGTTATCACGAAATCTCAAAGCCGTTCCGGGCTAGGGGGTACTGGGACATCGGAGGGATAAGCATGAAACCGCGATCCATGAAGCATGCAAGCGCATGCTTGGGACTTTTGGCGATCGCGGCTTGGGCGGGTGCGGTGGGGGAGGCGCTGGCTCAGCCGCTGCCCGTAACTTACGAGGACGTTACGAAGTTCCCAGGCCTGGCTGGCGCCCAGTTGGGCCGGGGACCAGAAGAGCGTTGACGCGCTTCTGGCCGAAAAGGGCATGCGGATGAACGCTCCGATCTTCATCCGGATTTACAAGGAAGAGTCCGAACTCGAGGTCTGGAAGCTCAAGGACGGCCGCTTCCAGCATTTCCGTACGTATCCGGTTTGCGCGTGGTCCGGCGGTTTGGGCCCCAAGCTTCGGGTAGGCGACAAGCAAACGCCGGAAGGTTTCTACACGGTAAGCCACGGGCAAATGAACCCGAACAGTCATTACCACCTTGCGTTCAACATCGGCTTTCCCAACGCCTACGATTCCGCGAATGGGCGCACGGGCTCCGCCGTTATGGTGCACGGCGACTGCAAATCGGCTGGCTGCTTCGCCATGACCGACGCCCGCATCGAGGAAATCTACGCCCTGGCCCGCAAAGCCTTCGACGGCGGACAATCGTACTTTCATGTGCACATCATGCCGTTCCGCATGACCGCCGCGAACTTGGCGAGCCATCGGGATAGCCCCTGGTATCCATTCTGGCTGAGGCTTAAAGAAGGCTACGAACTTATTCGAAGCCACGGGCAAGCCGCCCATCGTGAAGGTCTGCGGGAAGCAGTACATGGTGAATGTCAGTTTCCCCAGCCTGGCGGCGGACCCAAGCCCGGGCGCCGCCTGCCCCGTCTACGCCAAGATCGATCCCGCAAAGCTTCCGGGCATCGATGGCGCGCAAGGCAAGATGCTGGCCAGCCTGAGCAAGCCCGGCGCGCAATGGAATGCGGTGCCGGTTGCGTCGAACGTTCCGGCTGCGCCAGAAAGCGAACAAGCCTCCGCGGCGGCGGCGGATAATTCCGCCTCTCCTGCGGGGGCCGGTCCAGCCACAGAGAGCGAGCCAGTCTCCACGGCAGTTGCCGCGGTTACGTCTGCGGCAACGCCTGCCCCCAGGCGGGCTCTGATCGCCTCGGCGCAAACGCCAAAACCGCCCGCATCCCCAGTATACGATGAGCCAGCCAGCCCGGACTACGCTTCGCCGGCATCGGCCTCCGCAGCCCCCGCCGCAACGGTTAGCGCGGAGGAGCCTGTGAACTATCTAACTCCGTCCGTGAACCGCTCCGGCAAGAGCGGCAAACTGCCGGCCGCTCCGCGTCCTGCCCCACTTTCCTCCGGCTAACGCCTAGAACTGGCGGCAGGGGAGCACAATCACTAGAAGGATTGCCGCCTATGGCTGCAATGCCTCAACTTTCTACTGCGCCCAGGCAGGATCGCGATGTCCGCACCCGTGATGGGTTTCAGATGGCGGCCGGATGGCTGGGCGCGGGTCTTGCGCGGCCCGGCCGGCGTCTGAAAGCCCCCGGGGAAGGAAACCGCGGGCAACGGGGGATGCGCTATGGGGATTTATGCCCGCGGGTAGCCGGAGCTGTTGCGCACTTCGGCGCCTGTTGGTGTGCTGGGGAGCGGCAGACCGCCGGAGAACGGCTCAAAGCCCAGAGCCTGAGGGCTCGCCGGCCGTTGCAGACAGCTGACCAGAACGCTCCGCAGGCATGGCTCCGCTGGCGCGGCGTTGCGGCCGGCTGTCTGCAACGGCATTGGTGTCCAGGGCAGCATGGCAGACCTCATGACGTGTCGAACCAGATGACAGCGGGTGCTGGCGGCCGGTAGCGGGGCAGCGTGCCGCGCTCGAAGAACTCGATGATGGTCATGCGCCCGCCACAGCAGGGACAGGGCGGCAAGACGGTCTCTTCGGGCTCGTCCGGACTGGGAGCCGCGCTTGCCTCCGCAGACGGCGTTGCGCCGAGTAACTCCCGCAGCCGCGCGATATTGCCGGCACGGCTTGCGGAGGCAAACAGCCCGTAATGCCGGATGCGGTGGAAGCCTTTGGGCAGGATGTGCAGCATGAAGCGGCGAATGAACTCATCCGTTGCCAGCGTCATGACCTTGTACCGGGCCAGTCCGTCCGCGCGGTAATCCTTGTAGCGGAAGGTGACGCCGCGCCCGTCGTGGGCGATGAGCCTTCTGTTTGAGATCGCCACCCGGTGGGTGTAGCGCGAGAGGTAACTAAGCACGCCCTTTGCCCCCGCGAACGGCTCCTTGATGTAGACGAACCAGTTCTTCCAGCGCAGCGGTTTGAGTGCGGCGGCAAAGGCGGCCGGGGCCGCGAACTTGGCGAGGCTGCCCTTTAAGGTCAGAAGCCCCTTGTCATAGGCGGCGGCAAGTTTTTCCAGCATGAGCCGCCGGAACAGCCGCGACAGCACCCGGACCGGCAGGAAGAAGCGGCGGCGACGGCCCCGGCAGGGCACGAAGCGTTCCCCATCAAGCGACAGCCCGCCGCCGGGCACGATCATATGCACATGCGGATGGTGGGTGAGCGCCGAGCCCCAGGTATGGAGCACGGCGGTCATGCCGATACGGGCGCCCAGATGCTTGGGATCGGCGGCGATGGTGAGCATGGTCCCGGACGCCGCCTTGAACAGGAGGCCGTAGACCAGGGCCTTGTTCTGCCAGGCGATGGCGCCAATCGCCGGGGGCAGCGTGAACACCACATGGTAATAAGGCAGCGGCAGAAGATCTGCCTCGCGCTCCGCGAGCCACACCCGAGCCGCGGCCCCCTGGCACTTGGGACAATGCCGGTTACCACATGAGTTGTAGCTGATGACGGTGTGGCCGCAGTCCCCGCAGCGCGCAACATGGCCGCCAAGCTCCGCCGTGCGGCAGGCTTCGATGGCGGCCATTGCTTTGAGCTGGCCGAGGCTTAAATGCCCGGCGTTGGCCTTGCGCCAGGCAGCCCCGTGGCCGCGGAAGATGTCCGCAACCTCAAGCGCGGGACGCGGCATGAGCCAAGACGGCTCAGGCCTTGGGCTCGCCCTTCTTTGCGCTACCGCGCTTGGCGCTATTCGAGCGCTCGCCCTTCTTCGTCTCGATCAGGCTGAGCCGGTCCAAGGGGCTCATGACCTTACGGATCGTGGTGGTGGCCACCCGCGTGTAAAGCGCCGTCGTATTAAGCTTCGCGTGTCCGAGCAAAACTTGAATCACACGAATATCGATATCCTGCTCCAGAAGGTGGGTCGCAAAGCTGTGCCGCAGCGTGTGCAGTGAAACGCGCTTGTTGATCTCCGCCAGCTGCGCCGCTGCATGGCAGGCGCGGTTCAGCTGGCGCGTGGTCAGCGGGTTGACCGGGTTCTGGCCCGGAAACAGCCATGCGGCCGGCCTGCCGATGCAGTACCACTCTCGCAGGATATCGAGCAGCATGGGGGACAGCATCGCCTGACGGTCCTTGCGCCCCTTGCCCTGCTCGACACGCAGCAGCATCCGGCCGCTGTCGATATCGGAGACCTTCAGCGACAGTACCTCGGAGGCCCTGAGCCCAGCACCGTAGGCGACGCTCAGCGCCGCTTTGTACTTGGCCCCCGGAGCCGCATCGAGCAGCCGGGCAACTTCCTCCTGGGTGAGGACGGTAGGCAGCCTTGGGGATTCGTAGACGTGGAACAGGCACTTCAGCAGGTCTGCCCTGTCGAGCGTGATCCCGAAGAAGAACCGCAGCGCCGACATATACGCGTTCACGCTGGAGGCTCCGAGCGGGCTCTCCACCAGGTGAAGGCGGTAAAGTCGCAGGTCTTCCGCCGTCGCTGTGTCCGGAGACCTGCCGATGAACGCCGCAAGGCTCCTGACGCAGCGGATGTAGTTCTTCTGGGCCTTCTCTCCAATACGACGGGAAGTCATGTCGCCAATCATGCGCTGGCGGAGCGGACTGATACTCATACGCAACTCCTCTTGTGAGTGAGACTGACGTCCCATTCTCAATCGGAGCTGCCGCCTTGCCTTAATGATTTAGAAAAAATACTGCCCGTGAGGCAGCAACCTACCGCGAGAGCGGTTTCGTTCCACGGCCTTTACCGCTCTTGCGTCAGCATGTCGCACCACCCTGCGGCTGCTCGTTATCCTGACGAGCGGTATGGGTCGATAGCGGTAATTCTGGAGAGCGATAATAATGCTCACTCTACCCCAAATTCCGGTCAAAGAGAGCGTGCGGTCGCCGTGCGACGGCAGCCCGAGTATAGAGAAGATGTGCTCAGCGTTTTCCACAAGAAACCCAAAACGCTTTTGTGATCAAATGCTTACCACGGCAGCAATTGAAACTGCTGTTGAAGGTGTCCGCCAAATATCACGCCGTGTCCCCCAAGTGTAACAGCGTGTTACTCCGCCACCACGATGTCGCTTTGCCCATGGCTTGCGGTGAGCGCGTCCTAGGCTATTCTCACGCACATCGCGCATGTAGTGCGACAAAAATAGGCAGGCACAGGCGAGGGCGCTGATGACACAACTAGAAGACTTTCCGCTCCCGGAGAATGCGCGCCCCGCTAAGCTGAGGGCGTTGTTGGAGCCGATCACCGCTCAGAATTCTCACCAAATGGTGGATGTGGCGGCGCGCTTCGAGCACGACCTTTACGGTGAAGCTCGCGAGTGCCTACATAGTTTGATGGTTGCTGTGCCAATGCGCAGGGCGGCCAAAGTAGGTATTCTTTCTGAGGCATCGGCCGGGGTGGTTGATAGCCCAGCGCGTATGACCAACCGCAAGGGTGCCTTACGAAGCTATTCACCAAGCGCATCCGGTTTCGATCCGATTGTGATGTCGTGGGGTACCGCCACTTAGCCCTCAGCATCGCCTGCGTTATATTGCCGCTGGGGCGTTAGGTGGTATGACTTGCAATTGCGGCAAAGTTACTTTTCTATTGCGGAATATATGCTATTGTTTAGCGTGAGACTCGCAACAAACGTCGAGAGGGATGCAGGGGTGTGCATTGCACGCAGGGAGAGGTGAAATGCCAAATCAACCACCACTGTTGCATCAGGAAATTCTTGCTCATGAACAATTGTCAGAGCAGGTCGCCTATCTGAGTTACCGGCGAGAGGACGCGGCCAAGGAAGGCCTCGTTGTCTCGGAACGCTTCTATCCGGGCATTCGCTATAAGGGCAGGATGTATTGGGGCATCCACCAAAGGAACCGCTTCATCCCCGGTGTTCCATGGTGCGGAAGGTTCATCCCTGGCCTGATGACGCGACGCGGCTTCTTTCCCGGTCTTGCAACGAAGGACGGTTTCACCCTTGGCATCGTCGTCGCGGGCGTCTTCATGCCGGGCGTGGTGCATGGCGGCAATTTCGTACCGGGCATTGAGCGCGACGGACGCTTCCTGCCGGGCGTTTTCGACGCCTCCCGGCAATTCGTTCCCGGCCGCATTAGAGACGGCGCCTTCGAGAGCGGAGCCGTCACGAATGCTGGGTTCGAACGGGCGCCCTACGAACCCCTGCGCCCGTCCGATGCGCATACGCTGACAAAGGAGGGGATTCGGACTTGCTGAATGCCGGCGCACGGCGCCCGTCGGCGGCTTGCCTATTCGCGGCGTCGTTATAGGAACTCTCCCCGACGCGCTCGTCTATCTTCCTGATGGCTTGGCTACGACGCTGGGCGTCATCATTGGCGGGCTTGGACCGGAAGACGATCTAACGGCACTCGATCCCTTGCAGCAGCTTGGCGATTTCGGTTTCGAGATCGAAGACCCCAACGATCTGGGCAACCTGCTTGGAACGGATGGCATTATCGACAGGCTAGAGAAGCGGCTGGACGGGATGCTGCCCGGCCAGGCGCTGGGCGGCAGCGGGCAATCGGCGATGGGCGCGCTCGCCGATGCGATGGAAGGGATGAACCAGGGCCAGAACCAACTGATCGACTCGCTCAATCAGGGCTGGGCCGACTATTGGAACAACCTTCTCGGCTCGAACGCCGGCGGAATGGTGGCCGGCGCCGGCAAGGGCCTCCAGCAGGCGGGCCGGACGGGAGGCTGGGTTGCCGGCGGCGCGGGCGGGATGATGGCGGGATTTAAGGCCGGCGCGGCCATTGGAACCGTGATCGGCGGGCCGGCCGGAACCGTCATCGGCGGGATTGCCGGCGCGGTGCTCGGTGCCGCGGGTGCCTACAAAGGCTCTGAAGAAGGCGCTTCGCTCGGCGGTAAAATCGTTGACTGGATTGCCGATGCCTTCGGCACGGCCGCCGACGCCGTCACCACGGCGTGGCACGCCTTGTTCGGCGGAGAGAAAAAAAAGGAAGAGAAGAAAGACGGCCCAAGCTCCGAGCCTGGCGAAGATGGACAGGAAGGCGCTGGCGGCTTGGTCTTCAACCCGGTGAAGCCGATCGGACCCTACATCAGCCGCAAGAAGGCGGTGATCGAGATTGATCACGGCGAGTCCGGTAGCATGTCGACGATTCATACGGACAAAGCGCCCGTGCGCATCACGATGACGGACACCGGCGCAATGCTGATCGTGGATTACGCCGCGCTTCAAAAGCTGCTTGTCACCAATCCCGAACGCGGCGTGTCCGTCGGCCTTAATCCTCTGACGGGCACAACAATCCTGATCCCCGGCAACATCGAGTGGAAAGCGGTCTATGAACAGTCGAAAATGCCCTGGTGGCTTGAAAAGGTAGGCCACCCGATTGAGCAATGACTGTGCGAACATGTCAATGCGCCGCTGCAACGGCAGACGCTTTGCCCAGCCTTTTGCGAGCGTCAGATTTTGACCGTCAGCGTTCTGGTACGCCCGGCTCCTCCAAGTGGCGCAGCGGAATCGCTCAAACCGACTTCACATAGCAGGCGTCGAGCTTGGGCGGCCACCGCCGCCGTTATTCCTGCGCCGGCCGGATCTCGACGCTTTCGCCGCAGCCGCAGGCGCCGATCTGGTTCGGGTTGTTGAACACGAAGCGCGAGGAGAGCTTATCGGTCCTGTAATCCATCTCGGTGCCGAGCAGGAACAGGATGGCGGACGGGTCGATCAGGATGCGCACGCCCTTTTCCTCGACCACCTCGTCGTTCGCGCCCGCCTCCGCGGCGTACTCCATGGTGTATTCTTGCCCCGCGCAGCCGCCCTTCTTCACGCCCAGCCGCAAGCCCGCAACCGGCGTCCCGGAGCGCGCAATGATGGCCTTCAGGCGCTCGGCCGCGGCATCCGTCAGCGTTACGATCTTCGGTCTGGGCCTCGTCATCGAGCGCTCCTCCTCATCAATGTCATGGCCGCACTCGATGCGGCTATCCAGCCAATAAGCTAGAACATATTCAAAGCGATGCGCGCCTCGTCCGACATGCGCGACGGGTCCCAGGGCGGCATGAACACAATATTGACCCGCGCGAGGCTCACCCCCCGCACCGCGTTGACCGCGCTTTCGACCCAGGCCGGCATTTCGCCTGCCACCGGGCAGCCCGGCGCTGTGAGCGTCATCTCGATATCCACCTCGCGGTTGTCGTTGATGTCCACCCTGTAGATGAGGCCCAACTCGTAGACATCGACGGGGATCTCCGGGTCGAAGACCGTCTTCAGCGCCCCGATGATCTCCATGGTGAGCCGCTCCAGCTCCTCCTCGGGGATCGGGGTTTCGGCCTTGAAATCCTTCGCCACCTCGACCGTGTGCTGGCACGGCCCCGGCAGATGGTGCGGATCGTGAGCATGCGGCTCATGATGCGCGGGTGGAGCTTGCGGCGCGTCCCAGGGCGCGGGTTCGGCTGAGTCTTTTCTTTCGTGCATTGTTTCCGTCATTTGAACATCCGCTCCGCTTTCAGCAAGGACTCCACCAGCGCGTCAACCTCGGCGCGTGTATTGTAGAGCCCAAACGACGCCCGGCAAGTAGCCGTTATGCCAAAGCGCGCGAGCAAGGGCTCCGCGCAATGCGTGCCGGCCCTGACCGCGACGCCCGATCGATCCAGGATGGTGGCGATATCGTGCGCGTGCGCACCTTCCATGGTAAAGGAGACAATCGGTCCTTTGTTCGCGGCCTCGCCTACGATCTTAAGCGAATTGATTGGCCGCAAGCGCTCTTCGGCATAGCGGCGCAGATCGTTCTCGTGGGCGCGGATGCGGGCCTTGCCGATGCTGTCCATATAGTCGAGCGCCGCGGTGAGCGCCGCAGCTTCGGCAATCGGCGGGGTGCCTGCCTCGAAGCGGTAGGGCGGATCGTTGTAGCTGACGGTGTCCATCGTCACGGTCTCGATCATCTCGCCGCCGCCGAGAAAAGGCGGCATGGCCTGGAGATGCTCAGCCTTGCCGTAGAGCGCGCCGATGCCGCTCGGCCCGTAAACCTTGTGGCCCGTGATGGCGTAGAAATCGCAATCGATGTCCTGCACATCCACATTGAGGTGAACCGCGCCCTGGCTGCCGTCCACGAGCACATAGGCGCCGTGGGCGTGCGCGATCTTGCACACCTCCTTCACCGGCACAGCCGTGCCCAGCACGTTCGACATATGCGTGATCGCGACCATCTTGGTGCGCGGCCCGATCGCGGCCTCGAAATCCTCCAGCCGGAACTCGCCCTCGTCCGTTACCGGCACCCATTTGATGACCGCGCCGCGCCGCTCGCGATGGAAGTGCCACGGAACGATGTTGGAGTGGTGCTCCATGATCGAGAGCACGATCTCGTCGCCGGGTCCGATGACCATGCCGCCGAAGGACTGCGCCACGAGGTTGATCGCCTCGGTGGCGTTCTTCGTGAAGATGATCTGCTTGGGATCGGGCGCGTTCAGGAACTTAGCCACCCTCGTGCGCGCGCCTTCGTATGCGTCGGTCGCGGCATTGGCGAGGTAGTGCAAGCCCCGGTGCACATTGGCATATTCTTGCGCGTACGCCTTCATCAGCGCATCGAGCATGACCTGCGGCTTCTGCGCGCTCGCCGCGTTGTCGAGATAGACCAGCGGCTTGCCGTAAACCTTGAGCGCCAGCGCCGGGAAATCGCGCCGGATGGCTTCCACGTCGTAGGTGGCGGGTTGTTTTTCAATTACCGTCATCATTCTTCTCCGAGCCCGCAACCCCTCATCCTGTCCTTCTCCCTATGGGAGAAGGAACCCCCGAAATACCCGCAGCGAACGTTCTAGCGTCCCTTCTCCCTATGGGAGAAGGACAGGATGAGGGGTAACGCCCTCTGTCATTGTCCACCAAGCCAAGCATCCACCTTCTCCTGCAACGCCGCGCGCAAGCCCTCATTGCCGATCTTGTCCAGCGCCTCGCCCACGAACGCGGCGATGAGCAGCGCCCGTGCCTCCGGCTCCGGAATACCGCGCGCGCGCAGGTAGAACATCAAATCCTCATCGATCTGCCCCGCCGTCGAGCCGTGGCCGCACGCCACATCGTCGGCGAAAATCTCAAGCTGGGGCTTGGAGTCGAACTCCGCCTCGTTGGAAAGCAAGAGCGCGTTCGCCATTTGCTTGCCATCGGTCTTCCGCGCCCCGCGCTGCACGATCACCTTGCCCTGGAAGACGCCGCGCGAACGCCCATCCAGCACGGCCCTCACCAGCTCGCGGCTTTCGCAAGCCTCCGCCGCGTGATCGACCACAAGCGTGAAATCGGCATGCGCCTGCCCGCGCAGCATCATCGCACCGGCATAGTGGCAGCGCGCCTGCGGGCCGTTGAAGCGGATGTGCATCTGCGCGCGCGTCAGCCGGCCGTCTACCGTCATTTGCAGCGGCTCGTAATGCGTCCGCTCCTCCAGCAGCACGGAGGCCGAAGCGAGCTGCTTCGCGCCACCCGTGACGCGAACGTGGCTCAGGCGGGCATCGCGCCCGGCACAAAGCCGGGTGTACGCCAGCGCCTGGGACTCGCCCAAAGCCGCATGGGTTTCGACGAGTTGGACATCGGCGCCCTCGCCAATCGCAACCGTATTTTTCGTAACGGCAAGCTTCGGCGCCCCTTCGTTCACGATGAAAATGAGATGGATGGGCTTTTCGAGCCGCGTCTTAGGCGCAACCGAGAGAAGCGCACCATCGGTCGCGAAGGCGGCTGCCAGGGCGGCAATCGCATCGCGCCCGGCCTCGGCTTGGCGCGCGAGCGCGGCGCAGGAATTCTCTTCGAGCGCGGCACGGCGCGGCTGGAACATTATCCCAGGCGCATCCTGCACGCTCGAAAGGTCAGGCCGGAACAGCCCATCCACGAATACAGCGCGGTAAGCGTCCAAATGGGCGAGCGCCTTGCCAATCGCGGCCTCGACGCTGACATCCACCGCCAGCGCAGGCGTAAGCCCCGCCAGCGGATGGACCTCCGGCATCAGCGTCCGCAGGTCGGTGTATTTCCATTCCTCGACGCGGCGGTGGGGCACACCGAGCGAGACGAAAAGGTCCAGCGCGACGTCGCGTGCTTCTCGCAGGCCGGCGTGGCGTGCACCCGGCAAGCGATCCGCCACGCTCGCATACAGGTCGAGATAGCGCTGCTCTGCTGCCGTGGGCGCCGGGCGTATTTTGGTTGGATGGATCGTCATCGCCGCCCCTTAAGCCGCTGCCGCGCCATAGCCTGCGTAGCCGGATTCCTCCAGCTCAAGCGCCAGCTCCTTGCCGCCCGAGCGCAAAATCTGCCCGCCCGCCATCACGTGCACCTTGTCCGGCACGATGTAGTTCAGGAGCCGCTGATAGTGCGTAATCACGAGGATCGACCGCTCCGGCGAGCGCAGGCGGTTTACGCCCTCGGCCGCGATACGGATCGCGTCGATGTCTAGGCCGGAGTCCATCTCGTCGAGTATGAGCAGGCTGGGCTGCAGCAGCGCCATTTGCAGCACCTCGTTGCGCTTCTTCTCGCCACCGGAAAAGCCGGTGTTCACGGGCCGCTTCAGCATGTCGAACGAAATGCCGAGCTTTTCCGCCTCCGCACGCACCACGCGCATGAATTCGGGGATAGAGATTTCGGTCTCCCCGCGTGCCTTGCGATGCGCGTTCATCGCCGTGCGCAGGAAGGTCAGCGAGGCAACGCCTGGAATTTCCATCGGATATTGGAAGGCCAGGAACACGCCCGCATGCGCGCGCTCGTCAGGGCTCATCTCCAGCAGGTTCTTGCCGTCCCAGGTAATCGAACCGCCCGTGACCTCATAGTCCTCCTTGCCGGAAATGACATAGGAGAGCGTGGATTTGCCCGAGCCGTTCGGCCCCATGATCGCGTGCACCTCGCCCTTGGGTACGGTGAGGTTGAAACCTTTCAGGATTTCCTTGCCGTCGATCTCGGCGCGCAGGTCTTTGATTTCGAGCATTCCGTTTCCTATCGTTCTTCTTGGCCGGATCCCCAGCGCCACCGCCAGGGTCCGTCCGTTTTCTTCCAGACGATCCAAGTGAATAGCGCTGCGAGAATCATCACTGCTGCAATCGCGATTTGGTGTGCTGCCGGTCCGCCGATGCCAAACTCAAGCGCTGCCATGATTCCCGCGGTCAGAACCACGAAGGCAACAAGCAGCAGCCAGCCTTGCCAAGTGTTCGGCGTGGCGCCGTAGCCATAGCGCTTGGGCCGGAACCAGTAGCTCATGACGGCCTCCTCCAGCGCCGTATCGGGCCTACACCCCAGACAAAGGCCCGGATGAACAGCGCAACGGCAGCGGCCCAGGCTGCGAATCGGACCAAGGGCCAGCCGCCGAACAGGCCGTGGGCCAGCGCAAAGGCCAGCGCCGTGAAAAGCGCAGCCGCAACCCAAGCTTTCCAGTCCCAAGCCGGCTCGAAATCCTTGCGCCTATACCCGTAGCTCATGAGGCCCTCCGCACCAAAACGAGACCCAGGAACAGAGTAAATGGCAGGACCATCAGATGCCGGATGGCGGCGGCGTAGCCCACAGCTTTGCCCGCAATCGCGAAATCCCCGAGCGGCACTATGGAGGCCAGCAGCAGCACCGCGCCCAGCGCGCGCGCTTGCCGCATCGCCGCCAGCGCAACAACCGCCAGCCCAATCGCTAGTTCGCGCACACCCATCGCCGGCGCCAGCCCGATATCGGCCATATGCGACGGATCGATCCCGAACGCCTGCACCGCGCCAAACGGCGACGTGATCAGCGCGGCGCCGATCAGGCTCAGAAACGCTCCCAGCAATGCAGCCAATATCAACGCCATTATTATTGCCTCTCCGGTAGCCGCATCGTCCCCTCTCCGACAGGGGAGAGGGACAGCCGTCTCCGCTGTCATGGCCGGGCTTGACCGGCCATCCAGGAGCGCTCACACAATCGTTTCGTATAGATCGGCCCATTCCGGATTTAGCTTTTCTATCAGTTGGATTTTCCAGGCTCGCGGCCAGCGCTTAAGGTTTGTCTCTCTCTGTATTGCTTGAGTGATATCGGAGAATTCATCGGCATAAACCAGCCTGCATACCCCGTACCGTTTCGTGAAAACGCTTCCGTTGCCTTGCTTGTGTTCGTAAGTCCGTCTCGCCAGATCGTTGGTAACGCCGATGTAGAGGGTGCCGTTTCTTTTGCTTGCGAGGATGTACACAAAATAGCGGCCCTTCATCTTTGCCCCTGGATGGCCGGGTCAAGCCCGGCCATGACAACTCTTATCCCACTTTGCCGTCGATCCGATTATCAAAAGCTGCTTCCAGCCGCACGAACATTCCAAGTATCCCCATCTTCAGGCCATTCCGCACGCTGTCATGGCCGGGCTTGACCCGGCCATCCACATCGCAGCCGCTAACCGACGCTGCCTTCGAGGCTGATCGAGATCAGCTTCTGCGTCTCGACCAGGAACTCCATCGGCAGCTGCTGGAGCACGTCGCGGACGAAGCCGTTGACGATCAGCGCCACGGCCTCCTCCGCGGAAAGCCCGCGCTGCATGGCAGTAGAACAGCTGGTCGTCGGAAATTTTCGAGGTCGTCGCCTCGTGCTCGAACTGCGCGCTGGCGTTCTTCGGCCTCGATATAGGGCACGGTGTGCGCGCCGCATTTGTCGCCGATCAGCAGGCTAGTCGCATTGCGTGAAATTGCGCGCGCCGTCGGCGCTGGCGGTGCGCCGAGACCAGGCCGCGATAGGTGTTGTCCGAGTGCCCGGCCGCGATGCCCTTGGAGATGATGCGGCTCGACGTGTTCTTGCCGAGATGGATCATCTTGGTGCCGCTATCGACCTGCTGATAGCCGTTGGAGATGGCGATGGAATAGAACTCGCCCCGGCGAGTCGTCGCCGCGCAGGATGCAGCTCGGATATTTCCAGGTGATGGCCGAGCCGGTCTCGACCTGCGTCCAGGAAATCTTCGAGTTGCGCGCCCCGGCAATCGCCGCGCTTGGTGACGAAATTGTAGATGCCGCCCTTGCCTTCCTTGTCGCCCGGATACCAGTTCTGCACGGTCGAATACTTGATCTCGGCGTCGTCGAGCGCGATCAGTTCGACCACGGCGGCATGGAGCTGGTTCTCGTCGCGCATCGGCGCGGTGCAGCCTTCGAGATAGCTGACATAGGAGCCCTTGTCGGCGATGATCAGCGTGCGCTCGAACTGGCCGGTCTTCTTCTCGTTGATGCGGAAATAGGTGGAAAGCTCCATCGGGCAGCGCACGCCTTCGGGGATGTAGACGAAGGAGCCGTCGGAATAGACCGCCGAATTGAGCGTGGCGAAGAAGTTGTCGCGTGGTTGGCACGACCGATGCCCAGATATTTGCGCACCAGCTCGGGATGTTCGCGCACGGCCTCGGAGATCGAGCAGAAGATGACGCCGGCTTTGGCCAGTTCCTCCTTGAAGGTCGTGACCACCGACACGCTGTCGAACACCGCGTCCACCGCCACGCGCGGGCCGTCGACGCGCGCCCTTCAACGCCCGCCAGGACTGCCTGCTCCTTCAGCGGAATGCCGAGCTTCTCGTACATGCGCAGCAGTTCAGGGTCGACCTCGTCGAGGCTTTTCGGCCCCTCGCGTCGATTTCGGCGCGGAGTAATAATACAGATCCTCGATAGTCGATCTTGGGGTAGTGCACGCGCGCCCATTTCGGCTCCTCCATGCGTGCGCCAGCGGCGGTAAGCCTCGAGCCGCCATTCGAGCAGCCATTCCGGCTCGCTCTTCTTCGCCGAAATGAAGCGGACGATATCCTCGCTGAGGCCTTTCGGCGCTTTCACGCTCTCGATATCGGTCGTGAAGCCGTACTTGTACTTGTCGACGCCGATCTCTTCGACGCGCTGGATCGTTTCGGTAACTGGCGTAGCCATGTTCGCTCCTATGGCTCATCGCGGGTTGCCTCGCGATGTCACAAACGTTACACAGCAGGCCCGGCTTCAGAACGTTCGGCCAAGCTGCTGCAAATCCCATGCCGGGCTTCCCGGCGCTCGCAAATACTTGATAGGACGGTCAGAAACCGCTCGATATCGGCTTCGGCCGTGGTCCAGCCGGTGGAGACGCGGATCGCGCCGCGGGCGAGGTCCGCGAGCACGCCCATCGCCGCCAGCACATGCGACCGCTCGACCTTTCCCGAAGAGCAGGCCGAGCCCGAGCTTACCGCGATGCCCTCCAGGTCGAAGGCAATCAGGGAAAGTTCGGCACTCTTGCCAGGAATGGCGAAGCAGGTGGTGTTCGGTAGACGGCTGGCGCCTTCCGCGAAAATGACCGCATCCGGAGCAATGTTACGAATGCCGCATTCGAGCTTGTCCTGCAAGGCCTTGGTTCTGGCCGCAAAACTGGCCTGCTCTGCGGCTGCGACTTCCAGCGCGGCAGCCAGCCCGGCAATCGCGGGCACATTCTCCGTGCCCGAGCGCTGGCGTCGCTCCTGTCCGCCGCCCTTCAACAGGGGCGCGGGCGCGAAGTCCGGATTGCGGAGGATCGCAACGCCCGCGCCCTTTGGCCCGCCGAATTTGTGCGCCGAGAAGAACAGCACATCCGCACCTTTCAGCTCGCGAAGCCGCAGGCGCCCAACGGCCTGCACCGCGTCGCAGATCAGTACAGCTCCTTTCGAATGCACCAGTTCCGCGATTTTCGCAGTCGCCTGGACGACACCTGTCTCGTTATTCGCGGCTTGCACGGCGGCAACCGAGCCGGGAGACAATGCGGCCTCAAGCGCAGCCAAATCGAGCGCCCCATCCTCGAACACCGGAACGGCCGGCGACTTTCCTGGCTCGAAGCGATGGCCGGAGAGAACGCAAGGATGCTCGACGGCCGAAACTACGAGCGTTTCCTCGCCGCGCGGCTGCAGAAGCCAATTGGCGGCCTCGGTTCCGCCACTGGTGAAAAAGACGCGGGCCGGATCGGCCTCGAACAGCGCGGCGACCGTCTCGCGCGCGTTCTCTACGATCTGGCGCCCGGCCCGGCCCTCGCGATGGATCGACGACGGGTTGCCGATGCAATCGAACGCGGCAATCATCGCAGCCCGCGCCTCCGGGCGCAGCGGCGACGTCGCATTATGGTCGAGATAGGAGCGCGGCAGCCTCATGCTGTACCTCCCGCTCCCGCCGCAAGCTTACACAGCGACACCTCCTCCTGCGGCACCGAATAGCGGCCGGAAACCACGTCGCCAAGGGTCGCGGTGGCGAGGAACTGCTCGATATGCGCGGAGAGCGCGTCCCAGAGAAAATGCGTGCTGCAACGATGCTCGGCCACGCAGCCGTTTTCGCGCTCGTTCTCGCAACGCGTCATCTTGAGCGGCTCGTCCACCGCCGACATGATCTCGCAGATGCTAATCTGGCAGGCGTCGCGGCCCAACACATAGCCGCCGCCCGGCCCCCGCACCGATAGAACCAAACCGCCGCGCCGGAGTTTCATAAAGAGCTGCTCAAGATAGGCGAGCGAAAGCGCGAGCTTAGCCGCCACGTCGCCAAGCGGGCGCGGCTTCGTATCGCCCTGCCTTGCGATCTCGGCCATCGCCATGACGGCATAGCGCCCTTTGGTACTCAGCAGCATTTACAACGCCTCCTCCGGCCGTCGCGCGAAGGTAATGGAAATTTGCGCCCGCGATATGATATGCGTGTTCGAATCCCGCTCCTGCCCGAATCAGGTTCGCCTGGGCCGCGGTTTCCCAGAGCCTAATAGATATGATTTCCGACTGCCGCAGTCAAGTATTCCGCCGCAAGCCTAGCGGCAGTCTCCGCCAAGAAGAGGTTCCTGCATATGCCTGAAGTGATCATCAACGGGCCGGCCGCCGCATCGAAGGACGCTACCATCACGAGTTCCTCGCCCGGCGCTCCGATCGCTATTATCCTGCATCCGCACCCGCAATTTGGCGGGACCATGAACAACCAGATCGTCTATAACCTCTATTATACGTTCGTGAAACGCGGCTATTCGGTGCTGCGCTTCAATTTCCGGGGTGTCGGGCGCAGCCAGGGCATGTTCGACCAGGGGCCTGGAGAGTTGTCGGATGCCGCGACCGCGCTCGACTGGCTGCAGATCGCCAATCCGGATGCAAAATCCTGTTGGATCGCGGGTGTGTCCTTCGGCGCCTGGATCGCCATGCAGCTCCTGATGCGCCGGCCCGAGATCGACGGCTTCATCTCGGTGGCGCCGCCCGCCAATCTCTACGATTTCAGCTTCCTGGCGCCGTGCCCCTCATCCGGCCTGATGATCAACGGCGACCGCGACCGCGTCGTCCCCGTGGCCGCCGTGAAGACGCTGGTGGACAAGCTCAAGACGCAACGGGGCATCGTGGTGAGCCACGAAATCGTGCCCGGCGCGAACCACTTCTTCGAGGACAAGGTCGAGGACCTGACCCAGGCGGTGGAGCGCTATCTCGACAAGCGTGCCCAGGCCCAACCGAAGCCGGGCCGCAAGGAAAAGCTGCCGCCGCCCCCGCCCGTGGAGGAAATCGAGGAAGTAGAGGAAATCGAGCTGGACGAGGAGGAATAGCCGGCAGAGGCGGTAGGTGCGGGACCGTCATCGCCTGCTCTCCTATGAGAACGCGCTGGCCTATGTGCGCGGGGCCATCGCGCCTGGGCCGGTCCGGGTTGCCACGCGCGGGTGGCGGCGGAGGGGTAGGCGGCGGCCCACATACCTCCAGAATAACGCTGCACAAGTTCCAGGCGGAATGTTTCGGCGGAACTGGGTCGCTTGGGGTTGTTCAATAATTTCGAAACAATTGTCGCATGGCCTCAACAAGTAGAAACATGCCAATCGGGTTCCAAACGAGCTGCCAACGCCAATGATTTTGAGTTCAAGAAACACGTTGATGGACCCGTTGCAGTCGTGGAACAACAATAGCATCCGGCTCAGCGCTAACGCAAAATCGACCCTATGACCGCCATCAGACCACTCGTCCCTGAGGATTTCGATATATTCGAGGCAGGTCGCGTCGGCGTGCGACCTCAAAACGGCGCTTCGAACCTGCCCGGCCATGCGCTCCAATGGCTTGGAAGACGGCGTTGCGTCACCGTTTGTGTCGCAGTTTGCGTCACAGAACAAGGCGCGAGCCGCTGGCCTCTATGCAGAAAGCGAGAAGATTTAATGATTTCAGATGGATAAAGAGTGCTGGGGTGGAAATTGCTGGCGGGCCGGATGGAACAAAACTGCAAACTCTTATGTGATTGAAGTGGCGATATAAATTAAAGCCGCGAAAAGAATTATGGGCCATCGCCTCATCCGCGAAGCGCTTTCTGGGCAAGACCGCTTTCAAAGCCGGCAGCACGAGAGCTTGGAACGAACTGGCTAATGGAGGTTCGGGCCAGGAGCGGAAGCCGCTCCGCGGCATTGAAATAGATCTGTGCATAGGTAACGTTCGAATCTGGCTAGATTTCCTGCCGCGCCCGGATCTTTTTTGCGCGGCCGACCCCTGCCGCAATTCGCGGGGCAGCGTCTTACCGCCCCCGCGATTATGGAAGCTCAGGCAAACAGGCACAATCCTTTTGCCAAATATCAAGTATACACAGCAACATTACAAAAGACATTTACCGGGACGACAACAATGGCAACGCGGTCTGTTTTTTTGCCCTGAACCAGCCTGTGTCAAATTGCCTCCAAAAATTGTTTCATTTTTCTGTATCTTGGGTTAAAGCTTAATAGGCTCTAAGCAGTGTACTCTATTGCTAATAGGATTGGCCCATGCATATTGTGTACGACCCAACCCTCGTTATGCTTTCAATTTTTGTGGCCATCCTTGGCTCCCTAACAGGCGTCGCAGTTACCTTCGGGTACGGCGGTTCCAGGGTGGTATTGTCTCCAGAGGCGCTGGTCAGGGGCGCGGTGATCATTGGGGGGAGCATTTGGTCGATGCATTTCATCGCAATGCTCGCGGTGAAGTTTCCGGTCGTCGTTAACTACAATTCCACCGAGACGCTGTTGTCGCTTTGTGTGGCGGTCCTTTTTACCGGTGTTGGCATGTCTATCGCCAGCGCGAAGGCGCTCGGACCACTAAAGATCCCCGTTGCCGCCGTGATTATGGGATGCGGAATTGCCGCCATGCATTATCTTGGCATGGCCGCGCTCGGCGGTTGTGGAATATCCTACGACTTCAATTGGGTGGCGGTGTCCGTGGGGGTCGCTATCGTAGCATCAGGGGTCGCGCTTTGGTTTGCATTCCGGAAGCGCGGAGCAATCGAAACGCTTTTTGGTGGAGTGGTTCTCGGCCTAGCAATTGCGGGTATGCACTATACAGCAATGTATGCGACGAACTTTTATCGGATTACTTTTACGTTTGATATCGGCAATCCTGTGCTTTCTCAAGCTACTCTTGCATTGGCAGTCGCAGCGGCAACCCTGGTTATTTGCGGCTACTACCTATTCCTGTTTTCGTCGATGTTGACCCAAGAGGAAGCGTGAGTTTTGGTGAAGGCTTGGGCCGAATATCATGGCAACAAAGCAAGAGGACGATGAACAGCTGTCTGAGGTGAAGCGGATACTGCGAAGTATCCAGCAGAACGGCGCAGATCACCCCCTAGCAGTAACCACCACTGATAAGCCAAAACACGATGCATCTGCACTCGAAAGCTTAACTAAACGGCACACGCGAGGCGCTTCCGCTCAGAAAAAGCGCCTTGGTGCGTTCGCACTTGCCACCATTGCTGCTGGCACTGTCGTTATGTTGGCTACCGACATGTTTTTTAAATATTGGCCAGTCCCTCCAACAGACCAACCGGCTGCTGCAAGTGTCCCGTTACCGCCGCCCGTCGTGAAAGCGGCGGCCGTGACGGCCGTGACGGACTCTACTGTCGTCCTTCCGCCGCCGCCAAGCCCTGCTACAGGGAACGCCAAGAAGATGATGGACAGCGGCAAGATAAAGGCGGCTCGCGAGTTGCTGCTGCAGCCGTTCCTTGCCTCCACGCAGGATGGAGCTTGGCTGATTGCCCGCTCCTACGATCCCAAATATCTTGCAACCGTTGTATTGCCGGATGCCGCCGGCGATAAGGAAAAGGCTGCGGAATGGTACGGCCGGTGGCGCGATATCGGGGCGCAAAATGGCGCGCCAATGGACGATGCACATCTCAGGCGGCTCATCGAAAGCCTGGATTAGCTTCGGCAAGGGAAATTCCCTGGCACTCCCACGAGGCCGCCGGCGAATTGCCGCTTGGGCTTGACGTGCCCGGCGCCGCTGTTACGGAAAGGCGCGGCGCCTGACGTTATCAAACTCCCAAGAGGTGGCGCAGCCGCGGTACGTTGTTGCGGCTAACGGGAATTTCATGGCCTGGTTCGCCCTCCGTTGCGATTACGAGCTGACTATCCCGATTGGAGACACCGCTGGCCCGGGCGATGTTAACAATGTAACTGCGATGGACGCGAACGAAGCGCTCTGGCAAACGCGGCTCCAACTGCGCCAGGGGAAGATTGCAGAAATAGCGTTCAGTTGACGTATGCACGTGGGAGTAATGGCCTTCCGCCCGAAGGAAAGCCACTTGATCGATATCCAATAGCGCGACCCGGTCTTTCATCGACACCGGCAATTTGAAAAAGGGCTGGGACGGTACATCATCGCTGTGGCGGGGCTTGGCTTCGCCAGACCCAGCGGGGAGGCCAGCGATATTGTAAAAGATAAGGCAATAACCGTGTCCGCCGCTGCCGTCCATTAGCCGGGTCACGCGCAGTTGCAGCACCTTGCCGGGCATGTCGATAATTATCGAGGCGGTCCCGGTCTTCCTATCGGCGTCTGCCTGACGTAGCAGCCATTCAATCTTGGCGCGGGCGTCTGGCGAATGAACCGAGTAGATTCCTTTGCCCACGGCCCCGCGCAATTGGGCCTCGCCGAGGATTGAGGTGGCCGTGCCGTTGAAACTCAATACCCGGCCTTCCGCGTCAAGGGTTACTGTACCCAGTGGCAGCCGGTTAAGAGTGTATCCCTGTTGAACCACAGCGCCGGTTCCCCCCCCCCAAGCCGAAGCTTCCCAATCCCCTATCCCCTTAGAATTATTTCAAAACATGGGCAGTTCCGGGGCACCGTTCGGGTTTAAAACAGCCTAGCTGACGCAGCGCTAGCGCCGTTGGTGAAATGCCACGCAACGCAGCTCTGAACTAAAATAAAAGCAGCACATTGATCAAGCCCGTTCGCCTCGCGCGGCGGCGGCTAGAAATCAAGGGCCGCGATCTCATCGCCGTGCAAGCAGGCGCCGTGCGTGCGGGCAAGGGGACAGGGAAGCTCAGTGCCCGTTTGCCGGTGGAGGTGTCTAGGTGCGCAAAACGATTTTCACTCTCATCGAAAAGTGTGTCGCCTGCAAATCATGCGAGATCGCCTGTGCTGTCGAGCATTCTCCCACAAAGACCTTGTTCGGCGCCTTGGGGCAGGATCCTAGGGTGCGTCAGCGGGTCCGCGTGGAGAGCGTTGGCGCTTTCAGCTATCCCAGCCGTTGCCAGCATTGCGAGGAGCCGGCCTGCGTCTCGGCCTGCCCCACGGGTGCGATGGCGCGCGACCCGCTTACCGGGGCTGTTGCGTCCGATGCCAACAAGTGCATCGGCTGCTGGATGTGCGTGATGGTCTGTCCTTTCGGCGGAGTGAGCGCCGATACTTTGGGCAAGAAGGCGATCAAGTGCGACCGCTGCCCAGATCGCACATCGGCCGGCATGGATCCGGCCTGCGTCTCGGCCTGCCCGACCAAGGCCCTGCTTTACCTGACGCCTGAAGAGATGTCTGCCAGGCAAAGGCGGGCAACAGCTTTGTCTGCCGTGGGCGTATCGCTAGCACCTGCTGCGCCCGGCGCGGAATTGTGGAGATCGTTGAGGGGAGATGCTTGATATGAATATTCCGATCCGTCCCGGTGTTCACCAGACGCTCGTCGAAACCGCCAAGGCCAAGGGCGTAGAAACCGGACGCGAGCGTCTCGCCGCCATGAAGCCCCAATGCGGCTTCGGCGAGCTGGGAACCTGTTGCCGCATCTGTTACATGGGTCCATGCCGGATCGATCCTTTCGGAAACGGCCCGAAGACCGGCATTTGCGGCGCTTCTCCCGACACGATTGTCGCGCGCAACCTGCTCCGCGAAACGATTGGCGGCGCGTCGTCGCATGTGGGCCATGCCCGCCATTTGCTGCTGACGCTGCGCGACGCACTGAGCGGCGAGGCTCCTTACGAGATCCGCGGCGAGGCCAAGGCCTTCGCGGTCGCCAAGCAGTTCGGCGTGCCGACCGAGGGGCGGACCGCCAAGGAAGTCTGCCTCGATCTGGTTGACATAGCACTCCAGGATTTCGGCCGCCAGGACGGCAAGCTCAACAACTGGCTGAGCAAGCGCGCGCCAGCCCCAGAAATTGAGATGTGGCAGAAGCTGGGGATCACCTACTCCAACCCGCACAATGAGATCGAGACGGCGATGCACGCCACCTCGATGGGCAACGACGCCGACCCGATCACCCTGCTGCTGCGTACGCTGAAGCTCGGCCTCGTCGACGGCTGGACCGGCCTAGCGCTGTGCACCGACGTGCAGGACATCCTGTTCGGTACGCCGCAGGTGACCGTGGTCGAATCCAGCGCCGGCGTGCTGCGCGAGAACAGCGTCAACATCGCGACGCATGGCCACAACCCGGTGCTGTCCGAGAAGATCCTCGAATGGGCACGCAAGCTCGAAGGCGAGGCGATTGCCGCCGGCGCCGAGTCGATGAATGTCGTGGGCGTTTGCTGCACGGGTAACGAGCTTGGCATGCGCCATGGCGTTCCGCTGGCGGCGCACAATGCGCAGTCCGAGCTTATTCTGGCCACGGGCGCCGTTGACGCGATGGTCGTGGATATCCAGTGCATTTGGCCGAGCCTGCCGCAATTGGCCGCTTGCTTCGATACGTCCTTCATCACCACGGACGAAATGGTGCACATCCCGGGCGCAACTCATATCGAGTTCGAGCCCACGCACGCCGACGAGAGCGCGCAAAAGGTCGTCCGTATGGCCATCGCCTCGTTCGCAAAGCGCCGCGGCAAGAAGGTCGATATTCCGGAACACAAGACGAAGGCATTCGCCGGCCTGTCGGTTGAGGCGATTGTTGGCATTCTCTCGAAAGTCGATGCCGCCGATCCGCTGAAGCCGGTGATCGACAACGTCGCCAATGGCAACATTCTGGGCTTTGCCGGCATCGTCGGCTGCTCCAGCGTAAAGTTCCGCGACGGCGAGATGACCGAGAAGCTGGTCAAGGAACTGCTGGCAAACAACGTGCTGGTGGTAACGACCGGATGCACGGCTCACATCTGCGCCCAGGACGGCCTGCTCACGTCAGAGGCGACCGAAAAATACTGCGGCGAAGGGCTCAAGGCGGTGCTGACCGCGGTTGGGCATGCGGCGGGGCTTGGTGCACCGCTGCCGCCGGTTTGGCACATGGGTTCCTGCGTCGACAATTCCCGCATTGTCGATTTGCTGGCGGCCGTGGCCGGGAGGCTTGGCGTCAAGATCAGCCAGCTCCCGGCTATCGGCTCGGCGCCGGAGCTGGTTCAGGAAAAGGCGATCTCCATCGGCGTCTCCTTCCTGGCGCTCGGCACGTCCGTGCATGTCGCTCCGGCTCCGCGCATTCTTGGCGGCCCAGCCGTCACGCAAGTGCTGACGCAAGACCTGGCGGGTATCACGGGCGCGAAGGTGATCGTGGAATACGATCCGGTCAAGGCCGCGGCGGCCATGGTCGCGCATATCAAGGAGAAGCGTGCAGCTCTTGGGCTCTCGTAATCGAGGCGGCCATGAAAATCGTAATTATTGGCAACGGTCCCGCGGCGGTTAGCGCCGCGGAGACTGTCCGGCAAATCGACGGCACCTGCGAGATTGTCATGATCTCGAAAGAGGATATGCCGCTCTACTCGCCATGCCCCCTCGCCGAATATGTCGAGGGAAGCGTTTCGAGAGAGAGCCTGTTTCTGAGGGACAGGGCGTTCTATCCGGGCAATCGCATCGAAACGCTGTTTGGATGCAGCGTCACGAGGATCGATACCGCGGCGCGGCGCGTCTATTACACCGGTTCGGCGGGCGCGGGCTCCGCCGGCTATGACCGCCTCCTGATCGCGACCGGGGCTGAGGCCGTAATACCGCCAGTTCCTGGCCTTGCCGCGCCAGGCAAGCGCACCGGCATATTCCGGCGCCGGCAGGCTGTGGGGCAGCCGCCGTCGCTGAACCCGGTCCCCGGCTTGTTCACCTTGAAGACGCTTGCAGATGCCGACGGCATCCTCGGCAGCATCAAGAAGCACAGGCGGGCGGTGGTTATCGGCAGCGGGTTCATAGGGCTCGAAGCGGCCCAGGCGCTCGCGCGGCATGGCGTCGAGGTCACCGTTGTCGAGGCGCTTGGGCATGTCCTGCCGCAGATGCTCGATGCTGAGATGGCCGGGCTCGTCAAACAGCGCCTCGCAAGCCACGGCGTGAACGTCCTGCTCCAGAGCGCCGCCGAAACGGTTTGGTGGTCCCGGAAGGGCGTCCAGGGTGTTCGCGCGGGCGGCAAGGAGTTCACCTGCGATCTCGTGATCTGCGCAGCGGGCGTGCGGCCCGCCCTCTCCTTCCTTGCAGGAAGCGGCATCTCTACTGGAAGAGGCATCCGGGTCGATGAACGCATGAGGACAAGCCAGACCGATGTCTATGCCGCGGGCGATATCGTCCAACTCAACGGCAAAGCCTTTCCCAATTGGCCGAACGCCGTAAAGACAGGGCGCATCGCCGGCTTTAACATGCTGGGCGCAGACCGCTTCCACCCCGAGCTTGAAGACTTCAACGTGGTTCGCATTTTCGAAGTGCCCGTTGCCTCTTTCGGCGTCCGCGAAGGGGACAGCGAACTCAGATGGGAGAGCCCTGGCGTCCTCAGGAAGATCGCGGTGACCGATGGAAAAGTCGCTGGCGTGCAGCTTTGGGGAGATGTAAATGGCATGGGCTTCTATCACGAGCTTATGAAAAAGGGGGCCGATATCTCCGCATTCGGGGACGCCCTCGCATCGCCGCAGTCCGGTTACGCCGCCTTTCTCCGCCCGGCACACCTTGCCAGGGCGGCGGGCCGCTAAGGAGTACGCATGAAGATCGCAGTGGCCGGAAAGGGCGGCGTCGGTAAAACCACGGTCACGGCTTTGCTTGCGCATCATTTTGCGCACGCGGGGCGGCCCGTGCTGGCCATCGACGCCGACCCATCCCCCTGCCTGGGACAAGCGCTTGGCTTTCCAGACGCCAAACTTCTCGATCTTCGGCCCATCGCGGATATGGGCGAGCTGATCGCTGAGCGCACAGGAACGTCCGCCAAGTCGGCGGCGGGAGGCTTCTTCCGCCTCAACCCCAACGTTGCCGACCTCCCGGAGCGCTTTTCCGCCACCCATCACGGTATACGCTTGCTGCTGCTGGGGGCCGTTCAGGAAGGCGGATCGGGCTGCATCTGCCCGGCGAGTGCGCTACTCAAAGAGCTGGTGCGGCACGTCATGCTGCAACGGGACGAGGTAGTCCTTCTCGACCTATACGCTGGGGTTGAGCATCTGGGCCGCGGCACGGCGGAGTTGGTGGACGCGATGCTGGTTGTGGCCGAACCCACAAATCGCAGCATGCGGACGGTCAAGCAAATCGCGGTACTTGCAGGCGACATCGGCATCAGCAACATCCATTTGGCCGGCAACAAGGCCAGCAGCGAGTCCGACAGGCTGTTCTTCGAGGAAAACGCCGGAGGCATTCCGCTGGCGGGGTGTCTCGATGCGTCGGACGAGGCTATCATCGCGGATCGCTCAGGTAAGGTGCTGTACGATCTGGCTCCACGGCTTGCGCATGGGATCGCCGCCATTGCCAAGAAACTAGAAGAATCGGCGGAGGTCCGCTGAAGACGCGAAGGGAGTAGCGCTGTGTGCGAGAAATGCGGCTGCGATACGACGGAACCCAAGGCTACGGCTTCAAAGGAAGGCGGGAGCGGGGAAGCCCATGACCACGAGCACGTTCATGCCGACGGTACGGTTCATCACCATTCCCACGATCATTCGGAGGGGCATTCGCATAATCACCTCCATTCGCCAGCCAGCTCAGCCGCGGCGGACCCCGGGCTAGGCGCAGGGAGCGAACGCTTATCCAGGTCGACTTGACTGCTAATCAGGAGCTTCTGGTTTCCTATTTCCATGAAGGGCGTTCGCAAGATGGGGCGCATTCGTGCCTGCAAGGGGATCATGTGGTCCGCAAACAAGGCTCGAAGCAGCGTGTTGGCGAAACCCCACAGGCGCGGTGGGTAATACCTACATAACGCATCCCGTGCGGCCGGATTGTAAGCTCGTCGAGCTTCAACTGTCGCATGGGGTCAAAATTTACCGTCGCGGAGATTCGGCTTGGCTAGCATTCCGCGCTTCGTCTCGCGTACGCGCGGTAGTTCCGCTGCGGAGAGGTAAGCAGCTGCATGGTGAAAACGATGCCATGACTGCAACCCTTCTCGACCGAACACCTAACGGCGACTGTGCGAAATTTGGGGAACGTTGGGTCACCATGTGGAAGCGCGTATAAGGCTGGAACCTGAAATCCACATGCTATCTTGTACTTGCCGGAGCGCGATGGTTTGATTGGCTGTGATTACAAATGCTGCCTTACGGCCATGTCGGGAGGGGAATGGGTTCGTTTGCAAATGGCGGGCCGGATGGAATAAAACTGCGAACACCTATGTGATTGAGGTGCCAATGTAATTTCATGATGCATGTAACGACTGGCTCCAATTGAGCACTTGCGGTGATTATCTGCTTACGCTCAGAGGTGATTCGCGAACGGTTCACCGCGGTTGAGCGGGACCTGAACGAACGGTCCCGCCGGTTGCTCGCCGCGGCTGAGGCCAAAGCGGCGGGCTATGGCGGGATCACCGCCGCGCACCGGGCAACCGGGATTGCACGCAGCACGATTGGCAGCGGACTGAAGGACCTGGCCAACCCTGGCGCATTATCTGGGGAGGTGCGCCGCCCTGGCGGTGTCTGTCCAACCTTGATCGGGAAGGACCCGTCTCTGCTGGAAAGCCTGCGGCAATTGGTGGAACCCGCGACGATGGGCGATCCGATGCGGCCACTGCTGTGGGTGTCGAAGAGCCACGCGAAGCTGGCGGCGGCGCTGCGCGAGATGGGCCACAAGGTTGCCAAGAGCTCGATCCCCAAATTGCTGGGCTTGCTGAAATACCGCCGGCAGGTAAACCGCAGAACCCTGGAAGGCAGCCACAACCCGGACCGGAATGCGCAATTCGAACGCATGGACGCGGCGGTGTTCGCCGCCCAGGCAGACGGCCAGCCGGTGGTATCGATAGACACCAAGAAGAAGGAACTGGTTGGCCCCTACAAGAATGTTGGCAGCGATTACCGCCAGCAAGGCTGCCCCGAGCGCGTCAATTAGCGGCGCGCTACATGAAATTCCACGATCTCACCGGGAACAACCACCTGAAGCGATAGATTTTGGGCGTCGCCTTAGCAATGGCTGAACATCGCCTCCGCCGCGGAACAGGGAGCGCCCCCCCAACGGCGCATTGCCCCGCATCCAGCCGCGAGCTGCAAATGTCAGCAGGCCACTAGATCGAAAAAGAGGTGCCGCAGCCGCAGGACGCGGTTGCATTCGGGTTGTGGATTTTGAACGAGGCGCCGATCAGCTCGTCCACATAGTCGATCTCGGAGCCGGCCATAAAGGGCACGGAGACGGGGTCGATGGCCACGCGCGCGCCGTTCTTCTCAATCACCAGATCGTCCCCGTTCGTGCCGGCCACGATCTCGAAATCGTAGCGGAATCCCGAGCAGCCGCCGCCCGCCACGCTGATGCGCAGCGCGCCTTGCCCCGCTTCCTGCGCCATAATTTCGCGGATACGGTTGGCGGCGCTATCGCTCAATCTTATGTTTGCCTCGTCCAGCATCGCTGTTTGTTCGCCTGTCTTGAATCTTCGTCAAAGAGTTTGGATGTTCGCGCGCCGTTGTCAACCGGTGCGAACCAAGGAGATCGCGCATGTCCGCGCTTGCCAGCTACGCCGCGCACCCTGAGGAGAGCCGCGGCCGGCTCTTCGAGGAAGCGCCCTGCCCCACGCGCACCGACTATCAGCGCGACCGCGACCGCATCGTGCACTCGACCTCGTTCCGGCGGCTCATCCATAAGACGCAGGTGTTCATCTATCACGAGGGCGACCATTACCGCACGCGGCTGACGCATAGCCTGGAGGTGGCGCAGATCGCGCGGACGCTGGCGCGCTCGCTGTCGCTTAACGAGGACCTGGTGGAGACCATTGCGCTGGCCCACGACCTCGGCCACACGCCGTTCGGCCATGCCGGCGAGGATGCGCTGAACGTGGCGATGCAGGGGGTTGGCGGCTTCGACCATAATGCGCAGAGCCTGCGCGTGGTGACGCATTTGGAGCACCGATATGCCTCGTTCCGCGGGCTGAACCTGACCTGGGAGACGCTGGAGGGCATCGTCAAGCACAACGGCCCGCTGACCGATGCGGGCGGCCAGCCCGTTGGGCGCTATGCGGGAAAGGGCCTGCCGCACGCCATCCGCGAGTTTGCGAAGGCTTATGACCTCGGGCTTGGCACCTATTGTTCGCTGGAGGGCCAGGTTGCAGCGGTGGCCGACGACATCGCTTACAACAACCACGACATCGACGACGGTTTCCGTGCGGGCTACATCACGGTCAAGGAGTTGGAGGAGGTACCGGTGGTGGGCCGGGCGATTGCCGCCGCGCGCACCGCTTATGGCGATATTGGGGGCTCGGTGCTGATCTGGGAGACGATCAGGCGCATGATCGCAGGCATGGTGGAGGACGTGCGGGCCGAAGCCTTTGCCAGAATTGCCGGCGCCGCGCCGCTCCGGATCGACGATGTGCGGGCGATGAACGGGCCGCTCGTGGACTTCTCGCCGGCGATGGCGGCCGGGATCGCGGAGCTGCGGAGCTTCCTCATGGAGCGCGTCTATATGCATCCGGCCATCGCGGAGAAAATGGCCGCCGCGCAGGACATGCTGCGGGAGCTTTACGATTATTTCTCGGAGCATCCGGAGGCGATGAGCGCCGATGCGGGGCTGAGTGTGGCGTCCAGCGCGGGCGATGCGGCGGCGCGGCAGCGGGCGGTGGGCGATTTCGTCGCCGGGATGACGGATATGTTCGCGCTCAAGACGCATGCCGCGATTTTCGGCGCGCCCGCCGCGAAGTGAACCAGCACGTTTCGCCCTTGTTGTCCGCGAGCGCCATTGAATTATACCATGTCCGCCCGATCGCTTCCCCGCCGGTTCGAATTAAAGCCACGTTAACTCTCCAAACAAGTGCGCCACGCGGCTTGCGGAGGCCGGAAAGGCGCTGTTCGATTTTGAAGTAATGTAGCACGAATTCTTTGATGAAGCGTTAATGGCGTAATGCATTGAAATATAACGCGAAAATCCAGATGCGGCAGCGCGGGGCGGTGGCACTAGGCGCCAGCATCCGTTAACGCAAAATATTCGACTATATTTAATGGGGTTTTTCAACAGTAGAAATCAAGTGAAAAATAGCAAAAATCGCGCGAAAACGCATGAAAAATCGAGGGCAGTGCGCGTGTTAACCATACCCGTATTAATCATGATAAGCGCCTAGGCAAAATATACTGTTTCTTAAGATGATGACGGGAGGAGAAATACCGGGTCCGCTCGAACGAGCCCCGGCCGTCACCCAGCTAAAACTGGGGGCTTTTCCGGGGTGGCAATCGGGGAACTGTTCAAGCGGAGTCCGTATTGTTCTTCCGCGACGGCGAACGAAAGCTCAAGCGGTTTCGCTTCGCCGTGGTCGAGCTGCTCGGCTATGACGCGCAGCGCAAGCGCCTCGGCCCTTGCCATGGCCTCGTCCTGTGTCGCACCATAGCAAAGCACGCCCGGAAGTTCTGGCACTTCCGCGATCCAGCGCCCGTCGTCTTCGCGATCCGTTTCGATGGTAAGCTTCATTCGAGTGTTCCTGGTTGGCGCTGACATCATAACTTGTACGCCAAGCGAAGGCACGCGCTTATGTCTTCCGGCTCAAGAATGGGAAATTGCCGAAGAATTTCATCCTGGCTTTCGCCCGCGCGCAAATACTCCAGTACAGTTTGCACGGTGACGCGCATGCCGCGGATGATGGGCTTGCCGTTGCAGATGGCCGGGTCGATGGTAATGCTGTTCTGTGCCATGAGCTGAATATAGCGCGCAGCGGCAGATTTAGAAACCTGGTTTCCCTTGTTTCGGTCGAGCGATGCGCGCCCATGGGAAGATACTAATAGCTAATCCAGGCAAGTCAGGCTTTGAGAGTTGACTGCTTCCTGCCATTTTGGGCCAAGCTCAGCTTTGGCGTCGACTGCGTTAGCGCCTTGCGGGTCGTTTGCCTTGAACATCTTAACAATCAACCCTTGGTCATGGCTGGACATAGGAACAACCATGGTGTCGCTGTATATGATGCCTTGGAGGTTGGATTGTGCCTGGGCTCCCATGATAATGAAGCGGTCATAGCCACGTCGTAGCGTCTCGACGGCAGCTTGGCGCACCGCTGCTTTTTGGGCGCCAGCCGCTCCGCAAGCCGGGGCCGCGTGCGCGGTAATTTGCACCGTATCTTGCGCCAACGGGATTGTTGACGCTCGCGTGCACGCCAGGAGCACCATTGGGAGAATGGTAATCAGTTTTCGCACGCTGACCTCCTGGCTTCGCGTAACGGCAATGGTTCTAAATTCGGACCGATCATCGCAAAAATAGAACGGCACTTTATTTAAACTGTCAACAATCTGATATAACGCGTGGTAGGGAAAATTACCGGCGCAGTTATTTAAGCGCACAGCCAGAAGCGCAGCAGGCGCTGTCGATGTTTGGCGCAGAGGGGAGAAGCGATAAAACCTAGCGTGGAAGCCGAGGAACCACCCGCAAGCCGCTGAGCTGATGCGGCCAAGTCCCCTTCCCGCCCCAGCATCGAAGAAGGTGCCTCATGGCACTCTTGGGGTCGTGTCCTTGGCGATGACTGGCGCCATTGAGTGGATTTAATGGCACCAACGCTAATGATTATGCTAACCCTTTAGAAGTTGCCATGCACCTATAATCAGGCCAGCAAGAGTGATGGCAAAGGCAATCGATTTGTTTTCAATAAACCAATCGTAAACTGTCCTAAGCCGACCGCCATGCATTTGCCACCACGACGCATTTGTTTTCAATGTTCGATCATGAGCCCTATATATCAAATCAGCAATTACGTCGACCTTCCTTAGCGTGGAGTAATGCATTTCTACAAATCTCTTTTCCCGAAAAGCAGCTGCTTCGTCTGCGCCAGACAAGAAGTTCAGAGGTTTTATTCCATTCATCTTAATGAGAGATTTAAGTTTAGGATCAGAGGCATATTTTGGGCCGTAGATTTCAACAAATATTCTTGGTAGGTCAAATTTGCGCCCGCTTTCCAGAACGAAAGGCGTGCCCCCCAAAACCCTCATGCGGTGTTCGATGGCCGCAAAACCGAATTGGCTATTTCGCATATTCCAATGTATATAGCCCATATGTTGATACTTTTTTAGCTGATCAAAAAACTCCTTAAGCATCACTTTTTCAAGTTCATCATATTTTTCGGATATTTCCCGGAATTCTATCCTTTTTCGTTCGGCGATTTGGTGAATAGAAAACGATTCTGTTTGTGCTGATGCCAGGTTTCTAACAGCGATTGAGGTTACGCGAGGAGAACTACCGTCTTTCCGATCATAGAAGCTCTCGCACGAGTAATGCACGATCCAGCAGTTTTCCGGAGAGGACAAAAGCTGATCTATGATTTTGCGGTTTTCCCGCTGGCGTCTTGGGTTAGGGGCAGTCATCTGAAATAGCCAAAATAGAAATATGGGAACTCATTCAAAAAGCATTCTAAGATTCGTTGCAAGTTATTCCGCCGCCTTCGCTGGGGGTGTGCGCTTGGCGGGGCGGCGCTTTAGTAAGCCCGCCAAGAACTGCCCAGTATAGCTTTCCGCCACCTTGGCGATATCCTCCGGCCGCCCCTCGGCCACCACGCGCCCGCCGCCGTCGCCGCCTTCCGGCCCCAGGTCGATGATCCAATCCGCCGTCTTGATGACCTCCAGATTGTGCTCGATCACCGCCACCGTATTCCCCGCGTCCACAAGCTGGTGCAGCACCTCCAGCAGCTTCGCGACATCGTGGAAATGCAGCCCCGTCGTCGGCTCGTCGAGGATATACAGCGTCCGCCCGGTCGCGCGCTTCGACAGCTCCTTCGACAGCTTCACGCGCTGCGCCTCGCCGCCCGACAGCGTGGTCGCCTGCTGCCCCACCTTGATATAGCCGAGCCCCACGCGCTGCAGCGTCTCCATCTTGTCGCGCACGGCGGGCACGGCCTTGAAGAACTCCGCCGCCTCGTCCACCGTCATGTCCAGCACATCGGCGATGGACTTGCCCCGGAACTTGATCTCCAGCGTCTCGCGATTGTAGCGGTGGCCCTTGCAGACATCGCAGGTGACGTAGACATCGGGTAAGAAGTGCATTTCGATCTTGATGACGCCGTCGCCCTGGCAGGCCTCGCAGCGCCCGCCCTTCACGTTGAAGGAGAAGCGGCCAGGCAAGTAGCCGCGCGCCTTGGCTTCGGGGAGGCCGGCGAACCAGTCGCGGATATGGCCGAAGGCGCCGGTGTAGGTGGCCGGGTTCGAGCGTGGCGTGCGGCCGATGGGCGACTGGTCGATGTCGATGACCTTGTCGAGGAACTCGATGCCGTCGAGTGCGTCGAAGGGCTCGGGTGCGTCGCCGCCGCCGTTGAGCCGGCGCGAGGCGGCCTTCTGGATGGTCTCGATCAGGAGCGTGGACTTGCCGCCGCCGGAGACGCCTGTAACCGCCGTGAAGCAGCCGAGCGGGATCGAGGCGGTGACGTTCTTGAGGTTGTTGCCGCGCGCGCCGCGCACCGTGAGATGGCGGCGCTTGTCGATCTTGCGCCGCTCGGGGGGCAGCGGGATGGCGCGCTTGCCGGTAAGATATTGGCCGGTGAGGCTTTCCGGGTGCGCCATGATCTCCGCCGGAGTGCCTTCCGCGATGATCTCGCCGCCGTGGATGCCCGCGGCCGGGCCGATGTCGACGACGTGGTCGGCTTGCAGAATCGCCTCCTCGTCATGCTCGACGACGATCACGGAATTGCCGAGGTCGCGCAGATGCTTAAGCGTGACGAGCAGCCGATCGTTGTCGCGCTGGTGCAGGCCGATGGAGGGCTCGTCGAGCACATAGAGCACGCCGGAGAGCCCCGAGCCGATCTGCGAGGCGAGCCGGATGCGCTGGCTCTCGCCGCCGGAGAGCGTGCCGGAATTGCGGCTGAGCGCCAAGTAGTCGAGGCCGACATCGTTGAGGAAGCGCAGGCGCTCGCGGATTTCCTTGAGGACGCGCGCGGCGATCTCATTCTGCTTGCCCGTAAGCGTCTCAGGCAGCGCGGCAAACCAGTCGTTCGCGGCCCGGATCGAAAGCCGTGCCGCCTCGCCGATGTGTAAGCCGCCGACCTTCACCGCCAGCGCCTGCGGCTTCAGCCGGAAGCCAGCGCATTCCTCGCAAGGCGCGTTGGACTGGTAGCGCGACAGCTCCTCGCGCACCCATTGGCTGTCTGTCTCCTTCCAGCGCCGCTCGATGTTGGTGACGACGCCTTCGAAGGGCTTCTTGGTGGTGTAGGTGCGCATCCCGTCGTCATAGGTGAACGGGATCGCCTCGCCGCCCGTGCCGAACAGGATCGCGTCCTGGATCTTCTTGGAGAGCTTGCTCCAGGGCGTGTTCATAGAGAAATCGTAATGGGCCGCAAGGGCTTGCAGCGTCTGAGTATAATACGGTGAGGTGTTGCCGGTGCGCGCCCAGGGCACGATGGCGCCCTTGGCCAGCGAGAGCGAGGCGTCTGGAACCGTCAGCGCCGGTTCGAATTTCAGCTCCGTGCCCAGCCCATCGCATTTGGGGCAGGCGCCGAACGGGTTGTTGAACGAGAACAGCCGGGGCTCGATCTCGTCGATGGTGAAGCCCGAGACCGGACAGGCAAAGCGCTGGGAGAAAACAATACGTTCGGGTTCAGGGGACTTCGCTGACCTCGCTCCCCTCACCCTGTCCCCCTGGGAGAGGGGACGAACTTCGCCACCGTCGCGACCTGCTCCGTCTCCCTGTGGGAGAGGGCTGGGGTGAGGGGTAATGGACGCTGGCCGGTCCGCGAACTCCACCACCGCGATGCCGTCCGCCAGCTCCAGCGCGGTCTCGAAACTATCCGCGAGCCGGCTCGCGATATCCCCGCGCACCACGATGCGGTCCACCACCACATCGATGTTGTGCTTGATCTTCTTGTCGAGCGCGGGCACATCGGCGATCTCGCAAAAGGTGCCGTCGACCTTCACGCGCTGGAAGCCGCGCTTCTGCAAGTCCAGGAATTCCTTGCGGTATTCGCCCTTCCGCCCGCGTATCATCGGCGCCAGCAGATAAAGCCTGGTCCCCTCCGGCAGCGCCAGCACGCGGTCTACCATCTGGCTCACGGTCTGGCTCTCGATGGGCAGCCCTGTCGCCGGCGAATAGGGCACGCCCGTGCGCGCCCAGAGCAGGCGCATGTAGTCGTAAATCTCGGTGACGGTCGCCACCGTCGAGCGCGGGTTGCGGCTCGTCGTCTTCTGCTCAATGGAGATGGCCGGCGACAGCCCGTCGATGTGGTCCACATCGGGCTTCTGCATCAGCTCCAGGAACTGCCGCGCATAGGCCGACAGGCTCTCGACATAGCGGCGCTGGCCCTCGGCGTAGATGGTGTCGAAGGCGAGGCTCGACTTGCCCGAGCCGGACAGCCCCGTGATGACCACGAGCTTCTCGCGCGGAATGTCGAGCGAGACGTTCTTGAGATTGTGCTCGCGCGCGCCGCGCACCGAAATGTATTTCTGTGTCAAAGACTTACCTGCCCAGAACGCAACGTCAGGCCCCGCCCGGCCGCTGCCGCCGAAGGTTACTCGCCCTTACCTTAGGGCGAATGGCGGGATTTTAAAGGCCGGCGCTGCGGTTACGCCCAGCTAATCGCCACTGCACATATCGCAGATATCTAACGGGCTATCGCTTGTCCTGGATTTAGCCGTATCCTTCACCCAAGCGAATCAACGTCTCAGTTAGGTCTTGGTATCCATGCGCGACGAAATTACACAGGAAAATATGGATCACCCTTTCACTCTCCCAAGCAGTGGCGAGGTGATCACTAGTGCAGCCACTCACATTTCCTATCAAGTTGGCGATCCATTTGATGAGGGCTATTTTGGAACCGTCTTTGAGTGCCGTGATGATTGGGGACATTCTCTTGTCGCTAAGTTCCTCCGCCCGGTTGGGCCACAGCAGGAAATGGAGGGGCGTGCCACGAAGGAATTCATTGCATCCCACATAGTCAGATCACCTCATATCGTTCACGTTCATGACGCTTTCGTTTACAAGGGGGCCTTCTACATAATCTCGGAACGCTGCCTGACATCGCTTCGAACGCTAATTGAAGACAAAACTTATAGCACCGTGTGGTTTAAATCTCTGGCAAAAGGCGCGCTGAACGCGCTGCATTTTATGCACACAAGGGGGCTAATTCATTGCGATGTGCACCCTGGCAATGTATTTCTACATGAGAAAAAAGATGCTATTCTTCCAAAAGATCACTCGGCGTTCGATTTTAAACTTGGGGACTTTGGGCAGACGAGGTCTTTTGAGGCGGATCATCTATCTTCCACCTGGAATTTGGGTTGCAGGCCACCTGAAGTCATCGACACGGATTTTGGAAGCATAGATCACCGGTCTGATATCTATCAGGCGGGCCTTCTGTTTCTTCAATTTCTGAGACAAGAACTTTTGCGGTTTGACGACGCAGAGGTTTTGGCGGGGAAGCCAAGACAACTTGCAGAGCATTTGCAGCATCCAGCAGCGTTTGTAGTCGTGTCGATGTTGCGTCGGCATGTTGAATGCAGGCCCCTCACGGCGCTCGAAGCCTGGAAAGCGTTCGCTCCTATCCTGTAGCAAGGCTCAGGTAGTTCGGTAAGCCTCCACATGCACGCTATCGGCGCGGGCGCGGGCCTCAGCGAGATCGTAATTGAGCTGCATCCGCATCAGGTGCTCCATCTTCGGGCCGAACGCCTTCTCCACCCGCAGCGCCATCTCCGCCGTGAGCGATGCGCGGCCATTCAGCATATTGGACAGCGCCTGCCGCGTGACGCCGAGCACCTTCGCCGCCTGAGAGATATTGAGGTCAAGCGGCGCGAGCACATCTTCGCGGATGATTTCGCCGGGATGGCAAGGGGTCTTCATCACCATTTTGCACTCACTAATGATAGTCCACAAGGTCAACGTCGAGGGCATCGCCATTCTCGAAACGGAAAATCAGGCGCCAATTCCCTGTTACGGAGATGCTCCAAAATCCATCGAGATCGCCCGTCAAGGCGTGCAGCCTCCAGCCAGGATAGGCTCTCATCTCCTCAATATCGGAGGCAGCGTCCAGCGCGGCCAAAATTCTTCGGAGCCTTGGAACTTGATCCGCCGGCAGTCCGCGCCTTTCATCCGCATGGAAGAGCCGGGACAATGCTTTGTGACGTATCGACAGAACCGCCATTTCAATTTCCAGATTACAACGCCATTCCGTCGCCTGTCAATTGACACTTAACGTACAGGAATGGTCGGCGATGTGGTCCACATCGGGCTTTTGCATCAGCTCAAGGAACTGCCGCGCATAGGCCGGCAGGCTCCGGCATAGCGGCGCTGGCCCTCGGCGTAGGTGGTGTCGAAGGCGAGGCTCGACTTGCCCGAGCGCGACAGGCCCGTGATGACCACGAGCTTCTCGCGCTGGATGTCGAGCGAGACGTTCTTGAGATTGTGCTCGCGCGCGCCGCGCACCGAAATGTATTTCTGTGTCAAAGGCTTACCTGCCCAGAACGCAACACCAGGCCCCGCCCGGCCGCTGCCGCCGATGGTTACTCGCCCTTACCTTATGGCGAATGGCGGGATTTTAAAGGCCGGCGTAGCGTTTACGCCCAGTTAAGATGCACGGCAGGCCTCCACATGCATGCTTTCGGCGCGGGCCGCCGCCAGATCGCAATTGAGCTGCATCCGCATCGAATGCTCCATCTTCGGGCCGAATGCCTTCTCCACCCGGAGCGCCATCTCTGCCGTGAGGGAGGTGCGTCCGTTCAGCATGTTGGACAGCGCCTGCCGCGTGTGCTGGCCAGCTTGTCGTAGCGATTGGCTTTGGGCGGGATAATCACCTGGATTTTCCGTCCACGCTTCGCTCGCAGCCGCAATGACGGCATGGAAGCGATAACGCGGATTTTGTACAACCGCCTGAGCGTCATGTGTGGATGACTCCCCCATTGCAAGTTGTTTTGGGCGGCGCGACGCTTTCCGGCGAGAGT
>CAVUGF010000013.1:0-41514 GCA_963740975.1 uncultured Alphaproteobacteria bacterium | reverse complement strand
TTGGAGAGTAGGCCGCAGGACTTTCACCCGCAGCCTCTCGCAGAACGGTGCGTGAGCCTCTCAACTCACACCGCTCCCATCAAGCAAACGCACCCGCCATCCCCGTTTTCCAGTGTGCGAAGAGCTGCGGGCATTTCCGGGAGACTTCGATCATGAAGCCCCCCGCCCGCGTCTTGCTTTCCCGGAACCGCTTGTACTTCCTCTTCGCCCAGGCAACCAGCGACATGTCGATATACCTGTATAGCGGACCCAAAGCCGAAGGCTGGAACCGCCCAAAGTACGCAATCCATCCACGGAGAATGGGATTGAGCTTCGAGGCGATATCCTGAAGGCTGAGGTCCGTGCGTTTCCGGTAGTTCAAGCGGCGCGCCTTCTGGCGCATCGCCGTAAGAGCCGCCGGGCTGACCGCGGCCGTGAAGCCGGTAAACAGTTTGCCTGTCTTGTTCTTCACATAGCGGCCCCGGAACTCATAGCCAAGAAAGGTGAACTTGGTATGTTCATGCGTTCCGGTGCGTCTTCCATCTTTGCAGTAGACAATCTTGGTCTTTGCTGGATGCATTGTCAGGCCACACGCCGCGAACCGCGCTTCCAGCGCAGCCTTAATCGCTTGCGCCTCCTTCACGCTTTCGCAGTGCACGAGTCCATCGTCCGCATACCGGCACCAGGGAGCCTCCGGATAGGTCCGCGTCATCCAGACGTCGAATGTATAATGCAAGAAGAGATTGGCCAGCAGCGGGCTGATGACGCCCCCTTGCGGAGTTCCCCGTGTACGCTGCACAAGGGTTCCATCCTTAAGTTGCAAGGGAGCCGTAAGCCACCGCTCGATATAGAGCCTCACCCATTTGCAATCCGTATGCTTATCTAGTGCCTTCAGCAATAGCCCATGCTCGATGTTGTCGAAGGACACCACCACACACTACCCATCACCGTAAGTTTTCGGGATCGGCGACGATCCTGCGTCCGTCTCATCCGCTGGAAGGGCAGGCATTGCCCATCATGGGCGGCATGCGGCGCGGCGGCGCTCAGCTTCTGCTGCTGATCCTGCCGGATGGCAGCCGTTCACTTATTCCGGCTGAGTGGACCGATTGGCAGGCGGAGGACGCTGGAAGCGTACCCGCTTCGAGCCCTCAAGAAGCATGCTTTGTTCCGCTGACTGGCCTGCTCCGCGTTCGCGCGATGGCTGACGCTCTCCTCAAGCGCGGGCCAATTCCCTGGCCTGGCGCATCAAGCCATGAGGAAAGCCATGCAGCTGACCCTTGCCCTTCCCGAACCTTCCCCGCCGCAGCCTGTGCCAGAGGTGGAGATCGATGCCCAAGCCCGCCGGACAGCGCAGGAGGTTCTCGCGCGCATCCTCGCTCAAGCCGCCGGGGCGGCAAAGCCGGAGGAGCCCAGCAATGAATGACGCCGCTAAAATCACCCCGTCGCATCTGCGGCGTACGGCCTATGTCTATTTGCGGCAATCGAGCCCCACTCAAGTCGAGCACAACCGTAAATCCACCCGGGCGCAATATGCCCTGGCTTCCAGGGTAAGCGAGCTTGGCTGGCAGGCGCAGCAGATCGCCGTCATCGACGAAGACCTCGGGCTTTCGGGCTCCGGCGCCGTCGAGCGCGCGGGCTTTGCGAAACTCACCACCGAGGTGGCGCTTGGACATGCCGGGATCGTGCTCGGCATCGAGGTCTCACGCCTTGCCCGCAATAACGCCGATTGGCACCGCCTCATCGAACTTTGCGGCTTGACGGACACGCTGATCGGCGATGCCGATGGCATCTACCATCCGGCCATGTTCAACGACCGCCTGCTGCTTGGCCTCAAGGGCGCCATGAGCGAAGCCGAACTTCATATTCTCCGTGCCCGCCTCAACGGTGGAATCCGGAACAAGGCAGCTCGCGGCGAACTCCGCCGCGGCCTGCCGGTGGGCCTCGTCTGGGGCGAAGCTGATGGTGAGGTGCGCTTTCACCCTGACGAAGCCGTCTGCGGCGCCATACGCACCATCTTCAACCGTTTCGCCGAGCTAGGCTCGGCCCGCAGTGTTTGGCTCTGGCTTCGCTCGGAAGGCCTGAAATTCCCGCTGCAGCGCCATTACGGCGCACCGATCCGCTGGATCGATCCAAGCTACACCGCCGTCTATCATGTGCTCACCAATCCGGTCTATGCGGGTGCCTATGCTTACGGCAAGACGCGCCGCGAGCTGACCCTGGATGCGGCGGGCCAGCGCAAAAGACGCACGCGCAAGCTTGCCCCCGAAGAATGGCAGGTGCTCATTCGCGAACACCATCAGGGCTTCATCGGCTGGGATACTTATGAGAGCAACCGCGCAAGGATCGCCGCCAACACCAAACCGCGGCCTCATCAGGCCGGGAGCGGCGCCGTGAGAGAAGGCAGCGCACTTTTGCAGGGCATTGCTGTGTGCGGCCATTGCGGGCGCAAATTGCGCACGCATTATACCGGACGCACAGCGTCCCCTGGCTACCACTGCGCAGGCAGGCAAATCGTCGAGGGCCGGGGCTGCTATTGTCTCAGCATCGGCGCGATGCAGATCGATGGCGCGGTGTCGGGCGCCGTGCTTGAAGCGCTCGCACCTCTGGGCATCGAGGCAGCCCTAGCCGCCGCCGAACGGGCCGAAGCCGGACGCGATGCCGTGCTTGAGCAATTCCGCCTGGCTGTCGAGCGGGCTACCTATGAGGCGCAGCGCGCCGAACGGCGCTATCGCGCGGTCGACGCCGAAAATCGCCTGGTTGCCCGCGGTATCGAGGCCGAATGGGAGCAGCGGCTGCGGGAGATCGAACAGGCAAAGGCCGAACTCGCCCGCCGCGAACAGCACCAGCCCAAAACCCTGGACGCCATGGACCGGCAGCGCCTGCTGGCGCTTGGTGCCGATCTGCCGCAAGCCTGGCAGGCGGTAACCACAACGGCGCGCGACAAGAAGGAGCTGCTGCGCGCCATTCTTGAGGAAGTCATGATTGCCGTCCAGAAGCAGGAGGGCCGCGCCCAGCTCACCTTACGCTGGCACGGCGGCGCGGTCACCGCCATCGCGCTCGATCTGCCGCACCACCGGCAAGCCGCGGTGCGCACAGAGGAAGACACCATAGACCTCCTGCGGCGGCTGGCTGCCCATTATCCCGATGCCACGATTGCGGGCATTCTCAACCGGCAGGGGCGGCACACGGCCTACGGCCACCGCTTCACCGCGAACCGCGTTGCCAGCTTGCGCAAGCACTGGAAAATACCCTGCTATCAGCGGCCTGCCGTGAAGCCCGAAGGCGAACTTCTGACCGTCCAGAAGGCTGCCCAAGAGCTTGGCCTCGCCGCCTCCACCGTTCACCGCTGGCTCCAGGAGGGCGTCATCCAAGGCGAGCAGCTCACGCCCGGCGCGCCCTGGCGCATCCGTATCACCGCTGATCTACGCCAGCGCATTGCTGAGGAGGCGCCTGAAGGCTACCTCACGATGTACCAGACCATGCGCTTGCTGGGCGTCTCCCGCCAGACGGTGTTGCAGCGTGTCAAGCGTGGCGAAATCGAAGCGGTGCATGTTCGCTCGGGAAGGCAAAAAGGCTTGCGTCTCAAAGTGATACAGCGTCAGCAAGACCTATTCGAACAACTCTGAAAAAGCTGGGGTGCAGTATGAAGCAGGATCCAACAGTGCTTTGATATCGAACTCCAGAACCCAATCATACTTCCAGCAACGCTCGCGCGTGACCGCCACTGCGTCCAGCGCGGATTTCTCCGGCCGGTAGCCATGGGAGTCCGGAAGAAAGACAGGCTCCAGAATAGGCTCAAGCACCATCTTGACCACCATCTGAGCCACACGATCCGAGACCGTAGGGACGCCAAGTATTCTTTCCCCGCCACTCTTCTTTGGAATGGCAACCGCCTTGACCGGCGGCGGGAAGTAGGTCCCTGAAGACATACGGTTCCAGATCTTGTAAAGATTATCTCCTAGCTTCGATTCGAACTGCCCTATCGTCTCCTTGTCAATTCCAGCACCTCCCGCATTACTCTTGACAGCACGGAAGGCCGCCGCAACCAGTCCTTTTGGAATGTTGAATGGTCTTGCTACACTCATGCGCCTCCTCCTGTTTCCAGTTGGACGCACAATGCAGCCGCTTGATCCAGCCCCTTTGCTCCAGCCGCATTACCGGCCTTCATCGCTCCTACGAGCTGGTCCGCCCCAGGTCTCGGCATCGGTACTCTCGCCTCATGGCTTTCACCACTTGAACTTCTCCCTTGGCATCCGAGCCCTGGTTCCCGTAGTTCCGCACAAGAGCCTGGACCGGGTTCACGCCCCCTATACGCCGGCTGCCGCACGCCCAGTAACCAAGTACCCGGCGCACTTGTCCCAGAAGTCCCATTCGCCCCTGGTTTCGACAGCATTTTTTTCAATTATCGACGCGTCATCGAAGGGTTTGCTTTCGCTCGTCTCCCCGGACCTTACCTGCCCGGAGATACTTCTCCGGACTTTGACTCCAACGCTCACCACCGCGGCTTTTGACCGAAGCAGCTTGGAGTGGTTTGAAGCCTGCTCTTGGAAGCCGGCTTCGAAGGGCCTGCCTTCATCTCTCACGCAGCTTCTGCACGCCCAAGTCAGGTTCTCATTCTGAACCTCCTGGTTCGTGCGCTACGGCACACAACGGGAGTTTTGAAATCGTGGAAATCGGCCCAAAGCAAGGAAAATTTCGCAAAAATGCGGTGGCGAAAAATGCGGCGTCTTGCCGTTAACCCTAGTTGCATTAACCATGACACGGCTTACGCGAAACGAATGGATTGTTAAGCCCCGGTTCCGGAGCCGCAGCTCGCCAGCAGAGGCGGCTTCCTCAATGCCATCGCAAGGCACTCAGGCGCCGCGCTGCTTCGGAGCAGCCAGGCCCCGTTATTGCCTCGGGGACCTGCCGCTTTGTGACGCGCTACCTGCCATGACGGTTGGATCGATGCTGCGGACTTGCTAAGGTTCGAGGAAAATTTTGGTTTCCTGGCGCACCCTTCATGAGCAAAATTTTCATCTCCTACCGGCGGCACAGTTCGCGTCTGGCCGCAGCGCAGATCCACGAGCCGCTCGCCCGGCATTTCGAGGCGAAATCCGGCGCCGGTGCTGTGTTCATGGACGTGAGCGGCATTCCGCCGGGCGTGTCCCCCCGCACCTATCTCGATGAGCAGGTGGCAAGCTCTGGACTGCTCCTCGCGTTGATCGGGGACCGCTGGCTGACCGAAGCGGACGAGCATGGCCAGCGGCTGCTCGACAGCCCGGACAACCTCGTCCGCATCGAGATCGAAGCAGCGCTGAGGCGAGGCATTCCCATCGTACCGGTCTATGCCAGGCGGCACGAAGCCCATTTCCGCGGCCGATCTGCCGGATAGCATGAAAGACCTGAACTCAGTACGGCGCCTACAATCTCAGCGCTGACGGCTCCCAGCTTGCGGCGGGCATAGCCGAGCTTACCGCGAAGCTCAACTCTTATTTAAGCATTGCCTCACGGTTGAAACAGGCGGCACGTCCTGCGCCTTCGCCGGCGGCGATTTTGCGGATAGCGCCGTGGCGGAGGGCGAGCTTACGAGCCCTAAGGATGAAAGTCCCCCTCGATGCGCTGGCCCTGAGCCAGGCGGATGCCTTTTTTGCAGGCCCGGACAGCGACGCTGAGAAATTTAGCGAAAGCAGCGCGCGGACAGCCGATGAGCAAAAGCTTTCTGAAATAACGCTGGCCTCGCTGGCGGCAGCGCAGGAGGCGCAACCCGGTCACGCCCAGTCTCTGGCTCACAGCCAAGAGCCAGACGCGCAAGCCCCAGAGGATTACGGTTCAGTTTTGCAGCCAGGAGGGACCGCGCAGGCCGGGACGGCAGGCAGGAACATCACCCTAAGCGAGATCGCCTCATGCATAGACCCTGAGCTGGTACTAGCCCTTTGGCCCAGGCTGGAACTTGGCGATACTGCCGCCTTACAACCGCACGGCCTATATTCCGAACAAGCCCTGGCCTTCCTTGAAGGGGTGCAAGGCCGTTACCAAGCCGAAGAAGCTTTCAGGGCAGCTATCGAACAATATCTAAGCAATTCCGAAAATGTACTCCAGGAGATGAACAGCTCCGATCCGAGCGGACGGTCAGCCCAATTCTGGCTGGCATCGGATAATGGGCTCGCCTATTTCGTTCTTGCCCATATAACGGGCCGGTTTGGCCCGCAAAGCTAACCGGAGTAAGTAAAGCCGATGCCGGAAAGCTCCGGCACCGCCGCTGTGCTTCTGGCCTGAATTGCTTCGCTTTTCTCCAATGATGGGTCAGGATTTCCAGTGCGGTGTACTAGAATTCCTCCTCATGCTCCTGCTATCCGATCTTTTCGCCGATTGACACTCCGATGCGATAGCGCCGGGCGGCTGCAGCAAGACGATTTGAAATATTTTATTTTACGCCGCCGAAAGCCCAATTTGTTAGCGTTCCCAAAATTTCATCTGACGTGCGCGGTACAGAGATGCTTACTCATCAGGCAGCACCGGCTTTAACGGAAACTACGCCTGCTTTGACGGGCGGCCTCCCCCATGCGGACGGGTCCTTCGAGCGCGACCAGGACATTATACGCTGCCTCAAATCCATATTTTGTGAGGACTACTCCGTTATGCCGCAAGGCGATGACGAACTGTCCGAAGCGGTTCGCAAGGTGGCGAAGAAACTCGCGGCCGGCCGTCAGGCGGATCTGAGGCGGGCGGTAAACCTATCCGTCAAGGCCAGCGAAACTGCCGCTCTATCCGCGCACAGGCTCTTGGACTTGAGATGCCTCGACGAGAAGGTGCAATCCGTCGCGGCAGCGGCTGAGGAAATGGCGGCCAGCGCGAAATCCATTGGGGGTTACAGCAACAACATTTCAGCTCATGCGCACGAGGCAGAGACCGCGGTAAATTCCGTCGTGGAGGCATCGGGCGAAGCCGTTACAAAAATGAACGGGATTTCCGGAACGGTCGGCCAAATGCAGGAGAAGGTGAACGCGTTTGCCCGTTTCTCCGAGCAAATCGAGGTCATGTCGGGCGATATCAAGACGATCGCCGAGCAGACAAATCTGCTTTCCTTGAATGCCGCAGTGGAGGCCGCCCGGGCCGGGGAGGCCGGAAGAGGCTTTGGGGTCGTAGCCGCCGAAGTCAAGAAGCTCGCGGAGCAGACCAAGACTTCCACCAACGAAATCAACAATATCCTCGCGCAGTTACATTCTGGGACGCAAAGCGTCCTGGCTTCGATGGAAGAATGCACCGCCGCCGTCAAAGCCGGGCACGGAGCAATTGGCGAGGTCAACCGCCGGATAGACGAAATTCGCGACAAGATTGTCAGCGTAGGCGAGAATACAACAAGCATATCACGTACCCTGCATGAGCAAGATAGCGCGGCCGGTTCCGTAGCAACCAGCATTGCGGCGATTGCTGGAGATACAAACGCAGCCGTTGCAGATATTGAAACCATCATCGGCGAAATGCTAAAGGTCGAGACACTTGTTTCTGTGCAATTAAGTACGCTTGCAGAACAGAATATAAACAACAAAACAGTACTGCTTGCGCAATCCGACCACGCTTTATGGAAAAGGCGTCTCGCAAGCATGATTATTGGCTGGGAAGGCTTGAATCCGAAGGAATTGGCCAATCAACATACCTGCCGGCTGGGCAAGTGGTACGATAAAATGGACGATCCAAAATATCTCAAGAACCCCGCATTCAAGCGCCTCGCCGCCCCGCATCGGCTCGTTCACGAGCATGGCATACAGGCGGTTCGCTACTTCAACGAGGGACAACCGGATATGGCTGTCGCGGAAATCGCCAAGGTCGAGGCTGCCTCCAAAGACGTGCTTCGGCTACTTGCCGAATTGGCTGGAAATTAGAGAGAAGCCACCTCTGGAGATGGCTTCTTCCCGCCCTCCGGCAGGCCTCTCGCCCTGAGCATGTCATTTGGCCCAGGCGGCGTCCCCGCGGATAAGGCGTATTAGCAACTTATTGATTCTAGCAGCACCGTTGGAACTTGCCCCGCCCCACGCCGTAGCGCGCCTCTACCCGGTTGCGGTAGAACTCCTCGTAGGTCATCACCGGCTCGCCCGGATGGCAGGTCTGCCGGTGCTTCACGTAGTTCTCATAGTCGGGCATGCCGACCATGAGAAGCGCGGTTGGACTGAACGGCTTCGCCGTAGTGGCAGTTTCACGGTTTGCGGCCAATGGAAGTATCTTCTTCATGCGGCTGGGACAAGGGGTCCTGGCCTAGCGTGAAGGAGAACGATCCCAATGCCCACAGAGTTGCGTAACAGGATGATCGCGGACATGAGGTCCGCGGGCTTGGCCGCCTCGACCCAGGAAGTCTACATCCACGGCGTTCGCGGGCTTGCTGCTTATTACCGGCGCTCGCCGGACTTGCTGAGCGAGGCAGAGGTACGCAGCTATCTGCTGTACCTGCGCGATGAGCGGGGTGTGGCGCGGGGCACCTTCGCCCCCTGCCATGGAGGCATCCGCTTTCTATTTGCCCACACGCTGGACCGCGACTGGCCGCTATTTTTAAAAAAAGAGTCCGCCCGCCCAAGCGCCAGCGTTTGCCTGAAGTGCTATCGGATGCCGAAGCACGGTCTATCGTTGGCTGCATAAGGAAGCCTTCCGTCAGGGCGGCTATGCTTCTGATGTACGCCTGTGGCCTGCGCATCGGCGAAGCCGCGGCGGCCCAAGTGACGCACATCGACGGTGCCCAAGGCTCGGTCCGCGTCATCGGCAAAGGCAACAAGGAACGCTTGGTGCCACTGCCGGAGCCCGTCCTCATTGAGCTGCGCCGCCTTTGGACGGCGCATCGCAATCCGCGCTGGCTTTGCCCCAGCCGGAGCGGCACCAAGCCCATCTTGCGCCTGTCCCTATACCAGGCATTCCGGGCGGCGGCCCGGCAAGCCGGTATCGAGCGGCGCGTCAGCCCGCATTCGCTTAGGCACAGCTACGCCACCAGGCTTCTGGAAAGCGGCGTGGATACCAGGATCGTGCAGATTTTGCTTGGGCACGCCAACATCAAGACAACGGCTGGGTACACGCACCTGACCGAGCCTGTCCGCGCCCCGCTCAAGGCCATCCTCGATAGACTGATGTCCGGCCTATAAGGCCGGGCACCAGCTGTGATCGAGGTTGCGGACATCTTCCGCCGCTTTGCTGACGGCTATCTGGCGATGCACGGTGCGGGGGTTCTGCCCTCGCACCGGCGCGCCATCGCCGATATTCTTGCCTGCCGCACGCAAGCGCTTGGCGGGCACCTTTGGCGCTGCGGCCAATGCGGCGCCGAAGTCTATTCCTACCATTCCTGCCGGAACCGCAGCTGTCCCAAATGCCATACGGATCAGGCTGAACGGTGGCTTCGGGCACGGCAGGCCGAAGTGCTGCCCTGCCGCTACTTCCATATCACCGTTACCGTGCCGCAGGAACTGCGCGAGACGCTGCGCAGCCAGCAGAAGACCCTCTATCCGCTGCTCATGAAGGCAGCGGCGGAGGCCATTATCGAACTGGCTCGCGATCCGCGCTATGTGGGCGGCACGCCAGGCGTGCTGGCCGTGCTGCACACATGGACGCAGCAACTGCTCTACCACCCCCATGTCCATTGCCTGGTCACCGGCGGCGGCGTCCTGGACGGCTCTTGGCATCCGGCGCGCCGCGATTTTCTGCTTCCCTACGCTGCCCTGGCCAAGCTTGTCCGGGGCAAGCTCATGGCCGCGCTCGCCAAGCGCTGCCCTGGGCAGGCCTTGCCCAAGGCGGTCTGGCAAAAGCCATGGGTGGTCCATTGCACACCGTGGGGAGAAGGTGCGGACGCGGTGCTGCGCTACCTTGCCCGCTACGTGTTCCGCGCCGCCATCTCCAACAGCCGGATCGAAAGCCTGGACGGGGATAGCGTTACCTTCCGCCACAAGCACCGCGCCTCGAACCGCTGGCGGCGGACACGGCTTTCCGGCCACGAGTTCATGCGCCGCTTCTTGCAGCATGTGCTGCCCCAAGGGCTGCACAAGGTGCGCTATTACGGTCTGTGGCATCCCTCGAAGCGCGAAGAAGCGGCAAAGGTCCGGCAGCTTCTGCTGCCGCAAGTGCGCTCAAGTAGCGCGCCGCTAATAGCGCAAAGCATGGCTACGGCGGGGCATCCGTCCCAAACTACCGGTGCAAGCGATGCTGGCCCGCAAGACACCGGCACGCCGCCTGTCCGCCCCTGCCCCTGCTGCGGCCAAGGCCGCCTCCTTTGTGTCCGCCGTCTCTATCCCAAACAGCCGGAGGGGCCATGACCGGCCGTCATGCCGATTGCCGCCCGGCTTGTCCGCGCATGTGCTTGTCATGCGGCCGCTGGCGCTCGCCTTCCAGTACCCCCGGCTGTCCCGCTCAGTCCCGCTTGGCGCCTTCCCGCTCGAATATGCGCCGCAAAAAGCCGCGATCCGCTCCTCAACGGCAAAGCCGCCGGCCGCTCCAAGCCGCATTCCAAGCCTGCCGCCCAGCACCCTCCACCTGAAAAATCCATAGCCAGGCCCACCCTCACAGCCGGCGTTCAGTCCAACAGAGTTTGTGCTTCGGCAAGCGAAGCACAAACTCTTACTTCGTTTGTTTTATAAGCTCCCAGAACTTAAGCTTATCAGCCATAGGTTACTCCGCTGCCGCCATGCCACCCACCTCGACGGTGGTGACGGATGGGTTGCTCAATGCCCGCCGGATGCAGATCACCCCGTAAATCGCGATGGTCACGACAACGATGACGAAGGTCGCCGCCAGCGTCGCGTTCAGGTAGGCGTTGAAGACGATGCGGCTCATCTCGCCCATGTTCTTGGCGGGTGCCAGCAGCTTGCCGGCGGCCAAGGCGTCCTCAAACTTGTGAGCCTGGGCCAGGAAGCCGATGCTGGGCGCCGGGTGGAAGATTTTCTGCAGGCCCGCGGTCAGCGTGCAGACGAGCAGCCAAGTTGTTGGGATCAGCGTCACCCAGGCATAGCGCTCGCGCTTCATCTTGAACAGGATGACGGTGCAGGCGATCAGCGCGATGCCGGCCAGCATCTGGTTCGAGATGCCGAACAGCGGCCACAGCGTGCGGATGCCGCCCAAGGGATCGATCACGCCCTGGTACAGGAAGTAGCCCCAGGCCGAGACCGCGAGCGCCGATCCAACCACGTTGTTGAACCAGCTCTCCGTGTTCCGGAAGGCTGGAACCACGCTGCCGATGGTATCCTGGATCATGAAGCGCGCGACGCGCGTGCCAGCATCGACCGTGGTCAGGATGAACAGCGCCTCGAACAGGATGGCGAAGTGATACCAAATCCCCATCATCGCGGCGCCGAAAACGCCCGTGAGGCCCGACAGGATGTAGGCCATGCCGACCGCGAGCGTCGGGGCGCCGCCGACACGCGAAAGCAGCGTCTTCTCGCCCACCTCCTGCGCAAGCTGGGTCATCATGTCCGGGGTGACGGCGAAGCCCCAGCTCGAAATCGTCGCGGTGGCTGCGGCAAGGTCCGGGCCGATAATGGCGGCCGGGCTGTTCATGGCGAAATAGACGCCCGGCTCCAGAACCGAAGCGCCGATCATCGCCATGATGGCGACGAAGGACTCCGTGAGCATCGCGCCGTAGCCGATCATCGGGATCTGGCGCTCGTTCTCAAGCATTTTCGGCGTGGTGCCCGACGAGATCAGCGCGTGGAAGCCCGAGACCGCGCCGCAAGCGATGGTGATGAACAGGAACGGGAACAGGCTGCCCGCCCAGACCGGGCCGGTGCCGTCCACAAACTTCGTCAGCGCGGGCATTTTCAGCTCTGGCTGCACGATCAAAATGCCCACCGCCAGGAGCGCCATGGTGCCGACCTTGAGGAAGGTCGAGAGGTAGTCGCGCGGCGCGAGCAGGAGCCAAACCGGCAGAACCGAGGCAACAAACCCATAGCCGATAATGGTGAGAGCGAGCGTTTCGGCGCTTAGCGTGAAGTACGGCGCCAGGGCCGGGCTCTCGGCCACGGTCCGCCCATAGATAAGCGCCATCAGGAGCAGCGCGATGCCGATGACCGACATTTCCGCGATGCGGCCAACCCGGATGAAGCGCGCGTAAATGCCCATCAAGAGCGCGATCGGAATGGTTGCGAAAACCGCGAACGTTCCCCAAGGACTTGCCGCCAGCGCCCGCACCACGACCATCGCCAGCACCGCGAGCAGGATGAACATGATCAGCAGCACGCCGATCAGCGCGATGCCGCCCGCCGTTGGCCCCATCTCGGCGCGCACCATGTCGCCCAGCGAACGGCCGTCGCGCCGGGTCGACATGAACAGCACGGTCATGTCCTGAATACCGCCGGCAAAGACAACGCCGGCGGAATCCAGAGCGTGCCGGGCAGGTAGCCCATTTGCGCGGCAAGCACCGGGCCTACAAGCGGACCGGCGCCCGCGATGGCCGCGAAGTGATGGCCGAACAGCACGTATTTGTGGGTCGGGACGTAGTCCAGGCCGTCATTGTGGCGCCAGGCGGGCGTCTGCCGGGACCCATCAACTCCAAGCACCTTGTTCGCCACGAACAGGGCGTAGAAGCGGTAGGAAATCAGGTAAATGCAAAGCGCCGCGATGACGAGCCATGCGGCGCTAACGGTCTCGCCCCGGTGCAAGGCCATTGCGCCGAAGGCAACGGCGCCGATCAGGGCGACAACAACCCAAAGTAAAGTTTTCTGAATTCCGTTCCCGTTGGAATTGATGTTGCTCATCGTTCTCCCCCAACCTGAAGAGGTTACTACGCGGCCAGCCCCCGCGGCCGCGATGCCTAAAATACGGCAAAAACTGTGGTAGGCGCTAGACAATTAGCCGTTACACGGATGCGCGGCGGCACCCGCCGCAAGGCTCACGCAGGTGAGCCGTCCGCTGCTGCCGGATACGCCATAGCCATAGCGTATCTCCCCTCAGCCCAGCCCTCTCCCCATGGGAGAGGGGGTTCCATCGCAGCCGTTGTTATGGCGTCCACGCTCCCGTTGGGAGGGGGGCAGGGTAATGCGCTTTGTGCTGGGCACAAACTCCGGCCGCTACGCCGCCCGGTCCTTTTCGATTGCGGCAATGGCCTCTTCCACGGCGTCGAACACGAGCAAGGTCGAGGCGTGCCGCGCCTTGTAGTAGCGCACGGATTTAAGGATCGCCAGGTCGGACCAGCGCCCGCCGGGGGGCTCGCCGCCTTCCCTAAGCATGCGATGCATCTGGGCGCGGACATCGCGCAGCTCGGCCGCCGTAGTGCCTACGATATTGGCGCCCATGACCGCCGCGGAGGTCTGGCCCAGGAGGCAGGCGCGCACATCCTGCGCGTAATCGGTGACGGTATCGCCCTCCATCTTCAGGGTGACAGTTATGCGCGAGCCGCAGAGCTTCGAATACACGCTGGCGATGCCGTGCGGCTCCTCCAGCCGGCCCGTGCGCGGGATGTTCGCGGACAGATCCAGCACCCGCTGGCTATAAATATCTTCCAGGTCAACCATCGGCTCAAGCTCTGTGCAGGCGGCCGGTCTTGCCGCCGGAATCCCCATTCTTATATACTGTTGCGTCTCAACACCTGCAATCGCCCAGGCGGCATCCCATGTGTTGATTAGCGATGTGCGCTGGGCTCCGTATCTCCCCTGCGGCGGGGCCTGCACTTCAAATGCCGCCGGAACGGCTGGAGGACGTACCTGTCTAACGTCCAGGCCAGGCACAGAAACCACCTGCCGGAAGGGTATATTTTCATGGATACGTTAGCTTCAACCCCGAAGCCCAATGGCCGCGCTGTGCGCGGGGGCGATAGCGAGGACTTGGCCGAGAAGCGGCCAAGCCGGGCTGAAGCGGAGGAAGCGGTGCGCACGCTCATCGCGTGGGCCGGCGACGACCCGTCGCGCGAGGGCCTTGCCGATACGCCGTCGCGCGTCGTCGATGCCTACGAGGAGTTCTTCGCGGGCTACAATGCCGACCCCTACGATATTCTTTCGCGCACCTTCGAGGATGTGCAGGGCTACGACGACCTGGTGATGCTGCGCGACATCCGCATCGAGTTGCATTGCGAACACCACATCCTGCCCATCGTCGGCGTGGCGCACATCGCCTACCTGCCGTCCAGCCGGGTCGTTGGCATCTCGAAGCTGGCACGCGCCGTCGACATCTATGCCAAGCGCCTGCAAACGCAGGAGACCATGACCGCGCAGATCGCAAACGCCATCGACGAGGTGCTGCAGCCGCGCGGCGTAGCCGTGATGGTCGACGCCCTGCACGAGTGCATGACCACGCGCGGCGTCCACAAGCCCGGCACCACCACCATCACCACCCGCTTCACCGGCGTGTTCAAGGACGATCCCACCTATCGCGACCGCTTCATGCAGCTCGTGAACGGTCATCGCACGGTCTCCATAAGATAGCGCCGGAGGGGCACGCCATGACCGGGGCTAGCGCGCTCAGCAAGCGCGATCTTGAGGAAGGCGGCGTCTTCGCGCCCAAATTCGATTCCGCCGGGCTGATCGGCGCCATCGTCACCGATGAAGCGGGCGGCGGCGTCTTGATGTTCGCCTATATGAACGCCGAGGCTCTGCGCCTGACGATGGAGACGGGCGAGGCCCATTTCTGGAGCCGGTCGCGGGCGGCGCTCTGGCGCAAGGGCGAAACCAGCGGCAACCGGCTCCTGGTCTCGGAGATGCGCACCGACTGCGACCAGGATGTGCTCTGGGTGAAGGTGAAGCTGTCCGGCGAGGCGGCATGCCACACCGGGCGGCGGAGCTGCTTTTACCGGCGGATAAGGCGGGATGGCCTCGAATTCGTTGAGGATGGCACGTAAAGCAAGAATTTAGTGCTGGTGATCTACACTAGGGTCCTGCCCCTCACCCTGTCCCTCTCCCCATGGGAGAGGGGACGTCTTCTCAGTGGGCACAGCCGGACTCCCTCTCCCCATCCGCATCCGCTCGCGGATGCGGAAGCGAAAAGAGGCAAGCTCGCCAAGGCGAGCTTGCCGGGAGAGGGCTGGGGTGAGGGGCGGGACGGTCATATGGGCAAGACGGTTGAGCGATGTCTCACCGCCCTGTAACAGCGGGAACTTAGCGCGGCGGTAATGCAGCGATCCATGGACAAGGCAAGCATAGGACTGGCGCTGGGCGGCGGGGCCGCGCGCGGGCTCGCGCATATCGGTGTGCTGGAGGCGCTGGCCGAAGCGGGACTTGAACCGCAAATCGTGGCCGGCACCTCGATCGGGGCGATTGCCGGCGGCTTCTATGCGGCAGGGCGGCTCGGCGAGTTGCACCATCTCGCCCGCGGGCTCACCTTGCGGCAGATGCTACGCTATCTCGATGTGAACCTCGCCGGCTCCAGCCTCGTGACCGGCAAGCGGTTGGAAAAGACGCTCGGCTCGCATATCGGCGATCTCAAAATCGAGGACCTGCCGAAACGATTCGTGGCCGTCGCCACCGAGCTTGGCTCGGGCCAGGAGGTCTGGCTCAACAAGGGCTCGCTCGCCACCGCCTTACGCGCGTCTTATGCGCTCCCCGGCATCCTTAAGCCCATCCGCATCGGGGATCGCTGGCTCATGGACGGCGCGCTCGTCAACCCAGTGCCTGTTTCCGCCGCCCGCGCGCTCGGCGCCCAGTTCGTGATCGCGGTGACGTTCCATCAGGGGCAATATGTCCGCAATACGCTGTTCCCGGTGGAGGCGGAAGCCCAGTTCGAGGCTAAGCTGCCGCTTCCCGACGATCCGCCCAAGAAAAGCCGCTTCGCGCTCGTCAAGCGCCAGCTGTTTGGGCAGCAGCGCCGCGACGGCGCGCCAGGAATACCGCGCGTGGTGCTTGAAGCCTTCAACATCACGCAGAACCGCATCGCGCGCTCAAGGCTCGCCGGCGACCCGCCCGACGCCACCATCCAGGTCAATCTCGACGGCATCGGCCTTTTCGACTTCCACAAGGCGGAGCAGGTTATCGAGCAAGGCCGCGCCGCCGTGCAGCGCTTCCTGAGCGGCATGCCCGCCGGGGGCAACGGACATGATGCCCGCGCCGCGCTGCGTGGCTAAGGCAACGCTCAGGAATAAGTGAGCCGGATGGCGCCGGAATTTTGGCCGGCTGCAAGTTGCAAAAAGGGGCGCATATCCAAGATATGTAACCGTTTTTGCGGCGCAGCAGGCGGGCAAAAGAACAAGCCAGATGGCGCAGTTATTCCTGAGCGTTGCCTAAGGGCTCGAGCAGATCAAGCTCGTGATGAACGGCACCACCCTGCCGAACTCCGGTCCGGCCGGCGGCAGCTGCTCCAACGTCTTCACCGGAAACGCTACCCGGGTCGCGGCGGAGATGCTGCTCAACGCGATGAAGAAGTCCAACGGCATGTACCGCACCCATGCGGAGATGGTCGCCGAAAACATCCCGCTGGTGTACGATGGCAAATGGGCGGCGGCGGCCTGCACAGCATGCAGCGCCGGCACCGGCCGGGGCAATCCGTTCCCGGTCACATGTACGAGGTGTTCATGCCTGAGGTCGAGGTCGATATGGAAACCGGCGAGGCCAAGGTTGTGAAGTTCACGACCTCGGTGGACGTTGGCACCATCATCAACCGCGCCACGGTGGATGGTCAGATCTATGGCGGCCTTGCGCAGGGCATCGGCCTTGCCTTGACCGAAGACTTCGACGATCTGGAGCTGCACACCACGCTCCGGGATTGCGGTATCCTATATCCGAAGGACATCACGGACGATACTGAGATCCTCTGTCTCGAAACACCGCGTGCGGACGGCCCGTTCGGCGCGGCCGGTGCCGGCGAGGCGCCGCTGACAGCTCCGCACCCGGCGATCCTGAACGCCATCTACAACGCTTGCGGCGTCCGCGTCTTCAAGGTGCCGGCGCTGGCCGAAGTCATCAAGTTGCAACTGGACGCCAAGAAAGGGCAGACAGGCCGCTGAGCATGCCTGATGTAGGATGAAGGCTGGAGCGGGCCGCTGTGGAGATGGCCCGCTCTGGCCGCAAATACGGAGGGAATCTCCCCTCACCCCGCCCCCTCTCCATCCGCATCCGTTTGCGGATGCGGACACTTTGAAGAGGTAAGCTCGCCAAGGCGAGCTTACGGGGAGAGGGACAGGGTGAGGGGAGGTCCCCCTGAAATATTTGCGCGAGGGAAGCCAGCGGCAGTTGCGCGGCTTCGCTTTCGAGGAGCGCGGTACATGGACGGTCAGCGCGTTAAGGAATGGGAAAGCCGGTGCATTGAAGAGCAGCCGCCGGCTTGCACGGCGCGCTGCCCGTTGCGCGTCGATGTCCGGGGCATGCTGGAGAAAGCCAAGTCCGGCGATTTCGCCGGGGCATGCGCCCTTTACGCCAGCGTCATTCCCCTTCCCGCCATCCTCGGCCGCATCTGCGATCACCCTTGCGAAGCGGCCTGCCGCAGGGCTGAAGCCGGCGGAGCCATCCGCATCGCCGCTTTGGAGAAAGCCTGCGTCGAGAATGCCTACGCCTCAATCCGGCGGACGCCGCAGACCAGCCGCAAGCCGAAGCGCATCGCGATTGCCGGCGCTGGGCTTGCGGGGCTCACCGCTGCGTTCGACCTTGCGATGAAGGGGCATTCCGTTACAGTCTTCGAAGCGGAGCCACGTCCGCTTGAGCGGCTTCGTCGCGATTACAGCGCGGTTCTGCCGCCTCCCGCGATTGACGCCGACCTGGCTATGTTGACGAAGCTCGGCGCCAGCATCCGCTGCGGCGAGCGCATAACCGGAGATAGCGGCCCGCTGGGGCTCGGCACACTGATCGCGGACTACGACGCCGTGCTGCTCGCGCTAGACCCAAGCGCCGCGCCTGAATTTGGGCCTGCGTTACGGCTGACACTGGCCGGCAGGATCGAAATCGACCCCGCCACCCGCGCCACCAGCCATCCGAAAGTGTTCGGCGGCGGCGTGCACGGAGCGCCTGGCGAGTCCTATTCGCCCATCGGCGCGGCCTCCGATGGCAGGCGGGCCGCGGCCTCCATCGACCGCCTGCTGCAAGGCGCGTCGCTTACCGCGAGCCGCACCGATGAAGCGGGCACCGGCTCCTGCCTTTGCGTGAACACCACTGCGCACGCACCACTCCTCCCCATAGAGCCAGCCGCAGCGGACAGCGGCTTCAGCCCATCCGAAGCGATGGCCGAAGCCGCGCGCTGCTTCCCATGCCACTGCCTCGAATGCGTGAAGGCGTGCGAATACCTCAAGCACTACGGCTCGTACCCCAAGCGCTACGTGCGCGACATCTATAACAATCTCAGCATCGTCATGGGGCACCGCAAGGCCAACCGCCAGATCGATAGCTGCACCTTATGCGGCCTCTGCGAGACCATCTGCCCCAACGATCTCAGCATGGGAGAGGTATGCCTCGAAGCGCGGCGGAGCATGGCCGACAGCGGCCACATGCCCGCCTCCCATCACGATTTCGCCCTGCGCGACATGGAGCACAGCCGCTCGGATGCAGCGGCGTTCGCACGCCACCAGCCGGGCCGCAAGGCCAGCGCGGTGGCCTTCTTCCCCGGCTGCCAGCTAGCGGCCTCCTCGCCCTGGCATATCGAGGCCGTCTACGCGCATCTGAGCGCCAAGATCCCCGGCGGCGTTGGCCTCATGATCGACTGCTGCGGCGCGCCCGCGCATTGGGCCAGGCTGAGCCTGCATGAGAACGTGAAGGCGGGCTTGCGCGAGAAGTGGGAAAGCCTTGGGCGCCCGGAGATCGTCACGGCCTGTTCCACCTGCCTCAAAATGCTTGGCGATTTCCATCCCGAGATGAAAGTGCGCTCGCTTTGGACTGTGATGGCCGAAACCGGCTGGCCGGACGGCGCCAAGCCGCAGATCGCCGGCCCGCTTGCCATCCACGACCCTTGCAGCGGACGCCATGCGGTTGAGGTTCAGCGTGCGGTCAGAAGCCTTGCCGCCGGGCTTGGCGCCACGGTGCACGAGCTTTCCGGCGCGGTACTCACCACCTGCTGCGGCTTCGGCGGACTTGTCTCATTTGCTAACCCCGAGGTTGCAGATAAGATCGTGAACCGGCGCATTGGCGAAAGCGCGGACGATTACCTGACCTATTGCGCGATGTGCCGGGACAATTTCGCCCGCCACGGCAAGCGCTCCGTGCATTTGCTCGACCTCGCTTTTCCCGCGCCGGACGGTGCCGATCCAGCCGCGCGGCCCGATCCCGGCTTCTCGCGGCGGCGCGACAACCGGGGCCGGCTCAAGGCAAGGCTGCTGCGCGAATTGTGGGGAGAGGAGATGGACGAACCCATGCCCGAAATCGATTTGATCCTGCCCGAGGATGTCCGCGCGGATATGGAGCGCAAGCTGATCCTCGCCGAGGATGTCGCCAGCGCCATCGCCCGCGCCGAGACGACAGGCAGGAAGCTCAAGAACAACGCGACCGGCCGCTCGATCGCGGCGCACCGGACCGGCGAGTTCACCTGCTGGGCCGAGTACGAAGCGACGCCGGCGGGCTTTGTGGTCCACCGCGCTTACGGCCATCGCATGCAAGTGGAGGCAAAACCTTGAGCGCCCCCGCCAGCCCGCCCGCGCCGCGGAATACCGCAGACCTTATCTGCGCCTCCTGCAACGTGCCTCTGGAGATGGGCAAGGTCGAGGCAACCTATCTCGGCCAGCGTTTCCCGGTCGAGCTGCCGCGCTGCCCGTCCTGCGGTTTCGTCTACGTTTCGGAAGAGCTTGCGCTTGGCAAAATGCTGAAGGTCGAGCAGGCGCTGGAGGACAAATGATGTGCCCAGCGCCAGAGCGCCATGAAGGGCTCTATGGCTGCGGATTTATCCGGGACAGCGAGGGCGCGCCCTTACGCCCTGGCGGGCTCGCCTTGACGGAAACACTGCTCGACGCGGCGGGTTTCCGCGCCGGCGGCACGGTGGCCGATATCGGCTGCGGCCTGGGCGCGTCCATTAAGCTGATGAATGAGCGGGGTATCCGGGCCATCGGAGTCGACCTGCTGGTTTTGGCGGGCAGCAGCACAAATCTCTTCGTCGCCGCGGACGGCACCCGCCTGCCATTCGCAACCGGCGGCCTCGACGGCATCCTCTCCGAATGCAGCCTGTCGGCGATGGGCGATCGGCAGCAAGCACTGGCCGAATGGTTCCGGGTGCTCAGGCGCGGCGGCACGCTTGCGGTCAGCGACGTCTACGCCCGCGCCAGCACAGCGAGCTACGCAGGCAGGCTCAAGACGCAGGCGTCGCTCCTTCACGCCACGGTCTCCGCCGGCTTCCATATCCAGGAGTTCGAAGACCGCTCCGCCGTGCTCAAGGCTTGGGCGGCACAGTTCATTTTCAAATACGGCTCGCTCGACGCGCTGTGGGGCGGCGCCAGCGGCCTCGACGCCAGCGCCGCCCGCGAGGCCAAGCCCGGCTACTACCTGATGGTCGCGCACAAGCCTGGCGGAAAGCCGCAAGTAGGAGGATAACTATGTCCGATGAATCCTTCCGTATCGCTGAGCTGCTTCTGGAAGGCTATACGTGCAGCCACATCCTCGTGAAATTGGCGCTGGAGGCGCAGGGCCGCGACAATCCAGAACTCGTCCGCACCAAGCATAACGAGGATACGACGCAGCCAGCATGGGGCGTGTGGCGCAGAATATGAGCGTGCGCCGTGGCTGAACGATGGCCCTGAACACAACACGTTACCCATCCTGTCCTTCTCCCAATGGGAGAAGGGACGGTGTCGCGACCGCTATGCAGGGGTTCCCTCTCCCAGAGGGACAGGGTGAGTGGAGATTCCCTCCGTTCATGGCGCCATCGGGCGTGGTTCTGGGTTGACCGGGCCAACCCTCGACTCCTGGGTGGCAGCGCGCGCGGGCCTGCCTGCGCCGCTGACACGCGCGGCACTGGACGCCTGGCAGCTTGAGCGCCTGCGCGAAGCGATTACTTACGCCCGCGCCGCCAGTCCCTTCTACGGCTCGCGTTCCGATTGGCCGGATGGCGGGCTCGGCTCGCTCGCGGACATGGCGCCGCTTCCGTTCACGGAACCGTGCGATCTTGAGCGCAACAATCCGCCGCTCCTTGCGTTGTCTCAGAGCGCCATCGCGCGCGCCGTGACGCTCGATACGCCGGGTACGTGCGGGCCGCCGAAACGGCTTTATTTCACGGCGGAAGACTTGGAAGCGACCATCGATTTTTTCCACCACGGCATGGCCATGCTGACGCGGCCCGGAGACCGCGTGGGCATAGCTTTTCCGGCCCGCCTGTCCTGGCTGCATATACAGGAGAATTCGCTATGTGTACCGTGCTGCTGATCCGCCACGGCGAGGTTTCCGAAGAGGGCGCACGCCGCTTCATCGGCCAGACCGATCTGCCGATGAGCGAGGATGGGGAGGGCGAAATCCGCGTGCTCGCCCACCGCCTTGAGCGCATACCCCTCGACGCCATCTATTGCAGCGATCTGAACCGCTCGCGCCGGACGGCTGAACTCCTCGCGGATGGCCGCGCGATTCCGCTCCACGTTCAGCCCGAACTGCGCGAAATCAACCTGGGAGCCTGGGAGGGGCTTGACCGGCGCGAGGTCGCGGAACGCCAGCCGGCGGACTATGACGAGCGCGGGCGCGACATTGAGCATTTTCGCCCGCCCAGCGGGGAAAGCTTCGCGGACCTTTCTGCGCGCGTGCTGGACTTCTGGCGGAGCGCAATCGAGGGGGCGGGGCCTGGCACCGTCGCCGTCGCCGCGCATGCCGGGGTCAACCGCGTGATCCTTTGCCACGTGCTTGGCATGCCGCTTCGCAATCTGTTCCGGCTGTCCCAGCATCCGGCTTGCCTGGACGTCATTGAGTGGAACCGGGGCAGCCCGGCCGTGCGCCTTCTCGGCACAACCGGCATGTGAGCGTAGCCTTCGAAAGTGCGGGTCAGTACAACCCGAGGCAAGTTCGCACCCCATTAGCCGCGAGTTCGCAAGCGAACTTGCCTCGGATAAGTTGCACTAGATTCAATAGCTTGCTAGTAGGCCCCGCAGGTGCCTTCGCAAGCGGCGATGACCGCGCGCATCAGGACGTGAAGTGGCGCCGGCTTCATGAGCACCTGCGCTTGCGGCCACAGGCCGGCAAAGCATCTCAGATCGTCCTGCCCGGTATAGAACACAATGCCCGCACCCTTATCGCGCAGTATCCGCGCGGCTGGGAAAACGATTTCGTCGCGCAACCTTACGTCAAGGATGCCGCAATTCAGATGCTCCGCTTGGGCCAACTCCAGGGCGCGCACCAAACTTAACGCCTGCCCAGCAATCCAAGCGCCAGCCTTCAGCAACAGGCCGGTTATGTCGAAGGCGAGGAGGGGATCGTCCTCGGCGACAAGTATTCTCTTGCCGCTCAATGGCTTGTTGAGAGCTGCGCTCATGGCTCTATGTATGTGGGAACGGGCGCACGGCTGGCTCAGCCGGTGCGCCGATTTGTCACCCTTGCCGGGCGAGCGTTTGCACCAAGAAATGCGTTTCCGGCATCCGCCAACGGAGCGGGGCCACGCTCGCGCATGCAAGGAGCCGTCAGCGCCCCTTGACGAGCCCGCGTTCGATCAGCGTCTCGGCGATCTGCACCGCGTTGAGCGCCGCGCCCTTGCGCAGGTTGTCCGAGACCACCCACATGTCGAGGCCGTTCTCGACCGTCGGGTCCTCGCGGATGCGGCTGACATAGGTGGCGTCCTCGCCGACGCATTCGACCGGCGTGATGTAGCCGCCGTCTTCGCGCTTGTCGACGACGAGCACGCCCGGCGCCTCGCGCAGGATGCTCGCGCGCCTCGTCGGCGGTGATCGGGTTCTCGAACTCGATGTTGACCGCCTCGGAGTGGCCGACGAACACCGGCACGCGCACGCAGGTGGCCGTCAGCTTGATCTTGGGGTCGAGGATCTTCTTGGTCTCGGCCACCATCTTCCATTCCTCCTTGGTCGAGCCGTCTTCCATGAAGACGTCGATATGCGGAATGACGTTGAAGGCGATCTGCTTGGTGAACTTCTTCGGTTCGTGGCGTATCGTTGACGAAGATGCCCTTGGTCTGGGTCCACAGCTCGTCCATCGCCTCCTTGCCCGCGCCGGACACCGACTGATAGGTCGACACCACCACGCGCTTGATCTTTGCCGCGTCGTGCAGCGGCTTCAGCGCCACCACGAGCTGGGCGGTCGAGCAGTTGGGGTTGGCGATGATGTTGCGCCGTCTTGGTATAGCCGTCGACCACGTCCGCGTTCACCTCGGGCACGATCAGCGGCACGTCGGAGTGGTAGCGCCAGAGCTCGAATTATCGATGACGATGCCCCCCGCGGCCGCCGATCTTGGGCGACCATTCCTTCGAGATCGCCGGCCCGCCGCCATGATCGCGAAATCGGATGCCGGTGAAATCGAAATGTTCGAGGTCCTGGCATCTTGAGCGTCTTGTCGCCGAAGCGAACTTCCTTGCCGATGCGAGCGCGCGGAGGCGAGCGCCATGACCTCGTCGACGGGGAATTCGCGCTCGGCGAGGATGTTGCAGCATTTCGCGGCCCACATTGCCCGTGGCGCCGACGACAGCGACGTTGTAGCCCATTGCATTGTTCCTGTTCTGGATGCGGCGCGAATTTAGTGTGGTGCGGTGCAACTGTCCACTACTGGTTTCCGGCTTGCGCGGACAGTAGGGCTGCCGCATCCGGCGCTCCGTTACGGACTGTTTACCTTCTTGGCTAGCATTTTGGCTGTCTTGGACCGCCTTTTCAGCTTGAACTAATTTAGCAGATGCTCCTTGATAAAGCATTAAGCGAGGGAAGAATAAAGTATGCTATTGATTTTATAGGATAAAGCGCTTAAGCGAGCCGCCTGTCCTGCCGCAATTATGGTTAAGATGAAAAGCGCCCGTATATTTAACCGTATTTTTTAACCGCAAAAATCGCGCGGAAACACGTAAAATTGCGCCGAAACGCGATGTTTCGAACGTAAAGATTTGGCGTTTACCATCTTTATATTAACCATGATAGCGCCCTACGCGAAGCGAACGGTTTGTTGAGTTCCGATGAGCGGCGGGACGCGCACATGCATTACTTCGCCGCGAGCAGCGCCTCGATCTCCGCGATCTGCGGGTGTTTCAGCCCGCGCTTCCCGAACTCCTTGAAATCGTCGCGGATCGCGTCTTCCCAGAGCTTGCCGTCCTGCTGGACCGGGCTGCCCCTTGTAGCGCTGATGGAGCCACTTCGCCTCCCGCGCGGCCGGGAAACATCGCCGCATGCGCCTTGTTCGTGGCGTGGACGATCTTCCCCCGCTCGATGACAAAAAAGTTGCTACTCAGGCTTGCGCGCGCCGTGGCGAATGCGGCGGATGATAATTTCGCTCCCAGTAACTTGGTAGAAAATTAGGTACGGATAAGGATGCGTGTTAAATCGTCTGATATTGGGTTTGCGTGTTTGGCGGCCGATGAAAGGCGCGGCGGCGATCAAGGCGATGACTTCTTGAATGCGGGCTTGAACGTTGCGTACGCCTTGCGGCGAGTGTTCCGCGATGTGGGCTAGGATTTTGTCGAGCTGCGCAAGCGATGAGCGAGTGTAACGGACTTTCATAGACCGTATTTGCGCCAGACAGCGGCCACTTCCTCGTCGGTGGCATATTCGCCGCGGGCGCTTTCGGCCTGCGAGAGTTCAATAGCCGCTTCGTCTTCGGCGGTAAAATCGTCGTCCTCATCGGCGGCAAGCATCTGTATGATGGTTGCGATTTCGTCCTGACGGGCAGGATCGAGACGGCGGACAGCGATAACAGCTTGGTCAAGTAAGTCGCTCATGCAAGCATACTAGCAGAAACGAAGAAAAATTGCGAGGCCGCGAAAAGCCCGGCAGCGGGTCACTATCGCGGAGCGGCGACCGCGAGCAGCGCCTCGATCTCCGCGATCTGCGGGTGGCGCAGCCCGCGCTTCCCGAACTCCTTGAAATCGTCGCGGATCGCGTCTTCCCAGAGCTTGCCGTCCTGCTGGACCGGCTGCCCCTTGTAGCGCTGATGGAGCCACTTCGCCTCCCGCGCCCGGCCCAGGAACATCAGCGCATGCGCCCGGTTGGTGGCGTAAATCGGATCGGGCGCCAGCCCGCCGGCCCGCTCCGCCGCCATCAGCGCGCCATTGAAATCGTGGGCGAACAGCCTGTACCACGACAGCGCCAGCAGCGCGGAAGCGGTCTGCGGCCCCGGCTTGCCGGCCGTCTCGCGCTCCGCCTTCTCCACCGCGTCGATGAGCTTCGCCTGCGCAATCGCCGCCTTGCTGGGCTTGCCTGCGTCGAAGAGTGCCCGGGCTTTCGCCTGCGCCTCCTGGAAGGGCGAAGCCTCCAGCGCCGCGATTGCCTGCTCAATCTGCGGTATCCATGTAATCCGCTTCGCATCGAGCCGGTTTGCATCGCGCAACTCGACTAAAATGCCGAGCGCCTGCCGCAATTCGGCCTGCCCCGCCTTTCCTTTCAAGCCGCCCAGCCTCCATAGCGGAACAACCGAGTTCACCCGCGCTTGCGGATCGCCGAGACGTTCCGTCAGTACGTTATAGATACTCAAAGCACGCTCGAACGCGGCAATAGCCTCACTATTGTTCCCATTCTTCGCGTGCATGTCGCCCAGGCGTTCGTAGCTGACGGACAGATCCCTCTGCCATCCGGCATTATTGGGATCGGCTTTGGCGAGCCGGTCTGCAATGGCGAGACTGCCTTGGAAGCTCTTGAGCGCCTCGGGCAGGTTTCCTTGCGCAACCAGAACATCGCCGACCCTATCGTAGCTGACGGACAGATCCCTCTGCCATCCGGCATTATTGGGATCGGCTTTGGCGAGCCGGTCTGCAATGGCGAGACTGCCTTGGAAGCTCTTGAGCGCCTCTGGCAGGTTTCCTTGCGCAACCAGAACATCGCCAACCTTGTTATAGCTGACGGACATATCCCTCTGCCATCCGGCATTATTGGGATCGGCGCGGGCCGCAGCCGCCGCAATTTTTGTGCCAGAATTATAAAGATTCCAGGGCGCCGGTCAGGCTTCCTTGGGCGAAGGCGATATCGCCCTGACCGAGCAGCCCCCAATATTCGTTGAAGGCGTCCCCGCCCGCACGTGCCTTTAGAACGGCCTGCTCGAAGGCCGCCTTGGCCTCGCCTGTTTGCCCCGCGTCTCGCGCGGCGTCCGCATAATCGCGCCAGGTTTGCGCATCGGCGGGATCGAGCTTCGTGGCGCGCCGGTAATAGCCGAGCGCCTTCAGCACGTCTTTTCCGCTGGCCAGAACGGCGAGATCGCGCGCACTCCGCGCGGCAGCCTTGCGCCGCTCCTGCGCCAGCCGCTCCTGCTCGGCCGCAGCCTTCTCGTCCGCGTCGAGCGCCTCGTCGAGCTTGGCCTCGCCGCCCGCCACATTACCCTCGCCGATCAGCCGCCGCGCTTCCTGCCGCAAGGGATCGCTGCTCTTGCCGATGCTGGCAAGCGTCGCCTGCAACGCCGCCACGCGGGTCTTGCGCTCCTCCGCCGTGTAGGGCTTGCCGCGCGCCCGCTCGTCGTCCGCCAGCAGGCTGCGCACGCCCGCCGCGTCGCTCGCGAGCTGCCCGTTCTCCTCCGCCAGCGCCGCCATGCGCGCGTCGCCCACGCACTCCTTGCCCGCGAGGCAATCGGCCGGCGCAGCACCCCCCACCACCTTGCCGGGGATTTGCAGGAAGCCGTAATGCTCCAGCGCGTCCTTGTTCGTCGCGCTCGCCACCTCGTTCATCACCTGCTCGAAATAGACGTTCGGGCTGGCCTTGAGGCTGGCGAGCAGGGCCTTCGCGAAGGGCGAGTGCGTGCCGGCGGGGCCGTCCTTCGCCTGCTGGCCGAACTGCGTCGAGGTGACGAGCAGGAGCCCTTGCAGCGCGCCCGCCTCGATTTTCGTGAAAAAGAGCTTCTTGCCCTGGAGGCCGGGACAGACCTCGCCGATGGGGTTGTCGCGGCAGGCGTCGAGGATGAGGAATTTGTGCTTGGCGGGTTCGGCGGCTTGCAGGAGTTGCTCGACCAGCACACCCTGGGTGATGGCGCCCGTTTCGCAGTTCACCTTGGCGTCGACGGGGGTGACGATGTTGCCTTCGTCCGTGGCGGCGCCATGGCCCGCGAAGTAGACGAGCGCCAGGTCCGCGCCCGTGGCGCGCGCCTTGAGCTGGTCCAGCGCCTTGAGCAGGCCCTCGCGGTTAAGATCGAAGCAGCCGGGCTCTTTGCCGTCGCAGGAGAGCACCTCGAAGCCAGCGCCCGCGAACAGCTCCACCACGCTTTTGGCGTCGGGCACGGGATTGGCAAGCGTGGGCAAGCCCGTGGCTTCCGGGCTGCCGCCAGGATAGGCGTTCTGCCCGATCACCAGCGCCACGCGCCCCGCCTCGGCGGAAGCAAGCCCGGAAAACAGCGCCGCGCACACGGCCAGCATCCTTACAAACATGCGCCCCAAGCCCTCCAATATCGCCTATGCCAATGCAGGCGTGCATGCCCGGAAATTAGGTCCTTTTAATGCCGCGCCTTTGCGGCGCTCGTGCACGGCTGGCCCAGACTAATTGTCCGCCAGCAGGCCGAACCTCCGCCCTTCGATCGCTGCACGCTCCTCAAGCCCAGCCGCCGTGCAAAGGTCCGGCACATAAATCTGGCAGCCAAGGCGGCTCGCCATAGCCTTGTCGAGCTGCTCCAGGAGCTTCGCGGGCTCCATGTGCGGCGGGGCCGCGATCCTCCCGAACACGATATGTTTCTCGACGCTTTCGTGGCTTTGATGGTTCACGCCCGGATCGCGCCAGCAATCCGCGCAGAGCTGGCGGAAGCTTTCCGAATGCGAGTAGACAACGGCGTCCTCGTCCAGATCGCGGCTGAGTTCCACCAATTGGCGGGCATTTTCCTGCGTGCCCGCGAAATCGTAGAATTGATAGTTCCGCCGGACGAGCGTCGCCAGATGAGGAAAGACGGCAATTTGTGTGCCGTCATAGTTATGGAAGGTGACCGGCGCGCCATCGATAAGGATGACGTCGCCATAGTCCACGCCCAGCTCGCCGTATAGCACACTGCGGACAATGCCGTGGCACGGGCTCAGGCGCTCGATCCAGATTGTCTCTTCCTCGCCCGGATCGTCGGTCTCCGCGGTGCGCTCAGCAAGCGGGCGCTCCGCAAGCTTGACCTTGCATTGGGGGTAGCCGCCCTCGGGCAAACCGAAGCGCCCTATTTCGAGCTTCTGCCCGATCCCCTTCCACACATCCAGCGCAACCGCGCCCCGGCCCGCGCCCGTCGCGCAGATGCCAAGGTTCCACGAATAGGCTTCGGGCACCTCGTCCATGAGGCCGATGGCGGTCTGGTTCGCCTTCATGCCCTCCTCGAACAGGCCGCGCGTCTTACAAAACAGGCCCAGATTGAAGTAGCCGGCGGGCTGCCCGGGCGCGATACCGGCTAGTTTGCGGTAGCTTTTCTCCGCGATCTCGTCGTATTGGCGGCCCACCAGCCGGGCGGCGTGGGCGAGTCCCTCAAGAATGGCTTCCTCCTCCGGCTTGCCGGCGAAGTCCTGGGCGAAGGCGGCGAGCCTTTCGACTGTGGTGCGAAACACTGGACCGGCTGGCGGTGCCGCGTTCAGATCGTCCATGTCGCGGGCTGCTTCAAGGCATCCGCCGAGCGTGGCCATGATGCTGGCATCGGCCGCGTGGAACTCCGCAATCTCCGAAAGAAGCTCCAGCGCCCGTTCCCTCGTCAGGCAGTCCTCGCGGACGATCCGCAGCAGCGCTTGCGCGGCTTCCTGCTGATGACGCTGGGCTTCCCGCAAGGGCAGCAGGCTTTGCCACACAACCTCGGGCTGGCCAGACTGTGCCTCCCGCAGAACCCTGCGTTCAAGAGTTTCGATTTCGGACTCGGGGGTACCGGAAGAAAGAAGCTTGCTCAGAAAACCGGGCATTCGGGGCCTTCTTTAAAGAGGGATGCCAGCGCTGGCACAGCGGCGCCAATGAAAGCTGTGGCACGCCATCCAGGGAGTAAATTTCCGCTGGCCAGTTCCACAATGCCGGAACCTCGATGTCCCTTTTGGGGCGCAAACTGGACAGGCTTTGCGCGGAAAGCCGCCGCAGGCGATGCGATGAGCGCGAGTTCGGGGAGACGAGGCAGATTTCCCTCAATAGCAGCATTCGCGAGCAAAGGCATCCCTATTTCAGGCTTATCCCCCTCTGTACGTAGAAAAATCTTTCGATGTCTGCTTATGTAAGGGGAGATTTTCCGACAGCAGGGGAGAGAGACATGTCATCGAAAAGCCGTCACCCGGAAACGCTCGCAATTCACGCCGGCTGGCGGGCCGATCCTAGCACCGGTTCGGTCGCGGTGCCGATCCATCAGACCACGTCCTACCAGTTCCGGGACACCGAGCACGCCTCGAACCTGTTCGCGCTGAAAGAGCTGGGCAACATCTACACCCGCATCATGAACCCCACCAACGATGTCCTGGAGAAGCGCATCGCCGCAATCGAAGGCGGCGTGGCGGCGTTGGCGGTATCCTCGGGGCAGGCGGCCTCGGCCTTCGCGATCCAGAATGTCGCGCGGGCGGGCGACAACATCGTTAGCTCGACCGACCTTTATGGCGGCACCTGGAACCTGTTCGCGAACACGCTGAAGGACCAGGGCATCGAGGTGCGCTTCGTCGATCCGGCCGATCCGGAGAATTTCCGCCGCGCCACCGATGCGCGCACGCGTGTTTATTATGCGGAGACGCTGCCCAATCCGAAGCTCGCCGTGTTCCCCATCGCGGAGGTCGCGGCCATCGGCCGGCCGCTCGGCATCCCGCTGATCGTGGATAACACCGCGGCGCCGCTGCTGGCGCGGCCCTTCGATCATGGCGCCGCCGTGATTGTCTACTCGGCCACCAAATATCTCGGCGGCCACGGCACCACCATTGGCGGCCTGATCGTCGACGGCGGCAATTTCGACTGGGGCGCGCATCCGGAGCGGCAGCCCGCACTGAACACGCCCGATCCGAGCTATCACGGCGCGGTCTGGAGCGAGGCGGTGAAGCCGCTCGGGCCAATTGCCTATATCATCAAGGCCCGCGTGACGCTGCTGCGCGACCTGGGCTCGGCGCTGTCGCCCCTCAACGCCTTCCTGATCCTGCAAGGCATCGAGACGCTGCCCTTACGCATCGAGCGCCATTCCGCGAACGCGCTGGCAGTGGCCAATTACCTCTCCAAGCGCCCGGAAGTTTCCAGGGTCATCCATCCGTCGCAGCAATCCGGCGTGTCCCGCGAGCGGGCCGATAAATATCTGAAGGGCGGCTATGGCGGGCTCGTGGGCTTCGAACTGGCGGCCGGCAAGGAAGCGGGGCGGCGCTTCATCGATGGGCTTGAGCTGTTCTACCACGTCGCCAATATCGGCGATGCGCGGAGCCTTGCCATCCATCCCGCCTCGACGACGCATTCGCAGCTTAGCCCCGCCGAGCAGAAGGCAACGGGCGTTTCCGGCGGCTATGTGCGGCTTTCGGTGGGGCTTGAGCACATCAGCGACATTATTGGCGACCTTGAACGCGGGCTCGCCGCCGCTGGCGCCATCGCGAAAGCGGCTTAGCCATGCCAGCGCGCCGTCAGCGCGAGGCCGCCTTGGCGGCCGTGGCGATCCAGATATAGGCGCTACGGCTCGTTGCTCCTGGATTGCTTTGGGGCTGAAGCCCCTCGCAATGATGGTGAAGACTTCCGGTGTGATGTGCCGGTACCGGAGCTGTGAATTGCCAATTAGATAGGAGGACGCTAAAATGCTTACCTTATTCGCGAACCGCAAGGAGAAGAAGGTGGAGTCTGCGCCGGATCGCGCCCCAGGCCGGGGCCGCATCTACAAGTCCATCACCGAGACGATTGGCGACACGCCCATCGTCGAGCTTGAAAAAATTGCGAAGGAGCATGGCGTTAAGGCGAACCTGCTAGCCAAGCTCGAATTCTTCAACCCGATTGCCAGCGTAAAGGACCGCATCGGCGTTGCCATGATCGACGCGCTCGAAGCGGCGGGCAAGATCGAGCCCGGCAAGTCCGTGCTGATCGAGCCGACCTCGGGCAATACTGGCATCGCGCTAGCCTTCGTGGCGGCGGCGCGCGGCTACCGGCTGATCCTGGTCATGCCCGAAACCATGTCCATCGAGCGCCGGAAAATGCTGGCGCTGCTCGGCGCGGAGCTTGTGCTGACGCCGGGCGCGCTGGGCATGAAAGGCGCCATCGCCAGGGCGCAGGAACTGCTGGAGGAATTGCCGGGAGCGATCGTTCCGCAGCAATTCGAGAACCCGGCGAACCCGGAAATCCACCGCCGCACGACTGCGGAGGAAATCTGGAACGACACCGGCGGCAGCGTCGATGCCGTCGTCTCCGGCATCGGCACGGGCGGCACGATCACCGGCGTCGGCCAGGTGCTCAAGACGCGCAAGCCGGGGCTCAAGATGATCGCCGTCGAGCCGGAAAAGTCGCCGGTGCTGTCTGGCGGGCAGCCTGGGCCGCATAAGATCCAGGGCATCGGCGCCGGTTTCGTGCCTGGCATCCTCGACCGGGGCGTGATCGACGAGATCGTCAAGATTAATACCGAAACCGCGCTTCAGACCGCGCGCCAGGTGGCGCGGCTGGAGGGCGTGCCGGTTGGCATCTCGTCCGGCGCCGCCGTCGCCGCTGCGATCAAGATTGGCCAGCGCCCCGAGTTCGCCGGCAAGAACATCGTGATCATCATCCCGTCTTTCGCCGAGCGCTACCTCTCAACCGCCCTGTTCGAAGGGCTGTAAGGCAAGGCCGAGCCTTCCCGCACTGAGCAAAAAGGCCGCTTCATCGCGGCCTTTTATGCGGCGCCGTTTCCAGCCGTGCTCCTCGTTCATCCTGGTTACGCCGCTGCTGGTCCGGCCCATGGTGCCCGGCGGCAAGTCCGCGCCCGCGCTCGACGGCAGGAAGCTCGCGAACGATGGTGAGTTGCCCCTGCCCGGCAAGCAGGAGGTCGCGGTTAGCAAGCCCAAGCCCATGGGCGGGCACATCATGGACTTCGCCCCGCGGCAGCCAATGCAGCAACCGGGCAAATAGGGAAACACCCAGGGCGCAAGTCTTTCTCCGCGCAGCCGCATTTTCATGCTGCGGCGCGGAATGGACGGCGTCAACACAGTGTCAATGGGCGAAGAACAGCGGGATGCAGACAAGGCCTGCCACGCATATGGGCACGCCATAAGGGAAAATCCGCCGCCTGGCCCAAGCCTTCACCCGCCGTGACGGAATATAGGGCTTGATCCCTGGCCAGACGGCCATCGCCTTGCGCAGGGCCAGGAGCAACACGGCAATGAGGCCGCCGGTGAAGGCCATAACGGTCAGGAAGTCCATTCCGTCCCTTGCGCCTGCCCAAAGCATCAGCGCGCCGGTCAGCTTCACGTCGCCTGCGCCGAAGCCCCCCGCCAGGTAGAGGCCAAGGCCGGCAAGGAAGGCGGTCCCGCCAACCCAAAGATGAGGGCCGAGGGCGTCCGGCCCGGCCCTAAGCCAATAATTCAGGAAGAAAAGCGCGGCCACGGTCAGCGGAACGGCGCCGGGAATCCGCAAGCGCCTGATGTCCGTGACGCAGCCATAGCAAAGCATTGCAGCGAGCACGATCTCGATGCCGGCTTCCAAGGCCGTCGCGCCGGCCGGTACGCTGGGCAGCATCAGCGCGCAGCGCCCCAGGGCATGACGGGCACGGTCGAGATCGCGTTTTGCGGCGAGCCCTCGACCAGCTTGTCGCTGATCGCGAGATAGACGAGGGTCTTGCGCTTCTTGTCCACGATCCTGAAGACGTTGGTGTGCTTGAAGAAAATCGAGGTGTGCTCGGTGTAGACCTTCTCCCGGGCCTCAAGCTTTTCGATATCGGCTGTGATGGGTCCGATCTGCCGGCAGGAGATGGAAAACCGGCTTGGGTCCTCGGAGAGGCCCAGCGAGCCGCCAAACCCGCCGGTGCGCGCCTGGCTGATATGGCAGGCCACGCCCGGCACCTTCGGATCGTCGAACGCGCTCACGCAAACCTGGTCGTTGCGGCCCACAAGCCGGAAGGTGGTGCTCACGCAGCCGACATCCTCCGCAAGCGCGGCGGATGCGGATAGCGCAAGCGCCGCCGCAGCCATCATTGCGAGCGAAGCGAAGCAATCCAGAGGCCGCACTGGGAAACGCGGCGCAAGTTGCCCTGGATCGCCGCAGCGCTGGCGTTCGAGCGAATTATTCATTTCGGTTCCTCATTCCGTTGGCGCCGTTCGCAGCGCTTCGCGCAGCCGCTCCAATTCCTCCGGCCCGGCGGGCAGGCCGAAGCGCAACACGCTTCGGTCCTTGAAAGGCCGGGTCAGAATGCCCCGGCGCGCGAGATGTGCAAAGAGCGTTCCGCTCATATGGTGCCCGGCGAGCCTGAACAGCGCAGTTCCGCCAAGAACCCGGCAGCCCGTTTCCGTCAGCACCGCGTCGAGTTGGCTTGCAGCCACGGCAAGGCGCGTCCGCTGCGCTGCCGCCCAGGCTTCATCGGCAAGGGCTGCCTGCCCGAAAGCCAGCGCCTGCGCGGATATGGGCCATGCTCCGAGTGCGGCCTTGAGCCTCCCGGCGATGGGGTGCGAGGTGACCGCGAAGCCGAGCCGTATGCCGCCGGCACCATAGAACTTGCCCACCGAGCGCAAAACGAGCGTGAAATCGAGGCGTGCGACATGCGGCAGCAGCGAGTGGCTTTCATCGGCGTCGGCGAAGGCCTCGTCCACGATCAGGAGCCCGTCGCGGCGCTTGAGCGGGGGCAGGGCGGCGGCGAGCTTGGCGTGCTCGACAAAGTGGCCGCCGGGGTTGTTCGGGTTCACCGCGATGAGGATGGCCGCGCTGCCCGGCCGGTCGAGCGAATCGATCTCGCTCACGGAATGCCCGGCGGCGGTCCAGGCGGCGGCGTGGCCGGCATAGCAGGGCGAAAGCACCGCAATGCGCTTGGGCTCGCGGAATAGCCAGGGCAGGATGCTCAAGCCCGCATCGGTTCCCGGCAGTGCGACTACGGCAGCCGCGGCTGGAATCCTATAGGCCTTCCTCGCGATTTCGATCAGCCGTTCGAGCGCGCCTGAGTTCAGGCAGCCGGTGCAGAGCCTGCGCGGGAAGTGCGGGCGCGGGATAACCCCAAGGGCTGATGCCGGTGGAAAGGTCGATCCACGGCTCCGGTGCCTGCTTATAAAGCGCGCGCGCAAGGTCCAGCCGGCCGCCATGCTCGAAGAAGCGCAAATCGATTTCGTCTGCTAAAGAACCGCTCATGCCGCCAGAAACTTTCCCGATCGCTCTGCTTGCCCTGCTGCTCGACGCCGCCTTCGGCTACCCGGACCCAGTTTTCCGCGCCATCGGCCACCCCGTCACCTGGGCTGGCGCATTGATAAGCCTCGCGGACCGGCGGCTCAACAGGGAAAGCGGTTCGCGCGGCGTCCGCAAACTCGCGGGCGTGCTCGCAATCGTTTGCGTTATCGCCGCGGCCTTGGCAACGGGGCTTCTCATCCAGAGGACGGCGGGCAGCCTGCATTACGGCTGGGTGCTCACCGCGATTGCGGCAAGCACGCTGTTCGCAAGCCGCAGCCTCTACACGCATGTCCGGGACGTGGCGGCGGCGCTTGAAACAGATGGGCTCGAAGGCGGCAGGCTGGCGGTCTCGCGCATCGTTGGCCGCGATCCCGAGACGCTCGATGCCGCCGGGGTGTCACGAGCCGCCATCGAAAGCCTCGCCGAGAACGCCTCCGATGGCGTCGTGGCGCCGGTTTTCTGGTTCCTTGCGCTGGGTTTGCCGGGCCTCGCCGCCTACAAAGCCATCAACACCGCCGACAGCATGATCGGGCACCGCACCCCGCGCCACGAAGCCTTCGGCTGGGCGGCGGCGCGGCTCGACGACTTCGCGAATCTGCCCGCCTCGCGGCTGACCGCGGCGCTATTCGCGCTTGCCGCCTCGTTCTGCAAGGCTTCGCCGGGCGGCGCGATGCGGGCCGTCTTCCGCGACGCGCGCCGCCACCGCTCGCCCAATGCCGGCTGGCCCGAGGCCGCGATGGGGGGTGCGCTCGGCCTGAAGCTTGCCGGGCCGCGCAGCTATGGCGGTGTCACGGTGGCGGATGCCTATATGGGCGACGGCCGGGCGGAGGCGGCCAGCGGCGATATCCGCCGCGCGCTCGGCCTGGCCAAGGCCGCCTGGCTCATTATGCTCGTCGCAATCGGCGCCTGCACGCTCATCGCGCAAGTTTGAGCAGCGCCTCCATGCCGATGTGCCGGGCTAGGTGGGCGGCGAGTTCGTCCAGCGTCTGCTCGATCGGTGCGTTATAGGAGGACAAGTTCCCCTCCCCCTGTCGGAGAGGGGGCACCCTCATAGCGGGCACAGCGGGACTTCCTCTCCCCACCGCATCCGCGTGCGGATGCGGTCCTTTTGAGATGCAAGCTAGCCAAGGCGAGCTTGCGCGAGAGGGCTGGGGTGGGGTTGAACACTTCTTTCAGCCCACTGCCTTCCGTGTTACTCCGCGCCCGCCAGCACACGCCAGTAGGCGAAAGCGCCGGCCGGTTCTTTATGTTAAGCGATCCGTCCCCGATGTACAAAATCCGGCCGGCGAATGGCAAGACGCGGCAAAGCTCTGCCACGGCCGGCGCGGCGCTGTCCTTTCCCGCTTCTCACTCCAGATCGGCGGCATGCCCCGTATCGGGATTGCGATTATTCGAAACCTGCCTGCGCCTCAAGCTCGCGCAAGGTCCATTCGTAGGCCATGCTGCGCAGAGCGGCCCATTGCGGCCAATCCATTGGCGATAGTCCTTCCGGCATCGGAATGACGAGCGACCGCGCGCCCCCCGGCTGGCCGGGGCTGGCCGTGCATGCGGCGAGGACGGTTTCGGCCCGGATGCGCTTGTCCACCGTTTGCGCCGCCCGGAACATGCTGGACCCGGTCAAGTAGCGGTAGGACGTCTGCGAAAAGCCGAGCGGCGGCTGGGCGGCGCGGATATACAGCACGGGCGACGCGGCAAGGCTTTGTGCCGCCGCGATCAGCGCCTGGGTTTCGGCTTCCCCGCTCGCCAGAATGTTGCCGCTCTCAAGGATGAGGGGAGGCAGCATACCGGGAGGCGCAATCCCGGCCCGCACCGCGCCGTGCAGCCTGCCTGTGCGGTGCACCTCGGCCGCACCCGCCGAAAGCGAGCGCGACACGGCGGCAAACGGCAGGCCGGCGGCGGGTATCTCCAGCCCTTGCAGCGCGCCGACCAGGAAATTGTCGAGCGGAACGGGGTCGTACAGGCTCGTCTCCGGCCGCGAGGAGCGCTTCCAGAGCATGGGGTTGGCAAGCTCTTCGAAGACCGTGTGAGAGGTGCCAAGCTTGCCGCATGCCAAAAGGCCCACAGGCAGCACCGCGCTTCCCGCGGCCGCGAGCGCCACGGCGTGCATTCCATGCTCCTCCAGGGCCTGGCAAGCGCCCCAAATCGCGGCGGCATAAACGCCGGCACTCGCGGCGGCAATGGAGTATCCCTTGCCCATGATCGCCTGGCACAAGAGCTGAATGGCGGCGGGGGAGCCGAAGTCCACCGCCTGCATGCGGCCGTAGCCGCGCCGCTCCGTCCATTCGGCGGCGTGGTTTGCCGGGGCGCTTCCGTCCTTCGGGAATAGGAGACGGCAATTCGTGGCACCCCTCGCCTTGAGCGCATGCCGTTCCAGCGCGGAGAGCGCGGCGTCATTGCCGCTCGCGATGAAAATAACCTCGTCCGCCTCCTCGATGGCGCCGGCCGCGAAATCGGGGTCCGCCGCGTCGGCCGGAACCACGGTGAGGTCGAACTCAAGCTCCTGCTCTTGAAGCCAGTGCGCGATTTCAGGCGAGTCGACCGCAAGCGCCCCCGGCATGCCGGTCCCGAAGCTCTGGCGGCTCAAGACCCGGATTTCCGCCACGGTTTCCAGCCCAGCGAGCAGCGCTTGCATCGCACCGTGGTCCAGAGCCGCGCCGGCGCCTGCCGGGCAGACAACGAGGCGCGATGGCACGGTCAGCCCGTGCGCGGCTTCGGCCTGTTCCACGTCCAGGCGGGACAAGACGGTGCCGATAAGACCGGGATTAACCTGAAACGCGGAGGTGAGATCCTCCCAGCCAAGCGTGAGAAGCACGGTCTCGCGCAACGCGATGGCGGTTCCTCGGGCGGGGGTGCGGCTGAAGAAAGCCGCCGCCTCGACCACTCCGCCGTGCCCGGCTTCATAGACGGCCCCTTCCCGCGCGGCGAGCCGGCCGGATACGACGATACAAAGCTCGTCCACACCGGCGCCGGCTATCGAGGACTCCTCGCCCTTGGCAAGCACCTTCAGCGCGCAAAAGCCGTAAAGCGTTTGCAATTGCGCGTCGTCGAATGCCGCAAATGCGGGCACCCGTGCGAGGAGCTGAATATATGGTCCGGAGCCTTCCATGGCCAATTTCTAACGTGGATCTGTGGCGTGACAAAGCGCGTCATTCCACGCCAGGAGGATTGCGCGAGGCCTATTCCTCCGTCCGTTGTCCCCGGATCACCTTTATGTTGCTTGGGAGCAGTCAGACCTTTTCGAAAATGGCTTCGAGCCTATATCAGCGCGGATGGTGTGAGCCGGGAGCAGGAATTTGGACGGCGATCGCGCTGGTTTAAGCGTTGGCGTACTGATAGGCGCGCACGATATCTCCGCGCAGGAATGGGACGCCTGCGCCAACCCGGCCGGCCGGCCGTACAATCCGTTCCTGTCGCACGCGTTTTTTCTGTCGCTTGAGGAAAGCGGCTCCGCCTCGCCGAAGACGGGCTGGGCTCCGTGCCACCTCGCCTTGAGGGATGCGGGTGGCGCGCTTGCCGCCATCCTGCCCTGCTATCTCAAGTCCCACTCCTACGGCGAATACGTCTTCGACCATTCCTGGGCACAGGCCTACGAGCGGGCGGGCGGGCGCTATTATCCCAAGCTTCAGACGGCGGTCCCCTTCACGCCCGTGACCGGCCCGCGCTTCCTCGTGCGTCCTGGCTTCCCGGAGGGCGAGGCGCGCGAATACCTCGCCGCGGCGGCCATGGAAATCGCGAAACTTGAGCGGGCGTCCTCCTGGCATGTGACGTTCGCGCAGAAAGAGGAGTGGGAGGCGCTTGGGCAAGCGGGCCTCCTCCAGCGCACCGATACGCAATATCACTGGCACAATCGCGGCTACGAGAGCTTCGATGCTTTCCTCGCCGCGCTGTCCTCGCGCAAGCGCAAGACCGTCCGCAAGGAGCGCGAGCAGGCGCGTGCCTCGGGCGTGACCCTCGAATGGCTGACCGGCGCTGATATCGAGCCCCGGCATTGGGACGCGTTCTTCGCCTTCTACATGGACACCGGCAGCCGCAAATGGGGCACGCCCTACCTGAACCGCGCGTTCTTCCGGCTGATCGGCGAGCGCATGGCGGACCGCGTTCTGCTCGTCATGGGCAAGCGCGAAGGCGCCTACGTGGCGGGCGCCCTCAATTTCATCGGCGGCGATACGCTATACGGCCGCTATTGGGGCTGCCTCGAAACGCACAGCTTCCTGCATTTCGAGGCGTGCTACTATCAGGCCATCGAATACGCCATCGCCAGCAAGATCGCGCATGTGGAAGCCGGAGCGCAGGGCGAGCACAAGCTCTCGCGCGGCTATGCGCCGGTGGCGACATACAGCCTCCACTATTTCGCCGATCCGGGACTGGCCTGCGCGGTTGCGAACTATTTACGGCAGGAGCGCAAGATGGTCTCGTGCGAGCAGGAGATCATGAGCGAGAGCCTGCCCTACAAGCGGTGCGAATAAGCGCTGCGCCTTCGTGAGCGGGAGGCTGCCTTGGCGGCGGCGCCTAATTCTTGGGTGCTTTTTGTTGCAGTGCACACTAGCGCGGCGCTGGCCGGCGCGCGGTTCGCGGCCAGCTTGAGGGACTCGAAGTCCCGTCCCACCGGCCCTTTCCGAAGGACACCCTTTCCGAAGGACAGGAGGGACACCTTTTGGCTATGTGTCGCTAGCTAATCAACTTGTCCGGTTTATGTAGCTCATGATCTGTCCGCTTTTGGGTTTACGGATGATCGAGCTGCAAGCGGCTGGCAGCCCCGGTCCGGTCTGTCTCAGGCGGGAACGGTATAGAACTCGCCCGAGGTGTGTTTCTTTGTTCGGCTTGAAGCCCGTTTCTCCGTCCCGGCCCGCACATTGGTGAGGGCCTCGCGCGGAGGAGCGGTCAAGGCCGCGCCCTTTGCGCGCCCGGCAGGGCTTGGCCTTGACGGCTCCGAGCACGGGGCCAGGCTCATGGCGGCTGGGGCTGAGACCATCTCCGCGCCACTGGCATCGAACGCCGCCACACGGTGCGGCCCCAGAAACACGCTCACCGTGCCATCGGGATATTCGTGGACCCGCACACTCGCCTTGACGAAGTGCGGCCTTAACCGGCTCGGCGGGATCCGCAGGCGCCGCCCGGCCCAGGCGACCGAATTATCGTTGCCAACAACGCGGTCCTCGACCACGCACAACGTCTCGCGCCAGACGCCAGCCGTATCGGCAACGAACGCAGTGCCCTCTTCCAAAGGCTCGATTGCGAACAGCCGGTTGTACTCGGCAATATAGGTTCCGGCCAGCAGCAGCGGCCGGCTGGTGATGGCCTCCAGATGTTTGTCCGGCTCAGCCAGCCGCACGAACAGGTTCCACCAATTGTAGATAGGCGCGATGAAGCGGGCCATGGTCCGGCAGCGGGCAAGATCGCGGGTGGTGAAGCCGCCCCAGCCCCCCATTAGCGGCGCGCTACCGCACGGCGCTGCTTGAGCGCTGGTTCTTCAATTCGTCGAAGGGATTTTCGCTATCCGCACGGTCGCGGTAGAGCTGGGCGAGCGCCAGAACCTCTTCCTCAAGGGAAGTAACGGGCACGCCGTATTCGTAGGCCTCCGCGTCTGGCCCGATCTCGACGAAGCTAAGCGCAAGCTGGCCGCCGTCATCGCGCCCGGCGGCGGCCACGCCTTCCTTCAGGCGGCGGCGCAAGATGACCACCTGGCGCCGGCGGAGCGTCTTGTACAACCGGCGGTTGATCGCCCGCTGGGTGAACCGGAAGATAGGGTGTATCGTGGCTCATGTCCCTGAGAATGCACGAGTCTCAGGCGAAAATGGCCACGTCAACTGCCGGATTTAGGTTGAAATGTCTCCGGCGCGAGGCGGCAGGCTCTCAACCCCCAGCGATCCGGCACTGACGCGATATCCGGGGGAGGCCGCCGCTATCTCCCGCGCGCGGCACGCCATGCGTTGAAGCGCGCCTCCTTCTGCGTTTCGTCGTAGGCCTCGAACTCCGCCCAGAGCTGGCGCTCTGCCTGGCTCCTCGCCTCGTGGGCTCGCTGCGCCTGCATCCGGGCATGTGCCTCCGCCTGGACGCGGGCGTCCTCCACGCGTTGGGCCGCCAGCCGCGCCTGCGCCTCGACGCTCCAGCCGCAAACCTCCGAGGGGCTCCCCACGTGGCCGCCAAGCGGATCAAGCCGTTCTCGATCGACCACCCGATCGTCATCACGTTCCTGATCTTCGCGATCATCGGCTTCCTGTACTTCGCCGCCGAAGTGCTCCAGCCGCTGGCGCTGGCGCCCTTTTCAGCCTGGCGCTGACGCCGCTGGCCAACCTGTTCGAGCGGCGGCGGGTTCCAAGGGTGGCGGCGACCCTGCTCTCGATGCTGCTGGTCCTTGGGGCGCTGGGGTCGGTCGGGTACGTCGTGTCGCAGCAGATGCTCTCCCTGGCCGACCAGATCGCGAAACCCAAGCTTCGCCAGAACCTCCGGTCGAAGATCACCTTCCTGAAGCCAGAGTCCTCGGCGATCGACAAGCTCGCGGGCGTGGCGAGCGAGATGGCCGAGACGCTCGACACGCCGGTGGTGCCCACCGACATCCAGGAGGCCAAGCGGCTCGCTCCGGGAGAAGTCCCTCACGCGGAGCCGGCCACCGAACCCGCGACTTCGACCCCCCGCGGTTGACCCCGCGACGCCGCCCGCCCAGGAACCGCCCCAGCAGGTCCAGGTGGTGTCCCAGCCATCGTTCGAGGAGTGTTTCGAGGTGGCCGTTGGACCTGGCTCCAGCTGGCGGCCGTCGGCAGCGTGGTCTTGATCCTCGTGGTGTTCCTGATGGTCAACCGCGAGGACCTGAGCGACCGTCTCGTCCAGTCTCGGGCCGAGCCGGATCACCCTGACAACCCGGTCGATGGAAGATCTGGGGCACGCCGATCAGCCGATTTCTGGCCATTTTGGTCGCCTACAACGTGACGATGGGTGCGGTTCTCGCGCTGGGCCTCTGGCTGATCGGCGTCCCGTACGCGCTGGCCGGGCGCCCTTCGCGGCGATCCTCCGGTTCGTGCCATACATCGGCCCGGTCGCCGCGTTCCTGCTGCCGGCGATCTTCTCGCTGGCGTGGTTCCCGTCGTGGTGGGAGGCGCTGACGATCGTCGGTGTGTACGCGACGTTCGAAACCTTCATGTCGAGCTTCGTCGAGCCGATCATGTATGGTCGGACGACCGGGGTCTCGGCGGTCGGTCTGCTCGTGGCGATCATGTTCTGGACCTGGCTCTGGGGACCGATCGGCATGCTGCTGGCCACGCCGCTGACGGTTTGCCTCGCGGTGCTGGGCAAGTACGTGCCGCACCTGAGAGTCTTTGCCACGTTGCTCGGCGAGGAGGCCGACCTGGCTGCCGATGTACGGTTCTACCAGCGGCTGCTGGCG
>CAVUGF010000012.1:0-128209 GCA_963740975.1 uncultured Alphaproteobacteria bacterium | reverse complement strand
CGGGAGCCGACCATCCCCTTCGCAAGTAGTGCGTCCGCAGCTGGAGGGCTTGCTGAAATGGGATCTTCGCCACGCTCCAGCTTTCTGGCTCGTGGATGCGCCCACGATGATCTCAGCCTTGGGCCATGATGCGACATGCGGAGAGATATACACCTAAATTTATGCACCGGCTAAACTATTTGAATTGTTAACCCGGAATTTGGTGCAGAATTCTTGAATTTTGCAACAAGGGGAGACACAACAATCTTACGTCGTGTTGTTTTTCCCGTAAGCTCTCGGGTAAACTGGAAGAGAGTAGTTTTAGGGAGCGGATTTATGTCTGATGAAACGAAAGCGATTGAGGAAACAGCGAAGGCCGCCCAGGAACTCGCGAAGACCAGCAGCAAAGCAATCGATGCAACGCGCGATGTAGGTGGATGGCTCAATCGGGTCTTCGGTGAGGCGATAGAACATACGGTCGGTCGATTGTGGACGGATCGGGTGATCGCGAGCCGCGTCGAAGCCTCAATCTATAACTGGGCGCGGCTAACGACGCTTTTGCATAACACAGAAAAGAAACTCCAGAAGAAGGGCATCAAAGTCACGCGCGTGGTTCCTCCGAAGATCGCGTTGCCGCTGCTCGAACACGCGACGATGGAGCATGAAGACGACCTGCACGAGCTGTGGGAAAATCTTCTTACGTCGGCACTCGATCCTTCTGAAGAAGAGATCAAACGCACATACGTGTCAGTCCTGAGCGAGCTTAGCGCGAAGGACGCGTATGCTCTGAAACGGCTGTACGCCGAATGGCGGTATTTCGAGGAGCGCGAAACGCCTTGTTTCAGGGAAAAAGAACACTGGTATTCGTCCGGCATTGGCATTAAGAACGAGGAGTTAGCCGTTCTGTTCTATCGGCTCGGGCTGATCCTGCCGGTTCACGTCAAAGTCGAGGAGTATCGAAGCCAGAGCGCTGTTACCGAGAATACTTGGTCAAGTAAAGACCCACCGTACTACGTGGAGGGCGGCGACGAGACGCTGGTGCTCGGTGATCTCAGCGTGGTCGGGCTGACGGAATTCGGGGAAAAATTCTGCAATGCCGTCATCGGCGACGTTAGTGGGCTGTACGAGCCGCCTGATTGGGCAAAGGAGTTGAAGCTTAAAAACAAGGAATAAAGAGAAAAAATGACCGCCCTGTCGCATAAGCCCCATTACGACAAATCGCTGCAGTTCTCAAATTTCTTGAGTTCTGCACAAGGGGGCGGGTCAATTCTAAACCGCCCGCGCCGCCCGCGACAAACTACACTGATGGTTTTCTAGCGGGGTCATCGGAGTAAGAACAATAGTAACGCTTTCACGCTTAAGTATATTATTTATTTTCCCCTCCAAACGCCTCGCGGCTTCCTTGGCGGTGCGTCCAGTAGCATATATGGCATCCATGTTCTTTAAACTGTGTGTGCAAGCAGCGAATTCCCCGTCTCCACTTTTCTCAATCACTCCGTAAATTGAGTTCTTTTGATTTAGGGATATTCTTATCGCGCTTTCTCATAGCGTCCCTAAAGGACTTAGCGCATGGGTTCCACCAATCCATCGTTTCATCATCCCACTTGCCAAACCGAGCAGTTGCGAGAAGCTTATTTGGAATATCAGCAAGTGTGGCTTCCGGATTCTTCCTTAGGATAAGCCCAACTCTGTTGTTCCCGTCAGCGACAACCCAACACCCGCACTTCATCTCACAAATTTGAATGGGCGGCGCATTGGGGTGTTTTTCAGGATCAAAGAAACCAGACAGATGGCAAATGAACCTACCCTCATGCCCATACATGAGGTCAGCCAGTTTCATGTCTTTATCGGGTTTCATTTTAGACTTCCGTCACGCACGGATAAGATTTTATGCTCCCTTATATCGGCATAACACCGTCAAGGGTACCCCCCTCTTAAAGACCTTCGTTTTCGAGACGGTTTCGAGCTGTGCGAAATTCTCGATTTTTGCACCTAAACCAAAGCGGCGCGAGGTCTGTTCGGCTCACGAGTGAGCTATGCGTGCCAGGGTCGAACCGAAAGGCGCACCCAATTTCCCGCATTGAAGGCAACTTCCGCAGTGTGAGGTGGTGCGGGCCTCGGTTTCTGCTGCCTAAATTTCCGGAATCGACCCGGAAGAGCCCTCAAGCCGGGGGAACCTAATCATATCTCAGTCGGTCCGCTCACCACCGTGGAATGTCTCAACCGGGCGATGAACGAAACCGCTCTCGCGGTAGGCCGCTGCCTTACGGGCAGTATTCTTTCTGAATCGTCAAGGCAAGCCGATGGCTCCCGTTGAGAATGAGGTGTCAACCTCACTCACAATAGGAGTTGCGTATGAGTGTCAGTCCGCTTCGCCAGCATATGATCGACGACATGACAGCCCGTAATTTTGGAGAGAAGTCCCAGAAAGACTACATCCGGTGTGTGTTGAACTTCGCTCTCTTCATCGGCCGCTCGCCGGACACGGCCACCCTCGACGATTTACAGCGGTTCCGGCTGCACTTAATCGGCACCCCACTTAGTGTTGCAAGCGTCAACATGGTCATGCAGGCGCTGCGGTTCTTTTTCAGCGTGACGCTGGACCGGCCGGGGCTTCTCAAGGCGCTGTTCCGGGTGCAAGCCCCGCAGAAGCTGCCTGTGGTGCTGACCCAGGAGGAGGTGGCCCGGTTGCTGGAAGCCGCTTCCTGCGCCAAGCACAAGGCCGCACTGGCTGTTGCCTATGGCGCGGGGCTCAGGGCCTCCGAAGTGGTATCGCTCAAGGTCTCCGATATCGATAGCGCCCGCATGGTCCTGCGGGTCGAGCAGGGTAAAGGCCGCAAGGACCGCCTTGCCATGCTCTCTCCCATGCTGCTCGATATTTTGCGCGAGTGGTACGGCATTGGCAAGCCGGTGGCCTGGCTGTTTCCGGGACAGAACCCGGTCAACCCGATGACCGCGCGGCAGCTGAACCGCATCTGCCATGCGGCCGCCCACGTGGCGGAGATCGATAAGCGCGTTTCGCTACACACGCTGCGGCACTCCTTTGCGACCCACCTGCTGGAGCAGGATATCGACATCCGCGTCATCCAAGTGTTGTTGGGACACGCGAAGCTCAACACGACGGCGCTCTATACGCGGGTGGCCACCACCACGATCCGCAAGGTGATGAGCCCGCTGGACCGGCTCTCACTGATCGAGAGGAAGAAAGACGAGCCCAAGACTTAGCCGCCTTGGGACATGCGTCCCGTGCTTGAGGTTGCGGACATCTTCCGCAGCCACGGGGCTGCCTGGCGGGCGGCCAATGCCGGGCATCTAAGCCTCGTCCAGCTCAAAGCGATGGCCGCCATCGAAGCCTGCCGCACGGCGGAGCTTGGCGGCCACGTTGCGCGTTGCGAGGACTGCGGCCACACCGTCATCAGCTACAACTCGTGCGGCAATAGAAGCTGCCCGAAGTGCCAGGGGGCTGCGGCGCGCCAGTGGCTCGCGGAGCGCGAGGCGGACCTTCTGCCGCTGCCTTATTATCACGTGGTGTTCACGCTACCCTCAGCCATCGGCGCCATCGCCTGGCAGAACAAGGCTCTGGTTTACGGCCTGCTGTTCAAGGCAGCATCGGAGACCATGCTCACCATCGCCGCCGATCCGAAGCACCTGGGCGCGCGCATCGGCTTCACGGCGGTGCTGCACACCTGGGGATCGGCGCTCACCCATCATCCGCATGTGCATATGATCGTGCCCGGCGGCGGCATTTCGCCCGGCGGAGAACGCTTCGTTCCCTGCCGCGGGCCGGCGCCGCCGCTTCTTCCTGCCAGTCAAGGTGCTGTCGCGGCTATTCCGGCGGCTCATGCTGGAGAAGCTTGCCGCCGCCTATGATAAGGGCCTCCTGACCTTGAAGGGCAGCCTCGCCAGGCATGCAGCGCCAGCCGCCTTCGCCGCCCTGCTCAAACCGCTGCGCTGGAAGAAGTGGTTCGTCTACATCAAGGAGCCGTTCGCGGGGGCAAAGGGCGTGCTTCATTACCTCTCGCGCTACACCCACCGGGTGGCGATCTCGAACCGGAGGCTCATCGCCCACGATGCGCGCGGCGTCACCTTCCGCTACAAGGATTACCGCAGCGACGGCCTGCCCCGCTACAAGGTCATGACGCTCGCCACGGACGAGTTCATCCGCCGCTTCATGCTCCACATCCTGCCCAAGGGCTTCCACCGCATCCGCCATTACGGGCTGTTTGCCTCCGCAGCCCGCGCCACCAATATCGCGCGGCTGCGCAAGCTGCTGGGTGCGGCGGCGCCTCCAGAGGCAGGTGCGGCCTCCAGTCCGGACGAGCCCAAAGAGACCGTCTTGCCGCCCTGTCCCTGCTGTGGCGGGCACATGATCATCATTGAGTTTTTCGAGCGCGGAATGCTGCCCCGCTACCGTCCGCCAGCACCCGTGGTCATCTGGTTCGACACTTCATGAGGCCCGCCATGGCGCCCCGGAGGCCAATGCCGTTCTGGCTTACGGGCCGCAAGGCCCCGCCTGCGAAGCTTTGCCCGTGGAGCATTCCGGGCGGCGCTCTGCACGGCTGGCGAGCCCTCAAGCTCTGAGTTTTCGAACCCTTCTCCGCCCATCCCTCACTCACCAGCTCCTTTACAGCCACCGCAGTGTGCAACAGCTCCGGCTATCCGCCGGCATAAATCCCCATAGCGCATCCCCCGTTGCCCGCGGTTTCCTTCATCGGGGGCTTTCAGACGCCGGCCGGGCCGTGCAAGACCTGCGCCCAGCCATCCGGCCGCCATCTGAAACCCATCACGGTAGCAGAAGTCCGGCGACATCACGTTCCGCTAAGCGACGGCGGGGCGGCCGTTGCGGTCGCGGTCGGGGGCGAGGATGCAGGCCAGGATCTCGCCGTCGAGACAGGCGCGGATCGTTTTAAGTTTGGGCCGGTGGCCGGGCCTGCCGGGAACGATAGCGAGCAGCAACCCGGCTATTGCAAGCCCTCCGGTAAGGGCGACGACCATCGGCCACCCGCCATGTTGCCAGAACCACCCGCCGAGGGAGCCAACGATGCTTGAGCCCATATAGTAGAACAGCAGATAGAGCGATGCCGCATGCGCTTTGGAGACGCCCGCCACGGGGCCCACCATTCCGCTCGCCACCGCGTGACCGGCGAAGAAGCCCGTGCTCACAAGAGTGATGCCTGCCATGACAGCGATAAGCGAGTGGGCCAGCGTGAGCCCCGCTCCCGCCAGCATCAACAGAAAACCGGCGGCGAGCAGCAGCCGGCGGCCGAAGCGGTCACTTAGCCCGCCCGCAATCGGGGAGGAAACGATCCCAAAGCTATAGACAAGAAAGATCATGCTGATCTTCGTCTGGCTGAGATTGTAAGGGGCTTCGGAAAGAAGGAACGCGGCATAGTTGAAGAGCGTCACGAAAACGCTGGTCAAAATGAAGCCTGCCGCGAAGAGGAGCAGCAGCGGGCCATTCCGGAGATGGCTGCTCCATGCGCGCGTGTGAAATCTGAGATCGAGGCACGGCCGGGGAACGAAATTGCGCGGGCGCGGCAGCAGTAGCAGGAAGCCCACTGAAGCCAAGAGACACAACACCCCGAGCACGCCCAGCGCAGTCTGCCAGGAAGTGGCCTCGGCGATCAGTACCGTACCAACCCGCCCGGCCATCCCGCCGAACGCGTTGCCGCCGATGTAGAGCCCCATCGCCTTTCCGAGATGGCTAGTTTCGATTTCCTCGGCCAGATACACCATCGCGACTGCCGGTACGCCGCCAAGCACCAGCCCCTCCAGGGCGCGTGCGGCAAGCAACCCATGCCAGCTTGGATCGAATGCGGCGGCCAGGATCGAGGATTGCGGCAAGCGCCATGCACCAGAACATCAGCCAGCGGCGGCCCAGCGCTTGGGAGAAGGCAGCGGCCATGAGAATGGAGAGAGCGAGCAATCCCGTGGTCAGCGACAGTGCAAGCGAGCTTTCCACCGGCGTGACGCCATAAGCCGATGCGAAGGCTGGCAGCAGGGGCTGCACGCAATAGATCAGGGAGAAGGTGGCGAAACCTGCGAGAAAGAGCGCCCAGCCGGCGCGGTGGTATTCCGCGGTTCCCCAACGGATCCAGACCGGCGTCCGGCCCGCCTTCGATGCTTGAAAAGCCGCGCTTGCCGGGGGACTGGCGAGGTGGGGGGCGTCAAAGGTGGCAACATGGGCGTTCATGGTCTCTGCTTTCTTTCGAGACCAAGTATAGCGCCGGGCGCCATATGCGTCTAATATATGGCGCTATCGATCTCGATACCTTTCGCGAATGACAATGGAACTGCGCCACATCCGCTATTTCCTGGCCGTCGCCGAAGAATGCAACTTCACCCGGGCCGCGGCCCGCCTCGGCATCGGCCAGCCGCCGCTCAGCCTGCAGATCAAGGATCTCGAGGCAGAGATGGGCGTGCAGTTGTTCCACCGGCTTCCGCATGGCGCCGAGCTGACAGAAGCAGGACAGGCATTCCTTGAAGCCGTGAAGGCGATCCCCAAGCGCGCGGCGGATGCGGTTTGCGCTGCGCAGCGCGCGGCCCGCGGGGAAACTGGGCATCTGGGCTTGGGCGTCACAGGTACGGCAGCTCTCAACCCCATCGTTCCAGCGAGCATCCGCAGCTTCAGAAGAAGCTTTCCTGATGTGGAACTGAGCCTTGAGGAGGCGAGCACGGCGGCGCTCCTGGCAGGACTGCTTGAGCTGCGGCTGGACGCCGTTATCTTCCGGCCCGGAGAAACGCATCCCGAGGGGCTCAGGATACAGCATCTAGCTGACGAGCCGCTGGTGGTGGCTTTGCCCGCTGCCCACGCCGCGGCAAAAGGACCGGGCGGGGTCAGCCTCGAAATGCTGAGGAACGATCCGCTGATACTAACCCTCCCGGCGACATACCTCCGGGATGCCGCATTGAAAGCGTGCAGAAATGCCGGCTTCGAACCGGTATTGGGCTTGGGCGCGCCGCACATCGCATCCATCTTGTCGCTTGTCTCTGCGGAATTCGGCGTTTCCCTCGTGCCCAGCTGCATCCGGCAGCTTAATGTGAAGGGGGTTGTCTACCGGACAATTCTTGCGCCCGCTCCGCGCGTGGGGCTTGCGATCGCATACCGGGAGAAGCGGCCCCCGCAGCCGGCGGTGAACTTTGGGAAGCTGGCTCGTGCAGCCGCCCGAAAAACGGACACGCCGGGCGCTTTGCCGGAAAGCGTCTGAAGGCGCATTGCGGCGGGCGCACTCCCCGTGCCGGCTGCGGGGTGGTAAGCCGCCTCGTTAAAATTGCACGTCAAGCCAGCGAGCCAGCCCCTCACCATCGTCCAGCCGGCCTTTTGCAGCTCCGATTCCAGACACCTTCCTGGCCGGGCGCAACCAAGATCTCAAATGCATTCGCGAAGCGCTGTCAGCTGTGCAGGCCGGGCGCCTCATGGCCCGTGCGTGCGACATACTCAGTATAGCCACCGTTATAACTATGCACGCCTTCGGGGGTCAGTTCGAGCACGCGATTGGACAGGGCCGCTAGAAAATGCCGGTCATGCGAAACGAAGAGCATGGTGCCCTCATATTGTGCCAGCGCCTCGATCAGCATTTCCTTGGTCGCCATGTCGAGATGGTTGGTCGGTTCGTCGAGCACGAGAAAATTCGGCGGATCGAACAGCATGATCGCCATCGCCAGCCGGGCCTTCTCGCCGCCGGACAGTACCCGGCATTTCTTTTCGACATCGTCGCCGGAAAATCCGAAACAGCCCGCTAGCGTCCGCAGCGTGCCTTGCCCCGCCTGAGGGAATGACTCTTCGAGCGACTGAAAAATCGTGCTGCCGCCGTCGAGCAGTTCCCATCGCATGCTGGGCAAAGTAGCCCATCTTGACGCTGCCGCCGATGGTCACCGAGCCCTGGTCGGGCTCGCCGGCACCGGCCACCAGTTTCAGCAGCGTCGATTTGCCTGCACCATTGACGCCCATCACGCACCAGCGCTCCTTGCGCCGGATCATGAAATCCAGCCCTTCATAGATCGCCTTGTTTCCATAGCGCTTGTGAACGTTCTTGAGCGCCACGACATCGTTGCCGGAGCGCAGCGCGGGCGGAAAATTGAATTGCACGGTCTGGCGCCGCCGCGGCGGCTCGACACGGTCGATTTTGTCGAGCTTCTTGACCCGGCTCTGAACCTGCGCCGCATGCGAGGCGCGCGCCTTGAACCGTTCGATGAACTTGATTTCCTTGGCCAGCATCGCCTGCTGGCGCTCGAATTGCGCCTGCTGCTGCCTCTCGTTCTGCGCCCGCTGCTGCGCGTAGAACTCGTAATCGCCGGAATAGGTGTTGAGCGAGCCGCCATCGATCTCGACGATCTTGTTGACGATGCGGTTCATGAACTCCCGGTCGTGCGAGGTCATCAAGAGCGCGCCATCGTAGCCCTTGAGAAACTGTTCGAGCCAGATCAGGCTTTCAAGATCGAGATGGTTGCTGGGCTCGTCGAGCAGCATCACGTCGGGCCGCATCAGCAGAATGCGCGCCAGGGCAACGCGCATCTTCCAGCCGCCCGAAAGCTTGCCAACGTCGCCATCCATCATTTCCTGGCTGAAGCTTAAGCCGCCCAGCACTTCGCGCGCGCGGCCTTCGAGCGCGTAGCCGTCGAGTTCCTCGAACCGGCTCTGGACCTCGCCATAGCGCTCGATGATGGCGTCCATCTCGCCGGTGCGCTCCGGGTCAGCCATAGCCGCCTCAAGCTCCTTGAGTTCGGCCCCGACAGCACTGACAGGTCCTGCGCCGTTCATGACCTCGATCACCGCGCTATGCCCCGACATCTCGCCAACATCTTGATTAAAATAGCCTATCGTGATGCCGCGATCGGCCGACACCTGGCCCTCGTCGGGCTCGTCCTGGCCGGTGATCATACGGAACAGCGTCGTCTTGCCAGCCCCATTGGGCCCGACAAGCCCGGCCTTCTCTCCTTTCAGGAGAGACGCCGAAGCCTCCATGAACAGGAGATGATTGCCATGCTGCTTGCTGATGTTTTCGAGACGAACCATGACCACCGGGGAGCTTGCGGAAATTGCTTAGCTGCGCTATCGCGCTTCGCGCTACTTGAGCGCAAATCGCCCCCCTTATGCCACGGGAGAGGCGCGGCGCCAGCGTGAAATATGCCGCCACCCGGCAAAGGGCTACGAGACCGGACGCGGTAAGCGCAAACCATGGCTTACTGCTGCCCCTCCAGGTTATGGGGCTGGAACGCCGGCACCTGGCCCGAAGGCAAAGTCCATACAATTTCAGTCAGTTCCGCAGCGCTGTCGCGAGCCCCCTCAATCTGCCAGTTCCGCCATCTCGCGCGCCATGATATCAACGAGGCTCCTCTGATCTGGAGCAATACATTGAGCGAGCGTGCGAAAGCGATCACGATTTACATCGATGCCGACGCTTGCCCGGTAAAGGCGGAAATCTATCGAGTGGCCGAACGGTATGCGATCAAGGTCTACGCCGTCAGCAATAGCCCCATGGCGATCCCCAGATCGCCGTTGATCGAGCGTGTCGTGGTGGGCAGCAATCCCGATGCCGCCGACGATTGGATCGCGGAACGGGTCTCGCGCGGAGACATCGTCATCACGGCCGATGTGCCGCTTCAGCATCGCTGCATAAAGGCCGGGGCGGACGTGATCGCGCCTACGGGGCGCGCGCTGACCGAAGCGTCCATCGGCATGGCGCTCGCGACACGCAATTTGATGGACGATTTGCGGTCGGCCGGGCAAATCACCGGCGGTCCGAAGCCGTTCCAGCAGCGGGACCGATCCCAATTCCTGTCTGCCCTCGATCTCGCTATCGTCCGGCTGAAGCGCGACGGGTTTGGCGCTTGATCTCTCTTGCCTCCTGACCCAATGCGGCTGTTACGGATCTTTCAAACGGATCATATTGCCATGACCGTTTTCTCGGACTGCGGACGTACGAATTGATTTCACTGAGCCTGGCGGATGGATTGCGCCCGCAAGCAAGCTTCGATGTCTCGCAGACTTTCCCGCCACGTCAACTGTGCGAACGCCAAACAGCGGAATCGATCGACGCAGGAAAAGCTTGAGGTGGACCCCGTCGGTTGGACAGGAAATGGGCGGACTTAAGAGAGAGTGTCGCCGGTTAATTTTCTCCGGCTAAGCTGCCAGAAGAACCCGTCCGCAGGCTACCACTTTTTCTTCGCAAAGCGAATCCTTCTCTGTTTGTTGCTGCTGTTCCTGTGGGTATGTGGTCAACGTCCTTCCGTTGTCCACATATCCACAGGCCTGGGCCGCGGCGAAAATCTCGCCCGGCGTGCAATAGCCGTGGGATTGATGCTTGCGCTCATCGTTGTAAAACGCCAGCCACGCACCAATGCCGAGCCGCGCTTCCGCTACCGAGGCGTAAGATTTGATGAAGACCTCTTCGTATTTTAGGCTACGCCAGAGACGTTCGATAAAGATATTGTCCAGAAACCTTCCCTTGCCGTCCATGCTGATCCGGACGTCTTGCGCCGCCAGCGTCTCGATGAACGCCGCCGCAGTGAACTGGACTCCCTGATCGGTGTTGAATATTTCAGGCTTGCCGTACCGGTTCATGGCCTCCTGCAACGCCTCGACGCAGAAGTCTGTCTCCATGCCGATCGAAACCCGCCACGCCAGCACCCGGCGGCTGAACCAATCCATGACGGCCACCAGGTAAACAAAGCCGTGAGCCATCGGGATATAAGTAATGTCCGCGCACCAGACCTGATTGGCGCGGTCTATCGTCAAATCCCTTAGCAAGTACGGGTATATTTTGTGGCTTGGATGCTTGCGGCTCGTGTTGGGTTTCTGGTAAATCGCCTCGATTCCCATAAGCCGCATCAGCCGCCGCACATGCTTGCGGTTCACAGCGTACCCCTCGCCCCGCAATTCCGCCACCAGGCGCCGCGAGCCGTAAAACGGCCACTTCATATACAACTCGTCGATCCGCCGCATCAGCGCGAGATCCCCGTCACTGGCAGGTTTGCGTTTGTAGTACAGCGTCGAACGCGGCACTTTCAGCAATTGGCACTGCTGCACAATGGAATAGTGTGGATGAGGGCGAGCGATCATCGCCATTCGAGAGGCCGGACTCATCCCCCAGACCTTTCCCGAAAAAAATCTCTCTCCATTGTCAGTTGGCCGATCTTGGCGTGTAACTCGGTCAACTTGGTTTTGTCAGCTGCCTCGGCGCGGGCTGCTTTTTCGCCGCCCTCGAACAAGGCCGTCACGCCATCCTGCACCGCCTTCTTCCACGTATGGATTTGGCTTGGATGCACCCCGTATTTGCTCGCAAGCTCCGCTGCGGTCCCTTCCTCCCGGATCGCGGCCATAGCCACTTTCGCCTTAAATTCCGCGCTGTGTTTCTTTCGCGTATTCGCCATCTGTTGCCCCTGGTGATCCACCGTTTTAGGGGCGACGCTCTCTCTTAGCCACCTGTCCAGGTTTTGGGGGCCAGCTCAGCTCTTGACCTTGCGATCCCCGCCATATCGCGCCACACACCGGCGGAAGCTGTATAGCGGCCATCAGGAGATCGATCTCTATCAAATCTACTCCGATGAGTGCTTCCATCTGCTGAGACGGGAAGTGGACTGCGGCGAACTTGAAGTCTGGGGCGTCCGGGAACCGGTGCTGCCAGCCTTCAGAAGCGCCGCGGCCGTTCCGGATAGGGTTGCCGCGTGCTAGTTCCCGAGCGATATCAAGTCCTCGCGTATAGGTCGGGGCGGCGGTCGCGGAAGAAGCCCCAATCGGCGCGGTAGCGTTCGATTTCGGTAAGGTCGAAGGTATGCACGAGTACGCCTTCGGCATCTGCGCCAAAGCTCTGTACCAGTTCGCCACGGTGATTGGCGATGAAGGAATGGCCGTAGAAGCGCTGCACAGCACCGGCGTTCTCCTCGGTGCCGATGCGGTTCGAGGCCACGACAGGCACGGCGTTGGAGACGGCGTGACCTTGCATGGCGCGCTGCCATTGCAGGTGCGTGTCGAGCGCTGCGTCGTAGGGCTCCGAGCCGATGGCCGTGGGATAGAACAGCACCTCCGCGCCCGCCAGCATCATCGCCCGCGCTGCCTCGGGAAACCACTGGTCCCAGCAGACACCAACGCCGATGGCGCCGTGCTTGGTCTTCCACGCCTTGAAGCCGGTATTGCCGGGGCGGAAGTAATATTTCTCCTGATAGCCCGGCCCGTCCGGAATGTGGCTCTTGCGATAAACGCCCAGGATTTCGCCATCCGCATCGGCTATCGCGACGCTGTTGTAATACTCCGGCCCGTCCTTTTCGAAGAACGAGATCGGGATGACAACGCGAAGCTCCGCCGCCAGCGCCTTCAGCGCCAGCACGCAAGGATGCGCTGCGGCCGGGTGGGCCGTTTCGAACCACTTCGGGTTCTGCTGCGTGCAGAAATAGATGCCCTGGAACAGTTCGGAGGGCAAAATCACTTGCGCGCCTTGCCGCGCGGCCTCGCGGATGAGCGCTTCCGTCCTGGCGATGTTGGCGGCCATGTCGGGGCCGTAGGCAACCTGGATGGCTGCAACCGTCAGCGTTCGCGCGGTCATGGCAGCGGCTCCTGCTGGGTGATGCAATGGAACGAGCCGCCGCCCGCGCCGCCGTGTCCCAGCAGCCCTTGCGACGGCAGGCCGATGACCTTGCTGCCCGGAAACAGCTCGCGCAGCATGCCAAGTGCCGCGTCCTGCGATTGCGTGCCATATACGGGGACGGCAACGACGCCGTTGGCGATGATGAAATTCATATGCGAGGCGGGGGATGTCTCGCCGGCGGCGTTGCGGTAGTGCCCAACGCCTGGAATGCGAATAACTTCGAGCTTGCGCCCGTTTGCGTCGTGGGCCTCGCCTAGTGTGCGCGCGATGGCGTTCAGCACGCCGGCGTTCGGATCGTCCTCACCCACGGGCGCCTGGCAGACAGCAAGCCCCGGCGCGACAAAGCGCGCGAGATTGTCGATGTGGCCGTCGGTGTGGTCGTTCGCCAGGCCCTCATCGATCCAGATCACTTGGCGTGCGCCGAGCGATTCGGCTAGCGCCGCCTCGGCATCCTCTTTCTGCCATTTGTTGCGGTTGGCGTTGAGCAGCGTCTGTGCCGTGGTCAGAACCGTGCCCGCGCCGTCATGCTCAATGGCGCCGCCCTCCAGCACGAAATCGAACTGCCGCTCGGGCACGCCCGCAAGCTGCGCGATCTCGCCGCCCACGGTGGCGTCGTCCGGCAGGTCGAACTTGCCTCCCCAGGCGTTGTTCTTGAAGCGCAGAGCCACCAACTTGCCGCCCGCCCGCGCGAAGATCGGGCCGGTGTCGCGCAGCCAGATGTCGCCGTACCGGGCCTGATGAATTTCCGCGGCGCTGCCGAGCCGTTTGCGGGCCGACGCCTCCGCCTCCGCACCATTTACGAGAAGCCGCACGAGGCCGCTATCGGCAAGCGCGCAGACAAGCGCCGCCACGTCGCGTCGCGGCGTGTCGAGGTCGCCATTCCACTCGCGCGGATCGGCGGGCCACGCCGTCCACTCGGCTTTCTGCGGAGCCCATTCGGCCGGAATTTCAATCGCTTCGGTCACGCTCTCCCCCGCAAGGCCCGGCACCGGCGTTGCGCGGCGCGCACTCCGGTCAAATAATGAAACGCCACGCGAACGCACACTGGAAAAACCTGCCCGCGCGTATTTTTCCGGCGGAGTTTGGCATCAATCCTGCCAGCGCCCGGCATCGGACTTCAGCCGCATGATCTCGCAGCCGAGCGAGGCGCCGGGAACGCGGTCAAGCTTCTCGACCATGACGCGCACTTTCTCCGCGCGCCTGTGCGACAGGCAATGGGCCGCGACCCGCTCGGCAACCGTCTCAGTCAGAAGGATATGGCCCTGCGCCAGGATTTCCCTGATGCCGTCGATGATAAAATCGTAGGAAATCACGCTGGACAGGTCGCCCGGCCGGTGCCCGCTGCCGCAAGCCCAAAGCTCGACCGTGAAGCGAACGCGCTGCGCGAGATTGTGCTCCTCGCTCCACACGCCGATGCGCATTGGCAACACCAGGTCGCGAACCCATACCTTGTCGAAAGCGCGCTCCTCTTCGGCGTGCTCGATCGGCTGGGGGAGGCGCCGTCCAGGCAGCACCGTCGGTTTTGAAGGCATGGGGCGCGTCTATGCAAAAAATTACGAAGCGGTAACGGGGATTTCCCGCCCGCGACTGATATCGCCCGCGCCATTCCTGGATGCAACTGGCTTTAGGGCTCGATGCAAAATAAACGCGTCAGACGGCGCAGGATTTCTGTTTGTCCGCCAAGCGCGGAAAGGGGCGCATACCGAGGTATGTAACCCTTTCCGCAACGCCGCGGACGGACAAAAAGACAAGCAAGATGGCGCGCTTATTGCGCATCGAGCCCTTAGTGCAGGAGAACGAAAAATCCGTAGACCGCCATGGCTACGATCCCGACGGAAATCGAAAGCGTGGCAAGCTCACGCGCCGCCCCGCCTTTTTTCGCGGCCGGCTGCGGCGCTGCATGGACCGGCTGGCCGATGGATTGCATTATGGACGCCCGGCCCGGAACCGCCATCGCGCGCTCGCGGTGCTGGGGATGCCCCATTTGGGAGCGCGCCCGCGCCTGCCCTGGATTGGAGGCCGCTTCAAGCTCACGGGCCAGAAGATTGCGGCTCGCCATAAAGGAGCCCTGCCTCATCGCCGGCTGCTGCGCCTGGCCAGCCTGCTGGCTGCTGCTGAAAAGAGGCCTGGGACCTTGGATCAATGGAGAGATTATCTGCTGCCCTGTCGAGGATATCACGCCACTCAGCCATCGAAACAACCCTACGCTGCTGCCTAACCTTGCCCAGTTACTAATGGCGCATTATGGCAACGCTAAGGAAAAATTTCGACCGGGATGACAATACAACCGTAAGTACATTAGCAAGCGCAATTCTACCAGACTTTACATCTCGAAAATCCTATATTTGGCGCATATCGATTGAAGAAGGCCGCAGTGCCGCAGCGGCTCAATCAGAGACCTTCACAAGAAGCTTGCCGAAGTTCGTGCCCTTGAGCAGGCCGATGAATGCTTGCGGTGCGTTTTCGAGGCCTTCGACGATGTCTTCCCGGTATTTGAGCTTGCCCTCGCGAATCCATACTTGCGCTTCAGACAGGAATGCCGGCGTTTGGTGGGCGAAGTCAAAAACGATGAAGCCCTGGACACGCAGCCGCTTCGTTAAGATCGCCTGCATCAGCAACACAGACCGGTCCGGCCCCTCGGGCAGAGCGGTGGCGTTGTAGTTCGCAACCAGGCCGCAAACCGGGACGCGCGCAAAGTTATTGAGGAGCGGAAATACAGCATCCCAAACCGCACCGCCCACATTTTCGAAATAGATGTCGATGCCGTTCGGGCAGGCCGCCTTGAGTTCTTCTTTCAGGTGGGGCGAGCGGTGATCGATGGCAGCGTCGAAGCCCAGCTCTTCCTTGAGATACGCCGCTTTCTTCTGGCCCCCAGCGATACCGACCACCCGGCAGCCCTTGATCTTGGCGATTTGCCCCACCGCCGAGCCCACCGGCCCCACCGCCGCTGCAACCGCCAGCGTTTCCCCAGGCTTGGGCAGGCCGATGTTCAAGAGGCCGGTATAGGCGGTCAAGCCGGGCATGCCCAGCACGCCCAGCGCGGTTGAAACCGGTGCTGCCGCCGGATCGAGCTTGCGCAGCCCGGCCCCGTCCGAAACCGCGTATTCCTGCCAGCCGCCGAACGCCAGCACGATATCGCCTGGGGCATAGTCCGGGTTGTTCGAGGCCACCACCTCGCTCACCGTGCCGGCGCCCAGCGGCTCGCCGATGGCGAAGGGCGGCACATAGGATTTCGCGTCGCTCATGCGGCCGCGCATATAAGGGTCGAGCGAGAGATATTTGGTCTTGAGCAGGAGCTGGCCCGTGCCGATGGCGGGAATGGGCGCCTCGGCGAGCTTGAAATTTTCTGGCGCGGGCTCGCCATGGGGGCGGGATACAAGGATGATCTGGCGGTTCGTGCCTTCGGCCATGGCGGTTCCTCAGAAGCTGCTATTCAAGGTGACGGAGAGATGCGTACTGCCCGCGCTTGTGTCCAGTCCGGAGCAGGCATTCTTCTTTTTCGTGATCGGCTTCGCGGCGGGCATTTTTCGCAGGCTCTTCTCTTCCCGGAGTCTTTGGAAGCTACGGTCCTGGACGCGGCGCCCTCAGTCGTTGTCCGGGGCAGGCAAGCGCCGTTCCTGGCCGGCCGTTGCGAGCTTCGACGTAACGTCCCATTAACTCTCCCAGGCGCTCCGCCGGCGCATTTTTGAGGTCCGGAGGAAGGCTTTTCGATTTTGAAGTAATATAGCACAAACCTCTTAAGCGAGCGTTATGTGCGACTGGCGTTTGCTATGCTATTGATTGCACGCCATAAAATGAAAAAGTGCCGCCGCTCCGGCCGGCGCATTTCAGCCAAAGTATTGGTTAATTCGAAATCTGTTCGTATATTTAAAGGGATTTTGCAAATTGTGGAATCAGGCCCAAATCGCAAGAAAATCCGCCAAAATGCGCGCGTTTGGAACGCGAGTTCCGCGCGTTAACGATATCTGCGTTTACCATGATAGGTGCCTACGCGAAGCGAACCTTCCGTTAAGGCGGCGGCGAAGCTGCGCGCAGCGCTTGTGGTGCTGCCCTGCACGCTATGTCGCGGCGCGCCAATAAGAGAAGTCGCATGCTGCTCGCGCACCGCGATCGCCGTTGTGCGTTAGCACAGCGCTGCAAGAGCGCTTGCATGTGGGCTCCAACGCGACGAAGAACCTCGAAGGCGGGAATTTATTTCTCATGTTATAGCAGGCCCATATATGGGTCCCCGCCTTCGCCGGGCCGGCGCTGCGGAAGCATCCGGAATTCCTATGCGCGGCCCGCTTGCGCAACACTGGCTTGCTTCATCAGCACGTCGTGATAGTCGTCGCGGAGCTGGCGCTTGAGCAGCTTGCCGGTGGCGGTGTGCGGCAAGGTCTTCACGAACAGCACCTCGTCGGGCAGCCACCATTTGGCGGCCTTGCCTTCAAGGAACGCCAGCAGCTCCTCCCTTGTCGCCTCTTTGCCCTCCTTCGTAACCACCAGCAGGATGGGCCGCTCGTCCCACTTGGGATGCGGCACGCCAATAACGGCGCACTCGGCCACGGACGGATGCGCCACCGCGATGTTCTCAAGCTCGACCGAGCTGATCCACTCGCCGCCCGATTTGATCACATCCTTGGAGCGGTCGACGATGGCCATCGTGCCGCTTTCGTCGATGGTGGCCACGTCGCCCGTATCGAACCAGCCGTCCACCCAGGCGCTGCGATCCTCTTCCTTGTAATAGCCGCTGGCGATCCAGGGGCCGCGCACCAGGAGGCGCCCGAAGGCCTTGCCGTCGCGCGGAAGCTCCTTGCCGTCCGGGCCGGCGATTTTCAGCTCGACGCCGTAGACGGGGCGGCCCTGCTTCGTCTGTAGCCTGTAGCGCTCCTCGATGGGCAGGCTCGCCATATGGGCGTTCATGCTGTTGATCGTGCCCAGCGGCGACATCTCGGTCATGCCCCAGGCGTGGAGCGCGAACACGCCGTGCTTTTCCTGGAACTGCCGGATCATCGCCTCGGGGGCCGCCGAGCCGCCGATCACCGCCTGTTCCAGATGGTCGAGCCGCAAATTTTCCTTCTCGCAATAATGCAGCAGCCCGAGCCAAACGGTCGGCACGCCAAGCGTGAGCGTGACCTTTTCCTTGGTCAGCAGCTCGTAAACCGAGGCGCCGTCAAGCGCGCCAGCGGGCAGCACGAGCTTGGCGCCGGCCATGGTCGCGGAATAGGGAATGCCCCAGGCATTGACATGGAACATGGGCACGATGGGTAGAACCGCGCCCCGGTTCGACACCCCCAGCGCGTCGGTGGACATGGAGGCGTAGGCATGCAGCACCGTCGAGCGGTGCCCGTAGAGCACGCCCTTGGGGTTGCCGGTGGTGCCGGAGGTGTAGCAGAGCGCGGCGGCCAGGCCCTCGTGCAGCAGCGGCCAATCGAAGCTGTCGCTCTCCGCGGCGATCAAGTCCTCGTAGCAAAGAAGCGGCAGCGTGGATTGCGGCATGTGCTCACGCGATACCAGCACCACGAAGTGCTTCACCGTGGTCAGCTCGGAGCGGAGCTTCTCGACCAGCGGCAGGAACGTTATGTCGAAGAACAGAACCTCGTCTTCGGCGTGGCTGACGATATAGGCGATCTGCTCGGGGAAGAGCCTTGGATTGACCGTGTGGATGATCGCGCCGCTGCCCGAGACGGCGTAATAAAGCTCGTAGTGCCGGTGGGTGTTCCAGGCGAGGGTGCCCACGCGGGCCTGATGGCGCACGCCAAGCCGGATCAGCGCGTTGGCAAGCCTTCTCGCCCGCGACGCGGCTTCGGCATAGGTATAGCGCCAGATGCCGCCTTCAGGCAGCCTGCTGACGATCTCGTTCCGGCCGTAAACGGTCTCCGCATGCTGCAAGATCGAGGATACGATCAGGGGCATATTCATCATTCCGGCTTGCATACGGGCCTCCCAAACCTGGCAGTTCCTGCACTGATTGAGGTTCAAGATAGCCGGCGGCCTGGGGTGTGTCTTCCGGGTATAAAGTCGATTTCTTCAATTGAACCTGGATTCGGCAGTTGAAACCGGCCCAAAGGCAAAAACATGGGATAATGCAGTGCGTTATTTAATTACTTGCTTTCAGCTATTGGGCAAAAGCAAGTAATTTGTCATCCCACTGGTATGCAGGCCATTTTGCCGCTTTTAACGGTTTCAACTGCATTTTCCAGACTGAAAGGCGGGCAGGGCAAAGCTGCGCCTGTCAGCAACTTTGGCCCTGGTCCTCGCAGGTAGGGTCTGCCACCGGCTCGAACCATTCGCCGACGGCGCCGTGCAAGACATCGCCGTCGCCGAACTCTACGTCGATCTCCAAATCCTGGGTTGCGTATTTGTGCACCCCAACAACACGGCCTATATCGGACGCAGCGTAACCTAAGCGCATCTGGCTCGCGTTCTTCCACTTCACCTGGCTTCCAAGCTCAAACCTCATCGAATTCCCCGATTCTATTGCCCAATATTGGCACTCAGACTGATTCGTAAGGAAAAATTCGGGCAACTTGAGCAGGGGCGCGGCCGCTGATAAGCTCCGGCGCCTATTTCGCATCGAGCCCTGAGTTTCAACGCACGGACAAGGTGGCCAGCATGGACGGCATCATCCTCAATTACGATCCCAAAAGCGCGACGGGCATTATCCGGGCCGGCGGTAAAATGTACCCGTTCAAGAGGGCCGATTGGCAAGAAAGGCGGGCCCCGCGGATCGGCGACAAGGTCGAGTTTGAGGTAGAGAACGATAGCGCCACTCAGATTTATCACACATTTGAGAAAGATAGAGTACCAACAACGCCAGAAACAATTGCAGCAAGTTTCGATCTTGGGCTTATATCTGGCGGTTATGCTATTATATTTTTTCTGGCCGCGATCATCGATAGCTTACTGAACGTTATGAATCTCGACGCTAACGACATGGTTGGGCTGTTCGTTATACTCGATATCCTCACCTTGGCGGCATGGATTCGGGGCACGAACTACAGGATCATGCGGGGCATCGCGACTCTCTTCGCCGTGGCCGTAACCGCTCTGGCGGTCTTTATATTGGTCAGGCACATGCTACAGGTGGAGGCGTAGGCGCTCAGCCGCCGCGCCCGGCCCACCAGCGTTCGAGCGCGGCGTCGTCCGCCTCGATCCATTGCGAGAAGCCGCCGGCGAATTCGAGAAAGTGGCCGGCGAACGAGGGCTTGATACCGGCCACGCAGGGCAGGTCCGCCGCGGCCGCCGCCTGGAAGGCGTCGAGCAAACCACCGCCCTCCGCCTCGATTTTCCCGAACTTGCTCAGCACAACGACATCCGCGCCCCGCTCGATGCCCGCCAGCACGGACTGACAGGCGGCGGCAAGCCCGGCGGTGTCGATGTTGCAGGCGCGCGACCCGGAGCCGAGATTTTGCGTAATCGGAACGATCATGTTCCCCGCCGCCTCGCGCAAAACCAGCGTTTCGCAAGCGCTGCAGTTTGCGTCCACCGCAAGCTCCTCGATTACGCCCGCGACGCGCAAACCCTCCCGGATGCGCCGCTCGGCGAAGCGTGCGAGCAACTTCTGTATCTCCACGGTTGAGCCAGCCCGGAGTGCGCCGATCCGGAAGCCTGCCGCGGGTACGTCTGCATCGGGTTCGGCTGCGGTCTGCATGGCGGCATGGGCTCCCTATCCTTGAGCGAAGGCTCGCTCGGAGCGATCATATAGGAGTTCCAGAGGCATCCGCCAGCCCTTCAAAACCGCGCGCACATGGTTAGTCCGCGATCCGCTGATATATTTCGCGGGATTCCGCAAGCGTGGAATCGGCGCAAAAGCGCGAAAAAGGTCGCAAAAACGGGCAGGCGGGAGACATGCGCGCTTCGGATTTACCATGCCGCGTCTTGTAGCCAATCACTTGCAAGAACGCAGGCTTCATCGTCAGTTGGGCCGCGATCGCCACAAAAGGCGCCATAAGCAGCGCCACGAGATAAAGAACAACGCCCCTGGTATCGGCCCTGAGGGCGGAAAGTTTCGCCCTGACGCCCCTGAACATGTCCCCTCCCGCACGCAGAACCATTGATTTTCAAGCAAGATTGTCTAGACCTGGACATTAGCCCGCGCCCTTGCAATCAATCGGTGGGTTTGTGCGCGCAGGCATGGCAAGCCCAGGTGACCTAATCGCACGGCAGCAGACAGCCTGCCCGCATCTGAATCGCGGCGGCAGCGAAGGCGGCCGCGGCTTATAACGGTTGGTACGAGAGCGTTTCATGAAAATCCGGAAGTTTCACCTTGCCCTTTCCATTCTCATTTTGCCCGCCGGCCTGCTCTTATATTTGGGACTGCTCCAAATCGCGGGCAATTTTCATACGGTGGAAGCGGGCAGGCTTTACCGGTCAGCCCAGCCGAGCGGCAGCGATATCAGAGCCTATGCGCAGACGCTCGGCATCAAGTCGGTGATCAATCTGCGGGGCCGCCACCCTGGCGACCCCTGGTACGACGATGAGCTGCGCGCCTCGAACGAGCTTGGCCTGTACCACGCCGACCTGGCGCTCTCGGCGACTCGCGAGCTGACCGGTGCGCAGCTTCAGGACCTTGAGAAAGTGCTCCACGACGCTCCCGCGCCGGTGCTCATCCACTGCAAGAGCGGCGCCGACCGGACCGGCCTGGCCGCGGCGCTCTATGTGCTGGACGTTCTGCGGCGTCCCGCCCAAACGGCTGCCGCGCAGCTGTCCTGGGTGTACGGGCACTGGCCCTATTTCTGGAGCCGCTCCGCCGCCATGGACAGAAGCTTCGAGCATGCGGCAAGCCTGCATTCCGAAGCTTCGCAGGGCCGTTGACCAGGCTGCCGCCGGCGCTTTTCCTAAGAATTGAATAAATCGGAAAAATCCCCAAGTAGACCGGGAAGACATGCGCGCCGGTGTCTGAGCCAGCGCTTCACGCAGACATAGCGAAAGGCCCCCTCACTCTGTCTCTCTCCCCAAGGGGAGAGAGAACCCCGGAATTCACGTTGCTGGCGATTCGGGCGTCCCTTCTCCCATCCATATCCGCTTGCGGATACGGACACTTTCGAGTGACAAGCTCGCCAAGGCGAGCTTGTGTGAGAGAAGGGTAGGATGAGGGGGCCTTTGCAAGACATTCAACCGGGATCACAGCGAGGGTAGAGCGATGGCGGCGGTACGCGGTGCGGGTTTTTCGGCCTGGGTTTTTGACGATTCCTGGTTCGAGCAGTTGCGGCAGGAGTTGGACCAGGCTGCGGCGCATGGCATGGAGTTCTCGGAGATTCCTATTTTTATCTTCGACCTAATCGCAGGCGGGCGCGTTCTGCCCGCGCAAGTGCGGCGGCTGAAGGAGGCCATGGCCGGCCGGGGGCTCGGCTATACCGCGCACGGGCCGCTGGCGGTCAATTTCATGGCGCCGCGCGAGCATCTGGATCGCCACCTTGCGGTTGCCAAGGCGTCCATCGAGGTCGCGGCCGAGATTGGCGCAGTGCACATCGTGTTGCACACCGGCAATATGCCGGGGCAGGACCAGGCCGCAATCGAAGAGGCGTATGCGGTGCAGCGCGATGCCTACGCCTCGCTGGGCGAGATCGCTGCGGCACATTCGATAATCGTCGCGGTTGAGAATATTCCGCCGCAGGAGCCCGGCTGGCATACGGGGCTGCCATCGCGGGTTGCCCGCGAGATCGAGGCCATCGGCCACCCAAATGTGCGCGGCTGCCTCGACTTCTCGCACGCGGCGATAACCTGCGGGGCGCACGGGGTGGATTTCATCACCGAGGCCAAGGCGCTGGCCCGTGTCGCCCGGCATCTCCACGTCCACGATTCCTTCGGCGATCCCCTCCGCATGACCACCTATTCGCGTTCGGAGCGGGTGGCTTTCGGACTGCACGACCTGCATCTGCCGCTGGGCTGGGGCAACCTGCCGTGGCAGGAGCTGATGACCGCGTGCGAGTTCGAGCCGGATGTCATTTTTAATATGGAACTGCCGAAGCCCTACCGGCCCGCGCTGCCGGACAGCCTCCGCGCCATGCGCGAGATGATCGAAACTTACCGCGCCCGTCACCCGAACGGATAGGCGTGCCGGTCCGGAGGCGGCGATCCACACGAACCGCATCCCCCCCTCCCAACAAGTTTGCCTTGGCAAGCTTGTTCTGGGAGCAACTCGGCGGCCGCATCGGAGTGCCAGACGCACCAGCAGTGCCGAGACTCGCCGATCTTGTCCGCCAGCACAATCCGGCGTGACCGCCCGGCGTCTTGCCCTTGTTACTCTTCAGGTCTCCAACCGCCAAGCAGGCTTGCAATTTCCCTCCGGCTGGGGATGCCCGGCACGGCCGCCCAAGCGCGAGCATTTGATCGAGGCGGCGGCATTTGCGAAGCGCACGGCGCTTCTGGGCTCCTGCCCTTCGAGGATGGCGGCAGCCAGGGCTCCGTGCCACACATCGCCAGCGCCGTTCGTCTCGACCGAATCGGCCTGGAACGCAGGCTCGTGGCAAATGCCGCCGTCTTCCATGAACCACGCGCCGTTTTCGCCGTCCGTGACGGCAAGCCAGCCGTCCAACTGCTTCTGGAATTGCGCCAGCGCCTCGGGCAGGCTTTCAATCCCCGAATATTCGCGCAGCGCGCGGGCCGAAAAGCCGATGTGTGTCGCGTTCGCCAGGATATCGCGCGAGGCCATCCAGCGGTCGGCGTCGAGGATGGCGGGCTTGCCTGCTTCGCGGGCGAGGCGGAAAAAGTGGCTGGTTCCGGCTTCCCAATGGCTGTCGCCCAGCACGCCGCCGAAATGCGCGGGCAGTTCCGCCGGAAGCCAATCCGTGCCGCTTTCGATATCGGGGTCTTTGTAGTTCACCAGCATCCGCTCGCCGGCGTTGTTGACCATCACTGCCGAAACGGCTGAGTGGCGGCCCGGCCAGCGCCGCACGAGGCCGCAATCCACACCCTCTTTTTCAAGCTCAGCCACGATGGCGGCGCCGAAAGCATCGTCGCCAACGCGGGCCGCAAGCGCCACCTCAAGGCCGAGCCGGCGCGCTGTCACGGCTGCCGTCGCGGCCATGCCGCCCCCCTGCAGCGAAAGGCTTTTCGCCCGGTATTTCTGCGGGAGGACGGGCAGTTCGTCCAAGACGTAAACCAAATCCAGTATCGCCGCGCCCACGGTCAGCAATGCCGGCATCCACGCCCCCTTTGCAGAACCTTACCGTTGCCCCGCGAACACAGGTTCCCGTCGATAGCGCCGGAAGCCAGCCTCGCTTCGCAGCGGCGCGGCTGCGGTTATTGCGCGGTCCAGCCGCCGTCCATGGAGAGCGAAGCGCCGCGAATTTGCGCCGCCTGCTCGGTGCACAAGAACACGGTCAAGGCCCCGATCTGCTGCGGCGTCACGAATTCTCCCGAGGGCTGCTTTTCTTCCAGCAGCAGGTCCTTGGCCTTCGAAGGCGGGATATGGTCCCGAGCGGCCCAGGCGTCGACCTGCTGCTGAACGAGCGGCGTCAGCACCCAGCCTGGGCAGATCGCATTGCAGGTGATGCCCGTCCTCGCGGTCTCAAGCGCGATCACCTTGGTCAACCCGACAAGGCCATGCTTTGCAGCCACATAAGCCGATTTGTTCCCGGAAGCGACGAGCCCGTGCGCGGAGGCGATGTTGACGATGCGGCCCCAGTTCCGCGCCCGCATCTGGGCGATGACGGCCTGGCAGGCGTGAAAGGCGGCTGAGAGGTTGACCGCGATGACGGCGTCCCAGCGCTCCACCGGGAATTCTCCAACCGGTGCGACATGTTGAATCCCGGCGTTGTTGACGAGAATGTCGACCTTGCCCAGCTCGCTGGTGGCGGCTTCAATCAGGCCCGCGATTTCCGCCGGCTTGGACATGTCTGCGCCGTAATAGCTGGCGCGAACGTGGCTGAGGGCGGAAATTTCCTGCCGCAGCGCCTCGATATCGGCCGGGTCGCCGAAGCCGTTCAGCACGATGTCCGCACCGGCCCGGGCTAACGCCCTGGCGATACCGAGGCCGATGCCGCTTGTCGAGCCGGTTACCACAGCAACCCGCCCATGCAAGGTTTTCATCATCATTGTGACCTCCTCAATGACTCAAGCCCGGGACTTAAGCAGCAGCGGCGCGAACACCGCGGAGAAACCCCAAAACGCCAGTATCCAGAAAGCTGCGGCGATGTGGAGCATGGCGGTCGGCTGCACACCCATTCCAGCCAGGATTCTTGCCGCCGCCGCCGCCGCCGCGCTTACATAGATCGCCACGATTAAGCGCGATGCGGCAAGCGGCCGCCCGGTATGGCCAAGGCTGGCGCGGGTCATTATCGCCAGCGTCATCAGTCCGATTGCGCCGGCGGTCCAGGCGTGGATACCGGCTGCCTTTGAAACCGTATCCGGAGCGACGGCCGCGATCGCGGTCAGCAAGAAGCCGATGGGCACAAAGATGTAAGCCGCGTGGAGGACCGTTACCAAGGGCTCGGAGAACGTGCGGTGTCCTTTCCATCGCGCCAGGCGGATGAGCTGCAGGACCCCAGCGAGCGCGCAGGCCGAGGCTGCTGCCACGCCGTCCGGGACCGCGATCCAAACGGCCAGGGCAATTGCCGATATTGCAAGGGTGATGGCATCGAACCTGCCGAATGGCTCGGGCAGGTTATCCGGCCGGGTTCTCGCAAGCCAGTTCCGGGTGAAGGATGGCACGACCCGGCCGCCGATGAGCGCGATCAGCAGGATCGCCGCAGTAATGCCAATACGCTTGCCGTAATTGCTGGCGCCGGAGGTGGCCGCCTCTATGTGGAAGACAAGGTTGCCCGCGGCAAGGAGCGCTACGAGGATCAGGACCTTCAGGTTGCGGAAGTTTTTGCCGGCTGCGATTTCGCGGGCGGCGATGGCCGCAAGGGCGATCAAAAACAAGAGGTCGATGGCCGCTGTGGGAACCGGTCCAATGAGCGCCGATGTGGCAACCGCCACGCGGCCCGCCAGCCAGATCGCGAACAAGGCGGCAAGTAGCGCTCCGGTCACCGGCGGGCGGCCCGTCCAGCTGGGCACCGCCGTCAGGAGGAAGCCCGCCGCAATGGCGGGAAGGTAGCCATAGAGCAGCTCGTGGATATGCCAGTCCACAACCTCGAACTTGGTTGGGAGCGTCAAATCTCCCTGCAGCATCAAGAAAAAGAGCGCCATCGCCGCGCCGGCCCAAATCGCGCCGCCCAGGAAAAACGGCCTGAAGCCGTAGCTGAAAATGGTGGGGCCGGAATAGGCCCTGACCCTTGCCGCTGTTGTCATTGGGGCGTCTCCAGCAAAGCACCGGTTGCCGTAGGCGCAAGCTTTGCCTAAAAAGCGTTGAACAACGAGATATTACCGTACCTCTCCCGCATTTAAGCGCACTTGGCGACGGCGAAGGCTATTGTCAATCGCAGCAACAACGATTGAGTTCTCATTCGACGGGAGTAGCCCGGCCGCGTGGTGGCACAGGCTGGTGCCGATCCCCGATGAGGTCCGGAAAGTGCTCTCGTCCCTGATGCAGCAGGCCTAACGCATCGGCCCTTGATGACGGCCAGCTTAGGCAACGCTCAGGAATAACTGCGCCATCTGGCTTGTTCTTTTGCCCGCCAGCTGCGCTGCAAAAAGGGTTACATATCTTGGATATGCGCCCCTTTTTGCAGCTTGCAGCCGGCCAAATTCCGGCGCCATCCGGCTCACTTATTCCTGAGCGTTGCCTTAGTGCTCAGCGGCAGGCCAGCCTCGAATGGTGGTCTCCAGCCAAATTTTGGATATGCCCGATTTGGCGAAGGCTTTCGAACAAAGCTAACCATCGCGGCGGTTTGCCCGCATCCCGCAAGGAATTAGTAACATGAGCGGCGTCAGCATGAGTACTGCTGGAGCGGCCTTCCGATATAGGCGGCTTTATCGGCGACAGGACAGGAAAGATCGAGGCCGTTATGCGTTCACTCAGCTTCAAGGCCGGGTTGTTGCTGGCGTTAATTCCGGTTGCTGCGGCGGTTGCCGCAAGCGAGAACCAGGACGACAAGTCATATCTGCCGCCTGCGACACTTAGGGCCGCACCAAGCACAGTACCTGCTGCAACCCCGGCGCATGCCGCCGTTCAACAGAGAGGGCGGCGAGTTCAGAGTTGTGCACAGGCGGCGTGGACCCCGTTACTATTCCTACCAGGGTTATGGTGGACCGCGCTTCGGCTTCTTCCCGTTTTAGCCGAGGCAGGAAAGTGAATGGTCGGAGTGAGAGGATTCGAACCTCCGACCCCCTCGTCCCGAACGAGGTGCGCTACCAGGCTGCGCTACACTCCGATCCCATACGTCTAGAGGGTTTTCGGGCTTTTTGCCAACAAAAAAAGCGCGCGAGAGAAACGGAACAAAGGCGAGCAATCGGTAGATTCCGCTGGGGGTGTCCCAGAATGGTGCCGCTCTGTTCCCGTCCCTGTGCCGCAGCGCTTGCAGGTGTGACGTCAGCGAGGCGGCGGCTGTGCACCTTGGCGAACGCCCGCGCCCGCCCGGCGAAGGCGGCCCTCCTCACCATTTTCAATTATGAATTGGCGGCAATTTCCTCGCGCAGGATTTCCAGCTCCAGCCAGCGATGCTCGGCCTCCGCAAGCCCGGCCTGCGCCTTGACAAGCGCCGCGCTCACTTTTTCGAATGCCTGCCGGTCCTTGGCATAGAGGCCCGGATCGTCGAGTTGCGCTTGGAAGTCCGAAATCTGCTTTTCGAGGCCTGCAATCTTGCCCGGCAGCGTCTCAAGCGCGTGCTTTTCGTTAAAGCCCAGCCGGCGCTTGGGTTTTGCCTCGCCGCCATCGGCGGGCTTCTTCCTGGCCTCGGCGCGCTCCGCCTTGGCTGCCTGCCTGGCGCCGCTCGCCGGGGCGAACGGCGCCGCCCCCCGCTGCGCGATCATGTCGGACCAGCCGCCGGCATATTCGATCCAGCGCCCGCCGCCTTCCGGCACCACGATGGAGGTGACGGCGCGGTCGAGAAAATCGCGGTCGTGGCTGATGAGGATCAGGGTGCCCGCAAAATCGGCAAGCATTTCCTGAAGCACATCGAGCGTTTCGAGGTCGAGATCGTTGGTCGGCTCGTCGAGCACGAGCAGGTTCGAAGGCTTGGCGAGCGCGCGGGCGAGCATGAGCCGGGCGCGCTCCCCGCCGGACAGCACTGTAACCGGCGTCCGCAATTGCTCGGGCAGGAACAGGAAATCCTGCATGTAGGACGCAACGTGCTTACGCGCGCCATTGATCGTGACATACTCGGAGCCGCTGCCGTTGGTCAGCGCATCCGCCACGGTCCATCCGGGCTTCAGGCTGTCGCGGGTCTGCTCCAGGCTGGCGCTCTCCAGGTTCGCGCCAAGCCGCACCGTCCCTTCGTCCGGATCGAGTTTTCCGATCAGCATATTGACGAGCGTCGTTTTGCCGGTGCCGTTCGGCCCGGCTAGCCCCACCCGGTCGCCGCGGTTGACGCGGATGCTGAAATTATCCACGACGGGAGCGGTGCTGAACGCTTTCGAGATGGCCTTCGCCTCGATGACGAGCTTGCCCGAAAGCGCGCCTTCCGCCGCCTCAAGCTTGACCTGCCCCGGCGCGCGCCTGGCGTTCTGCTTGTCCTCGCGCATGGCGTGAAGGTCTGCCAGCCGCCGCACATTGCGCTTCCGCCGCGCGGTCACGCCATAGCGCAGCCAGTCGGCCTCGCGCTCGATTTTGCGCGCCAGCTTGTGCCGCTCCAGTTCCTCCTGTGCCATCGCCTCATCGCGCCAGGCCTCGAATCCGGAAAAGCCGATGGCGATGCCGCGCGTGGTGCCGCGGTCCACCCAGACGGTGCTACGCGAGAGGTTGGACAGGAAGCGGCGGTCGTGGCTGATGAGAACCAGCGCCGAGCGCATGCCGCCAAGCCGCTTCTCCAGCCATTCGATGGCACGGATGTCGAGGTGGTTGGTCGGCTCGTCCAGCAGCAGGACATCGGGGTTGGGCGCCAGCGTCCTGGCCAGCGCGGCGCGCCGGGCCTCGCCGCCGGACAGTTTCGCTGGCTCCTCCTCGCCCGTAAGCCCCAGCTCCTCCAGGATCACGCGCACCCGATGCGGATCGTCGCCAGGGCCGAGCCCGCTCTCAACGTAAGCCTGAACCGTCCTGTGCGTGCCGAAATCCGGCTCCTGCGGCAGGTAGCGCAGCGTGATGCCTGGATGCACGAAGCGGCTGCCGCGGTCCGGCTCGATCAGCCCTGCCGCGATCTTCATCAGCGTGGACTTGCCCGAGCCGTTACGCCCGACGATGCAAATGCGGTCGCCCTCGGTTACGGACAGGGCCGCATCCTCCAGAAGAGGCGTGCCGCCGAAGGTGAGTGCTACATTTTGCAGTGTGAGGAGTGGAATGCCCATGCGCCCGCGCGATTACCTATTGCCTCGCCTGATTTGGGCAAGTTTTGAGCACGATGCAATCGTTTCCACGCGCTATCCCCGTCCCCGCACCGGGAACGGGGGCCAAGCCGGGCGGAGAGGCCGGCTGGCTGACCTCGAATATCACTGGCCTTTTGCGGGCGCGGCCATTGAGGACTGCGCCTCCGACGCGGCTTGCTCGCTGCGGCCAGGCTTCTTGGTGGCCAGGAGCAGGCTGGAACCTTTGTTCTTCCACTGGTAGCCGATATTGAAGTCAATCGCCTGGGCATGCTGCTCGGTGAAGAAGCTCGCCAGATCGCGCTGGTAGTTGCCAGCGAAGACTGGGATCGGCCGCACATAATTGCCGAATGGCTTCAGATCCCATTGGGTCAGATCGTAGTTTTTGAGCGGAATGCCGGTGTCGTCCTGAACGATTGTGGCGCTGTGGGTGAGCAGGAAGTCCCGCACATGTGAGAAATTGTTGGCGTGAAGCAGATAGGAGGCGCTTTTGATCAGAGCGTCGCCACGGCGCCATTGCTCGCAAAATTTCAGGAAGCCGCTGGCGTCCGTGCCGCTATCCGAGAGGTCGGTCGAGAAATAATAGAGCGTCTGCTTCTGCTTGTTCTCGCCCAGGAACGTGATTTTCACGGCCCGGGGAACAGCCGTCTGCACATGCCGCCTGCGGCCCTGAACCTGCGGCTGAGGCTGAGTGCCGAACGGGTGCAAGCCTCCATCCTTGTCGAGTTCTACAAACTCCACGCTCTCAATCGTTTTGCCCGAACGCGCCAGAAAGGTGAACAGGACGGGCAAGGTGCCCGTGAAATTGCGGCGGTTATAAAGGTGGCGGCTCATCTCGCTGGTGATGAAGAAGCTGTAGTTCATAACGCTGTTGAGCGAAGTGCGCAGCGCCGCAAGCTCGCGCGGAACCCAGCCCTTGGGCAGCTTGGAGATGTCGGGCAGGTCGCCCGGCAGCTCAAGACCTACCATCACATAGGTCTCGGCCTTCGGGAAAAAGCCGTTGGCGTAGAGGAAGTCCGGCCCGCTGAACATATAGAACAGCACAGGAAGCGGCGTCTTCAGGTTCTCGCCGGTCCAAGTCCTGACCTTGGAGAGCTGGCCGGATTCGAGCTTCTCCCAAGCCTTGTCGAAGAACTCGGCGTGCTCGCTGAAGGTTTTTTCCTTTGTTAACGGTTCGAGCGGCGAACCGGGCTCGGGCGGCAGGCCGGCCAGGAAACGGGCTGTATCGTTTGGCGTTATGTCCGCGGCGCGTGCCGGGGCCACGGAAAGCAACGCTACAGAGAGAAGAAGGAGGGCGGCTACGCGCCAAGCGGACAATCTGATCATGCCGGCCAAGCTAGCGGAAGCTTGACGCCGGGGCGAGAGCCGCACCGCCGCGTTCTGATTCTTGCCCGCAACCTGTGTCACAAGCGCAACGCTCCGGTTCCTGCGAGCCAATGCTCACAGGGATTTGACGGGTTCCAGCTCTTGCCATGCCCAGAGGCTCCGGCCCTGTACCTTCCGCCTCTGAGAGAAGGGACTCCTGAATGAGGCTTGGAACTCGCAACAACGTCCTCTCTTATATGGGGTCGGGGTAAGGGCAAGGGGAGGGCACCCAAGATTATTCCTCCGGCCGTTGCCGTATTATCGCCCGCACATTTCACGCTGCGGCAAGCGCCATGGCGATGCCCCGCCCCACGCCGATGCTCAGGACCGAGCCGCCGTTCACGTTCGATGCGTTGGCCGCCATTGCCGGCAAGGCGGCTACGAGCGGGGAGGTGCAAGCTTTGGGAGCAGCCGCGGGACTCCGCTCAGGCATTACGGAAAACGTGCGACTTTCCGGGATAACCTGGTGCGCCCCCTCGCGAATCGCAGCACTTGCGTTATGTTGGGCCAAGCGTTGGCGGTTTGCTTGAGGGGGGCTTTGAACGGTGCCGGGCTTTATCCACCTGCATGTGCATTCCGCCTATTCGCTGCTCGAAGGCGCGCTGCCGGTGAAGGGGCTGGCCAAGCTCGCCGCGGCGGACGATCAGCCCGCAATCGCCATCACGGATCGCAACAATCTTTTCGGCGCGCTCGAATTCTCCGAGTATCTCGCGGGCGCGGGCATTCAGCCGATCGTCGGCTGCGCGCTGAACCTTGCCTTTCCGGCCAGCGCGGAGGAATCCTCCCGGCCGGGCGCGCGCCCGGCCCTCCATCACGGCCCCGTGGTCCTGCTCGCCAAGGATGCCGAGGGCTACAGCAACCTCATGCAGCTTTCGAGCCTCGCCTATGTCGAGCATGGCGAGACCGGCGCCCCCCACGTAACGCTTGCGGAACTGGAGCGGAACGCGCGTGGGCTGATCGCACTTTCCGGCGGCCCCAGCGGGCCTGTGGACAGCGCTTTCGCGGCGGGCAATGCGGCGGTTGCCGAGTTAAGGCTTGGGACGCTGGCTGAGCTTTTCAGCGGCCATTTCTATGTCGAGGTGCAGCGGCACAACCTGCCCCGCGAACGGCTAGTGGAGCCGCAGCTCCTGCGTTGGGCATACGAGCGACGCGTGCCGCTGGTGGCCACGAACGAGGCGTATTTTCCCAAGCGCGACGCCTTCGAGGCGCACGACGCGCTGCTCTGCATCGCCGATGGCCGCTATGTGGCGGAGGATGACCGCCGGCGCCTTTCGCCCGAGCACTGGCTGAAACCGCGCGCGGAGATGATAGCGCTGTTCGCGGACCTGCCCGAGGCGGCGGCGAACACCGTCGAGATCGCCAAGCGCTGCGCCTTCCGGCCGCGCCCGCGCAAGCCTATCCTGCCGCTATTCGTGCCCGATGCGAAGGACGCGGCCGAAGCCGAGGCCGCCGAGTTGCGCGCTCAGGCCGAGGCGGGCCTTGCGGGCAGGCTCTCCGCCGTCCCCGAGGACCAGCGCGCGGCCAGCGAGGAAGACTACAAGAAGCGCCTCGAATTCGAACTCGACATCATCACCCGCATGAAGTTTCCCGGGCTACTTCCTGATCGTGGCCGACTTCATCAAATGGGCCAAGGCGCAAGGCATTCCGGTGGGGCCGGGCCGCGGCTCGGGTGCGGGCTCGCGTGGTTGCCTGGGCGCTGACCATCACCGACCTCGATCCGCTTCGCTTCGGCCTGCTGTTCGAGCGCTTCCTGAACCCCGAACGCGTGTCGATGCCGGACTTCGACATCGACTTCTGCCAGGACCGCCGCGGCGAGGTGATCCGCTATGTGCAGCGGCAAGTATGGCGCCGACCGCGTCGCGCAGATCATCACCTTCGGCAAGCTGCAGGCGCGCGCGGTGCTGCGCGACGTGGGCCGCGTGCTGCAAATGCCCTACGGCCAGGTGGACCGGCTTTGCAAGCTGGTGCCGAACAACCCGGCCAATCCGGTGACGCTCGCCGAAGCCATCGAGGGCGAGCCCAAGCTGCAAGAGGCGCGCGACCGCGGAGCCGTCATCGTAGCGCAGCTTCTGAACATCGCGCAGAAGCTTGAGGGGCTCTACCGCCAACGCCTCGACCCACGCGGCGGGCGTGGTGATCGGCGACCGGCCGCTGGTCGAGCTGGTGCCGCTCTACCGCGATCCGCGCTCCGACATGCCGGTGACCCAGTTCAACATGAAATGGGTCGAGCAGGCGGGGCTGGTGAAGTTCGACTTCCTCGGGCTAAAGACGCTGACGGTTCTTGCAGAAGGCGTGCAGCTGATCTAGAGCGCGGCGCCGGCATCAGCCGACTCGATCTCGCCACGGCGCTGCCGCTGGACGACGCGGCCAACCTACGAGCATGCTGGCCAAGGGCGACACGGTCGGCGTGTTCCAGCTGGAAAGCACGGGCATGCGCGAGGCCCTGCGCAAGCTGCAAGCCCGACCGCTTCGAGCGACATCATCGCCATGGTGGCGCTCTACCGCCCCGGCCCGATGGACAACATCCAGACCTATGTCAACCGCAAGCACGGCATGCGAGAAGCCGGACTATCTGCATCCGCTCGCCAGCCGATCCTGGAGGAGACCTACGGCGTCATCATCTACCAGGAGCAGGTGATGCAGATCGCGCAGGTGCTGTCGGGCTACAGCCTCGGCGAAGCCGACCTGCTGCGCCGCGCCATGGGCAAGAAGATCAAGGCCGAGATGGACGCGCAGGGCGTGCGCTTCGTGAAGGGCGCGCTGGAGAAGGACATCGACCGGAGGCGCGCGCGCGCTATATCTTCGAGCTGGTGGCGAAGTTCGCGGGCTACGGCTTCAACAAGTCGCACGCCGCAGCCTATGCGCTGATCGCCTATCAGACCGCCTATCTCAAGGCGAACCATCCGCTGGAGTTCATCGCCGCCTCGATGACGCTCGATATGGGCAACACCGACAAGCTCTACGGCTACACGCGCGAGGCCAAGCGGCTGGGCATGGCCATCCTGCCGCCATCGGTGAGCAAATCGGCGGCGAGTTCCTGCCGGAGGGCAACGGCATCCGCTATGCGCTAGGCGCGCTGAAGAACATGGGCATGTCGGCGGCGGAGCACATCGTTGAGGCACGGGGCGGCAAGCCTTACAGCGACCTCGCAGATTTCATGTCGCGCATCAATCCGAAGACCGTGAACAAGCGCGCCATCGAGGCGCTGAACGCGGCGGGCGCGCTGGAGGATCTTGAGAAGAACCGCGCCAAGGTCGCCAAGAACGCCGAGCGGCTGATCGAGTTTGCCGGGCGGCTGGCGCAGGACCGGCAGGCGGGGCAGGCCGACATGTTCGGCGGCGCTGTTGGCGGCAGTCCGGCGCAGCTCGTGCTCTCGGACGCGCCCGCCTGGGCCTGCTCGAAACGCTGGACGCGGAGCTTGCCGCGGCGGGCTTCTATCTCTCCGGCCATCCGCTGGACGATTTCACCGACCAGCTCGCGCGCATCAATGTCATGCGCTGGACCGCCTTCGCCGAGCGGGCGCAGGCGCATGGGCGCGCCGAGGGCCGCCTTGCCGCCACCGTCACGCACTGCCAGCATCGCAAGGCGAAATCTGGCAATACCTTCGCTTTCGCGGGCTTTTCCGATCCCACCGGCCAGTTCGAGGCGGTGATCTTCTCCGATACGCTGAACGCCGCCGGCGACAGGCTTTTGCCAGGCAAGAACGTGCTGATCAACGTCGAAGGCGAAGCCGAGGGCGAGACGGTCAAGGTGCGCGTGCAGGCCGTGCAGGCGCTCGACGAGGTGCTGGGCAAGGGCGTCAAGCAGATCGCGATCACAGCCACGGACAAGCTCCAAATGGCGAACCTCACCAAACATCTGGGCCGCGAAGGCAACCTTGAGATCAAGCTCGTGGTGCAGTTGCGCGAGCAGGCAAAGGCGGTGGAGTTCAGCCTTGGCACCAACTTCTCGGTCTCCGCGCGGCAGCTTTCGGCGCTGAAGACGCTGCCCGGCGTCGTTCAGGTGAGCTGAGCAACCTCTCCTGGCATTCGCCAATGAATGACTGGCGGTTTGTGGCCGCTCCCCTTCGGCCGCCTTGGGGCACTGTAAGTCTCGGAATGAGTACGTGCGGGTTGCTAGGCCTTTAGCACCGGAGTTGCCGTCTTCTGCGTCAAGACAGAAGAGCGTATGGGGCAGCACTCCCGTTGCCGTTATAGGTGGGAAAGCACTCCTTCGTCTGCTCCTGCCGCTTACCTATTTTCCTAGAAAGCGATCGCGAAGGTTTTTGCCCGCCTCATATTTGGATAACGCTTTCGCTATTGCAAATGCAGCAAAAGCAGTGCGCCATCTTTACCGGTTCCGTTAAGAGAAAAGTAGCGGCCATCCGCCGGCGAAACTACACATCCACGCTCATTGGGCACAATTCCGCCCGCCGCTCTTACTTTTCGAGGCGGCGTTAACTCAGCCACAACCAGCTATAGTATAATTGCAACTTAGGCTTGCGTGGCGTTGTGGCGGCCCTTGACGGAGAGTGGGATGCGGATATCGGGGATTTCGAAATTGGCGGGCGCCGCGATTATCGGGGGTTTCGTGCTCACCGTGGGGGTCAGTCAATACGGCTTGGCGCAACTCAAGATCGGCGGGGCGCTCTGCGACAAGGTCTCGCTCGGAAAAGACTTGATTTCCGACATCCTGCCCCCTCCCGAATACATCATCGAGGCGTATCTGGACGCGTCCCTTCTGGCAAGAAATCCGCAATTGCTGCCCGAGTATCGCAAGCGGCTAAGCGAACTCAAGAAGGTCTACGAAAACCGCCATGAATTCTGGGCGGGCCAAGATATCGATGCGCAAGTAAAATCCCAGCTTCTCTATAAAGCGCACGAACCCGCCCAACGGTTTTGGCAAATCCTGGAGGCGAGCTTCTACCCGGCTGTCGAGAAAAAGGACGCCTCCGCCATCGATGCAGCCTTTCAGCAGTTGACGGCTGAATATATGCAGCAAAGGGCTGCAATCGATGAAACGGTCCCTTTGGCGAACCAGAACAATGGGAGGATCGTCGCCGATTTATTGCGTTTCTCCAGGAACATTAGCATCGCGCTCATCCTGGTTTCGTGCGCTGTCCTGGCACTTGTTATCGCTAGCGCCTGGGGTATGACAGCTTTCGTACTTAAACCGCTCGAAGAAATACGCGCCTCCATCCTGGCGCTTGCCGGCGGCAACCATGAGTTGACCATCCCGCTGACCTCCAGGAACGACGAACTTGGCGATATCGCGCGCTCGGTCGAAGTTTTGCGGCAGAATGCCGCCGAGCAAACGGAGCTGCAGCAGCATGTGAACGAGGCGAAGGAGCGGGAGCTTCAAAGCCAGCGCAGCTTCACTGCCAAGGTCCAGCAGTTTCAAAGCGTAATCACCAGGGTTGTCGCTGGCCTGGGCGAGCAGGTGAGCCAATTGCACGGCAGTGCGGAAGCTCTTTCGGAGGCATCCGAAACCGCAACCTTCGAGGCGGCCAACGCCGCCAACGTCTCCGCAAGCGCCGCCGACAATTCCAACGCGGTTGCCGCGGCAACCGAAGAGCTTTCCGGCTCGATCCGCGAGATCTCCGAGCAGGCCCACCGGACGAATGCGGTTGTCGAGGCAGCGGATAACGAGGCCAAGCGCACTAACCGGGATGTCGGCCGGCCGCGAGCGCAGCCGAGGAGATCGGCTCCATCGTTGCGGTTATCCGCAGCATCGCCGACCAGACGAACCTTTTAGCGCTGAACGCCACGATTGAGGCGGCACGGGCAGGCGAAAGCGGCCGGGGTTTTGCGGTGGTCGCCGCCGAGGTGAAGGAGCTTTCGGCGCAGACCGCCAAGGCTACCGATGCGATTGCCGAGCAGATCCATGCGATCCAGAATTCGACGAGCGCGGCAGTGGGCGCCATCCAGTCGGTCTCGGGCAAGGTCGGCGAGATCCAGGCGTTCACGGGCGCAATCGCGGCCGCGGTCGAGGAGCAGACAGCCGCGGCGCAGGAGATCGCAAACAATGTGTCGCTTGCAGCGACGGCAAGCGAGAAGGCTGCGAAGAGTTCAAGCGAGGTGTCGCAGTCGGCAGGCCAGACCAAGCAGCAGGCGCAAACGGTTTCGAAGGTCTCCACGCACCTTTCGCAGCTGGCATCTCAGCTATCGGCGGCGCTGAAAGAATTCGCGGTGGCAAGCGCGGATATGGGCGGAGCCGCGGACAAGCAAGAGAGGGGCTTCGCTTTCCGCGCCGCAGCCTAGAGCCGCAGCGAAAAGCGGAACTCCATTTGCGCTGGCGACGGCCGTGCCGCTGGCGCATCCTTTTTGGGCGCGAGGCTGTTCAGGTTTGGACCACATCGCAGGTCCGGTCCACCCGCAGCCAGGCCGCCCGATGAAATGGAAAGATAGGCGGTCTTGTCAACTGGCCTTCTTTCCCTAAATTAACTGCGGGCAGTGCCTGCTATCGATGGACCGCACCGGCCATGGGCGACCCTTATCAAACGCTTGGGCTTACCAAAACGGCGGCGGACGAGGACATCCGCACGGCTTACCGCAAGCTCGCCAAGGAGCATCATCCGGATTTGAACCCCGGCAACAAGCAAGCGGAGACGCGGTTCAAGGAGATTTCCGCGGCTTACGCGCTGCTGAGCGATCCTGAGAAGCGCCGGGCTTTCGATGCGGGCAAGATCGATGCTTCGGGCCAGCCTCAGGCCGAGCGTCAGTTTTACCGCGACTTTACGGGCGGGGGCGCCGGTTTCCGCTACGGGCATCCAGAGGATCTGGGTGGCTTCGAGGATTTGGGCGGCGTCTTCGCCGATCTCATGCGGGGCCAGGCTGGTGCGGAGCGCGGTGCGTGGGGAGGTGCCGAAGCGCAGTTCCACATGCGCGGCGGGGACGTGCAGTACACGCTTCCGGTTGAGTTTCTGGAAGCGGTGAACGGTACCAGGAAGCGTGTGGACATGCCGGGGGGCCGGACGCTCGACATCGCTATTCCGGCAGGTGCCAAGGACGGCCAAACGCTGCGCCTGAAAGGCCAAGGGATGCCGGGCCTGGGCGGCGGCCCGGCCGGGGATGCGCTGATCGCGGTTTCGGTGCGTCCGCATCCGGTTTTCCGCCGCGATGGCAACGATATCAGGTCCGTGCTGCCCGTCACTTTGGCCGAAGCGCTCGGCGGCGGCAGCGTAACGGTGGAGACCATCGCCGGGCCGGTGAACCTCAAAATCCCCAAACATTCCAATACCGGCCGGATCTTGCGCCTGCGCGGCAAAGGCGTGCAGGGCAAGGTGAAAGGCGACCATCTGGTGGAACTGCAAGTGGTGCTGCCGCCGCATCCGGACGAGGCGCTGGAAAAAGCGGTGTCCGAATGGGAGAGCCAGCACCCCTATAATCCGCGAGGAGGCGGGCGATGACGATCACCGAAACCGAAATCGTTGCGCGCTTCACGGGGCTTGAAGTGCATGTGCTTGAGCGCTGGATCGCCGAGGGCTGGCTCAAGCCGGAGGACAGCGGCGAGGGCTATCTGTTCGATGAGGCCGATGTCGCGCGCACGCAGTTGCTTTGCGACCTGTCGTTCGACATGGAGCTTCAGGATGAGGAACTGGCCCTTGTGCTGTCGCTGATCGACCGGCTCAATGGGACGCGGAGCATGCTGCACGCGCTGACCGCGGCGGTGCAAAGCCAGCCGGCCCCAGTGCGTAACACGATCCTGGGCAAGATGCGCACGCTCCTCGGAGCCGGGAGCTGAACGCGAGCTGCCCTGAACGCGAGCTGCCCTTGTCAAACCGGCCAGCCTGAGCGCATATTTACATCATGAACGAACGCGTGAGACATATCGCCGAACAGGTGCGGCAATTGACACCAGACGAGCAGGCCGAGCTGTTCGATACCCTTGCGGACTTGGTCGAGCCGGAGGCTTACGAGGCCGATCCCGAGCTTTTGGAGGAGTGCGAACGCCGCTGGCAGGCCTACGAACGCGGCGAGATGAAAGCCTATAGCTGGGAAGAGGTGAGGGCTCAGCTCCGTAAGCTATGAAGTACCGCTTCCTCGATCAGGCCAGGCAGGAACTCATCGAGGCGGGCGCTTATTATGCGTCCCGAAACCGTACTCTCGTGGATGATCTTGAGCGTGAGGTGGATCGCGCCCTGAGCTATCTTTGCGAATTTCCACGCGCCGCCAAGCCAATCGGCCGCATCCATCGAAGCCACAAGCTTCACCGCTTTCCATATCTCCTTGTATATCGGATCGCAGGTCCGGAACTGATCGTTGTCGCGGTGGCGCATACTTCCCGTAAGCCTGGTTATTGGCGAAGGCGCACCGATACTGCGTGAAAGCGTTTCAGCCGCCGCAAGGAGGTTGCCCTGAAGACTTCGATCACACTCATCCTTGGCGGGGCGCGGTCCGGCAAAAGCGCCTATGCGGAGCGGCTTATCACGGCGCTGCCGCCGCCTTGGTTCTACTGCGCGACGGCGCAGGCGCTCGACGATGAAATGCGCGAGCGCATTGCGCATCACCAGCGGCGGCGCGGCGAAGGCTGGCAAACCGCCGAGGTGCCCCTCGATCTTGCCCCGCTAATCGAAGCCGTAACCCGGCCGGTTCTGGTGGACTGCCTGACGCTTTGGCTTACGAACCTCATGCTGGCTGGCGGGGATGCGGAGGCCGAAACCGCGCGCCTGATCGCCGCCGCGCGGAGCGCGCATGCGCCGGTTGTGTTTGTCTCAAACGAGGTGGGCCTTGGCATCGTGCCAGACAATGCGCTGGCCAGGGAGTTCCGCGACCGCGCCTGCCTGGCGCAACCAGGCGGTGGCGGCCATCGCGAACAAGGTGGTGTTTATGGCGGCGGGTTTGCCCATGGTGCTGAAAGATGAGTGATTCCGCCGGACCGCAAGACGAAGCAGTGTGCCACAAGGCGAAGATGGAGAAGCGCAAGACCGTGCAGGACGCAGAGGTTGCGCCGAAAAGCGGGTTGTTCGCCCGGCGTGCGATCCGGTGCGCAGCAGAGCCGTCGCGCGTTAGCGACAGCGGCTCAGCGCCGCGCGGCACTGCTCAGAAATCCCCGGCGAATTATGCCGCCCCCTGAGATCCTGTTCGCGGAACTTAGCAACTACGTTTTTTGCTGCTTCTCAATGAATTCGGGGTATGCTAACTGCCGGGTTTTCTCTTGCTGTGGAAAACTGGAATGCCTCGCGGAGCCCGCTTTCCGTTCCGCTGGCGTTCCGTCTGAGGTTCTCGCGGAACGTGGACTTAGAAGATTTTGGGCTAAGCCCTTGTTTTTAATGGTACCGCTACCCCGGCTCGAACGGGGGACCCCCAGATCCACAATATGAGGCAATACGTTTCACAGGCTTTCCCATTGATGCCTGCATGTTCATTAACACATTGATATATAAGGATACGTCTGGCATGGGCGTTCTTCGGTTTTCCTTGCTTTTCCTTTTTCGTTCCTACACGGTGCCTATAAATTGAGACTGTATAGGCACGCATCATGAAGGCCAAGATCACCAAAACTGCGCTCGACACCCTCCGCACCAACGCCATCGCCACGAGCAAGACGATTTACGCCTGGGATGAGGAAGTCCGGGGCTTTGGAGCGCTTGCGACGAAATCCGGCTCTGTGTCCTACTTCGTCGAATACCGGCTTGGCGGGCGCACCGCACCGAATAAGCGCATGTCGCTCGGCAAGCACGGCGTGCTCACACCGGACCAGGCGCGCAAGCTGGCACGGGAAAAGCTCGGCGAAGTTGCCAAGGGCGTCGACGTTGCCGATCAGCGGAAGGAGAAGCGCGCACAGCATGCTGGCCTCACCTTAGCGCTAAGCCTTGAGAAATTTTTGGAGGTCCACGCCAAGCCTACGCGGTACTGGCACGAAAAGCGTCAAAGAATGCTCGGCGCCGACCTCAAAAAGCTCCTTGGGAAACCCATCCGCTCGATCACCCATGCACAATTGGAAGAGGCGCTGGAAACGGTGAAAGTGCGCAACGGCAGCGCGCATCGCTTGCTCTTCGCCGATCTGCGGCCGTTCTTCAAATGGGCCAAGAAGCGCGTCCCGCTCGAAGCCAACCCCATGGCGGATGCAGACGCCCCCGCACCGGCCAAGAAACGCGAGCGCGTACTCGAAGGCCATGAAATCAAGGCGTTCTGGCAAGCTGCAGGCGGCATGGAATGGCCCTTCTCCAGCATCTATAAGGTTCTGCTGCTCACCGGCGCCAGGCGTGAGGAAGTGGCGGCGATGCGCTGGGCTGAGCTTGACGAAGGTATTTGGACCCTGCCTTGCCAGGAGGATTTCGTATTTAAGCGCAAACGGCGGGATGAGACGGAATTGATTCAGGCACGCACAAAAAATACGAGGGAACATCGCGTGCCGCTGCCGGCCTTGGCGCTTGCCCTCCTTGAGCGGGGCGCAATCGATAAGGCGAAAGCTGAGGGCGCCATCCCCTTGGACTCCGAGCTTGTGTTCTCAACCACGGGCGCGACCCCGCCAAGCGGCTTTTCAAAATCGAAGCATCGGCTCGATCTGCGCATGGCTGAGCTTTTGGGCAGCAAGTGGGATTCAAAGGCGGAGGAATTCGTTGGCGGCAAGTTTAAGGCCTGGCGAGTTCACGACCTGCGCCGCACATGCGCGACTGGCATGGAAAACCTTGGCGTTGACACCCGCGTGGTCGAGACAGCCCTGAACCACGTAAGCGGCACCAAAGCAGGCATTGTCGGGGTCTATCAGCGCAGCCAGCACCGGGAAGCTGTGAAGGCCGCATTCGATGCTTGGGGTGCCTATATGGAACGCCTCATTGCCGGAACGGGGTCCGCCGATGCTATACCTTTGGACGGCGCCGCAATTTGAGCGTGTAATCCCGGCGCTCGGGATAGGCGTGGCCACACTTGCTATAGTCCGGAGCGCCGAAGCACCGTCGAAAATGGCAGGTTCACATGATCAATTCCGCCGTTGTCGCACCTTAGCAAATGTCAAGAACCGCCACGTCCTTTTGCTCAGGATTCACAATGCCTGCCATCGCAATTCGTCCTCGCGCTTCTGAAGTACCCCTCGCTCGCGGCCCGCATGTCACCGTATATGCTCCGGCTCAACGTCTCTCGCCCGCCTTCTGATAGCCGCGCCCATAGCTCGGGATCGGTGCGCCAGTAGTCCGCCATGCCGGGATCAAGCGCGGGCTCCTCGCCCTGGAGCGCGTCAAGATCGGCGTCTTCCTCGAAGTCATCCCAAGTGGCTTTCATGCCGCCTTTGCCGTCTGCGCCTGCTGCCGCGTCTTCGCCTGGCGCGAAAAGCGGCGGAGTCATTCCCCATTTGAAGGTAACCCCTGGATCATACACACCTTCAACTGCCTCGGTGAAAACAATGCCAGCGCGCTCAAGAGTTTCTACCAACGCTTCCAAAACCCGCACCTGAGGCTGACTTAATCCAATTTCAAAATTGGTGATTGTCGCGCGGCTGACGCGCGCTTTCGCCGCAAGATCGCGTTGGGACCAACCAAGGAACGCACGCGCAGCTCTGAATTGCTGAGGGGTTATTGTCATTTGGCCTTATCCTTGTCTTTTGGCCTTGATATACGTTTGGCCTCATGATAAGCAATTGGCCTAGAAGCATCAACCTCAAAGGCATTCACCATGCCCCTAAACGCATGCCAGCTTGGCAGTGTGAAGTCTTTGTTGCGCCGTGCCGCCGAACTCGTCGCGGACGCGCAGAGCATAGCCGCCACAGCAAGCGAGCCGGGCGCAGCCGCAAGCTTCAAGCAGCTTCGCCGGAACGTGGCGGACGAAATCGCCGATCTCGATGCGCAGCCCGGCGGACGGCGAAGCATTGCCGGAGAGGTGCACCATGAACAGCGGTGAATTACGCGACCTTTGGAAGCGCATGCAACTCGCGAAGGAGACGACGGAAGATGTCGCAGTCCTGATTGGCCCAAGCGACCGCGACCAGGCCGCCCGGCTCATGAAAATTATGGAGAGGATCGAAGCGGAGATCGGCGTACTCGCGCAGAAAACCGGCGCCGCGCGCAAAAATGAGAAAGGGGAATAGCCATGAAACTCACCCTCCGCGAACTCAAGGCCAGCAAGACGTTCCTTTCTCAAGCCCACATCCTCGTTGCCGCCGTGCGCGCGCTCTTCTTCGGCGCAAGCGATGGCATCACTGCGGCCCGCCTGAACGAGATCGCAACCCGCCTTGACCGCGAGATCGAGCTTGTCGAGCGCCTAATCGCCGAAGCAGCGTCAAACGGTGAAGGTACAGCGTGAGATTGGTTGCAAAGCAATCCACGCTCTCGATTGATCAAGACGAACTCTCAAACATCGGCTTCTAGCTCAGATATCTCACCATTTACCGCCTTGGGTGGACAGGAGACATCGCGGTCTCTTGGGAGGCCACGGTTAGCGTGCCTGCTTACGGATCCAGAAGCTGCCTCTTCCAGCGATACAGCTCCAATCCCGCAGGTGACCCACTCCAGACATCGCGACGCTCAGGTACACGATTGTGTGCCACTTGCGCGATCTGAACTTAGCGGACGTCCATGCTCATTCCGGTCAGCCCACGAAGTTCGATTATTCGCAGGGCAGCACTACCTTAGACAGCAGACATCGTCATCCGATGCGATGAGCCCAGCTCCAGCACGGGCTGGATAAGCCTGCTCATGCGCCGGTAGCCGAAAGAATTTTTGCACCTGCGAGATTTGGAGCAGTGGGCCACAACCGGACGTGGGTCGACAATGAACGCTGCCCTTGTTTGCGTCGCAGTCCGACCCAAAGCACGCATAGCGGCACCAAACGCTTTATTAGATCGGTATGCCCGCTATTGGAACCCTCAGCGGGCTACGCCGGAAATGGCGGCGAATTAGGGAGAGAGGCCAGCGAGAGGCATCGGATGCAAGCCAAGTGAGTAAACTGTGCTTATTCTTCGGCTTCTGTCTCCTCGGCGACCGCCTCGACGATTTTCTCGCGCGTCTTCTCGCTGACATCTTCCGGCAGCCCCAGCTCCAGCTGCAACTCGCGCTTCAGCGCCTCGATATCCGGCTTGCCCTCGCCGCCGCTCCTGCTCCGCTTCCACTCGAACGCGAATTGCGCGCGCATTGCACGACGAGCGTGGCGACCGCTGCCAGCGTGCCAACATCGATAAATTGACCGGGCTCGGCCGTGTCGCTCTGGATGACCTTCTCGACGGCGAACGGCAGGTTGTCCCCAAACTTCGCCATCAAGCGTTTGGCGGATATGCGGGCAATGTGATTGGCGGTCATAAAAGCTCCTTTTGGGGCTGTTCGGCGAGTTCGGCTGCCATTGCGGTCAGGGCCCCGGCAATGCTTTGCGGCAGCGGCTGCCCGGTTTCCTTCTGCCAGGCTTCGGCGACCGCGGCTTGGCCGAGCGCTTGCCAGAAGTGGGCGAGGTGAACAGGTGCGGACGAGTGTCTGTTGGGAAAGTCCTTGAACGGCGCACAGGCCCTGATGGTAAAGGCCAAAGCGGCGGTCAGATCGCCTTGGGCGCCTTTGAGCACACCCAAATTGGCTTGGGTCTTAGCGATGCCTAACTGGTCGCCCAGCGCCTCACTGATGGCGAGAGATTTCACATAACAACCCTCGGCTTGTTCGAGATGGCCGCGCTGACCTGCCAAGCTGCCAAGCTGACCGTAGCTAGAGGCCAAGCCCGGCTGGTTGCCCAGTGCCTCGTAGATAGCGAGTGATTTCTTATACCAGCCCTCGGCCTCGTCGAAACGGAGGCGATCCTGCGCCACCATGCCGAGCTGGTGGTAGCTTGCTGCCATGCCCAGCTCGTCGCCCACCGCCTGAAAGATGGCGAGCGATTTCTTATACCATCCCTCCGCCTCGCCAAGACGGCCGCGATCCTCCGCCACCAAGCCGAGCTGGTGGCAGCCTCTGGCCATGCCCGGCTGGTTGCCCAGCGCCTCAAAGATGGCGAGGGATTTCTTATACCATCCCTCGGCCTCGTCGAAACGGAGGCGATCCTGCGCCATCCCGCCGAGCTGGTGGCAGCTTCTGGCCATGCCCGGCTGGTTGCCCAGCGCCTCAAAGATAACGAGGGATTTTCTGTACCAACCCTCCGCCTCCTCGATACTATCGCGTGCCTTCGCTGTATTGCCGAGCTGGCCGTAAGTTGAGGCCATGCCCGGCTGGTCGTCCAGCGCCTCTGCCATGGCGAGGGATTTCTTATACCATCCCTCGGCCTCGCCGATACGGCCGCGATCCTCCGACACGCTGCCGAGCTGATGGTAGCTTGCGGCCAGGTGCGGCTGGTCGCCTAGCGCCTTAAAGATGGCGAGTGATTTCTTATACCAGCCGTCGGCCTCGTCAAAACGGCCGCAAAGCTGCGCCACGATGCCGAGGTGGTGGTAGTTTGAGGCCATCCCTGGCTGGTCGCCCAGCGCCTCTGCGATGGCGAGGGATCTCTTATACCAGCCCTCTGCCTCGTCGAGACTGCCGCGATCCTGCGCCACGTATCCGAGACTGTGATAGTTGGCAGCGAGGCTTCGACTGGCTTTTGTGCTGTTGCTGCCCTCAAAGCTCGCCACGATCCGGCGACAAATGCGTTCGGCTTTGATGAGATCGCCTGCAATTCGTGCACGACTGGCTTCGCTGCCGCTCACGAATCGCCAGAGATCGTGGGCGTTCGTTTCGATCTCGGGGGCTTCACCTGGATGGGGTTCCGCGGCCCTTATGGCACGATCACCCCAGGCCCCCGCCTCGGAGGCCAACCCCGCGACCTCCCAATATTCGGTCAGTGCCTGGATCAGCTGTTGCGCCTCCATAAACAGCCCGCGCTCCAGGGCGGCGGCGAGGAAGGCGCCAAGGCTTGCTCGCAAAGCGCCGATCTGAGCCAGCGCCATCCGGGCTTCTCCTGCGTCGACTTGCCCAAGAAGATAGTCGGCGAATGAAGCGGCGGCAACGATAAGGCTGCGCAAGCCGGCCTTGCGCTCTGCGCCACCATCCCTGGCGGTTTCGGCCTGCGACCGCCATAGGGCACCGAGATAGGGCGGCAGAGCTGGGTGCAGCCGGTAGAGACCGCCGCCAAGGCCGGTCAGGAGCCCGAAGATCCGAAAGCCGGGCGAGAAGCGCGTCCCAGGCGTCGACGTCGAGACCCTGGAAGCGGGGCGGGGCATCTTCCATGTTGCCGAGAATGATGACCGATGCAACCTTCTCGAACAACGAGAGAATGACAAGGCGCAGCCGATCCTCTTCGGGCAAATGCCGGAAGGAGTAATAAACGCTGGCGCCAAGCGATTCGAGGCGTCCTTCAGCTGCGCCGAAGCCTGCGGGCAGCGCGCCTTGGCCCTTCAGCCCAGCCAGCAGCGCCGATGGAGTTGCCTCGGAAAGCCGCGGCAAGATGAGTTTCAGGCTCAAGGGATGGCCGCCCAGATAATCGATCAGCGCTCTGAAGGCGCCGGGCTCGGCCACGCGCCGGGCGCTTGCCTGCGCATGCGGCGCCAGCAGGTGATCGGCGTATTGCAGCGCATCGCGCTCGCTTAGGCCGCCCACCTCGCAGCGCACGAACGCCTCCGGGCCGCCGAGCCAGCGCTCTTCCGAGCGCGAGGTGACGAGCAGCGCGGATTTGCTTTTGCGAAGCTCGCCGATGAACCACAGCAGCTCGGCCTTCTTGGCCTCGTCCAAGGGCGGCGTGGCCTGGCCGGGCTCCGGCATCGAGGCCACCGTCTCGAAATTGTCCCAGATCAAAAGCCCGCGATGCTGGCGGAGCACTTGCAAGATTAGCTCCGCCCGCTCTTTCGTGGTGCCGGCGGCGAGATAGGCTTCGGCCTGACCGAAACGGGCCATGATCCCGTTCACGATCAGATCGAGGCCGAAGGTCGGCAGGCCCGGCTCGAAGCTATGGAAGAACACAAGCTGCGGATCGTCGAGGCCGCCCGAGATTTGCAGCCAGCGCGCGAAGGCCTTGGCAAGCTCGGTTTTCCCCGTGCCGCCGACGCCGTGGACGATGGAGAGGCCGTGGGTGCGGATGGCGCGCTCCAGGATGAAGAACTCCGCGTCGCGGCCGAAGAACACCCCGTCAACGGCGGCAAGATCGTCTGCCGTGTGACCTTCGTCGATCTTCGCTGCGCCCAGCACCTTGGCCGCGGTCTCTTCCGCCGAAGAGGCCTGCACCGGCTTTGTCTCGCCATGCGTCAGGCGTAAGGTGGAGCTTGCGTAATGGACTGGCACCATCCAGTCCTGAAGCGCCATCTCGCCCTTTAGGCTTGGGCGCAGGCGGTTTTTCTCCAGCCGCAGCGCCTTGCGGCCGGCGTTCACGGCTTCGGAGACGCTCTTGCCCGCAAACAGCGCCTCGTAAAACACCGCCATGAAGGCGGCGGCTGCCACCACATACACCGAATGGCTCATGGCCACGACCGAGGCCGCACCATCCTGCAACAGCCGTGTCGCGACGCTCGCCTCGGGACCTGCGGCTTGGTCCGCCGTTTCGATCTTCCCCGATTTGCAGGCGTTCAAGATGACAAGTGGAACGCCGCCTTCCTTCATTGCTGCCGAGAACGCTTCGGCGCTAACGGTTTTGGCGTATCCGCCTTTGCCTTCGAACAGCACGTAGCCCTGCTGCCCGATCCTGCCCCTCAGCTCGCCAAACGCCCCATGGCCGTCAAAATGAACCGCGTGATAGGGCTTGCCTTCGTCGTTGGCGGCCTTCAGGCGTTCCTGAAACACCTCGAAGCTTGGCGGGCGCAATACCTCGATGCGCACGGCGCTCTCGATGCCTTCTAGATGCCGGAACAAGGGCCGCGCCACTGCCTGAAAAGGCACATCCTGGAGGCCCGACGGCCGGGCGATCACCATCAAAACGCGGAAGCCCTCGTCGGTGCCGGCAAATTGCCGGGCCTGCTCAGTGCCCAAAAGCGAACGGTCGAAGGCACTCACAGCCAAGGAGAAGGGTTCCGCCTCGCCTGGCGCCTTCATCAGCTCCCAAGGTAGAGCCAGAAAGCTGGGGTCACTCGAACAGATCTCAACTTCGACCGACTCGCCACGCGAGGCAGTCGCACGCGCCAGCTCATAGGACTCGACCCGCTTCGCATCCCCGCCAAAAACAGAGGCAAATAGCACCTCGCCCCAAGACGGCAGGCGCTCCCGCTCTACCCGTTCGCCGCGGACCGCAAACTCGCCCACAGGCAAGCCCGCATAATCCTCAAGGTAAAACCGCAAGTCTTCGGAATCTGCGACGGCGAGAGGCGAAACGAAAGGCAGCGGCGAACCGGTTGACTCAAAACCGGAAGCTCCAGGACGCTGCACCAAAACCTCAGTGCTGCCGCATTCCTGTACCTTCAAACGCAGAACCATCAAATACCCCGCGCCTATAAATCTCTGAATTACATGCAAGTAAGCTGTTCGGCCAGAGACAAGACCTAATGCGGCCTTAGCGTTCGTGCAAAATCAACCTTCGTGCTGGCTCGCTACAGCGTCCCAGCAAAAGTCAAAAGATTAATCTTCCGCCTTAGTCTCTTCCGCAATGGCCTCGATAATCTGACCTTGTTCTTTCTCACTAACTTCCTCGGGGCGCTCTATCTTCAAACGCAGCAGGCGCTTCAGTGCCTCGACGTCCAATATTTTCTCGCCGGGGTGGTCCTTCTTCCACTCATATGCAAAGTAAGCGCACTGCAGGATGAACTGTCCGACGGCCGCCAGGGCTCCGAGATCGATAAATTGCCCGGGCCGGGCCGAGCTACTCTGGATCACATTTTCCACTGTAGGGGCGAGGGCTTCTCCAAACTCGGAAGATAAACGTTTTGCAGTCATGCGGGCTAAATGGTTAGCGGTCATAGCGGGCACTCCAGAGTTGCTTATCAAAGTGGAAGCTCGACACAGTCTTGCTCAAAGTAGGGTCAAAAAACGGTTAATTGGAGATGTGTTAGGTTCACCTAACCCGTTTGCCGCCTTCTCTTTCAATAGGCCGCGAGCGTCCAATGCCGTCGAACTACCCGGGTTTGCCCGCCGCGCCGTGGATAACCTTTTCGACCGCGAACGGCAGGTCATCCCCAAATTTTGGAGTCAAGCGTTTGGTGGGTATGCGGGCAATGTGATTGGCCGTCATGCAAGCTCCTTCAGGGGTTCGGATCACGTGAAGGCCCGGCGCAGTTTGGTCCAGAGTGATTGAGGTAGCGAAGCTTCGCGTCGGGCGCCTTTGAGCTTGGCCAAATTGCCAAACACCATGGCCTTATGGGGCTCGTCGCCCAGCACCTCGTAGATGGCCAGAGATTTTTTATACCAGCCCTCGGCCTCGTCGAGACGACCGCGATCCTGCGCCACTATACCGAGATCATGATAGCAATTGGCCACGTCTCGCTGGTTGCGCAGTGCCTCGAAAATGGCGAGAGATTTCTTAATCCAATCCTCGGCCTCGTCGAGACGGTTGCGCTGCCCCGCCACAGCGCCAAGCTGGTGGTAGCTTTGGGCCCTGGCCCGCTGATCGCCCAGTGCCTCATAGATGGCGAGGGATTTCTTACACCAGCCTTCAGCCTCGTCGAGACGACCGCGATTCTGCGCCACTATGCCGAGGTGATGGTAGCTCTGAGCGATGGTCGGCTGGTTGCCCATTGCCTCTTTTATAGCAAGGGATTTCTTGAACCAGCCTTCGGCCTCGTCGAGACGACCGCGATCCTGCGCCACTATACCGAGATCATGATAGCAATCGGCCATGTCTCGCTGGTTGCGCAGTGCCTCGAAAATGGCGAGAGATTTCTTAATCCAATCCTCGGCCTCGTCGAGACGGTTGCGCTGGCCCGCCACAGCGCCAAGCGCGTGGTAGGCGGTGGCGAGGCTTTGGCGCGCTTCTTTGCTGTTGCGGCCCTCGAAGCTCGCTGCGATCCGGCGATGAATGCGTTCGGACTTGGTGAGATCGCCCGCGTTTAGTGCGTGCGAGGCTTCCATGCCCATCGCACCAAGCCAGAGATCATGGGCCCGTGTTTCGATATCTGGGGCCTGGTCTGGATGGGGCTCGGTGGCCTTGACTGTGCGGTCGCCCCAGGCCCCTGCCTCGGAGTCAAGTCCGGCGACTTTCCAATATTCGTTCAGTGCCTGGATAAGCCCAGCAGCCTCGGCAAACAGCCCGCGCTCTAAAGCTGCGGCGAAAAAGGTGCCGAGGCTTGCCCGCAAGGCGGCGATTTGAGCCAGCGCCATCTGGGCTTGTCCCGTGTGGAGCTGCCGACAGAGATAACGGGCGAATAAAGCGGCAGCGTCGATGAGGCTCCGTAGGGCCGCCTCGCGCTCCGTGCCGCCGTCCCCTCCAGCGGCTTCAGCTTGCGACCGCCATAGGGCGCCGAGATAAGGCGGCAGCGCCGGATGCAGCCGGTAGAGACCACCGCCAAGCCCGGTGAGGAGTCCCAGACCCGAAAGCCGGTCTAGAAGAGTGCCCCAAGCGTCGGGTTCGAGGCCCTGGAGCCGGGACGGAGCGTCTTTCATGTTGCCGACAATGTTGACCGAGACAACCTTCTCGAACAGAGAGAGGATGACGAGGCGCTGCCGGTCCTCTTCGGGCAAATGCCGGAAGGAATAATAAAGGCTCGCGCCGAGCGATTCGAGGCGCCCATCCGCCGCGCCGAAGCCGGCGGGCAGTTTGCCCTGACCTTTGAGACCGTCCAGCAGCATCGACGGGCTCGCCTCGGCAAGCCGTGGCAAGATCAGCTTCAGGCTCAAAGGATGGCCGCCCAGATAATCGATTAGCTCTTTGAAAGCTTTGGGTTCGGCCGCACGCCTTGCTCTCGCCTGGGCATGCTGCGCCAGCAAATGATCGGCGTATTGCAGTGCATCACTCTCGCCAAGGCCGCCCACCTCGCAGCGCACGAACACCTCCGGCCCGCCGAGCCATGTCTCCTCGGAGCGCGAGGTGATGAGCAGTGCGGAGTTGCTCTTGCGAAGCTCGCCGATGAACCACAGCAACTCGGCCTTCTTGGCTTCATCCAGGGGCGGCGTGGCCTGCCCTGGCTCCGGCATCGAGGCCACTGTCTCAAAATTGTCCCATATTAGCAGGCAGCGCATTTGACGGAACAGCTGCAAGGCAAGCTCCGCCCGCTCCCTCGTGGTTCCGGCGGCAAGATAGGCCTGCGCGTTGCCGAAGCGGGCCATGATCTCGTTCACGATCAGATCGAGCCCGAAGGTCGGCAGGCCCGGCTCGAAGCTGTGGAAGAACACCAGCCGTGGATCGTCGAGGCCGCCCGAGATTTGCAGCCAGCGTGCGAAGGCCTTGGCAAGCTCGGTCTTGCCCGTGCCGCCGACGCCGTGGATCACGGCGAGCTGGTGGGTGCGGATGGCGCGCTCCAGGATGAAGAACTCCGCGTCGCGCCCGAAAAACACGCCGTCGTTGGCGGCGAGATCGTCCACCGTGTGGCCTTCGTCGATCTTCGCAGCGCCCAGAACCTTGGCCGCCGTCTCCTCTGCAGCGAAGGCCTGCGCTGGCTTCGTCTTGCCTTGCAACAGGCGCAGGGTGGAGCGCGCGTAATGCACCGGCACTATCCAATCCTGCAGCTGTATCTCGCCTTTAAGGCTCGGGCGCAGGCTGTTTTTCTCTTGCCGCAGCGCCCTGCGCCCTTCGTTCACCGCTTCGGAGACGCTCTTGCCTTGAAACAGCGCCTCGTAAAACACCGCCATGAAGGCGGCTGCCGCGACCACATAGACGGAATGGCTCATGGCGACGACCGAGGCCGCGCCATCTTGCAGGAGTTGGCGTTGCCACGCTTGCTTCAGGGCCAGTGGCTTGATCAGCCGTTTCGATCTTGCCCGATTTGCAGGCGTTCAAAATGACAAGGGGAACGCCGCCTTCCTTTATTGCTGCCGAGAACGCTTCGGCGCTAACCGCTTTGGCGTATCCGCCTTTGCCTTCGAACAGCACATAGCCTTGCGGCCCGGTGCTGCCTCTCAGCTCGCCAAACGCCCCATGGCCGTCAAAATGAACCGCGTGATAGGGCTTGCCTTCGTCTTTGGCGGTCTTGAGGCGTTCCCTAAACACCTCGAAGCTTGGCGGGCGCAGGACCTCGATGCGGACAGCACTCTCCGAGCCTTCCAGATGCCGAAACAAGGGCCGCGCCACGGCCTGAAACGGCACATCCTGGAGGCCTGCTGGCCGCGCGATCACCATCAGAACCCGGACCCCCCCTTCGGTGCCGCCAAACGCCCTCGCAGGCTCGGTGCTTGAAAGCGAGCGGTCGAAGGCACTCACGGCTAGAGAAAAGGCTTTTGCCTCGCCTGGCGCCTTCATCAGTTCCCATGGCAAGGCGAGGAAACGCGGATTGTTGGAGCGGATCGCAATTTCGACCGGCTCGCCGCGATCCGCCGTGGTCCGCGCTTCGATATAAGCCTCGCGCCGCTTATCCTCGTCGCCGAAAACCGAAGCGAACAGCGCCTCGCCCCAGGCGGCCAGCCGCTCCCGCTCGACGCGCTCGCCCCGGACGGCAAACTCGCCCACCGGAAGCTGCGCATATTCCTCAAGGTAGAAGCGCAGGTCCTCGAAATCGGGGATGGTCAGGGGCGGCGTGAAGGGAAGCGGCGAACCGAACGGTTCGGGATCGCTGTGCTCGCCGCGGCGCAGCATCGCCTGCGTGCTTCCGCCGTCTTCCTGGACCGTCAGACGCAGCGTCATTCCGCACCTCGCGCTTATGGATCAACGAAAAACGCACAGCCATAGCTGAAAATGTGCCTCAATTTTTGGGGATCGAAGCCGGCAATTCCAAGGTGCGGCGGCAAATAAATGCTTCTCTCCAAATGTCTCGAATGGCAGACGGCGAGTGTGCGGCAGCCTATTCATAAGTTTCTGCTTTGGTATTCCGAAAGCTGCCCATGGCTGCGCATCCAACGGGGTACACCGCGAAGTCGGCTTGCCATTCTGCCCCGCCGTTTCGCCTTAATCAGCGGCGAGGCTCGCTAATGGGATGGACCGGCGGTTCCCACCCCACCTCTTGCAGAGGGGGACCCGCAACATAGGAACTGCCCATGCCAGCGCACAGCAAAACCGCCAAGCCCAGCACACAGATCGTCGTCATCGGCATCGACATTGGCAAGAACGTTTTCCACCTGATCGGCCTCGACAAAAGCGGAGCCATCGTGCTGAAGTGCAAGCTCTCGCGCAGCCAGCTTGAGAGCCGGCTCGCCAATATGCCGCCCTGCCTGATCGGCATGGAGGCCTGCCCGGGCTCTCACCATTTGAGCCGCAGGCTGATCGCGCTCGGGCACGATGCCCGGCTGATGCCTGCCCAATATGTGAAGCCCTTCCTGAAAGGGCACAAGAACGATTACCGCGATGCCGAGGCGGTTGCGGAAGCCGTGCAGCGGCCCACCATGCGGTTTGTGGCCACCAAGACGGAAGAGCAGCTCGATCTGCAAGCGCTGCACCGCGTGCGAGCCCGGCTGGTGGCGGAACGCACCGCCGCCGTCAACCAAATCCGGGCCTTCCTGCTTGAGCGCGGCATTGCGGTGGCGCAAGGCATCCAGCGTTTGCGCAAGGCTCTGCCCGATATACTTGCCAAAACCGCAGATCGATTGCTGCCACGCATGATCCGCATCGTCGAAGCCCTGGCTGCCGATTGGCGCCGCCTCGATGAGCGCGTGGAAGAGGTCTCAACAGAAATCGAAACGCTGGCGCGGAAAGAGGCGCCCTGCCAGCGGCTGATGACGGTGCCTGGCATCGGCCCGGTCATTTCCAGCGCCACGGTTGCCACCATCGGGACCGGGGATATGTTTGCCAAGGGCCGCGATTTCGGCGCCTGGCTCGGCATGGTGCCCAAGCAGCTCTCCACCGGGGGCCGCACCATTCTTGGCAAAATCTCCAAGCGCGGAAACAAGTATTTGCGAACGCTGTTCGTGCAGGCCGCCCGGGTGGTGCTGCAAAAGCAGGTGAGCTGGGAACGCTGGGGCCTCAAACCCTGGATCGAGGCTGCGGCCAGAAGGCTGCACCGCAACAAGCTTGCCATTGCGCTTGCCAACAAGCTCGCCCGCATCGCCTGGGCCGTACTCCATCATGGCCGCAACTTCGAGGTCAGTCATGATCACGCGCCCCAGCCAGCCTGAGCCTGGCACCGTGCTCGGAACTGTCAAGACCAAGCCGCTTCGCGGGGGCCTGCCGGCCCGTCTTGACAGCCCCTGCGCGCGCCGCCTTTGGGTGCGTGCATGGCCGGGGCGAGGAAAGGCACGCTTCAACCGAACCAGGAAATGGATGAAAGACATGCCCATGCCAGCATAGCAACGTTTTCCCGCCGAGGTCTGCGAGAGTGTGAAACAACGCGATGGAGGACCGGTTTTCCCGGCGCAATCGAGAACTGGTGACCCTGACAGCCCGCTTTGAGGCTTTGCCGCTAATCAGATCGAATGCGCGCTGATATCCATGGTGGCCAGGAGCTGTTGAAACGCTCCACAGATAGGCCGGATACATTGGTGCAAGACCCAACGCCGCCGTTTCGAGGTTTTCCTCTTGCTACACACCGCCGGTCCATACATCCGGGTCTTGACCGCCAGCTTTTCGGGAAATTTCGATGGCCCGCTGCGCCTCAGATTGCCGAAGCAATTGCTGCACCTGCGAAGAAATGAGAGGTTGGCTGCATCCACGCCTACCATCAATCGCCGGTGGAGGCCGGTGAACGAAACCGCTCTCGCGGTAGGTTGCTGCCTCACGGGCAGTATTTTTTTCTAAATCATCAATGCAAGCCGGCAGCTTCGATTGAGAATGGGACGTCAGTCTCACTCACAAGAGGAGTTGCGTATGAGTATCAGTCCGCTCCGCCAGCGCATGATTGGCGACATGACTTCCCGTCGTATTGGAGAGAAGGCCCAGAAGAACTACATCCGCTGCGTCAGGAGCCTTGCGGCGTTCATCGGCAGGTCTCCGGACACCGCGACGGCGGAAGACCTGCGACTTTACCGCATTCACCTGGTGGAGAGCCCGCTCGGGGCCTCCAGCGTGAACGCGTATATGTCGGCGCTGCGGTTCTTCTTCGGGATCACGCTAGACAGAGCAGACCTGCTGAAGTGCCTGTTCCACGTCTATGAATCCCCAAGGCTGCCTACCATCCTTACCCAAGAGGAAGTCGCCCGGCTGCTCGATGCCGCTCCGGGGGCCAAGTACAAGGCTGCGCTGAGCGTCGCCTACGGTGCTGGGCTCAGGGCCTCCGAGGTCCTGTCGCTGAAGGTCTCCGATATCGACAGCGGCCGGATGCTGCTGCGTGTCGAGCAGGGCAAGGGGCGCAAGGACCGCCTTGCCATGCTTTCCCCCTTGCTGCTCGACATCTTGCGCGAGTGGTACCGCATCGGCAGGCCTGCCGCCTGGCTGTTTCCAGGCCAGAACCCGGTCAACCCGCTGACCACGCGCCAGCTCAACCGCGCCTGCCATGCAGCGGCGCAGCTGGCGGAGATCGGCAAGCGCGTTTCGCTGCATACGCTGCGGCATAGCTTTGCGACCCACCTTCTGGAGCAGGATATCGATATTCGCGTGATTTAAGTTTTGCTCGGACACGCGAAGCTTAATACGACGGCGCTTTATACGCGGGTGGCCACCACCACGATCCGTAAGGTCATGAGCCCCTTGGACCGGCTCAGCCTGATCGAGACGAAGAAGGGCGAGCGCTCGAATAGCGCCAAGCGCGGTAGCGCAAAGAAGGGCGAGCCCAAGGCCTGAGCCGTCTTGGCTCATGCCGCGTCCCGCGCTTGAGGTTGCGGACATCTTCCGCGGCCACGGGGCTGCCTGGCGCAAGGCCAACGCCGGGCATTTAAGCCTCGGCCAGCTCAAAGCAATGGCCGCCATCGAAGCCTGCCGCACGGCGGAGCTTGGCGGCCATGTTGCGCGCTGCGGGGACTGCGGCCACACCGTCATCAGCTACAACTCATGTGGTAACCGGCATTGTCCCAAGTGCCAGGGGGCCGCGGCTCGGGTGTGGCTCGCGGAGCGCGAGGCAGATCTTCTGCCGCTGCCTTATTACCATGTGGTGTTCACGCTGCCCCCGGCGATTGGCGCCATCGCCTGGCAGAACAAGGCCCTGGTCTACGGCCTCCTGTTCAAGGCGGCGTCCGGGACCATGCTCACCATCGCCGCCGATCCCAAGCATCTGGGCGCCCGTATCGGCATGACCGCCGTGCTCCATACCTGGGGCTCGGCGCTCACCCACCATCCGCATGTGCATATGATCGTGCCCGGCGGCGGGCTGTCGCTTGATGGGGAACGCTTCGTGCCCTGCCGGGGCCGTCGCCGCCGCTTCTTCCTGCCGGTCCGGGTGCTGTCGCGGCTGTTCCGGCGGCTCATGCTGGAAAAACTTGCCGCCGCCTATGACAAGGGGCTTCTGACCTTAAAGGGCAGCCTCGCCAAGTTCGCGGCCCCGGCCGCCTTTGCCGCCGCACTCAAACCGCTGCGCTGGAAGAACTGGTTCGTCTACATCAAGGAGCCGTTCGCGGGGGCAAAGGGCGTGCTTAGTTACCTCTCGCGCTACACCCACCGGGTGGCGATCTCAAACAGAAGGCTCATCGCCCACGACGGGCGCGGCGTCACCTTCCGCTACAAGGATTACCGCGCGGACGGACTGGCCCGGTACAAGGTCATGACGCTGGCAACGGATGAGTTCATTCGCCGCTTCATGCTGCACATCCTGCCCAAAGGCTTCCACCGCATCCGGCATTACGGGCTGTTTGCCTCCGCAAGCCGTGCCGGCAATATCGCGCGGCTGCGGGAGTTACTCGGCGCAACGCCGTCTGCGGAGGCAAGCGCGGCTCCCAGTCCGGACGAGCCCGAAGAGACCGTCTTGCCGCCCTGTCCCTGCTGTGGCGGGCGCATGACCATCATCGAGTTCTTCGAGCGCGGCACGCTGCCCCGCTACCGGCCGCCAGCACCCGCTGTCATCTGGTTCGACACGTCATGAGGTCTGCCATGCTGCCCTGGACACCAATGCCGTTGCAGACAGCCGGCCGCAACGCCGCGCCAGCGGAGCCATGCCTGCGGAGCGTTCTGGTCAGCTGTCTGCAACGGCCGGCGAGCCCTCAGGCTCTGGGCTTTGAGCCGTTCTCCGGCGGTCTGCCGCTCCCCAGCACACCAACAGGCGCCGAAGTGCGCAACAGCTCCGGCTACCCGCGGGCATAAATCCCCATAGCGCATCCCCCGTTGCCCGCGGTTTCCTTCCCCGGGGGCTTTCAGACGCCGGCCGGGCCGCGCAAGACCCGCGCCCAGCCATCCGGCCGCCATCTGAAACCCATCACGGAAGCGGCCATTTGCCTTATTGGCCGGTACGTCTGTTGCCAGGGGAGGACCGGCTGTCCCGGATGCTTCTTCTATTATCACTTGGACCATCGCCTTCGGGACAAAGCGGCTGGCGCTCGATAGCCAGTTCCATTCGTTTATTAATTAGGATACCTTTGCGCTGAGAGTAGGCTTGAGGGGCGCTGGGAATGTGGCGTGCGCGCGCTGTGCGTCTTTTGCTGGCGGTGATTGCATCGCTGGCGATATCCATTGCCTCCGTTGCCGCCGCGGAGCAGCTCCGCATCGTGACGGACGCGCAGGCGGGCATCAAAATCGGCATTCCCGAGAGCTGGCCCGCCGAAGGCAAGCCTACCAAATGGGGGCACACCTGGGCATCGCGTGATGGCGGCATGACGGTCAACTCGCTCGCGTTCGCGCCCGGCAGAAGCATCGAGGATGTTTACGCGAAGCTGACCTCGATCAAGGGCAGGGTGCTTACGGAAAATGCGGGTATTGCCAACGGGCAGTTTGTGTTGCGGGGACGCGATGGGGACGGCAACGGCTTCTATCTCGCGGCGCGTGTAAACAGCGATATTGTGCGTGGATTTTCAACCCTCTACACCGAAGCACGGAGACGCGAATATGCGGACGCCGTGGGGCGGATCGCTAATAGCTTCGAGATCATTACGAAGCCAGCTGAAATCACGCTGTCTCGCGACACCAGGGCTGACGTTGTGGCTCAAACCGGCCACGGCGCGAGTATTAACTGCATGCAATTAAGCGGAAACAGCAAAATACTTGTCACCGCAGACATAGCCGGCGTCTTGAAATTGTGGAGCACAAAAGAGCATAAATTGTTGGCGACACTACCACCTCCTACCCCAGTCGAAGGGGTTGTCTACATGTGGGTGTCGGATAGCGGGCGCTATATATACGCAAATTATTTTTATAATTTTGATGGCTACATCGAAGATACGATTGCCGGAGTATGGGATGTTGTTGAAAAAAGATATGCGCCTATTTCACGTTCTGATGAGCATTACGCAAAGCTGGTGGCGGTTGTATCCGATGATGCGAAACTTGATTTGCTCTGGGTAAACCCATTATCGTCAGATCCATTAACAAATTACAGGATTAAGACCTATCATGTAGATACTAGGGTTAGCCCTCTCGATATTCCACCTAAACTTATTCCTCTGGATATTGGCCAGAAGCTAAAGAACTTCCTGAATGAAAATGCCGTTCAATGGGCCTCGGACCGATACCGTGATGCCCAGTGGGCTGGAAATTCGCGAGAAGCGTTTTTGCGACTATATGTTGGTTTTCGTGCATGGTGTTCCTTAAATTTGAGGTCAGACGAGGCAAAAAGGCAAATACAAGTAAGAGATGGTGAAAATGTTCTTGCTCAGGGGCAATCGTTATATCTTGCGAGTGGTCGCGTTCTGGAATTTATTGGCGTCATTGAGTTCTGGTAAAACCTATTTTTCTAATAGCGGAAACATAATAAAGAGCGACCATCCTGATGGCACAAGGAGAGAATGGACTTTTGATACTGGCGCACAACGCGCATTTGTCGAGCAGCAGGGTCGAGTTGAAACCAAGAATTCACTTGGTCATTGTAGTTTTATGGGAAAGGAGGAAGAAGCGTTAGAGTCAAATTCAATTTATACAGGCTCTGGCAATCCACATGTTCTTGCGTGTCTCTTGCAAAAATTGCACATCAACACACTGAAGGGTGAGCTATTTCCACAAGTGGTTACCGAGGAAAGCCTAGCTTCTGCTAAGCGCATATTCAGCCGGGTGGTAAAGCAATATGGCTCCCTGTCTAGTGCCGTAGAAACCTTAGACTACGCTGTGATGAGCGGTGGGGAGACGGGCGAAAACGTGGCGGTCGGGTTGGCCAAAGACAGTCTTCTGCTAGCCGGGGGAGAGGATGGCACCCTCGAGGCAATTGACATTAATACTATGCAAAGGGTTTGGCTCGAACCTGCCCATAGTGGCCCCATTGTTAGAATAAGCAACAATCTTATTGGAGGTCGGATCGTAACATCGAGTCTAAAGATGGGGCTATTGGAATATGGAAGCTTGGAGCTCACAACAGGCTCAACCTTCTGGCTAAGCTATACGCCGCTCCAAAAGGCGATTGGCTGTCGATCACAGAGGCCGGGTTTTTTAACTCCTCCCGCCGCGACGTTGGCATGCTCTCAGTTGTTCGCGGCCTTGAGGCTACAGCTATTAGCCAGGTTCACCAATCGTTGTACAATCCGGATCTCGTGCGTGAGGCGCTGGCGGGCGATCCCAATGGCGACGTTAGGCGCGCTGCGGAAGTGATAAATCTGGAAAAGGTGCTCGATAGCGGGCCGGCTCCAGAAGTGGAGATCACTGCGCATGAGCAAGGCATCGGGTTCAACAGCGACCTCGTTAGCGTGACAGCCCGCATCAAGGATCGCGGCAAGGGCATCGGACGCATCGAATGGCGCGTTAATGGCATTGCGGTGGCCGTGAAGAACGCGACAGCGAGTGCGGGGTCGGTCTATGAGGTCAAGCAGGAACTTGCACTTGATTCTGGGGACAATCAGATTGAGATTGTCGCCTATAATGCAAGCAATCTTCTGGCTTCGCTCCCGGCGCAAACCACCATCGCACATATCGACTCCAGGGAAACGGCGGGGCCGAAACTTCACATCCTCGCAATTGGCATCAATGATTATAAGGATATTGGCTGGACCCCGCCCGGCGCCAATGGCAAGGCATATTTTCCGCCGCTGAAGCACGCGGTTGGAGACGCTTCGGCGTTTGCAGACGAGATTAGGAACGCGGGCTCGGGCCTATATAGCGTGGTGCGCGTGCGAACCGTACTTGATGGCGAGGCGACCGCCGCCAAGCTCGACGCCATCGTGACGGAGATGGCGGCCGGGATACATCCGCGCGACACCTTCGTGTTGTTCGCTGCGGCGCATGGCTATTCGCATGAAGGCCGCTTCTATCTTATTCCGCAGGACTATCAGGGCGGAGCGGACCCGGAAGCACTCGCCAGCCGCGCTATCGATCAGTTCAAGCTACAGGACTGGCTCGCCAACCGCATCAAGGCAAAGAAGGCGCTGATTTTGCTGGATACGTGCGAGTCCGGGGCGCTGACCAGCGGCTATTTGCGCTCGCGGATCAATGCGCCGGCTTCCGAGGCTGGCATCGGGCGGCTTCACGAAGCGACGGGGCGGCCGGTACTGGCCGCCGCCGCGCAGGGGCAATCGGCATTCGAACTCAAAAAGCTCGGGCACGGGGTGTTCACCTACGCGGTGATGGAAGCGCTGCATAAGGGCGATACGAACGGCAACGGCAAGATCGAACTGACGGAGCTTGCCGCGTATGTGGAGAAGCGCGTACCCGAGCTGTTCGCGGAGCTGGGCGCGCGTGGCGGGGCGGTCAAGGGCATGACCGTGGCTGTCACGCGCGGGGGAAGTGGCGATACGCAGACGGCGCATTTCGGAACGACGGGCGGGGATTTTGCTGTCGTGGCAAGACTGCCATAGGCCATGCGCCTGATGCCGCTGCGCGCGATGGCTAGGTTCGAGTGCCCCTCCCAACTTGCTGGACTTCGCTTCGGCAATTCCGGTGCTGGAGGTTAAGCGGCCGTGCCCCGAAACGGAGCCCATGACCGCTCCCGACCCGACTTGACGTTTTCGCATTGCAGGATGCCGCAAAAAGCGCCGGGCTACACGCATTCCATTTCGTCGGGGAGCCCGACGTCTGAAGCGGTGACGCGATACCCCAATGAGCGGACGTGCTACGCGGCACTCTCTGCGCTGGCAGCCGGGCACGGATCGATGTCCGTTCCTTGAATCGTGCCCCAATCGGTACGCGGCTTCACTCGATCATCCCGAGAGTCCGCACATGGCCCACTGCGCCAGTCAGGCGCGCTTCGCGAGATCGCCCGCTTCAAGATCCGAAAGCCGCTGTGCTCAGGGTGCCAGGTTTTGAAGTCCGCCAAGTCCGCAATCGGCCTCAAGCGCTATTGCCGCGGTGGCGCCCCATGTGGACCGCCCTGGCTTGGGCTAGCCCTCAAACCCGCCGCGGAAATACCCCTCGCCCGCCGCCCGGCAATCACCGAACATGGTCCGGCCCGGTGCGGCGCTTGATGCGGGCTTGCCTTCACGCTGGCCGCGAGGCAGCATGGGGCCATGTCTGACAAAGCGCAGGAACTCTATACTTCGACGCGATCCCATGCGCGCCAAGCCGGCTTTGAGATCCAAATGCGGTCTTCTCCGGAAAGGCTAAGACACTGCCGCGGCGATAATTCAGAGCCGGGATTGGAGCACCTGGTCAAAGCGGTGGAGGGGTGACCGGGTTGTCCCGATCACCTGTTCGGCGAGGGCTGCCGGCGAAGCCCGTGTGGCGGATCGGGTCAAGCGGCCTTGGCGGAGAACTGCGGGCCGACGGCTTCCATTGCCCTCATATACATATCAAGCAGAGTCTCGTGCTCGTCGCGCTCATCCTTATCCTGCTTCCTCAGCTTGATGATTTCCTTGAGGACCCTTACATCGAACCCCTCAGACTTTGCTTCTGCAAAAACTTCCTTTTTCTGCTCGTTCAGCTCCTGCAATTCGGTGTCCAGGTGTTCGATCCGCTCCACGAATGAGCAGAATCCGTCCGCCGGGAATGCTGGTGTCTGACATGGCGCCCTCTTTGCTTAATGAGGTTGTAAAGGTTGACGCAAAAAACTTACCAATGCGTTAACGATGGGAGGAACTTCGCCGCCTGTCGCCGCTCCCGCGGAACGCCCGCTATGAGGTCCGAAAGCAAGCATGGCTGTTTGCGCATTCTTTGTGACCCGCCACTTCCGCTCCCGGCCCCTGTTGCGGCGGCCCGCGCGAGCGGGCCTCCGGATAAACCAACAGGGCGGCTCCCTGCCGCCTCCGCTTTTGCTTCACCTCGACATGCACCACGTTTCCGGCGCTAGCCTTGACTCCCTCTTCGGCGGCACGATCCCGCCATCCTCTGTAAACCGGACGCCGGCGGCCTCGAAGGTTTGCCGCAATACAATAAGTGCTCATTCACTTTTATGCGGGCGTCTCGCCGAGGGGCTCGATCGTGCAAGTTAGTGTCTGGGACACCGACGAGCATGCGCACCGTTGGACCGACTGAAGGAGATGGTCGTTGACGGGCGCAAAGATATGGAGGCGGTCGGCGTGACGTTCACCCCGATTTTCAACTACCCGATCGACTGGACCTGGACCGTCTGACCTGATGCGGGATCTCGCCGTGGGGTGGGTGTCACTGAGTATACCCGGCGACGATTATCAAGTGATTCAGCACAGAGTTAGGTAGGTATTGAAATAACTCGAATGTACAGGAAGGGCTTGAAAACTAGCGGAAAGTGCTGGGGTTTTGGAAGATTTTATTGTCTAATGCCAATGAAAGGCTCGTCCTGCCACTGCGCGCGTTCCACTTCCGCAACGGGTCATGTGCGGTTGATTGGGCGGTCACGATGCGGTTCCGCGCTAACCCAATATGTAGTGGGTGTCTGTGCTAACCGGATCGGCACGGAACGGACCAGGCCCACTGACGCCCTGCCGGGGCGTTCCCGGCGCGGCAGGTCTCGCGGTGATCGCGGTGATCCTGAGCTTCCATAACCGCACCAGCGGGCTGTGCTGCCCCATCGCGTCGTTGGCGAAGGGTCAGCTGCTAGGCTGCCGCGGACGTTCTCGGGTCGGCACTTCATCTGATTGCGATTGCCGGCTGATCGTGAGCGCCGTCTCGCCGTAGAAGACCCCGTAGTCGCCGCGCGGATGCTGCGCTGCGATCTAGAATGTCTCGCAGCCCTGCGTCCCGGCCGCCCAGTCGCGCCAGGGAAAGCTCAGGGTGAATTGGTATGTCATGCCCTCGCCGTTCTTATTCCGTTTTCGGCCTCGTGTGTTTTTTTTTCGGTTTCCCCCTTGTTGTTGGGAAAAATAGCGTCCCCTGCGTCCCCTAGCGTCCCCGTCTAAAAAACCGCCCATTCTTTCAATGACTTGACAGGGACCGCTAGCAGGGGACGCTGAAACTAAGGGGGACGCTAGCCAATCGCCAAAAACGGGGGCGCTGCGGGGGGACGCTAAGGACGCTGTTTTCCTCTAAAAAGGGGGAAAGAGCGCTTTTTTAACATGCGCCGTCCTCCTTTTCCGGTGCCATCGTAATTTCGAAGAAGCGCGAGCGCTTGCCGTTTGAGCTGCCGCCGCCCTCGCGGCCCCTCGCGATGGTAATGCCGCGTCTGCGCAGGGAAGGTGCGGCAACGGTGAGGCGGTTGCCAAGCCGTGTCGCGTCCGGTGGCCATTCCTTTTTATTGACCACGCCCGCTGGGGCACAATCGGTTAGACGGCTGAGAAGATCTTCGCCGCTCCCTTTCCAATCGCCGGCCGCTCAAATCCAATGAGCGCGCCCGGATCATGATGCGCGCTCAAGAGCTGGAGTGCGACACGAAGGCCAAAGGCCGGGTGAACGGCGTGCTGGGCTGGCCGGGGCTCCGCGTCCTGAACGGCGCTGCTCTTCAAGTTCCATAACCGAACGGCTGGGCTTACCTGCCCGAGCTACGACGCACTGGAAACGGCCACGGGTTTGTGCCGGGAGGCTGTGGCGAGGGGAGTGAAGCGGCTTGTCGCGGCAGGCATTCTGGACAAGACGCGGCGGCTGGTGCGCGAAACGATCTATAGAGGCGGAGTTCCGCTCAAGGCCGTGCGGCAAGCATCCAACCTCTACGCCATGCGGGAGCCGCCCGAGTGGGCTTGGCTCATTCCCGTTACCCCCCTTGCCAAGCCCCGGAGCTTCGGCCGCCCAGCCTTCGCTGCGCTCGCCAAGCTACCCGGCTGGGCCGAGTCCACGGGACAGGGAGAAACCAACCTAGAAGTTAAAAAAAAGGCTTGGCAGGAGAGGGCTGCGAACAACATTTCAGCCTTTCAGCCAGCCACAGCCTAAAAAGGCGCACGCAAAGCGGGCGAATCCCGCGTTATTGCGCGCGCCACGGGCACAGCATTGTGCGAAAATGGGCACACCCCGCGTTTTCAAGCGGCGGGAACCTCAACGGCTGCCGGAACGAGCCGCCGCCCCCTGCTTATGCGATGGCATGGCGAAAGCGTGTCGAAACGGGCACACCCTGCGTTTCACACCATGGAACACGGTTGACTAAAGCGCCACCAATGGTTGCGCCTTAAAATCGCAGCACCTGGCGATTTTAAGCTACTTTAAGCTACTTTAAGCTACTTTAAGCTACTTTAAGCGATTTTAAGCTATTCTAAGCTACTTTAAGCGAAACTAAGCTATTTTAAGCTACTCCAAGGCATGGAATAGCTGAACTGTTCTAGCGTTTTTCTATTTTAAGTTGAAATAGCAGCTTCGTAGCAGCGGAACGGTGCGCATTACTGCTTTTTTGGTGTCTCGGCTTGTAAAAGTGCTTGTCCAAGCTGCTTCATAGCGGGTGCAAGCGGCAACTAAACTGGACTTTATGGATGTCATCTGCTTTTAAGCACATGGAAATTTTGCGTATGCCGCGGCAGTTGGCCGATGCTGTGCATTCGGAAGGGTAAAAGGGGCGGACAGGGTAGGAAACGGACGTCCGTCCCCGCCATTCTGGCCATCGCCGCAAGCCACTCGACACAGGTATTTTCATGCCAAACGTAGCCGGTGACGGAAAACCACGAAGCGAACGGCGCAGGCGCACCCACAAAATGGACCTGCGCCTCTCGCCCGAGGAATGGGCGCAGATCCAAGACCGGATTACGGTTCTAGCCGGTGGTCCTACCGAAACGGGCAAGCGCATGACGCCCCAGGAGTTTGTGCGCCGCTGCGCCCTCCGCCGCAAACTGCCGGGCGCGGGCGATGTCCGCATGCTCATGGAGCTACAGAAGGTGCGCGGCGATTTGCAGCGCAACGGCGGCCTGTTCCGATGGTGGCTGACCGATGGCGAGGGTAAGGACGGAGAGCGCCATGCGCGCGGGCCGGCGCCAAGGGATCGTCAGCAACCGCTGGAACAGTTGATGGCCGAATACCGTGCGTTGGCCGGCCGGGTGGATGAGATACTGACCCAGCTGCTGGCCAACTATCAAAATGCGGACGATGCCTGATGATCGGCAAGGTGACGCGGAAACGGATGGATGGCGGCAGCTCCTTCAAACGCCTCATCGAGTACATCGATGAGGCGAAGAAGGCCGATTGGCATATGACCAGCGATAACATCGTATCGCTGCAAACCGCCGCCGTTGAAATGAAGCTGGTCGCGGATCTGTACACCGGGCACGGCGACCCAGTTTACCATCTCATCATATCTTGGCCGGAAGGCGAGGAGCCGGTGCCCGCACAAATGGAAGAAGCGGTGCGGCACACGGTAAAGGCGCTTGGCTATGAACATCACCAATTCGTCGCCAGCCATCACCGCGATACAGGCAATAGCCATGTCCATGCCGCCATAAACAAGGTGCATCCTGAAACCTTCAAGGCACATCAGCCGCGCGGCGACTTTTTACTGATCGACCGCGCCATGCGGGAGATCGAAATCAAGCAAGGCTGGAGTCACGACCGCGGGCCTTTCGCCGTGGAGTACCTGGGCGACAAACCTTTTGTGCTCGAAAGCCGGGATCGCCGCTTGCTGCGCCAGCTGTCCCAAGGCGCGCTGGCCCTCGAACGCTACGCTGGCGTTGGTAGCTTCGAACAATGGCTGGCGGCCGGCCAGGTGGATAGGGTGCTCGACGAGTGCGAAAACTGGCGCCAGGTGCATGCCGCCCTCAGCCTCGGCGGGTTGTCGGCCGAGTTGGCGCGCGATGGCAAGGGGCTGGTCATCCATCATTTGGATAGCGGGATGCGTGCTAAGTCTGGCGCCATCGGCGACAGCTACACCCTTTCTGGCCTTGAATCCCGGCTGAGCCAGTATCAAGCGCCGGGGGTAAGCGATAGCGACGAAGCCGCCGCCATTTTGGATGACCTCACCGAACGTGACGCGACGTTCACCGAACGCGACATAGACCGCTATTTAGAGGCTTACGTCGCGGAAGACCGCTGTGCTGCCGTGAAGCGGACTTTGCTCGAACACCAGGACTGCGTGCATCTTCAGACCGGGGACGGGACACCCCGCTTCAGCAGCCGTGCCGTGCGCCAGGAAGAGGCCGATTGCATCCAGGCGGCCCAGGCGATGCGCGAGGCCGGCAACGGCCACCCGGTCGATGCCAAGGCTATTGAGCGCGCCATTGCCAGCCGCGCGATGCGTAAAGAAGATCAGCTGCCGGCGTTTCATGGCGCCATTGAGGGATCGGGTTTCGCGCTGTGGATTGGCCGCGCTGGCGCCGGTAAGTCCTACGTCAGCAAGGCCCTGCGCGCCGTGTACCAAGAAAGTGGATACAAGGTTGTGGGGCTGTCGTTCACAAACGTAGTGGTGAACGACATGAGGGGCGACGGCTTCGACGCCCATACCGTCGACGCGGTGCTGACAAGGGCGCGGAAAGGGAAGCTCCGGTGGGATAGCAAGACGATTCTCGTCGTCGATGAACTTGGCATGCTGCCGAACCGCAAACTCCGGGAGCTGCTGATGCTGGCGCGCGACCGGGGCTGCAAGCTGGTTGGCATCGGCGATGACAGACAGCTGCCCGCCGTGGAGCGTGGCGGTATGTTCGGAACCCTCGCAAAGCAGTTTGGCGCAAACGAAATCAATGTCATAGCGCGCCAAGACGCGACGACAAACAAGCGGCAGAACGAAGCGGCGGGGCATTTTGCAAATTACCGCTTCCTAGAAGGTCTGCGAATTTTCCACGAAGACGGCCTAATCAAATGGAGCGGCAGCGAAGAGGAAAGCGCCGGCGCGCTCATGCGGCAGTGGGAAGCGGACACCACGGCGCGCGGTTATGAAGACGTGTACATTTTCTCATACACGAATGCCCGTGTAGAGCTGTTTAACCAGAAGGCGCAAGAAATCCGCCGCGCTCGCGGTGAGCTTGGCGAGGATATGGAAGCTGCCACCGCCAATGGCACCCGCCGCTTTGCGATCAATGACCGTATTCGTATTACGCAGACAGACCGCAAGCTTGGCGTGACGAATGGCGCGCGGGGGGTGGTTACGGCTGTCGATAGGGAAAACTCCCGGATCAGCATCCAGCTCGCGGACGGCGAGATCCGCACGCTCACCCTTGGCACCCAAAAAGGACGGTTTGGCGGGATCGCTCTAAATTACGCGGGCACTGTCTATAAAGGTCAAGGGCAAACAATCGCCAAGACGCTCGTCGATCACACACGGCACGATGCCAATACCTCAGCTTATGTGGCCTACACCCGGCAGTCCCAAGACATAGCGGTTTTTGCCGCCCGTGAGACGGCGACCGATTGGCGCGACATTGCCCGCCAAGTCAGCAAGGACGCGCAGAAACTCGCGGCGGCTGAGTGGCTGGACGCGCCGCGGCCGTATGTGGCAACGGGCGACCTTGTAGCCGCCGCCGCGGTAAACCCGCTTTCCTGGGAAGACAGCGAGCGCTTGTATGTGCATGCCCGGCAGCAGGCGGGAGCCATTTGGCATGAAGCGAGAGACGCAGCGGGCGGAGACGATCAATTCGTCTACTGGCAAACCGTGCGGGACTGGGCCGCGCACACCCTGGCGGCAGGCGGCCGTCTCCCGCGCGATGCCGCCGCCGATTCCGGCCGCTTGCGCGGCTTCGCCGCCGATTTGCTGATGGCCCGCGGTTCGACCCGCGCAGCGGCCATGCAGGAGACGGATCACATATACACGGAGGAGCATGCGCGGCTGACGCTCGGAATGCCTCTCGCACCTGTCGCGGGCGGCAATCGTTTTGTTATGCCCGTGGCGCTCGGAGAACCGCCCGCCCGCACGGTCACTGCATCTGGGGCAGTTGGGGACGGCGCTCCGGAGGCCAGGCGCGAAAGCGCGGCGCCGCACGATAGCCGCGCGCCAACCTGGGAAGACATCGACAGCCACTATCTGCAAGCGCGCGGAGCCGCCGGGGAATTGTGGTATGAGATCGAAGCCTCGAAAATGCCGGTCGAGGATCACCCGCGCGAGGCGGAATTTCGCTACTGGCAGGGTCTGCGGAATAGTCTCTCCGGCGTCATGGCCGAAGGGGGCCGGGTGCCGCCTGGCACGGAGCATGATCTTGAACGCCTGCGCGGCTTCGCCGCCGATGTGCTGGTAACGCGTGATCGCAAGCGCGCTGAAGCGGTCGCCGAGGCCGGCCTTATCATCGGCCTGGACGGTCTTCGCGAAACCCTGCACATGCCGCCAGCCGCGGCGGCAGCTCCTTCGTCTGGCATTCCAAGTCACTTTCTGACCATGCCAGACGGCAAGCCGCTGTCCGCGGGCGCGGCAGCCGCTGGACAGCTCCTATCTCAGCTGAAGGCCCGGTATTTCACGGAATCCAAGGTCCGCTACGATCGAGAGCGCGCGGTATGGCTGACGGCGCTGGCTGCATTGAAGGCAGAGCGAATTGAGGCCGAGACCGCCATGCGCGGCCGCCAGGCCGATGCACACGCCAAGGCATGGAGCGACAAGGCTATCCCTATCGAGGATCGCCGGACCCAAGTTGCCGGGCTGGCCGAAGCTCACCGGGCCGAGCGGCAAAATCTGCGCGCTGAGTTCGCCAGGAAACGGGACGCCGAAGGCCCGCCCCCCCGCAAAGAGACCTGGGACGAATTTCTTGACCGGGTGGCCCAAAGCGAGCCAGCCGCCGCGGAAATGCGCCGGGCCGGGCAGACACCCACAGTTTCCCTTCTGCCCCGGCAGCGAGCCGGCATGGCGGCTGGAGAACGCCGGGCGGTCGAGCTGGCCGCGATCCAGCGCATTGACTTAAACGGCCTGCTGGCCGGGCGTGGCTGGAAAGACCGGGGGAGCGAGGCCTCGACCCTTTCTCGTATTTGGGAACATCCTTCCAGCGGTGCCCAGCTGGTAGTGCAGCAGGCGCCAGCAGCGGATGGCCAGCTCAAGGGCACTCGGTATTTCACCCCAGACAATGCCCGCGCGAATGGCAACGCACTCAATTTAATCATGGATATCGACGGCGCCACCATCGGCACGGCTCATGATATCCTCCGGCCTTTGATCGGCACAGCCCACCGCGATATCGGCCGCGACCTAGCGGCGGCGGCCAGGTGGCAGGAGCAAACGACCCTTGATGTAACCGAGGCCCGCAAGCGCTGGGATTGTGCAAGCGGCGACACAGAGAAAACCGGCGTGATCGAACGCCTTGGACTTGATCGGGACGATCTCATCAGGTTGAAAAACGACGTGCGCGTGGACGGCAACGGCAATCTGCTGGTGGCGAACCGGACCAAGGGCGGGCTTGTCGGCTACGAGCTGGTGACGTCAGACTTTGCTGGTCACACCCGGAATAGCCATCGTAGCCTGGCCATCGTCTCCACCGGCAATGGGGCTTCGGGTGAGTTGAAGGTCTGCAATGATGCGGCCGAAATGCTGGCCAAAGCCAAACGCGATGGCTGGCCTCAGGGCCAGACCTATGTTTCGACCGGCGGGGTGCCGCAGGGGCAGCAGATCGAAATGCTCGCCCAGCTAGCCAAACAGAGCCCGGCCATGAAGATCACGCTTACTCACGGCGAGAGCCGCTATCACCAGCTGGCGGCCGGCAAGATCGCACTGGCCCTGGCGGCCGCCCGCGGCTGGAAACCTAAAGGCGCGCGGTTTGCCGATACCGTGGCCCGCATCGAGCCGGAAAAGCTAATGGCCGGCCAGCTGACCGCATACGGCATCCACCTCGTGGCGCCACCAAACGGCGTCACTTGGACCCTGGCTGGCGGGCCGAAGGTTTCCACACAGCCCAAGGCGGCTGAGCAGAAAGATCAAATTGAGGGGGGCAGGAAAGCGGGCAAGCAGCGTCCGGGTCCGGACGCGGAAGCGCCGGCGCAAACCCGGCAGCAGCAAGAGCGGCTGGCGGCTATACGCCGCGAGATCGAGGAGAAGCGGCCACCTCGCGGAAGGCGCGGGCGGTAGCATGACGGGAGGGGACGCCGCATCTTGCCCGTGGCGCGGTCGATTGGCTTGCGGTGCGGCGGCTCGCGCCTGGCATTGTGCTAGGCTCATTTGCTGGGGCGCAGCTTTCCGGGGCGATTGACGGCCAGATGCTGGTTATCTTTTTTATCGCTTTTCTGCTCTATGCGGCTTGGCGGATGATACCCAGGCACCGCGCCGCGCATTTGCCCGCCGTCCCGCTTCCGGGCATTCTCGACCTTTCGGTAAAAGGGTTCGGCACAGGCGTTTATTGTAGCATGCTGGGCATTGGCGGTGCCGCGCTCCTCGTTCCGCTTTTGTCTACTTACATCTCAATTCAGCGGAGCATCGCAACAACGAGCACACTTGGGATACCCCTCGCCGCCACCGCCGCCGCGGGCTACCTCCTCGCGGCGACGCCAGCGGCCACATGCCCCAGCGGTTGCGCCGGATACGTTTATCTGGCAGCCGCCGGCGCCATAGCTGCCGGAACAATTCTCACGGCACCGCTCGGGGCTTACCTGACCCATATCGTGCCCACCGGGCCGCTGCGCATACTATTTGCGGTTTGCATGGTGGCGACTGCCGGGCAGATGACCTGGAAAACCATGCCAAGCGTGGATTCGGCGGCCTATACGGCCAGCTTGCGCGATTGGCTCACAGCGGCTGACACTAGGCCGCGGCCCGCGCGGCCGCTCTGGCTGGACGAAGCCAGCATTGTGAGACAGGCTGTAGTGGCGCGGTAAGCTTCAAAAGAACGGCATGGGGCAGGCTGGCCGGAGCAGGCAGCGGCTGTGTCATCGAGATCGATCCGCAGGTTCGTATCGCGCTGCCGGAAGGAGATCGAGGCGTGGGGAAGGCACCAAGCTATGTGGAGCGCGGGCTCGGCGAAGATACCGAGGAACTCAAAAAGGAGATCAAGCGGCTCAGGGACCAGGACGATCAAGCCATTGCCTACGAGTTCGGGGAAGGCGAACACCGTGTGAAGGCATTGAAGGACGGCAAAGTCTGGAGGGTGCGCGACATCTACGGAAACAATCTGACCAGGGCCGGGAAGTTCTCGCCGCCGCAGCTCGGGCATTCGAACATCGACTGGACCAAGGACGAAGCTCTGAAAGAAGCCGCGGCGAAGGCGAAACCGGCAAAATAAGCACGGACCTCGCGCAAGACGCGAGGCGCGCCGCTGCGGCCCGGCCGCGCCGTGGCGCGGAAAGAAATCGCTGGCTGGAAAGAGAATGCCGCGAAACGGTCCCAAGACCGTTAGGGCGCGGTAGCGCGGATAGCACCGGTACATTCAGAACACAGGCTTAACACCATTTTTGCATAGAAATCGCTGTTTCTTATTGTGATAGCGTATGCGCAATAGTATGGAGCATAATAGCTGATTTTTTTAAGTGCGGCGGGAGGTTGCAAGAATGCGGGACAGCAACGCGCGAAGGGTTGAGATGCCGGTTGCCCGGTTTTTTGTCTGTTTGGCGCTTTTGCTGTGGTCCGGCGCCGGCCTCGCGCAAGAGGCGAGCAAAAAAGTAGCGCTCGTCATCGGTAACTCCGCATACCAAGCGCCTCATGGTGCCGCGAGCGCCACAAACGACGGGCGGGTAATGACCGATGCGCTGAAGGCGCTCGGCTTCGAGGTTTTCGCTTTCAGCGACCTTAATCAGCGCAAAATGCACCGTGCGCTTCTGGATTTTAGAGAAACCTTGCGGGAGCGCGGCAGCGATACCGTGGCCTTCGTCTTTTTCGCGGGAACGGCCCTGGAGCTGCATGGACAAAACTATCTCATCCCCGTGGACGCGCGGATCGAAAGCCCAGGGGATATCGATTTCGAAACGGTAAGCCTGACCACCGTTCTAAACGTGCTGAAAAGCGTCGAGACACGCGCTTTGATACTGGCGATCGACGCCTGCTATCGCAATCCCTTTGTCTTTGTCCCCGGCGGCCTCGCGGCAGCCGGCGTCTCCCAATGGCGGCCTTATCGCATTCTCCGCGATGCCCGGAACTTGGGCGCCCGACAGCTCCGCCAACGGCACCAGTCACTTTACCGCGGCGCTTGCGCAGGCGATTGCGGTGAAGGGGATGAAAATCGAAGACGTGTTCCAGCGGGTGCACGGCACCGTCAGCGAGAAAACGCACGGCGCGCAAACCCCATGGGAGACATCGGCGCTGACGGGCGAACTCTATCTCGCCGGTGCGGGCGGGCCTGAGTGTGCGGGCGACAACCCGCCCGATGCCTGCCTATGGAGGGATAGGTGCGTCAGCAGCAACCCGCCGATTGCCTGCCTATGGAAGGATAAACGATGATGGCGTCTTTCCAGGTGCGTTCTCTAACGCCAGGGGTCTTGTTCGATTTTGGCCAGGGCCGCGAGACGATTTAGGCTTTCGGCGGCAGCCGGAGGGATCATCCTGCCCTTTTCACGTCATCCGGCTCGTTCGCAGGCTTTGTCACCGGGGGCACGGCCAAGATCGAGACCCCGGCCAACAATTTGGAACTGCCAGCCGGTGCTTATTTCGCGGCGCGCGGCCGGTGCATCGTAAGCGGCGGGGCCGGGTTCATTATCGAAATCCCTGGCTATCCGTCCATTCCAGAGCTTTCCGGCGAGGTCAAATACCACCGGCGCCTCGCCGGAGGACGAAGCGTTATGCTCGTCCCTCCTGGCGTCCGCGGCGGCCCGAGCCTCAGTACGGTCCATCTCCTGGCCGGTACTGTGTTCGAGCTGCCGGCTTTAGCTACCCCACATGCTGGGCTGGTGGCCGCGGGCGCCGGGATTTGCGGCCATGAGCAGGGCGCTACGATCTTGCGGCAAGGACAAGCCTTCATGGCGGCCGGGCTGCGGTGCTTTTATCAGGCATGCTGGGCTCACAGCGTGACACTCATACTCTACGAGCCCTCGCGGCCGCCAGAGAGCGGGCCCGCCGAGGTTTTGCAAACCCCACGGGAAGAACAGCCGGTAAGGCGCGCGCGGTTGCTATGGAACGCTTAAATTCCGGCTGGCGAGGGGCGTAGTGGAACAGTTGGCGGCGTTAATGGCCCTGGGCGCCATCGCGGGATTGTTTTCGGGACTATTGGGCATCGGCGGCGGCATCATCATCGTGCCGGTGCTCACTTTCATGATGCCGCATTTCGGCCTGGCCGGGCCCGATCTTGTGAAGATCGCCATCGCCACCGCGATGGCGACAACGGTTGTGGCAACGTTCTCGGGCGTTCAAACGCATCTTTCCCGCGGCGCCGTCGATTGGGTTGTCATGCGGCGGCTGGCGCCGGGGATCATGGTTGGCGCTTTTGCCGGGCCTCTGCTTTCGGAAGCGATCGACCCCCAGCTACTAACCGTCATTTTCATTGGCTTCCTGCTTTGGAGCGCGCGGGCCATGGTCATCCGCCGGGCCTCGCATGACGTGCCCAAACAGCTTCCAGGCATCGTCGAGCTTTCCATTAAGGGGATCGCCACCGGAGCAATTTGCGCCTTGCTGGGCCTTGCAGCGGCGCCGATCACGGTGCCGCTCTTGTGCGCCTACCTTCCCATCCAGCGCTCTATAGGCACGAGCGGCGCGCTGGGGGTGCCGTTAGCCATTACCGCCACGGCTGGCTACCTTCTGGCGGAGACGCCGGTAGCAACATGCTCCAGCGGTTGCATCGGGTATATCAATTTGGCCGGGGCGGGCGCGATCGCCATCGCCATGATCTTCACCGCCCCGCTCGGGGCCTACTTGACCCATGTCTTACCCGCCAGACCGTTGCGCATGGTTTTTGCGGGCTGCATGGCGATGATCGCCGTGCAGATGACATGGAAGACGCTGCCGGGCGTGGATTCCGCAGCCTATGCGGCAAGCCTGCGCGCCTGGCTTACAGCCCCAGACGCAGCGCCGAAACCGGCGCAGCCCATTTGGCTGGGCGAGGCTAGCCGGTACACAGCTTCCACACGCTGATTGCCGATCTCGGCACGCTCTGCCTCAACGAGGCCGTCGCCGTGACCAACCCGGACTACGCGCTGGCGATGACCACCCGGCCAACGTTCTTGCAGCAGAAGGCGCTGGACCTGCTTGGCGTGTCCGTCATCGGCGGCGCCAAGCCGGCCCGCTCCGGCCGCCGTACCCAGTAAACACCCCATCCTGCGAAAAATATCATCGCAGGATCAATGGGGTATGTGTCCAAAAAGAAAAAAGTTCAGTCTAATACTCGCTTGTTGCGAGGCCGCATTCGAGGGTGCTGCGGTCATGGCGGATCCGCCGCGCTCTGCACCTTGCGTGAGGTCTCGCCCTGACGCAGCCGAGGGCTTCGCCGCTAAGATTTCTTTCCGCTTTTAGGCCGCTGCAGATGTTCACAAATGTCGCACCGACGCGGATGACCCACTCCGGACATCGCGACGCTCAGGTACACGGTTGTGTGCCACTTGCGCGATCTGAACTTAGCGGACGTCCATGCTCATTCCGGTCAGCCCATGAAGTTCGATTATTCGCAGGGCAGCACTACCTTAGACAGCAGACGTCGTCATCCGATGCGATGAGCCCAGTTCCAGCACGGGCTGGATAAGCCTGCTCATGCGCCGGTAGCCGGAAGAATTTTTGCACCTGCGAGAAATGGAGCAGTGGGCCAAATGCAGAACAAGATACTCGTGAACGGCGCTGAATTGTGTGGCGCCAGGGCCACAACACTTTCACATGTGCGGGACGTCCGCAACGGTTGAGCTTTCCTGTCGCCCTGATCTTCTAGACCTGATCAAGCGCGGCCTAGTTGGCCGCATCGCGGAAGGTATGCTGTTTTGTCAAAGGTGGCGAAGTTTCTGCTTTCATCTTATCGATAGTAACCGTCGAGGTGACGTTCTCTTTGGCCTCGACCGTCATCCTGTTTGCTTAATGCTGTGCGTGCCCGTCCAGATGTAGCTGCCGCAGGCGTTTCGCATTTTCCCAAGGCCGAGGCTACGGCTTGCTGTGGGGTGTGTACAAGCCCGGCAACGGCGCGCTGCAAGGCGGTTACGCTTCGGCCGAATGCTAGTTCAATGCCCGTAGAGGTAGGCTTTATCTAGCCGCTCGGCCATCTCTTTCAAATTCATGACCTTATCATCTGAGTAATATCGAGATTCATAGTCCTTAGTCATAGCCTCATAGATTTTTGGATCATCATAATCCGTGTCATATTTTCGATACGACAAGAGCTTTGCCATATCAAACGGCTCTTTGCCAATGCGAACCGCCTCGGCTTTCGCGGCAGTAAGACTTTCTGCCGCTTTTCTAGCGTTTTCTGCTCGCCAGTTTTTCAGCCATTCATCGTCTGTCTCGTCAGGCATCGGTAAATCCTATTCCAAGGCGTGTTTACTTAAAGCGTCTTCCCAAGTGGACCCGAGATATCGCTTAAGGGTTTCGATGATGGATTGCTTCCATTCTCCTTCTGGGAATTTTTTTGTAACACGAGCAATTTCAGCATCTCCTATTTTTGTACCGCGCAAGCGAGATACCTCAAGCTTCGGCGCACTTTTATCGGTTAGTTCTTTGTATGCGTCCTTATCATAGATTTGTGTTTTTCCATTCTCCACCTCGGCTACAACATATTTCTCACCATTCGCCTTTGTGCCATAAAGTGTGTATTTGCCTATGTCCGGATTGTCTTCGAAATACTTTATAACCTCTTCTCGGTTGTTTCTTGCTGGAACGAAGCCATCTTCACCGATCACGCGGAACGGTACAGTCGGGTCGGCCCCGCCAGGCTTGCGCATCAAAACACCGATGGCCGAATGTTCAAGCGGCGCATCCACATCGTACATGTCTAATTTGCGGCCCGACATTTGCGGCCCGAAGTCTTGGCCTCTTGGGCAGCATTCTCCACGCATTTAAGATCGCCGAATCGCTTATCGATGATGAATTGTTTGGTGCGGCTATCTTCGATAAGCTGTTTTAGCGCCCGGTCCGCGAGGATCGAGCTTCCTTAGCTCACCGCTTGCAGCGTTCAGCCAACGAAACGTGTTCTCTTGCCATCCGGGCTAACGATGTAAACACGATCCTGGATGCCGAATGTATCTTGCCCACCGGATGATGAGCTTGGCTGTGTTTTCTCAAGCTCCCGAAGTGCAGCGCGCGCCGCCTTTATCGCAGCGACCTCCAAATCATATTCACCGCCGAGCGGGTAGAAGGCATCGGGGCCGCCTTCAAAGGTATCATAGCCTTCCAACCACCACTTGCGGCTTTGTTCACCTCTAGATTTCATTGCCCGTCCCCTGCTTCATGCAAGGGGTCACATGGTGGCGCAGCAGCTTGCTCGGCATTCTAAAAGTATTAACTAGGCTCAGCTCACAACTCAGTTGTACTTTTCTACCAAGGACGCCCATATCCCAAATCCCAAAGACCATCTTCTTTCGATAGATAACCATCTTTTTTATATGGTTCTTTCTCCCAGGATTTTTTCACTGTCCAATTTCTATGTGACTTAAGCAACGCCTCGAAGACTGCGGCGTCTTTCGTGACAACAGAAGCTTCGTCAGCAGATATCTTTGCCTCCCAGGTTATACTATCATCTCTTATCTCTGCGAATGCAGACAAAAAATATTCTTTTGAAATCTTATCATAGAATATAACTCTATCGTGATGAGGAGCCTTTTCAATGACCCAGATAGTTTTGTTATCTGTCTCTATTTTTTCCATAAGGCTTACCTCTTGTAGACTGTGAGTTGCTTGCTTAGAGTGATAAGGTTTTGCATGTTGAGAATGTCAGGTATCCCTTGTGGAAGCGGTGGCATTTCTGCAGATGGCGCCCCCTGCTCAAGTAGTCTCGCTGATATATAGCACCGGTTAAGATAGCTGTCATAAGCCACCATTTGAGATGAACTTAGGCTTCTGACGGCATTACGTATCGGTTCCATAAGTTCTGATACCTCCCGTGCGGCTTCCGGGCGGAAGGCGTCGAGATAAGGTTTGTTTAAGGTTGCATCATAGACTATATGTTAGGGTTCGGCCAATTCCAACACATTCTTCCCTATAACTTGCATTTCCCCCATAACGTTAGCATCATATTTAATGTAAACACCTCCTATTGTGTATCCAGTCCCATACGTTTTTGTTTCTATCTTTATGGTATTTCCGGAATCGGCACCAATTTTTTGGAGATATTGCAAATGCGCTTCTGTTAAGTAAGGGATTCCGTCTTTCCCTGTTAACGAGGTTATTTGAAATACGCTCAATCTACCGGATTGAATAGCCTTACCTAACTCGGCCACAAGCCCATCTATTGTTTCCTTTGAGGCATCCTTCAAAACGATCCTTGTGCCAATCGCATCGTAAATATTATTAATAGCCTCGCTTACGTTGTTGATTTTGGCGCCAAAATTATCAACTGCGCGTTGAAGTCGATTGGCTGCCGATCCCGGCTTTTTGGCACGCGCGTCAACTTCTCCGAATTTTCCAAACAATTCCAATGCTGTTTCCTTGGCTTTTCCCACTTGACGCGAATAAATATTGTGGGCTTCATTGGCAAGATCGACGAAGTTTTCCCCCGCGAACCGACCGGTGGGAGAAATATCTCTAAGTGGCACCTGAAAAATGGAAGCATCTTTGACCGGTATGGTCTGCTTCCCATTCTCAAACGTGTAATACCATCGCCCGCTTTTATAAACCGGGTTTCCAGCGCTATCCTCTCCGGCGAGTTTGTAGATCTTCTTTGTACAGAGATCGATAATGTCGATATCGCCAGTTTCCCGATTTTGGACTCTGGAAAAGCCCTCTGGCAATTTGCCGGAAGCAGCGTCGGCGCTCAGCCCGCTAAGGGAACGGTAGCCTTCGGGAAGCCCGCCTTCGATTTTCGGCGCACTCGCAAGATCGGCTAGTTTCGTTCCGGCATCGGTGGAGGGTTTTTGCAGCTGGACGCTCTCGATGTTTTGAGCCAGCTGCCTGCCGTTTGCGGCATTCGCCTCAGCCGGGGTGATGCTCTCTGCCTGAACGGCGGGGCTCTTGGGGGCATTCCCATTCGCCTGGGCGCCAGGATTTGCCTCGTTCGCGAGCGTGCTGGCGGCGCCGCTTTCCGCTTTGGCTGCGCCCGTGGCGGCCGTCTCCGGCGGAACACCGCTATTGGGCTCGCTCCTAAGTGCCGCAGTCGTGCGGGCTTCCGTTCCAGCCGCAGCCTTAGCGGCGTTCGCTTCCGCGGAAGATGCAAGAGTGGAGAGATCCACTCCGGTTCCTGCGGCCCGCCCGGTCACGGTGACCGGGGGTGTGGCGGCAGGTGCTGCCTCTCCTGGCAAAGGCGATACGTTGGCGGCCTCCGGCGGGACACCGCTCCCAAGCGGCTTGGTTATGGCAGCCGCGGCTTCGGAGGCGTTCGCTTGCACCAGAGCGGAAAGATTTCCGCCGGTCCCAGCAGCAACTCTGGATGGCGCCGTCTCTCCAGGCATGTTGCCAGCATTTTCCTGGAGTGCTGCGTAGCGCGCTGGCAGCGATGCCTCAGGCACATACACGCCATCGGGGCCGGGCTTCAAGGTTCCCATGAATATTTCAGAAGGCGTCTCGCTGGCCCCCCTATAGGTCAGCTGGAGGGGCTGCTCCGTCACAGGCTGGGTGGAGGAGAGCCATTGTCCCAGGTAGCGGCCGCCGTAGGCGGCTGCGAACGGGGCACCCAGCATCAGAGTATCGGCTGCAAGTGCTCGCAGCTCTTGGTTGGACAGCGATGGGGCATTCGCCCACTCGTAAGCGAGCGCTCCCCCGTTGAAGCCCACAGTGGCTCCTACCAGAAACCCTGCGGTCCAGGGTGAGGTGGCGCCAACTACGCCCCAAGCGCCGCCTGTTACACCGGAAAGAACCATCCCCTCCGCTGTCACGGGTTCGCCCGCTATCGCTTGGCGGGCAAGATAAAATCCAGTGTTTGCTGTGGCGCCCACCTGCTCCGGCGTCTTGCCGGTCAGCGACTTTTGCAGCGCCGCGTTGACGATGCTAACCGTGCCCGGCGCGATGGTGGCTTGAGCCAAGCCCCGAGGAATGTCGCCGGTCTTCTGGCTGAGCCCCGGCTGGATGCCGCCGATGCCGCTGGTGGAGGCCGAGACGCTCATCCCCCAGCTCGACGCCTTCCAGTTCATGGAGTTGGCGAGGTCCTTCGTCACCAGCGCCGCCGTCGTGAGCATATTCTTCGACGCATCCGCCGCACTCGCCAGCGCAGCACCCGTAAGCGTGGTGGTCCCGCCAACCGTCACGGCATAGCCGCCGCCGCCCGCGAACAGTCCCGAAGTGGTGGTCACCGAGGCGTACTCGCCCGAGGCCGCCCCTTGCGCGTAGCTCGCGTTGACCGACGCGGACGGCGCGGTGACGCCCACATAGCCGCCAGCGCTCCAGGAGGTCTGCGAGGCGGTCATGCGCTCGGTGTCCTGATCGCTGATGATATTCAGGTCGCGCGCCACCTGCGCGGTGATGCCGCCGCCCGAGACCTCGGCGCCGTAGAGGTTCGTGTCCTGCCCGGAGGTGAGCGTGACCCAGTTGGAGCCCGTGGCCTCGGTCTGCGCGTGGCTGATGGAGACGGTCTCGCTGTCCGTGCCCGAATTCGAGACATTGGCCGTCACGCCCAGGCCATTCTGGGCCACGGAGCCCTCTTTGTTCAGGCCAAAGCTCAAGCCGGCCCCGGCGAAGGCCGAGAAGCTGGAACTCTTGGCGGAGGCGGTACCGGTCAGCGCCAGGCTTTGCAGCACGAGGTCGCGCTGGGCGGAGAGCGTCACGTTGAACGCGTCGAGCTGGGCTCCCTTCAGCGTCAGATCGCCCGCCTTGGCAATCATGCCGAGATTGCCCGCCGCCAGCACCAGCCCGCCACTCGCCCATTCGCCCGACGCGAAGGTTTGCGAGGTGGAGACCGATACGCCCACGCCCACCTTGATCTCGAAGGAGGCCAGCGCCTGGGTAAGGTTGCTTCCGGCGTTGTAGACGTTGAGCGCCCCTTGCCCCGCCTGCACGCCGGCGGCGGCCTCGTAGAGGAGCCTGGCCTGCGGGTCCTTGGTCTTTTCCGCCGCCGACAGGTAGCCGGCACCCTTCTGCACCGCGCTTAAGGGGTTGTTGCCGCCCGCCTCGACGGAGACGTCGAAGCCAACGAACTTCTCTCTATGGATGGCGTAGGATGTGAAGCTGTCGATGCCCGCCCCGATGGTGACGGTAGGCGCGGAGATGTTCACATCGCCCGCCAGCGCCTCGATGATGCTGCCCTGCGCGGTGAGCGCGCTCCCCGCGTCGATGGTGACGCAGCCGCCGGTCGAGCCGATCAGCGCGCCGATGTTCGAGATTTGGGTCTGGCCGCTCTTGTCGCTGACTAGGCTGGCGCCGATGGAGAAGCCAAAGCCGTTGTTCATGGCGGGCAGGATGCCGAAGCTGTCCACCGTGGTGGTTTCCTGCCTGGTGACGGTGTCCTGCGCCGCCGCCAGGTTCACCTGCACGGCCTTAATGGTGACATCGCCCGCCGCCGTCACCGTCGAACCGGTGACGTTCAGAGCGCCGCCCGCGTTGATGGAGACATTGCCGCCCGCCTGCAGGCTTGAAGCCTGCGAGATGGACTGCCACTCGCTGCTCGTGGTTGTGCTGTCCTGCCAGGCAAGCGTGACACCAGCCGTGCCGTTGCCCGCGCTGGCCCCCGCGAAGACCCCCCACTTCTCAGTGATGTCCTGGTGGAAGTAGAAGTTCTGCATCGCGATGATCTGGACGTTCTGCGCCTCGACGAAGATCGAGCCGCCCGCTTGCACGCTCGAACCTTTCAGCACGAAGTCCGCATGCGCGACGATCTGGACATCGTTCACGGCCGAGACGAAGGTGGGCGCGACGGTGGTGGAGCTGTCAGTGCCGCCGCTGCCCGAGCCCGTGAGCCCCCACCACAGAATCCAGCCGGAAAGCCGGATGCGGGAAATCCGCAAGCCGTTGACTTAATCTGTTGATCCAAGGCGATTGGCGCGCGTAAGATGGTGCGCTGACAGATTTTTCCATTTGGGATCATACAGAAGAAATCTTCCGTGGCTTCATCCCGGCATTATCCGCGGATACCGCCCGAGCACGGCGGCGTCCAGGTCAACCACTGCAAGTCTCCGGGCTGCATTAACTATGGCGTTCCGGCGGAGCAAAGATCGACGCCCGGGAGTAATAGCTACACGCTGGATGCGCACAAGGGCGTTTCCTCCTGTATCTGCACGTCCTGCGGCGTGGAGTTCCCTCTCAAAAGCAATATCGGCATCGTGGAGGAAGTCGAGCGCATTGCTTTCTATTTGTCGCCCCCTGATCCGCTGAGCTGTCCTACCGAGGGCTGCGCCAATCATGTCGATCAGTTGCCAGTTGGCACTGTTGGGGCGTATGCATCTTTCGGTAAGACAGCCATTGGAAGCCCCCGCTGGCGCTGCAACGTCTGCGGCAAGACGTTTTCCCAGAACCTCAAGACCACAGCCCGGCAGAGGGAACCTCACAAGAACAAGACCATTTTTAAACTGCTGATCAATAAGATGCCTGTCCGTCGCATCATCGAAGTCACGGACATCGATCCCAACACCTTCTACCGTCGCCTCAACTTTCTCCATCGGCAGTGTCAGTCATTTGCCGCCCACCGCGAGCGCGCCCTGGCCGATCTCGCCATCCGCCGGTTGTATCTGGGCGTGGATCGACAGGACTACCTGGTTAACTGGCTGGTTCGCAAAGACAAGCGGAATATCCAGCTCTCGGCCATTGCCGCGGTGGACAACGAATACGGCTATTGCTTCGGCGCACACCTCAACTTCGACCCTTCCATGGACAGCAAAACGGTTCAGGCTGCCGTTGAAACGAATGGCGACCTGAGTAAGCCTTACCCTCATCGCCGCTTTGCCCGCCTCTGGCTCAATGCTGACCACGAGCGAGCCACCGCAAAGTCCTTGAACGCAAAGCGGCACAAACAGGGCCTGCCAGCGGAGATCGATGAAACTTACGCCGATGCCATGACGCGTGACGACATCGAGAGCCCCGATGTGCCGTCGCCAGCCGCGCGGCTTCCAGAATACGGCATGCAGACCCATGGCGAGTACACGATGTACGGGCACTTTTTCTTCCTCAAACGCCTGCTGGGCAATGTCCAGAAGTGGCGTTTTTTCCTCGACCAGGACCCGGGTCTCCGGGCCGCTTGCCTGTCTGCGTTCCGCACCGAAATTCAAGGCCACACAGCGGACGCCTTTTATGTTCGCATCGCCAAGGACCTGACCGTGGACGAAAAGCGTCAAAAATACCTCGAAGCAAAGATGCTGTTCGTCCAAGCAGAGGCCGCGCACCCAACCCTGCTGCCAAAGGAGGTCAAACTGCTGCTGATTAAAGAGCGCTTGGCCTCCATGACACCGCACGGGAAATGGGAAGACCGATGGCTTGACCATCCTTTCCCGACCATGAGCGAACCAGAGAAGTCCGTGGCCTCACTCACCGATCTCAGCAATTACGATGAAGATCACAAAGCTTGGCTCTACAACAAGGCCAGCCTGCACAGCGTCAATTCGTTTTTCAATCAGGTGCGCCGGCGGCTCTCCTTGCTTGAACGGCCGATTCACTCGAAGGCGAACAACGGCCGGATCTGGAATGGCTACTCTCCATACAATCCAGGCAACGTAGCCAAAATCCTCGACATCATGCGCACGGCCCACAACTATATCCTGACCGGCAAGGATGGCAAAACACCTGCAGAACGCCTAGGATTGGCTCAGGCGCCGCTGGACTACGAAGATATCATCTATCTCTCCTGATGGCTCGTTGCGCTCTGTGAACTATTCTTAACAGAACTGCATTCCCAATCGGCGGACACGATCCCGCCGCAATCGTCAACAGATTAAGTCAACGGCTTGGGAAATCCGCACGTCCGGTTTGATGAGCGGGGAGGGGAAACGGGGCAAAGCCGCATGGCCCAAGCTACCGCGCCTCTCCTCGACTCTACCCATGATAGGAGCCTATGCGAAATATACTGCTTGTTAACAGGTGACGGGAGGCGCAAGGCACCGTCCGCTTGAACCGGCCACGAACTCCGCCGCAGCGCCCTACCCGCGCAAGACGGCGCGTTCGCCATGCTCCGCCGGCAGCGCGCCGATTTCAACCTCGAACGCCTCCAATTTCGCGGGATCACGCGTCCGGAGGCGACTATTCTCGCGGAGGCGCTGGAACGTCTCCTCGCCGGGCGTCGAAAGGAAGAGGCCGGTATCATGCCGCGGAAGGGATACCCGCCCTGCGCCATCCGGTAGTACAGCAGCACACGGAGAAACTCCGGCAGGCCGGCGGGCGCGAGCTGAAGGACATGATGCTCGACGAGACGATGGTGCTGTGGGACCATGCGAAGGAAGCCGGACGCGCCAGAGTTGAATAACGCCGAAGCGGCTGTTATCGGACGTACAAAAAGGACTTCATCAACCAAGGAGCAGCTATGAAAATTCTGATCGTCTTCAACCGGGAACCCTATGACAATACCGACGTTACCTGGAACGGATTGCGATTAGCAGGAAAACTTGCCGAAAACGGGCATGAAGTGCGGCTCTTCCTGATGAACGATGCCGTGGATATGGCCAGGGACGCCTGTAGGCCGCCTGAAAACTGCGACCAGGATTTATCCCAGATGCTTAAGGATCTGATCGGGCAAGGCGTTGCGGTAAAAGTTTGCGGCACTTGCATGTCGCGCTGCGGCATCTACAAAAACCATCCCTATTTTGAGGGTGCGGAACAATCCACCATGCAGGCATTGGCTGACTGGGTCGTGGACAGCGACAAAGTCATGACATTTTGAAAACCCGGGCCGCGCTTCGCCTTTCGACCGGCCTTCCAGCGAGATCGCGTTCGTTCTGGGGCCTATCGCGCCCTCTTACGGTGGACACTGAACCTGAATCCGGCAGTTGGAACTAATCCAAGCCCCTGAAAGTCTGCCGCAGCGTCGTTCCCGCGCAGGCGGGAACCCATGGTAAACCTATGTGGAACCTACATTTATTGCTGACATGGACTCCCGCTTTCGCGGGAATGACGGCTACGGGCCGCGCCAGCCGCCCTTCACTTGGCGGGTGAAGGGCCAGAAACCGGCAACGCACTATTTTACCGGATGTTCCTCCATCTGGGCCAAGCTGAACTGCCGGATTTAGGCTTATGCGTTGTTAGGGGAACGCCGCAACCGAAGCAAGGCGGCGGGCACGCCTTATCCACCGGAGATTGCGCCCGGCGGCGCGGCGCCGCGCCGGCCGATCACCCCAAATCGTCGAACTCCCACTCCTCGCACAGGCGCTGGAATGTCTCCTCGGTGAGCGTTGAAAGGAAGAGCCCCGGATCGGGAGCGCCGTCCTCGTGCAGGTACCACAAGAGCACCTGCGGGGCGGCAAGGAAAATTCTCAAGCCGTCCGAAATCCACAACCTGCTGCCCGCCCTTCGCGGCAGCAAACTCCAGAACGGCGCCGGGGCTTGAGAACTCGTCCGCCGGTATCATGCCGCAGAATGGATAGCCGCCCTGCGCCATCTGGTAGTAGAGAAGCACGCGCAGAAACTCCGCAAGCCCCTCCTCCTCTTCGTGCCATTCGGGATCGTCGAGGTCCGCGGTCTGATACACCTTGGATCGGTCATCGGCCGCCCAATAGCAAACCCCCTGGTTTTCTTCCAGGAAGACGATCTTGTCTTCGCTGACCGTCCACTTGTCCGGTCCGGCGAAGCGTTCGAACGATTGCGTAATGGCAGGCTGGCGCCCAACCGTCCGGTAGAATTCCCTGAGCGCTGGCGGCAGGGCGTGCCCAAGCCGCTGTTCCGCCGCGGCTAATTCCGCTTCAGGAACGCCATCCTCCGCGTTCGGCGGGCGGCCGAGAAGCCAGGCGGCGATACCGGCAAAGTTCTCTGCCTCAGGCATGTTGTGAGAAGCCATACGCCAACCTTTTCCTGAATGTTTTTCCCTGCCCCCTCTCCCCTTGCGGAAGAAGGTGGCCGCGACGCGGCCGGGTGAGGGCACAAATTTGGCGCCGCAGAAGGCTAATGCGCAGCGCGGAGCAGATGGCGGTCGAGATCGCCCTCCCGCTCGAACGGAATGCGCACCTCGAATTCCACGCTGCCATCGGGCTCGTCGTGGCGGCCCAGGACTTCGGTATTCTCGTAAAGCCAATGGATGAGCGGGCCGCCGGCGGGGCTCACCACAACCGTGCGGGTGCACATCTGCTTTTGCAGCCGCTGGCGGATGAGCGCGGCGAGCGCGGCAAGCCCCTCCCCTGTCGCAGCCGATACCAGCACGGCCGAATGCCTGCCCTGCCCGGCCTGCTTTACCAGCCGCTCATGCTCGTCCGGCGGCAGAAGGTCCGCCTTGTTCCAAACCTCGATGACGCGGGTCTCCTGCTCGTGGCCATCGATGCCGATCTCGCTCAAAACCTTCTCGACCTCGCTGCACTGCGCCTCCGAGGACTGCGAGGCGATGTCGCGCACATGCAGGATCAGGTCGGCTTCGAGCGTTTCTTCGAGCGTCGAATGGAAGGCCGCGATAAGCTGCGGCGGCAGTTCCGAGACGAAACCCACCGTGTCGGAAAGAATGAAGGCTTCGCCTTGCGGGAATTTCACGCGGCGCAGCGTTGGATCGAGCGTGGCGAACAGCATATCCCGCGCGAGCACGCCCGCACCGGTTAAGGCATTGAAAAGCGTGGACTTTCCGGCATTCGTATAGCCCACCAGCGAGACCACCTGCAACTGCGTCTGCTTGCGCCGCTTCCGGTGCAGGCGGCGCGTGCGCTCGACCACGCCAAGTTCGTTCTTGATGCTGTCGATGCGTTCTCCGATGGCGCGCCGGTCGGCCTCGATCTGCGTTTCGCCGGGGCCGCCCAGGAAGCCGAAGCCGCCGCGCTGCCGCTCCAAGTGCGTCCAGGAGCGCACCAGCCGGCTCTTCTGATAGGTCAGCCGCGCCAGCTCCACCTGGAGCCGCCCGGCCTTGCTGTGCGCGCGCTCCGCGAAGATTTCGAGGATGAGGCCGGTGCGGTCGAGAACCTTGGCGTTCCAGGCCTTTTCGAGGTTGCGCTGCTGGATCGGCGTGAGCGCGTGGTCGACGATGACCACTTCCGCCTCTTCCGCCGTCACGATGGCGCCGATTTCCTCGACCTTGCCCGAGCCGAACAGTGTGGCGGGGCGCGGCTGGCTCAGCGGCACCGTGCCAGCGAAGCAGACCTCAAGCCCGATGGCCCTGGCGAGGCCCGTAGCCTCCGAAAGGCGCTCGGAAGGTGTGAGATAGGTTTGCGCCTGGCCTGCCGGCGGTGTCTCCGCCAGCTTGCGGAAGGGCACGGCGACGACGGCCCGCGTAGATGCCGCTGGAAAGGCTGGTGGCGGAAGGTCCGCGCTTGCGGGCCTGCCATGCGCTTGGCGCTCCTGGCCGGTGAGCTTTTTCAAGTCTGCTAATGGTCTCCGTTTTGATCTCCGTCCAGGAACGAGATAGGTCCGCCTGGCATGATTGTCGAGATCGCATGTTTGTAGACGAGCTGCGAATGGCCATCGCGCCGCAGGAGGACGCAGAAATTGTCGAACCAGGTCACAATGCCCTGCAGCTTCACTCCGTTGACCAGGAAGATCGTAAGCGGTGTCTTGTTTTTCCTTACGTGATTAAGGAACGCATCTTGTAAGTTTTGTTGTTTTTCAGCAGCCATGACCCGTCCGTTTTTCTCTCGCGGCACTCGCGGCCGCTTGTCGTACTCGCTGTTTTGCCCCAAAAACCGCGCCCGTACTCACCGGACCCGGCTGCAAGATCCGCGCCGTTTCTTGCACTCCTTCCTTAATGCGAAACTTTGCCGTTTATATTAAATGCGCTGGCGCCGACGAGATTTCGGCTACGGTGTGGTAAACCTGCCTTAATCCCAGCGCGACTTCCCCCGGCTTGCCATTGCCCACCGGCTCGCCGTCGATCTTCACGACCGGCATCACAAGCCCCCCGGCCGAAGTCTGGAACGCCTCTCTCGCCGCTTTCGCCTCGCTCACCGTGAAGGCGCGCTCCTCGAAGCTGAGCCCATTCCGGCGCGCGATGTCCATCACCACCTCCCGGGTGATGCCGCGCAGGATACCAAAATCCGCGGGCCGCGTCACCAGCTTGCCGTCCGCTGTCACGATCCACGCGTTGCAGGATGCGCCCTCGGTGATATAGCCGTCGCGGTCCTCCATCCAGGCCTCGTCAGCGCCTGAAATCCTTTGCCTGCTGGCGCGCCAGCGACTGGGCCAGGAGCCCCGTGGTCTTGATATCGACGCGCGTCCAGCGGATGTCCGGCAGGGTGATGACGGAAATGCCAGCCGCGGCGCGCTTCTCGCCCTTGGCCCTTGACAGGGAGCGCGCGAGACAGACGACGGTTGGCGCAACGTCAGGCTGGGGGAAGGCAAAATCCCGCCGCGCCACGCCGCGCGTGATTTGCAGATAGACGATGCCGTTCTTCACGCGGTTGCGCCGCACGGTTTCCCGCAGGATCACGCCAAGCGCGCGCAGGTCCATGGGCTGGGCCATATGCAGCTCTGCAAGCGAGCGCTGAAGCCTCGCCATGTGCCTGCGCTCGTCGACCAGACAGCCGTCGCGCACCTCGCAGACCTCGTAGACGGCATCGGCGAACTGGAAGCCCCGGTCCTCGGCATGCACGGCCGCGCTTGCATAAGGGGTGTACACCCCGTTGACGTAAATAACCCGCGCCATGCCGCCTCCATTCGCTGCTATGTGCCCCCATGCGTGCGCTTTAGATGCGGCATCGGGGGCCAATGTCAACCGCGCCGCAGCGCGTGACTGGTATCCGTTGTTGCTGAGGGAAGTGCCATGAACGTAGGACGCAACCCCTCATCCTGTCCTTCTCCCAATGGGAGAAGGAACGCCTTCCCGACGGGCACGCAGGGACCCCCTCTCCCTGTGGGAGAGGGCTGGGGCGGGGTAACGCGCTCAGTGCAGAGCACAAACCGCTGGAATTAATGCCTGAGATCGCCCGTGCGCTCGTTCGAGTTGACGCCCAGCGCGCGCAGCTTCCGGTGCAGCGCGGAGCGCTCCATGCCAACGAACTCGGCCGTGCGGGAGATATTGCCGCCGAACCGGTTGATCTGCGCCATGAGGTATTCGCGCTCGAAAATCTCGCGGGCATCGCGTAAGGGGAGCGACATGAGGTGCTCACCCCCCGAGCCGTTCGACGATAAAGGGACGTTGGCACCGATGTCGTCGGGCAGCATGTCGGCGGTGATCACGCTGTCGGCCTCGCCGCTGGACATGATCATGACGCGCTCGACGATGTTGCGGAGCTGGCGCACATTGCCCTGCCACTCGTGGGATTGCAGAACCGCCATGGCATCGTCGCCGACCTGGCGGGGCGGCAGGCCCGAGGAGGCTGCGACCTGCTTCACGAAATGATCGACAAGCTCGGGAATATCTTCGCGCCGTTCCATCAGGGAGGGCACGCGCAGGGGCACCACGTTGAGCCGGTGGTAGAGGTCCTGCCGGAAACGGCCCGCCGTCATCTCGCGCTCAAGGTCGCGGCTGGTCGAGGAAACGATGCGCACATCGACCGATACTTTCGGGCCGCCGCCGATGCGCTGGAACTTCTGCTCGACGAGCACGCGCAGGAGCTTGCCCTGCGTATCGATGGGCATATCGGCCACTTCGTCGATATAGAGCGTGCCGTTATGCGCCTCTTCGAGGGCGCCCACCTTGCGCGCTGTCTGGCCGGTTTCCTCGACACCGAAAAACTCGACCTCGACCCGGTCTGGCGCCATGGACGCGGCGTTGACGGCCACGAACGGCCCATTGACGCGGGCCGAACTGGCATGGAGGTAGCGCGCGGCCAGCTCCTTGCCCGAGCCTTGCGGGCCTGTGATCATGACCCGGCTATTGGTCGGCGCCACCTTCTGGATGCTCTGCCGCAAATGGTTCATTGCCGCCGATTTGCCGATCAGATCGGAGCTGTAGAAGCTCCGCTCCTTCAGCTCCTTGTTTTCCCGGCGCAGCTTCGAGGCTTCGAGCGCGCGCGCGGCCACGAGCACAAGCCGGTCGGCCTTGAAGGGCTTCTCGATATATTCGTAGGCGCCGCGCTTGATCGCGGTGACGGCGGTTTCGATATTGCCGTGGCCGCTGATGATGACCACCGGCAACTCGGGATACATCTTCTTGGTGCGGGCGAGCACATCCAGGCCGTCGAGCTTCGAGCCTTGCAGCCAGATATCGAGGATGACCAGCGACGGCCGCCGTTCCTCGATCGCGCGCAACGCCTCGTCGCTGTCCTTGGCAAGCCTCGTCTTGTGGCCTTCGTCTTCAAGAATGCCGGAGACCAGCTCTCGAATGTCGGCTTCGTCGTCGACAATAAGGATGTCAGACGCCATGGCTATCTCCCTCTTTCCGCGCTAGGCCGCCGCACCGGATGCGCCTGCGCGCCCCATGCCGTTCGGCTTCAGTTGGCCGTTTTCCGCCTCCGCGCCCGTAGTGCGGAGCGTGACCGGAATCGACATTTTTATCAAGGCGCCGTGCGCGTAGCCTTCCTCCGCCGGCGCGTCTTCAAGCTCAAGCACGCCGCCATGCTGCTCGGTGATTCTTTGCACGATGGCTAGGCCCAGCCCTGTTCCTTTTTGCCGCGTGGTGACGTAAGGCTCAACCAGCCGGTGCCGGTTTTCCTTGGGCAACCCACAGCCATTATCGATCACGCCAATGACAAAGCGATGATCGCTTGCCTGGAGGCGGATGACAATACGTCCCTTTTCCGGCTCCTTGCCGTTGGTGCTGTGATAGGCTTCGACGGCTTCGCTCGCATTCTTGACGAGGTTCGTCACCGCCTGGGTCAGAAGCCTGCGATCGCACAGCGCAGGCAGCGGCTCGCCTGGCAGCTCCAGCTTATATTCGATGTCGTGCCGGCTCATCTGGAACAGGATAACCGCCTCCTTGACCATCTCGCGGATGTCCTGCTCCTCGAACACTGCGTTCGGCATCCTGGCGAAGGACGAGAACTCGTCGACCATGCGGCCGATGTCGCCAACGTGGCGCACGATGGTCGCGATGCACTTGTCGAACACCTCGCGGTCATGGGTGATGGAATCCCCGTATTTGCGGCGGATGCGTTCGGCGGAGAGCTGGATCGGCGTGAGCGGATTCTTGATCTCGTGTGCGATACGCCGGGCGACATCGGCCCAGGCCGAGGTGCGCTGTGCGACCGTCAGCTCTGTGATGTCGTCGAAAGTGAGCACCACGCCATAGCCGGATTTGTCTTCTTCCTCGCGCGTGACCTGAACGGCGAAATTGTGCTCGCCGCTTTCCCGTACGATAGTGACCTGGGCATGCACCGCCCTGGACCGCCCCTGCCAGCTCGACTTCTCGATAATCTCGGCGAACTCGGGAACGGCGGCCTTCAGGGGCTTGCCGATGAGCTTCAGCTCCTTCAGCTGCAAAAGCTTGCGCGCGGAGCGGTTGATCAGCGTGACCCGGCCTTCAGGATCGAGCCCGACCACGCCCGCGGTAACCCCCGACAGCACCGCCTCGATGAAGCGCCGCCGTTCGTCGAGCTGTGCGTTGGCGTTCATCAGCCCGGCGTGCTGCGTTTCAAGATCGACCGTCATCTTCTTGAAGGTGGCGCCCAGCCTGCCGATGTCGTCGCGGGCGAAGCCGTCGTCGAGCTGAACCTTGAGGTTGCCCTTGACTCACCTCTTGCGCGGCGGCGATCAGCTTGCGGATCGGCATCACCAGCCGGTTCGCGAAGGCAAGGCCCGCCCAGATGGCCGAGGTGAGCAGCGTCAGCGCCAGCAGCAGGTACATGAGCCCGAAGGCAAACTCGATGCGTCCGCGCAACTTCTCAAGCAGCTTGAATTCCACAAGGTTGATCTGGGTGCGTTGCAGGAGGCGGTAGACGTTGGGATTTACAGGCCGGACGACATAAAGGAAAACGTCGTTGAACGCGGACAGCTTCTTGAGAGCCGCCATACCGTTCGACAGATCCCAGCTCAAGGGCACAATGCCGCCGTTCGCAGCCCGGGCGATATCGGGCGGCGGCGGAGCCCGGTAGTCCGACCCGTCGCTTGCCGCCGATGCCAGAAGATTACCCTGGGTATCGATGAGGAAGGCCTGCGGCAGATTGCGCATCGACACGACCCCGCCGAAAATCTTCGCGAACGCGACCTTGTCGTTACGGAATGTGGCTGTGTTCTCCTCAAGCTCGCGCGAGATACCCAGCATGTCGGAGCGGATGACCTGCCCGCTCTCCGCCAGATAGGACTGGGCCACCTCGACGGAGTTGTTCACGATGCCCTTAACGCGGTTCGAGAACAGGGCGTCGAAATTGCGCTCGATCGAAACCGTCGCGAAAATCGCGAACAGAACGCCCGGGAACAGCGCCACGAGGCTGAAGATGCCCGCCATCTGCAAGTGAAGGCCGGCGCCCGCCGTCTGCCGGCTGCGGGCTCTCGAAAATCTTGACGGCTTGGAAGCCCACGATGCCGACGATAACCAGCACCAGGGTGGCGGTCAGGCCGAGCCCCATGAGCACGACTTCGTCTGTCGGCACGATGGGCGTCAGGCCGTTCAAAACCAGGAAGGTGCCGATGCTCGACGAAAGCGCGGCAACGAGAATCGCCAGGCTGACCCAAAAGCGCGTTCTTTCGCCAAAGGCGGGCTTTGGAATCGCGCGGGCTACGGCTTCGAAGGCCTTCCGGACGGGCTCCGGAACCTTGCCTGCGATGGCTCTGCCTGTCTTGCGGACGGGCTCTGGAACGCCTGCCTGCCGTATCGACCCGGCAAGTTCGCGGGCTTTGCCGCTCGCCGCAGTCCATGCTTCCGCCCCAGCCTGCCCAGCGGACTTAAGCCGCTCCCTTAAGCGTTCCCCGGCCTGCTTATGGAAATAGCTCAAACAGCGCCTCACCCTGTTGCCAAGCAGCATCAGTGTATGCCGAGTTTGGGAAAATTGTGGCATAGGCAACACATTTCCATGTGGTGTCTGTGTCAAAACTGTTTCTAATGGGTTTCACGCGCATTTGAGATGTTTTGCACGCAGATTTTTCCGAAGGCGTCGGAGCAGCCAGTCCCCGCCCGCAAACACAAAGCTGTTCAAAAAACGGGCCGCGCAAGCGAAATGCCGCCGCGGAGGCAAGATTGCCTCCTTTTCAGAGGCCGGTACTTACCCGTTGAGGGGCTGGCGGTTCGGTGAAGAGCGGCCCGCCGATGGCGAGCCGGTTTCGCACGCAGCCCAGGCAAGAATCGCTTCCGGGTAGAGTTTGCCGCGCCTGCACACGCGGTTACACTGGGCTGCGCACCACGCGGATATTCTGCTCGCGGACCTTCTTGCGCAGCGTATTGCGGTTGAGGCCCAAAAGCTCGGCGGCCTTGATCTGGTTGCCGCGCGTGGCCGTCAGCGCCGCCGTGATGAGCGGCGCTTCCACGTCGCGCAGGATGCGGTCGTAGAGGCCGGGCGGCGGAAGCTGGTCGCCATAGGAGCCGAAATAGTCGGAGAGATAGGCCTCCATCCATTCGTTGAGCTTGGCCTTGCCGGGCGGTGGGGCTTCGGAAACGATGCCCGAGCCTGACGACAGCTCGTTGTCGACGATGTCGGCCGATATCGTCTCCTGCGGATAGAGCGCGCTCAGGCGGCGGACTAGGTTTTCAAGCTCGCGCACATTGCCCGGCCATGAGTGACGCTTTAGCCGGTCGAATGCCTCCTTGGTGAGCGTCTTCGAGGTCAGGCCGCTTTTCTCCCCAAGCTTCAGGAAGTGCCGCACGAGGTCTGGGATGTCCTCCAGGCGCTCGCGCAACGGCGGCATGCGCAAGGGTACGACGTTCAGGCGGTAATAGAGATCCTCGCGGAACAGGCCCAGCGAGATCTGGTGCTCCAGGCTTTTATTGGTGGCGGCGACGATGCGCACGTCGGTCTTGATCGGCACGCGGCCGCCCACCGTCATGTACTCGCCTTCCTGGAGCACGCGCAGGAGCCGCGTCTGCGCCTCCATCGGCATGTCGCCAATCTCGTCCAGGAACAGCGTGCCGCCATCGGCCTGCTCGAAGCGCCCAATAGAGCGCGCCGCCGCGCCGGTGAACGCGCCCTTCTCGTGGCCGAACAGCTCCGACTCGATCAGTTCGCGCGGGATGGCGGCCATGTTGATGGCGATGAACGGGCCTTTGCGCCGCTGGCCATAATCGTGCAGCGCGCGGGCGACCAGCTCCTTGCCGGTGCCGGATTCGCCGGTGATCAGCACGGTGAGGTCGGTGTGCATCAGCCGCGCCATGACGCGGTAGACATCCTGCATGGAGGCGGAGCGGCCGATCAGCGGCAGGTTCTCGCTGTCGCCGTCCGCCTGCATGGCGGACTTGTTGTGCTTGGGTTCGCGCAAGGCCCGGCCCACCACCGCGACCAGCTCCTTGAGGTCGAAGGGCTTGGGCAGGTATTCGTAGGCGCCGCGCTCGGCCGCCGTGATCGCGGTCATGAAGGTGTTCTGCGCGCTCATCACGATGATAGGCAGCTCTGGCCTGATCTTCTTGATCCGCGGTATCAGGTCGAAGGCGTTCTCGTCCGGCATGATCACGTCGGTGATGACCACGTCGCCCTCGCCTTGCGCGACCCAGTTCCAGAGCGTGGCCGCGTTGCTGGTCGCCCGCGCGCTATAGCCGGCGCGGGCCAGCGCCTGATTGACCACGGTGCGGATGGCCGCGTCGTCGTCCGCTATGAGGATGTTGCCGCGCCCCATGTCAGACCTCCCCGCCCCTGCGCGCCGATGAATGGTACATCGGCAGAAGCGTCCGGAATGTCGTATGGCGTGCGCGCGATTTCGCATTCGATCACTCCTCCGTGATCCCCTATGATCTTGGCGACGAGCGCCAGGCCCAGCCCCGAGCCCTTGGCTTTGGAGGTCACGAACGGTTCGAACAGGTGCGGCTTTACACCCGGCTGCACACCCTCCCCATTGTCGGATACGCAGATTTCGAGCGGCAGGCCCTGCGTAGCATCGGAATTCGCAAGCCGCATGCGCAAGCCGGGCCGGAACGCCGTCGATAGCGTGATCTGCCCGTCCGGCCGGTCGCCGATGGCCTCCGCGCTGTTCTTGACGAGGTTCAGGAACGCCTGAATGAGCTTGTCGCGGTTGCCGGGCACCTCCGGCAGGCTCGGGTCGTAGGCTTGCACGATCTGGATGTTCCGCCCGAAGCCCGCATGCGCGATCCGGCGCACATGGTCGAGCACGGTGTGGATGTTCACCGGCTCCTTGCCCATGGGCCGCTCGTCGCCGAAAACCTCCATGCGGTCCACGAGATCGCGGATGCGGCCGGTTTCCTCGACGATGAGCTGGGCCAGCGGGCGGTCCTCCTCGGCGGCGCCGGCTTCAAGGAGCTGGGCAGCGCCCCGGATGCCGGAAAGCGGGTTTTTAATCTCGTGGGCGAGCACGGCGGCCATCGCCGACACCGAGCGGGCGGCGCCGCGATGGGAAAGCTGGCGCTCGATCATGTTGGCCATGCTGCGCTGCTGCAGCATGAGCATGACCAAGCCGCCGTCCTCCGGCAGGAGCGAGGCGAATACGTCGATCACTTGGTTCTGCCGGTCCGGCATGGAGAGTTCAAGCTCGTACTCGTTCACGGTCTGGCGCGTCTGGCGCACCTGATCCGCGAGCCCCGTCAGGGGATGCGCGAATGCCAAAACGGATTGCAGTGCCCGTTTTTTGAGCACTGCCAAACTCATGCCGAAAAATTCCTCGGCGGCCAAATTGGCGAAAGCGATACGGTTTTCGCTATCAACCACCACCAGCGCATGTGGCAGCCCTTGAACGAGTGCCTCAAAATTAAGCGGCACGGAGCGCAAGGAGGCTCCTTTTTTGCCCTTTTCGTTCTTATTCGTCAGGTTTAGCAAAATGACCTCAACCGGTGGCAGGCTTCCAGCCTTTGAACAGCTATATGGAACGCATTCTGCCCAAAAAATAGGCACCGATTCAGGGCGGTCAGTCCGGAGGCATTGTATCAAAGCGATCCCCGTCTCAGCAAACGAATTAGGCCTTGTGCAAAAGCGCTTGGCGGTGGCCTAAGCGCCCTATAAGGTCGGTGCCCGGAAACGGCCTTGAGCCATGCAACGGCACCTGCGAAAACTCTATGCAAAAACAGGACCAACCCCCCAAGCGTAATGCCGCCGTGATCGTGGCGGGTGGAAGCGGCGTGCGCGCGGGGCTCGCCCAAGGCCGCCCGAAGCAATATTGCTGCATTGGTGGACAAGCGGTCTTGCGCCGGACTGTCTGCGCATTTATTGAGCACCCGCGAATCGATCATGTGATCGTTGCCTTGCGTGTGGGCGACGAGGCGCTTTACGAGGAGGCCTTGGCCGGCCTTTCCTCGCCCAAGCTGCTTAGCCCTGTGCCCGGCGGCGCCACGCGCCAGCTTTCGGTCGCGGCGGGGCTTGACGCGCTTGCTACGCTTTCGCCCGATGCCGTGCTGATCCACGACGCGGCGCGGCCCTTCATCAGCGCCGATTGCATCGCGGGCACCATCGCGGCGCTGGAGATTTTCGACGGCGCCATTGCAGCCGCACCCGTGACCGACACGCTGAAGCGCGGCGCAGGCGGCGCGATTGCGGGCACCGTGTCGCGCGAGGGGCTCTGGCGCGCGCAAACGCCCCAGACCTTCCATTACCGGAAAATTCTCGATGCCCACCGCGCAGCCGTCGAGGCTGGGCGGACCGATTTCACCGACGACGCTGTCATCGCGGAATGGGCGGGGCTTTCGGTTGGGCTGGTCGAGAATACATCGGAGAATATGAAGATCACCACAGCCGGGGATTTGGCGATGGCGGATATGATTGCGGGCGGCGGCAGCGTGCCGGACGTGCGCTGCGGCAGCGGCTTCGATGTGCATGCGTTCGGCGAGGGCGATCACGTCACGCTCTGCGGCATCGAGGTTCCGCACACCCATGGGTTCGTGGCGCATTCCGATGGCGACGCGGCGCTGCATGCGCTCACCGACGCGCTGCTCGGCACCATCGGCGCTGGCGATATCGGCGATCACTTCCCGCCCACCGATCCGCAATGGCGCGGCGTGGAGTCGGGCGTGTTCCTGCGGCACGCGGTGAAACTCGTGAGCAAACGCGGCGGGCACATCACCAACGCCGGAATCACCATCGTCTGCGAGCGGCCCAAGATCGGCCCGCACCGCGAGGCCATGCGGCTCAAGGTGGCGGAGATGCTGGGCGTGGAACTGGAGCGCGTCAGCGTGATGGCAACCACCAGCGAGGGCCTGGGCTTCACCGGCCGCAAGGAAGGCATCGCCGCGATGGCCACCGCCACCGTGGTTTTCGGCCGGTAAGGATAGGCGCATGGGCCATACTGTCATTGCGAACTTCGGCCCCGCGGGCACAAGCGTCTATTGCGGCCGGGTTCGTATAAGAACTGAGCGCACAACCCCTCACCCCAGCCCTCTCCCCATGGAAGAGGGAGTCCCGTCGCAGCCGTTGCGAGGACGTTCCCTCTCCCATGGGGAGAGTGACAGGGCAAGGGGTTGTGCGCTCCATTGCATGGCACACCGCCTTGAGGCCTCGCTATGACAGAAGACTTAGCCACCCTTGCCGCCGAAGTTCTGAACCGCGCACGCGGCCTGGGGCTCATGATCGCCACCGCCGAATCCTGCACAGGCGGGCTGGTGGCGGGCGCGCTGACCTCCGTCGCGGGCTCGTCCGATGTGTTCGAGCGCGGCTTCGTGACCTACTCCAACGCGGCCAAGGAGGAGATGCTCGGCATCGACCCGGCGCTGATCGCGGGCCATGGCGCGGTTTCGCCCGAGGTGGCCATCGCCATGGCGGCGTGCGCGCTGCGGCTGTCGCGGGCGCAGCTCTCCGTGGCCGTCACCGGTATCGCGGGGCCGGGCGGGGGAACTGCGGAAAAGCCCGTGGGCCTCGTCCACTTCGCCGCCGCCAAGGCGCTGTCGCGGGAGGGCGATGCCGTGGATTTCGCCGCGATCCATCACGAGGAGCGCTTCGGGGAAATCGGCCGGACGGAGGTGCGCGCGAAATCCGTCGAGACCGCGCTGCGCCTGCTGCTGCGTGCCGCGGATCTCGACTAATTCACGCCACTGCGAGTTTAGCTATCGTCTCGCGGATTTCGGCTCTGAACTCGTCCAACTCAACGTATGCGCCGCGTGCAATCCCGGCGCGGGCCTCATCCACGAGCGGCTTGGCCCAGGAAAGATCGCTGTCCCCGGCAGCCATGAAGTCCGCGACTGCCGCCGCCAGCGCTTGCTCGATAGAGGCGAACCGCCCCGCGCCCACTTCGGCCTCAAGCCATTTTTGCCGTTGCTGCGGAACTATACCCAGTTCACGCCAAAACCCGAAAATCCTTTGGGTTGATGACGCGGAAGTTGTCCGTGACCGAATCGCACAGCTCCGCCCAGTTTTGCGGGACTTTCTCGCGTAAGAAGGTGAGCACCTCCCTGGCGAACTCACGTGACGTGGCGTAGCATTTGTTGTGCGTCACATGCTTGTGCATCGTATCCGCTATGGGAACGGCACGGCGTGTGCGGCTCAAGCGGCCATTTTCTGCTCTTGCGCTGCCGCGGTGTGAGCGGCCTTCCAGTTCCACGGTAAGAGTTCGCTCAGCTGAGGGGTCTTGGTCCGGCCGGAGACGCAGTGAAAACCCAAATCTGGACGGCGGTGTGCGTTTATGTGCTGGCGGCCATCATCAAAAAAGAGCTGGCGCTCGACGTTTCCCTCTACACTTTTCTACCGATTTTGTCCGTCCACTCTTTCGAGAAACAGCAATTCTAAAACTAGCATTTTCTTAGGGGGGACGGGTCATTTGGGGTTTTGAAGAAGGTTTGGTGGGATTTCGAAGGTGGCGAGGGAGGTTAGGAAGACCGGCCAGGAAGGGAAAATGACGAAGGCGGTGAGGGAAACGATGGTGGAGAAGAACCGCGTCCGTTTGGTGGCGGCTTCTCTGGCGGCTTGCCATGGCGGGTCGAGGCAGTCGAGGATTGAGTGCCACGCGAAGGCCAGCAGATTGAATGCGGCCAAGGTCATCGCCAGAAACTTTTTGCCGTGGCCGAAATTGTGCTCCAGTTCGTAGCCGTGATTTTTCATCACGTTGAAGCTTTCATTTTCAATCTTCCAGCGCGCCCGGCCGCAGGCGGCGATTTCGGCAACGGTGTCCGATGTAACGGGCAAACTCGTGACCCATGACATCGAATATTTTACGCCGCCTTTCGCATCGATGATTTGAAAGCCGATCCAATTGACCTTGATCGTATCTTTCCCATCGCGTAAAGGCACGTCCTCGATCCACTTGTAGCGGAATGTTTCGTTCACGCGGCCTTTGCGGACCTTGTCCTCGCGCACCTCGCACGTCGCGCCGCCGATGAAGTCCATCAAGGCTTTGTGCGAGGCTTCCTTGCAGGTAAAAATGAAATCGTCACCGTTTTCCGTAACCATCCGCGCCACGGGATCGCAGGCGAACAGGTCGTCTCCAAGATAAACGGGGCGCAGAGATTTGACGCGATCGGCGTGTTTTTCAAACCAGCGCTTGACCGCGGCGCGCTCGCAGTCTTGCTTATCATGCCCGTCTTGCGGCGCTATGAATTCCGGCATGAGCGGCACAACTTTGCTATGCCCCGGAGCCACAACCGTTGCCGATAGCATCGTGTGATAGTTTTCGGTCTTCCCGTTGCTGCGTTTGCGCGTCAGGCACTGAGAGCAGCCTATTTTATATGAGTTGAAATACTCCGTTCCGTCCCACGCGATTGGCGTCCGGCCGCCGAGCCGTTGAAAGGCTTTCCGCATCTCCGGTTTGCCGAGGCAGGCGGTCAGCCGGTCGAAACAAGGCTGCAAAAGTGCGGGATCGGCTTGGTCGAGCATGGACCGGATGTAATTGTCAGAAGGGATTTTGCCGATCCCAAACAGCGTCTGGCAATTCGACCGCTTCTGTCCATTCTCCAGCGCCCGCTGGTACGACAAAAAGGACTCGCTCTGCATAAAAAACATCGAAAATGCAGACAACCCGAAATCTTCTACTCCAATGTTGCCGGAACGCCCTTCCCGTGTGTCCGGAAATGTCCGGCACGCATCCTTAAGTTCCTCCAAAAGGGATATAAGCAGGCTCATCCCTATCTTAAATCACTGTTCGCTTCCCTTGGGAATCCTTAAAATCCGCCAGTTTTAGGAAAATTAGGCAGTTTTAGAATTGCTGTTCGAGAAAACCCTTCTTTCACAGATCTTTCTTGATGCTGAGACCCAAAACCAACCCGTACACACGCCTAACCAGCTGACTCTATTCGATAGTTAGCCGGACACCAATGATTACATGCCTTGTTCGAACCGCACGGAAGGCTTGAATTTCCGTGCGGAAACCTATATCAATAAATGTAACTCACCTGCGGCGTGCCGCAGGCCCAAAGGCCGTCTCGGATGCAAGTCCAGGCGGCCTTATGCTTTGTAAGGCATTGTATGCGCACGTTTGTTTATATCGACGGCTTCAACCTGTACTACCGCGCCCTGAAGGGCACCCGCCACAAGTGGCTCGATATCGTAGCCCTCAGCCGGGCCGTGCTGCCAGCCGTCGGTCAGGTCCTCCGCGTCAACTACTACACCGCGCGTGTCTCAGGGCGCACCAATCCAGATTCTCCTAAGCGTCAGCACGCCTATTTGCGGGCACTGGCCACGCTGCCCGAGGTCGCCGTGCATTATGGGAATTTCATGGTCAGCCATCGCTGGGCAGGCCTGGTACCGCCGCCCAGGTTCAAGCCGCCGTTCCCGCTGCCCGCAGGGGCGGCGCCCGATGTCGCGCACGTCTGGAAGATCGAGGAAAAGGGCTCCGACGTAAATCTTGGAGCGCATCTGGTGCGCGATGCGTGCATGGGCGCTTTCGACCTTGCCGCGGTGCTGACGAACGATACCGATCTCCTGGAGCCGGTGCGCATCGTGCGGGACGAGCTGAAGCTGCCTGTGACATTGCTCACGCCGGTGTCCAGGCCAGCCGCGTCGCTGACGCAGGCGGCTTCCGAGGTGCGGCATATCAAGCCCTATCTCGGCCCGTGTCAGTTGCCGGATCCGATCGAGGTTCCGGGCAAGCCCGCCATCGTCAAGCCGGCGGGGTGGTAGGCCCGCGTGCCCAATTCCATAGTGACGAAGCGCCGTGCAAGACTGACATTACGCTCATGGCTGACGAAACCGAAAACCTTACCCTCCGCCTTCTCCGCGAAATCCGTGGGGAACAGGAAGCGGCGGCTTCGCGCCTCGATGCCACGAATGCGAAGCTCGACGGCTTCATCGCCGAGCAACGCGCCGCCAACGCCAAGCTGGAGGCAAAGCTCGATAAGTTAAACATCGAGCTTGCCGGGGGTTAAGGGCCGCGTGCGGAGATCCGAAGAATTGCTCGAAGCCATCGCCCGCGTGATGAGCGGCGGCGCGCCCGGCTGACTCCGTGTCCTGGCATCGCGAGGCGGCACTTATCGCCGTGGCGATCCAGGCGTGCAAAAAAACCAGCCACACGCGCCGCCTCACCATAACAGCGGTTGAGATGCAAAGCCGAAGCGCCTAGATCCTGGCCTGCACCCGCCAACCCGAAGGTAGCCATGGATCACGCGCAAACCACCCCTCAAAATCCGCCCGTGGCCGAAATCCGGCCCGCTCGCGATGTTCAACATGGCATCGAGCGCGTGGACAATTACGCGTGGCTGCGCGCGGAGAACTGGCAGGAGGTGATGCGCGATCCGGCCTCGCTCGCCCCTGGCATCCGCGCCTATCTCGAAGCGGAGAACGCCTACACCGCGCAGGCTATGGCGGATACGGAGGCGCTGCAGGACACGCTGTTCAAGGAGATGAAGGGCCGCATCAAGGAGGACGACTCCACGGTGCCCGCGCCCGACGGCGCCTACGCCTATTTCACGAGCTACGTCACTGGCGGGCAGCATCCGCGTATCTGCCGGGAGCCGCGCGCGGGCGGTGAAACCCAGGTGCTGCTAGACGGCGACGCCGAGGCCGCGGGCAAGCCGTTTTTCTCGCTGGGGGCTGCGGTGTGGAGCGACGATCACCGGCGTTTGGCCTACGCCTTCGATGACAAGGGTTCGGAGTTCTTCAAGATCAAGGTGCGCGACCTGGAGACCGGCCAGGACCTGACGGACGAGGTGCCGGATATGGAAGGCGCACCGGTCTGGAATCCCGATGGCACCGCCTTCTATTACACGCGTGTGGACGAGTACCGCCGCCCGCTCCAGGTCTTCAGCCATCGCGTGGGCAGCGATGCGGCGCAGGACGAGCTGGTTTATGAAGAAGCCGATTCCGGCTTTTTCAGCCGCGTTGCCGGAAGCCTTGACCGCCGCTTCCTGAACGTTAGCACCGGCGATCATGAGACGAGCGAGGCGTGGCTGCTCGATTTGACCGCGCCCGGGAAAGGCTTGCAGCTCGTGGCGCCGCGCCTGACCAACCAGGAATATCACGTGGAGCCGCATGGCGAGCGGCTCTACATCCTGACGAACGAAGGCGGCGCGGAAGACTACAAGATCGTGGAAGCGCCGCTTGGCAGCCACGGCCGCGAGAATTGGCGCGAATTCGTGGCCCACAAGCCGGGCCGGCTGATCCTGGAGTTTACCTGTTTCAAGGATTACCTCGTGCGGCTTGAACGCGAAGACGGCCTGCCGCGCATCGTCATACGCCGTTTCGCGGATGGCGAGGAGCACGCAATCGCCTTTGCGGAGGAAGCCTATTCGCTCGGTATGTCCGAGGGCTACGAATACGATACCGAGATGCTGCGCTTCACCTACTCGTCGATGACCACGCCGCGCCAAGTGTTCGACTACAACATGCGCACGCGCGAGCGGGTTTTGCGCAAGACGCAGGAAGTGCCGAGCGGGCACAACCCGGCGGATTACGTGACGCGCCGCGTGTTCGCGCCTGCCTGGGACGGCGAGACGGTGCCCGTCTCGCTGCTCTACCGCAAGGACTTGGCCCTCGACGGCTCCGCGCCGCTGCTGCTCTACGGCTACGGCTCTTACGGTTACGCCATCCCGGCGGCCTTCTCCACCAACGCTTTCAGCCTTGTGGACCGCGGCTTCGTCTACGCCATCGCGCACATACGCGGCGGCAAGGACAAGGGCTACCGCTGGTACAAGACCGGCAAGCTCGAACAGAAGACCAATACCTTCAAGGACTTCATCGCCGCTGGGCAATATTTGGCGGAGCAGAAATTCACGAGCGCGGGCCGGATCGTGGGCAAGGGCGGCTCGGCGGGCGGCATGCTGATGGGGGCGGTTGCGAACATGGCGCCGGAGTTGTTTGCGGGCATCATCGCGGATGTGCCGTTCGTCGACGTGCTCACCACCATGCTCGACGATACGCTGCCGCTCACGCCGCCTGAATGGCCCGAATGGGGCAACCCGATCGCCAGCGCGGACGGCTATCGCACCATCGCGGCCTATTCGCCCTACGACAATGTCCGCGCACAAGCCTATCCCAACATCCTGGCCACGGGCGGCCTCACCGACCCGCGTGTGACCTACTGGGAGCCGGCGAAGTGGGTGGCGAAGCTGCGCGCGCTCAAGACGGATGCGAACCTGCTCCTGCTCAAGATCAACATGGAGGCGGGGCACGGCGGCGCATCGGGCCGTTTCGACCGGCTCAGGGAGGATGCGCTCGCCTACGCCTTCGCGCTCAAGGTCGCGGGCAAGCTTTAGGCTGGGGTGCCGGCGATCGCTAGGCGTCGCTGGTGCCGCGTCCAGCAATCACGGGTGGAATGCCTGCCAGGAACGCGCTAATGCGCGAGCTAAGGCAACGCTCAGGAATAAGTGAGCCGGATGGCGCCGGAATTTTGGCCGGCTGCAAGTTGCAAAAAGGGGCGCATATCCAAGATATGTAACGCTTTTTGCGGCGCAGCAGGCGGGCAAAAGAACAAGCCAGATGGCGCAGTTATTCCCGAGCGATGCCTAAGTATTAGCTTCCCGGCGCGCCATTCAGGAGCGAGATTTTCATCTCCTGCCGGCGGCAGGATTCCCGGCCCGTCGCCACGTTGGTCTACGATGCGCTAGCCAAGCATTTCGAGGCGAAATTCGGCGCGGGCGCGGTGTTCATCCTGGAAACGGCAGTTGACCTCTGCGCCCGGCCCGATCTCTTGATCTGCGAGAGGGAGACCATTCCCCTTCAGGAGCTTCTCCCTCCGCGCTCTTCAAAAAACCTGCCGTTCCCGAAGGTTACAGTCCCAGAGGCGCTCCCCGCCCGTACCCTGCGGCATATGCCGGACTCGATCGCCACTATGCGCGAGCGCATTGCCATCGCTATCGCCAGAACCTTGCACCGCTGCCCCTGCCGTGCCCGGCTGAACAAGAGAGGTGCCGCGGTGCGCCGTTTGCGAACTCAGTGAGAGTAACTATCCATCCTGCTCCGGATAGCCCGAATATTGGTCGGCGACCGCCCACCAGCGGCCGTTCTCCTTCAGGAGCACGACCATGTCGCGGCCGCCCATGTCGTAGCGTTGGCCCTCCATTTCGAAGGACATGTCGTAATAGTAGGTGACGATGGCCGTATCGCCGTAAATCCGGATATCCGGCTCAAGCTCTTCCCAGCGATCTATCCGGGCGCTTTGCGCGAAGCCTTGCCACGACTTGAGGCAAGCGTCCCGCCCGTAAAGGATATCCTGGTCGGTCGCGGTGATCGCTACCATGCGGGGATGAAAGTAAGCAGCCAGCCCAGAGCCGTCGCCCCTGGTCCAGGTTTCGTTCATGGCCTTTATGAAGGCAAGGACCTCGTCCTTCGTTGCCTGGTCGTCCGCCATTTGTGCGCTCCTTGCCGTTACGGCATTGCTGTTTTGGAGTGGGCATTCCTTGCCAGAGATCGGGACTCAGGCAAGCATTTTCCAGAGGGCGCGCGATTGCCGCCGCCGGTGCGCTGTGGACGGCAACGGAGATATGTGCACCGGAGCAGGCTGCCCCGGTGCTGACGGAATGGGCGCGCGGATTCGACCAAATTCGCATAATCTTGAAGCTGAGGGCTTGTTTCAGCTACGGCTTGCAGGGAGCGATGGTCTCGCCGGAGAGCCGCGCGGTCTCATGCACACAGGTATCCGTGACGGGCGCCGGCGTTTCGGCAAGCCCTATCCAGGCAGCGATGCGGTCCGGCTCGAACCCCGCCTCGCGGCGCCCGCCGGATTCCATCAGCGGCCGGCGGATCAGCAGCGGGCCGGCGAGCATCAGCGTGAGCGCCGCGGCCTCGTCCAGCGCATCGGGACGCACCTCGCCCGACTTCACGCGCGGGCTCGACTTGTTGAACCACTCGGAGACAGGACGCGTGCCGAAGAAGAGGCGAAGCTCCGCTTCCGTCCAGGGCTCGGCCAGCAGGTTCCGTACATCGAGCGTATGCCCGCTCCGGACAAGCAGCGCCTTCTGCCGTGCATTGCCGGCACAGCCGGGCTTTTCCCAGAAGATCACATGAGCCATGCGGGAGCTTTCTTTAGCGCGGGAGCGGTAAATGCACGCTCCTCCAGCTTCCTTGCGATGGCGGCGAGCGTGGCTTGCGCAATGGCAGCGCCGCGCCGGTCGATACCGGTCCAGGAGGCATTTTTGCCGCGCGGGTCGATCTCCAGGAGCTTGACGCCTGGGGGCACCTCGGTGCCGTCGCGGACGGCGCCGCGCAAAATACCATCCAATGGCGCGCGGACGGCTGCGCCATTCAGGATGCCGATTGGGAAGTTCTTGAACACGCGCGTGCCGATGTCGACGGCGCAGCGCCAGCGGCCAGGCTCGGTGGAATAGACGAAACGCTCGGCCCCGGCGGTGCCGAGAGAACGCGCCTTGCCGTCGGCGGCTTCGGTGCGGCCTTCGGCGACGACGGTGCCTGCTCTGGCTGGCCAGGTCTCGACGGCGATGTCGCAATTTCTGTCCACCGCGAAGCCAGGCCCCAGCCCAACCGCGAACTTGGCGAGATGGCGGAGGTCCGGGTGCCGCTCGCGCTTCTGCATGCGTGCGTCCACGAGGACGTGGAACGGCGTAATGGGGATCAGGTCGAGCAGGCCCAGCGGTGTGACCACGGGGCCGCCTTGGGAGAGCTGCCACGAGACCGCGAGGCTCGTCCCGGCGCACACGGCCCGCACGCCGCAGACCTCGGCCGGATCGCCGAACAGCGCGTCATGGAAGGCCATGCGCCGGCGGATCACGGGTGGATGCGGATCGTGGGAAAGAATAACCCGCCAGCCGTCGCGGTGCAGGTAGACCGCGACCGCCGAGGCGATTTCGTTCGTGCCCATCACGACAGCGACGCGGCTGCCTGGGCTGCCGGGCGGATCGATCATCGGCCTGTCTCCGGTAAGGGGTTGGGTTCAAGCTGCCGTTAATGCGGGCGAAGCGGAGCGATCCAGTGGCAAAAAATACCGGCGGCTGTTGCGTCTGGATCGCTGCGCCGCCTAAAGCGCGCCTCGCGATAACGGCATGCCGCTGGCGCTACACCGGCCGGTTTTCGTTCTGGTTGCGCACTGGGCCCATGATCTTGAGCCCATCTTCGTAGGTGAGGTCCGGGAATTTGTCCGCGAACTTGAGTGCCGCATCCGCGACCTTGTCGAGCTTGGCGGCGGTGTCGAGCCGCTTCAACTCGTTCTTCTCAAGATAAAGCAGCTCCAGAAGCTCGTTATAGACGCCCGCCTCGTCGATCGGCAGGATGTAGAAGCTCGCGCCGTTCAGCGATACCTGGTAACGCTTCAGAAGGTCGATGTTGTTGCAGTAGCAGAAATACTTGCCGGTGGGCGACAACGCATCGCCCAGCACATCGGCCAGCTGCTTCAGATATTCGAACGAGTGCAGATAGCAGGTCAAAAACGGAATGGTGCTGGTGCCATCCTCGGCGATGGCCATCACCTGGTCTGCCTTAAGCTCGGGCGGCCGCGCCTCGTCGGCGAGCTTCGGGGCGAATTTCAGCGCAAGCTCGCCACGGAAGCCGAAGCGCCCGAGCTTCTTCGTTGGCGCCTTGAGCACTGGGTTGACAAGCCGCCCCCCGGCTTCAAGCCGGGCGAAGCCGGTGTCTGAAATCTTGACCATGGTGTCTGTCATCTCTGCTGCCCTCGGCGTGTTCTTCGTTCGGTTCCGTGAGCGGTATTGAGCAACCGCCGTGCCAAACTGGATTGGTGTAAGGAATCCGGGGCGTCAGCGCTTCTTGGCAGGGAGAGCGCGGCTGGCGCATGTCGCGATGGCGACAGACACTGTCGCTTAGCGTACAGAGTTGGGAAGGCCCCCTCACTCCAGCCCTCTCTCAGCAAGCTCGCCTTGGTGAGCTTGCCTCTTTTCGCTTCCGCATCCGCGAGCGGATGCAAATGGGGAGAGCATCTGTGTTTGAGGTCAAGCATGTTTTTCGGTCCATGTCCTGTTTTCGCGGATGAGGGCGCTGGCCAGGATGACGAGTTTGCGCATGACTGCGGTCAAGGCGAGCTTGGCCTGTTTGCCTCTGGCGCGCAGCCCGGCGTAGAAGGCTTTCAGGTCCGGGTTGCAGCGGGCGGCGGAAAGTGCCGCCATGTAAAGCGCGGTCCTGACATGGGCACGGCCGCCCTGGATGCGGCGCAGGCCCTGGCGATCCGCGGAATCGTCGTTGAGGGGGGCGACGCCCACAAGCACCGTGGCTTTGGCGGCAGAAATGAGCCCAAGCTCGGGCAGGCAGGCCACGAGGGTTGCCGCAACGGCCGGCCCGACGCCTTTAATGGACAGAAGAATTTCGTACCGGCTTTTCAGGACAAAATCGCCTTCGATCAGCGCCGCGATGGCCGCGTCAAGGTCTGCCGCCGCCCGCTCGCAAGCAGCGAGCTGACGTTTGAGAAGCCGCTTCAGAAGCGCGCTTTCAGCGGTGCCGTGCCGGTTCTTGAGTGCGGTTTCATCGGCCTTGACGGCTTGCCTGGCCAAGACCAGCTCCTGAAGCTCCGCCGCCGTCTTGGCCGGAACGGGTGTGGTCCTAGGGCCGGTGGCGGCGCCAAAAAGCGCCAGAATCCGCGCATCGATCCCGTCAGTCTTGGCAAGCTGCCCGATCGACTTGGCGAACTCGCGCGGGCGCTGGGGATTGACGGCGGCAACCAGATAGCCCGCCTGGCTGAGTGCGCGGTGCACAAGCCGGTGCAGCTTGCCGGTCGCCTCCACAATGACAAGCGCCACCTTGGAGCCGGCCAGTTCCTTGCGCAGGCGCCGGATACCCTCTTTGCTGTTGGGAACGCGGAAACTCTGGCCAGTTGGGTGCAGATAAACGTCGAGCCACGCTTTACAGACGTCGATGCCCACGTAAACTGCTTCATCGGCTCGTACGGATGTTATCTTGCCTTGCATGCGGGACTTGCTCCCCAATCATCTGTTCAGAACACGAGCCGGGGCGGACGGACCAAGCTCTCCCGCAAGCCAAAAGCTTATGGGACTGACGGTCCCGCCCGCCCGCCGCAAGAGGGATGGCCATCCCTCTTGCGGCGCCCTCATCACCAAAGCGATTCGGGCCCGCCTCCAACATGCAAGGGAGCCGGGGCGTGCCCGCTGAAAGGACGTTCCCCTCGCCCCTTGCGGGAGAGGGGACAGGGGTGAGGGGCCTTAAACTACCTTCGCCGGCAGAATGGAAAGCTGCACCATTTGATGCGTGCCCTGGCCGAACACGGCGCCAACCTTCCGGCGCACGCCTTCCACTGTAAACGGTTTCGTCAGCACGCTGTGCGCGCCATTCTTAAGAAAGCCCTGCGCGTGCGCATCCTGCCCCGGCGCCGCTATGAGCATGATTTTGGTGGCCGGCAGCTTTGCCGCGATCTCCCGCAGCACGCCTTGGCCCAGCAGTTCCACAATCTCAAGCCCAAGGACCAGAAGATCGGGGCGCCCATCCGCCGCCTTCGCGTATGCGGCGTTCAAGTCTGCCAGATCGTGTGCCTCGTACTCGTCGTGCAGCATGAACTGCAAAGCGGCGCGCGCGATCTCGTCATCCGACACAAGGAAGATGCGCTTGTTGTCGAGTGTGCGGGGAATTTCGATCTGCATGCGATCCTCTAGAGTTTGCGTTCTGCCCGGCCTTTGAAGAAAACGTCATCGCGAGGCGGGAGAGCCGCCGTGGCGATCCAATAACTTGCACCGCGCTTGCTGGATTGCTTCGCCCCGCTCGCAACGGCGATGCGTGTTTTGAGGCGCTGCAATTTCCGGGCCGTGCCTTGTCTGCTGTCCGCTTTCATACAAGCGGCTCCTCGCATGTCGGCTTTGGAACAGCGGGCACGGCGGCTAAGATTCCAGCAGAAATTGCGTAATAGTCTGCGATATCAATCGTGTAGCGAATTGGCACGGCGATTGCTCAAAGGGAGCTGCGGGCAAGGAATTGCCAGATGCTCCACCCTTCGAGGAGAGCAGAAGAGACTAGGATTACGAAGGAGACCTGAATGGCACTGCGACAGATCGCATTCTACGGCAAGGGCGGCATCGGCAAGTCCACGACTTCGCAGAACACGCTGGCGGCGCTGGCCGAGATGGGTCAACAGAATCCTGATCGTCGGCTGCGACCCCAAGGCCAACTCGACGCGTCTGATCCTGCACGCCAAGGCGCAGGACACCATCCTGAGCCTCGCCGCCGAGCAGGCAGCGTCGAGGACCTCGAACTCGAAGACGTGATGAAGATCGGCTACCAGGACATCAGGTGCGTCGAGTCCGGCGGCCCGGAGCCGGGCGTTGGCTGCGCCGGCCGCGGCGTCATCACCTCGATCAACTTCCTTGAGGAGAACGGCGCTTACGAAGACATCGACTACGTCTCCTACGACGTGCTGGGCGACGTGGTGTGCGGCGGTTTCGCCATGCCGATCCGCGAGAACAAGGCGCAGGAAATCTACATCGTCATGTCCGGCGAGATGATGGCCATGTATGCGGCCAACAACATCTCCAAGGGCATTCTGAAATACGCCAACTCCGGCGGCGTGCGTCTCGGCGGCCTGGTGTGCAACGAGCGCCAGACCGACAAGGAGCTGGAGCTGGCCGAGGCGCTGGCGAAGAAGCTCGGCACCAAGCTGATCTACTTCGTGCCGCGCGACAACATCGTGCAGCACGCCGAGCTGCGCCGCATGACGGTGATCGAATATGCGCCGGAGTCCGCGCAGGCCGAGCACTACCGCAATCTGGCGAGAAAGATCCACGCCAACGAGGGCAAGGGCATCATCCCGACCCCGATCACCATGGACGAGCTCGAAGACATGCTGATGGAGCACGGCATCATGAAGGCGGTCGACGAGAGCCAGTGTCGGCAAGACCGCGGCCGAATTGGCTGCCGAAGCTGCGTACGAATGCGGCCTCACGCCTGTCCCCTCTCCCGCAAGGGGAGGCGGAACGCCCTCTCAACGGGCACAGCCGGATCCCCTCCCCTTGCGGAGAGGGCTCGGGCAGGGATGGCCGACGAAACGATTCAGTTGGAAAGGCTGACCAGATATGAGCCTGGCACTCGCGGAAAACGTCGAAGACATCAAGGACACGCAACAAGGAACTGATCGAAGAAGTTCTGAAGGTCTATCCGGAGAAAACCGCCAAGCGGCGCGCCAAGCATCTTGGCACGTTCACGAGGAAGGCAAGCCGGATTGCGGCGTGAAGTCCAACATCAAGTCGATCCCCGGCGTGATGACGATCCGCGGCTGCGCTTATGCCGGCTCGAAGGGCGTGGTCTGGGGTCCGATCAAGGACATGATCCACATCAGCCACGGCCCGGTCGGCTGCGGCCAGTATTCCTGGGCCGCGCGCCGCAACTACTACATCGGCACGACCGGCATCGACACCTTCGTGCACCATGCAGTTCACCTCCGACTTCCAGGAGAAGGACATCGTCTTCGGCGGCGACAAGAAGCTCGCCAAGATCATGGACGAGATCCAGGAGCTGTTCCCGCTCAACAAGGGCATCACGGTCCAGTCCGAATGCCCGATCGGCCTGATCGGCGACGACATCGAGGCGGTCTCGAAGGTCAAGTCGCAAGGAATACGACGGCAAGACCATCGTGCCGGTGCGCTGCGAAGGCTTCCGCGGCGTGTCGCAGTCGCTGGGCCACCACATCGCCAACGACGCGATCCGCGACTGGGTGTTCGACAAGATCGGCCGGCAAGCCCGCCGCGGTTCGAGCCGACGCCCTACGACGTCGCCATCATCGGCGACTACAACATCGGCGGCGACGCCTGGTCCTCGCGCATCCTGCTCGAGGAGATGGGCCTGCGCGTGATCGCGCAGTGGTCGGGCGACGGCACCATCGCCGAGCTGGAAGCGACGCCGAAGGCCAAGCTCAACGTGCTGCACTGCTACCGCTCGATGAACTACATCTCGCGGCACATGGAAGAGAAGTACGGTATTCCGTGGGTGCGAATACAACTTCTTCGGCCCCACCAAGATCGCCGAGTCGCTGCGCAAGATCGCCAGCTACTTCGACGACAAGATCAAGGAAGGTGCCGAGCGCGTCATCGCCAAGTACCAGCCGCTGATGGATGCGGTGATCGCCAAGTACCGGCCGCGCCTCGAAGGCAAGACGGTGATGCTGTTCGTCGGCGGCCTGCGTCCGCGCCACGTCATCGGCGCCTATGAGGACCTCGGCATGGAGGTCGTCGGCACCGGCTACGAGTTCGGCCACAACGACGACTATCAGCGCACCGCCCAGCATTACGTGAAGGACGGCACGCTGATCTACGACGACGTGACGGGCTACGAGTTCGAGAAGTTCGTCGAGAAGATCCAGCCCGATCTGGTCGGCTCCGGCATCAAGGAAAAGTACGTCTTCCAGAAGATGGGCGTGCCTTTCCGGCAGATGCACTCCTGGGACTATTCGGGCCCCTATCACGGCTATGACGGCTTCGCCATCTTCGCCCGCGACATGGACATGGCGATCAACTCGCCGGTCTGGAAGATGGCCAAGGCGCCTTGGAAGGAGATCGAGAAGACCGGCGCTGATCGCCGCCGAATAACAGCCCTCTCCCGGCGACGTTCGGCCGCGGCCGTGCAGGGGCCCTCACCCGTCGGATAGCTGATAAAGGAGGCTTCGAACCATGCCCCAGAATGCAGACCACGTGCTCGACCACTTCGAGCTCTTCCGCGGGCCGGAATACCAGGAGATGCTCGCGAACAAGAAGAAGAAATTCGAGAACCCGCTGCGATCCGCCGAAGTCGAGCGCGTTCGCGAATGGGCCAAGACCCCGGAATACCGCGAGAAGAACTTCGCCCGCGAAGCGCTGACCGTCAACCCGGCCAAGGCCTGCCAGCCGCTCGGCGCGGTGTTCGCGGCCGTCGGCTTCGAGGAGACGCTGCCCTTCGTGCATGGCTCGCAGGGCTGCGTCGCCTACTATCGCAGCCACTTCTCGCGCCACTTCAAGGAGCCGAGCTCGTGCGTCTCCTCCTCGATGACCGAGGACGCGGCGGTGTTCGGCGGCCTCAACAACATGATCGACGGGCTCGCCAACACCTACACCATGTACAAGCCCAAGATGATCGCGGTCTCGACCACCTGCATGGCGGAAGTCATCGGCGACGACCTTAACGCCTTCATCAAGACGGCGAAGGAAAAGGGCTCGGTGCCGGCGGACTTCGACGTTCCCTTCGCGCACACGCCGGCCTTCGTCGGCAGCCACGTCACCGGCTACGACAACGCCATGAAGGGCATCCTCGAGCACTTCTGGGACGGCAAGGCCGGCACTGCGCCGAAGCTCGAGCGCCAGCCGAACGACAAGATCAACTTCATCGGCGGCTTCGACGGCTACACGGTCGGCAACATGCGCGAGATCAAGCGCATCTTCGACCTGATGGGCGTCGAGTACACCATCCTCGCCGACAACAGCGACGTGTGGGACACGCCGACCGACGGCGAGTTCCGCATGTACGACGGCGGCACGACGCTGGAGGACGCGGCCAACGCGGTCCACGCCAAGGCGACCATCTCGATGCAGGAATACTGCACCGAGAAGACGCTGCCCTACATCGAGGAGCACGGGCCAGGAGGTCGGTCGCCTTCAACCACCCGGTTGGCGTCGGCGGCGACCGACAAGTTCCTGATGGAGGTGTCGCGCATCACCGGCAAGCCGATCCCCGAAGAGCTCGCGCAAGGAGCGCGGCCGCCTCGTCGACGCGATCGCCGACTCGCAGCGCCCACATCCACGGCAAGAAGTTCGCGATCTACGGCGATCCCGATCTCTGCTACGGCCTGGCGGCGTTCCTGCTGGAGCTTGGCGCCGAGCCGACGCACGTGCTCGCCACCAATGGCGGCAAGGCCTGGGCAGGCGAAGATGCAGGCGCTGTTCGACCAGTTCGCCCTTCGGCAAGAACTGCCAGGTCTATCCCGGCAAGGATCTCTGGCACATGCGCTCGCTGCTGTTCACGCGAGCCGGTGGACTTCCTGATCGGCAACACCTACGGCAAGTATCTGGAGCGCGACACGGGCACGCCGCTGATCCGCATCGGCTTCCCGATCTTCGACCGGCATCACCACCACCGCTATCCGGTCTGGGGCTATCAGGGCGGCATGAACGTGCTGGTGAAGCTCCTCGACAAGATCTTCGACGAGATCGACAAGAACACGATCGTGCCGGCGAAGACCGACTACAGCTACGACATCATCCGCTAAGAGCAGATGTGCACAACACGCCGCCGGCTCCAGTCACAGGAGCAGGGTGACGCACGTCACCACCGCATTCTTGACTGCCAAGCAGCCGCAGCGATGGACAGGAGAGACGAATGAGTACGCTGCGAACCAACAATTCAGGATGTTTTCAACGAACCGGCTTGCGGCAAGAACCAGAACAAATCCGGAAGCGGAACGGAAGAAGGGCTGCACCAAGCAGCTTCAGCCAGGCGGCGCGGCGGGCGGCTGCGCCTTCGACGGCGCCAAGATCGCGCTGCAGCCGCTCACCGATGTCGCCCATCTCGTACACGGCCCCATCGCCTGCGAAGGCAACTCCTGGGACAACCGCGGCGCCAAGTCGTCCGGCTCCAAGCATCTAGCGCACCGGCTTCACCACCGACATCAACGAGACCGACGTCGTCTTCGGCGGCGAGAAGCGCCTGTACAAGGCCGATCAACGAAATCATCGACGAAATACGATCCGCCCGCGGTCTTCGTCTATCAGACCTGCGTGCCCGCCATGATCGGCGACGATATCGACGCGGTGTGCAAGGCGGCGCAGCGAGAAATTCGGCAAGCCTGTCATTCCGATCAATTCGCCGGGCTTCGTCGGCCCGAAGAACCTCGGCAACAAGCTCGCGGGCGAGGCGCTGCTCGATCATGTCATCGGCACGGAAGAGCCGGAATACACGACGCCCTACGACCTCAACATCATCGGCGAATACAATCTCTCCGGCGAGCTGTGGCAGGTGAAGCCGCTGCTCGACGAGCTCGGCATCCGCATCCTGTCCTGCATCTCGGGCGACGGAAAGTATCACGAGGTCGCCTGCTCGCACCGCGCCAAGGCCGCGATGATGGTGTGCTCCAAGGCCATGATCAACGTCGCGCGCAAGATGGAGGAGCGCTACGGCATCCCCTTCTTCGAGGGCTCGTTCTACGGCATCGAGCGACATGAGCGACTAGCCTGCGCGAGATCGCGCGCCTGCTGATCGAGCGCGGCGCGCCGGCCGAGCTGATGGACGCGCACCGAAGCGGTGATCGCGCGCGAGGAGGCCAAGGCCTGGGAGCGCGATCGCAACCTATCAAGCGCGCGCCTTCAAGGCAAGAAGGTTCTGCTCATCACCGGCGGCGTGAAATCCTGGTCGGTCGTCGCCGCGCTGCAGGAAGCCGGGCATCGAGACTCGTCGGCACGAGCGTCAAGAAGTCGACCAAGGAGGACAAGGAGCGCATCAAGGAGCTCATGGGCCAGGACGCCCACATGATCGAGGATCTGACGCCGCGCGAAATGTACAAGATGCTGAAGGACGCGCGGGCCGACATCATGCTTTCGGGCGGGCGCACGCAGTTCGTCGCGCTCAAGGCCAAGATGCCCTGGCTCGACATCAACCAGGAGCGCCACCACGCCTATGCCGGCTATGACGGCATGGTGAAGCTGGTCCAGGAGATCGACAAGGCGCTGTATAACCCGGTCTGGGAGCAGGTGCGCACCCCTGCACCCTGGGACGAAGTGACGTGGGAACAGCGCGCGGATGAAGCAGAATTCCATAGCGGCAGAGACAGAAGCAAAGGCCGCCGCTCCCGTGGCGGGAGAGGGACAGGGTGACGGGGCAAGCCCCCCGCTGTGTCGCTGGTGAGGTAGCGGAGCTTCCCATCGTTCCCGTCGAGCAGGCAGCGTGAGGACGTCATGGCGAACGTTGTCAATTCAAAAAAGGCTGCACGGTCAACCCGCTGAAGATGAGCCAGCCCATCGGCGGCGCGCTCGCCTTCATGGGCCTGCGAGGGCTGCATGCCGCTGCTGCACGGCTGCGCAGGGCTGCACCTCCTTCGGGCTGGTGCTGTTCGTGCGCCACTTCAGCGAAGCCATCCCGATGCAGACGACCGCGATGAGCGAGGTCGCGACCGTGCTCGGCGGCCTCGACAACGTCGAGCAGGCGGTGATCAACATCTACAACCGCGCCAAGCCAGCGATCATCGGCATCTGCTCGACCGGCGTCACCGAGACCAAGGGCGACGACGTCGACGGCTACATCAAGCTGATCCGGCAGAACCAGCCCGAGCTGGATCATTTGCCGCTCGTCTATGTCTCGACGCCCGACTTCAAGGACGCCTTCCAGGACGGCTGGGCGAAGGCTGTCACGCGCATGGTCGAGAAGCTGGTCGAAACGCCCAGCAAAAGGTGCGCCGCCGCGATCCTGCACGCGTGAATGTGCTGCCCGGCTGCCATCTGACGCCAGGCGATCTCGAAGAGCTGCGCGACATCGTCGAGGCGTTCGGCCTTGAGCCGCTCGTTCCTGCCCGACCTCGTCCGGCTCGCTCGACGGGCATATTCCGGACGATTTCACGCCGACCACCATCGGCGGCATAACGGTCGAGGAGATCGCGGGGATGGGCCGCGCCTCCTGGACCATCGCCATCGGCGAGCAGATGCGCGAGGCAGCGGAGGCGCTGGAGAGGAAGACGGGCGTGCCGTTCCGCCTGTTCGACCGGCTTACGGGCTTGCGCCGAACGACGAGTTCATCGCGTTCCTGCTCGAAGATCAGCGGCAGGCCCGTGCCCAACAAATACCGGCGCCAGCGCAGCCAGCTTGTCGACGCCATGCTGGACGGGCATTTCTCACTTCGGTGACAAGAAGGTCGCCATCGGCGCCGAGCCCGACCTGCTGTTCGCCGTGTCGAGCTGGCTTGCCGAGATGGGCTGCACCATCGAGGCAGCGGTCACGACGACAGCCGTCGCCGGTGCTGGAAAAAGTGCCGGTGGACGAGGTGCTGATCGGCGATCTCGAAGATCTCGAAAGCAGGTCAGGGGAATGCGCCCTGATCGTGACCCACAGCCACGGGCGGCAGGCGGCCGAACGGCTCGGCATCCCGCTCTTCCGCTACGGGCCTGCCGATGTTCGACCGGCTGGGCGCCGCGCACCAGGTCTCCGTCGGCTACCGGGGCACGCGCAATCTGATCTTCGAGATCGGCAACGTATTCATGGCGCGGGTGCACGAGCCCACGCCGGACGATTGGCGGCTTCCACATGGGGATGGCCATGAGAACGCGGCGGTTACGGCTCATTAGCCCGGGCGCGAAAGGAATGGACGATGGAACGGAAAGGGGCGGCAGCATGAAAGTCGCCTTCGCAACCCAGGATCTGAAGCGCGTGGACGCGCATTTCGGCTGGGCCAAGAACATCGCGATCTACGACATGGCGCCCGAGGGGCATAAGTTCGTCGAGGTCGATCCAGTTCGACGGCGATCTCAAGGAGGACGGCAACGAGGACAAGCTCGCGCCCAAGATCGAGGCGATCAAGGATTGCGCCATCCTCTATGTCGCGGCCATCGGCGGCTCGGGTGCGGCGCGCGTTGTCGCCAACAGCATCCACCCGATCAAGGTCTCGAAGCCGGAGGAGATCGCCGATCTGCTCGATAAGCTCGTGGCAGTGCTGAAGGGCACGCCGCCGCCCTGGCTGCGCAAGGCGATGCTCAAAGGCAAGGAGCGCATGCTCGATTTCGAAGAGGAGGCCGCCGATGGCTGAAACAGCAGCAATCGAAAAACCCGCGCTCACGGATTCCATGTTCGTCAAGGAACTGGTCAAGCAGTGGCGCGCGCAGGATACGCATGGCGCGTGGGACAAGAAGAGCGACCTGGACCTGCTCGCGCCCTACATCTCGACAAGGAGCAGCGCCGCGAGATCCCGATCATGGGCGATCCCGACCCCGAGACGCTGTGGCGGCTGGAGCTGTTCTACAACGCCATCGGCCTTGCGATCGAGCGCAGCCTCGGCATCATGGTCTCGCCCATGATGAAAATGCGCCACGAGGGCTTCGGCCGCATGGTGCTGATCGGCGGCCGGCTGATCGTGGTCAACAAGCACCTGCGCGACGTGCACCGCTTCGGCTTCGACAGCTTGGAGAAGCTCGTCGCCGAGGGCGAAAAGCATCGCCGGCGACGCCTGCGCCATGATCGAAAAGATTCCCGGACGCGGCGAAGTATTGACCGCTGTGCGTACGGAGGCCGTCATTGCGAGCGGAGCGAAGCAATCCAGAACAAGGCCTGCGGTTGCTTCCCTGGATCGCCACGGCGGCCAAGGCCGCCTCGCGATGATGGCGGGCCGGTGTGAGATGAGGCAAGCATGAGTGACGTAGCAACCCTGAAGGCCGAGATCAAAAAGCTGTCCGCGAAGGCGGTGCAGGCAAAGATGGACTTGCACGACCTTTCCGAGGAGCTGCCGGTGAACTGGCGGAACATTCTGGATGTCGCAAAGCGTACGTACGGCGCATTCGAGATCCTGGAACAGAAGCGCGCTGAGCTGAAACAACTCGAAACCGCATGAAATGAGGGAGCGGATATGGAACTGTTGACGCGTGACGGCCGGAACTGGGCGCCGGAATATCTGATCGCCATCGACCCTGGAAAGTGCATCGGCTGCGGGCGCTGCTTCAAGGTTTGCGGCCGCAAAGTCATGAGCCTCAAGGGCATGACGGAAGACGGCGAGCTGGTCGCACTCGAAGGGGACGCCGATGACGACGACGATGAGGAATTCGAGCGCAAGATCATGACCATGGGCGACGCCGGCAATTGCATCGGCTGCGGGGCGTGCTCGCGGGTTTGCCCGAGGGCGTGCCAGACGCATTCCTCCGAGCCGCCTGCGCTGGAACTTGCGGCATGAGTTTTGCCACCGGGGAGCGGATATGCCTTCCATGTTGATAGCGAAGACCCCCTCACCCTGTCTCTCTCCCCAAGGGGAGAGAGGACGCCCGAATTCGGCTTCTGCCATTAATAGGCAGGCCGCAGCGAACTCCCTCTCCCCTTGGGGTGAGGGGGTCTTAGCGCTTACGCCGCAGGACGTATACGTCAACCTCATGGAAGCGCGCGCGCCGGGCTGCGATGAGTTCGACGCCCATGTGGCGGCTTCCATCCTCGCGATTTCAACCGCCGAGGCACGCGGCTTCGCGCAGCCGCAGACCGCAGCCGCCGGGCTCACGGCGCAGCAATTCGGTGCGCTTGTCCGCGAATTCTTCCCCGAGGCCGCCGCGGGACGCCTGTTCGCGCTTAGCGAAACCGTTGAGCGTGAGGTGGAAGAAGCCTGCCTTCTCGATCTGCTTGAACGCTGCACCACCTCGCGCGAGCCCTTCCAGCTGCTGCTCGCGGCCATGATCGCCAGGCTCGCCCAGCGGCCCAATCACCTCTGGCAGGATCTGGGCCTCAATAATCGCGGCGAGCTGTCCCGGCTGATGACGCGGCACTTCAAGCCGCTCGCCGCGCGCAATACCGGCGATATGAAATGGAAGAAATTCTTCTACCGGCTCATCTGTGCCGATGAGGGCTTTTCGCTCTGCACCGCGCCAAGCTGCGCCGAGTGCGGCGACTTCGAGAACTGCTTCGGCGAGGAAACCGGCGAGTCGCTGCTCGCCCGCGCCCGCCGCGCCGCGGAGGCGGGCTGAGCTGCCGTCATTGAACTCCGCAGGCAACCCAAGAACGCGGGCACATTCGGCCATCTTGTTGTCGAACGTGAGCAGCGTTGCGCCAATGCGTTGCACTGCGGCGATATGGATCGCATCCAGCGTGCGCAGCGTGAGATCGAGCCGCCGCAGGTAGGCTTCGGCCACTTTTATGCCGGCGGAGGTGATGCTCATCTGTTGAGCGGCGCGTGGGAGCCATGCGTCGAAATTGGATAGCGCTAGTTGCGCGTCGCTGATGGCGAACTGGCCTATGGGTGCCGGTGTTGCGAGCACGCGCCGCTGCCGCCTATAAATAGTCCCGCGCCGCCGCGGGCGAATCGATCTTCGCCGGGTCGAAATCCGATCCCTGACCATGCGGGCCGGGCCGGAAATATAGGAAGTGCTGCCCGAACTGAACTCCGCTGGCCCCGATGTGCCGGCGCGCGGGCTTGCGCTTGGCGCACCTCTTTGCGAAATAAGCGCTAGCGGCAATATGCTGGCGGGCAGGCAACGGGAAGCGTGGGCGCATGGTAACTCTTGTAGATAAGCGCGAAGGCGGCGCGGTGCGGCATCCCGAGAAGGCCGGGCGGCCCGAGACGCCCGTGCAGCGCAAGCCCGCGTGGATTCGCGTGAAGGCGCCGGGCTCGCGGGGCTATGCGGGCACGGCCAGCATCGTGCGCGAAAGCAAGCTGCACACGGTGTGCGAGGAGGCGGGCTGCCCGAATATCGGCGAGTGCTGGGAGAAGCGCCACGCCACCATGATGATTATGGGCGGCACCTGCACGCGCGCCTGCGCCTTCTGCAATGTGAAGACTGGGCTGCCGGAGCCGCTGGATGAGGCCGAGCCGGAGCATGTGGCGCGGGCCGTTGCCACGCTGGGCCTCACGCATGTGGTCGTGACCTCGGTCGACCGCGACGACTTGGCCGACGGCGGCGCCGCGCATTTCGCCGCCACCATCCGCGCGATCCGGGCCGCCGCCCCCGCCACCACCATCGAGGTGCTGACGCCCGATTTCCTCAAGAAGGGCAACGGCCCGCTCGAAACGGTGATCGCGGCCAAACCGGACGTGTTCAACCACAATCTCGAAACCGTGCCGTCGCTTTACCTCACCATCCGGCCGGGCGCGCGCTATTTCCATTCGCTGCGGCTGCTCCAGCGCGCCAAGGAGTTGGAGCCAAGCGTGTTCACCAAGTCGGGGATCATGCTGGGGCTGGGCGAGAAGCGCAACGAGGTGCTCCAGCTCATGGACGATCTGCGCTCGGCGGACGTGGACTTCCTGACCGCCGGCCAGTACCTCCAGCCGACGCGCAAGCACGTGGCCGTGGACCGCTTCGTGGAGCCGTCCGAGTTCGAGAGCTACAAGGCCGTTGCCCTCGCCAAGGGCTTCCTGGCCGTGGCGTCGAGCCCGCTGACGCGCTCGTCCTATCACGCCGGCGAGGATTTTGAGCGGCTCAAGGCCGCGCGCCAGGCGGTGGTTGACAATCCACAGGGTGCGTGACGCACCCCTCACCCGGCCGTTTCGCGGCCACCCTCTCCCGCAAGGGGAGAGGGTACGCTGCGGGAGAGAGGGCCTTCTCAAAAGCCTGGACCTTCCGGCGTGCGCATCCGGATGCCGGCAGGCGTTGGTCGAATATGCAAGCTATGCGAATGTGTATATGTTTACCGGCAGTCCGGCTGCGAACCGCTTCCTCCAAACCTTGAAACCCCGATGCCCTCGTTCCACACCACGCGCCGCGTTGCGCACAACGTCACCGACATGTTCGCGCTCGTCGCCGATATCGAGCGCTATCCGGAATTCGTGCCGCTGTGCACGGGCTTGCGGGTGCTCCGGCGCGAGCATCACGGCACCCACGAGACGCTCACCGCGCGCATGAACGTGGCCTATAAGCTGTTCAGCGAGAGCTTCACCTGCCGCGTGGTGCTGAGGCCCGAAGAGCACGCCATCGTGGTCGATTACCTCGACGGGCCGTTCCGCAAGCTGCATAACCGCTGGACGTTCGCGCCGGCGGGCGAGGCGGCGAGCCAGGTCGGCTTCTTCCTCGATTACGAGTTCAAAGCCCGCGCCTTCCAGATGATGATGGGCGCCGTGTTCGACCACGCCTTCCGCAAATTCGCCGATGCGTTCGAGGCGCGCGCCAATGCGGTCTACGGCAGGCGGCTGCCCGCCTCTGTCCGGTAAGTCAGCTTAGGAAGCGCTAGGCGCGCCGGCTATTTCGGGCACTTATCCTGGCAGTCGATCTGAATGGTCATGCAATTCATGATGTGCAAAAGCCCTTGAGGCTGGACGCTCCCGCACGTCAGGTATTTGGCATCGCAATCGGTCTTGGGGCCGCTGCAATTTTTGCGCATCCACTTGCATGCGATATCCAGCTGGCGCTTTGTGAGCGGATGCTTCTCGCAAGTGTTCCGTCCGGCGGCGCATTTGTCCCGGCAGCCATCGGCATGACTTGCGCCACCCCATGACAGCAGAATAGCGATGGTGAATGCCTGAAGAACGCCGAAGCGCCGTTCCCATACGTGGTGCGCGCGGATCATTGGCTTTATCCCCCCAGTGACAGCCTTCGAGGTACTTTCCAAAGCTGTGTGGCGGGAGCGGGGCGGATTTGCCGGGAAGTGCTGGGGCGGTTCGCTCCTTGCCCGCGCCCGGCGGTTACAATTACATAGGAGCATAAGGCGGCGTAGGCGGCGCGGGGCTCCCATAACGGCGTTCTTCATCTCCCACCGGCGGCAGGACACACAGCAAATCGCGGGGCGGCTTTTCGGCAAGCGGGCAGTCCAGAAACGATCCGCCATGAGCTTGACCGGCCGCGAGTACAACACCAGCTACAGCTAAATTGATGAAAAGGCCGTACACATGCTTTTCGACGAGCCAACGGCAGCGCGGATCGGTGAGTTTTGGGGTGCCGTCTCCGGGCCGCTTGCCGCGCGCCCCAACCATTGGGATGAAAGCTGGGATGCGCCGCTCGCCGCCTTGACGGCCTGTTACGAAGCCGCCATCCAAACGCAATCGCCAGAGGCTTGGCGAGCCGTCGTGGTTCAAGGCCGGACGCTGAGAGCCGCGCTGGAGCTTCACGATGGCATCGAGCACCGCCTCTATGTCGACGTCACGCGCCTGACGGATGCCGTTGACCGGGGAATGGACGCCCTTGCGAAGGATGGCCGCGGCCTCGTCACCCCCGAGCAGGTCGAACGCCTCATCGGCAACATGCAGCATCTTGAGCAAGCGGTCGCGGAGGACCGCGCAAGCCGCAAGCTCTACGAAATCGAGGCAAAGCGCACGCTGGATGAGGTTTCGGCGAAGGTCGCCAGCGCGAAAAAGGCGCTTGTCCACCTCGAAAATGTTACGCTCACGCCGGATATTTCCATCATCAGCACCGGGCTCGCCGAGGCAGCCGAGCTTATAACGGCTGCGCTGCAATTCATTCAGAACAAGGAACTCATCGAGCGGATCAAGCGGGCGGCGGAAAGAGTTAAACAGGCCGGCGGCGCGTTTTACCGGGAGGTCCGCGCGCGGTTTGCTGCGTTCAAACTGCCTTGGAAAAGCACGCCCGCCGAAGACTATCTGAGCGCAACCAAACCCCGGCCAGCCATTGCCTTCCTCATCCGCGACCGCGAGAAGGATCGCGAGGAGCGCCGGGTTCCCGGCGCTGGCATTGCCTTTCAGGATTGCTGGCTGGAAGGCGCGAAGCCGATCTGCGGCCCCGAGATGGTGGTGGTGCCGGCGGGCAGTTTCCCGATGGGCTCGCCGCCGGACGAGCCGGAACGGTTCGATTATGAAAGCCCGCAGCATAAGGTCATCATTGCCAAGCCTTTCGCGATTGGCCGCTTCGCCGCTACCTTCGCCGATTGGGACGCGGCGCAGCAGGACAAGGACTGGCAGGCCATCACGGGGCGCGCGGCGCGCCGGCCAATGGATTGGGGCTGGGGGCGCGGAGACAGGCCCGTAATCGATGTGGATTGGAACGACGCCAAAGCCTATACGAAATGGCTGAGCGCCAGGACCGGCAAGGACTACCGCCTGCCTTCGGAGGCGGAATGGGAATATGCCTGCCGGGCTGGCACGGTGACGCCGTTCTGGTGGGGCTCCTCGATCACCCCAGAGCAGGCGAATTACGACGGCAGCGCCGATCCGTATAAAGGCGGCGGAGAAAAGGGCGAGTACCGGCAGAAGACCCTGCCGGTGAAGTCGCTCGAGCCGAACCCCTGGGCGCTGTATCAAGTCCACGGCAATGTCTGGGAATGGTGCGAGGATTGCTGGAACGATAATTACAACGGTGCTTCGGGGGACGGGCGGGCTTCCGCAACTGGAAATGTTGGTTTCCGTGTCCTTCGCGGCGGCTCGTGGTACTTCAATCCGCAGGACCTCCGCTCGGCCTTCCGCTACGTCAACGGCCCAGGCTTCCGTAGCTACGGTGTCGGTTTCCGGGTATCCAGGACGCTTACCTCCTAGATCTTTACCTCTTTACCCCTTGTGTTTTCTTTCTTGTGGGTGTTCCGCCGGAGGCGGGCGAATTTTTTTGAGGGCCGGCGCCGAATCGCACAGGCATCGCCGATGGAAGTACAGCTTCCGCGTCCGGGTCTCGCTCATTGCGCCCCGGACCCTGAACGACTCCCTTCGTGCGTTTCGCCTTCTTCGCGGCGGCTCCTGGGCGAACAATCCAGTGAATCTCCGTGCGGGCGCGCGCAACAGGAACGAGGAATCCTGATGTGATTCCAAGAGCTACTGCCGCACCGGCAGCACACAAGAACTGGAAGCGTGTCATCTATCGATGTTACCAGCGCAACAGGCGCCGCCCGGCGGCGCTTCCCGCCCCGGCGACAATGACCATGGCGGACGTGTACCAGATCGCGCCGAACAGCGGCGAGTCGTCCGGGCAATGCATGGCGTATAGCGTGGCCGCAAGCGCGCTCGCCAGCAGCCCGGCCACCGCACCCGCCAAGCCTGGCCTCAAGGGCGCTCCACGCCGCAGCGCATAGAAGGCCGCGGCCAGCGGCGCAATCGAAAGGAGAGTGATGCTAATCACGCAGGCCACGGAGTTCGAGCCGATGGCGCGCGGAAGCCAGGCGCTTGAAGGCACCGCCCAAAGCTCGTAGAGCACCGCGCCAAGCAGGAGGAGGGGCGCCGCCGCCATCGCAAGCTCTGCCGGACGCGCATCGGCGGCAGGCCGCGCAAGCCGCCAAACCAGGCTCGCGGATGTGGCAGCCAAGGTAAGCGTCACCACAAATTTGAAGTCGTACCGCCAGGTTAGGATGGCTGAGGCCACGTCGGGGCGGATGCCGAGCGTCAGCGCGAATGCAATCGCAGTAACGGCAAATCCAGCTGACATGGCACCAAGGAATGTCCAGCGCAGCGGCTGGGGCTTGGGGTGCGCCGCATGGTCCTGCGCGAGCGCTCCGATCAGATCGATTGTTCTCATTGCCCCCCGCTCCTATAGGCTGCCGCCAGCGCGCTCAAACCCCGGTGCAAGGCCACGCGCGTGGCCCCTTCGGAAATGCCGAACCGGCCCGCCGCCTCGCGGATGCTGGTGCCTTCCACGCAAATCGCACGCACAATCTCCTGCTGCCGGCCGCCGAGAATGGACAAGAGCCTGTCCGCCTCGCGCGCCGAAAGCTCCTCGCTGGCAGGCTCCGCGGGCAGAATATCAGCGTAGTCCTCGATGGGAAGCTCCGTCCGGTTCCCGCGCCGGCGCAAATTGTCGATGAGCTTATTGCGCGCGATGGCCCTTACCCAGGGCGTGAAAAGTTGCTCCGCATCCCAAGTCTGGCGCTTCAAATGAATGGCAAGCAACGTTTCCTGTACCACGTCTTCCACATCGCCGGTGCTCTGCCCGGCCCTTACAAATCCTTGAGCTGCAAGCCTGCGCAAAAATGGCGCCAGCGCTGCCAGCAGTTGCTGGTAAGCCTTGCTGTCCCCGGCGTTTGCAGCCCGCATCCAGCCTGACCACTGAGCTTCCTCGCCGCGCACTCGCTTGCCGCTCCTTATTCAATTCGTTGCATAGCATCCATTTGTTACGCGCCGCTGCTGCCAGACGGCAAACAAAAATGCTGCTGCCGGTGCTGTAACGCAGAAGGCCGCTGCAACGTAATGCCCAGTATGAGCCCTTCAAGCTCTTTTTTGCCCAAAGGAGTCAATACGCATGAGCACCCCCTCTTTCAACGCCGCTCTGGCCGGCGCGTTCGCTGCGGCTCTAGCGCTGGCCACCGTTCCCGCCCAGGCCGCCGGTGACGGCGCCGCCAAGGAGAAATGCTACGGCATCGCCACGGCCGGACACAACGACTGCGCCTCCGCCAGCAACAATAGCTGCGCCGGCACCGCCAAGGCCAACTACGAGAAAGGCGCCTGGCTGCTCGTACCGAAGGGAACCTGCCTGACAACGGAGGTGACGCTCAAGAACGGCGGCAAGCAGCACGGCACCCTGGAGCCAGGCAAAGGCTAGCCTGACGGATGAAGCAGATACCAAGCGAGTCGCCCCTCACCCCAGCCCTCTCCCCATGGGAGAGGGAGTCCCGGCCTGCCCGTTGAGAAGGCGTCCCCTCTCCCATGGGGAGGGCCAGGGTGAGGGGAGCGAGCGAGGTATGGACCACGAAGGACCGAAGCGAGGAATTGCCCAATGCTTGCTGTACATCCTGAAAAAAGGCGCGTGGCCGTCCGAATCCCGCCGCGTGCGGGGATTGGGCTCAAGCCCGAGCACACGAGCGGCATTATGCAAAGCCCGCCGGACGTTGGCTGGTTCGAGGTGCATGCCGAGAACTACATGGGGGCTGGCGGCGCGCCCCACCGCTTTCTTGAATGGGTGCGCGAGCGCTACCCTCTTTCCGTGCACGGCGTGGGCCTTTCCATTGGCGGCGCTGCCCCGCTCGACAAGGCGCATCTTCACCGTCTAAGGGCGCTGATAGACCGCTACGAGCCGGGGCTGTTTTCCGAGCATCTGGCCTGGTCCACCCATGATGGCGCCTACCTCAACGATCTTCTCCCGCTGCCTTACACGGCGGCAACGCTTGCCCATGTGGCGGCCCATGTGGCCGAGGTGCAGGACGCGCTCGGACGCCAAATCCTGATCGAGAACCCCTCAACCTATATCGCGTTCGAAGAGAGCGAAATGGCGGAAACGGAGTTCTTGCGGGAGTTGGTGCGCCGGACTGGCTGCGGCCTCCTGCTGGATGTGAACAACGTCTACGTCTCGGCCCAAAACCACGGTTACGATGCGGAAGCCTATATCCGCGCCTTCCCCGCTGGTCATGTACACGAAATCCACCTGGCCGGATTTTTCGAGGCCAGGGACAGCGCGGGTGAGCGGTTCCTGATCGACGCGCATGACAGCCCCGTGCGGGACGCCGTTTGGACGCTATACGCGCGCGCCATCGAGCGCACCGGCACAGTTCCCACGCTGATCGAATGGGACAACGACATTCCCGCGCTCGCCACCCTCGCCGGGCAGGCGGCGAAAGCCGATGCGCTGGCAATGGCAGCAGAAAGGCCGGTCAATGCCGCATTCCACTGACATGACTTGCCAGAGCTTTGAGGGGCTGCAAGCCCAAATTTCGCGCGCCATGCTTGACCCCCGCTTGGCGCCGCCGCCATGCTTGATCCGCGCCCGCCGCTTGAGCGTCCACCGCAACAACCTGCATGCAAGCCTCGCCGAGGTTCTGCGCGCCCGTTATCCCGTGATCCAGCGCCTTGTGGGCGAGGACTTCTTCAATGCGGCCGCCGGCTTTTTCGCGGCGGCTCATCCTCCGCGCTCGCCTGTCCTGATCGAATATGGCGGGGGTTTCCCGGCCTTCCTCGAAATCTTCGAGCCAGCACGCGGGCTGCCCTATCTCGCCGATGCCGCGCGCCTGGAGTGGCTACGGCACAGGGCTTATCACGCGGCGGACCGGGCACCGCTTACGGCGTCGAACCTCGCCGGGGTTCCTCCGGAGAGCGCGGGCTGCCTGACTTTCGCGCTTCACCCATCGGCCGGCCTCATCGCCTCGCCCTACCCCATCGTCAGCATATGGGAGACGAACACCTTCGACGGGCAGGTGCGCCCCATCGGCCCCGGGCTTCAGGGCGAAGCGGCGCTTGTCATCCGTCCGGAGCTTGAGGTGAGCGTGCTGCGCCTTGATGCGGCAGAGCATGCCTTTACCGCAGCTTTGGCGGCGGGCCAAACGCTTGCCGAGGCAATCGGCAACGCCGCTGCCCATGACGGCTTCGACTTAGGTCCGATCTTCGCAAAACTCATCGCCGCCGGCGCTTTTAGCGATTTCGCCGCCGGCCCCATCCAAGCAGGAGACGCATGCCATGCTTAGCCTCATCGGGAAGGCCAACGCCTTGTTCGGGCGCATCCCCGGCGATCTCATCGCCATCACCGCCCGTATCGGCATCGCGGCAACGTTTTTGCGCTCGGGGCTGCTCAAGCTCGACGGCTGGAGCAATGGCAATACGCTGGCGCTGTTCACCTATGAGTACAAGCTGCCAGTCATCCCGCCGGAGATCGCCGCCTATATGGCAACAGCCGTGGAGTTGTCCATGCCGGTTCTCATCCTTTCCGGCTTCCTCACCCGCTTTGCCGCGCTGGTTCTCCTCGGCATGACGCTCACGATCGAGATTTTCGTCTACCCCAACGCCTTCGACACCCACGGTGTATGGGCTGCCGCTCTGCTCTATCTGATGAAATATGGCGCCGGTACTGTGTCGCTGGACAATTTCATCGCGGCTAAAAGCAATACCATTCAACAAAACGTTAATAACGCGTGACGTAACGTTTCAGCTTGAGCGGGCGAATTCATAGAGGATGCCGACGCGACAGCACTGCAATGCGGACGGCAGCCTAGTCCGGTCATGAATAAACGAGAGGAAAAACGTCATGAAGCTTGCTCACCGCTCCGGAACAACGATCGCTGCCGCCGCCGCCGCTCTTCTGCTCGCGGGCGCCGCTCTGGCTCCCGCCGCCCAAGCCGAGGCGGCAAAGGGCCAGTGCATCGGCGCCAACTCGTGTAAGGGCCAGGGCGCCTGCAAAGACCGCCAGCAACTCCTGCAAGGGTCTGAATTCGTGCAAAGGCAAGGGCTTCCTTTCGCTGACCAAGTTGGAATGCGCGAAGATCCCCGGCACGAAGTTTGAAATGCCGAAGATGTAAATCGGGCGCTCCCTTCATCGCGAGGCGGCTTTGCCCCTCGCGATGATACATGCTCCCAACCTCCAGACTTGGCCCGCGGGGATACTGCGATGTCCGTCAGAACGCGTGAGAAACCGCCCTATCCCGGCTTCGGCCTGGGATTGCGGCCGCTGCATTACGCCGGGAGCCGGCCAGCAATATTGAACCGCTCCTCGCCATAGTCCTCCCGCTCGGCCCATTCGCGTGGAAGTCTTCCAACACATCACGCGCCACTTCAAATCGCAGCACAGCCGGATGTCGAAACCGCCGAGCCCGGCTTCACGACGCGGCCCAGCCCATTTGCCTCGCATCCGCCTTCCGAATCGCGCCATGTTTGCGTGGCATGGACATAACGCAGCTGCCGGGTCATGTTAGCGAAGATGCAACCGCCGCCGCTTTCCAACATCGCGGAATTCACCGTCTCCGAGCTGTCCTCCGCGATCAAGCGGACGGTGGAGGATGCGTATGGCCTTGTGCGCCTGCGCGGCGAAATCTCGGGCTATCGGGGGCCGCATAGCTCGGGCCACGCCTATCTTTCGCTGAAGGACGACAAGGCGCGCATTGACGCCGTCATCTGGCGGGGGTGTTTTCGCACCTGAAATTCAAGCCCGAGGAAGGGCTTGAGGTCATCGTCACCGGGCGCATCACGACCTTCCCGGGCAAATCGTCCTATCAGATCGTCATCGAGCAGCTTGAGCCGGCCGGGGCTGGCGCGCTCATGGCGCTGCTTGAGGAGCGCAAGAAGAAGCTCGCCGCCGAGGGGCTGTTCGCGCCTGAGCGCAAGAAGCCTCTGCCCTTCTGGCCGCAGGTGGTGGGGATCGTGACCTCGCCCACGGGCGCGGTGATCCGCGACATGCTGCACGGCTTCACCGAGCGCTGCCCCACGCATGTGATCCTGTGGCCCGTGCGCGTCCAGGGCGAGACCTGCGCCGCCGAGGTGGCTGCCGGCATCCGTGGCTTCAACACCCTCGATGCCTGACGCCCGTTCCCGCGGCCGGACCTGCTCATCGTCGCGCGCGGCGGCGGCAGCCTCGAGGACCTCTGGGGCTTCAACGAAGAGACGGTGGTCCGCGCGGCGGCGGAAAGCGAAATTCCGCTGATCTCCGCGGTGGGGCACGAGACCGACTGGACGCTGATCGACCTCGTCGCGGATGCCCGCGCGCCGACGCCCACCAAGGCGGCGGAATGGGCGGTGCCGAAGCATTCCGACCTCGTCCTGCGGCTCTCCGAATGCGTGGACCGCACGCGGCACAGCATCCGCCGCCTGCTTGAACGCGCGCGCGCCGAGTTCCGGGGCGCCGAGCGCGGCCTGCCGCGCCCGCAGAACCTGCTCGCCATTCCGCGCCAGCGCCTCGATACGGCCGGTGCCCGGCTGGGCCAGTCGCTGCGCCATTTCAGCGACCGCTCGCGGGGCAAATTCGATCGCTGCGCCGTGCGGCTTACCCCGCGCCTGATTACAGCGCCCCTGGAGCGCGCGGCCGAGCGGCTGGCGCGCGCCGGCGAGGGGGCTGGCCGAGCCTTCCGGCTGACCGTGGCTAAGAAGCGCGACCGCCTGGACGACCGCGCCGCGCGATTGCAGCCGCTCCTGCTGGCGGCGCCGGTGGCGAGGCAGCGCGAGCGGCTTCAGTCGCTTATGGCGCGGGCGGAACAGGGTGTGCGCAACGCGCTCAAGCGCAAGGCCATCGAGGCCGGTTCGCTGTCCCAGCTCCTGCGCACCTTAAGCCATAAAAGCGTGCTAGACCGGGGATTTGCGCTTGTCCGGGGCGAGGACGGCCACGTCATCCGTAGCACGGCTCAAGCAAAATCCGCGTCCCGGCTTGACATCGAGTTCGCCGATGGTCACGTTGCGCTTAAGTCTGGCGAGGACACAGGCGAACGCCGCGCCCCGGAGCGCAAGGGCGTTGCAAGC
>CAVUGF010000011.1:0-76718 GCA_963740975.1 uncultured Alphaproteobacteria bacterium | reverse complement strand
TCCCTGGCCTGGCGCATCAAGCCATGAGGAAAGCCATGCAGCTGACCCTTGCCCTTCCCGAACCTTCCCCGCCGCAGCCTGTGCCAGAGGTGGAGATCGATGCCCAAGCCCGCCGGACAGCGCAGGAGGTTCTCGCGCGCATCCTCGCTCAAGCCGCCGGGGCGGCAAAGCCGGAGGAGCCCAGCAATGAATGACGCCGCTAAAATCACCCCGTCGCATCTGCGGCGTACGGCCTATGTCTATTTGCGGCAATCGAGCCCCACTCAAGTCGAGCACAACCGTGAATCCACCCGGGCGCAATATGCCCTGGCTTCCAGGGTAAGCGAGCTTGGCTGGCAGGCGCAGCAGATCGCCGTCATCGACGAAGACCTCGGGCTTTCGGGCTCCGGCGCCGTCGAGCGCGCGGGCTTTGCGAAACTCACCACCGAGGTGGCGCTTGGACATGCCGGGATCGTGCTCGGCATCGAGGTCTCACGCCTTGCCCGCAATAACGCCGATTGGCACCGCCTCATCGAACTTTGCGGCTTGACGGACACGCTGATCGGCGATGCCGATGGCATCTACCATCCGGCCATGTTCAACGACCGCCTGCTGCTTGGCCTCAAGGGCGCCATGAGCGAAGCCGAACTTCATATTCTCCGTGCCCGCCTCAACGGTGGAATCCGGAACAAGGCAGCTCGCGGCGAACTCCGCCGCGGCCTGCCGGTGGGCCTCGTCTGGGGCGAAGCTGATGGTGAGGTGCGCTTTCACCCTGACGAAGCCGTCTGCAGCGCCATACGCACCATCTTCAACCGTTTCGCCGAGCTAGGCTCGGCCCGCAGTGTTTGGCTCTGGCTTCGCTCGGAAGGCCTGAAATTCCCGCTGCAGCGCCATTACGGCGCACCGATCCGCTGGATCGATCCAAGCTACACCGCCGTCTATCATGTGCTCACCAATCCGGTCTATGCGGGTGCCTATGCTTACGGCAAGACGCGCCGCGAGCTGACCCTGGATGCGGCCGGCCAGCGCAAAAGACGCACGCGCAAGCTTGCCCCCGAAGAATGGCAGGTGCTCATTCGCGAACACCATCAGGGCTTCATCGGCTGGGATACTTATGAGAGCAACCGCGCAAGGATCGCCGCCAACACCAAACCGCGGCCTCATCAGGCCGGGAGCGGCGCCGTGAGAGAAGGCAGCGCACTTTTGCAGGGCATTGCTGTGTGCGGCCATTGCGGGCGCAAATTGCGCACGCATTATACCGGACGCACAGCGTCCCCTGGCTACCACTGCGCAGGCAGGCAAATCGTCGAGGGCCGGGGCTGCTATTGTCTCAGCATCGGCGCGATGCAGATCGATGGCGCGGTGTCGGGCGCCGTGCTTGAAGCGCTCGCACCTCTGGGCATCGAGGCAGCCCTAGCCGCCGCCGAACGGGCCGAAGCCGGACGCGATGCCGTGCTTGAGCAATTCCGCCTGGCTGTCGAGCGGGCTACCTATGAGGCGCAGCGCGCCGAACGGCGCTATCGCGCGGTCGACGCCGAAAATCGCCTGGTTGCCCGCGGTATCGAGGCCGAATGGGAGCAGCGGCTGCGGGAGATCGAACAGGCAAAGGCCGAACTCGCCCGCCGCGAACAGCACCAGCCCAAAACCCTGGACGCCATGGACCGGCAGCGCCTGCTGGCGCTTGGTGCCGATCTGCCGCAAGCCTGGCAGGCGGTAACCACAACGGCGCGCGACAAGAAGGAGCTGCTGCGCGCCATTCTTGAGGAAGTCATGATTGCCGTCCAGAAGCAGGAGGGCCGCGCCCAGCTCACCTTACGCTGGCACGGCGGCGCGGTCACCGCCATCGCGCTCGATCTGCCGCACCACCGGCAAGCCGCGGTGCGCACAGAGGAAGACACCATAGACCTCCTGCGGCGGCTGGCTGCCCATTATCCCGATGCCACGATTGCGGGCATTCTCAACCGGCAGGGGCGGCACACGGCCTACGGCCACCGCTTCACCGCGAACCGCGTTGCCAGCTTGCGCAAGCACTGGAAAATACCCTGCTATCAGCGGCCTGCCGTGAAGCCCGAAGGCGAACTTCTGACCGTCCAGAAGGCTGCCCAAGAGCTTGGCCTCGCCGCCTCCACCGTTCACCGCTGGCTCCAGGAGGGCGTCATCCAAGGCGAGCAGCTCACGCCCGGCGCGCCCTGGCGCATCCGTATCACCGCTGATCTACGCCAGCGCATTGCTGAGGAGGCGCCTGAAGGCTACCTCACGATGTACCAGACCATGCGCTTGCTGGGCGTCTCCCGCCAGACGGTGTTGCAGCGTGTCAAGCGTGGCGAAATCGAAGCGGTGCATGTTCGCTCGGGAAGGCAAAAAGGCTTGCGTCTCAAAGTGATACAGCGTCAGCAAGACCTATTCGAACAACTCTGAAAAAGCTGGGGTGCAGTATGAAGCAGGATCCAACAGAGCCCTGATGTCGAACTCCAGAACCCAGTCATACTTCCAGCAACGCTTGCGCGTTACGCCTACGGCGTCCAGCGCGGATTTCTCCGGCCGGTAGCCATAGGAATCCGGAAGAAAGATAGGCTCCAGAATTGGCTCAAGCACCATCTTGACCACCATCTGAGCTACCCGGTCTGAAACCGTGGGCACGCCAAGCACTCTTTCCCCGCCACTCTTCTTCGGAATGGCAACCGCCTTGACCGGCGGCGGAAAGTAAGTCCCGGACGACATGCGATTCCAGATCTTGTAAAGATTGTCCTTACGCTTCGATTCGAATTGCCTGATCGTCTCCTTATCGATTCCGGCACCCCCCGCGTTGTGCTTGACAGCACGGAAGGCCGCAGCAACCAGTTTCTTTGGGATATCGAATGGTCTTGCCGCACTCATACGCCTCCTCCTGTTTCCAGTTGGACGCAAAATGCAGCCGCTTGACCCAGCCCCTTTGCTCCGACCGCATTACCGGCCTTCATCGCTCGTACGGGCTGGTCCGCCCCAGGTCTCAGCATCGGTACGCTCGCCTCGTGGCTTTCACCATTTGAACTTCTCCCTTGGCATCCGAGCCCTGGTTCCCGTAGTTCCGCACAAGAGCCTGGACCGGGTTCACGCCCCCTATACGCCGGCTGCCGCACGCCCAGTAACCAAGTCCCCGGCGCACTTATCCCGGAAAGTTCGTTCGCCCCCCGGTTCTGGCAGCACTTCACACTATCGGCGCGTCATCGAAGGGTTTGCTTTCGCTCGTCTCCCCGGACCGTACCTGCCCGGAGCTACCGCTCCCGGCTTTGACTCCAACGCTCACCACCACGGCTTTTGACCGCAGCAGCTTGGAGTGGTTTGAAGCCCGCTCTTGGAAGCTGGCTTCGAAGGACCTGCCTTCATCTCTCACGCAGCTTCTGCACGCTCAGTCAGCTTCTCATTCTGAAACCTCCTGGATGCGTGCCGCTACGGCACACAACGGCACGCGTGTACTCTCAGGCAGTGGTGACAAGACGTTAAGGCTGTGGGATATGGCGACGGGTGGGCTGGTGCACGCCTTCACCGGACATTCCCAGCCGGTCACGTCTGTTGCGTTCTCGCCCGATGGCACCCGCCTGCTTTCGACGAGTGGAATTACCATTTCCGATCTCTCCGAAGTCCAAACCGACACGACAGACACGGAAGATAGCATCAAGCTATGGAACACGGAGTCGGGACAGTTGATCCGGAACTTAAGAGGATACTCGAGCTGGATCTGGTCGGTTGCGTTCTCGCCGGATGGCACGCGCCTCGTCTGGAGCAATGGTGACAAGTCTCTCATGCTGTGGGGCGCCACGACAGGTCAACTCCTTCGTACGCTGAGGGGAGATTCGGGGGTGGCGCTCTCCGTAGCGTTCTCGCCCGATGGCTCCCAGGTGCTCTCAGGCAGCAATGACAAGACGCTTAAGCTCTGGGATGCGGCAACGGGAGCGCTGCTGCGCACGTATGAGGGGCACACCCGTGCGGTCAATTCGGTAGCGTTCTCACCCGATGGAAGCCGGCTTCTCTCTGGTAGCGACGATAAGACGCTGAAGTTGTGGGACGCGGGGAATGGGCAGCTGCTGCATACCTTTGAAGGCCACACCAAAGCAGTTACTTCGATTGCATTCTCAGCCGATGGTACCCGGGCGCTCTCGGGCAGCGCCGACGAAACGCTCATAGTTTGGAACGTTGCAACGGGTAAGCTCGAGCGTACTCTGAGAGGACATTCGGACCTAGTGCGGTGCGTGGCTTTCTCGCCCGATGGCACCCAAGTACTTTCAGGCAGCTTGGATAATACACTCAAACTGTGGGACGTGGCAAATGGACATCTAATCCGCACATGGGATGAAACTGCTCCGTACACTGTTAAATATTCACCCGATGGCACTCGCCTCATTTCGGGCAGTGAGAACGCAACGCTTACGATATGGGAAGCGTCGACAGGACGGCTAATTCGAAGTTGGCAGGCGCACAGCGGTGCCGTCTCTTCGGTGGCATTTTCCCCCGACGGGATGCGCCTGCTCTCAAGCAGCAATGACACGACCGCTAAAATCTGGAATTCCGCTTCGGGCCAGCTCTTAGCGAGCCTACTCAGCTCGCGCGATGGCGAATGGTTAACCATTACACCCAAGGGTTTTTTTACTACCTCGCCAAGGGGCTCCGAGATGCTCGGTGTCGTCCGTGGCTTGGAGACCTATTCGGTTTTACAATTTTATGAGCATCTCAACCGCCCCGATTTGGTAGAGGCGAGCTTGAAGGGCGATCCCGAGGGAAAATATTCAGATGCGGTCTCGAAGCTGGATCTCGACAAAATTCTCGAATTTAGGACCGGCTCCCCGGATGGAATATCTCGAAAGGAAGACGGAAAAATCCGGAGGCAGCGTCAAACTCGCGGTGCGGATCAAGGATATGGGAGGCGGGATTAACGGCAAGGTGGTCTGGCGGGTGAACGGCAAAACTCAAGGCGATTTGACCGCACTGGGCTTGGCTGGTCCCCCCACGATTGGCCGCGCGGTGACCATGAGCCAGAACCTCACAGTCAATCCGGCCGAGAAAAACGAGGTCGAGATCACGGCCTACAATACGGCGGGCCTTGTCGCCTCGCTGCCCCTCAAGATCACGGTCGATGCTTTCGGGGTCACAACGCAGGAGCGGCCAAAGCTGCACGTGCTCGCTATCGGTGTCGATCGATACGCCATGCATAGTCTTGAGCTACAATATGCGGCCGGGGATGCGCAAGCCTTCGCCGATGCGCTCAGGGCCGTTGGCAACACACTGTTCTCGACGGTGGCGGTCACCGCACTGTCCAACGCCCAAGTCACGCGGGCCAGGATCGAAGCCGCCATCGCCAAGCTCGCGGGCGAGGTGAAGCCAGCCGATGTGTTCGTGCTGTTCCTCGCCGGGCATGGGCGCTCGATCGCCGGCACATATTATTTCGTCCCGCAGGATCTGGATTTTGCCAAGGGCGAAACTATCCAGGGCAACGGCATCAGCCAGGACCTTTGGCAGCAATGGCTTGCCAGGATTCCGGCCCAGAAGTCGCTGCTTGTGTTCGACACATGTGAAAGCGCGGCGGCCACAGGCTTGGTGCGGGGCGGAGAGCGGGAGCGCCAGGCTGCCATGGAGCAGCTGCAATATGCAACGGGGCAAAACCTGATCGCCGCCGCGCGCCAGGGTGCTCATGAGGGCAGCGAGCTTGGCCATGGCGTGCTGACCTTCGCCCTCCTGGAAGCCTTTCAAAAGCCCGAAGCGTCCGGGAGAGAAAGCAGAGTTGATATCAACGGCATCGCGGGCCATGTGGGCGCAAGGGTCCCCGAGATTACCAGGCAGTTATGGGGCGAGCGGCAGGAGCCGGTGGAAAGGCTGACCGGCAATTTTCCGCTGGGATTGCGGGTGTTGAGCCGCCCCGCGCAAAACGAATGCCCGGGCAATGAGGACTTCATCGTGATGCAGCGCACGGCTGTGCGGGAAAAACCGGACGCTGCGGCGCCAAGCGGCATGACGCTCGAGCCCGGCTACCGGGTGGCCGCCAAACCGAGCGGTGGCTGGGCGCTACTCTGCCGCGACGGCGCCAAGATCGGCTATGTTCCGCAAGGCGCGGTGCTACAGACGAAATAGCTCTGTGTCGATTACGGAGTGGGGAGTTCAATGAGATTTCGTGCACACTTGATGCTGGCAGGTCTGGCCCTCGTCTTGGCCGACACGCCGCTCATCGGGCTCCACGCCCAGCAGCAGAAGACGCATGGAAAGCGGATCATCGGCGGCGAGCCAACCGATATCAAACAGCATCCCTGGCAGATTGCCCTCAACACTAAAATCGGTGAAGATACCTATCTTTGCAGCGGATCGTTCGTGGCGCCTAGCTGGGTTCTGACTGCCGCCCATTGCTTCGATAAGAACACCGCGCCCCGCGATGTCAAACTGAAGGCCGGGGTGACCGACTATGTTGTGCAAGGCAACTGGCTCGCTATCGAAAAAGTCGTTGTGCATAAGGATTACAACAGCGCCACGCAAGAGAACGACATGGCGCTCCTCAAGCTCGCCAGTATGCCTGCGGGCGCCGACACGATCCCGCTGCTCGATCCTGGGGCTGCGCTGAAACCCGGCCAGGAACTGGAGGTGACCGGCTGGGGCATTACCGAGAGCGGCAAGCCCTCGCACGAGTTGCGCAAGGCCATGGTGCCCTACGCCGGGAATGCCGCCTGCAACGAGCCCAAATCCTATCACGGAAAGGTGCTTCCCGGCATGATGTGCGCAGGCTACCGCGAAGGCGGCATCGATTCCTGCCAGGGCGATAGCGGCGGCCCGCTGGTCTGGAATAGCGATGACGGCCCGGTGCTTGCGGGCGTAGTATCCTGGGGAGACGAGGTGTGCGCGAAAAAGCTCAAATATGGTGTCTATACGCGGGTGACCACCTATCGCGATTGGATCGACCGCGTCATCCTAAAGGGCGCGCAATAGGAGCAAGAGGCTAAAGGATCAAAGGGCGCGACTTCCGGAATGGGTCGTGTGTCACGAGCATCGCCGGTCCACACGGGGATGTGTAACTGTATGAGAGATGAAGGGAGGTCCTTCGGGTTCGGTAATCAGGTTGCTGATCCCAAGCCACCGCAAGCTGCTGTGGTCAAAAGCCATGGTAGTGAGCGTTGCGGAAAAGCCAGGACAATGATCCTGGCAGGCACGGTCGAGAGAGGCGAGCGCAAGCGAACCGCTGCAGAAGCGTCGAAAGCGGATTAGGCGATGTCAAAACCGGGGGGTGACCCTTCCTCCGGGATTAGTTCGGGGGATGTCCTGATACTGCCCGAACGGCATCCGGCGTGTAGGCGGCGCGAAGCTCGGCCAGGCTCTTATATGGAACGTGAGAACCTGGCCGGCGATGCCAAGGGAAAAGGCACAAGCGGCGTCAACCGCGAGGCCGAAAGTACCGATGCGCCGGAGAGGGGCGGACTGCCTCGTAGTAGCGATGAAGGCCCTGTAATGGGGCTGGAGCGAAGGGGGCGGGTCATCGGCGTTGGGTTGGGCCAACCGGCAACGGGAGGAGCCTGACAAACAACGGAAGGCGACAGCTTTCGACCGATGGCACGAGCCGGATGATGCGAGAGTATCAAGTCCGGATCTGTGAGGGGCTCGGGGTGAAATTCCCTGGGCCTGACTCGGCAATTGTGAGCCTGCAGATTGCAAGCGGGGGCGTCGCGCCGCAAGGCTTTGATCCACGTCCGCACTTGAAGGTCAAGCTGCCGGGGCCTTATCGAAGCGGCGAGTTCGCAAGCGCTCCATCAGGTCGGTTCTACAGGTTGGCGGCGCGCATCGGCTGATCCGCGGCGAGCCACTCTCTCAGTTTCGACCACCGTTTCCGCCCGGATACGTTGCGCACGGCAATCGCGACTGCCTTTTTCTGCCCCACGATCACCACCAGCCGCTTGCCGCGCGTAAGTCCGGTGTAGAGCAGATTGCGTTGCAGCATCGCGTAATGCTGGGTCGCAACGGGCAAGATGACGGCGGGATATTCAGAGCCCTGCGCCTTGTGGATAGTCGTCGCGTACGCCAGCACCAGGCTGTCGAGTTCGCCGCTGTCATAGGCAATCTCCCGCCCGTCGAAACTGACGAAAAGCTGCCCCTCCTCTGTGTCGATCCGGGTTACAAAGCCGGTATCGCCGTTATAGACTTCCTTGTCGTAATCGTTCTCGATCTGCATCACCTTGTCTTTGGGCGCGAATGTTGTGCCAAATTTCTCGATCTTGTCCGCGCCCGGCGGGTTCAGCGCCTTTTGCAGTTCGATGTTGAGCGAGCGCGCCCCAAGGCCGCTCCGGTTCATTGGGCACAGCACCTGGATGTCACGGATCGGATCGAGCCCGAAGCGCTTGGGAATGCGCTCGCGCACAAGCTCCAGTATGACGCCGGTAGCCTGCTCCGGTTCGCCGGCTTCGATGAAATAGTAATCGCTGTCGCCTTCCGGCTTCGCAAAATCCGGCAGCTCGCCCTTGTTGATCCGGTGCGCCATGGTGACAATCCGGCTTTGCGCCGCCTGCCGGAACACTTCGGTGAGTCTGACAACGGGAACAGCGCCGGAACCGATCAAATCGGCGAGCACCTGGCCCGGCCCGACCGAGGGAAGCTGATCGATGTCGCCGACGATCAGCAGCGCGGCGCGGTTCGGTACCGCTTTCAGGAGCGCGTGCATCAACGGCACGTCAATCATAGAGGTTTCGTCAACGACCAGCAGCGCGCAGTCGAGCGGATTGTCCTGGTCCTTGCGGAAGCCCCCCGCCTTGGGATCGACCTCCAGCAGCCGGTGAATGGTTTTGGCCTCCTGCCCCGTTGCCTCGCTCATGCGCTTGGCGGCACGGCCAGTCGGCGCGCACAGGAGCATCTCGACTTGCTTCGCCTGCAGGATGCGCAGGATCGAATTCACAATGGTCGTTTTGCCGGTGCCCGGACCGCCGGTGATGATGAGCACCTTCGAGGAAAGCGCGAGTTCCACCGCCTGCTTCTGGCTTTTAGCCAGCGCGAATTCCGATTTGGCGGCGAGCCATTCGACAGCCTTCCCGGCGTCGATTGGTGGCCAAGGTGGCTTTCCGGCGGCAAGCATCGTGACGCGCCCGGCAATTGCCTTTTCGGACTGATAAAGTCCCGAAAGAAAGATGCAGTCCGTGCCTTCGACGGCGTCCCTGACGATGCTTTGTTCGCCAAGCTCCAGCCCAATGGCCGTTTCGATGAGCGGCACGGGCACTTCGAGGAGCTTTCCGGCAAGGGCATGGAGTTCGTTTACGGGCAGCCCGCAATGCCCGTCGTTCAGCGCTTCGGTAAGCGCGTAGGAAATCCCCGCCCTGACGCGGACCATGGCGGTCTTCTCGATACCGAGCCGCTCGGCAATGGCGTCGGCGGTCTTAAAGCCGATACCCCGGATATCCTTCGCCAGACGGTAGGGATTTTCGGACATGACCTGCACGGCATCGTTGCCGTAGGTCTTGTAGATCCGTACCGCCCGCGAGGTGCCGACGCCGTGGGAATGCAGGAAAACCATGATCTCGCGCACGATCTTCTGCTCGGCCCAGGCGGCGACAATGCGCTCCGCCCGCCGGGGGCCGATGCCGTCCACCTCGCGCAAGCGCTCCGGCGCGCTCTGGATCACGTCGAAGACCTCGCTGCCGAAGGATTTGATCAGCCGCTTGGCGTAGACGGGGCCAATGCCGTGGATCATCCCGGAAGCGAGGTATTGCTCTATGCCTTCGACCGAAGTTGGTGCGGAGGTTTTTAGAAACTGTGCCCGGAATTGCAGCCCGTGCGTGCGGTCGTTTTGCCAGGCCCCGCTCGCCGTTACCCATTCGCCAGCCGAGATCGAGGCGGCATGGCCGATGACATGACAAGATCCTTTTGGCCGCGCGCCTTCACCCTGAGCACGCAAAAGCCATTCTCCTCGTTGTGGAAGGTCACCCGTTCCACAAGTCCGGCAAGAACTTCGCGCCGATCATCGCTTTCGGGCATGAAATAACCGGAGTCCCCTTGTGCTGCAGTCAATCCAGCTTGCGTGCCATTGTAGGCCCGTGGCCGAACCTACGCGAATTTCCAGCCGCCCGCGAGCCGGATTGGATTTGCGGAAAGCAGACCAGACCTCTTCCGCCTAATAGGAAGGTTCGCGGAGATCCTTCCGCTTCCTTTTGGCTCGATGAACGTGCCCCCTGCTCTTTACCGGAAGCTTATTTCAGGGCGCGGGCTTGCCTTTCGTGTAGCTCCCCACCCAGCTCAGAAACCGCGCATCCTCGTTGCGCGCCGCTTCCTTATCCTTCGCCCACTCCATGTACGTGTGCTCAAGCATGTATTTGTCCCAGCCGGGGGCGAAATCGTACAACCGTTCAATGGCTTTGCCCGACACCATAATTCGCCGCCCGGAAGGTGCAGCCGCAACATCCGGCGCGGTCACAGCCGCCACGGCATGCCGCATCCTGTTGCTGGCACCGGCCCCCTCCCCACGCCGCCAAAATACAGCCTGCCCGTCCTCCAATGTCATGGCGTAGTCGGGCAAATAATTCTCAGCCGCGACGTGACGCATGTATTCGGCAAATTTTCTCGCGCGCTCCGTGTGGGAGCCCGCCTTCTTCTGCAGCACATCAAATGATACGCGCCAGCTTGCCTGCTTGCCGCAATGCTTGCGCGCCAGCTCGTAGAGCCGCCGGTCGATAGCGCAGGCGCAGCCGGAAGTAATCGCGGCTTATTCCCAATACCTCATTCGCCTGGATGCCGCGAAAGAGCCAATTCGACAGCTCCACTTCGAGATACTGAAGCCTCTCGAAAATCCCGTGCTTCTTGCGCGAATAGTCGTAGGACTGAATGAGACCGAAAGCCTTCGTTTCCGCCTTATTGCCCGTCACGATGCTTGTCTTGATGAAGGTTCCCATCAGCCGGTCAAGCGCCGGCTCAAGACGCTCATAGCCGACGCTGTTTGTCGGCCGGTTCGTTGCCACCAGCATGTCATGGGTCGTAAGCCGGACGCAGGGGCCGATTTCCTTGCCGCCGTCCCGCATCGATACCAGCTTCGAAATGCAATAGATGAGAATGTCCTTGTCGAACACCGTGGCCAGGCCCTTGATAGCCGCGAACAACCGAGAGAAGTTCGCCAGCATCCGCAGAGGCGGCGAAAAATCCCTTGTCAGAGATCATAACCCATCTGCCATCTTTCGAGCTTGCGAATGTAGCTATGGCCGCCCCCGTTTCCACGTCCCAATAGCGGATTGTCCCGTCCAGGCTTCCGGACATGAGCCAGCGGCCATCGGGAGTAAATGCCAAAGCATATACATTGTCCTCGTGACCTCGCAGAATGAACCGGAGCTTTTCGTTGGCCATCTCCCAGACATGGATACCGGTCTCCCGGCCTACATCGCCGCTAGAGAAGGCGCGCTGTCCAGGTCCTGCGGCGATAAGCTTCCCGTTTGCGGACAGAGCCAGGCTTGCGGTGTTGACATCGCCGGCAACGAATTCGCGCTCGAAAGACTTGATCACTCTGCCCGTCGCAATGTCCCGGATGTAAATCCCTGCGTCCCGGCTGCCGCAGACTAGGAGCTTCCCATCCGCCGATAGAAGCAGGCTCGTGCATTGGCTATCGCCTTCTGGAACACGCTTAATCAGGCGCAGGTTGGGCACATCCCATCTTCGGCATCTTGCCCAGGCAAGTGCGAGACGTTTTCCATCCTGCGAGAAGGTTGCCGACCATAAATTTGCGAGTTGCAGAGTCCAACTTCAGATTGGGGAGCCTTAAAAAATTTTGCAGAATACGGCCGGAGGTGGCATCGATGAGGCGGGGGGCTTTGCCGTTCAAAAAAACTCGGCTTCCATCAGGTGAGATCTTGGCTGACCAAACTTGTTCATCTTCTGAAAGCGGCAGTTCCAAGCTCTCGCGTCCATCGTTGCTGCCGAAAATATAAAGCTCCTCTGCGTAATCGCCCTTCATTTTCAATCCAACAACTTTGCCTTGAGCGTTTGATAGCCCAATATAATAGATATTCTCTTTAGATTTTAGTGTTCAGGAAATTTGGCGTTCGCGCACCCACACGCAGTGTTACGAGCTTTTTCTCATCTCCCTTGGTTTTCATGAGAGCGAGTGTTTGACCGTCGGCGCTCAAGAAAGCGGGGGAGCGGCGTAACCCTGGGCGCTAAGCTCCCGAATGCGCGCGCCCGTCTCCAGCCTGCGGATTTCAATAACCTCGCCGCTGCTCACAGCGGCAAGCTCAAAATCCTGCGAAATAGCGATGACGCTGGCTGTCCCTTTTTCTGGCCATGGTAGATGCCGTTTAAGGCTGTGGTTCCAAATCCCAGATATCGAGGCCTGCGAAGCGGCGCCCCCTACAAAGAGTGTACTGCCAATGGCGTCGGCCGATAATTCCAAGGAGCCTGCATCCCTGGCTTCTTCGGGGCAGACCGCCTCGCGCCGAAGCAAGGCACGCTTTCCTTCGAGGACGGCTTGCAGGAGATGAAGCCGAAGTTCCCGGCCGGCGAGGAGCTGGAGGAGACGGCCGCCATCATGCGCGTGCTCGAAGCCGTCGCCGGGCCGGTTAGCCCGGGGGGATTGCGCAGCATTTCGCCAACCCGGCAGATTGAAAAGCGCGTTGGCCTCGCCGTCGCGGCACTGGCGCGGCTTGGGCACCTTTCCCGCGGCGGCAAGAAGGTTTCGCTGGGCCGCGGGACGTACACTCTCCAGGTTTTGCGCGCCAACCACGTATTAAGGAAAGGTAAAGGCCCGTAAGGCGCCTGACATGCTTAATGCGAAGGAGGTAAACGCGCGGATTTCATGCAATTCACACGGCGATTTCTGCGAATTTTTTGCCGTTTTTGCCCCAATTCTGCGTTTCAAAAACCCCGTTGTGTGCCGTAGGGCACGAACCAGGAGGTTCGAAATGAGAACCTAACTTGAGCGTGCACAAGCTGTGTTAGAGATGAAGGCAGGCCCTTCAAAAGCCAGCTTCCAAGAGCGGGCTTCAAACCACTCCAAGCTGCTTGGGTCAAAAGCCGCAGTGGTGAGCATTGAAGTGAAAGTCCGGAGATGTATCTCCGGGCAGGTAAGGCCCAGGGAGACCAGCGAAAGCAAACCCTAACGCTGACGCTCGATAGTTGAAATGCTCTCTGGACCCGGGGCGAAGCCGACCCTCTGGGCAGTCACGAAAAATTGGTCACTGGGCGTGCGGCAGCAGGCGTATAGGTGGAGTCAGATCTTGGTCAGCTCTTGTCCGCGAGCCCGGGAACCAGGGCTTGGATGCCAAGGGAGAAGTACGAGTGGTGAAAGCCATGAGGCGAGAGTACCGATGCCAAGTTTCTGGGGCGGACCAGCCCGTAAGAGCGTTGAAGGCCGGTAATGCGGCTGGAGCAAAGGGGCTGGGTCAAGCGGCTGTACTTTGTGCCCAACCGGTGACGGGAGGAGGCGTATGAGTGCAGCAGGACCACTCGATCCCCTAAAAGACTTGGGACAGTGGGTGTGTTTGCTTGATGGGAGCGGTGTGAGGCGAGAAATTCACGCACCGTTCTGCGAGAGGCTGCAGGTGAAATTCCTGCGGCCTACTCTCCAAATATATCCGCAGATTTAATTTTAACCATAAAGCGGTGCATTTTTCTCGCCGGGCGGCTCACGGCAAGTTGTTTTTATTGCGTGCAATCAATGACTTGATGGGGGCATTAACTCTTCCTCAAGGAATCCCTGCTATCATGAGCGCCATAAAGAAGAGAGCGGTATTTGTGGAAAATGCCGGGAAAGCGAAAAAAATGGCGGGAAAGGACGTGTGCGTAGCTTAGATCGTGTTCCATCCATGGGTGGAGGAGCTTGTTCAGGGGAACCGGATGTCCGAAGATGGCGTGATTTTCCTTCCAGAGGTTGTGGTTCAAGATCTGGCGGGCCGGAGACTGCCCCAAGGCGGCACTCCCCTGGAATTTGAATATTGCGGTAAGCGCTACCGCGCCCGCCAGCGCGATCCGTCGCAGCTTGAAGGGGAGATACAGTGCGAGCCGATCCAGGAACCCGTTCAAAAGAAGCCCGGCACAAAAGAAGAAGGAGCAACCCAAGCGTCCTGGGCGCGGCCGGCGCATTGCTCGTTAGAGCCGCTCTTCGCCTGCCGTTCGAAATCGGCGCCGTCTTGAGCGCGATGCCAGTGCCGGTCTGCGCCGCCGTCCCGCCATTCTGGCGCATTTCTGAGCAAAGAATTATCGCAGAGAAATCAACAGCAATACTGTATTGTTACCCATTTTTACAAGTAAACATACGTCACTGCCAGTAGAGACTGATGCATAGAAGTAATGTTGTAAGGTAAACCCGAACGCCATTTTGCCTTAGTTCAAAAAACAGGCCAAAAAAGCCCGGCGTGAGCGCTCCCCCCAGCCGGGCCTTCTCTTGATCATTACGCTCTTTTTAAGAACAAATAGGCTGGAAACGGTAGTTCGCTTCCAGCTGTATATTATGCTTTTGCACCAGCCAGCAGTGCTATTGCATCGCATATTACAGTATTGAGCGCCTCTCTGGCATCGGCATCAGGGCCTTTCACGATCCCGGAGCGCAACCGCGCCATGGTGCGTGAATTCCGCGAGGTGCTGGAGAACGGCTACACCGGCCCGAACGGCATTCGCCGCGCGCCCGATTGGGGCAAGACCATCGTGTTCGCCGTCACCAAACGCCACGCGGAAACGCTGGCACGCATGTTCGATGACGTGTTCGCCGACAAGAAGCCCAGCCCCACGACGCGCTACGCCGATTTCGTCGTCTCCGGCATGGGACCGGACGACAGCGTGGACGGTCCAGCCAAGATCAAGCGCTTCAAGAAAGAGGAATTCCCGCAAATCCTGGTCAGCGTGAACATGCTGGATACCGGCTTCGACTGCCCGGAGGTGCGCAATCTGGTGATGGCACGCTTCACCCACAGCTCGATCCTTTACCAGCAGATGCGCGGACGCGGTACGCGCCTGGCGCCGGGCAAGGACCGCTTCACCATGTGGGATTTTACCGGCGTCACTCTGCGCCACGGCGATGACGAAACGCCCGGCGAAGGCGGTGCTATCGTCGTGCGCGAAGGCAATCCGCCGGCCCGCCGCAAGGCGGCTGCTGACGCTCGACGTGCATGACGAAATTGACCCGGCGACACGCGAATGGGTCACGGTCGATGAAACCGGCCACGCCTTCATGGATGTCGATGAGGCCGCGCGCGGAAGCGCTCGGCGGCGCCTTCGAAACCTGGCTCGACGGCCAGACCTTCAACTCCGATCAGTTCCGTGTGCTGCATCTCGTCAAGGAACAGATCAAAGCGAATGCCGCCGAACTGACCGTGTTCGATAGCTGGCGCTTCGATGCGCCGCCGTTGTCCATGAACGGCGGGTTCGAGCGCGCCCGCGCCGTCTTCGGCGGCGAGGCGGAGCTTGAGCGCATCCTGAGCAGCATGAACGAAGCCGTGTTCGGCATGGCATCACAGACCGCGCCGGGCGGCGATCCTGCCCAGCCCGATAAACCCCTGAACTAAGGCGACACATGCCCTTCACGCCCGACATGCGCCGCAAGGTCGATCAGATCCGCGACTATCTCTATGGCGGCGGCTATCCTGACCCGCTGTCCAACGCCGAACAGCTCAGCTTCCTGTTCTTCTTCTACATGATCGAGGGCATCGACGGCGCCAACCTGCGGCAGGCCAAGGCCACCAGCCGGGACTACACCTCCCTCTTCGCGGGCGACTGGACGCTGCGCAATCCGCTGAACGCGCCGGCCAAGGGCGTAGAGACGGTGCCGCGCGAGCGGATGCGCTGGTCGTCCTGGGCCAACGCCATGGCGGGCGAACAGCTTGTGACCTTTGTGCGCGACGAGGTGTTTCCGTTCTTCGCCACCATCGGCGACGCCTTCGGCATGAGCTTCATGGCGCAGGCACGGCTGTCTTCTCGACCCCGCGTCGGACGAGCGGAACCAACCGTTAACCTTCCCCCCGGAGACGTCCTACGCGGCGCGGCAAGCCCTCACCGCCATTCTCGGGCAGACCTCGCCACAAGACGCCGCACTGCTACTGTCTGAGGTGGACCCCGTCGGTTGGACAGGAAATGGGCGGACTTAAGAGAGAGTGTCGCCGGTTAATTTTCTCCGGCTAAGCTGCCAGAAGAACCCGTCCGCAGGCTACCACTTTTTCTTCGCAAAGCGAATCCTTCTCTGTTTGTTGCTGCTGTTCCTGTGGGTATGTGGTCAACGTCCTTCCGTTGTCCACATATCCACAGGCCTGGGCCGCGGCGAAAATCTCGCCCGGCGTGCAATAGCCGTGGGATTGATGCTTGCGCTCATCGTTGTAAAACGCCAGCCACGCACCAATGCCGAGCCGCGCTTCCGCTACCGAGGCGTAAGATTTGATGAAGACCTCTTCGTATTTTAGGCTACGCCAGAGACGTTCGATAAAGATATTGTCCAGAAACCTTCCCTTGCCGTCCATGCTGATCCGGACGTCTTGCGCCGCCAGCGTCTCGATGAACGCCGCCGCAGTGAACTGGACTCCCTGATCGGTGTTGAATATTTCAGGCTTGCCGTACCGGTTCATGGCCTCCTGCAACGCCTCGACGCAGAAGTCTGTCTCCATGCCGATCGAAACCCGCCACGCCAGCACCCGACGGCTGAACCAATCCATGACGGCCACCAGGTAAACAAAGCCGTGAGCCATCGGGATATAAGTAATGTCCGCGCACCAGACCTGATTGGCGCGGTCTATCGTCAAATCCCTTAGCAAGTACGGGTATATTTTGTGGCTTGGATGCTTGCGGCTCGTGTTGGGTTTCTGGTAAATCGCCTCGATTCCCATAAGCCGCATCAGCCGCCGCACATGCTTGCGGTTCACAGCGTACCCCTCGCCCCGCAATTCCGCCACCAGGCGCCGCGAGCCGTAAAACGGCCACTTCATATACAACTCGTCGATCCGCCGCATCAGCGCGAGATCCCCGTCACTGGCAGGTTTGCGTTTGTAGTACAGCGTCGAACGCGGCACTTTCAGCAATTGGCACTGCTGCACAATGGAATAGTGTGGATGAGGGCGAGCGATCATCGCCATTCGAGAGGCCGGACTCATCCCCCAGACCTTTCCCGAAAAAAATCTCTCTCCATTGTCAGTTGGCCGATCTTGGCGTGTAACTCGGTCAACTTGGTTTTGTCAGCTGCCTCGGCGCGGGCTGCTTTTTCGCCGCCCTCGAACAAGGCCGTCACGCCATCCTGCACCGCCTTCTTCCACGTATGGATCTGGCTTGGATGCACCCCGTATTTGCTCGCAAGCTCCGCTGCGGTCCCTTCCTCCCGGATCGCGGCCATAGCCACTTTCGCCTTAAATTCCGCGCTGTGTTTCTTTCGCGTATTCGCCATCTGTTGCCCCTGGTGATCCACCGTTTTAGGGGCGACGCTCTCTCTTAGCCACCTGTCCAGGTTTTGGGGGCCAGCTCAGTCCGTCGGTCAGGGCGAAGCTCCACAAGCACTGGGCCTCACCCCTGCAGCCGCACGCAAGCGCCTCTGCCGCCTTCGTGCGCGCTTCTCGCACCTGAACCCTTACGCACCTTCCCACTTCAGTAGGGGACGCGTTCCTTGCCGACGGGATGGTCCGCAAGCGACATCAAATTCCCTAACGGCCTTTTCCGTCTAGCGAGCGAGGAGGCGCCGCAGCATTGCTTGCTGGTGCTTCACCCTTGTGACCGGTTTTTACACGTATCTTCACCCTACCCCGTGAAGGCTTGACGGCGAATGCGTCGCCTGGCCAGGATTGATTATGGTTACGGCCGGCCAAGGAGTGCATAGAGTTTTCTCTTTACATCCGCCACCGCTGCCGCCGGCGCCTTTCCCTTGAAGGTTGCTTGCCGCTGCACCCAATCCAGACTTTTGACCTGATCTGCGAGAACGGCCGAAGGCGGGTCTACAGTGATTAACACCTCAAAGGGATACCCCTTGACCTGGTGCGTCATCGGACAGCACAGCATTAGGCCAGTCTTGGCATTGTAGGACGCGGGGCTAAGCACGAGCGCGGGCCGATGACCCCGCTGTTCGTGCCCGAGCTGGGGGTCGAAATGTAACCACACCACGTCGCCAGCGTCGGGCACATACTTGCGCGCCATGTTAGAGCGCTTCCTTGCCAACAGGGGCCCCAAAATCGACTGACCTGTGCAGATTCTCAGGGGTTATGCGGTCAAGCAATTGCTCCAGATCGTAGTCAGTTTCGCGGACCAGCTCGATAACGATTTTCCCGGCTTCCGCCCGGACATCAACCGTATCGTCAACGCGGAACTCCGCAGCCTCCATCACGGCGGCCGGGATGCGCACGGATGCGCTATTGCCCCATTTCTTTACGTTTACACGCATCAAAAGCTCCCATTTATAATGTAGCATCATTGTCGATACATTAACAAACGCCACGCCATGTAGCAACAACGATGATACATGCCAAAGTGGCGGCGGGCCATGCTCGTGCCATCGCGCTGCGTGCCAGCGCCTCCCAACATTTTGCTCAGCGTCGCCGCTCCCGGCCGCGGTCCGCTGCGAGTACCGCGCGGCTATCAAATAGCATCTCAAAAACGAGGGTTCTTGAGACGCGAGGTTGCCGCTTATGCTGTGTAGCCTGGTATGCAAGTTTTTCTGCAGCGCGGCGGCGTGAGCAGCGTCAGCCGGTTTTCATACGGGCGCATTATGCGAATCACTGCTCACTGTGTGTCTGGCGTGATCAGCGGCAACTTGGGAAAATAAGTGCGATACCGGGCGGCGTCGCGCGTCAATAGCCGGTAGCCGGCCACGGCGGCGTGGGCGCCGATAAGGAAGTCTGGAAGGGGCGAGGATTTCGCTCCGCCCCGTTTCCGATAGGCGAGAAAGGCTTTGCCAGCGAGGAACGCAGCTTCAAAGGGAAGTGGCTCTCGCTCGAACATCGCCTGCGGCAACGCCTCTTCAAGGTCCTCGATCCGCGTGAAGCGAATGGAGGCCTCGGCGTAAATGATCGCGTTGATGACGAGGCGGCTGCTTTCGGCGGCCTCCTCCAAAGCCTCTGAGGACCAGGTTATCCAGATCTTATCTTCGGTCATCACGTCGAGAAGGACGTTTGTATCAACCAGAACAGCGGTCATTTAGGGCCCGTCAGGAAATAAGCGAATTGGGTTTTGGTCTAGAGACAAGATAGAGGATTCCCCGAAGGCGCGAAGCAGCATAGCTTGCGGGGATGCCCCACGAAGAATGCTTACAGGAACGCTGGGAGGCGATGGCGCCGCATCTTGACGAGCGGGGCCGGCGCTTATTTATCGCCAGCGAAGCGCAATCGGCAGGTTACGGGGGCGTAGTCGCTGCCTCACGTGTGACAGGCGTGGCACGCAGTACCATCGGGCGCGGCCTGAAAGATCTAGCGACACCAGCGGCTTTGGCACCTGGAAAGGTTCGCCGCCCCGGTGGGGGCCGCAAGTCTCTCACTTCGGCGTCTCCGCAATTGCTGGCGGATTTGAACAGCCTCGTCGATCCCGATTCGCGCGGCGATCCGATGTCACCCTTGCGCTGGACCTGCAAGAGTGTGCGGCGCATTGCCCGCGAGTTGCGCGAACTCGGCCATAAAATCAGCCACACCGTGGTTGCCGAATTGCTGAAACAGTTGAAGTTCAGCCTGCAAGGCAACAGCAAAACACGGGAAGGCGGGGACAGCCCGGATCGCGACGCCCAGTTCGGCCATATCGCGGCAAGCATAAAATCGGCCTTGGCTGAGAACCAGCCGGTAATTTCAGTGGACACAAAGAAAAAGGAACTGGTTGGCGACTTCAAGAATAACGGCCGGGAGTGGCGCCCCAAAGGGTGTCCCGAAGAGGTGCGGGTCCATGACTTTCTTATCAAGGAACTCGGCCGCGCCGTCCCTTACGGCGTCTACGATTTGGCGGCCAATGCCGGATGGGTCGGCGTGGGCATCGATCATGACACGGCGGCCTTTGCGGTGCAGACAATCCGTCGCTGGTGGCAGGAAGTTGGATGCGCCCGCTACCCCCAAGCAACACGGCTCGTGATCACCGCCGATGGCGGCGGATCAAACGGTTCGCGCGTGCGCCTATGGAAACGCGAATTGCAGAGCCTGGCCAACGAGTTGGGCATTGCGATCCAGGTTCACCATTTGCCGCCGGGAACGAGCAAGTGGAACAAGATCGAGCACCGGCTCTTCTCGTTCATCACACAGAACTGGCGCGCCACGCCTTTGGTCAGCTACCGTGTGATCGTCGATCTGATCGCCGCCACAACAACCGAGACCGGCCTTAAGGTGCTCTGTGAGTTGGACGAAAACTGCTATCCCAAAGGTGTCGCCGTCTCCGATCACGAAATGGCTACTCTCAACATCCGGCGTGACGACTTTCACGGTGAATGGAACTACACTATCTCGCCAACCAAGGGACCTGAAGAAGCAGTTATTTCCTGACAGGCCCTTAGTCTTCTCGAGTAAGGGCCATGATGTCTTCGGTGGTCAAGGCCACGTCGCCACGCCCGCGCAGATGGTCCACGACGCGTTGACCCCGTCCTCCGCCCTTCCGTGTTTTCGCCCGGACGATCCGCACTGCGGAGCCGTCGTATTCAAACTCGACCTCGGTGTGGGGCAAAAGTCCAGCCTGTTCGCGGATCTCCGCGGGTATCGTCACCTGACCTTTAGATGTGATGCGCATGGGAAACTCTCCTCTTACTCTTACAGGTAAGAGTAAGAGATTTGGCCGTTCAAATCAAGCTTGGGTTACCCGCTCCCTCTTTGGCGGCTTTGGCGGTCGCTCCATGCTGAAACGGTCCCCAGCAACGGAGAGAAACGCCATTGGCTGTAATGGCGTTCGTCACTGGCTCGGGTTGCTACATGTTCCGGCATGTGTTTTCTCCTTGTTGGCAACGACGGGGAATGCCGGGGCCTCCCAGCCCCGGCGAGCGCGTCTCAGGCAAGCATGATCGGAATTTCGCTCCGCGCCGCTGCCTCGTGGCAGGATGCGGTTTCTGTGATTTCAGGCATCCTGAGCACAGCGCGCGCGTCGCGGGCGAGCCCGCTATCCGCTCCGAACTCAGCGACGCGCTTTACGAATTCGAGCAGTGCGCCGTAATAGGGATAGGGCAGATCGACGTCGTCTATGCGCTCCGGCTGTTGGATGGAGCGGCCCTCTTCGCCAGCATCTTCCTCGATGCTCATGACCGGATCGAGAGCTGCGGCGAAGGCATTCGTGACACGCTAATCGAAGGCTTCAGCCATTTCGTCACCTCCATGACTGCTCCGATTGCTTCCGGCTGGAGCGAGTTCGCCGGGTGGGATTTACACCCACTGGAAAGCGCCGCCTTTACACGGCGCACACCCTGAACGGACCTCGAGGACTGTGGCAGTTCGCGGGGCGAACGCCGCCGAGATGCAGAGGAAGCAGACGTGCGGGCGGTCCCCGTCCAGTCTTGGGAAATCGCAAATCCGCAGGACAGCAGCACTTCGGATTGCGGACGTCACCCGGTGGAGCATGCTATTCGGAGGGAGAACCTGCATGTCCTCCACCATGTCGGCTCCTCCTCTGGCAGTCGGAGGAATTGCTGCGGGATGCTTCGAATGTTGCCGCCAAGCAAACTTTCGGCGCGACGAGCGATTTTGTCCGTGCAGTCTTTACATGGGTTCGACAGGCAATACCTCGGGTTACCAGTCTTCGGCGAATAGACGAATCATATGCTCGCGCAAGCGCCCGGCCTCATTCATGTGCGCTTCTATTTTCTTTATCGTAAATAGTTCTGAAAACCTCTCCAGGCGTTCAAGTGCTTTTTCCTTGATTTTATCCTGCCGGGCATTTTTGATCGTGGTATTTGCAAAAGTATAGGCGAAAGAGTTTTTCGCAGGCATGTCAGCATCGTCAAACAGACCTAGTTCATCAAGATCGAGTTTCAGTGAATGCAACTCATTCTTATGAGTGCTGCGGGCTTTGATTTCGTCCTTAAATGCCTCGATATATGCGTCCAGAACGCCGGTGACTTCATGGCACAGGCGTTTGTCACGGCGGGTGGGCTTATTCCAGCTACACAGAGCCTCGTCCAGAGATTGGCCCACGTAGTCATATTCCCGGCCCTCCACGGCGCTGTAGGCACTGATGCAGCAATACTGAATGCTTTGGGCATCAAGCGTATCACCGATCTGCTCGACGACCTCACGCACCTGGCTCTGGGGGCGTGAATTCTGCCTTGTTCACCACGACCGCCAAGGGAAGCTCGGCACCATAACTCCGCAGATATTCCAAGTCGTCGGAGCAAATTTCTCCATTGGCATCGATACCCAGGACCCAGAGGAGGGCATCGGCCTGCCGGAGGGCCTCCGCTGTGGTGAAGTCATCGGCGGCAGTGGTGCCTCCCCCTTTGGCCGGGTTGTAGCCAGGAGTATCGATGAAGCATAAAGACTCCCATGGCTTGCACCATGCGGTTTCCAGCACGATGAAGGGCAGGATGCGCCGCAGATCGAAACCCAGGGCTTTCAAGAATTCATGCCGCATCTTGGCAAAGACTTCAGGAACTATTTTCACCGCACCGCCATGGGCAGGAAACCCGATAAGAGCGGTTTCAGTATTGTGGGCGATATAGGTGGGAATAGCTGTGACCGGCTCCATAGCAATGGGCAGGGTGACCTTAAACTGGGGGTCAAAGAAGCTGCTAATGAGAGTTGATTTGCCGCTGTTGAATCCACCGGCGACCGCGACGATTGTTTTCTCCCGAAACAGAGGAACGCGCCCCAGTAGCCGCAGCTCTTCCTCGACGGCCTGCATTCGCAGAACGGCCTCTGCTTCCCGGTCGTAGAGATTCTCCTCGTTGGCGAAGCGCAGGAAATCCTCGCGGAATAGCTTGCGGAAACGGAGGTACTTTGGGTGTTCCTGGTTAGTCGCCCCCAATATGGAGGTGATGAGGTCCAATTTTGTCTTGGTGTCCTGGTGGAGGGTGTATTCAGCTTCGAAAATATTCCTTGCCGCCTGAACATCACCCTCGGCCGATTCCAGGATCCCATGCACCTCCTTTATTGCCGTGTCTCGTCCGAACACGCGCCACCAGGGAGCGAGGAGTTTCAGCGGTGCTGCTGCCCGCTGCGGATAAGTTGCTTGAGTATTCATGCTGAGACGGCCTTCAGTGCTTTCTGCAGCCGCACATATTTTTCGGCGGTGAGGCGTTTGTTCTGCAACTGCTGTTTCAAGCTCTCCGCTTCGTCCCGCAGGCTGCCGAAAATCCGGGTGCCAACCGGGGTGTCTTGAACATCCTTCAGCTTTCCTTCGACCCTCCTCGAAAAACTGTTTCCTGCCTCTTTCAAGTCATCCAAGTATTTGTTGGTTGCATCCATGAAAGAACTTACACGCCAACCTTGCAGTCGGCCGGTGGCCGAAAGCTCCTCGGGCAAGGCTGGAAGTTGCGGCGCTGGCAGGTCGCTGATGCCGAGCAGGATGGATCTTGTGATTCTCCGGATGTCATCATTGCTGACATGCTCATCGCCGATCTCATCACGCAGCCGAGAAATGATGGCTTTGGATATCTCGTTGCGCCAGCTCTTATTCTTTTGCTCGATGCGGTTATTTAGGTCATCCCTTAGAACGTTGCGAAAATCGGTGATTGCATCCCGAACCGGCTTGGTTTCGACAGTATCCACCGACACATATTCTTTCCCACCATCCCAGAGCTTTCTTGCTAACCAGGAGAAAACGCCGCTCTTTTCCCGGCATTCAGTGGTGCTACCCGTGGCTTGCGATGATTCGCTGCTAGCTTCCTTGAATTGGTCCTGGACAACTCTCCTGATTTCCTGACCAATCGCCAGGCGGCGTTCTTCGATTTGTTCGGAAAATGCCTCGTTGGCAACCTCCACCCCTTTATGGGCTATGTCGGCAAGTCGTCGGAGTTGCGTCTCGATGGTTGAAATATCGGATGACTTGAATTCCCGATTGCGCTCCTCTGCCCGTTTCAGCAACGATTGCATCCAGATCCGGCAGGCGTTTTCCTGCCCATCAAGATAGTCGTTGATGCGGTTTTTGAAAATTGACTGCTTGTTTCCGCGAACGTGGAGCAGATCGTTATCAAGGCGGGGAATGCCGGAAAGCAGTTTCAGCCACTCCTGGCTCGATGCCTCCCCGGTAAAATAATCAGCATATTTTTTCTGCAATTGCTCATGCACAAATCGAACGGTTTCATCCCACCGCTCGGGTTTTGTTTCCAGCAAGACGTGTGAAGCGCTGGAACTAATCCTCAGCGCCTTGCCACTGTCCGCCGCCAAGGGAGCAAGAGACTGATTGGCTTGAGCCCACGACGAAAATACGTTACCGGCATGCCTTGCCAAGCTCGTCTGCTGGGTCTGGATCACCTGGGGCAGTTTCCCGGCATGGAGCTGGTATTCGTGCCCGAACAACTGGGTGTCAAACTGGCTGGCAATGACATAAAAGGTGCGCACGCCTTCCCGGGTGCTTAGCCGCTCCATCAGTGCCTCGTCCATCTGGTTGAGGAACTGGCCCGCGGGGCTGACAATGAAGACGGCATCACATTCGTGCAGCATGGACTGGGTCCGGTGCTCGCGCGAAACGATTGGGTCGTTCAAGCCAGGAGTATCGACCACCCGCAGGTCCCGCAGGCGTTCGAAGGGAAGCTCCAAATGCAGGCACTTGGTGAAGGGGGTGCGGCGTCCATGGGCACCTACGTAATCGGCTAGAAGACCCCGCAAATCGTGGATATCCTTGCATTCAATGCGTTCCTCTTCAGGAAGCTTTTCAATACCTCCGGCTTTCCTGATGCTCTCCGACAATTGCCACCCGGCGAAGCGGACGGGATCTTCTTTGTCTGCCTCTTTCTTGGCCAATTCCCTCAGTCTCGATTTGGACAGGGAGGCAGAGGTTGGGGTCGGCCGGTTGCCGGTAGGCGGCTGGGACGCCATCTGTTGGCTCCTTTTCTCAAGCAGGGCCTTCTTGGCGTCGATGGCTTTTTCGTGGTCCGCATGGAGGCGGTGGAAGGTTTGAAGATCCTCGGCTGTGAAAAACTCCGTTCGCATGCAGAGGCGCTCCCCGTATCCGAGGGTGGTTAGTGCGGCGGTCATCGGGGTTGCTGCTTGGGGTAGGATGTTGGCGCCGCCAAAAAACAGGGCGTTGAGCAACGACGATTTGCCTGCCTTCCACCCGGCCGATGAAACCGACTTGCAGGGCCCGGCCTTGGTCCTGCAGGCTTTCCAATGTGGCTTGGATGTCCGCGACGGTATTGACGCTCGCTTCATGACGCAGGGAATTGACATCACTACCGAGGAGATCATGGTATTCGCCAATGATTTTTTCGGCGCACTGGATACGCTCTAGGGTTTGCATCTTCTGCCCTTCTTCTCATGGGATTGACGGGGGGGAACCCTGACGATCAGGAGGCAAAAATGGCTGCCTCAGCCTTACTCCTCAAGAGCGCCTGAATTTCCAGGACGCACTTTCTTTGCTCTTCAAGTTGCGCCAGATCCCGGCTGCTTTCCCGTTCAGCGTCCGCCAGGATCCCCCGTTGACGCTCCAGGTGTTGCTCATATTCCTGAGCCAGTGCTGCCACGGCCTTTTCCATGGACTCCAGCAAGAAGGCCTCGACCTGGGGACGAAGCTGGCGGGTAATGTCGGGGTAGACCTGATTGCGCAGGGCTTGGCGGATCTGCTCCCGTTGGCGACCTTCCTTGAATACGTCCAGCAGCCAGTCCACCACCCCCGGCACGATGGTTATCGCCAGGGCCAGCAGGGGCGCAGCCCCTGCTGCCAGAGCCACTAGGCCGCCTGTTACCGCCATTGATGACAGGCCCCCCCCCTTGTCGCCGGCCGGTTTGCCGAACTCTCGGCGTGATTGCATTAAGAAGAGGATCCTTGATGTGGTTAATCAGGCTCGCCATCATGTCTGGCGGCAAGATCAATTCGGTCCGTATCCTACCTTCCAGAGCCCGGGCGAATTCCGTGATCGCCGCTTCAGCCAGTTTGCCGTGGGCCTTGCGCAGACCTCCCACCAGGGAGCCCTGTACGATATCGTTGATCTGGTGGGTCAGGGCTTCCTGGCTGGTCATGGCCGCCAGGACTAGCCCTTCAGTGTATTCCTCCAGACTTTGCCGGACAATGTCCAGCACTGACTGGGCATGGTGGCTGCGGGGGCCGCTTTCCCGCAATTTCACCACTTGCAATTCCAGTTCGTTCTCGATCTCAGTTTGAGCAGAGCGGAGATCCGCCAGGGAACCCTGGATATCATTCGCGCTTTTGCCCAGGGTAGCCAGCAGGGTGTTCAAATCGGCATCAAGGCGCAGGAAAATTTCCTTCATTTCCAGGCCGAACAGATTGCGCACCAGTTTATCCGGATCGATGCTGTCGATCAACGCTTGCAACTTGTCCCGGGCGTTGCTTTGGTCTAGGATAACCACCTCCTGGACCGAACCAAGGGCAGACTTCAGCTGCTCCGACACATGATCCGCGATTTCCTGCACCTGGGCAGGCGTTTTGAGGTCGGCCTTACTGAGGCAGATGCTGAAAGACCTGCCGTTATCCAGGATGTCCTGCATGCGGCGTAAGGTCTGAGTGGTCAGCCCCCCGTCTTCGACGCTGACCAGTACGACATAGTGGGCGCCCCGGTCGATGAAGTTTAGAATAGCCTTGTTGTGGGCGTCGAGGGAAAGTCGAACCCTCGGCATGTCGACTAGCACCAAGGGGGCGATGTCTTTCAGCGCTGGCGCCGCCAGGAACGCGCGCAAGTATTCGAACTCGCGAGCCCGTTCGGCGACTTCTGCAAAACTGGAAAGGTCGAAGGTCTGGACTTCTCCCGTAGAAGTAATGGCTTCGATGCGTTGCTCCGAGTTCAAAACGCAGCTCTGTTGCCAAGGCGGTCTCGGCGTGATGGCGACCGGGAGATAACTGCCCTTAAGGAGAGCGTTAAGCAGACTGGATTTGCCGACGCTGAAGGTGCCGGTCACCGGAACCAATAACCGAGTTTGGGTAATATTTTGCTCGCCGCGAGCTGCTATCTCGGAAAAGGTGTTACGAATATAATCCATTTTCGGAGTCATCAACGCAGCTGCCGAATCTAGGCGTTCGTTTATGCACTGCAGAAAATCAATGTACTGCTTTTGTATCGTTAGCATATATTACACCATTGTTTCCTATGAAATTCACCGTCATGATGCTCAAAGGAATCATCTCTGCCATAAGAGGTTCCTCAAGCGCCTTCGTTTTCCTGGTGCCCAGCTTTGTCGCCCAGCATATCGGCGACCGACGCCTCACCGCCCGCCGTTGCCCACCACGAACGGCGCCCGATGCTGGGGTGGCAGCCTTAATGGAGAGGATCGAGGACTTGAAGGACACATCGTCCGCCGTAGGTACCGGCACGAGCTTGAATTCGGGCTGCATGAGGTGGCGACGTAATATTCCGAAAGCTGCCTGCGGATGACTCCCAACAACGATGTGGACAAAAATGTGCAAGACCCGATCTCAACTGTCGGGGGCAAGCCATCGATCTGCTGGTGGCTTTGCGGGTATGTGGCAGGGTAGAATTTCAGACTTGACGAGGGAGGGTGCATTGTCGAGCTCACGCATTCCTACATTCGTTTAGTATACCGCACGCTTCGGTTGGCGCTAGCTTTCACCGGGTAAGTTGTACCCCAATAGTAGAATTTGCTGACTTAATTTCATCAATAGCGAATGTGAGATTCCGATATTATAGGCCCCTTTTTTCCATGACGTTCCGCAGCGCGGGCAGCTGCCACGGTTACACGGACAAGTGATGTCCGCTCCGCTTAACCCGACTGATCGCTCCACTAACGAGAAAAGATTAATTTGTTTAGCACCTGGTATGGTAGATACTAGGAATTTCCGCCATATCGCTTCACGTGCCGCTTCATCTGGCAACTCTAAACCCGACATGAGCCACTATTCTCCGTACGAACGCCTTGTCGTAATTGGCGGCAAAATTTGTTGCAAATATTACAAGCCCATTAAATTCCTCAAGCTGCTTTAACATCACGGCTCGCGTTAAATTAACGCTGTGATCCGCACTTTGCGTCATATTTGATAAACGCTTCCCCAATATGGAAGTCAGCCTCATCGAAAAACAGCACGGCTTCTTGTTTGGCTGCACAGTTGAATGCCAATTTAATATTTTTCGGCGTATCTCCGACGTACTTGGATTCTATCTTCCGCGTAACTTACACAGATGATCTTCTTCCCAAGCTCGTCGGCGATGGCCTCGCCGCAAGCGGTTTTTCCCGTTCCCGGTGGCCCGTAAAGATTTATTGCCACGCCTGTTCCACGGGGATCAACGGCTGATAGTCCCCAACTATTGTAGATGACATCATGATGTTTCACTCGGGCAACCGCCGTACGCACCCTGGCATTTACGGCTTCCGAAAAGACCAGTTCGCCAAGCCGCCATCGTGGCGGCGCAGCTTCGAACTTTATTTCTGTGGTAGCTTCCTTTTCGCGGTACGCTCTCGTCTCGTCGTTACCGTTCTTCGTATCATGTACGGTCGGTTCTCGCTTCCACGCCACGTGACTTCTCCGCTCAAACTAGCTGTAGTGCAATTAAATCCACACTTGCCGTTCGCCCCTGAGATATAATTCGCGCAATCTCGGGTTCCTTCTTCATTAAATCGGCTACTTCTTGTTGAGTTAACGTTTTCTCCTCGAGAATACGTCTGCCTGTTTTTTGCGTGTACACCTGTAACTTGGTCTTTACGTAAGAGGATACTTTATCAAAAAAGACGACAGCCTCCATTAGCGCGCTTCTCTCCAGATTATTTTCCCGGAGCCACGCAGCGATTTTGTCGCGATATTGGTTCCACAAATAAAACGCAAATAGCAATGCCACAGCAGCTATAACAGCTGTTATGATTTGTCCCCACATAGCCGAAACCTACCTTATTTCGTTTAAACGCTCATGCCCATTTGGAGAGCTGCGGCCTTCAGTTCGCGGTCTCGTTCCTGCAAAATATTTACTTCCCCGCCGCTATTTGTGCGTAGTATTTCCGCTCTAACATCGTTGGGCAACTCCTCCCAAGATAATTCCTCAGTCTCTCGATGTACCTGTATTTTTGGCTCGATACCGCCAATGCTAGTTTGAATATAGGTTAGTACCTCTCTAACCCAAACAGATGACGTCTTCTGCTTTATCGAGCAGACCATCTTCACAATGTAGGGCCGCAAAGTCTTCCACGACTCAATTACTTTTCTGCGTACCGCAGCAACGACTTTATCGATCTCCACGAAAGCGGACATGACAAAGTCATGAAGAAAGGGAAGATGTTCCTTGAGCCAAGGCGCAACATAGTTGCGAACGGTGTCTAGTATTGCATTCCATAATGTAACGGCGACCGTGATAGTTATTGCGCCTATAATGACGGCGATAGAAATTGGATCAATCGGCATATTATGCCTGCTCCATATCTCTTGGTAAAATGGTATATTTTACCTGCGTTATCCCCTTCTTAATGTAATCCTCTCGCACTTCATCGGGTAAATAGGCCCAGTCGATCTCTTGCGTCGAGGACAATTTCGTAACGTTGTCGTCACTAAAACCCGAAATATACAGTTCTACATTTTCGCTACCGCTGCGAGCATCGCGTACGACGTAAATTACACGAAAAAGACGGCAACACCTCTTAATGCGTTCAGTTGAGCCGTCGAATGAGTCTACGGTCTGCTTCGCTCGCGGGGCGGAGATTAGCCACAGCTTGCCTCTATCTTCAGCGTTGTCTTCCGCCAGATGCAGTATAGCGGCAAGCATCTCTAATTCATGCAGGTGAAGCTTGTTGGATAGCAACTGCGCTGCTTGGCGATAAATGCGGCTTCTGCAACTTAGCTCATGCTGTTCGTCGCCGAATTGGTTGGTAACGAATTTATACATTCGCCGCCAAATGCCTCTTGGAGAGCCTCCTGCCTCGCCTTCTGCGGGAGAGCCGGTCGCTTCAGGCGCAACGCCCTTTCTCTCAGTTTGCTCTGAGTTGAGCGAGGAAGGAGTTTCATTTTCAATCTTTGGAGGAACCGACATTTCCAACTCCATCATAGCTATTTGACACGAAAGTGTAGGCGCGCACTTGAAGTCGTGAGGGAGTGCTCACGGATGTGCGCGTAGCGCCACCAATGCGGCATTAGCCCTCTCTCTTTGTGCCAGCGTAACCGCTGGTGCATGGTAGGCGCGTCGATATGCATCGACAGCTTTGTTCCTATCTTCCAAATTCTCTGTCCTCGCATATATGTCCGCAAGCTGTAACGTTGCCTCCACGTGTCCGAGATCGGAAGCTCGCGCAAATGAGGATTTCATTTCCGCTGGTGTACCGATGGCCTCGACATCCCTAAATAATACGCCAAGTTTGTACCATCCTTCCGCTTGTCCATGCTCACCTGCTCGGCGAAACCACTTCGAAGCTTCTTCGGGGGCAGGCTTGGCGTGCATGCCGCTTACGTATATTTTTCCTATAGCCAGTGCGGCAGGGGCATATTCACTGTCCCAAGCCTTGTGTAAACCTTGCAAAATATGGTCGATAGGAATATCTGATTTGGCTCCATCGATATATAAATCAGCCAAGGCGCATAAGGCTTTTGCATTACCTGCGTCAGCGGAGATAGAAAACCAGTATAAAGCATTCTGGCGGCTTTTTTCTACACCTAACCCCTCCAGGTACATTCTTCCTATAGCAAACTGCGCGTCTGGATCGCCGAGAACGGCAGCGCTTTGGTACCATGAAAAGGCGTTTGGAAAATCCTTTCCGACTTCGCATAGCATCCCGAGTTGTAGCTGAGAGATTGCAATGCCGTGAAATGCAGCTTCAAGAAATAGCTTGCGCGCAAGTTTCGTGTCTTTTCGCAATCCAATGCCTTCATGGCACATAAAGGCTATCGAGTGTGTAGCTCGGGCGAGCCCCAGCATGCGAGCGCGATGAAAAAAGTTGGCAGCCTTCGGTGGATTTTGGCGGTGCCAATTCCTTCGTACAGCATCGTGCCGTAGATCCACAATGTTACCGGATCGGCTTCAGCAGTTAAAGCCCGCGCCTCGATGTGATCGACGGCATAGAACTTCAATACATCGGATATAATTTTCTTGCTTTTCGCAACACTCAAGTCGTGGGCCGAAACAATTGGCTTTGCTGACGAGGGAGAGGCCCATGTCTGCCCCAGCAGAAGTTCGCTTAAGAGTTGGGCAATCTGATCGAATTGAGTTGGCAACGGTGTGCTAGGCGACAACATAATCGCCTGAATGCTGTTGAAGGGGACTGGCAATGAGTGTTCACTCAATTGAATTGGGATTAAAAGACCCTTATCAAATGCGTAGATCGCTTCGGCCTGAACCCATTTTGATCGTGCCGCTTGCTTCGACCATAACACAGTCACCACACTGCTTTTCGAAAGCGCACGCTGAATTGCCGCATGAAACTGCTCGCCTGGGGAAATCAGGCGGTCCCACCAAAACGGCAAATTATATTTTTTCAACGATGCACAGAATGTTTCTGCGCAGTTTTTATCATCGTGGCAGTAGGAGACGAATATGCCCATCGCAACCCGCACACAGTGTTGCATACCCACCCAGCGCCCTTGTACGGTCGAGCAGAGAACTGCGAATTCCGCTGACTTCACCTTCCCGGCTAGTGAATTTTGGGTCCACACTTCGCGCTGTGCGAAAGCGATAGAAAAACAACCGTAGTCTGAGCGAGCCCACATTAATTAAAAAAGTCCAAACGGTCAATGTTGCAAAGTGTTGCAATGGCAGCTCCCACAGCTCTTATCAGTGGATTGAGCCAGCGCCAGTCTCCTTCTGGCGGCCGGATACCCTCATGCGCTTCAGCTGGGATTTGCTCGTTTTCTGCCACACGCTTGCGGGGTGGCCGCCCGTGAAATCCGTACTATCACCCCCTTAAGGGGCTGGAAAAGAAGCAGTTCATGCACATCTGAATGCGGTTGCTGGATGCGAGACTGGGGGTGGTTGCGAGAACGGCATCCAGCAGCGGCCCTCGACCTTGGATTGAACCTTCAGGAAATCGTCGGAACCAGGGCAACGGGACATACCCCAATCGCGCACGGCATCGGCGAGAGCGCCTGCACGGATCTCGTTCTTTTGTTCGAGGATATCGCAGGGGAATCGGGTGAAACTTTCAAGCCGCGACAAGGCTTACGAGATAGTCGTCGTCCCAGGCGGCAGCCTTGCGCCTTGCGCGGATGGACGTTTTGCCCGGCGCCCTGCGTGTGAGGTTGTGAGCCATATGCTTGACCGTGACGAAGTTGGTGGCGGCGTCCCGCGCCTCGTGGCTTCTGTGATCGACGCGGGCATCGTGCCCGGCTCGCGCCAAATGCAGGTTCGCGTAATCGGCCCATTGCTCCCGCAGCGCCAAAAGGTCGGCCTTACCGCCCCAGGGATTGCCGAAGGCGTAGAGAATGCGCCCGCGCTTGTCTCTGAGCACTTCCCCGGTCTCAGGGTCTCGCAGTGCCTCCCGCTTGGCGCCGAAGCCGTTCTCCGTCAGCGGCCTGATCGTCAGCAGGATATGCGCGTGGATATTGCCGTTGGCACCCTGATGGATTGACCAGTCCGCCGCGAACCCCCGCGAGGCGAGCTGCTCGGTTACGAACAACCGCGCGAGCCCGATATTTTCCTCAAATGAAAGCTCGGCTGGCAATGCGATCTCGATCTCGCGGGCGAGCTGGGCGTCCAACCGCTTTTCGTGGGCTTCGACGCGGTTCCAAAGCTCCTCCGAAGCCGCCACCGGCTCCAGGGCGTGGCGCTCCAAAATGGCTTTCGCCCAGGAAGGCGCATCGTCCGGAATGGTGATTTCCGAATGCAGCACATCGCGCTTGTGCACATAGCTGAAAGTCTCGCCGGTAAGCGGCTGCGTTGACCGCATTTCGCCCGGCGCCCCGCGAGATCACCTGCGCTGCCAAGTGGTATATCGCCATGTCGCTCAGCACACGCCGTCACGAACAGTGACGTATAAGTGCGCCGTCCCTTCCTTCGGTTGGTCCGGATTTTTCTGCGGAGCGCTTCGCGCCCTCTTTTCATAAGTTAAAGAATATACTACACTTGTTGCAAGACAATTAAAGTGGAGTAAGCGCTATGGCTAGAAATACATCAGATGAACGGCAGTGCGAAAAGCTCAAAAAGCTAGACGCGTTGAAAGCGCAAATCGCAAAGATGGAGGGCAATGCTACAAAACGCTTTGGACGGCTCGCTATCAGAGCCGGTCTTGCGGAATTACACCTAAGCGATGCCGATATATTGCGGGAGTTATTAGCTATCGCGGCCCGATTTCGTAATGGGTCAGAAATCGCAGCTGGCGATGGCGCGCATGCGCCTCTACCGGGCGGACAGGACGAAAAGGAGGCTCGGCATGGACGCTAGAAAGGCCGATACCCGCAATAAAATTCAGTTGGGCGGCCTCATTGTGAAGGCCGGGCTCGCCGAAGAACCGGCCGCGGTGCTGCTGCAAGCCGTTGACTTAATCTGTTGATCAAAGGCGATTGGCGCGCGTAAGATGGTGCGCTGACAGATTTTTCCATTTTGGATCATACAGAAGAAATCTTCCGTGGCTTCATCCCGGCATTATCCGCGGATACCGCCCGAGCACGGCGGCGTCCAGGTCAACCACTGCAAGTCTCCGGGCTGCATTAACTATGGCGTTCCGGCGGAGCAAAGATCGACGCCCGGGAGTAATAGCTACACGCTGGATGCGCACAAGGGCGTTTCCTCCTGTATCTGCACGTCCTGCGGCGTGGAGTTCCCTCTCAAAAGCAATATCGGCATCGTGGAGGAAGTCGAGCGCATTGCTTTCTATTTGTCGCCCCCTGATCCGCTGAGCTGTCCTACCGAGGGCTGCGCCAATCATGCCGATCAGTTGCCAGTTGGCACTGTTGGGGCGTATGCATCTTTCGGTAAGACAGCCATTGGAAGCCCCCGCTGGCGCTGCAACGTCTGCGGCAAGACGTTTTCCCAGAACCTCAAGACCACAGCCCGGCAGAGGGAACCTCACAAGAACAAGACCATTTTTAAACTGTTGATCAATAAGATGCCTGTCCGTCGCATCATCGAAGTCACGGACATCGATCCCAACACCTTCTACCGTCGCCTCAACTTTCTCCATCGGCAGTGTCAGTCATTTGCCGCCCACCGCGAGCGCGCCCTGGCCGATCTCGCCATCCGCCGGTTGTATCTGGGCGTGGATCGACAGGACTACCTGGTTAACTGGCTGGTTCGCAAAGACAAGCGGAATATCCAGCTCTCGGCCATTGCCGCGGTGGACAACGAATACGGCTATTGCTTCGGCGCACACCTCAACTTCGACCCTTCCATGGACAGCAAAACGGTTCAGGCTGCCGTTGAAACGAATGGCGACCTGAGTAAGCCTTACCCTCATCGCCGCTTTGCCCGCCTCTGGCTCAATGCTGACCACGAGCGAGCCACCGCAAAGTCCTTGAACGCAAAGCGGCACAAACAGGGCCTGCCAGCGGAGATCGATGAAACTTACGCCTATGCCATGACGCGTGACGACATCGAGAGCCCCGATGTGCCGTCGCCAGCCGCGCGGCTTCCAGAATACGGCATGCAGACCCATGGCGAGTACACGATGTACGGGCACTTTTTCTTCCTCAAACGCCTGCTGGGCAATGTCCAGAAGTGGCGTTTTTTCCTCGACCAGGACCCAGGTCTCCGGGCCGCTTGCCTGTCTGCGTTCCGCACCGAAATTCAAGGCCACACAGCGGACGCCTTTTATGTTCGCATCGCCAAGGACCTGACCGTGGACGAAAAGCGTCAAAAATACCTCGAAGCAAAGATGCTGTTCGTCCAAGCAGAGGCCGCGCACCCAACCCTGCTGCCAAAGGAGGTCAAACTGCTGCTGATTAAAGAGCGCTTGGCCTCCATGACACCGCACGGGAAATGGGAAGACCGATGGCTTGACCATCCTTTCCCGACCATGAGCGAACCAGAGAAGTCCGTGGCCTCACTCACCGATCTCAGCAATTACGATGAAGATCACAAAGCTTGGCTCCACAACAAGGCCAGCCTGCACGGCGTCAATTCGTTTTTCAATCAGGTGCGCCGGCGGCTCTCCTTGCTTGAACGGCCGATCCACTCGAAGGCGAACAACGGCCGGATCTGGAATGGCTACTCTCCATACAATCCAGGCAACGTAGCCAAAATCCTCGACATCATGCGCACGGCCCACAACTATATCCTGACCAGGGGAATCGGGTGAAACTTTCAAGCCGCGACAAGGCTTACGAGATAGTCGTCGTCCCAGGCGGCAGCCTTGCGCCTTGCGCGGATGGACGTTTTGCCCGGCGCCCTGCGTGTGAGGTTGTGAGCCATATGCTTGACCGTGACGAAGTTGGTGGCGGCGTTGCCCTCGCGCACCCGGCACTCGTCATCGCGGAAGACCATGTCCATCACCCAGTGCAAGCTGTTCTCGATGGCCCAGTGGCTGCGAACGATTGGCCCGAGCAGTGCTGCCGTTAGCACCAGGGACGTGATATAAAACCGTGTCTCCTGCTCGATTTTGTCTCCGATTTCGCGCGTACTCTCGACCATGACCACGCCTTTCAGGCCTGGCCAGTTGTGGCGTTCCTGTAGCCAGCCAACGTCATGCAGTACAGTATACGTTCGTGTTTCAATGCGGCCATGATCGCCGCCCACGGTCTCGTGGCGGCTGATTTCGGTGTCTTTGAAGTTTTTATCCTTCTGCTCGGCGGCGAAAAGCTCGACATCCTCGCGCAGGGTGCCCTGATTTCCTTTCAGGGCGAGAACGTAATCGGCTTCTTTATCGATAATTTTCTGTGCGATTTCTCTTTGGCAACCCATCGCGTCGATGGTCACGATGGCGCCTTCGATCTTCAGCATGTTCAACAGCTTGGGAATGGCGATAATCTCGTTCGATTTTTCGTCCACCTTGGTCTGTCCAAGCACGAGACGCTGCTCCGCGGCAAAAGCGGAGACAACGTGGATCGCATCGTTGGCGCCTTTTTTCTTGCAGGAGCGCCGCGAGGTCTTGCCGTCGATGGCGATGACTTCGGCTGGAACGCCGGTTATCGACGCCACCCAGGAAACGAAACAGCGCTGGAACATTTCGGCATCCAGCGCCGCAAAGATGGAACTGAGCCGGTCGTGCGGGGGCGTTCCGTCGCGAAAAGGCAGGAAGCGGCGAAGCAGAGCGAGCTTCTTTTCCCCGAAAAGGGCTATGTCCGTAAAGGTCTCCGCCCCAGCCAGCACCGCCAGCAAGCACAGAAGCAACACTTCGTTCAGCGGGTAGATCACCTTCCCTTGCTGCCTCGGATCCTGTAAATCCTTAAAATAGACCAGGAAAACAACGCTCTCTCCCAAAGCCCCGCAATCTGCCGAACCACTGTCCATCGCCGTCCCTCCCCTTGCGAATCAGAGGCTTGCGATGGATTCAGCATTCGCTCCCTATGTCACGCCCTTTTTCACCCGATTGCCCTGATATCCTGACCGGCAAGGATGGCAAAACACCTGCAGAACGCCTAGGATTGGCTCAGGCGCCGCTGGACTACGAAGATATCATCTATCTCTCCTGATGGCTCGTTGCGCTCTGTGAACTATTCTTAACAGAACTGCATTCCCAATCGGCGGACACGATCCCGCCGCAATCGTCAACAGATTAAGTCAACGGCTTGGTGCTGCTGGGCCTCCTCCTCGAAGCGGCCGGAACGCTTTCGGGCCCCGGTGCCGGGATAGCCCAGTGCCGCTGGCGCAAAGCGGGCGAAGCTGCGCTTTCTACCTCAGGTAGAAAAAGGTAAGGACATTTCAGCCATCCCCGGCCTTGGATTGGCTTAGTTTGGCTTAAAATGGCTTAGTTTCGCTTAAAATGAGTTAGTTTGGCTTAGTTTGGCGTAAATTCGCGGGATGTTGCGATTTTCCGTCGCAACCAGTCCGGGCAATCTCGTCTGCCGTGTTCCATGGGGGCTGAAACGCAGGGTGTGCCCGTTTTCACACGCTTTCCCTGCGCCATCGCGTAGGGTGAGACTGCAAACCTGGCCGCAGCACCGTCCTGTGCCGCAGCGCTTTTTCCTCCCTTTTTGCTCCTGTCACCAGTGTTGTCACCAGTGCGCCGCGCCATGAAAATAGCTTAACACATTGTAATTGCACGCGGCTTTTGCTGTCACTAATGTCACCAATAGGAGTGCAAGGAAGATGGGAAAAAGAGAAAAGAGAAAATGGCGCCCCCCTGCTAAGCCCCTTTTTTATCGTCAGGCCCCCCGGGCATCTCCCTATCGCCCCGTCTCGACGGCCTCGCCGCCCGCCCGAAAACGCGGGGTGTTACCGTTTTCACACAGTTTCTCTCGATAGCTCTCCGGGGCGTGTCCGCCAAGTATCTAAGCAGGTGTTCAAGCCTGGACACACGCTTGGATACCGTTAGGCGCTATGGTGTTTCCGTGGCCTCAGCTAGCCTGTAAACAACCAAGGAACGAGCTGGTAAAGCTCCAGGCGCCGAAACTTGCGTCAACCAGCTTACTTGGCGGCAGGTACGCAGCCTCTGAACCTTCAACCTGAGCCGGCGCCATGCGGGCAAACCTGGGTCTTGGACTTTCCTCTCATCCCAAATCAACGCAAGGTTGAATTTCTCTGGATGTGTGGAAAACGGGCCCGGTCATGAGCGTGCGCACGTTTGGCGGCCGGGAGAGCGAAAGCGCGCCGTGATCCATGCCTGCGGTCTCCTGACACCGGGAGAGATATCAGCTAGCGTATATTTATGAATGGTATATAGCGGCTATTTTATAAAAAAAGAGATAGCCTCAAAATTGCCAGCCGCTCTGGGAAACGCAAATAATAGCTATCTGGCATCACTCCAGGCGATCAGTGGCAATAGGGATAGTAGCTATATGATAATGCGCCGGCGGCTGGACGGCGCTGTGGCGCGTGGAATGTCCGCCATTCCTCCCCCGCCTTCCTCCAAGCCGTCCAGCGCTTGGACACCTGTCCGGACACCTTTTGGATAGCTGCTATCTAAAAGCGGTTGCGCCGAACCGAAATAGATGGTACCAAATGTATTGGATAGCTGCTAACTTGTATTTCGTGTAGCTGCTCATACTGGGAGCGATCATGAAGACGATCACGGTAGCGTCCACCAAAGGAGGCTCAGGCAAGAGCACGATCATATCGGCGCTTGCCGTCCGGGCCGCTCAAGAGACGCCGAAGATAGCAATGATGGACCTGAACTTCGACCAGGGGTCGCTCACGCAATGGTGGCAGCTGAGGGGCAAGCCGCAAACACCGTTCCTTGCCCAGAACGTCGAAAACATCCCTGGCGACATACGCGTGATCGCCGCCATGGAATACGAGTGGCTGTTCATCGATTCGCCGCCCACGGGCATGGACTTGATCGAACAGGCGGTTGCCGTCGCGGATGCCGTGATTGTCCCCGTCCGCCCCGGCTTCTTCGACGTGATCGCGGTTCAAACCGTGATCTGGATGTGCCACAAGCACCGCAAGCCCTTTGCGTTCGTCCTCTCCGCGGTGGATGGCCGCTACAAAGTGCTCACCAAGCAAACGCTCGCGGCGCTCGCCGGTCTTGGGCCGGTGCTCAAAACGCAAATCGGCTACCGGCGCCAATGGATACAGGCGCTTGTCATCGGCAGGACCGGCCCGGAACTCGACAAGGACTTACGGCCGGAAATCGACGCCCTTTGGGGCGAGGTTAAGGGCCTGGCAGGGAAAGGGGGCGTGCAATGACCGACACCATGGAAGACGGCAACAGCGCTGCCGAGGATTCCGATGCCATGCGCGAGGCCATGCGCAGGCTCATGGGCAACTTCTCGCCCGCCCCGGCCAAAAAGGCTGAGCGGAAGCAGCGCGAGAAGAAGGCCCGCTCGCTTGTGGATGGCCGGACGCTCAAAGCCAAGGGCCGCACGGAACAGCTCAACGTGAAGGTCAGGCCGGACATCAAGCAGGCGCTTACTGTGCTTGCCGGGGCGGATGGCATCACCATCACGGATTGGCTGGAGCGGATCGTGGAAGAAAAGCGCGGTATGAGGGGAGGTTGAGCATGCACACCTTCGCCAAGCTTTTCGGCCTCTGCTGCGGGGTCCTCGTGATCGCAATCGCGGCCCGGTACGGGTTCAAGACGAGCGACAACGACGTCGACGGCGCCATCTGGGCGTTCACCTTTGGCGCCGTCACGCTGGGCGGGCTGTTCGGCCACGCCTTTGGCGTGCGCGCCTGGCGGCATTCCAAGCTTCTTGGAGCACTTGTCTTCGCCGGAAGTGCCTTCGCGCTGCTGATCAGCCTGTCGAACAGCATCGGGGCGATGGCAGGCCGTGGGAACGAGCAGCAAGCTGAACGCATTCGGGTTGCAGATATTGTGCGGGATGCAAGGCGCAGCTTGAAGCGGGCCGAAGACGAACGCGAGGGGCTGACGTTTACGCCGGCCGATGAAACCGCAGTGCAGGCCGCAAAAGCCAAGGCGGGGGCCGCGGCGCAGGCGAAAGAGGCGGAGTGCATCTACCGGGGGCCTCGCTGCCGCGACAAGGAAACGGCCGAGAGCGAGGCGCTTGCCGGCCTCGAAGCGGTGACGCGGAACAAGGCGTTGACCGATCAGGCGGCAAAGCTCGATGCCGGCATCGTGGCGCTCAGGGAGAAGATCGAGAAGGCAGGCCCGGTTCTGGAAGCCAACAGCCAGGGCTCGGCGCTTGCCCGCCTGTTCGACATGCCGGACACGAAAGCCGCGACGCTTTCCACGTATCAGAGCCTCGCCATGGCCATGGTGATCGAGTTCTTGATTGTGATTTCGCTCGTGGCCTCCGAGGTGATCGAACAACACGAAAGGCGGCAAGCGCCCGCCGCCTTGAGCCCGAAAGCCGCAACCCGGAAGGAAGCGGAGAGCGAAGAGCAGGATGGAGCCGAGGCAGCCCCGTTGATCGAAGCGCTTCCGGCCGGAACGCGCCCCAAGCCCTTCCCCGGTGGCGGCCAAGCCGCGTCTGATCGCCTCGCAGCCGAACCCTACCGGCAGCGTGGCGCAGGTGATGGCCGACATCCTGGCGCCCGGCCGTGGCAGGGTGGAAATCGCGGCCCTTTACGCGGCCTATTCGAAAGCGTGCGCGGCCAACGGCAAGCGGCCCGTCGCGGCTGGCGAATTCCCGGCCGCCCTCGCCGCGTTGTGCAACAAGCTCAACATCAAGATCGAGGCAACGGACACGGGCGTTTACTTGCTAAAGGTCAAGCTTCTGACCGCACTGGCGGGTGCCCGTGCCTGACTTACCGGTGACGCAGCGCAGGAAAGACAGGCAGCTTGCTCCCTAGCTCTGCGCGTGTGCCCGGCGCCATCGGCAAGACCCGCGTGGAGGCAAATTCATTTCGCGCCCGGCCATCCTTCCCGCAGATCGGCGCAACTCCTGCGCGATCGCCATCGTGCCAACGCCGTCGGCAACGTTTGTCGGGGCGGAGTGTGATGCCCGTGCTCCTCGCAGCGGAGGCAAGGGGGGCACCCTCGCTTATCCGGCAGCCGCAAGCCGTCGCGCGGGAGCAGGGGCGATAATCCGGTCTATTTCGTCCGCCAGCAGCTTCGCTGCCGCCACGCGTTGCGGCCAATAGTCGTAAACGTTGTAGATTTCCACGATGCCGCCCTTAACGTGATTGAGCATGCGCTCCGCTACGTCTTCATCGACGCCAAGCCGGGCAAGCTGTGTACGAGCGGCCCGGCGAAGATCGTGCAGGACGAAAGCATCCTCGCCGGTCAGCTCATAGCCCAACTCGGCTTGCATTAGCGCGTCGAGGCGCAACTTGATCTTGCTGAAGCCGCTTATCGGCGTCGTGCCCGTGGTGCTGAAAACGAGGTCTTGACCGGCCATTCGTGGCAAGCTTGCCAATATCGCGAGTGCTTGCCGGGGCAGGCTGACAATATGCTCCAGGCCGTTCTTTGCACGGCTGGCAGGGATGGTCCATTCGCCGCGCTCAATATCGATTTCGCGCCAGCGCATGGAGCAGACTTCGTCACGCCGGGCAGCCGTCAACAGAAGTAGCTTGAACGCCAGACCGAACGGCCAGCCGATGACGTCGCAGGCGTTCCAGAATGAGGCAATCTCGTTGTGTTTGAGACGGCGTCGCCGCACGCCGTCCGCGCCTTCCGGCTTGCCAATACCTGCCATGGGGTCGGCAGAAAGGCGGTTGCCGCGGTTAGGGTCGCAAGCCCACTTGAATAGGCCTTTCAGGGCGCCTCGCGTTGTGCGCGCTACGTTCGGACTGCGCTCCTCGATCTCTTTGATATCCCGCCGAGTTCGTCGTTGGTGACGTGTTTGAAAGGCCTCTCTCCCAGCGTGGGAATAACGTTTTTCTCAATGAGCCGGTCTTGTTCGCCAGCGGTACGGAGCGGCTTTTCGGAATTGTGCAAGACCGCTTTCGAGTAGGCGGCCCAGGCTTCAGCGAAGCGCTCGCCATGTCGCGCTATCGCGACGTTACCACGGACGGCCTTGCGCTGTTTCCGCTTGTCATCGGCGGGGTTTTCGCCGCTCTGGAATTTCAGCCTAAGCCGCTGAGCTTCTTTCCGCGCCGTGTCGGCGGTCCAATCCCCATGCTGGCCCATCTTGACACGCTCGGCTTTGCCGCCACGTCCGCCAATCCAAAACTGCAGATAATACGTTGCGCTCCCGGCCTGCTTTGCCGTGCTTGGCGGAGCCGCGCGCACGCCGAACCCTGATAATTCGGCGTCCCATATGAAGACTGCTTTCCCCGTCACCCTGGCTTCTGTCTTCGCTTGGTCAACCGCACTCTTTGTTATCTTGCGCCGTGCCATTTCGATATCCCCGAATGTCTCTTTATGTCATGACATGACAATGACGGTCATTACATCAGCAGACAATTAACGATATCGCAGGATATCAGACAAGGGGAAACGTTAGAGGTAAAACCGTCGTCTAAACATCTCTGGGCATCGCAGGAAATCGCGTAGCATGTGCTTCCCAAGCTGAGGGTCGCGAGTTCGAATCTCGTCGCCCGCTCCATTTAAATCAGTGAGTTAGCTTTAGAACAAACAGGAACGCGCAGCCGGTTTTACAATTTGCGCCGGACGGTTTTACAAACTCCGTTCCTTTTCCGTTTCCCGTCCATGAGGAACGGACGCCGAAGCATGGCCGGGAGGCCGGGCAGCAGCGGCGCATGCAACAAACTCATTCTCGCAAGACCCGCCCCGTGAAGGTCCACTTCAGGGCGCCCGCCAAAATTTTGTTGAAAAGGGGAGCAAGTACGCCGACCGGGTCAGCAGGCGAATGAGTTCCGCCTGCAAAGAGGAGCCGTCATGGCTTTGGATGCACAAACCACTACGGCAAACTCTCCGCTTACTCGAAAAGAGCGCCTACGCCGGGTACTGATACTCTGGCAGGCATTTTCACGTAGCAGCCTGCCGGACTTAAGGGCCACTGCGCAACTATATGGGCAAACTACGCTTCAGATAGCGACTTCATGCGCAATGCGAGGCGTTTATTCAAAATAGTTGCGCAATGTTCCGTCTATGTTCTTAAGTCCGGCAGGCTGCCAGGGACACAAGCTAAAGACGCTATTGCGCAGGGCCGCTACTTTTGATACAAATTGGCGAGATGGTTCCTCGTTTGAGGTAATAATAGGGAACGCGGTGGAAATCCGCGGCTGCCCCCGCAACTGTAAGCGGCGAGCGAGTCGCCAGCATGTCACTGGGAAACCGGGAAGACGGCGGAAGCGCCGACCCGCGAGCCAGGAGACCTGCCATCAACCGTGGTCATGCACGAACACATTGGGCGGGGTGCCCCGGTGAAGACCTTAGGCGCTGCTTCCGATGAGGCTATCGCCCAGGCTTAGGTTCGTGGTGACGTGTCACGGCTGTCACCAGCTTCTAAGTATGATGCGCATTCTCTTTTACCCATGGCATTGGTGTTTTCTCCGCCTTTTTCCTGTTCGCCCGCATTGACGCTCTCGCTCAAACCGGCGACGGCCAAACCTCCGCTCTGCCGCCGGTGATCGTGAAAGGGCAAGATTCCTCAAAGCCCGGAAAGCGGCAAAGCCCGCGGAAAGCGCCGCAGCCCAAGGCCAAGCGGACGCCTTCGCCTTCCACTTCGGGCGAGGCCGCGGAAGGTTCGGAGCCGGTAGCCTTGAGCCCGAGCCTCAGGCCAACGCCGCTCTCGCAGGTTGGAAGCAGCGTTACTGTTATCACCGCCAGGGAGCTAGAACAGAAGCAAGTCCGCACGGTTCCCGATGCCCTGAGCGATGTGCCCGGCCTGAACATGGTCCAGACCGGCGGCCCAGGCGGGCTTACCGCAGTCTTTATACGCGGCACCAACGCCAACCACACCAAGGTGCTTCTCGATGGAGTTGATGTCAGCGATCCAACCTCGGCAACTGGCGCCTTCGACATTGGGCATCTTCTTACTTCCGGCATAGGCCGGATCGAGGTGCTGCGCGGCCCTCAGAGCGGGCTTTACGGATCGGACGCTATCGGCGGGGGATCGACATCAGAACCACGCCAGGCTCCGGCCCCGCGCAAGTGACCGGCAGCGTGGAGGCCGGTTCATTCGCGACCTTCAATCAAACCGCAGGCATCAGCGGCTCTTCCGGCCCCTTCAGCTACTCGTTCAATGCCGCGCATTTGCATGCCGGGGCGGTGCCAGTCACCCCGGCCGAATTGCTGGCGCCGGGGCAGGTGCGTATCGACGATACCTACGATAACCAAACTTATTCGGCGCGGCTCGGGCTTCAGGTCAGCAGGAATCTCGACCTGGGCGTGACCGCGCGCTATGTCGAAACCGCCCTCGGCTACACGGGCAGCGAGTTCGATCTCACCACCTTCACCTTCAGGCCGGAATTTACGCAGAGCAAAGGCGATACCCAGCAGTTGTTCACGCGTGCTTTCGCGCACCAGACGCTTTGGGACGGCGCTTTCGAGCAAACCTTCGGCGTGGGATACACCGATTATTGGCGGCGGGACGAGGATGCGGTCTACGGCACCACGGTCAACTCCGGCGACCGGGTAAAATTCGACTGGACCGGAACGGTTAAGCTTGCACCAAGCCAGATCCTGACGCTCGGCGCGGAGCGTCAAACGGACGAGATCGTGAACAGCCCCATATCGGCGCAGATCAATAACAACGCCGGTTTCGTTCAGCTTCAATCGAGCTTTGGCGAGAGGCTCTTCAACGTCGCCAGCGTCCGCTACGACAGCAGCGACCGGTTTGGAGACATCGCAACCTACCGCGCCGCGCCAGCATTTCTGATCCCGGAGACAGGCACGAAGCTGAAAGCAAGCTACGGCACAGGCTTCAAGGCGCCCTCGCTCAACGAGCTATATGTGGATTATCCGGCGTTCTTCTTCTTCGCCAATCCGAACCTGAAGCCGGAGGAAAGCACAGGCTACGATGCGGGTTTCGAGCAGGCGGTCTTGGCTAGGCGCGTCCAATTCGGCGCTACCTACTTCCACAACGATGTCACGAACCTCATCACCTACAAGGCGATTGTGCCTCCACCTTCCCCCTACCCCGCCTACACAAGCTATGTGAACCTCGCCAGCGCGAAAATCGATGGCGTCGAGACGTTCGTCTCTGTCAGGCCGCTTAGCGATCTGACGCTTCGTGCCGATTACACCTATACGCTGGCAATGGATGCGAAGCTTAGCGAGGAGCTATTGCGCAGGCCCAAGCACAAGGTGAGCCTGGAAGCCAAATGGCAGGCCACCGATGCGCTCAGCCTGTCCGCCGCAGTCATCCGTATCGGCGACTTTGTCGATACGGATCGTTATGGACTTATCCCGCGGCTCAACGCGCCCGGCCACACGGTGGTCAATGTCGCCGGGCCTTCTACGATCTGGGCGGCGGCGTTACCGCCTTCGCCCGCATCGACAATCTGTTCGACGAGCACTACCAAGACCCGACGGGATTTCTGCGGCCCGGCATCGGCGCCTTCGCGGGCATGAAGGTCAGCATGAATGCCTCGGATTTAGCCACGGACAAGAATTAGGAGATACATGCCCCTCAATAACCGCCATGGATCGCAAGCGTCCGGTTGCCTTGGCCGGAATCGCATTCGATCATGCGGGAGCGCCTGTCACGAACGGCGGAACCATACTGCCGCCGTTCGAGCCAACCTTTAATCTTTAAACAGGAGAACAATGATGCAGCCCAGAACTTCGATACCCTTGAACTGGCCGGTCGCTCTTGCGATGGCTTTCATGGTTGCCGCCAGCGCGGTTCTAAGCCATGGCTTTGCGTGTGCTGTGCCGCTTGCCGCCTTTGCGGCAGTCTCTGGCCTGACCATGAGCCGCAGAAACGCCATTCTCGCAACGCTCGGCGCCTGGTTTGCCAATCAGGTCATTGGATGCACGGTGCTTGGCTATCCGTGGGCAGCCGATTGCTTCGCCTGGGGTGCAGTGATGGCTCTCGCCTCGGTGCTTGCGATACTCGCGGCCCGCTGGAGCGCCCCCCGCGCTCTGAGCCTTTCAGGCGCAGCGGTTCCGGTGGCGGCATTTGCGGCAGCTTTTGCTGTGTATGAAGTGACGCTCTTCGCCGCGGCGTTCACACTCCTTGGAGGAACGCAGAACTTCACGGCCGCGATTATCGGCCGCGTTCTGGAAATCAATGCAATCGCGATGGCGGCGCTGTTGCTTCTGAACCGCGCCGGCGCGCTTGCCGGTAATGCCAAGGGCTTTGGAGCCAACGCTTTGCCAAGGGCGTAACGGTCTCTTCAGCCCCTTGCGGCGACGGCCGCGGCCGCATCATGTGCGCATGAGCAGGCCGCGGTATTGCCGCGCGGTGAACCCGTAGGTCCAAGCGGCGGCTGAGCGCGCCGTCAGCATATCGGGCGGCACCTGGAGGATGTAGCGCTTGCGCGTGCCGGGCACGCTTAAGCCTCGGTGAGGAAGTCCTCCACCAGCCGGGCGACGGCCTCGGGCTCGTCGTGGTGCAGATTGTGACCCGCCCCCGCGATGCGCTCGAAGTGCGCGCCTGGGATGGCCGCAGCCCGCGCCGCAAGCCCCTCGGGCTCGTCCCTGAGGGCTGGCGGGAAGGGCAGGTCCGAGCCGATGAACAGCGCGGGCGCGCGCACCAGCGCCAGGCAGGCAGCCCATTCGGCCCGGCGGTGCAGCGTGGCGAAGGGCGCCCGGTGGCGCGGATCGAAGTCCCAAATGTAGCGGCCGTCCGGCAGCAGCTCGCTGAGTTCGGAGGCGAGGAACAGCGATTTCGCCTCATCGAGCCGCCGGTTGGCCTCACGCAGGCGCGCCGCCATTTCCGCGATGCTGGCGTAGGTTTTGTGCGGCAGCAGCGGTTCGCGCCAGCCGGAGAGCCAACGGCGAAGCTGTGCCGGCGCGGCCTGGGGGCCAAGGTCTGGCAGGCCAAAGCCGTCGAGCGAGACGAGCCGCGACACGCGTTCGGGGCGCAGGCCCGCGTAGACGCATGCCGCGTTGCCGCCGAGGCTGTGTCCCGCCAGCGGCACGGGCGTGGCCGGAAACAGGGCTTCCAGGATGGCGTCGAGGTCGGCCAGATAGTCTGGGAACCAGTACCCTTGCGGCGCCCGTTCGGTCTTGCCGTGGCCACGCCAGTCGGGCGCCACGATGCGCCAGTCGCGCGAGAAGCAATCCACCATGAACTGGAACGTGGCCGACCCGTCGCGCCCGCCATGCAGCAAAATCAGGGGCTTGCCCGTGTCTGGCCCCCAGCAGCGGAGGTGGTGGCGAAGCCTGCGCGCGGAGAGGAACAAGCTCCGCGAAACTCTGCGAGGTGTATACATTTCCGGCTCCGGCAATCGCGCTGGGGACAACCCATCTTCAATTGCTGCGCGCAAGCGGAAAAGGCTATATACATTCTACTTTAGTATTAGCCCTATACGGAAATCCGGCACAAAACATGCTACACAACCCCAGGCGGGATTACGTCCGGCCCGCAAAACCCAGTGTTCTCAACGAAGCCCTATCGTTCGCAGCATTTGCCGCGGTCTGGCTCCTGGTCTCGTTCGCGGTCACAGCGCTTGTCTGGGTTACGTACACTTATGGCGGGCTTGCCCCTGCGGGCGATCCGATGGCCTATTAGCGGTAGGGTAACGCCTGGAGTAGCACAACATCTTGTCCTCCTGCGGGAGTGGTATTCTGGAGGCATTATTCGCCAAACCGGTGCCGGATTGCACCGTGACTTTCTAAACCAGTTGGATTATGGTGCCTCCTCCCTTGACTTCACCCCCACTCCTGGGCCAACTTCGGCCCTCTAGGAGCTACGTCGGAATCTATCATGGCAAAACCCGTAACGCAGAAAATCAAATTGGTGAGTTCCGCCGGAACCGGCTACTTTTACGTCACAAAAAAGAACCCGCGGAATCTGACTGAGAAACTGGCGCTCAAGAAGTACGACCCAGTCGTAAAGCAGCACGTCGAATTCAAAGAATCGAAGATCAAATAGCGCCGAAGCGCGCTCGCGTTTCCGCGAGCTGCGCTAACTTCTTCCATATCCTGAAAATTTAGTGATCAGCTCCGCGTCTATCGGCAGCGGGGTAAGTCCGAATTCGACACGGAGCTGATCTTGTCACCATTGGATCAAGAGGGCGTGGTCCAACGGCCTAACCCGGAATTCCTAGCTTGCGACAACTTGGAAATTCCGGTGCATGCCCCACGGACCCAGGAGATGCGGCGGACCTGAGCACTCCGCAGGGTATTCACTTGCTAAATGTATGAGAAATTATGCGCTGTTGGCAAGTGGGGATCGACATTTTTCTGCCCAACTTGTACGCCTTTACGCCAATCCTCGTTAACATCGAGATAATTTTGCATTGCGAACTTAACGGGAACAAACGCCAAGCTCTTGTAGAAAAACACGTTTTGGTCTTATACCAGCCGACAGACGTGTAGAATGGGATCTTGCCCGCAACACGCGTCCAGCTTGAGTTTTCCCCGTTATCCCCAGCCCTTACTGCGAGGCTGACGGTACAAGTTGCCGTATTGTGTCCAAAAAGCGCGACACGGAGATGGGCTTTGAGACATAGGCCTCGCAGCCTCCCTCTCTGATCCGCTCCTCATCCCCTTTCATGGCGAAGGCGGTTACGGCCACGATCGGAATATGCCGCAAGCTATCGTCTTCTTTCAGCCACTTGGTCACGTCCAGCCCAGACACCTCGGGCAGTTGGATGTCCATGACGATCAAATCGGGCTTGTGCTTGCGCGCGAGCGCTATGGCATCGATGCCATTGCGGGTTTGCAGCGTCTTGTAGCCATGCGCTTCCAGGAGGTCGTGGAAGAGCTTCATGTTAAGCTCGTTATCCTCGACGATAAGAATAGTAGCCATGTTTGCGCTGCTTGCCTTTGTTCCGAAGCCTGCACGCGGCGGGGCCACGTTCAGGCGCCAGGCTGCCATCCGTTTCGGTAAAGAATAAAAGCGCATGAGCCGCTGTGTGAAAAAAAGTGCATTTGCGCTTCTATTTTCTCCGCTATTTGTTAACAAACTCTAACTTCTTCCGCCTAGTTTGACCATAGCCGCCGGCCTTTACCCCCGGCAAAAGCGGATCTGCCGTTTGGGTGCGGGCTCAAAGCCTCATTCAAGGGCAAGGCTTGGCCTCCAGAAACTCGATGCTGGCCAGCTCACCGTCAAGCGAGAATGTACCATAATCCAGTTTCAGCTTGCGGCTCACCCCATTGGCATACATCCGGAAGGAAATCTCGTAGGCGGGCAGCCCATCCTTCTTGGGCGTCCGCTCGTAGTAGCTGACCACAACCGGCCAGGAGGGGATCGAATCGAGGGCGCCCGAGTTCTTGATTGCCGGCAGTTGCGAGTTGGCACTCAGCTCCAGCGGGGCGCCGACGACGCTGGACGTCTCGTACATCTTCGTCCCCCTCTCGGAGCCATCGTAGATGTCGGCCTGAACCCGCGTTTGCCCGGCGAGCGCTGCCTTGAGCAGGGTCAGCGAATGCTGCGTGGGGAACAGTATGTTGCCGGTGAGCGTCAGCCTGGTCTTTTGTGGCTTTTCAAGCCGGACTGCGACAGCGTCCGGACGATGCGGCACGCGGCGGGCTGTGCCCTTCGTGCTCTCGGCGAGCTTGCCATCGGCGTATTGCGAGGTCTGGAAACGGAAATGCTCACTATTCGCGTCCTCCCAGCTTTCCGAGCGGATGTCGCTGACGCTGGGTTTGCCGTCGCGGTCGAAGACTTCGGTGATCAGCCGCGTATTGAGCGTGTAGCCCTGGCAGGCGGAGCCTTGGAAGTCGTAGACGAGCTGGCCCCGGATGTCGGTAACATTGGAGCCGGCGCCAGTGTCGCCAAGGGTGAGACGGTACACGGCCCGATGCGTCGCCAGATGCGGGGGGCGCACAAGGGTCCCTTGACCCACCGCAGGCGGAGCAAGGTTCTGGGCGGGGGCGCCTTGTGCCAGGGCAGGGGCTAGAGTAAGGGCGATCGTCACGCCCGCGCAGCAGAAAGTCCGGACGGGCGAAGGCAGCTTATGCTTCATCATGCGTTCCACAAGCGCGATTTGCGCCATTCATTGATACTTGGCTAGGCAAAAAATAACAGCGCAATCCGCCGGCACGCGGGCACGCCCGGCAAGAATGTGACATTGGTATTTATCGAGGCATTTTCCAGAGGGGCTCCCAAGGCTAGTGCGGGCGGAAACATATGGCCAGTACACCCCGAAAATAGCCGCTTTGCGGCATCGGCGGAAAGACCGCGCCGGTATTGGCGGCAAATTGGACACAAGTCTCTCGCATCCAGGCCTCTTCAACCACAAGTGCGTATTCTCCCGGCTCTCCGATGACTAATTAGGTGCTCCCCCGCAGCCAATGGGAACCGCAGCTATGCCTAGCACCGACATGCAATTTACCCCCCGCTCTGGACCAGGCACTCCAATACGGGTGAGCTGGGCGGGCAATCCTTGGAGCCTCGCCGGGATCTGCCTTCTCAATCTACTGCTGATCGTGGTGACCTTGGGCATCTACTGGTTCTGGGCCCGGAGCGAATACCGCCGCCGCATGTGGCAAATGGTTCGCGTGAACGGGGAGCCGCTCGAATACACGGGCACGGGCTGGGAACTGTTCATCGGCTATTTGAAGGTCTTCTTCTTCATCCTGTTTCCAGCTATCGCCATCGTCGTCGCCGCGCAGCTGGTCTTGGGCCCGAAAAATCCCTTGCTCGTAGTCCTGATCTTCGCACTCTATATCGGCTTTATCGTTCTCTTCTTCGCGGGCATCTACCGTGCAAACCGCTATATTTTGACGCGCACCCGCTGGCGGGGGATCGCTTTTGGCCTCGGCGAAGGCGCGCTCGGCTATGCTTGGCTGTCCATTTGGTCGTCCCTCGTCACGGGACTGACGCTCGGCTGGCTCTACCCCTGGCGGGCAACGGCGTTGCGGCGCAGGTTGACCGATGCCATGCGTTTCGGCTCGCTGCCCTTCCGTTTCGAGGGAAGCTCGGGCCCGCTCTATGGCCCCTTCGCCCTGGTCTGGTTTATCCTCATTCCCGCTCTTACCGGCTTGAGTTTCATTTTCGCGACGATCATGCAAGTGGCGATCAAAGCCGAAGGCGGGCAGTCCGCGGAACTCGCTGCTGCCAAGGCGGCCGCGCTCCAGTTTGGCCCCGCCCTTTATGGGACAGTTATTGTGGCGGTAATCCCGTTGCTGTTTCTCGGGCTGAGCTGGCTCGAAGTGCGCAAGCTCAATACCTTTGCCAGGGCCACAAAAGCCAGCGGACTAAGCGCCGGTCTTGAGGCTCACGCAGGCAGCTACATCTGGCTAATCGTTTCCAATACGCTTATCATCTTGCTGAGCATCGGTATTCTGCGCCCGGTGGCACAAGCCAGGCGGCTCAAATACCTCGTCACACGCTTCTCGTTCACGGGTTCCGCCGATTTGAACGAGGTGCAGAGGGAACCGGAGGAAGCAGGCGCTCAAGGTGCCGGGATGGAAGCCGCGTTCAGCATAGAGATCTTCTAGGGTGAGCCAGGACGTCTTCAAAGGCCAGTGGAGCAGCGGCGAAAAAGCGAGCGCCGTTCCCGTCACCGTTGTCTTTGAAGCCGGGGGCATCGAGTTTGGAAGCGCCCAAGAGGGGCAGCTTGGCTTCTGGAACTATGGCGACTTGCTCGCAGGCGCGCCTATCCTGAAGCGGGCTGGCGACGTTCTCTTGCGCAACCGGCTGTATCCGCGCGCCAGCCTGTTTATCGAAGGCGAAGGTGCCGCCGCGTCGGTATTGAGCCGGGCGCCGCACACCTCCGAGAACAGGCTGCGGACCAGGATTGTGGGGTTGAGCCTGATCGCGTCCGCCATCGCCGCTGTGGCCGCCGCCCTGCTCTTTTTCGGTGGGGGGAGCACCTCGAAGGCCATTGGCGGGCTTATTCCGCCCTCGGTGGCTAGCAGGATCGGGCAGCACAACGTGGAGGTGTTCGGTACCGTCGCGCCGGCCTGTGTAAATCAGCCCGGCAACGCCGCCCTGCAACGCATCCTCGCCAGGCTTCAGAAAGCTAGCGGTTATGGTCAGCCCTTTACGCTCCACGTTGTAAAGGCGCCGGTTCCGAACGCCTTTGCCCTGCCGGGCGGCCACATTGTTTTGCTTTCCGCCCTCGCGAAGGAGGCCGAAAGCCCTGAAGAGGTTGCGGGCGTGCTCGCCCATGAGATGGGCCACCAGATCGAAAAAGACCCCGAGGCGCTGTTCGTCCGAAATCTGGGCATGCAGACTTTGATTGCTCTGTTTACGGGGCAGTCCGGCGACGGAACCGCGCTCAAGGCGGGCGCCTTCCTGCTGCAACTCCGCTACTCCCGGGATGCCGAGCGGCTGGCCGACGTCCACGCGCTGGAGATATTGAAGAAGGCGGGCATCGCGCCCAAGCCCACCGGGAACTTTTTCCTGCGGCATGTCTCGGCCGCCGACAAGAGCAAGGTGGCCAGCTATTTGAGCACACACCCGGCCTCGAAGGAGCGGGCGCAGCTTTTCCTCTCGCAGGCGTCCTATGCGGTGGCGCCCCTGCTCTCGGCAAAGGAGTGGGCCAGCGCCAAGGCGGTTTGCGGCGAATAGTCCAGATCGCGGCGCGAACGTACGGACCCAGGCCGCACGTTGCGGAGGCTGCCTCATAGGAACGGCCGGAATTTCGATTGTATCTAGTACAGCTTATCCGAGGCAAGTTCGCTTGCCAGCGTGCGGCCAGTGGGCTGCGAACTTGCCTCCGGCTGTACTAGGCCGCCATCACGTCCATGCTTTTCTCAATTGCAAGCCTTCACTCAACCTATCCTTTACCCGCCGCGCGTCCACGCCTTTCCAACATTGAATTTCCATTCCGCACAAAATCCGCTATGCCTCGCCCATGAGCGGGCGTCTTTTGGATCGTGAAAAGCAGGATGAGGATGCCGGCGAGCTATCGCTGCGCCCGTTGCGGCTGGCCGAATTCATCGGCCAGGCCCAGGCGCGCGCGAACCTCAAGGTGTTCATCGACGCCGCGCGCGGCCGTGGCGACGCACTCGATCATGTGCTGTTCGCCGGGCCGCCCGGCCTTGGCAAGACGACGCTTGGGCAGATTGTGGCCCGCGAGCTTGGCGTGAACTTCAAGATGACCTCGGGACCGGTCATCGCCAAAGCAGGCGATTTGGCCGCGCTGCTCACCAATCTCGAAGAGCGCGACGTTCTCTTTATCGATGAGATTCACAGGCTTAATCCGGCGGTCGAGGAGAATCCTCTACCCCGCGATGGAGGATTTCCAGCTCGATCTCATCATCGGCGAAGGGCCGGCGGCGCGCTCTGTGCGCATCGACCTCGCGAAGTTCACGCTGGTGGGCGCCACCACGAGAACAGGCTTACTGACGACCCCGCTCCGCGACCGCTTCGGCATTCCGGTCCGGCTCAACTACTACACCGAGGACGAGCTGGAGGAGATCGTGCGGCGCGGCGCCCGCGTGCTCAAAATGCGCATGACGCCCGACGGCGCCCGCGAGGTGGCGCGGCGCAGCCGGGGCACGCCCCGCGTTGCCGGCCGGCTCCTGCGCCGCGTCCGCGATTTCGCGGCGGTTGGCGGTTCAGCCGAGGTCACGCGCGAGGTAGCGGACCAGTCACTCGGCCAGCTCGAGGTCGACGCGCTCGGCCTCGACGCCATGGATCACCGCTATCTGCGTTGCATCGCCGTGAACTATGGCGGCGGCCCCGTAGGGATAGAGACCATTGCCGCCGCGCTCAGCGAAGGCAAGGACGCGATTGAGGAAGTCATTGAACCCTATCTGCTTCAGCAGGGCTTCATCGGCCGCACGCCACGGGGCCGCGTGCTCACTTTGAAGGCGTTCCGGCACCTCGGAATAGCCGCGCCACAGGCGATGCGGGAAGGCCAATTGCCCCTTTTCGAGGGCTCGCGTGAATAGCTAACGCTCAGGCAAATAACATTAGTACACCGCAAACACGTGCCGCCCACAGGTTTCGCACAGGGTTCCTGCACGCGCGCGCAATTTTTCTGGTGACATTAGGTGCCATATGGCGTTCTATAAACGCCAAGCAGCGTAGGTGCTGCATGAGTTCCTAAATCACCTGCTTTCAAATGGCAGGCTGGTTGGAACAGGCCGCTCGGCGATTTGTATAGCGTACGCCGGGCGATTCTGTTACTTCGTTTTTTATAGCTAGGCATATCTATCCCCAACTTTCCCGGCGCGCCCATGTTCGATCATGAATTAGCCTTGATCGCGGAAGACGCTCTTGTGCATGGACGGGAAACACATTCAGATTATCGTGAAGTAATGAGCAATATGACGAGCCAGAACGGTAAAAATCGCTTGGGCCGTGCGGAGTGTCTAGGCTGGGGGCTGATTTACGGTGTGCTCGCGGCGCTTCCGCTTTGCGGTTTCTTCCTCTTTTTGCAAATCACCCGCCCCGCTCATATCCACGGCGCGGCCGACGTTGGCATAGAGCTTGCCCGCTTCGATGGTGGCGATACAGGTGCAGCGACTTCACCTGTCCGCAAGTATGCCGTGGCCCGGTTGAAGGGCGTAAGCGCCGAGCTGGGCGAAACTGGAACGGCGGACGCCAAGCTCTTTAGCGCAAGCGAGGCCGTGATCGCCTTTGGCGGCGCCCCTCGGTCGCGCCTTAAGCCAGGCTTCAAAACCGAGTTCGTCACCAAAGATCATCACCGCATCGCGATTTGAATCGTCCGCCGCGAGGCGGTTACTGACCGTGCCATGCCGGACAATAGGCACCTGATGGATATCGTGCCAGCCTCAACGGCCAACACGGTGAGATTCGGCTGGGGCAATTGGGTCTATACCGCTGAAGTCCACGACAAGGGCATAGAGCCTGAGGTCGTCGTCCAGGAAGTCCTGTAACAACTGCACTTGAAAACATTCCGTGCGGACCGCTGCGGCACAAAGTGACGCGGCGCGTGGGGCTTTATATGCCAGCCGGCGCCTCGTTCACGGCCGCCAAAGGTTTTGGCCGTTTCTGCGCATCCGCCGTCGTCGCGATCCCGCCTTGGCGGCGGCGATCCGAAAAAAGCGGCCCCGGGCTTGTTGCCTCAGGATTGCTTCGGGGCTCCGGCCCGCACATGACAGAGAACCAATCAGAGACGGCCTGTATGGTTCGTGAACGCCATGGAACCGAAGGCGGCAGCGCGAAAACCGCTGCGGGCGGCCTCCTTGCGGAGGCGCCCGCATATCAGGCGGCATATGCTCTTACAGTGTGCGCGTCTCGATATGCGTACGGAAGCACTCGATGGTGTCGCCCTGCTTGAGGTCGTGGTAGTTCTCGAAAGCCATGCCGCATTCCTGGCCCACCGGCACCTCGCGGACCTCGTCCTTGAAGCGCTTGAGCGTCGAGAGCTTGCCCTCGTGGATGACCACATTGTCGCGAACGAGCCGGACGCCCGCGCCGCGCTCAACCTTGCCTTCCGTGACGCGGCAGCCCGCGACCTTGCCGACCTTCGAAATGTTGAACACTTCAAGGACTTGGGCATTGCCGAGGAACTCTTCGCGCAGGACCGGCGCGAGCAGGCCAGACATCGCCTTTTTCACATCGTCCACGAGGTCGTAGATGATGTTGTAGTAGCGGATCTCGACGCCGTCGCGTTCGGCCTGTTGCTTGGCTTGTGCGTCGGCGCGGACGTTGAATGCGATGATGACAGCACCAGAAGCCTCCGCCAGCGCCACATCAGAAGAGGCGATACCGCCCACGGCCCAGTGGATAATGCGGGCTTCGACCTCATCCGTGCCAAGCTTTTCAAGCGCGGAGTTGATCGCCTCGATGGAGCCTTGCACGTCGCCCTTGATGATAAGGAGGAACTCCTTCTTGCCGCCCTTGGCAGCCTGTTTCATCATTTGCTCAAGCGTGCGGGCACCGGCGCCTGCCGACCTTATGTCGCGCAGCTTGCGGACGCGGTGCTCGGTCAGCTCGCGGGCGCGGGCCTCGTTCTCAACCACGGCCAGCTGATCGCCGGCGTCGGGTGCGCTATCGAAGCCCAGCACCTCCACGGGAGTGGAAGGACCGGCAGTAACGACGTTCTCGCCCTTGTCGTCGATAAGCGCCCGCACGCGTCCCCAGGCACGCCCAGCCACCACAAGCTGGCCGACCTTGAGTGTGCCGCGTTGAACGAGGACCGTGCCGACAGGGCCGCGTCCGCGCTCAAGCTTCGCCTCAATGACAATGCCCTCAGCCGGGCGGTCCGGATTTGCTCCAAGCTCCAAGACCTCGGCTTGCAGCTGGATCGCGGACAGGAGCTTATCGAGATTGAGTTTCTGCTTCGCCGACACCTCGACTTCAAGGGTGTCGCCGCCCATGCTTTCCACGACAATCTCGTAGGATAGCAGATCGGTACGAACCCGGACGGGGTCGGCGCCAGGCTTGTCGATCTTGTTGATGGCCACGATGATCGGAACGCCTGCCGCCTTGGCGTGGTTGATGGCTTCCACCGTTTGCGGCATCACGCCGTCGTCGGCCGCCACGACCAGCACCACGATGTCCGTCACCTTGGCGCCGCGGGCGCGCATCGCCGTAAACGCGGCGTGGCCCGGCGTGTCGATAAATGTGATGGGTGCGCCGCCCGGCGTGAGAACCTGATAGGCGCCGATATGCTGGGTAATGCCGCCGGCCTCGCCAGCAACGACGTTGGCCTGGCGGATGGCGTCGAGCAGGGAGGTCTTGCCGTGATCGACGTGGCCCATGATGGTCACGACAGGCGCACGAGGCTGACGCGTCTCAGGCGCATCGGTCTCGCCGATGAAGCCTTCCTCGACATCCTCCTCGGATACGCGCTTCACCATGTGGCCGAATTCGGTTGCGATCAGCTCCGCGGTGTCGGCATCGATCACATCGTTGATCTTCAGCATTTGTCCCTGTTTCATCAGGAACTTAATGATATCGACGGCGCGCTCGGCCATGCGGTTGGCGAGCTCTTGGATCGTGATCGCCTCTGGTAATTGGACTTGCCGCTAAATCTTGACGCGCTCCTGCTGGGTACCGAGCGCCTGAAGCTTCTGACGCTCGCGCTGGCGCTTAAGCGAAGCGAGGCTCCGCTCCTTTTGCTCCTCATTGAGAGCGTTGGACAAAGTCAGGCGCTGGCGGCCGGTCCGCTCGACGGTTGTTTTCTTGGCAGGTGCTGCCCGCTCCGGTGCCTTGCCAGGAATTCCACGCTTAACGCGGCGTTCTTCCTCTGCGCTGTCCGCACGCGTGCGGGCCGCGCCATCTATATGCACGCGCTCAGGGCGGCCAGAGGCGTCCAGAGCTGGCGCCGGCTTTGGCCCTGCTCCCGCGCCGGGCCTTGCACCGAAACCTGGGCGCGCGGATGCACCCGCGGCAGCACCTGGGCGTGCGCCATCGCGGGCGGGACCACGAGGCCCCTCGCGGCCTGTTGCATCCCTCCTCACGGGGCCGCGCTCACCATCGCGCGCGGCTGGAGCACTCTCCTGCTGCGTGTCGCGAGGTGGGGTGGCTTGCTGCCGGCGTTCTGTTTGCGGAGTTGCAATAACGCGAAAGCTATCGGGACCGACACGGCGCTGCGGCCGGGATGGAGCTGGAGCCCGCGCTACGGGTTCTTCCTGTTTTGGCGCCTTGTCCTGTTTGGGCGCCTTGGCGGCTTCCTCGGCTTCAGCAGCGGCGCGAAGCCTTTCAGCTTCCTCCTCTACCTTGCGCTGGGCATCCTCTTCTGTGCGGCGCTTCTGCTCCTCGATCTCGCGGAGCTTCGCTTCCTCGGCCTGGCGGACGCCATCGATCTCGCGCTCGCGCTTCTCGACATCCTCACGCTTCCGCGCCTCGACTAGCGCACGGGCACGCGCATCCATTTCCCCAGCGGACAGCTCGCGCAGCACCTTTTGCGGGCGCTTGTCGCGCGCCTGATCCGGAGATGGCTTCTGGAAAACGCGCGGCTGCGGCTTCGGCGGAGCGGGCTCAGCTTTCTGCGGCTGCGGCTCCTCCGTCAAACCCGGCACGGCAAGGCGCTTGCGCTTCGTCTCAACAAGAACGGATTTGGAGCGGCCATGGCTGAAGTTCTGGCGGATATGACCCTGCTCCACCGTCCGCTTTACATTCAGCGACATGGTTTTCCTGCCAATTCCAGTCTTGTTGTCCGTTTCTTTCGTTTCGCTCATTCTATACCCTGGCGCAGGGGATTTTTATCGGTATCCCCTGGGCAATAGCAGCTAAGACGATCGAGAGCTTCGAAGAAGGCGCGGGACGCACCGCCATCCTTAACTCCCGCATGTATTACATTCGAGCTTCCCGCCGCCAAGCTAATTTCGGCAGATGTGAAGCGGTTTTTGGGTGCGATGTGGTCTTTTCCGGAATAGAGGGCCGCAAACTTCCTGTCTAGCTTCGCCTTGCCGCCTTCAGCGGCATCGCTGGCATGAAGCAGACAAACGATCTCTCCGCGGTTCAGCGCCTCCTCAACTTTTGTAAATCCAATGACCACAAGACCAGCCTTATTACAGATAGATAAGCGTTCTAACGCAGATTGCTTAAAAAGCCGTTCAACTTGCGAGGGAAGAATCCTCCGCCACCTGAATAGGCTTCCGGAATGCCCGCTGAAAGGCCCGCCGTTTTTGGGCCTCCGCAACAATCTCTTTTCTTGCTGTGACCCACACCCCGCGCCCCGGAAGGTTTGCCTTGATGTCGGGAACGGCCGAGCCTTCGGGCGATAACACGAAGCGGAGGAGAAAGGGCCTTTCCTTTCTCGCGCGTTCCACGATGCAGGTTCTTACGGGTACGCTTTCAATACCGCCTTCTCCGCCTTCCGTTAGATGAGAACTCTTCGCCTGCAATTTCCAGTATGGGTTCTTCCTCAGAACGCTTTTTCTTCCGGTTCCGCATGGCTGCCCCCTCATCCGGCTGGGCTTCGCCGGCCTCGGCGCCGCTCTCCTCCAGCTCCGCGGGCTCCGGCAGCTCGATCCAGCCGGCCTTGACACGCGCATTGAGGATCAACTGTTCGATGGCGGGCTTGCCGAGGTTGAAGCTCTGAAGAATGCCCGGATGCTGCTTCGTCTGGCCGTGCGCCCGTTCTTGCCATCCCGCAAGGTCGTCGGTCGCGCAGTCGGCGAGATCTTCCACCGTTTTAATCCCGTTTTCGCCAAAGGCAACAAGCATCGCGGTGGTGACGCCCTCAACCTCGATGAGTTCGTCCTCAACGCCGAGCGCCCGGCGCTTCTCGGTAAGCTCCGCCTCCTGGCGCTCCAGGAACTCTCTCGCGCGCTCCTGGATTTCCTGAGCGGTGTTCTCGTCGAATCCTTCGATGCTTGCAACTTCGTGGGCCTCGACAAAGGCAAGCTCTTCCACCGACGCGAAGCCTTCGGCGACCAGAAGCTGGGCGATCATCTCGTCCACGTCGAGGGCATTGATGAAGGCGGCGGTCCGCTCGGCGAACTCCTTCTGCCGGCGCTCGGATTCCTCGGCCTCGGTCATGATGTCGATGTCCCAGCCCGTGAGCTGCGAGGCCAGCCGCACGTTCTGGCCCTTGCGGCCGATGGCAAGGCTTAGCTGCTCGTCGGGCACCACGACCTCAATGCGCTCGGATTCCTCGTCGAGCACCACCTTCGCAACCTCGGCGGGCGCCAGCGCGTTCACGATGAAGGTCGCGGCATCGGGCGACCATTGGATGATGTCGATCTTCTCGCCCTGTAGCTCGTTCACCACGGCCTGCACGCGGCTGCCGCGCATACCGACGCAGGCGCCCACGGGGTCGATGGAGCTATCCTTCGACACCACCGCGATCTTGGCGCGGCTGCCCGGATCGCGGGCCACGGACTTGATCTCGACGATAGCGTCGTAAATCTCGGGCACCTCTTGCGCAAACAGCTTCGCCATGAACTCGGGGCGGGTGCGCGACAGAAAGATTTGCGGGCCGCGATTCTCGCGGCGGACGTCGTAGACATACGCCCGGACGCGGTCGCCAAGCTTGTAGTTCTCGCGCGGCAGCGTCTCGTCGCGGCGGACGATGGCCTCGGCGCGGCCCAGGTCGATCATGACGTTGCCGTACTCGGCGCGCTTGACGATGCCACTGACGATCTCGCCGATGCGGTCCTTGTATTCCTCGAACTGACGCTCGCGCTCCGCCTCGCGCACCTTCTGCACGATGACCTGCTTGGCATTCTGCGCGGCCACGCGGCCGAAATCGAGCGGCGGCAGCGGCTCGGCGATGAAATCGCCCACTTCCGCCTCGGGGTTGCGCTTCTTCGCGTCCTTCAGCGCGATTTCCGTCGCGTCGAGCGTCACGCGCTCGACTACTTCCAAGAGCCGCGACAGCTTGATCTCGCCCGTGCGCGGGTCGATCTCTGCGCGGATCTCGTTCTCGCTGCCATAGCGCGACTTGGCCGCCTTCTGGATCGCATCCTCCATCGCGGACAGCACCAGTGTCCTGTCGATGGATTTCTCACGCGCAACCGCGTCCGCGATCTGCAAGAGTTCCAGGCGGTTTGCGCTAATCCCGGCTTGAGCCATCGTTCAACTCCAAATCTTTCAAGTCTGGTTCTTCTAGTTCGCCGCCCTCGGCCCATTTCTGGCCTTGGGCCTTTGCTCTTGCCAGCGAAGCCCGGATCAGCTCGTCGGTGAGCACGAGCTTCGCGTCATGTATAAGCTCCACGGGGAGCCCGATAACTTGCGGCTCGCCCGCTTCATCGAGCTTTACCTCAAGCCGCATCTCGCCGTCCGCATATCCTTCGAGGATGCCGCGGAAGCGGCGGCGCCCGTCGATCAACTCCGTCAGCTCGACCTTGGCCTCGTACCCGGCCCAATCCTCGAAATCCGAAGGGCGGACGAGGATGCGGTCGATGCCGGGCGAGGACACTTCGAGATAATAGCGGTCCTGCACCGGGTCGTGCGCATCCAGCAGCGGCGAAAGCCTGCGGCTGATGTGCGCGCAGTCGTCCACGTTAATCGTACCGCCCGCCTTGTCCGCCATAATCTGGATCGTGGCGCCATCCCGCCGCGACATGACCACGCGCACAAGCCTGAAGCCCATGTCCTCCAGCACGGGCTCGGCCAGCGCGGCGATTTCCGCTGCTGGGCCGGTCTCGCACAGGAAACGCTCCGTGGGAGCTTCCGCCGCCTGGTTCTTTGCCGCTGCCTGGTCTTGTTCCATGCGCTCCGGTTCTCCGGCGCTCCGTGCCCCGGATAAAGAAAAAGAGCGGTCCGGGGGGACCACTCCTTAATCGAGGATTGATTTTGAGCTAACCGCAAAATAGGCGAAATGCCGCCGCGGTTCAAGAGATTTGATGGTGCAATTACGGGGGCCTGTTGCCCAGCGCGCACCGGCCGGCTTATTTATCTCGCAGCCGGTGCTGCCAATATCCCAAGCCGTTGACTTAATCTGTTGATCAAAGGCGATTGGCGCGCGTAAGATGGTGCGCTGACAGATTTTTCCATTTGGGATCATACAGAAGAAATCTTCCGTGGCTTCATCCCGGCATTATCCGCAGATACCGCCCGAGCACGGCGGCGTCCAGGTCAACCACTGCAAGTCTCCGGGCTGCATTAACTATGGCGTTCCGGCGGAGCAAAGATCGACGCCCGGGAGTAATAGCTACACGCTGGATGCGCACAAGGGCGTTTCCTCCTGTATCTGCACGTCCTGCGGCGTGGAGTTCCCTCTCAAAAGCAATATCGGCATCGTGGAGGAAGTCGAGCGCATTGCTTTCTATTTGTCGCCCCCTGATCCGCTGAGCTGTCCTACCGAGGGCTGCGCCAATCATGTCGATCAGTTGCCAGTTGGCACTGTTGGGGCGTATGCATCTTTCGGTAAGACAGCCATTGGAAGCCCCCGCTGGCGCTGCAACGTCTGCGGCAAGACGTTTTCCCAGAACCTCAAGACCACAGCCCGGCAGAGGGAACCTCACAAGAACAAGACCATTTTTAAACTGCTGATCAATAAGATGCCTGTCCGTCGCATCATCGAAGTCACGGACATCGATCCCAACACCTTCTACCGTCGCCTCAACTTTCTCCATCGGCAGTGTCAGTCATTTGCCGCCCACCGCGAGCGCGCCCTGGCCGATCTCGCCATCCGCCGGTTGTATCTGGGCGTGGATCGACAGGACTACCTGGTTAACTGGCTGGTTCGCAAAGACAAGCGGAATATCCAGCTCTCGGCCATTGCCGCGGTGGACAACGAATACGGCTATTGCTTCGGCGCACACCTCAACTTCGACCCTTCCATGGACAGCAAAACGGTTCAGGCTGCCGTTGAAACGAATGGCGACCTGAGTAAGCCTTACCCTCATCGCCGCTTTGCCCGCCTCTGGCTCAATGCTGACCACGAGCGAGCCACCGCAAAGTCCTTGAACGCAAAGCGGCACAAACAGGGCCTGCCAGCGGAGATCGATGAAACTTACGCCGATGCCATGACGCGTGACGACATCGAGAGCCCCGATGTGCCGTCACCAGCCGCGCGGCTTCCAGAATACGGCATGCAGACCCATGGCGAGTACACGATGTACGGGCACTTTTTCTTCCTCAAACGCCTGCTGGGCAATGTCCAGAAGTGGCGTTTTTTCCTCGACCAGGACCCGGGTCTCCGGGCCGCTTGCCTGTCTGCGTTCCGCACCGAAATTCAAGGCCACACAGCGGACGCCTTTTATGTTCGCATCGCCAAGGACCTGACCGTGGACGAAAAGCGTCAAAAATACCTCGAAGCAAAGATGCTGTTCGTCCAAGCAGAGGCCGCGCACCCAACCCTGCTGCCAAAGGAGGTCAAACTGCTGCTGATTAAAGAGCGCTTGGCCTCCATGACACCGCACGGGAAATGGGAAGACCGATGGCTTGACCATCCTTTCCCGACCATGAGCGAACCAGAGAAGTCCGTGGCCTCACTCACCGATCTCAGCAATTACGATGAAGATCACAAAGCTTGGCTCTACAACAAGGCCAGCCTGCACAGCGTCAATTCGTTTTTCAATCAGGTGCGCCGGCGGCTCTCCTTGCTTGAACGGCCGATTCACTCGAAGGCGAACAACGGCCGGATCTGGAATGGCTACTCTCCATACAATCCAGGCAACGTCGCCAAAATCCTCGACATCATGCGCACGGCCCACAACTATATCCTGACCGGCAAGGATGGAAAAACACCTGCAGAACGCCTAGGATTGGCTCAGGCGCCGCTGGACTACGAAGATATCATCTATCTCTCCTGATGGCTCGTTGCGCTCTGTGAACTATTCTTAACAGAACTGCCTTCCCAATCGGAGGACACCATCCCGCCGCAATCGTCAACAGATTAAGTCAACGGCTTGCCAATATCCCGCCTTCCTCTTAAAATGAGCCAACGCGACGATTTGTATCTCCTCGCCGCGAATGCGATAAACGATTTGAAATGGGGAGCCAGGAAGAAGATACCGCCTTGTGCTGGTGGAGGCTGGAGCCCAAGCGTCAGGAAATTCCACGATCAGCGTGCGGCCGTGCTCTACTTCGAACAAGAGCCGTTCGGCTAAATCCTTCGGAATCTTTCCGTAATAATCGACGGCATCGGAAAGCTCTTGCCGCGCCACTTCGCCCCGCTCAGCCTCAGCAACGCGACGCTCGATTTCTTCTTCCCAATCCGCGCCCATCGCGGGCGGCGCTTCGTGCGTATCGATGCGACGGCACGGACATCCGGCGAAAATGCGTGAACGCGCAAAAGCGTGCTCCTACCTATTTAGGTTGTGTACACCGGAGTTGCATACACTAGAAGCGGAGGGGTGCAAGTTAGGCGTACCGGAGGTTGGGTTATGAAAGTCATCAGGCCACTTTTTGTGCTGCAAGCGGCACTCCTCGCGGCTTTTTTCGCTGGCGCCGTGCAGGCAGACAACACAGACAAGCCCGCCCCTTCGAAGCTTCCGCCCTATTCGAAGCAAGCCCTTCAGAACAAGATAGAATATTGTCAAACCTGCCACGGTCCCTCGGCGGAGGGCGCCCGGGGGGCTATTCCCATTCCGCGGCTCGCAGGCCAGCAAACCAAGTACCTAGAAAATCAACTGCGGAATTTCATCCTGCATAGGCGGCACAATAACGTCATGTCCAATGCGGTGCAGGAAATGGGCTCTGCGGAGATGGCCGCCATCGTCGCCTATTTTCACGATCTCAGTCCAAAACCCCTTGGCGGCGCTCCAAAAGAGCTCGTGGCTGCGGGAAAGAAAATCTATGAAGAAGGAATTCCCCAAGCCGATGTTCCTGCATGCATGTCCTGTCACGGACCGGAGGCTAAAGGCGCCGGGGCAGTTCCCCGTTTAGCAGGCCAGCTCAGCGGTTACATTTATAATAAGCTGACAAACTGGGAGAAAGATCGGGGTAATGCTCCGGCGGCTCACGGCGGGGCAGCGGCTACCATGAAATCGGTGGCGCACAGATTGAGCGATGTACAAATAGCCGCCGTTGCCGCTTATCTAAGTTATATTGAGTAATATCGAAGCCAGCGGATCGCCACGGCAGCGTCGTTGTAAGTAAAGGAATCCGGGCTTGAGTTACGGCTATTGCTTCTGGATTGCCACGACTGCTTTGCAGCCTGGCGAAGATGGAAGGTATTGGCTATCGGCTTTCTTGACGAGCTAACTATTGAATTTATGTCATTGGACCGGCGAACGAAATATTGGCGGTCCAGCCGCTATTGCTGGTCGTGAAAGCCACTATAGGCGGGAGTGCCGGCCGATCATCCGCGCTTGCGACGGTTCCAAGGTAAGCGCGAACCTCAAGCTAAAGAGAAACTAGCAGCCTGAGGATGAGTATCAGGCGCTGCGCAACCAGTTTCAGTCATGGGGGCCGGCCTCCCCGGCCGGTGTGGAGCTAGTACGCCCCGCGGGAAATCCTGCCCCGCTTGCGGCGAGCACTTCCAGGATTTCCTGCGGACAAGGTGCACTAGCAAGTCATTGATTCTAGTAGAGCTTATCCGAGGCAAGTTCGCGTGGCGACGCGTGCGGCCAATGGGGTGCGAACTTGCCTCGGGCTGTACTAGCGCCGCTCTTCTCTTGTGCGCCACTTGGCTACCAGTGGTGCGGTCAGCAAGCGGACACGATCGATGCCAACAGCCAGTCTCGTGGCGGGCAGACCGATCGCATTTGCGAACTCGGTGAATTTTCTTGGGGTATCGGTATCGGTGCCGGTGTCCAGCAGCAGCACCTCGCGGGCAAAATCCTGGAAGAAGCCTGCCGCGCTGTTTTCGTCAAATCCCATCTCGTGGATATTTTCGCGCCAGTTGTCGAGCCAGCCAGGTGTGACCAGGTATGCACCTCGCGCGATAGCCTCGGCGACGAGAGACGCGCTCGCCACCAGGTGGAAGCATTCCGCCAGCCGTATCGTCCGGACAGGCGGCCAATCGGCGGGCGCTGGGCCTAGCCAGTTGAGACAAATGCACCCGAAGATTACCACTTGGGTGCAATCCCCTGGCAACAACGAGCACAGCTCGTCCCAACTCAACGGCGGCCGTCCGCAACGGGCAGGCGCAGCCGCGACGTCCACATCGTCCCAGCTCTCCGCAGCGACGGCCGCCATGAGTTCGGGCTGAAAATTCTTGCAGCAGAGAAAGCACAGCCTTCCGGTCACCGCACTATTCCACCCAGTCCAGCGGATAGCGGCCCCAACGGTCGGCTGCATCGCGAATGGCCAGCAGCACCTCTTCGGGCACCTGCCAGGGGATTTCACCGTGGTTGTCGGCGAGGATGAAGCCGCCACCCCGGCCCGCCTTGCCGATTGCGCGCTTGACCTCCGCCTCGGCCTGAGCCGGCGTCCACCGCCGCATTTCCACGCCGTTCAGGTTGCCGATCACCGTGAACCGTCCACGTGCGGCGGCCTTCCATTCGGCCAGATCTTCCAGCGTGCTGACCCCTAGCCGCCGCCGTTCCGGTAGCGGCGATGTCGTCAACGATTGCCAATCCCCGTCCCGAGGCGAGATGAATTGCAGTCGGACCTTCGATCTGGGGGAGCGTTTCCATGGCTATCCGGTGCCCGGTCTTAAGATACAGCTCGCGAGGAATATTCGTGGGCGAGGAAACGGGATCGAAATAGACGATTGCCGTGGCGCCCGCCGCCAGTTGGGCGTTGGACCACTCCACGCAGAATGCCTGGTTCACCGCCATCAATTGGGCGAACCGCTCCGGCTGCTCGTAGATCAGCCTGATATAGGGTTCGAAACCCATCTGCATGACCGGCAGCGAAAAGGGAGACATCGCCACGCCGATGATCGGGACCGTATCGCCCACCCGCTCCTTCAACTGGCGGGTGACGTCCAGCACGCGGACAAGGTCGGCAGCCTCCGCCACTCTGGGCGGCTCCAGGCGGCCGATATCCTCGGGGCGGCGAATGACGGGTGCGCCGGCGTTCGGCGGCCCATCGTCGTAGAAGACGGTATCGCCGCCAAATGCCTCGCATTCGATGCCTGCGTAATGAAACGGCACAAGGCAATCGCTGCGGTATTTGGCCAGCAGGCGCATCTGCCCCTCAACCACGTGCTCCGCGCGGGAGTAGTATTCGCGGATGGAGAGGCCCAGTTCCTTGGCCCCGTGCATGGTCGTGAGGAGGAACAGCGGCACTGTGTCGGGTTCGCGGTGCCCCAATGCCGTCAACACCCGCTGCATGGAAGTCATCATGCGCGCCCCTCCTGCCATCGTTGGACGATGGCCACGGCGTCCGCCGCGTTTTGCCCCATGGCATCCGCCCCCACCTCGCGCCACAGTTCGGAATCGAACAGGAAAGGCGCGCCACCGACGGCGATTCTCACCCCGGCTCCGCTGGCGTCCAGGGCAGACCGCACTTCCTTGACCTTGAGAGCGGAAGGCAGCATCAGGACGGAGATCAAAAGTATCTTTGTATTGTCGGTGAGGACGCGCTCAACCAGTTCATCCCTATCCATGCGGCCATAGTCGAGAACCGGCAAGCCGCTGGCCCGCAGGACGGATAGCACCATGCGCTTTCCAAGCGTGTGGTAATCGCTGAGTACTGCGATGGCGGCCGTGGGCAGCCCCTTCTGCCGTTCCGCCCCGTGCGGTAACAGACGATCGACGATGCTCTCGCAAATGCGGCTGCCCATATAGGTCTGGGACAAGGCGATCTTGCCCGAATTCCACTCCTCCCCCATCTGGACCAGCGCCGGTACCATCATCTCCTCGATGGCCAGCATCGGCCCCTTGCGGCTAACGGCCTGCTCAAAAAGTGCGGTTACCCGCGGGGTATCCAGCGCTATCAGCGCGTCATATAGCTCGCTCGCCGGCTTATCCAATGCAGTGCCCTCTATGGAACACACCTTGCGCGCACACTCGATTGCGCATCTCGCGTGACGGTAGTGCAGCTCTGTTAAGGTAGGAATAATTGCGCCACGCTCCCTGCCTTTGGAACGGGTCTCAGAACCCGCTGCCGCCTGCGCGGGCATGCGTACCGCCGCTTTCAGTTTGCCCTCCAGCAGCTTCAGGGGCGCGCATTTCTGAACCCAGAGCTTGCAAAATCGCCAGGTAGTCGAAATTCTCCACGAGGCGGGACAGCGTCCGGCCCAGCTCTGGGTCGAGCTTCTCAATCTGGCGGACAGCCTCGCCGATACATTCGTTATCGAGGCTTTCCAGGGCAGCCCCGAGTTCCTTACACGTTGCAGGGGGCAACGCAGCAAACATTGCCGGAGCCAGCGCGACAGGCGTGGCTTCCATTAGCAATGGAGCGCTGGGACGGTAAATATACGTCACGCCCAGCTGCCTTGCCAAACAGCCGTAGACCTCGGAAAAGCGGTAGGGTTTGCGCACGAAATCGTCCATCCCGGCATCCAGCATTTCCTGCTGCTGTTCCTTGAACACGGACGCGGTCACGGCGACGATTTTGACATCCTTGCCGTCTGGGAGCCCGCGAATGGCCCGCGTAGCCTGCATGCCGTCCATCACCGGCATGCGGCGGTCCATCCAGATGAGGTGCGGGTGCCACTCCTGGAACAGCCGCACGCACTCCTGGCCGTTCTCCGCGACTTTCACCTCAAGGCCGATCTTAGTCATCAGCTGGTTGAGCAGCATTTGGTTCTCCCGCTGATCCTCGGCGATCAAGATGCGGCAGACCGGCTGTCCAGGCGCAAGCCCCGTCACTATCCTGGCAGGCGTTGCGCCCTCCGATGCAACGGCTACGGCGGCTGTAGCCGCCTCTACCTGAACATCGACGCGGAAAACCGACCCTTGCCCGGCGTGCTCACCACGCCGATGGTGCCGCCCATCAGTTCGACGAACTGGCGCGAGATGGCGAGGCCCAGCCCCGTTCCCTTTTGTGTGCCCGCTTCACCCAGCTGTACAAAGGGCTTGAAAAGGCGCTTCTGGTCTTCGGCGCTGATGCCAGGACCGGTATCTTCGACCTCTATCGCAAGATGCTGCCCGCCATTCTGCGTCATAGCGAGACGTATGCCGATGCCGCCCTTATCCGTGAATTTCACCGCGTTGCCGAGCGAGGTTGAGCAGCACCTGCCGCAGACGGGCCTCGTCTCCCTTCGATATAGCGCGGAAAGCCGGGAGATTGGTCCACGCGCAGCCACAAGCCTTTCTCCTGCGCGCGCATCTGCATCATGTCCGCAACGTCGTGGACCATGGCGCCGATGTCGAAGGGCGCGATTTCCAGTTGCACGCGCCCCGCCTCGATCTTGGCGATTTCCAAGACGTTGTTGATGAGGGTGAGCAGGTGCTCACCGCTGCGGTTGATGATATCGAGCTTCTCGCGCTGGCTTCGGTTGAGATCCGCCTCGCACCGCAACATGTTGGAAAAGCCAAGAATGGCGTTAAGCGGCGTGCGCAGCTCGTGGCTCATATTGGCCAGAAACGCACTCTTGGCTCGGTTCGCCGCCATCGCCTCGTCCCGGGACAGGAGAAGCTCGGCGGTCCGGAGGTAGACCGTTTCTTCCAGCCGATCCTTGTGACGGCGTAGCTCTTCCTCCGCGTTGCGGCGCTCGGTAATGTCGTGAAAGGTGGTGACAACGGCATAGGGTTTTGTCTCGCCAGCAGAGATCAGGGGCTGCGAGTTAATCGAAAGCCAGACCAGAGTGCCGTCAGGCCTGTGTATCCCCATCACGGCGTTGGATTGCGGCTCTCCCGTGCGGAGGGTGACCATGGAAGGGTGGAGCGCTGCGGGAAAAGGCGTTCCGTCTTCACGAATGGCGTCCCAAAGCGGATCGTTGCCAATCATCTGACCGGCGGTATACCCCGCCATCTGCTCGACCGCCGGATTGACGGCTGTCACCGTGCCATCGGCCGCTTGAAAAACAATGCCTTCAGCCATGGCCGCAACGAGCGAACGATACATCGTCTCGCTCTCGGCCAGCGCTTTTTCCGCCCTCTGGCGAATGAAATTGCGGATTTCGTTACTAAGGATCAGCGCAACGTGACTGAAGAAGATGGGCAGGTATTTGCTAAGGGCGGTGGCACGGATGTGCATGTTCTCCAACTTGACGACGCCGATCAGTTCCTCGCCCACCAACAATGGAAAACTCCATTTCCACGAACCCTCCGGCACGCGGTCTAGCACCAAGGTCTCCTCCGGCTTTCCCCATCGCTCGACACTCAGATGCGTCTCAACGACTTGGGCCACCTCCGGATCGTCGACGGCCGGAATGCACTTTTTTTTGCCAAGAAAATCCAGGTAGTGCAGTTCCTCACCGACCCAATAGTAAAGCTTGATATTAGTGCCGCCAATACATTCGATGATATTGAAGAGCATGCTGCGCAGCATGTTCTCCAGCCCCGGCAAGGGATTCAGTAACTCCATCAGCCGGAGGATCAACTGGAAATGCGAACGATCTTCCAGCAGCCGCTTGTAGCGGACATGAAGGGGTTCGAGTTCCCCCCGGGGAGGATCGCCGTCAACCGGACTTATTCGGTACTCTGTTTTTTGCGCTCTATGGCATCGGCGAGCACCGATTCCAGGTGGGTTAGATCGGCATCCATCCATTCCAGGGGCAGATCGACATAACGTGCCGCGGCTTCGGCGGCGGCCGTGAAATCGCCGGAACATGGCGTGCGAATGGCGACAATCATCTTATGACTGCTGTGGAATATCTCCCGCAACACGGTCCGGTTGGTGCCGAAACACGCGGTAAGCATCGGCTCCCACTTCAGCGCCCATTCTTCCAGCAGGAAGTACGCGCCCCTCGACAATTCAGCCATGAAGCGCTCGTAACCGAGCAGCATCACGATGCAATTCTGGCCGCAGGTGCGAAGGGTGCGATGGTTTTCCAGCATCCGGTCCATCAGCGGATGGCAGCCGCCGTAGAAGACGATGGTGTCTTTGCCTTTGTGCTCCTCCGCAGTCAAAGCGGCGTCTAGCTCAGCCCAAAGCCTCCCGAAATAATTGTGCAGCGCGGACTCGATGAAGTGGGTTTCCACGTCCCAGCCATTCTTGCGGATCAAGGCTTCCACTTCTTTCTGCAAGATGCCGCAACCCACCATCACCATCGGCCGGGATGTTCCTGCGGATGGGGGCTCGGTCGTCATGGCAACCTCCCATATTCGAAAGCCGCGTCCAGCATGGCGCGGATGTTGGCTTCGGGCACGTTCATCGGCACGACGCCAGTGCCGAACAGGAAATGGCCGCCGGGCTTGCCGATGCCGCACAGCCGTTTGACTTCGGCGCGCGTTTCCTCAGGCGTCCAGCGTGCCATCTTGATGTCGTCGATGATGCCGCAGGTCAAGGCTGTGCCGGCGATCGGCGCATTGTTGCTAATCAGAGCCTTGGCCTCGGCCAGATCCGCCAGGGGGCTGATGTGATAGTAGTGGAAGCCGAGTTCGGCTGCGACCGTGTCTATGACGTTGTTGAAAGGGGCCATGCCGCAGTAATAGACGAGGCCGCCAAGGCCTCCCGGCGCGATATCCCGTTTCATCCAAGGCAGCGACCACTCCTTGAAACGCTTCATGCCGGCAAAGTATGTGGAGCCAAAGGGCGTGGAATAGATGAGCACATTCGCGCCGGCAGCCCGGTAGGCGGCCAGCTCCTGACGGCAGAAATCCGAACACTTGCGCAGCAATTCATCGCGCAGATCGGCTGGTCCGTCCGTCACCAGCTGCATCCACTGTTCCATGCCCATGAGCATCGATGGCAGGGTGGTCGAGGCGGTGATGTAGGCGCATATGGGGTGAGTTGCGCCCACCTCTTCCTTCAAGATTTCTGAGGCAGGCGGCGTTCTTCGCCCATGCCGGGTGGGCGGTGATATCGGCGGGAATTTCCAGCTTGGCGATGTCGCCGTAAGTCTTGATGACGAAATCCGCAACGTTGGGAGCCCCATCGTCGTTGAAGAGGATCTCCTGGCAGCCCAAAATCTCCGCTTCCACACCTACATAGGATAGGCTCCAGACATTGTCGTGCCCGAAGCGGGCGAGCATTTTCAACTGCGCCTGGGCTACGTTCTCCCCGCGTGCGTAATACTCCTTTTGCGTCATCCCCAATTCCCTGGCGCCCTGGTCCAACAGATTGCAAAAGACCGGAATGCGGGGCGCCGGCTCGCCATTGATAGCGGCGGCAAGTATTTCGAGGGGTGTCATCGCGCCTTCGCTTGGCCTGACCGGGGACTTCGGCGCGCTGGGCGTCTTCACCTGCTGGCTTTCGAGGGGGCGGATCGCGCGGTCCTCCGCCATGACAGGGGACTTCGGCGCGCCGCCCGTCTTCACCTGCTGGATGAAGTCTAGGATTAGCCGCCCGGCCCTGATGCCATCGGGCGCCCAGCCGTCGGCGCCTACGGACTTGTAAAGCTCCGGGTCGAACCGGTAAGGCGCCCCGCCGACGACAATCTTGATTCGATCCTCCAGGCCTCGCTCATGCAGAATCTGGCGCACTTTCCGGCAACCGTCCGGGCCGGTGGCTGTGTGCACCATCATGGCGGAAATGCCAATAACCTGCGCCCCCACACGCTGCGCCTCGTCCACAAACCGCTCGGCCGGTACATTGCCGCCCAGGTCGTGCACCTCCACCATCATGGTCTTCAGGCAGCCCATGACGATGCGTTTGCCCAGAGTGTGCAGATCGCCAAGCGCGGTGCCAATGACAACGCGGCCAGCGGGCTCCGGAGGAAAACGGAACAATGCCAGCAGCTTTTCGGTCACTTCCGAGGCAATCTGAGCGATCATGAACTGCTGCGCGAGGTTGGAGTCGGGATCCGCGTTGATCAAGGTCATCATCTCGTCCACGGCGGGAATGACGAGCTTGATGACGATGTCCTCGGGCGTCGCACCTTCGGCCAGGGCCTGGTCGATCACCTTGAAGGCCCCATCCTTGTCGGTTTCGAACACCGCCGTATTGTAGGCGCCAATCAGATCGGAGAGCATGAGACCTCCTCGCTTTCCCGTTCCGCAGGAATTGGACGCAAACGCAGATGCTCCAAATAGAAATCGCCGTATTCCGCTGCCTGTGCCATGTTTATGGCGATCCGGTTTGCTACCGCTTTGCTAAACAACGCTTCACCATCGGCAGACAACAAGGCCCGTTCGCAGCCTGTGAGAGCCGCATTGCCATGCAGTTCAACCCGCGCTGGCGCGATGGGCGGCAGCAAGCCGAGTTGCTGGGCGTGACCGATATCCAAGGTGCGGCCGAACGCCCCGCAGACGCATAGACGGCGCAGGCCGGACCAAGTCAGGCCTGCCCGGCGAAGCAGTACCGCGACGCCTGCCGCCGTGGCTGCCTTGGCCCGCTGAAAAGCGTCGATATCGCTGCCAGTGATCGCCGTGCGGCTGTTTCCGGCCTGCAACCGGTAACCTCCCGCGCCGGGGGGGACGGCAAATCGCCCCGAAGGCTTCAGCTTGCCCGTCGCCACCAGAGCCGCGATCGCGTCAACCAGGCCGGAACCGCAGAAGCCGCTTGGCTCGCCGCCGCCAATGACCTCGCATTCGAAGCCGCCATCCTCCCGGCACTGGACGCGAAAGATCGCGCCGGATTCGGCGGGCATGCCCCGGCTGACACCGCCTTCGAAGGCCGGGCCTCCAGGCACCGACGTGATGTGCAGCATCCGGCCGTCCCAAAGTGCAATTTCGATGTTGGTGCCCACGTCCAGCAGCAGCGATCCCGGCGGCCCATCGGCAAGCCCGGTGGCGAGCAGATCGGAGGTCAGGTCGGAGCCGATGAACCCTGCCACAGGGTCCGGCAGCACAACCTCTACATGGGGCATGAACCATTCGGCCTGCCACGCGGCTGGGTCCACGGGGAGGTAATCGACCGGCCGCTGCCAGCTATCCGGATCGAGCAGCTCCGCGGCGCCCCGGCCGGTAAGTAAGGCCAGCATCGCTGTGTTGCCCACCACCATCAGCTGGCCGATCTCCGCAAGCATGGGCTTTACCTCTCCCACATCGCGGGCCAGAATGTCGCGCACGGCCTGAATAATTGCCGTGCGCGCCAGCTTGGCCAGTTCACGCGCCCGCTGCGGGTTATCCCTGGCCGCGCAGAGGCGGTTGAGGATGTCAGCGCCGAAATTGCCTTGAGGATTTGGGCCAAGCCGCGCCGCGATGCGCCTCCCATTGCGGCGGTCCCACAGCGACACCCGGATATGGGTCGTGCCGAGATCGGCGGCCACTCCATAGATGTGCTCTCTCAAATCCGGCAAACCGCGGCCATCGGGGGCTAGAATCTTCGGGTGGAATACTCTTCCAGGCGGATCGCGGCGCGGGGTCTTCGACGAAAATCTCGGCGTCGCCCTTCAGCCGCAACTGACAAGCGAGGCGGATGCCGTTGGCCCGGTCTTCCGGCGTGAGCTTCATGTACTCCGCCACCGTAAGCCCGTTAGTTTCCCCGCCCAGCAAACGGACCACACAGGCGCCGCAAGCCCCCGTTCCGCCGCAGGCCGCGCGGACACGTAACTCGGTGGTGTCCAGCACATCGCGTACCGGCCGCCCGTCCGTCACCTGTAGCCGGATGGTGGAGCCTTCCGCGCGAATGGTTAGGGTGGCCGTTAGGCTTTTCATGACAACAAGGCCCGCATTCGATGAACGATCCCTGCGCAATTGCTAAGCAAACGCAGGATTTGGCCGGACGCCTCGCGTTCGACGCCGCATCGCTGGCTTTCGATAAGTGGATCGATCGACAGCTTGGGCGCCGGCTTCCTTGAAGCCGGATACAAATGTCTGGGCTGAGGCCCATTCAGTTTAGGGCATCGCGCTCTCCGTCGCTGCAACTGCAGCGGTAAACGCAAGCAACTTTAGATTGCAACATTTAAGTCTGTGCTAATGGGCCTGCCGGTTGTGCTCCTAAATGCAGCGGCCGATGGCATTTTCCAGTTCGGCCACGGTTCTGAAATGCCATGCTGTATGTGCGGGAAAGGGCTGTGTACGGGCAACCCAAGCAAGTGCTGCAAAGCGCCTCTGGGGCGTTTGCTCAGGTCCGCGCCGCTCTAATGCGAGAGCCCCTTCAACTCCGCGCGCGCTGACACGAACCACCACCGCCCGGCAGCGTCATCGCACTTTCCGGCGGCCTGCTTGAACCAGGATGCCGCCTCGTCCGGCTTCTTCTGCAGCAAATTCAGCGCCCCAATGAAGTAGCGGGACTGGCAGCCCGCTTGGGCATCGTCCTGCGCCAAGAGCGCATCCGGGCTCACCTTTCCAAGATACAGCTCAACCGCTGCAAAGTAGAAGCTGCCCGTGGTGAGCCGCGCCGAATCGGCCTTAAGCCCGGCGAGCGCGTCCTCGCCCAGCCGCGCCTTGGCCAGGTAGCGGTGGATCGCGGAAACCGGGTCGTCCGGCTGCATTTCGAGCACACGTGCAAAGTCCGCGGCGGCGGCGGCGAAATCGTGGCTGTGGTAGAGGATGAAGCCCCGCGCCTGATAGGCATCCCGGCTTGGCTCCATGTTCACTGCGCGATTCGCGTCCGCTCTAGCCGCGTCCAGGTCCTCCTTGAGGAAGTATAAGAGCGCGCGGCCGGCATACCAGTGCGGATTGTCCGGCTTGAGCTGGATCGCCTCGTTGAAATCGAGGAGCGAGCGCTCGTATTCGCCGGCGAATTCAAAGACCAATCCCCGCCGGTGGTAGATGAAGGCGCGGTTGTCCGGCTCCTTTTCCTGGGCAAGCCAAGCCGTGCAGCCTTTCAAGCCTACGGTGCCGGTGCCTTGCTTGCAGTCGTCCCAGTCTTCGGCCGCCGCCGTACCCGCCGCGATAGCGATGAAGAGGACAAACGCGCGAGCGATCAGTCTAGTTAGCATACAAAGCCCTCAATAGAGTGGGAGAGTATTTCTATCCTAAGCATTTGCCGTACTGGTAACCAGAATCTGCGATGCGCACAACGCACTTCCCCCCCTCTCTCTCCCCCGTTGGGAGAGGGGGCGCCTTCTCAACGGGCACGCCAGGACTCCCTCTCCGATAGGCTTCCTGCAACCAGAATTGCTCTGCCCTTTGCCTAAGTCATTGTTTTGATTTGTTTACCCTTAATTTCTGGCAATACCTCAATGATGGGGTGGCTGCCGTCACTCACATCGACGCCGGACGGACGCAATGGGGGTAATGGGCCTGCGGCTTACGCGGCTCACAGATCTGTCATGGCCCCCGGAAGACGCAACGCTTGTTGGCCATCCCATCTAGCTTCGGGGGAGCGCGTTAGGTTTACGTTTGAGAGAGGAGATACAGGAAATACCCGGTAATGGTCTGCCCGTGGTCGATGCGGCCATCCCGGATCATGCGGCGGATCTCGGCGTCCGGAAAGAATGCGGCCTGGCTGATACCCTCGGCGCGCTGTTTGGCGGCAAGTTCTGGCGATGAGAGCGGCGACAAAGTCTCCGCCAGCATGAAGTAATTGAGCTCCGTGGTAACGCCCGGCGCCGTTTGCGTCATGCCAAGCGGGGTGAGCTTGGCGGCTGTCACGAGGGCTTCCTCCGCCAGCTCTTCGAGCGCCTGCTGCTCGTGGCTGTACCCTGGCTCAAGGCCTCCGCCAGGCAGTTCCCAGGAGCGCCGGCCGGTCGGGTAGTGCGTTTGCTCGATGAGCAGGATGCGCCCGTCAGCATCGCGGGCCACGGCGAAAACGCCGGGCGGGATTTCAACGACACCGTAGATGCCGCCGCGTCCAGCCGGGTCTACGATTTCGTCCTCCCGCACCCTGATCCATGGGTTCTGATAAACCACTTTTGACGATTTCGTCTGCCACATCGCGGCCGTGTCCCCAATCAAGCGCTTTCGATAGAAATTAAGCTGTACCCGCCAAGTGCGGCGCGAGCGCAGCGGGGAGGTGCGGCGCGGCTAGGCGTGAAGATGCGCGGTTGCTGCCGGGCCAGGCGTATGCGGCCCCAGCGCAGGCAGCGAAGATAGCGGCTTTGGCGATTGTTTTGCGAAGCGTTCTCATGACAGGCCCTGCGCGCCTATGCCTGCCGGAAATGCTTCGACAGCTTCAGCGCCTGCGCCTGATAGTGCGAGCCAATGTCCTGGCCGTAAAGCTGGGCGGGGAGCGCGGTCAAGGGCTCGTAGATCAGCCGGCCGATGAGCTGCCCGTCCTCCAGGATGAACGGCACCTTGTGGCTGCGCACCTCCAGCACCGCGCGGCTGCCCTCGCCGCCAGTCGCCGCCATGCCGAAGCCTGGGTCGAAGAAACCCGCGTAATGCACGCGGAACTCGCCCATCAGCGCGTTGAAGGGCTCCATCTCGGCCGCGTAGGTGGGCGGCACGCTCACGGTCTCCTTGGAGGCGAGGATATAGAACTCGTCCGGGTCGAGGATCAGCAGCTTTTGCGGCGTGACCAAAAGCGGCTCCCAGAACTCTTCCACGTCGTAGGCGCCAGCGCGGTCCACATCGATAACGCCGGTATGCCGTTTGGCTCGGTAGCCGATGAGCGCTGAGGAGCCGGTGCCCGAGAGGTCCACGGAAAGCACCGCCTCGCGCGGTTGATCGCCGCCGGCTTCGTGCGCTCCGGGGCCACGGAAGCGGATCTGCGAAAGCCTGGAGCCGGGCCTGACCAGGATCGGGAAGGTTTGCGGGCAGATTTCGAGGTAAAGGCGGCCGCGATAGCCCGCCACCGTCTGATCGAAGCCGGGCGCGTGATCCGCGATCATGCGGGTGAACACGTCGAGCCGGCCCGTCGAGCTTTTGGGGTTGGCAAAGCCGCGCACATCCGCCGGCAGCGCAAGCTGCTCCTCGACCTCGGCCACATAGACGCAGCCGGTCTCCAGCACCGCGCCGTTGCTCAAATCGATGGTGTGCAGCACGAAGCGCTCGATCTGCTCCGCGGTGGTGGCGGCCGGCCCCGGCATGAAGCTCGCCCGCACGCGGTGAACCCGCGCGCCGAGCCGTAAGTCCCAGCTCGCCGGCTGCACCTGGCCCGGAAGGATCGGCTTGGCGGCCGTGATGGCGCCGGTCTCGATCAGCCAGCCGATTGCCTGCGATGGGAGTATGCCTAGGGCTGTCATGCGTAAGGAATAGGCGATTTTGGGGCGCACGAACAACCCCCTTGGCGCGCTGGCGAGGATGGTTTTTCGATCTGGGGCTGCATTTGCTGGCGGTGAAATGATGCGGTCCCGCAGGCGGCCCATTGGCGCGCTAAAGGCCGGAGAA
>CAVUGF010000010.1:0-269565 GCA_963740975.1 uncultured Alphaproteobacteria bacterium | reverse complement strand
CCTGTATAGATTTAATTAATTAGTGAGTTGCTCGGTCGTTGGCTGAACGGCGGCCGGAATGGCCAGGAAGAGGGCGGGCATCAGGCCATCATTTTCGGGCTGCTCTCGGGCCTTCTCCTCATCGTCAATTGGAGCATCGAGACGTTTGTGCCCTTTGAAGGCTGGTGGCAGGCGTTGCAGTTCGCACCCGCCGCGCTTTATATCGGCCTCGCTTACACATTTCTGGCCAGGGCGGCCATTGGAAACCACGGCCTGCCAGCGGATGATGAGACCGCATTATGGGAACCGGGGCTGCTAGCTCGGAGCCAAATGAGAACCCGCAGAAGACGTAGTAGGCCGAAGGGACCTTGACTTCCATTTCCGGAATGCTTGCTGTTGCGGGACGAGCTGCCATTGCGGATTGGCATCTGATCCCTGTCCGCGAGGATTCATTCGCGACTTACTTTCTTACTAAGAATCACACCAAGACTAATTCCAAAAAACCATCCGAAGATTATCTCACAGTAACACAAAATCTTTAGAAAATTGTACCCACCATCTTGAGGTTCTTTGAATTTCCAAAGCTTTCTCTCTTCCAGCGAGATAAGCGGTAGCATGGCATCCGCCGAGAATTTAAGCGGGCTAAACTGTGGGCAATCCAAACTCGTCCGGAAAGTTGGACATTCTTTACGTTGCAATTCAGTCAAATGAAAACTGTTCAACATTACGCGATCTTGATTATAGGCATAGATTATTCCGCTGGCTAACCATAGCACCACAGCGATATAAAATAGCCGCTGCCACTTATATCCGTAACCGAAAATCCATCCATAAATCTTTCTTACTATAATTGGTTCCTTGATTCTTGGCCAGGGTAATATGTCACCCGGCTTTCGTTTACTTTCTCTAAAAATAGCAATGCGGGTCGCCTCTTCTGAGTATCCCATAGCACGCAATACCTTTATGAGTTGTTCAAATGGCTGCGGCTCTAGATTTGCATCTTTTTTGGGCTGACGTAAGAGCCATTCCTGCCTTGTCCTAGCTCTTAAAGGGGAATTGCCGCCGAAATATTCGTAATTAAAACCACTTAGATAAATGTCACATGGCGATTGTTTTGCGCACCCAGGAAGAGAAATTTGAGGCCAGAGACTCCATAAATCTATAAAAACTGTTGCCCGCGCTCCGCGGAGATCGAGCGCTCCCTCTATTTTAGTTTCCGCCTCGTCCTTCTGCCATCCCAAGCGCAAGGCATTGGAAATGCGAGCAGAACGCAGGCTCAGCGCATAGTCGAACTTGTTGCTTTCGTCTGGCCGCCGCCGCTGATTAATGAATTGGCCTCCTTCGCCAATAAAATCGCCCTCAATCTGAGCACCCGAGAAATCTACTTGGCCGTAGGCTTTAAAGTATTTCTTTTTAGTTACGATGCGCCTATTGCCGCTAGCGCCCAACGTGCTGGAGCCGATATCTGAAGCATCTTTTGTGCAATTATTCTTGCTTTCCCGGCTACTGGCTTACTCGACGCCTAGTAAGGCGTGCCCAGTAACATGCATGTTCTCACACGAGAGTGCTTTGCCGGACATATTGGTGAATGTAGCGTTAGACGCATCGAAGTTGCCGCCAACGTTGGCTCGGCGAAAACTTACCTCTCCCTCCGCAGAGAAACCGTCGATCAATAGAATGGCACCGCCGACTTTGATCCGGCTACAGCTTAACGCATCCGCGCCGGGATTTTCTATGACTGCGCCATGACATTCGAAGCTTCCAGCCACATCGACATCGATAAATCTAACCAAACCTATGGACTTAAAAGGCTTTCTATTGCCAATCCCCTATGTTATATTACCAGTCCCATCTTTTCTTAAATATACACTGCCGCCGATTTTCGCGCCTTGGCAGTCAATTGCTAACCGGTCACACGGTTTGGTTACGTTTAGCGTATTTCCCGTAAAGTTACCGCCTGAACATTCGAAGTTACCATGCCTATCCGGTTAGGACCCACACCCACTACATGTTGTTTCCGGTGACACATTGGTTTATCCGCTTGACGCCCAAGGACGGGGGGCACAGTGTGGGTGTAAAGCGGATAATGGAGCGTTCGCCTTGGATGTTCTCGACCACGCCGGTCTGCCCTTCGCGCACTCGCTTCCTGAGTTCCAGCGGCTTTTTCCCGGCGACGCGGCTTGCGCTGCCTATCTGGAGAAGGCCCGCTGGAACGGCGGTTTCATTTGCCCGCATTGTCAAATCAGCGCAGAGCCGTTCCGTTTCGATAACCGCCCTGGCGTCCTGCGTTGCCGCAAATGCCGCAAGAACACCGGATTGACCGTCGGCACCGTCATGGAGCGCAGCCACACGCCGTTGAGCGTATGGTTCTGGGCGGCCTACCTCGTTACCAGCCAGACGCCCGGCATGTCTGCAGTGCAGTTCCAACGGCAGCTTGGCCTGTCGCGCTACGAAACCGCCTTCGGCATCCTTCACAAGCTCCGCGCCAGCATGGTGCGCCCTGGCCGGGACCGGATCGGCGGACAGCCGGAGAACCATGTCGAGGTGGACGAAACCTATGTGGGCGGACGAACGCGCGGCGAAGGCCGGGGCGTCCACCATAAGGCGCTGGTGGTTGGAGCCGTCGAAGTCCGCCATCGGGAGCCGGGCACCGCACAGGACAAGCGGAAGGATGGCCGCTACGCCGGGCGCATCCGGCTGGCCATCGCCGCTGACCGGAGCGCAGAATCGCTGTGCGGCTTCGTCGAGAGCGCCGTGATGCCAGGCTCGCTGATCGTCACCGACGACTGGAGCGGCTATGGCAGCCTGCGAACACGCGGCTACGACCACCACGCCATTGCTGAATGCGGCGATCCCGAGGTGGCCGAGCAGTTCCTGCCGGTCTCTCACCTCGTCTTCAGCAACCTGAAGGCTTGGCTCAGTGGCATCCATCACGGCGTGAGCGAAAAGCACTTGCAAGCCTACCTCAATGAATACACGTTCCGCTTCAACAGGCGCTTCTACCCATTCAACACCTTCCGATCCCTGCTCGGCATCGCTGGCGACGCTACCGCGCCGACATATGCCGCGTTATACTCAGGTGAGTGGCAGCACCCTAAATGTAGTGGGTGTGGGTCTTAACCGGATAGGCATGGAAGTTACCTCCGATTGCGGCACGCCGGAAAATGATGCTCCCCTCTGCTGAAAAATCCTCATGTAGAAAAACCGTACCTGCTACGTTCATTCGACTGCAAATAAGCGCGCTGCCTTTAGCGTTGCGTATCTCGGCACCGTGACATTCGAAGCTGCCTCCAATCTGCGTATCGATAAAGCGAATTTCGCCGGCAGCATTGAAATTTGCCTTTTTGTCGTCTTGCCGGAAGAACACGCCGCCGCCGATTTTCGCGCCCTGGCAATCTATCGCACGACTCGCGCGTTCGCCTGGCCTTAACAGTTTTCCCGTTATCGTCTTTCGCCTTGTCAAAATGGCCGCCCGAGCATTCGAAATTGCCACCGATCCTGGCGTTGCGGAATACCGTTGGGCCACCGGCAGAAAATGTCTGCTGAAGAAAAACACTACCGGATATATCTACACGACTGGCAAATATAGCAGTTCCGTGTTCCGTGTCAAATTGCGACTCTCTTGGGGAAAACGTTGCATTATGACATTCAAGGCTGCCTTTGATAATGGCATCGACCAGGTTCATACCTTTCTTTGCTTCAAAGGAAACCTTATTATCTAAAGACCGCAGGTAAAGGCTGCCATCGATAAATGCGCCCCTGGCTTCAATTCCACCGTTAACGATACTGTAATCAAGGTGTATTGTACGGGTGCGCGCGTCCTCGAGAACAATATTCCCCTCGAATTTACAATGGTTCAAAAACAACGGAAGTACATCCTTGCATCTTGCTAGATCGAGATTTTTCTTATAATTAAGTATAGAGCAGCTCTGATTTTCTTCCTGATTTTGATCAACGCCAACTTCTTGTGCAGCGCCAATCCACGCGTATTCGAGCTGGATGCCTTTTTCGTGCACAGGATAATCCGCATCGCCTCCCAGAGCCAAAAAGCGAACAAAGGTCGCTCGCACGAAATTCTGTTCCGTTTGGGCATCCGGTGTACTGCACTGGCCGTTGAGGAGCTTGCAAGGTGAGCCGTCCTGCGCGGCCTTAAGCAAAGATTGTTCGGCTGGGAACAAATCGCCAAAATCCCGAAGAGAGCGACCAATGGCTGGCATTGTACGGCACCTCACAATAACGCTGCTACAAGAATGCAAGAGTAACAATTTATTAATATATGACTTAAGGTGAACCATCCATCTAGCTAGCCCTAGTGCGGCATTACGCCGCGCGAGCTTGGCGCAATCGATCCGTGTACGGTGTGATACACATATGTAGGTGTTCTGGCTAACTAACTTCTGCTATACCCAGTTCACGCCAAAACCCGAAAATCCTTTGGGTTGATGACGCGGAAATTGTCCGTGACCGAATTGCACAGATCCGGCCAGTTTTGCGGGACCTTCTCGCGTAAGAAGGTGAGCACCGCCCCGGCGAACTCCCGTGACGTGGCGTAGCACTTGTTGTGCGTCACATGCTTGTGCATCGCGCCCCATAATCGCTCGATGGGGTTCAGGTGCGGACAATAGGCAGGGATGAAGTGCAACTTGATCCTGCGGCCTGGCTGGGCCAGCCAAGCTTGCACAAGCTTGGCGTGATGGTAACGCGCATTGTCCAGGTAAATATGGATCATCGCCAGCAGCGGATACAGCGCCTCGATCGCTTCCAGCAGCCTTATTGTCGAGGCGGCATCGATGGTTTCCGCCTCGATCATGCGGGTCTGCCCGGTTTCAAGGTCAATTGCGCCGTGAATATTGATGCGCTGGCGCCCGGTGGTCTGCTCGATTGCCAGCTTTTCTTCCTTGGGCGCCCAGCAGCCAACCGGCCGCGCGGCATGCGTTGGATGCACCGCATCCAGGAACAGCACGGCCTCGTCAGGGCCAAGCGAATTCAGCAGCTTCTCGTAAGCCTCGATGAATGCTTGCTGTTTTTCTGTATCGAGCTTGCGGCCGATGACTTCCGGCTTGTGGTATTCCAGGCCCAGCCGGTGCAGAAGCGCGATCAACCCCGAGCGGCCCTCGTATACGATGCCGAATTCCCGCTCGATAAAAGCGCCGATCTGGCGCGTGCTGCGCGGCAAAGCCTGGGCGACATAAGCCTTCAGCGCCTCTTCCTGGGCCGCGGAAAGGTAACCTGAACTGCCTCCGGCATCGAATTGCTCAAGCCCCCCGATCCCACGTTCGCGGTACAGCCTGTGCCAGCTTCTCACCGTATCGTCATCGAGATAGAGAGCCTCGGCCACCCGCTCGCAGCTCCAGCCGTCATCCAAAAGCAGCATGGCATTCGCCCGGCGCGCGATCCGGTGCTCCGCCAGGCCACCGCGGACCTGCGCAATCAGCCTCTTCCGTTCCTCGGCGCTTAGAAATCCAGGGCGAATCATGCGGGGGATCAGAATCCGGTTCGCCCAACTTGGCAAATACTTTCTCGCGGGTTCTCAATGAGTTGGGGTATAGTTGGGGTCGTTTGGCATTTTGTTCGACTTTTTGAACGTACACACATGACCCTGAACGCCGGCCAGCATGCTATTAGCCGTTGGCGTCAGCCAAACTGGTCGAGGAAGCGGCGGCAGGTCTGGAAATCCAGAGCGTAGCCTGAAGGCAGCGGCAGCTTCTCTGCCTTGGCGAGCTTTTCGGCATAGGCAACCATGCGGACGGTCGGTGCGCGCGCGGCGGAGGCCGGTGCCGACCTTCAGGCGCGGCGTGGCAGTGTGCAGCGTAACGCCACGAAGGGTGACGGGCATGAGATCGCAGCGCAGGTGCCATTGGCGAACATGTTCGGCTATGTGGGCAGGCTGCGCTCACTGAGCCAGGGCCGCGCCAGGTTCACGATGCGCTTTGCCCGTTATGCACCTGTGCCGGCGCGGCAGATGCAAAACGTTGCCGCAGCGGCAGGTTAAGACAAGCATGGAATGGGCGGTCATTGCCGCCCATTCCATGTGTATAAATATGTAGGTCGGCACTTTTCAGCCTGCGTCAATGGCAGCAGTGATCCAATAGCCCCCGTTGGGGCTACGGCGAGACGGGTCGATAGCGGCAATTCAGAAGCTGCAGTTGCGTAAGACGGCTTTGCTACTGTTACCGGCCTTAGCCTAGGCCCTGGTGTCCCTGGCCAGGCGAGTGACCGACCGACGTGTCGTTATCGAGGCAAACTCCAACGCCAGGGATAATAACTTCCCTCAAGATGAACTTTTCTGTTCAACGGCATTGATGTATCAAGGTACACAGGAACAAAAAAACAAACAACCAAGGCAAGTATAGCAAACGTTGTTCTTGTGCTTGGGCGAGAAAACAATATTGGAAAAATAGGAGATAAAAGCCAATACCCAACAACCCCAAAAATAATCGTATGCCATAATTTGGATGGAGATAATTCTTGGGAAATTGAATACTGACCTATTCTTACTGCATTGACTTCTAACGCAATCGACGTCGTAACAGTCAGCACTAATATGGCTATGTGCCAGAGGTGGCTGGTATAGAAGCCTCTCCTAACATCTAGAGTTCTAAGCGCCGAAGCTGCTATGTAGCAATAGGCCGGTATTACCAACGTATCATTGTAAAGAAAAGAGCTATATAGATTGCGATCCCATGGAAAAATGCCTTCTATGATCATAAAAAGACAGGTTATACCAAAATCAGCCAGTAAGACAACAATGGAGGTGCAAATTGGAGGTAAATCATATATAAATGAAAGCCATAATCCTCCGATTTTTAGAGATGGGCTGATTTTATCTTTGAGCATGATCGTTGTTGCTGTTCTCTGATATACGTATCTCTTCGCTCTTTCTTGCAAAATCATCCTGGTCGTCGTCGATTTTGTCGAGGGCATTATCGCGCGTAGTTCGCCATCTCCACACGACAAGCTCGTTCAACGCGATCAATGCGGCGAGCGCGATATAGGCCATCGGTCGATGGCTACCATGAGTAAAGTACGTGAACGCTAAGATCAGAAAGCAACCCAGCGCAACAGCAACCTCCTTTTGAGCATGCCCCCGATTTGTGAATTGAAGAATAACAGCCCGACGGCGCTCTATGAATGGCGTTAGAGGGTAACTTTTGTCTGGCTCGAATACAGGATCTCCGAAATAAGCATTGATCGTTTTGGTTGTTGTATAATTGCCAACGATACTAATCGAATAAAATGTGCACAACACGGAAGTGAACCAGAATAAATCATCTAGAGTGAATGCCAAAGCTGCAAATTGCACAATATTTGCAATGATAACAAATTCCAGTACGTTCCTCCCTAGAAACTTCTGCCAATCTATCGGTATCTTCTCCGGAGAGAACGACTCGTTTGCGGTATCAACCGAAAACTCCTGCTCTACAGAGCACGCTTGATAGAGATACATAAATATAGCGGCCAAAATCAAGGTTGACCACTTTTCACTCGCGAATGTTTGTAGCTTGCTAAAGTAGAGGAGATCATTGAAATTGCCAAAATAGTGACTGAATCCTATTTTTTCGCTGAATGCGATGCGAAATAAACCGAAAGCAGGGAGCAATCGCCAAATGCGCAACAATCTCCTAAGTCTACGCTTAACCGTTGACGGGGACGCCATCGCCACCTCAGTTTTCAATGCGAATATGTAACGTTCGGAACATATCAAACTACGCAACAGGACGGAAGTCCGTTCGTAGGGCAGTTGTGGCAGGTCTAGCGCACTTAGCCGACGTTTCTAGCGCAATCTTGTGCCCGATTCCAATGGCCGTTCCCGGCCTGAATTGCCGGCTCCCTCGCGGCATTTGGCAGCTTTCCTCCAGGGAACGAACCCGCTCGCGGGAGAGTTTGCTGCTGCCCGCCCGGTGCCCCAGAACGGCGCGCGGTAACCATTTTAAGCTAAATTACTTAACTTAGGCAGGCTCCTGTCTTGAGGATCGGCTGGTCAAGAACCTCCACCTCAAAGAACAGGAGCCCTCCGATGAACGATCGGCCCATCAGCGATCTAATCTCCCGCATGCTGCAAGATATGACTGTCCGGCAGTTTAGCGAGAAGACGCAGCACGACTATATCCGCCATGTCGAGGTCTTTGCCAAGTTCCTCGGCCGCTCGCCCGCCACGGCAACAGGCGACGATCTACGGCGGTTCCAGTTCCAGCAGACCCAAGACGGTGCTCAGCCGCCGAAGATGAACACCCAAGCTTCGGCGCTGCGGTTCTTGTTTGGGATCACACTCGGCCGCGCCGATCTCGCCCACCAGCTTGCCCGCACACATTACCCGAAGAAGCTCCCGCGCATACTCTCGCCGGACGATGTGGCCCTGCTGCTTGAAGCGGCGCCCGGACCTGGCCTCAAGTACAAGGCCGCGCTCAGCGTGGCTTACGGCGCGGGTTTGCGCGGCTGCGAGGTTGTGATGCTGCGCGTCAGCGACATCGATTCCAAGCGCATGCTCATCCGGGTCGAAATGGGCATCCGCCGCTTCCTGACGCATGTGCTGCCCAAGGGCTTCCATCGCATCCGCCATTACGGGCTTCTGGCCAGCGGCACCCGCGCGGAAAATCTCGCCACGATCCGCATCCTGCTCGCCATGGACGCACCGGCATCCAAAGGAAACAAAGGAAAAGAAGACGGCAAGACCGATGCCGCCGCCGCGCCGGTGCGTCTGTGTCCCTGCTGTGGCGGCCGCATGCTCGTCATCGAGACCTTCGAGGGATATTGCCGGCGGCGCCGGCCGGCACCGGCTCCCGCTGGGATCGACACGTCATGAGCAGATTCCCAAGCACTTCCACCCCGATTGCCGCCAGTCTTCGCCGCCGTTCCCGGGCAGGCTACGGTGGCGCTTGCCCGGTTACGCCCCCGAACACGCGTTCCAGGAACCGCAATGCTGGGGCGCGCGGATGCCAGCACCGCCAAATAGCTTTAGCTATGCTTCTCCGCTCATTGTCTCACGCTCTCAAATGCGTGCCGCTACCTGCTAGCACGCCGATGGCGCCGCCGAAATCCTCATAGCGTTGCGCAAGTTCCGGGTGCCCTGCTCCCCGCGCGTTCGTTCCCTGAGGGTTTTCGGACGCCGGCCCTCGCGGCTGTGGTGAGGTCAGGCATGGGCCGGGCATCCGAAAACCTCCACAAAACCTGTCGTCTAACTAATTAAGTAAGCGCATGCTGGTCTGTCTCTCAACCAAGGAGACAGACGATGGAAAATGACAATACCCAAGGAGACAGACGATGGAAAATGACAATACCACCTCGAAAACCCAGATGCGTCCTCAACCCTGGAACAAAGGGAAACTCGTCGGCCCGAAACCGCCGTTGAGGCCAAGCCAAGTCTGGGCCATTCGCACCCGGCTTCAGATCGAAAACCGCAAACGCGATTTGGCGCTTTTCAACCTCGCCATCGACAGCAAACTCCGCGGCTGCGATGTCGTGGCGATCCGGGTCGAGGATGTTGCGCCCGGCGGATATGCGCTTGACCGCGCCACCATCCGCCAGAAAAAGACCGGGAGACCGGTGCGGTTCGAACTCACGGATCAAACCAGATCCGCTATCGACGACTATCTGAGGCAGACCGGACGGAAGCCGGGGCAGGTTCTGTTCTGCGGCCGGAATCCCTCGCGTGGGCTAACGACCAGGCAATATGCGAGGCTGGTCAATGATTGGGTGGCGAGCATTGGGCTTGATCCGCTCCAATTCGGGACCCACTCGCTGCGGCGGACAAAGGCCGTGTTGATTTACCGCCAGACAGGAAACCTACGTGCAGTACAACTTTTGCTTGGACATTCGAAGATTGAAAGTACGGTGCGGTATCTCGGGATCGAGATTGACGATGCCATCGAAATTGCCGTGAAGGTCGATATCTGATGGCAGCGGCAGAGGCCGGCGACTCTGCCAGTTCTAGCGCTGCAGTCCCCATAGCCGAAACACTGCAATTGATCCCGGCAGTGGCCGCTCAGACTTGCTCAATGTATTGTTGGGCGGTGGCCATCCGCGCGCTACTGCAATGATTGCGTGGCAGACCCGGCAGGTTCTATCAAAACTTGTATGCAGTGGTCCAACAGCAATTCTAAAACTAGCATTTTCTTAGGGGGGACGGGTCATTTGGGGTTTTGAAGAAGGTTTGGTGGGATTTCGAAGGTGGCGAGGGAGGTTAGGAAGACCGGCCAGGAAGGGAAAATGACGAAGGCGGTGAGGGAAACGATGGTGGAGAAGAACCGCGTCCGTTTGGTGGCGGCTTCTCTGGCGGCTTGCCATGGCGGGTCGAGGCAGTCGAGGATTGAGTGCCACGCGAAGGCCAGCAGATTGAATGCGGCCAAGGTCATCGCCAGAAACTTTTTGCCGTGGCCGAAATTGTGCTCCAGTTCGTAGCCGTGATTTTTCATCACGTTGAAGCTTTCATTTTCAATCTTCCAGCGCGCCCGGCCGCAGGCGGCGATTTCGGCAACGGTGTCCGATGTAACGGGCAAACTCGTGACCCATGACATCGAATATTTTACGCCGCCTTTCGCATCGATGATTTGAAAGCCGATCCAATTGACCTTGATCGTATCTTTCCCATCGCGTAAAGGCACGTCCTCGATCCACTTGTAGCGGAATGTTTCGTTCACGCGGCCTTTGCGGACCTTGTCCTCGCGCACCTCGCACGTCGCGCCGCCGATGAAGTCCATCAAGGCTTTGTGCGAGGCTTCCTTGCAGGTAAAAATGAAATCGTCACCGTTTTCCGTAACCATCCGCGCCACGGGATCGCAGGCGAACAGGTCGTCTCCAAGATAAACGGGGCGCAGAGATTTGACGCGATCGGCGTGTTTTTCAAACCAGCGCTTGACCGCGGCGCGCTCGCAGTCTTGCTTATCATGCCCGTCTTGCGGCGCTATGAATTCCGGCATGAGCGGCACAACTTTGCTATGCCCCGGAGCCACAACCGTTGCCGATAGCATCGTGTGATAGTTTTCGGTCTTCCCGTTGCTGCGTTTGCGCGTCAGGCACTGAGAGCAGCCTATTTTATATGAGTTGAAATACTCCGTTCCGTCCCACGCGATTGGCGTCCGGCCGCCGAGCCGTTGAAAGGCTTTCCGCAAGCCGTTGACTTAATCTGTTGACGATTGCGGCGGGATGGTGTCCTCCGATTGGGAAGGCAGTTCTGTTAAGAATAGTTCACAGAGCGCAACGAGCCATCAGGAGAGATAGATGATATCTTCGTAGTCCAGCGGCGCCTGAGCCAATCCTAGGCGTTCTGCAGGTGTTTTTCCATCCTTGCCGGTCAGGATATAGTTGTGGGCCGTGCGCATGATGTCGAGGATTTTGGCGACGTTGCCTGGATTGTATGGAGAGTAGCCATTCCAGATCCGGCCGTTGTTCGCCTTCGAGTGAATCGGCCGTTCAAGCAAGGAGAGCCGCCGGCGCACCTGATTGAAAAACGAATTGACGCTGTGCAGGCTGGCCTTGTTGTAGAGCCAAGCTTTGTGATCTTCATCGTAATTGCTGAGATCGGTGAGTGAGGCCACGGACTTCTCTGGTTCGCTCATGGTCGGGAAAGGATGGTCAAGCCATCGGTCTTCCCATTTCCCGTGCGGTGTCATGGAGGCCAAGCGCTCTTTAATCAGCAGCAGTTTGACCTCCTTTGGCAGCAGGGTTGGGTGCGCGGCCTCTGCTTGGACGAACAGCATCTTTGCTTCGAGGTATTTTTGACGCTTTTCGTCCACGGTCAGGTCCTTGGCGATGCGAACATAAAAGGCGTCCGCTGTGTGGCCTTGAATTTCGGTGCGGAACGCAGACAGGCAAGCGGCCCGGAGACCCGGGTCCTGGTCGAGGAAAAAACGCCACTTCTGGACATTGCCCAGCAGGCGTTTGAGGAAGAAAAAGTGCCCGTACATCGTGTACTCGCCATGGGTCTGCATGCCGTATTCTGGAAGCCGCGCGGCTGGTGACGGCACATCGGGGCTCTCGATGTCGTCACGCGTCATGGCATCGGCGTAAGTTTCATCGATCTCCGCTGGCAGGCCCTGTTTGTGCCGCTTTGCGTTCAAGGACTTTGCGGTGGCTCGCTCGTGGTCAGCATTGAGCCAGAGGCGGGCAAAGCGGCGATGAGGGTAAGGCTTACTCAGGTCGCCATTCGTTTCAACGGCAGCCTGAACCGTTTTGCTGTCCATGGAAGGGTCGAAGTTGAGGTGTGCGCCGAAGCAATAGCCGTATTCGTTGTCCACCGCGGCAATGGCCGAGAGCTGGATATTCCGCTTGTCTTTGCGAACCAGCCAGTTAACCAGGTAGTCCTGTCGATCCACGCCCAGATACAACCGGCGGATGGCGAGATCGGCCAGGGCGCGCTCGCGGTGGGCGGCAAATGACTGACACTGCCGATGGAGAAAGTTGAGGCGACGGTAGAAGGTGTTGGGATCGATGTCCGTGACTTCGATGATGCGACGGACAGGCATCTTATTGATCAGCAGTTTAAAAATGGTCTTGTTCTTGTGAGGTTCCCTCTGCCGGGCTGTGGTCTTGAGGTTCTGGGAAAACGTCTTGCCGCAGACGTTGCAGCGCCAGCGGGGGCTTCCAATGGCTGTCTTACCGAAAGATGCATACGCCCCAACAGTGCCAACTGGCAACTGATCGACATGATTGGCGCAGCCCTCGGTAGGACAGCTCAGCGGATCAGGGGGCGACAAATAGAAAGCAATGCGCTCGACTTCCTCCACGATGCCGATATTGCTTTTGAGAGGGAACTCCACGCCGCAGGACGTGCAGATACAGGAGGAAACGCCCTTGTGCGCATCCAGCGTGTAGCTATTACTCCCGGGCGTCGATCTTTGCTCCGCCGGAACGCCATAGTTAATGCAGCCCGGAGACTTGCAGTGGTTGACCTGGACGCCGCCGTGCTCGGGCGGTATCCGCGGATAATGCCGGGATGAAGCCACGGAAGATTTCTTCTGTATGATCCCAAATGGAAAAATCTGTCAGCGCACCATCTTACGCGCGCCAATCGCCTTTGATCAACAGATTAAGTCAACGGCTTGCGGAAAGCCTTTCAACGGCTCGGCGGCCGGACGCCAATCGCGTGGGACGGAACGGAGTATTTCAACTCATATAAAATAGGCTGCTCTCAGTGCCTGACGCGCAAACGCAGCAACGGGAAGACCGAAAACTATCACACGATGCTATCGGCAACGGTTGTGGCTCCGGGGCATAGCAAAGTTGTGCCGCTCATGCCGGAATTCATAGCGCCGCAAGACGGGCATGATAAGCAAGACTGCGAGCGCGCCGCGGTCAAGCGCTGGTTTGAAAAACACGCCGATCGCGTCAAATCTCTGCGCCCCGTTTATCTTGGAGACGACCTGTTCGCCTGCGATCCCGTGGCGCGGATGGTTACGGAAAACGGTGACGATTTCATTTTTACCTGCAAGGAAGCCTCGCACAAAGCCTTGATGGACTTCATCGGCGGCGCGACGTGCGAGGTGCGCGAGGACAAGGTCCGCAAAGGCCGCGTGAACGAAACATTCCGCTACAAGTGGATCGAGGACGTGCCTTTACGCGATGGGAAAGATACGATCAAGGTCAATTGGATCGGCTTTCAAATCATCGATGCGAAAGGCGGCGTAAAATATTCGATGTCATGGGTCACGAGTTTGCCCGTTACATCGGACACCGTTGCCGAAATCGCCGCCTGCGGCCGGGCGCGCTGGAAGATTGAAAATGAAAGCTTCAACGTGATGAAAAATCACGGCTACGAACTGGAGCACAATTTCGGCCACGGCAAAAAGTTTCTGGCGATGACCTTGGCCGCATTCAATCTGCTGGCCTTCGCGTGGCACTCAATCCTCGACTGCCTCGACCCGCCATGGCAAGCCGCCAGAGAAGCCGCCACCAAACGGACGCGGTTCTTCTCCACCATCGTTTCCCTCACCGCCTTCGTCATTTTCCCTTCCTGGCCGGTCTTCCTAACCTCCCTCGCCACCTTCGAAATCCCACCAAACCTTCTTCAAAACCCCAAATGACCCGTCCCCCCTAAGAAAATGCTAGTTTTAGAATTGCTGATCGAGCACCAGCCGCAGACCGGCCAGCGTATAAGTGTGGTAGACATGGCTGGGCAGGCCCGGCTTCTTGGGGTTGTAGCCAAGCACGGCCCCTTCCTGATGGCCGTAGAGCGGCTTGACCGTCAAATCCGTATCCATAGCCCACGGCTCGCCCAGCAACGGCGCTGTGCAGTAATCGAGATGGCGTTGCAGCCATTCCCTGCCCTCGTCTTCTGGGATGGCTTTGAAGCCGCGGCGGACCGCATCCTCGCTGACGATCTTCTCCATGCCCAACAACTCGGGCAGCACGCCGTCGTTCCGCAGCGCCGTGATGTGGGCGTAACGCTTGTGCCCAACCACGATGGACAGCATCGTTGTGCCAAGCACATCGCGCTTATCCGGCGCGTTCGGGCTCGTATAGGCGAGCGGGCAATCGGCTACGAGCGCATCGAACAGCCCCGCCACCTTCAGAAATTCGATGAAGAACGGGAGCTGTCCATAGGGTGTCAGCGGCGCCGTGGGGTCCCATTCAACCCGCACAGGGCCTGCCCAGGTATCGAGCGTTGCCGGTGCCAACGCGGTGTCTTGTACAATCGCCGGTTGATCACCCGCTGGGTGAACCGGAAGGTGGTGCATATCTTGGCTCATGTCCCTGAGAATGCACGAGTCTCAGGCGAAATTGGCCCAGTCAACTGCCGGATTTAGGTTCAGGCATTCCGGCAAAAATTAGGCGCTAAATGGGTGATTTACTGCGGGCCGGGCGGAACGATTACGTCATCAATGCAGCGGCGCTCGATTAAATGCGCGAGCACAAGCTGCCGCAGGCAACCATCGCCCACTTGGTGGGCGCGGACCGGCGCATCTTTAGCGGCGCGCTACTTGAGCGCTTTACTGGCCGCGACGCCTTCATGGAGCATCTAACGAAGCTCGGCCTTCCCAGCCTTAAGGTCCATCCCGATCCGGTGCAGATCGCAACCGAAGGCGCCTTATGGGGCTCGATAGCGGAGCAGGGGCTCCTGGACGGCACGGTGATCGTCTCGGACGGCACCGGTCAGTTCAAGATTGCGGAGCAGGCGCTGTGCTGGGTTCATGCGGAGCGGCTGGGCGTTAAGGAAGCCAGGAAACTCTGCTTAGCCAACGGCCTTGAAGGTGATTACCTTCGCCAGACCGGCGCGCGCGTTGCGCCGCTGATTGGCCTTGCGCGTATATTTCTCGACCATCGCCGTTTGCTTGTGGCCGGTCATTGCCTTTAGCTCGTGCTCCGTCGCGCCATTCTCTGCCGCATCCGTTGGAAGTGTTGCCCGGAGCCCGTGAGCCTTGACTTGGCCCTTGAGCCCGGCGGCGGTGATGGCATCGCGAAACCAATTCCCGAACGAATTTGCGCCTGAGAAGGGCGTCTCCCATTTCGTGAGGACAAACCGCAAGTATTGCGTGTTGCCCTCCGGTTTTGGCATTGCCTCGATTGCTTTCATGAGGCGCGGCGGCACGGGTGACTTGTGTGGCTCTTCCGTCTTCTCTTGCGCAAAGACGATGTAGGTCTCGCCCGCGATCTCTTGCATGTGCTGCGGCCCAAGCTGCCAGACATCGGATTGACGCCGCGACGTGATGAGCAGCAGCTCATAGGCTAGGCGTTCGCGCGTCCCAATCTCCCAATGTGCCTCAAACTTTGCCCGCTGCCCTTCCGTCCAAGGCTGCACCTCGTCCCTTTTTTCGTTGAGGCGGTCAACCTTTTCGCACGGGTTGTCGTCATTCGGCCGCATGTCAAGCTTGATTGCAAGGTTCATCAGGTTCGACATGATCTTGATATCCGGTTAAGACGGACACCCGCTAGCCCGAAGTTCCCAGGGCTAAGATGAAAAAGCCCCTTACGTTTCAATTGCTTGCGATTGAAACTGGCGGCGCGGTGGTGTCTACACCGCGATGGCTTCGGCAAGATCGATGGCTTGCCGCTGCTTTGGGTTTGGCCGTGTGGTGAGGGTGAAGGTTCCCTCGCCGGGCCCGGCATTAACGCGGCGCATGGTATTGCGCACGATTGTTTCCAGATGCTTGAGCAGGCCGCCGAAGCTGAGCGCGGGTGTGCCATCGGCGAGGCGGCGGCTGTGCACCTTGGCGAGCGCGGATTCCGAACGCTTGGCGGGCGCCACCGGATCGCGCGCCTCGTTTGACGGCGCCTCATCCGCGAACAAGAGCGGCTTCCAGGCTTCGGTCAGGTGCCATTGCACGTAATAGGCCAGCATGCTGAGGAAGATGTGGGCCTTGACGCGGGTCTCCAGCCGGTGGCGGATCGGGCGGACCTGAAGGTCCACGCCTTTGAGCGTGCGGAAGGCGCGTTCCACCCCGGCCAGGCGCTTGTAGTTCAACACGGCGGCTTCGGCGCTCATGTCAGCTTCGGCGGCGGAGGTGCGGATCACATAGAGGCCGTCGAGTGCCGCCTCGGCCGTAACGCGCTCTTCGTTGACGCTGAAGGTTAGGCCCGCGTCCTGGATATCGATGTCGAAGTGCTTGGCAACCTTGTATTTTCCGATGACCTTGCCAACGCGGACGCCGATCTTGTCCCGCCCGGCGAGCTTGCCGCCGGCAACCATGCCTGCGATCTTTTGAAGCTCGCGCTCCGTGGCCGCGATCAGATCCTTGCGTTTGGCCGCACGCAACTTGGCAAGCTCCGGGTTCCGGCAGGCCACCAGCCGCTCGCCGGGATAGTCTTCGCTGGTAAGACTGATGAGATTGCGCTCATCGAACAGGTCAAGCTGCAATTGCCCAGCATCGGCGAGCCTGGCGATGGCGCCGTTTTTCAAGGCCGTGATCCAGCCTGTGCCTTCGAGCTTGCGCATGGCCTCGATCTGTACGTTCGAGATCATGCCGCGGTCCCCAACCATGATCAGCGAGGCGATGCCGAAGCTATTGCGCAGCTTCTCCACCTGCGGCAGAAGCGTTTTGGGATCGGCGGTATTGCCCTCGAATACCGAGACCGCGACCGGGCAGCCGCGGCTGTCCGCGAGCAGGCCGTAATTCACTTGGAGCGTGCCGGGCTTGCCGTCGCGGCTATAGCCGATCTTCGCCAGCGGGCAGGTAACGCCCTCGAAGCTCGATGAGGTAAGGTCGAACAGCACAAGCCCGCCCTCCTTCAGATGACGCTTGGCCAGCCGCTTTTCGATCTTGTCCTGGCGTTCGATCAGCCAGTCCATCGCGGCGTAAAGCTCGTCCTCATGGGTATCGGCGACGCCAAACTCCTCCGCCAGCGTTGTGTGCCCCCAGGCATGTGTCATCGCCAATTTGCTGGCTTCCGGCGCGACGATGCGGCCCGCCGCCATCGCCACCACGAGATCGCGCTCGCGTGAGGGCCTGCCATCGATCAGCTTGTCGAAGCCCAGCCGCCGCATGGCGGTGCGCACCGCCTCCACAGGACCGTGCGGCAGCGAGCGGATGCATTCGAGGCTGCCGTCCACGGGCACAAGCTGCCCGCCCTTGAGCACCAGCCGGATGGACTCCGCCTGCTCAAGCGTCAGGGCCGAGAGGTTGGCAATGGTGCGCTTCTTGATGCGCTTGCCCTCCCGGATGCTCTCGCGCAGCAGGATGGCGGGTTTGGAGCCTCGATTGGGCACAAAGTCGATATACATGTGCGGAATGTAGCTGATTTGCGCGGCCGCAGCCTGAGTCATACCGTCGCACTACATGGGTACATTTGACGGCGCCAACCCGCCGCCGCCGGGTATTTCGCATTGCAATTCAATGCTATCCGCTATTCCGGGCTCCAGAACTTCGGGCTAGATATAGACTGACTGGTGCACAGCCCCGGCACCGTCTGATCGGTCGGTCGTGACCCATTGCTGACCTTCCTGCCTCTCCAAATGCGGGCGTTCCGCTGTCAAGCAGGACTACAATTCCAAATCCCTTTTTGAGATGAGCTGGAGTTCGGATCGGTTCTGTCTCGCCAGCTAAGGCGACACCCAAAAATAACCGCTTCAAGTTGGAGGTTTTGGGCACCTGGGCGCGATGGTGTAATTCCACTCTGGGTGGAACTCGGCGGGGGTGATGTTTAATCCATGCCTATCCGGTTAAGACCCATACCCACTACATCTTGATCTAACATGGCCTCGATTTATCCGTTTGACGCCCAAGAACGGTTGGCGCAGTGTGGGCATCAAGCGGATAATGGAGCGTTCGCCTTGGATGTTCTCGACCACGCCGGTCTGCCCTTCCCGCAGTCACTTCCCGAGTTCCAGCAACTTTTCCCCGACGACGCGGCCTGCGCTGCCTATCTGGAAAAGGCCCGCTGGCACAGCGGTTTCATTTGCCCGCACTGTCGAACCAGCGGAGAGCCGTTCCGTTTCGATAACCACCCTGGCGTCCTGCGCTGCCGCAAATGCCGCAAGAATACAGGATTAACCGTCGGCACGGTGATGGAGCGCAGCCACACGCCGTTGAGCGTCTGGTTCTGGGCCGCCTACCTCGTCGCCAGCCAGACGCCCGGCATGTCGGCGGTGCATTTCCAGCGCCAGCTTGGCTTGTCGCGCTACGAAGCCACTTTCGGCATCCTGCACAAGCTCCGCTCGGGTATGGTGCGCCCCGGCCAGGACCGGATCGGTGGCAAGGCTGATGGGCACGTCGAGGTGGACGAGGTCTATGTGGGCGGGAAAACGCGCGGTGAAGGTCGAGGCGTTCACCACAAGACGCTGGTGGTTGCCGCCGTTGAAGTCCGCCATCGGGAACCGGGCACAGCACAGGACAAAAGGAAGGACGGCCGCTACGCCGGTCGTGTTCGCCTCGCCATCGCCACCGACCGCAGCGCCGATGCCCTGGGCGGGTTTGTCAAGAGCGCCGTCATGCCGGGATCGCTTGTGATCACCGACGACTGGAACGGCTACGACGGCTTGCGCAAGCTGGGATACGACCATCACGCCATTGCCGAATGCGGCGACCCAGAAGTGGCCGAGGAGTTCATGCCGATCATCCACCTCGTCTTCAGTAACCTGAAGTCTTGGCTCAACGGTACTCACCACAGCGTGAGCGCGAAGCATCTGCAAGCCCATCTCAACGAGTTCACCTTCCGATTCAACCGGCGCTTCTACCCGTTCAACGCCTTCCGATCGCTGCTCGGCATCGCCGGAGATACAACCGCGCCGACATATGCCGAGCTATACTCGGGCGAATGGCAGCACCCTAGATGTAGTGGGTATGGGTCTTAACCGGATAGGCATGGTTTAATCCAGCCATTTGCGCGTCGCTGACCTTGACGCCCTTGGTGTAAGCCCTTTCATCGAGTTCACACTGAACCTTCAGTCCAGTTTCCGTGGTGGTTGCCGCGATCAGTTCGACGATGGCCATCCGGCTCGTCAATGGTTTCCCGCGCCAGTTCTGACTGATGTGACTAAACAGGCGATGCTCTATTTTATTCCACTTCGATGTTCCGGGTGGATAGTGGCAAACCGAGATGCTCAATCCATGCCTATCCGGTTAAGACCCACACCCACTACATTTAGGGTGCTGCCACTCACCTGAGTATAACGCGGCATATGTCGGCGCGGTAGCGTCGCCAGCGATGCCGAGCAGGGATCGGAAGGTGTTGAATGGGTAGAAGCGCCTGTTGAAGCGGAACGTGTATTCATTGAGGTAGGCTTGCAAGTGCTTTTCGCTCACGCCGTGATGGATGCCACTGAGCCAAGCCTTCAGGTTGCTGAAGACGAGGTGAGAGACCGGCAGGAACTGCTCGGCCACCTCGGGATCGCCGCATTCAGCAATGGCGTGGTGGTCGTAGCCGCGTGTTCGCAGGCTGCCATAGCCGCTCCAGTCGTCGGTGACGATCAGCGAGCCTGGCATCACGGCGCTCTCGACGAAGCCGCACAGCGATTCTGCGCTCCGGTCAGCGGCGATGGCCAGCCGGATGCGCCCGGCGTAGCGGCCATCCTTCCGCTTGTCCTGTGCGGTGCCCGGCTCCCGATGGCGGACTTCGACGGCTCCAACCACCAGCGCCTTATGGTGGACGCCCCGGCCTTCGCCGCGCGTTCGTCCGCCCACATAGGTTTCGTCCACCTCGACATGGTTCTCCGGCTGTCCGCCGATCCGGTCCCGGCCAGGGCGCACCATGCTGGCGCGGAGCTTGTGAAGGATGCCGAAGGCGGTTTCGTAGCGCGACAGGCCAAGCTGCCGTTGGAACTGCACTGCAGACATGCCGGGCGTCTGGCTGGTAACGAGGTAGGCCGCCCAGAACCATACGCTCAACGGCGTGTGGCTGCGCTCCATGACGGTGCCGACGGTCAATCCGGTGTTCTTGCGGCATTTGCGGCAACGCAGGACGCCAGGGCGGTTATCGAAACGGAACGGCTCTGCGCTGATTTGACAATGCGGGCAAATGAAACCGCCGTTCCAGCGGGCCTTCTCCAGATAGGCAGCGCAAGCCGCGTCGCCGGGAAAAAGCCGCTGGAACTCAGGAAGCGAGTGCGCGAAGGGCAGACCGGCGTGGTCGAGAACATCCAAGGCGAACGCTCCATTATCCGCTTTACACCCACACTGTGCCGCCCGTCCTTGGGCGTCAAGCGGATAAACCAATGTGTCACCGGAAACAACATGTAGTGGGTGTGGGTCCTAACCGGATAGGCATGGTCTATACCTAAGCTGAACGAGAAGCTTTGGGATACTACTAGCGCTGACTTTGTGTCCCATCTTGCGCAGCGCCGCCGCAAGCTTTGCATGGCTCTTCGACACCCAAAGAAGCGGCCGCATTGGATCGCCCATCGTTGCCGGCGCTAGCAGGCGCAGCAGGTTGTCCAGAAGCGTTGCGTCAGTTGCCGTCAAGGCTCGCCGGCCGCCCCCAGCCCGCCGCATGTGGCTGCTGCTGGAAGGCACCGGTTTGACAAGATCTTTCACACCCCGGTTGATCGTGCTCCGCGCGATCTTGGTGGCCCGGCAAACCGCGGAAACCCCGCCATAGCCGCCAGCACGTGCTTCCGCCGCCGCAAACAAGCGCCGCCCCGCCTCATCCAGGCAGTCCCGCACAGCTTCGTAACGTGGACGAATCGCTTTTTCATCGATCATCCACCGACGCTAGCCGCCTAGCTGGCCCGGCGAAATCCTGCGATCCACAACTTATCCAAGTTGATTTACTTATTTATCGGCGTCGCCTTATCGTCCTGTCCGAAATTCCGGAGCCACATCTTTCCTCAGCGCAACAAAAAGTTAGATGGGTGGTAAGGAACGCCTGCGGCGAAGCCGCGGCGGGGCGGGCCGCCGTTGGCAAGGCCCGCCCTTGCCATGTGGCCGCCGCCTGCCCGCTGCATCGAAGGCGCCTCTTGCCAGCTTACCAGCCCAACAGATGCTTTGTCGCGTCCAATATAGCTGAAGGGATTTTCTTGATCGCGGCCAGCGTGACGTTGTTGAAGATAAACCAAAGCACCCACGCTGTCAGGCCCCAGGACGAGTACTTGAAATACCATTCTATATTTCGGAGGACGTTGGTATTTTCACGTGTCGCAGAGCTTTGGACCACAAGAGCGCTTGTCTGGATGCTCTCCGTGACGGCGGTTAGGCGATCCCGCAGAGCCTGAAGGCGCTCCCCCGTCTGGCGGATCAGGTCGAAGACCGGCTTGAGCCCGCGCTCCGCAAATGAATTGTAGGCGATCCAGGTTGGGACGTCTCCAATGCCGAGGATTTTAACCAGTGCATGGAATTGATCGATGTAGTAGGCGGAACGTCTCACGCGGTAATGCAACCCGCCATCCGATGCTTGCGAGAGCTTGTCCAGCGAAGCCGTGATTTCGATGAGCCTCTTTTCAGCGTTATCCGTTGCCTCAGCCAAAAGGTCGTCTCGCAGCTTTCTTGCTTCATTGAGTTCCTTGAACTGCTTTTTATCCAGCTTATCTTCGCCAGGAAACTTGGCCTTGACCTGCTTGAATTCCTGCTGAATCTCGAAGCACTGCTTGCTCCACCAGGCCATGATGCCGTCAAGCTCCTGTCCCCTGATGCGAATGTGAATGTCCGCGTTTTGGATGACGTTGTAACTCTTGAGGGCAAACAGCCGCAGCGTTCCAAGCCGGCACATGCGCTCCACGATGCGCCCAACTTGTCTTCGGTGGGGTTCGCATTTTGTGAGGAAGAGATAACGGACTGGCCGGTGCGTCTGGTTGAACGTCTCACGGATCGTCGGATCGGGGGTGTTCGCGTCTTCCAGAAGGTGGCCTGCGGGAACGTCGTTTCCCTTCCATTCAGCCGCCCGCCGGGCAGTCCTTTTTGCCCCGAGCGACGTGATGAACAATGCGCGCCAGTGCATGAGGCCGCAGGCTATGTGCTCTTTAAAGTCGGCTTCGGGATTGATGCGCCGGACGAACGGCCAGAATGCTTTGATGACCGCGTTTGCCTCGCTCGTACCCTCGGCGGGCTTCTCGCTAAAGCGGTGAAAATAGACTCCCGGCGCCGACGTGTTCAATGGATTGGCTGGCTCGTTGCCGGACGGCACGCCGTCCGTAGACATCACCAGGCTTCTGAAATTGGCGAAGCAGCGGCCCTTAGACGTGACGGCATCCTCCAAATGGAAGCCGAACGCCTGGCAGAACTCTCCCCAAACGCCATTGTACAAATACTCTCCAGCATCATGCAGGATCTTCGCCTGCTCCTCGGTTACCTCGCGCTCTGGCAGAAGCGGGAAGTTGATACATCCGGCTGTAATTTGATTCTGGCATATCGCCTTAACCGCCTCCACGGTTTCAAAGATCTTTTTGCGCCGTACACCTGTGGCGTCCTTGGAACTGAAAATGCTGTCTTCATTCCAGGGCTTGCCCGGATCGATGTAGAAGCTTACCGTTGTGTGATCGAAGGCCTCGTGGACAAAGACGCGAACCCGGATTGCCGAATCTGACGGAGCCTCCTTGTTGGAGAAGTGCGATTGACCATCGTCGCACCACCACAAGGTGAAGTGGAGAAAGCTTGGCTCTAGCCTATCGAATTTAAGTATTTCCGGGATGCGGTCCTGCCTGCTTACGAGTACCAGTTGATCTGGATCGTGCTTACCGAGCAATCTTCCCTTTTTCTGTAGGTTAACCAGGAATGTGTTGAACTCGCCGTCATCCGTACCTGCAGCTGCGTAAAGCGTTTTCCTCTTATTTTTGAATTCAGCGAACAAGTCTTCCCATTTTACTTTTACCAAATTGTCAGAGTCCACTTTAGCCTGGTTCGGGTCCGCGCCGTGTCTTGGCCAAACGGCGATGTGCCAGCACAAGGCAGGTGCGCCAAATTCCGGCCCGGGCTGAGTATGCCCTTCACTCAAATCGTACGCATGGGTCCGTGGCCAGATGGACTTGTGATCGATATATTCTTCCTGGCCCATCGCGGTGCTGGGCAAAGTGCGGCTGGCTTGCCGCCAGAAGAATACAAAGTCAAAAACGCGCCTGAGAAAAGATTTTCTGCGGCCAGCATAAGGCATACGATTGACTCCCCGTTTCAAACAATAACCATGCTGAATGAAAGGCCGTTTCGACGTGTACAGTCCGGCAACGCCGATGAACGTCTTGAAGCTGTAGGAAAGCCGCCAGTGTTATGCCAAATGGCACATGAATTCTGGTGAACAAAATACACCACAAACACTACGGCAATCAGAGATTGTTTCTCCTTTATTACCGATGCAGCTTATTTCAAACCGTTGCGGTTTATGTCTAATTGTAACAAAACTATATTTTTGCGATACGATTTTCTTTTTGAATAGGCCTGGGCTGCGACGCGGCCAATCGCCTCAGGTGCGGCGGGCAGGCGAACGCTCTGGGCACGCCCCTTGCATTCCCCGCATCGCGGCTATTCGCGCGAGCGCCATCTTGGAGGCGTCCGCGAACTGATATACAACCGGCTGCCGCCGTCCCAACCCGCGAGGAGCAATGGCCCTTCACGTCGCGCTGACCCACCGCACTGAGTACACCTACGACCGCCCGACGGTCCTCGGCCCCCAGATCGTCCGCCTGCGCCCAGCACCTCACAGCCGCACGCCGATCCTTAGCTATTCGCTCAATATCGAGCCGAAGGACCACTTCATCAACTGGCAGCAGGACCCGTTCGGCAACTACCTGGCACGGCTGGTTTTTCCGGAAAAGACGCGTGAATTCAAGGTGGTGGTCGATCTCGTGGCGGACATGGCCACGATCAACCCGTTCGACTTTTTCGTGGACGAGTATGCGGGCGACTGGCCGTTCAAATACGAGCCCGAGGCAGCTGAGGAGCTTGCGCCCTATCTCAAGGCCGCCGAGCCGGGGCCGCTTCTGCGCGATTATCTGCAAAGCCTCAAGATCGAGGCGAAGACCTCCATCGACTTCATCTGGGCGCTCAACCAGCAGCTCCAGCACCACATCCGCTATCTGATCCGCATGGAGCCTGGCGTGCAGACGCCGGAGGAAACGCTCAAAAAGCAGTCAGGCTCCTGCCGCGATTCGGGCTGGCTGCTGGTTCACATCCTGCGCCACTATGGTCTCGCGGCGCGGTTCGTCTCCGGCTACCTGATCCAGCTCAAGGCGGATATGAAATCGCTCGACGGGCCTTCGGGCACGGAGCACGACTTCACCGACTTGCACGCCTGGGCCGAGGTTTACCTGCCGGGTGCCGGCTGGATCGGGCTCGATCCGACTTCCGGCTTGTTCGCGGGCGAGGGCCACATTCCGCTGGCCGCGACGCCATCGCCGCAAAGCGCCGCTCCCGTCAGCGGTATGCACGACGAGGCCGAGGTCGTCTTCTCCCACGAGATGAAGGTGACGCGCATCCTCGAATCCCCGCGTGTGACGCTTCCGTATACGGAGGAGCAGTGGGAGGCCATCGCCAAGGCGGGCCATGAGGTGGACCGGCGTCTGCGCGAGGGCGATGTGCGCCTGTCGATGGGCGGCGAGCCGACCTTCGTCTCCATCGACGATGTGGACGGCGCAGAATGGAACACCGAGGCGGTGGGCCCCGATAAGCGCCGCTATGCCGAGACCCTGATCCGCCGCCTGCGCGACCGCTTCGCGCCGGGCGGACTTCTGCACTACGGGCAGGGCAAATGGTATCCCGGCGAGCAACTGCCGCGCTGGTCCTTCTCCGTGTACTGGAGGAAGGACGGTCAGCCGCTCTGGGAGAACGATGCGCTAGTCGACAAGGAAGTGCCGGCAAAGCCCGCCTCGGTGGCCGATGCTGAGCGCTTTGCCACTACTCTGGCCCGGCAGCTCGATCTGCCCACGGATTGCGCCGTGCCTGCCTACGAAGACCCGGCACACTTCATGCTCATCGAGCAGAAGCTGCCGCTGAACCTCGATCCGCTTGACAACAAGCTCGACGATCCGCAGGAGCGCGCTCGCGTCATCCGTGTGTTCGAGCGCGGCCTCGATAAGCCCTCGGGCTACGTCATGCCCATCCAGGTCTGGCACAGCCAGGAGCGCGGCCGGCGCTGGGTGACGGAGCGCTGGGGCTTGCGGCGCAGCAAGCTCTTCCTTCTTCCGGGCGACTCTCCCGTGGGCTTCCGCCTGCCGATCGGCTCGCTGCCCTATATCGCGCCCGCGAACTACCCCCATGCAGTGCCCATCGATCCGTTCGCGGCGCGCGGGCCGATACCGCCGCGCGAGGTGCTACTGCCCGTCCGCCGCCAATCGGTGACGTTGCCGCCGCCTGAGCAGCTGCCGGCCGCGCCTGACGAGGTCGTGGGCGCTGTGCGTACCGCGATGGCCATCGAGCCGCGTGACGGGCATCTTTGCGTGTTCATGCCGCCGCTTCACGACGCGGAGGACTATGCCGCGCTCGCCGCCGCGGTGGAGGAGACGGCGAGGATCACCGGCCAGCCCGTGCATGTCGAAGGCTATGAGCCGCCGAAGGACTGGCGCTTCAACGTCATCAAGGTGACGCCGGACCCCGGCGTGATCGAGGTGAACATTCATCCCGCCTCGACTTGGGACGAGGCGGTGAGCGTCACCGGGACGCTCTACGAGGAGGCACGGCTGGCCCGGCTCACCACCGAGAAATTCATGGTCGACGGCCGCCATAGCGGCACGGGCGGCGGCAACCACATCGTGCTGGGCGCGCCCACGCCGGAGGACAGCCCGTTCCTGCGCCGGCCGGACCTGCTCGCCAGCATCGTCAACTACTGGCAGAACCACCCGTCGCTGTCCTATCTCTTCTCCGGCCTGTTCATTGGCCCGACCAGCCAAGCGCCGCGCATCGACGAGGCCCGCCACGATTCGCTCTACGAGATGGAGATCGCCTTCTCCCAGGTGCCCGATAAAGGCAAGGGCTGGATCCCTTCGTGGCTCGTGGACCGCATCTTCCGCAACCTGTTGATCGACTCCAGCGGCAACACCCACCGCGCCGAAATCTGCATCGACAAGCTCTATTCGCCCGGCAGCGCCACCGGCCGGCTGGGCCTCGTGGAGTTCCGCTCCTTCGAGATGCCGCCGCATGCGCGCATGAGCCTGGCGCAGCAGCTTTTCCTGCGCGCGCTTATCGCCTGGTTCTGGGAGACCCCCTATAAGCGCGGGCTCATCCCCTGGGGCACGGAGATCCACGACCGCTTCATGCTGCCCGAGTATATCTGGCAGGACTTCAAGGACGTAATCGCGGATTTGCGCGGCGCTGGCTTCCCGGTGGAACTCGCATGGTTCGCGCCGCATTTCGAGTTCCGCTTCCCGGTCTATGGCAGCGTCACCTACGACGGCATCGAGCTTGAGCTGCGGCAGGCGCTGGAGCCGTGGCACGTCATGGGCGAGGAGGGCGCGCCCGGCGGCACGGCGCGTTATGTCGATTTGTCGCTCGAACGCTTGCAGGTGAAGGTGAGGGGCAATCTCGGCACGCGCTATCAGGTGACCTGCAACGGCATCCGCGTGCCGCTCAAGCCCGCAGCCGTGCATGGCGAGGCAGTGGCCGGAGTGCGCTTCCGCGCCTGGATGCCCGCGCTGTGCCTGCAACCCGCCATCGAGCCGCATACGCCGCTCGTCTTCGACCTCGTGGATAGCTGGGCCGGGCGCTCCATCGGCGGCTGCCGCTATCACGTTGCGCATCCCGGCGGGCGGGCGCACGAAACCTTCCCCGTCAACGCGCTCGAAGCGGAGACGCGGCGGCTCGCCCGCTTCGAAACCATCGGACATTCGCCTGGACCGATGAGCCCGCGCGATCCCGGTACAAACCCCTACTTCCCCTACACCCTCGATCTCCGCCGCATCGGGTTTTGAGATTTGCACGCGGCTTACTGGCCGGCCGCGCTAAGCACAGTTCGCAAAAGCGGCCTTCCCGGTTTTGCGAAAAAACTCCGCGAAAACAAAAGAAACTAAGCCGTCACATTGGGCAGCCAACGAAAGTCTGCTTAGTCGCGCGCATTCCCGAGAAGTATCTGCAAAACTGAGTGCAGCGCCAGCTCAGGCATCGCCTTCCAGCGCGCGCTCGGCCTGCCGGACGGCGGCCTCAAACTGCTGCTGGAGGTAAGGGCTTGCCTCGCCGAGCCCGGCAACAACCTCGCGGGCCCAGCGTATATATTCGCGCCGCCGCTCCAGCGGCCAATCTGGAGGGCTCACGCCAAGGGCGCGCACATTGCTGGTCTTGTCGGCGAGCTTCAGGATCTTCGCGCGGGCGGACTTGTGCGGCGCGTGCTCGACCTGGAGCCGTTTCCGCTCCTGCTTGGGCAGGGATTTGTCGTCGGTCACCTCCGCGACAAGCGCGGCAACATCGTCCCCGAACATCGAAGCGATCTGGCTAAGCGGAATGTTCTGGTCTTCCACGGCATCGTGCAGCAAGGCGGCGGCGGCAAGATGCGGGTCTTCTCCGTTCGTCGCTTCCGTGACGAGCTTGGCGACCTCGATCAAATGATTGACATAAGGCTCGCCAGCCACGCCCTTGCGCCTTTGGCCGCTGTGCCAATTCGCTGCGGCCTCTGCCGCTTTCAAGACGATCAGAAGTTCCGTAGGCATGGCTTTTCTCCAGAAGAGGCAGGCTGGCGCAAATCCTACCCTTAAATTTAGGCGTCCGGCCGGCGGGGCGCGAGATCGGGCAAAGCTGGCGGCGCGACTCCGCGAACGCTCCCGGCATTTTGAATGAAGCGGCGGCCGGTATCCAGCATTTGTGTTTTGCATGGCCGCTGCACATGTTGCACTGCAAAAGGCGTGATCGGCCGGCGCTGCCGGAATACCGGTCTGACGCGGCTTGTCTTTGAGGGAGTGCAGTCCTGCATGAGTGCGTACAAGGAAGAAACCGTCCTGTCCGTAAGACACTGGAATGAAGACCTTTTCAGCTTTACCACAACGCGCGATCCATCCTTCCGCTTCAGGAACGGCCAGTTCGCGATGGTGGGGCTTGAGGCCGAAGGCCGGCCGCTGGTGCGCCCCTACAGCATGGCCAGCGCCAATTACGACGGCCTCTTGGAGTTCTTCTCCATCAAGGTGCAAAACGGGCCGCTAACCTCGCGGTTGCAGCACATCCAGCCCGGCGACCGGGTGCTCGTGGGCCGCAAGCCTGTAGGCACGCTGGTGCTCGACAACCTCCTGCCCGGCAAGCGGCTCTATCTGCTCAGCACGGGGACGGGCCTTGCGCCGTTTCTGAGCCTCACCCGCGATCCCGAGACCTACGAGAACTTCGATAAGGTGATCCTGGCGCACGGCGTGCGCTATCTCTCGGATTTGGCCTATTACGAGCGGCTTACGGAGACGCTGGCGGAGGACGAGTACCTGGGCGAGATGGTGCGCGAGAAGCTCATCTATTACCCGGTTGTCACGCGCGAGGCTTATCGCAATAGCGGCCGCATCAGCGATCTCATCGAGAGCGGCAAGTTCTTCGAGGACATCGGCCAGCCGCCGCTCAACCGCGAGGAGGACCGCGTTATGCTCTGCGGCAGCCCCGCCATGCTCGCCGGGTTCCGGGAAAGGTTCCTCTGGCTCGGCTGGGTGGAAGGCAACATGGGTGAGCCCGGCGAATTCGTGATCGAAAAGGCCTTCGTGGAGCGGTGATCCAGTACCGGCGGCGTTCGGCGATAGGCGCTGCCGCAACGAGGCGGGAGCAGGCTGCTTATGCCGGCGATCCGCAATGCGCGCATTACCCCACCCCAGCCTTCTCCCAATGGGAGAAGGCTGGGGTGGGGGGTACGACGCTCATGAGGTGCAGAACGCTGCGGTCATGCGCCCCGCTGCACAAGCCACGGCGATGTACCTCTTGAAAAAGCGTGCAAAGCCTGCAAGGTGAGCGGCGATTCCGCGAACGCGGACATAAGCAGGTTTCCGCATGACATCCTCAAAGACCAGATCGAAGGCGCCCAAGGCCGGCATCGCCTATCAGGGCGAGCCAGGCGCCAACTCCCACATCGCTTGTGCCAATTTCGCCAAGGAGCTGGTGCCGCAGGCCTGTCCGACCTTTGAGGATGCCATCGCGGCCGTGCGCAACGGCGCGGCGCGCTATGCGATGATCCCGGTCGAGAACTCGGTCGCGGGCCGCGTCGCCGACGTGCATCACCTCTTGCCCAATTCCGGCCTGCATATCGTGGGCGAGCATTTCGAGCGGATCAGCCACCAGCTCATGGCGCTGCCCGGCGCCACGCTCAAGACCGTGAAGACGGTGCACAGCCATACCCATGCGCTGGGCCAGTGCCGCACCGCCATCCGCGCGCTCGGGCTGACGCCCATCGTCGAGGCCGACACGGCGGGCGCCGCGCGCATGATCGCAGCGGAGGGCGATGTAACCCAGGCCGCCATCGCCTCCAAGCTCGCCGCCCAGATTTACGGCCTCAAGATTTTGAAGAGCGATATCGAGGACGCGGCGCATAATACCACGCGCTTTTTGGTGTTCGCCAAGAAGGCCGAGGTGCCGCCCGCGGACAACGGCCCAGTGCTGACCACGTTCATCTTCCGGGTGCGCAACGTGCCGGCCGCGCTCTACAAGGCGCTGGGCGGGTTCGCGACCAACGGCGTGAACATGACCAAGCTCGAATCCTATCAGCTCGAAGGCAGCTTCAACGCCACCATGTTCTATGCCGATGTCGAAGGCCACCCGGACAACCGGCCGCTGAAGCTGGCGCTTGAGGAGCTTGAGTTCCATACGGCGGAGCTGATCCTGCTCGGCACCTATCCGCAGAGCCCGTTCCGCGAGACGCTCAAGGCCCGGAATGGCGGCACGGAAGAGGCGCCGCGCGTGCGGAGCGCATAGATGCGAGGCCTAGACGGATGCGGCGCGGTGTGTGAAACTGTGAGCTATACCCTGACTCATTGAAAACCCGGCAGAAAGTGCTTGCAAAGCTAGGCGAACAGGATTCTCGTGGGCAGCATGATTCGTGGGGAATTTCTGAGCACTGCTGAACGGCAGGAACTGCTGTCGCTGGCACGCGACAGCTCGGCGGAGCATCGGATTGCGCGCCGGGCGAACGCCATCCTGCTTCTTGACGACGGCTTGGGCTGCGAGCGGACATACCAGCTACAAGGCACTTAATTACGCCAGCTAAGACGATACCGGCTCCGGCGCCGCCGCGGGCCTCCTGCGGCGGTGGCGCAGCTTATCCAGCAGCAGGTAGATCACCGGGGTGGTGTAGATCGTGAACAACTGTGACACCGCCAGCCCCCCGAAAACCGTATAGCCCAGCGGCGCGCGCAGCTCCGACCCCGGCCCCGACGCGAGAATGAGCGGCAGCGCGCCGAACATCGCCGCAAGCGTCGTCATCAGGATCGGCCGGAAGCGCTCCATGCAGGCCTGGTGAATGGCGTCCTCGCTCGAAAGCCCGCGCACGCGCTCGCCTTCCAGCGCGAAATCGACGAGCATGATGCCGTTCTTCTTCACGATGCCGATGAGCAGGATGATGCCGATCAGCGCGATGATCGAGAGTTGCTGGTTGGTGATCGAAAGCGTCAGAACCGCGCCGAAACCGGCCGAGGGCAACGTGGAGAGGATCGTCAGCGGGTGGATAAGGTCCTCGTAGAGGATGCCGAGCACGAGATAGACGGAAATCAGGGCGGTGATAATGAGAAGCAGCGTTGAAGATTGCTGCTGCTGAAGCGCAAGCGTCTCGCCGGCAAGGTCCACATGAAGAGATGCGGGAACGTGCAGGTCCTCCGCCAGCTGCCTGATTTGCGGCAGCACCTGGCCGACGGTCACATTCTGAGCTGTGTTGAAGCTGATCGTCACGGCCGGAAACTGGCCCGTATGGGCCACGGCAAGAGGAACGCCCGTGAGACTCACCGAAGCAAGCGCCGATAGCGGAACCTGCTTGCCAGAGCCGCCTTTCACATAGATACGGCCGAGCCCTTCCAGACCCCGCTGTGCATCGGGACTGGCTTCCAGGATCACATTATACTGATTGCGGAAATCGTAGATGGTCGAGACTGCGCGCTGGGAGAAGGCATCGTTGAGTGCATTATCGATGTCCTTGACCGCGACGCCAAATTTGGCAGCCTTGATCCGGTCGATGGTGAGCATGGCCTGCGGGCCGCCAGCCTCGCGGTCCGAGTTCACATCCACGACGCCCGGGATGTGCTTGATATGTGCTTGAATCTTGGGAAGCCACTCCAAGATCTCCTTGAGTTCGGGACTCCATATCGTGACTTGATATTGCGAGCGCGATTGCCGCCCTCCGAAATGAAGCTCCGAGCCCGGAAACATGGTGATGTCTACGCCTTTGAGGGCGGAAAACTTATGACGCAACCGCGCGATGACCCCAAGGGCTGGCGTTTTCCGCTCGGGCATCGGCTTCAAGGACATGTAGAAACGGGCCTGGTTGGCGGCGCCAAAACCGGAGCGCCCGCCGATGGAAACGCCGACACTCGCAACGTCCGGGTCCCGATCGATAATGGCGTTGATTTCCTTCTGAAGCTTTTCAAGCGCCTCGAAGGAAATGTCGGGAGCTGCCCGCGCGCTCCCGATCACAAGGCCGGTGTCCCCCTGCGGCACAATCGCGCCCGGAAGCGTTCTGAAAAGCAGGACGGTGAGGAAGACCGCCGTCAGCGTTACCAGCACCATCAGAAAGCGGTGATGCAGAGACCAAACGAGAGAGCGCTCGTACCCCCTGAGCAGCGCTTCGAAGAAGGGCTCGATCCGCCTGTCGAGCCAGGTCTCGCGCGGGCGCGGCAGCTTGCGGATGAGCCTGCCGCAAATCATCGGGGTCAGCGTCAGCGAGACGATTGCGGAGATCAAGATCGCGTAAGTGAGCGTCCAGGCAAATTCCCGCAACAGCTTCCCGATGACGCCGCCCATGAACAGGAGCGGAATGAAGGCAGCGACGAGCGAGATGCTGATGGAGATGATGGTGAAACCGATCTGGCGCGCACCTTCAAGTGCAGCCTGCAACGGCTTTAGTCCCGCTTCCATGTTGCGGTAGCAGTTCTCGATGACCACAATGGCGTCGTCGACCACGAAGCCGACCGAAATCGTCAGTGCGAGAAGCGAGAAGTTGTCAAGGCTATATCCAGAGACCCACATCAATACGACGGTGCCGGCCAGCGAAAGCGGTACTGCCACGCCCGCCGCCAGCGTAGGCACGCCGCGCCGCAGGAACACGAACACCACAAGCATCACCAGCAAGATGCTCGCGATCAGCGTTTTCTGGATGTCGAAGATGCTGGTGCGGATTGTCTTGGTGCGGTCGTTCAGCACCGTGAGCTGGACGTCGGCCGGAAGCAGCCGGTGCAACTCGGGCATCAGGCTGTAAATCTGGTCGACCGTCTTGATGACGTTGGCATCCGCCGTCTTGAATATGATGAAGATGATGGCGGGGGAGCTGTTAAAATAGCCGGCGGAGAGGCGGTTGCTGGTGCCGGTCGAAACCTTGGCCACATCGCCGACGCGGACCACGTCGCCGCCTTTGACCTTCACCACAAGCGCCGCGTAATCGGCTGGCTCCGTGATCTGGCCGTTGACCACGACGGTCGTGGATTTATCCGGACCATCGAGGCTTCCCACCGGCACAAGCGAATTGGCTTGTGTGATGGCCGTTCTCACGTCCTCAAGGCCCAGGCCGCGCGTTTGCAGCTCCGACGGATCGGCGGCTACGCGCACGGCCGGGGTTTGCGCCCCGCCGAGCAGCACCTCCGCGACGCCGTTCACCTGGCTGATGCGGGTGTTAACGATCAGGTCGCCGAGGTCGTAGAGGTCGGTCGCGCGCCGGGTGGGCGAGGTCATCGCCAGGATCATGATGGGCGATCCGGAGGTGTTGGACTTGCGGATCGTCGGGCGGCGGGTCAGCGTGGTTGGAAGGTCGGCTTGCGCTGCGTTGATCGCCGCCTGCACGTCGCGCGCGGCATCGTCGGCGCTGCGCGATAAGTCGAACTGCACCTGGATGCTGGTCGCGCCAAGCTGGCTCGTCGAGGTCAGCTCGTCGACGCCGGCGATCTCGCCAATGCGGCGTTCGAGCGGTGCCGCGATGGTGGCCGCCACGGTTTCCGGATCGGCACCGGGCAACTGGGCACTGACCCTCACCGCCGGCAAGTCCGCATTCGGCAGGCTCGACACCGGCAGGTCGAAATAGGCAACCGCGCCCGCCAGGAAGAGCCCTATGGACAAGAGCGTGGTCCCGATGGGACGCCGGATGAATGGCGCGGATGGGTTCATCGTGGGGCAGCCTTAACTAGGTTCCCACCCCTCACACTGTCCCTTTGCCACGCAAGCCCGCCTTGGCGAGCTTGCCACTCAAGAGTATCCATATCCGCAAGCGGATATGGATGGGAGAGGGGACGGCTTCTCAGCGGGCACGGCCTGCCCCCTCTCCCATGGGGAGAGGGCTGGGGTGAGGGGAGATTCCGCTGGTGTTTTGCCGCAGCGCCAGCCCAAATCATCCCGCGCCCCCTGTTTCGGCGGAAGGCTCGCTGGAGTGCTCCTCCTCGGTCCAGCCCATATAGTTTTCGACGCGCGCCTTTATCCCTTCCATGGCAAGGTAGATCACCGGCGTGGTGTAGAGCGTGAGCAACTGGCTCAAGAGCAGGCCGCCGATGATGGTCACGCCAAGCGGAATGCGTAGCTCCGAGCCAGGGCCGTGGCTCATCACCAACGGAAGCGCGCCCAGGAGCGCCGCAACGGTGGTCATCATGATTGGCCGGAAACGCAGCAGGCAAGCCTCACGGATTGCTTCGAGCGGGGCCATGCCGTGGTGCCGCTGCGCATCGATGGCGAAGTCGATCATGATGATGGCGTTCTTCTTCACGATGCCCATGAGCAGGACGACGCCGATCAGCGCGATGAAAGAAAACTCGATCCCGAACAATAGAAGTGCCAAGAGCGCGCCGATTCCCGCCGACGGCAGCGTGCTCAGGATCGTGATGGGATGGATGAAGCTTTCGTAGAGAACGCCAAGGATGATGTAGATGGTAACGACCGCGGCCAGGATCAGCAGCGGCTGGCTTTTCAGCGAGGCGTTGAACTCGGCGGCAGCGCCCGTGAAGCTGCCGACGATCGAAGCCTGGCATGCCGATCCGGGTGTTTGCATCCGCGATTGCCTGCACGGCGGCGTCGAGCGACACGCCCGGGGCCGCATCGAAGCTGATCGTAGCCGCCGGATATTGCTGGACGTGGTTGACGGAGAGCGGTGCGATGGTGCGCTCGATGGTGGCGAAGGCGGAGAACGGCGCCTGCGCGCCGCGCCCCTGGCCGACCGAGGGCACCGCGCTGATCGCCGAGCTGGTCGCACCGCTGGTGCGGGCGCTTGCGAGGCCGGTGGTGGCGTTTCCGCCGGTCGAGCTGCTGATGGCGTTGCCCGGAACGAAGATCGAACCCAGCGCCGCCAAATTGGCCTGGTATTTGGGATCGACCTCCAGCACCACGCGGTACTGGTTCGATTGCCCATAGATCGTAGAGACTTGCCGCTGGCCGAACGCGTCGTAAAGCGTGTCGTTGAGCGCCTGCATGGTGACGCCGAGGCGGCCGGCGATCACCCGGTCGATGTCGATCATCACCGCATTGCCGTCCTCCTGAATGTCGGAGGAAACGTGACTCAGGCGGTTGTCCTGCTTAAGTTCGGCGGTGAGCTTCTTGGCCCAGTCCGAAAAGCCTTGCCGGTCGAGGCCAACCAGCACGTATTGATATTGTGTGCTGCTCCGGGCCGTGCCGATCTGGATATCCTGCACGATCTGGAAGGTCGTGTAGATGCCCGGAATTTCGCGCGCCGCTTTTGCCAGCCGCTGTATGATCTCCGTGGCAGTCGCCCGCCGCTCGTTCTTGGGCTTGAGCGTCAGGGCGAAATGCGCGGTGTTCAGCGTTGCGTTCGTGGTGCTGGTGCCAACCACGGACCCAACGCCGAGTACATCCGGGTCCTTGCGGATCACGTCCTCGACCGCCTTCTGCAACGCCTTCATGCGCTCGAAGGAAACATCGGGCGCTGTTACGGTGTCCGCCGTCAGGAAGCCAGTGTCCTGGTCCGGCAGGAACCCTTTGGGGATGGCGAGGTAGAGCAAGACCGTGAGGACGAGCGTGAGCGCCGCCACGAGCAGCGTCAGCTTCCGGAAGCGCAGCACAATGTCGAGGGTCACGCGGTAAAAATCGGTCAGCGCATTCAGCGGCGCCTCGGTGATCCGCGCGTACCAGGGTGCGTGCTTGCCATGGGGAGCCGCGCGCAGCAGCCGGGCGCTCATCATGGGGGTGAGCGTCAGCGCGATGACCATTGAGGTCAGCACCGCAATCGTCAGCGTCAGCGCGAATTCGCGGAACAGCCGGCCCGACGATGCCCGTCATGAACAGGAGCGGGATGAACACCGCAATGAGCGAAACGGTCAGCGAGACGATGGTGAAGCCGATCTCGCCCGCGCCCTTGTAAGCCGCCACCATCGGCTTCTCGCCGTTCTCGATATGGCGCATGATGTTTTCGATCATCACGATGGCGTCGTCCACGACGAAGCCGGTCGCGATGGTCAGCGCCATGAGCGAGAGATTGTCGAGGCTGAAGCCCGCGAAGTACATGATGCCGAAGGAGGCGATCAGCGAAAGCGGCAGGGTGACGCCGGCGACTGCGGTTGCGCTGAGGGTGCGCAGGAACAGGAGCACCACGAGCACGACCAGAACCACCGAAAGCCCGAGCGTAAATTGCACATCGTGAACCGATGCCCGGATGGTGCCCGTGCGGTCCGCCGCGATCTCGACATTCACGCCCGAGGGCAGCCCGTTCAAAAGCTGCGGCAGCCTGTTCTTCAAGAGATCGACCGTGCCCACGATATTGGCGCCGGGCTGGCGCTGCACATCGATGATGACAGCGGGCACGCCATTGTAACGCGCGGCAACCTTCTCGTTTTCCAGCCCCGCCTTGATGGTGGCCACGTCGCGCAACAGAACCGGCGCACCGTTTGAGTAGGAAACCACCACCTGCTCATAGGCCTTCGCCGTTTCGAGCTGATCGTTGGCCCCGATCAGGAACGCCTTGTCAGGTCCACTCAAAAGGCCCTTCGAGCCGGTGACATTCGAGTTGGCGATGGCCGCGCGCACGGTTTCCAGCGCGAGCCCATAAGATGAGAGCTGGGTTGGATTGGCCTGAATGCGCACGGCCGGCCTGATATTGCCCTGCACCGTGACACGGCCGACCCCCGTCACTTGGCTGAGTTGCGGGCTCAGGAACGTGTCGGCAAGATCGCTCATCCGCTCCATCGACAAGCCGGTGGAGGTCAGCGCCAGCGTCAGGACCGGCGGATCGGACGGGTTCACCTTCGCGTAAGTCGGCGGATAGGGCAAGTTTTGGGGCAGCTGCCCGCCCGCGGCGCTGATCGCGGACTGGACATCCTGCCCGGCGGCGTTGATGTCGCGGTCCAGCGCGAATTGCAGTGTGATCTGGCTCAAGCCCTGCGAACTCGACGAACTCATAGTCTCAAGCGAAGGGATCTGGCCGAGCTGCCGCTCCAGCGGCGCGGTGATGAGCCGCGACATGGTGTCAGCGTTGGCACCGGGAAGCTGCGTCGTCACCTGGATGACGGGGAAGTCCACCTGCGGCAGCGACGAGATCGGCAGGTAGCTGTAGGCCAGCATGCTGCTCAAGAGTACCGCCACCGCCAGAAGCGAGGTGGCGATCGGCCGCGCGATGAATGGCGCCGAGATGCTCATTGTTTGCCGGAGCCCTGGCCGGCGGCGGGCGCGGGCTGCGCGCCTCCGGTTTGCTGACCTGCCTGGCTTTGTTTCCTGCGATGCCGGTGCTCTCCACCTGCGCTATTGCCATCGCGGGAAACCGGGGCGTCCTGACTGCGGATAGGCGCCTGACCGCTGCCGCTGTTCTCCGCGGCGGCTTTCGTTTGCGAGCCTTCTGCCGCGGAGGCTTCGCCGGCCATCTCTACCTTGACCTTGGAACCGTCCTGAAGGCTGGCGAAGCCCGCGGTTACAACCGCATCGCCCGGCGTCACGCCGCTGGCGAGGACGGCTTGCCGCTCGCCCTCCTGCACCACGCTGACCGGCGTGAGTTTGACCGTGTTTTCAGGCGTGACGGCGTAGACGTAGCTCCCGTTCGCACCCTCCTGCACTGCGACGGAAGGAACGACAATCGCATCCTTGAGGATCTTCAGCTTGAGCTTCACATTCACGAACTGACCGGGCCAGAGCCGGTTCTGCTCGTTCGGGAAGGTGCCCTTGATCTTGTAGGTGCCTGTCGACTGGTCGATCTGGTTGTCGACGACGAGCAGCGTGCCCTCGCCGATTGGCTTGCCTCTCGTGACGGCCTGAAGCTGAACCGGCCCGCGGCTGGAGGCGTCGATCACTTCTGAGACCGTGTTTTCCGGCAGCGTGAAAACAACAGCAATCGGGTTGAGCTGGGTGACGATGACAATACCGGTCGCATCCTGCGAGGTGACGAGATTGCCCTTGTCCAGCAGACGGATGCCGGTCTTGCCTGCGAACGGTGCCTTGATCGTGGTCCATTGCAGGTTGGTTTGGGCGTTGTCGATCATGGCTTGATCGAGCTTTACCGCCGCTTCGTATTGACGAACGTTCGATGTCGCGGTGTCGGCCTGCTGTTGCGAAGCGGCGGTGGTCTTGACCAAATCCGCATAACGCTTCTGGTCCAGGCGCGCGTTGGCGAGCAGCGCCTCATCCTTGGCCTTCTGCGCGACGGACTGATCGTAGGCGGCCTGATAGATCGAAGGATCGATCTTGGCGAGCACGTCGCCTTCCTTCACGTCCTGGCCCTCAGTATAGGGAACGTCGATAAGACGGCCGCTCACCTGGGCGCGAACGGTTGCGGTATTGAAGGCCTGGACGGTGCCGACGCCGTTCAGATAAACGGGAACATCGGCGTTCCGGACCTTCGCGGCGATCACTGGAACAACCTGGTTTCCGCGCCGGTGGCCACGCATTCCCGCGCCGGGACCGCCCGCTGCGGCCGTTTTGGCGCCGTCCGCCGGCTGCGATGAGGGGAAGAGCCGATCTTTGTAGATGAAAGCAACCAACCCGGCGGTAATCAGCACAAAAATCAGGTAAGGCACTAACCGTTTCATGGGTTCTTTGCTTTCACTTCTATTACGGACGCAACTTCCGCTATTCCGGCGCCACCTGGCTTATACCACCCTCCGCCCAAAGCCTGATAGAGCGACACCGCATCTTGAAGACGCGTCAGCCTGATCTGAGCGTGAGCAAGTTCGGCCACGAACAAAGTTTGCTGAACCTGGAGCAGCGTCGTCACGTCGATGATGCCGCCTTTCAATTGCTGCTCCGATAAATCGAAGGCATGCCTTGCGGACATCACGGCCTGATATTGCGCCCGCTCCTGCTGCGCATCCTTTTTGTATGCAATCAGCGTGCTTTCGACATTTTGGAAGGCTGTGAAAATGGTCTTCCGGTAGGTTTGGAGCAGCTCTCCATAGGTTGCCTTCTGCAAATCGAGTTGAGCTTGCAGTCCGTATTCGTTGGTGATCGGCTGCACGAGCCCCGCGGCCATATTGTAGAAGGTGCTTTGCGGCTGGAAGAGCGAGGCCAGCGCGGCGCTCTGGAACCCGCCTTGGCCGGTGAGCTGGATGGAGGGGAACATCGCCGCGCGCGCGGACGAGACGTTGAACTTGGCCGCCGACAACTGCGCCTCGGCGCTTGCGATATCGGGCCTGCGGCACAATAGATCGGAGGGCAGGCCGGACGGCATGACGGGCACCGCCACCGAGAAGAGTTTCTCGCCTTTGTAGCGGAAGAACTCTGGCGCCTGCCCCACCAGCACGGCCAATGCATATTTGTATTGCTGAAGGTTGCGCTCCAGCGGCGGGATGAGGACCGCGATGTTCGCGACAAGAGTTTCCTGCTGCGCCACATCGAGGCCGCTCTTCGTGCCCTGAGCGAATTGTTCCTTGATCGCCTTCAAGATGCGCTGCGCCGCCGCCTGGTTCCTTTTGGTGATCTCGATCTGCTCTTGCGCGGCCACCGCCTGGAAATAGGTGCTGGCAATGCTTGCGTCTGTCGTGATCGTGGTCAAGGCGGCGGCAAAGCTTGCATTCCACTCTTCAGCCTTGGCCGCGAAAAGCAGGGAGCGGTACTGGCCCCAAATGTCCAGCGTGTAGGAGCCGCTAAGCGCAGCCGTTACTGTAGTCGCCCGCCCTCTGCCGGGAGCGAGGCTTTGGCTTGCGCCTGTGCCCGAGGTCGTGATGCTTGGGATGAGCTGCTGCTCCGCGATCCGGACCTGCGCCTCCGCCTCTTGAATGCGGGCAATGGCGGCGCCGACGTCGAAGTTGAAGCCGCGCCCCAAGGCGATCAGCCCGTTGAGGGATTTCGACCTGAAGTCGACGAAATCGTAAGGCGTTGCGGTGCTTGAAACCGTACCCTTTTGATTGATGTATAGATTGGGAACTTCGATCCCCGGCGCGGGCACATTGGGATCGAGGACCGTGCAGCCGGCAAGGCAAACAGCAATTGCCGCCGCGCAAGCAATGCGCAGCCATTTTGCCGGCCCCAGTACTCTGTCCCTCACAAAAACTCTCAGCATGCCCGCCTTCAGCAGAGGAGTTTCAGATTCGCCGTATTCCACCCCCGAATACGGGATTCGGCCTTTGTCAGACACTCCTATGTGAGACTGTTAAGGCGATGTGTGGCGAATACCAGCCGGAATTTGTAATGAGTTTCAGCGCGGCCGATCTTAAGCGGGAGCAGTGCCATTTTCGCACCAGCTCCGAAAATGGCCGGCACCTGCCAAACAATCTCGCGTGGTGTGCGACTGCATATGCACGTCAAACTTGCGTAGCTCTCGCAGCTGCTGATCCTGAATAGCCGCTTTAGCGATCGCCGGCTGCGTTCGGGAGCGGCCGGCGGAATTGGCGGCGGTGAGCGGTCAAATGATAGATCATCAGTCCACCCATGATCGTTCCCAGCGGGGCTCCAGGCAGAATCAGCACCGAGAAGATATAGCAAAGGTATCGTCCCCACGGCCGGCGCAAAATCGCGCCCATGGCCGCTGCAATCAGCAGTCCGGGCAGGAATGCGTCGGCGGGAGAAAGCTGCGCCGGTCCGATTTGCGCGCGTGCAAAACAGGCCGCGGCAAGTAACAAGCCGTAAATTGCATAAGTCCAAGCGATGAGCGTGATCTGTCCGCGCGCGCTGCTTTGGGCCATTCGCCCGTACTCCGAAATCCGTTCAGCTTGCCGAAAGCTGTAGAGGCTGCCCCGAATAGGAGACCAGCTCAAGCAGCGTCGCCTCGGTGCAGCCGGCCAGTCAGCATCAGGCCCCGGTGCCGTTCGAAATCCTTCACGGCTTCGGAGGTCCAGACATCCATGCGGCCCGAGAGCGCGCCTCGGAAAAAGCCCAGGCCCAGAAGAGCCTTTTGCACTTCGACGACCAGCCGCGGTTTGACCTCGGCCCGGTCAGCAAACGTACCGCGCGGCGCCTGGTTGAGGTCGAAAATGACCTGTTTCAAGAGCGCCTCGGTCGGCTGGCCGGTAAGCGGCATGCCGTTGTCGAACTCGTAGGCCAGCACCGCCAGGCGCAGGCCCTTTGCCTGAGCCTGCAACTGCTCCGAGTAGCCGTGCCGGCCCAGCTCCCGCTGCAAAGCGGTGAGGATGCGCGGCGTGGCGTTTTCCACCGTGGCTTGCGTCAAGGAGGGTTGAGGCGGTTGAAGAGACGCCGGTTGCGGCGTGGGCGTAGCCGCCGGCTGTGTCTCCTGCGGCTGAACCGCCGGCAGCTGTGCGGACGCGGGCTCGGAGGCCGCCGCCAGCGTGCCAGTGTTCATGGCGGGCTTATCCGCGGGAATGCGGCCGGCCCACATCGAGGAAGGCGTGCGTACCCGTTCCTGCAAAAACAGCGCGTTACCGGCTGTCGCAAGAAACACCGCCATGATGGCGAACAGTGCTAAGCGCGCGCGTGCGGGCGTCATGGCTGCATCATCGCATAATCTACAACTTAAATAAAGTACGGCACCGCGGCGAGACGGAAAAAAAACGGCAATGCGGTATGCATTACCCCTATATCCCAATCACTTAGCGCTGGAGAAAGCCCATAACAAAAATCCACTTAAATCGACTAAAGCGGCAGGGGCCGGCTTTTCCTTTTGTTGGTGCGTAATCCGTACGATGCGGCCCAGAGTTGTGTACGGGGAAGTATCGCAGATGCTGTTTCTTTTGCGCCTTGCGTTCTGGATCCTTGTGATCTGCCTCCTCCTTCCGGGCGCGCCCCAGGACAGCCGGAGAATTATGACGTCGGCGCAGAAGACCGTGACCGACGTGCGGGGCTTTTGCGTCCGCAATCCCGATGTTTGCGAGGACGCGCGCTCTGCCATGACCGTAATGCTGGCAAAGCTGAAAAACGGCGCCGACCTGCTCCAGGGATGGCTATCGCCCAGCGGCAGTAAGGGCTCCAGGCCAAGCGGATTGTATCCCAATATGCCTGCACCGGAAGACCCTCCGTTAGCCCCCAGAGGGGGCAATCAGCCGATGCAGATTGTGCCGCGATGGGGCGACAGCCTAAACCAATCCGACAAGGCGCCGCCTTGGCGCGGGCCAGGGTAGGACTAGGCGCGAGGTTCGATGAACATTGCCGGGGCCGCATCGGTTGTTCTGCTCCGTGCCATGCGCGGCACGGTGAGCATCAGCGCCAAGGCGGCGGCGATCGCAATGCCGATGGCTCCGGCCACCTGCGCCCAGCTATCGGGCCGCGCCACCCCGCAATAGACGATGACCGAGAACAGGGGAATGTCGAGGAAGTGGGCGAACTGGCCTATCGAGGTTCGCACGTGGCCGCGCTTTTCCTCCCTCAAAGGCTCATTCTCAGGCAATGCCCGCGAAAGCCGGAGCGTGCGCCGGAATTGAACGGCGGTGACAGTGTTCCCCTCGATGAATTCGAACAGAAACAGCCCCCACATGCCAATCAGCCAGGGGCTGTCGAAATAGCTCAGGCCGAGCCGGTGGATCAGCAGCGGGCCGCTGACCAGGATCATCGCGGCGCCGGGCGAAACCAGGCGGTGGTAGAGGATCGCGGTATAATGGGCGGCCTCGGCGAAGACCACCGTTCGGGTGGCGCTGTAGGCGCGCCATTCCGATACGAACACCCCAAGCAAGCCGCCGCCCAAGCAGATGAAGCCTACGATGTGCAGGAACCGCAAAGCTAGATAGAAATCCATGAGCCATCCCTAAGACCGGTCTTGGCGCAGGCGCGGCTTGGTCACGCCGAGTACGATGGCGGCAAGCGCCAGCAGGATATTCACCGCGCCAAACAAATGTTCCCGCATTGCAGAGGCCGCGAAGGCTTCCGGCGTCATGGCTCCAGCCGCCACGGCCTTCGCCGCAGCCACTAGCTCCTGTCCAACCGGGATCATTACGGTGACGGTTATGGCGCCGATCGCGGCAACCGCCGCCAGGTGAAGCAAGAGCCAACGCTGCCTGAGGAATCCGCGGCTAGCGCTCGCGATCATCAAGGCGCCGCTGACAATGGCGATTACGAGGCCTGGAACCGTGACGGTCCGTGTCGCAAAATCGATGGCCAGGCGGAAGTAGAGGATCGCCGCTGGATCGGCGGCCGTGCCAGGGACGCGGCCTGTCGCGATATGCGCGAAGATGCTTCCCAGGAACATCGCCACGCCGGCGATGTGTATTACCTTCAGAAACTTGAACATGCCCCTACTCCTGGTTTTCGTGGTCCTCTGCAAGGCGGCGGCGGAGCGTTTCCGCCAAAGCCGCCATGGCACTGAGCGAAGCCGGGTCGAGCCCCTCCACTATCCTGTTTGCCCAAATCGCCTGCCGCCTGTTCACCTCGTCGAGCGATGCGCGCCCTATCGCGGTAAGCTCCGCGAGCTTGGCACGGCGGTGATGCGGGTTGTCCGCGAATGCGATGAAGCCTTCGCGGGCCAGCTCATCGGCGACCCGCTGCACCGCCTGCCGCGTCAGGCCCATGTTGCGCGCGATATAGGCCACCGGGAGCGGGCCATCGCCGATGGCGCCCATCACCTGCCAGCGCGCGCTTGTCAGGCCGAGGCTGGCGCACAGCTTGTCGCCCGCCGCGAGCAGAGCGCCGTTGAGCCGGAAAGTTTCGATAATCAGCATGGTGAAGGCCGAGCCGGCAGGGCTATGGAGGGTATCGTTCATGCTGTCAGCCAGTTTCATCCCAGATGCTTTTCAGTGCCATTGCTGCTCGTTTAAGAGGCGCGGACATCGGGAATGGTGAGCTTCTAGAACCCAACCGCCCGCTCTTGAGCCGAAGGTTCAGGTCAGGCGCCCAGTTTGACGAAGACCGTCGCGGATGTTGAGACCCATCAGGATGAGGTTCACCGCGCCCACGGCAAGCTCAACCGCTTGCACAGCGAAGAAGGGGCCGCCAAACTCTCCGCGCGAAGCGAGGCTGGCGAGATAGAGCGCGGCCGCGATCAATATCAGGATTCCGTTCGCGGCGATAAACAGCATGCGGCGTTTCTTGCTCACGGCCCTGCGGCCGGCCGAGGCGCCGGCCAACTGGAACCCGGCCGGCCCAGTGATCGCCAGCGCGGGCACAAGTAGCAGGAATCCCCACGGAATTGCCTGCTTCACGGCGGCAATCGTTTCTACCGAACCGTACAGTTCAAACGCAACCGTCGAGGTCCAGAAGGTGAGGATTGTCAGAAAGCCAATTGTCCCCGCGATCGGATGAACAGCCTTAAGCATTACCATTCTCTTCTATCTGGCAATCGAGACGCTGCAAGGCGGGATGCTGACCGCCGGGGCTCGCCATAGCGCAATATGTAGTCGATATGACAGCACGCTGTCAAGACGGATGCCTTCGCAGGCCGGATCGCCTGCTGCGCACCGCTTGCCGGAAAAGGCCCATGTTGGCGATATCGAGCCTTACTGTGGTGCCATTTTCGCCTTTGTGGTGTTGCTGCTGGTGCCAGTTGTTTTGAGATGAGCCGCCCGAGCGGTCAGGAGAGAGAGTTGATGTCAGCCCAAGAACGCATGATCCGCCTTTACGACCGTGCGCTGGTTAGCAACGATTACCGGGACTATTTCGAGGACAGCGGCTTCTACAATTTCGGGCTTTGGGACGGCCGGGCAACAACGCAGCGCGAAGCCAGCGAAGCTCTGATCGACGAGTTGACGGGCCGGATCGTGAATAAGGGCGGGCGAATCCTCGATGTGGCCTGCGGGCCGGGCGCAACCACCCGGCACCTTACGCGCAGCTACGCCGCGGCGGATATCACAGCGATCAACATCTCCGAGGCGCAGCTTGCCGCAGCCCAGAAACGCGCCGCCGGTTGCACGTTTTTGCGCATGGATGCAACGAAGCTCGCCTTTCCGGACGGGCATTTCGACGCGGTGATGTGCGTCGAGGCGGCGTTTCATTTCAACACGCGCGGCACTTTTCTCCGCGAGGCGCTGCGTGTCCTCAAACCCGGCGGATCGCTGGTGCTGACCGACATGCTGTTCCGCGCATTCATGAAGCCCATCGGGGATTTCGGCCAGGTGCCACGCGCCAACTTCGTGCCTGACATTGCGAGCTACGGCGCGGAATTCGAGGCGGCCAGGCTTCGACAGCATCGATGTCCAGAACGCGACCCAAGCCTGTCTGCGCGGGTTCGGGCGGCACCTTGCGCGCTGGCCGCTGTCCGAGCACCGCCGCGGACGCATGGGACTTGCCAAGGCCATCGCCGCCTCCGCGATTAGCGGCGGCATCGCGCAATATTTCCGCATCGTCTGCAAAACCTATCTGATTGCCTCGGCCAGAAAGCCCATGCTTCCGGCCACACAGGCACAAGCGGCCTGATGTGCTTCGGCCCCGCCCCTGCGGCAAGCCGCCCTGTGCTAGATTGACGCGCGGCCGTCCTGCGCGGCTATAAGCTCGCTAATCTCAAGCCTATAATGAGGTGCAGGATTGGGCAGGGGACCGTTGGGGGGCGGCACCATGTTGATAGATTGGGAACAGGCGGGCGGAGCGCACGCATTCGAGATCCCGGTACCCGATGTGATCGAGGCCAAGGAATTCTACGGGAATGTCTTCGGCGCGCGGGAGGTATCCCGTGAGATGACGGCCGAGGGCAAGGCGGTGCGGCTGGGCCTCGCGTTCGGAGGCATCCAGTTCACGATTTCCTCCAGCAAGGATGATGACGAGGAGCGGCCGCTGCTCTCATTGCTTGCTGCCGGCCTTGGCGTTCCCTTCGTGGCGATCATGCTTCACGTCGAGAACCTGGATCGCATGGCCTACGAGGCGGAGAGAAACGGCGCGCAGGTCAGCGCGCCGCATGAATTGGGCGACATCGTCGTTCTGACCGATCCTTTCGGCAGCCATTGGGTGTTGAAGCGGCGCGAGGAAGCCGGGGAGCACGAGTTCTCAGTTCGCCCACCATCAGTGCAACCCTAGAACCCGGCATTAGGCATCGCTCAGGGCAATCGGGAACCGGTGCGCGGAAATCTGTCCGGACCGGGCTAGCGGTCAGCGGAACCGGAATGGAATGACGTAGGTTCGCTGCCCCTCGGACATGCCTTGCGGAGGTGGCGGGAAAACCGCCTTGCGCACCGCGTTTTGCGCCGCATCGTCGAGGCTCGCGCTGCCGCTGGGCGCCACGACGTCCAAACGCGCGACCCTGCCGTCGATGCCCAGCACGAAGGCGAGCGTGACCTTGCCTTTTGGTCCTTTGCCCTTCGGCACACTCCGGGACAGGGCCATGCTGACTTCACGCCCGTATTGCTCGATTTCGCCAGAGCTTGTGCCGGATGCCGCCGGCTGCGCTTCCATTTGTGCCATGGCCGGACCGGCGGACGCCGTCTTGACCTCTTTCGGTTTTTCCTCCGGCAGCGTTTCCTGCGGCGGTGCTGGTGCCGCTTCTTCGGAAACCGGTGGCCGCCGGATTTCCTGAACGGCGGCTTGCTCTGTTTTGGAAGTTTCCTGCGCCTCTTCCACAGCCGCGGCCTCCGGGGCGCCGATCGATGTAGCGATGCTGACCTGGATGCTCATGGCTTCCATGTTTCCGCTTTGCCCTATGGCTGCCGGTTCACTCCAGCCGGTCAACGCCAGAATGGCCGTAACATGTACAGCAGCCGAAAGGCCAACGAAGACCGGCAATAATCGCCGCGCGCCCATGGGCTCGTTTCCGGCACATATTTGTCCCGCATGTTCAGATGTGGCTGTCATCCCGTCAGCGCCCGCTTCGATATATGGTATGTTATAATGTAACACATACGACACACCTGTTTCAGAATTGCCCATCCGCCTTGGGCGACGCCTTCCCTGGTCGCTTTCAAAATGTAACAGTATAACATAGCGTAATCAAGGAGTGCGTAACGATGTTCTGCGTTAGAGTGCCCGCTGGGGCGCTGTTATTTATGCAATTGGTTTCATCATCCGCTCAGGCGCAAACACAGCTTCCAACCATTGTGGTGACAACGCCAAGCCCGGTGCAGCCGAAAAAGCAATCCGCGTCCCGCCCAAACGATGCAGGCGCCTCAAATCGGGGCGCAGCACAGGACCAGCCCCCGCAAACAGCTGACAGCGCCGCCGGCGTCTCCCTTTCCATTCCGGCCGATCCGTCCTTTTACTCCGTCACCGTGGTAACGCCCCAGGAAATGTTGCGTGAACCGGCCGATACGCTGGGGCAGGCGCTGGAAAACAAACCAGGCCTTGCAACAACTTCCTTCGCGCCCGGCGCCGGCCGGCCCGTCATCCGCGGCCTGACCGGCTTCCGCGTCAGTACCCAGGAAAACGGCCTCAGTACGGGCGACGTGGCCTCGCTTAGCGACGATCACGGCGTGCCCATCGATCCGCTGGCGGCCGGACAGGTGGAGGTGGTGCGCGGTCCGGCCACGCTGCGTTACGGCTCGCAGGCCATCGGCGGCGTGGTCAATGCCACCAACAACCGCATCCCGGATAGCATTCCGCTCAACGGCGTCCGCATCGAGACGCGCGGCGGCGTAAGCTCGGCGGACGGTGGCCGCAACGGCGCCTTTTCGACCGAGGCAGGTTCGGGTAATTTCGTGCTCCATGCCGATGCCTTCGACCGTAGCGCGGAAGACTACCAAACGCCGCACGGTAAGCAGGACAACACGAGCCTCCACACTTACGGCAACTCCATCGGCGGTTCTTATGTCGGCAGCAAAGGGTTTTTCGGCGTCGCTTTCTCCAACTTCGACAGCGCCTACTACATTCCCGGCATCGAAGCCGCCGCAGCCAAAAACCATATCGTGCTGAACCAGGAACGCCTTTCCAGCAAGGGCGAATGGCGCGTCGAGAACTCCGGCATTGACACCATCCGCACTTGGTTCGGTTACACGAATTACAAGCACGATGAAGTAGACAGCCTGCCCGTCGAGAGCATCGGCTCCACCTTCAAGAACCAGCAATATGAAGGCCGCATCGAGGTTCAACACAGCCCGGTCAATACCGGTTTCGGCGAACTGCGGGGTGCCGTTGGCGCGCAGGGTAGCAATCGCGTGTTATCGGCAGGCGGCGCCGACGGCGACCTGCTTCCCGAGGCCAAGACGCAAAACGGGGCCGGCTACATCTTCGAGGAACTGCAGGTGACGAAGCCGCTGCGCCTGCAAGCCGCCGCGCGCGTCGAGAATTCGGACGTGAACGGCAAACCCGGTGGCGATCAGGCCAATAGCCCGGTGCATACGAGCTTCCTTCCCACGAGCTACAGCGCCGGGCTCCTTTACGAACTGCCGAAGAACGTGGTGGTCCGCTTTACCGCCCAGCATGTGGAGCGCGCGCCCGACGCAACGGAGCTGTTCTACAATGGGCCGCACGACGCCACGGGGACGTTCGAAATCGGCAATCCGAATTTGACCATCGAGCGCGCCAACACATACGAAGCCGGGCTGAAGCGCGGCACCGGCGATTTCCGTTTCGACCTCTCCGCTTATCATACGGATTTCAATAATTTCATCTACAAGCGCTTCACGGGCGTGAAATGCGACGACACGTTCGCGAGCTGCGGCCAGCCCGGCAGCACAGCTTTCGACCAGATCCTCTATTCGCAGCGCAACGCTACCTTCGTTGGCGCCGAGGTGATGACGGAATACGACATCGCCAAGGTGTGGCGCGGCGTCTGGGGTGTTCAGGGGCAGTACGATTTCGTGCGCGCCACTTTCGAGGATGGCAGCTATGTGCCGAAAATCCCGCCCCACCGGCTCGGCGGCGGCTTCTATTACTACGATAAAAACCTCCTGGCCCGGCTGACGCTGTTGCACGCCTTCAATCAGAACGAGTTCGCCGCATTCGATACGCCGACGGCAGGCTACAACCTGCTGAACGCCGAGGTCAGCTACACCATGCAACTGGACAAGCTGGCCGGTTTGACCCAGGAGATGACCGTGGGCATGCGCGGCGAAAACCTGCTGAACGACGATATCCGCAACGCCGTTTCCTACAAGAAGGACGAGGTGCTGGCGCCGGGGCGGAGTGTCCGGCTGTTCGGGAGCTTCAAACTCAATTAGCGGCGCGGCCAAGGCAGCGCCGTTCGCCCGCAGGCGGAAGCAGTGCAACTGATTTGGAATCAGCCCTGCTGAAGCCAGGCGGCGAGCGTTTGCGTCACGGCCTCCGGGCGTTCCAGCGTCGAGAGGTGCCCGCAGTCCGCCACCACCTCCAGCCGCGCAGCCGGTATGCCTTGCGCGATCTCCTGAGCGAGCGCGGGCGGAGTCAGCTCGTCGCCATCGCCAACCAGCACAAGCGTGGGGCACTTTATGGCGGAGAGCCCTGGCCGCGCATCCGGCCTGCCGAGAAGGGCGGTCTGCTGCCGGATGAAGCCCTCGGCGCCGGTTTCCGCGGCCATCTCTTCCACTATGACTTTCAAGCCGGCGTCCTCCCTGCGGCGGGCATGCACCAGCAAAGGAAACAATAGCGCAGGGATCGCGGCGAAATCGCCGGCCTGAGCCATGGCGATCCGCGCGCGGCGGACCTCCGATTGCTCCGGAGTGTCGGGCCGCGCCGAGGTGTCGAGCAACGCGAGCTTGAGCACCCGTTCCGGCGCCTGCCGCACGATCTCGAAGGCGATGTAGCCGCCCATGGAAAGGCCAGCGAGCGCGAAGCGGGGCGGCGCGTCCGCGAGGATGGCCCGCGCGAGTTCCGCCATCGAGTTCTGGCCCGTATGGTTGGCCACCATAACCGGGCCGAAGCGCCAGAGCGCTGGAATCTGGCCCGCATACAGCCAGGCACTGCAAGCAAGGCCGGGAATCAACAAAGTGGGAAGCGAAGTCATGAATGAAGTCCTTTCGCCGGGGGGGTGCGGCACTGGATTAATGTAGGGCCTTCCTTCGGGCCTGTCTCTGTTCTTTGAGGAACAAGAAAATCTTCCTCGAAGCTTGCGGCAGACTTGGCCATGTGGAAATATTTCCAGGCCTCGGGGATATCCAGGCCGGTGGCATTCAACTTGCCCCGCGCGAGGCGGAATGTCATTTAACGTTCTAATTATTGCCTCTCCGATTTCGCGGTTGGCCTCACCACATTCGCCCAATCCGGGCTCAAGCCCGTGGAAGGGACTTTTCCTTATGGACGACAGCGGCCAACCGGCCGAGCAGACTTTCGCGTCGTACCTCGCGAAGGCGCTCATCGCAAAGAAGGGCTACCGGCCTGGCACGGTTCCGGAAGCGCGGACGCTTTTCGCGCATTGCGATGCGGTGCTTACGCTGGCGGACGGGCTGACGATGGCGATCGTTGGCATTGTGGACCTTGAGGCCAATCCTTCGCGCCGCTTCGGCCTCGGCAAGGAAGAACTGGACCGGATCGGGACAGATTGCTTGCGCTACACCGGCCGCTCCGCCGGCGGGAAGCTGCCGGTGCGGATCACCATTATCGAAGTGGGCGCCGCGCCGCTCCCTCCCGGAGAACGGGAACACCTCATGCCGCTCAAAACCAAATCTCCCTTTTCCAAGGTGCTGATCTCGGCGGTGGCGCTCGATCTATCCATGCAAGAGCTATGGACGAACGCGCCGCTAAGAACGCGCGCGTTGCGCTGGTTCATGAAGGGCCTCATGGCGAAGCCGCGGCTCGCGGACGCGGATCTGACGCCCAAGCCGGTGGCCGCACTGCCGGATAACCGCCCGCTGAGCTTGACCTACGGCCTGCTCGCGGTGCTCCTGGCGGTATACGCCTGCGAATATGTTTTCCGCATCGGTCCGGGGAGCGGGTTCCTGGACCCAGGCATCACGACGCTGGCGGCGCTCGGCGCGCTCGACAAACTACAGGTGTTCGAGGAAGGCCAATGGTGGCGGCTGTTCTCCGCCCCTCTCCTGCATGGCGGCCCGCTACACATCCTCTTCAACGGCGTTGCACTGTTCTTTGCCGGCGTAGTGCTTGAAAACGTGATCGGGCGCGCGTGGTTCGCGGGCGTATTCGCGGTAAGCGCGGTGAGCGGCTCGGCGATGTCGCTCCTGATAAACGCGGATTCGCTGATTTCGGTGGGCGCATCGGGCGCGATCATGGGTCTGTTTGCCGCCGCCTTCGCCGTGGCCTACCGCTATCCCGAAGGCTCGCCGATGCGCTCCTACCTGGTTTCGGGCTCGCTGCGCGTGCTCATCCCGTCGATGCTGCCGCTGTTCGGCGGGCTGACTGGCGAGAAGATCGACTACGCCGCCCATTTGGGCGGTGCCATCGGAGGCGCAGCGGTTGGTGCGCTCTTGGTGCTCGTGTGGCGCCGCGAAGCGCCGCTGCCGCCCCTGAAGGCGCTTGCATGGGCACTTTCCGCCGGCTTCCTCTTCGGTGCGGCCTATAGCGGTGTTCAAATCACGAAGGGTTATGCCGCGTACGATCTGTCGTCCGATCTCATCCCAGCGCAGGAGATGCCGCAGGACGCGGCGGGCGCAAAAGAGAAATCCGCAAGCCTTGCTGCATCCTACCCGCACGATCCACGCTCGCATATGTACAGGGCGCTGGCGCTCATGGATGCCAGGGATTACGCTGGCGCCGAGCGCGAATGGAAGGCAGCGCTGTCGGAAGACAAAATGCTGCGTCTATTCTTCAAGCCGGAACTTGAAGAATTCATCCGTGCGAATTTGGCCGGCGTACAGAAGGACAGCGGCAAGGGAGCGGAAGCAATCGCAACCGCGAAGCCCCTTTGCAGCAAGAAAAGCGAGATCCGTGACGCGCTCGCGAACGAGGGGCTTTGCCCCTGATCCGCCGCAAGCCGGACGCGGCTTCAAGCAAGGGCTGCTTCACGCGCCTCAAGCTCCTCCTTTATGCTGCTCAAGATGCCTGAGATCGCGGGCACGGGACCGGCAATCGAATGCCCTGCGGACCCGGACGAATGCTCGCCGGAAGACCCGGCGTCGCCGAACTCGACCTCGATCTCGGCTCCCTTTTCCTTGATATCCAGCGTCCGGCCCTTGGGCGAGAAGATACGGCTTGCCCTGCTTTCACGCTCCGCGTCCATGGCATCGGTGTAGCCGCCGCAGCGGAACAGCATCTCGATTGACTTGGCAACGACGCGGGTGGCCCGCTGTGTATCCTCTTCGTTGACGATCGCTTGCGCGCGCTTGACACGCACCACGAACCCGGCGGCCACCATCGCAAGCTCGATCTGGTAGCGCAGATTGTCGTCGGAGCAATATTTTACCCAGTCCCAAACGCTGATCAACAGGTTGTCTATTTCCTCGATGATGGGACTTGCGCCGAAGAAATCGAAGGATTTGGCGCTGCCGGAATCCATCGCGCCGACAGCTAGGCCGATGTTCTTCTCGCCGTGCAAAATAGCCAGCGCCTTGTATAGTTTGTCCATCGAGCGAATGAGCGCGACGATCACATTGGGGTCGGTGAGCGAGCGTTCCCTCTCAGCTACAAACACGCGCAAAGAGCTGATCTGCCGGTCTTTGCCGCGCGCGTCGGAAACGACGAAGTCGCCCTTGTCGGTTTCATGAGTCAGAAGCTCGCTGAGCTTGGGCATCACGAACATCAGGTTATAGGCGGCGACCTCCACGTCGGACAGCACCTTGCGGTCCATCGAGTTACCGCCGTCGATCAGCCCGCACCAGAACTCAGCGTCGAGCAGCGGGTTCAAGCCAACCGAGGCCACCAGGTTTTTCTCCTGATCGCCAAACTTGTGATAGTGACGCACGAACTCCTGATAGGCGCGGAGAACTCGCACTGTGCGGTTTTCATCCTCTGCCCCCTGCCCAGTCCGCACCGACCGCAACAATTCGCGTATCTCCGCAGCATGGAGCGCTTCTCTAATGTCGTTCGCTGCTTTTGCAATCCGATCGCGCCGCACCGGTTTTCTCCTATACATTGGCGGAATATTGTAACTCGCCAATCAGCCTCGCCAGTACACGTGAACACAAACAGAACAACAGAGAAGCATCACCTAAGCAGTGCTCCGCCACCGAAACCCGGCTTCCCGGTACGGCCGGTGCAGCCCAAAGGTAGGTCGCTTAACGCAAGCACCACCTTGGGTAGTGCGATTCGGTTCGGCGAAAAAAGTCCCGGTGCGTGTTAATCCTGTGGACGGCTGCGAAAGCGCGTGCGGCGTTGCAGCGGGTGGGCTTGGCCAATGAACTGAGGGAATCTCCCCTCACCCCTAGCCCTCTCCCCATGGAAGAGGGAGTCCGGGCGTCCCATCTCTGAGGCAGAGGGACAGGGTGAGGGGTGGAACGCTTCGAGCATGGCAGTCCCGCGCCGCCGCGGAATCGTGCTGCGGCACCGGCGGCTAAGGGCTAATTGACCGGGATGCCCCAGCAATCGATGCCGCTCTTCTTGAGCCGCCTGCAAGCCGAGGTTGCCTGCGCCTCGCTAGCGAAACGGCCGAGCCGGGCGCGGTACATGGTTATCCCGTTCGGCAAAGTGACCCGCATGATAAAGTCCGGGTGCTCCTTCAAGGTGCTGACGCCCAGCGCTTCCCTCACAAGATCGATACGCTCTTTCGCTTGCGCCTCGTCGGAGAAAGCCCCGGCCTGAATGTGGAAAGGCCCAGGCTGCGCCGGGCGTTCCGGCTGCGGAGCGGCTGTGGCAGCGGCCAGCGTTTGCGGCGCTTCTTCTTTCTTCACCTGTTCCATTAACGGCCGCGCCGGTGCAGCTTGCGCAACTTTTACCGGGGTGGACTCCATGGGTGGCATGTCGAGCGCCGCCGGTGCCAGGGGCGCCACCTCGGGCAGGCGGGCCGACTTGTTATATACCGACAGATTTTGCCCCGGCGGAGGCGTCATGGCTGCAATCGTTTCGTTGCGGACGATCTGGTTGGCTGGCGGCGGTGTGTAAGAAGGATTATGGCTTTCCTCCCGGGCCGCCCTTTCCTCGGGCTCGTCGGTCGTCGTGTCCGATGGCGCGGGCGGCTCCAGGTACGAGGCGGGAGACGGCTTGGCGACAAGGCCCGCCTCGATCGAATGGAGCAGCATCGCGGTCGAAACCTGGTCCGGTCTCCTCTTCAGCCGCGAATAAGCCCCGTGAAGGGCCAGCATCGGCCGCGGAGCCGGGGCAGGGGCGGCGGTAACTGGGGCGGGCGCTGGCTTGGCTGCGACGCCAGCGGTCTTCGCCTGCGCTGGCTCCTCATGCGTGGCAGCTTTGGTCGAGGACTTGGCCTCATGCGCTGGGGCTTCCCGCACCGGAGCCGGCGGCTTTGCCGCCGCCACGGCAACACCGGCCCTGCGCGCGGCTGCCTGCGTCATGGCCTTGGGCCAGGCATTGTCCAGGAGGTTCCTCACGATCCGGTTGCGCACGCCAGGCCGAGGAGCCGCCCAGTACGACCGCCAGCAACCGCCTATCGCTGCGGCGCGCGGCGGCCAGCAGGTTGAAGCCGGACGCCTGGGTGAAGCCGGTCTTCATGCCTTCCATGCCCTCATAGGTGTAAAGCATGGTGTTGTGGTTGCGAAAGACCTGCCCATCGTATTGAAAGTACCTGGTCGTAAATACTTTGCAGCGCTCCGGATGGTCCGCGAGGATGCTCCTGCCGAGGACGATGAGATCGTGCGCCGTGGTTACCTGCTCGCCGTTCGGCAGACCCGAAGCGTTGCGGAAGGTCGTATTCAGCATGCCAATGGAGCGCGCCTTTTGCGTCATGCGCCTGGCAAACTCCTCCTCCGAGCCCGCCAGCGCCTCGGCGACCGTGACAGCCATGTCGTTGGCCGACTTGGTGACAATGGCGCCGATGGCATCGGCGACCGAAATCTTGTCGCCCTCGGAAAGGTCGAGCTTGGTCGGCGATTGGTCCGCCGCATGCGCCGAGACCCTGAGCTGGGTGTTCATGCCGATCCTGCCGTCCCTGAGTGCGTCGAACAGGAGGTAAAGGGTCATCACCTTCGTGATCGAGGCGGGATAGCGCGGCTGATCGGCGTTCTTGGAAAACATGAACCGGCCTGCATGGAGGTCGAAGACCGCGGCCGAGAAAGGAGGCGAATATTCGGATACCCGGTGCCGGTAATGGCGGCGGCGAGCGTCCGCGCCTGCCGTTACGAGCAGCAGCGCGGCAAAAGCTACGAGGGGAAGCAGCGCCAGCCTTGGCACAAATCTTGAGAGCAACCCAGTATCCCGATCCAGAAAAGGCATGGAGTTTTGCCGGAACATCGTGCGCTTAAGACCTCCAAAACTTGTCGCCAGCAAGGCAAGCGACCGATGCCTTGGAGCGTTGCCGCCGTCATCGCGAAGCGCGTTAGCGCCGCGGCGATCCAGAGCAGCTTCGAGCAGATGGACCTGGATTGCTTCGCTTCGCTCGCAATGACGGCGCTCTGAATTGACGCAACGCCCACTGGCCTATCGCTTGAGGTGCCCCCTCCCTTTATGCTATACCTTTGCGTGCTTTAATACTGTCTTACCCGTTAACCGGGCACAAGACGGCACCGGCGCATTTTGGCCCTGCCATGGCTCCTTGCCCTGGGCTTGCCGCATACCGTCGGGCCTGCCGCCCTTCCCCTTTTTTCGCGGGGAAGGCAAGCCATATATTCGGCGAGGCTGCACGCTTCCGGGCCTTGACAGAGCAATCCGTTAAACGGGAGTATGTAGGATGAAGGTGTACGTTCCCAAACGGTATCGGATGCGCAGGTTAATAGGATTCCAGAGCTTACGGCTTGACCCTCGATGATCGTGGTTATGGCAGGCAACAACGGTTCCAAGGGAGATGACGGCCTCAAGACCGGGGTCGTCACGAAAACGCGTCCAAAGACGAAGCGGCCGAGCCTTTACAAAGTTCTCCTGCTGAATGACGATTACACTCCGATGGAGTTCGTGGTCTACGTCCTCGAACGCTTCTTCAACAAGCATCGCGAGGAAGCGACGCGGATTATGCTTCATGTCCATCAGAAGGGCGTCGGCGTATGCGGCGTCTACACCTATGAGGTTGCCGAGACGAAGGTTACTCAGGTGATGAACTTCGCCAGGCAGCATCAGCATCCTCTGCAGTGTACTATGGAAAAGGAGTAGGTGCGGCAGTGCCATCATTCTCAAACAGCCTGGAAGAGTCGCTCCACCGCGCCATCGAATACGCGAATGAGCGCCATCACGAATACGCCACGCTGGAACACCTGCTCCTGTCCCTTCTCGACGACCGCGACGCGGCGTCCGTCATGCGGGCCTGCAACGTCGATCTGGACCGGCTCAGGGCCAAGCTCACCGATTTCATAGACAAGGAGCTTTCCAACCTCGTTCTCGATACCGACGGCGAGGCGCAGCCCACTGCAAGCTTCCAGCGCGTCATCCATCGCGCCGTGGTGCATGTGCAGTCCTCGGGGCGCGAGGAGGTTACGGGCGCCAACGTGCTCGTCGCGGTTTTCGCCGAGCGCGAAAGCAACGCGGCCTATTTCCTGACCGAGCAGGACATGACCCGCTTCGATGCGGTGAATTTCATCAGCCACGGCATCTCCAAGCGCGCCGGTATGTCCGAGCCGCGCGGCGTCCGGGGCGTCGAGGACAATTCCACCACCGTCGAAGGGGATGACAGCAAGAAGCGCAGCACCGACGCGCTCGAAGCTTACTGCGTCAATCTGAACCAGAAGGCCAAGGACGGCCGCATCGACCCGCTGATCGGGCGCGACAAGGAAATCGACCGCACCATCCAGGTGCTGTGCCGCCGGTCCAAGAACAACCCGCTCTATGTCGGCGATCCAGGCGTCGGCAAGACCGCCATCGCCGAAGGGCTCGCGCGCAAGATCGTGCGCGGCGAGGTTCCGCAGGTGCTCACCAACGCGACGGTGTTCTCGCTCGACATGGGCACGCTGCTCGCAGGCACCCGCTACCGCGGCGACTTCGAGGAGCGGCTCAAGGCCGTGATGAAGGAGATCGAGGCCTATCCGGGCGCGATCCTGTTCATCGACGAGATCCACACCGTGATCGGCGCGGGCGCCACCTCGGGCGGGGCGATGGACGCTTCGAACCTGCTGAAGCCGGCGCTGCAATCGGGCACGCTGCGCTGCATCGGCTCGACCACCTATAAAGAGTATCGCCAGCACTTCGAGAAGGACCGGGCGCTCGTTCGCCGCTTCCAGAAGATCGACGTGGCCGAGCCGACGGTGGCGGACGCCATCGAGATCATGAAAGGCCTGAAGCCCTATTTCGAGGACTTCCACAGCATCAAGTACACCAACCAGGCCGTCAAAGCCGCGGTCGAGCTTTCGGCCAAGTACATCCACGACCGCAAGCTGCCCGACAAGGCCATCGACGTGATCGACGAGACCGGCGCCTCGCAAATGCTGCTGGCGCCGAACAAACGCAAGCGCACCATCGGCGTGAAGGAGATCGAGGCCACCATCGCGACCATGGCGCGCATCCCGCCGAAGACGGTGTCGAAGTCCGATACCGAACTCTTGCGCAACCTTGAGGGCGACCTCAAGCGCGTGGTGTTCGGCCAGGAAACAGCCATCCGTGCGCTCTCGGCGGCAATCAAGCTCGCCCGCGCGGGCCTGCGCGAAGCCGAGAAGCCCATCGGCTGCTACCTCTTCTCCGGCCCGACCGGTGTCGGCAAGACGGAGGTGGCGCGGCAGCTCGCAAGCCTGCTCGGGGTGCAGATCCTCCGCTTCGACATGTCGGAATATATGGAGCGCCACACCATTTCGCGGCTCATCGGCGCGCCTCCTGGCTATGTCGGCTTCGACCAGGGCGGCCTGCTCACGGACGGCGTGGACCAGAACCCGCATTGCGTGCTCCTGCTCGACGAGATCGAGAAGGCGCATCCGGACCTGTTCAACGTGCTCCTGCAGGTGATGGACCACGGCAAGCTGACCGACCACAACGGAAAGCAGATCGATTTCCGCAACGTTATCCTGATCATGACCACCAACGCGGGCGCAGCCGAGATGTCGAAGTCCGCCATCGGTTTCGGCAGCACGCAGCGCGTGGGCGAGGACGAGGAAGCGATCAAGCGCATGTTCACGCCGGAGTTCCGCAACCGGCTCGACGCGGTCATCGCGTTCGGCAGGCTGTCGCGCGAGATGATCGGCAAGGTCGTGGAGAAGTTCATCTTCCAGCTCGAAGCGCAACTCGCCGACCGCAACGTCATGATCGAGATGTCGCCCGAGGCGATGGATTGGATCGCCAGCCAGGGCTTCGACGAGCTTTACGGCGCCCGGCCGCTGGCCCGCGTCATCCAGGAGCACATCAAGAAGCCGCTGGCGGAGGAACTCCTGTTCGGCAAGCTCGAAGGCGGCGGAACGGTTCGCGTTGTCGTGACTGAGAAGGAGGGCGTTAAGTCGCTTTTGTTCGAGGTCATCGAAAGCAAGCCGCTCGTCAAGGTCGAGGACACGGACGACGGGGATGCCGACGCCGACGGCCGCACGCCGACGGCGCTTATCCCGAAAGTGCCGCTGAGCCGGTAACGGCGATCGATAAGGCCGGGCTTGAGACGGTCTTATCGTTATCTGAGGCTTGCTATCGAGCAAAACATGACGCGCACGAAGGCGGGCATCGGGCTTGCCTGCACCGGAGCGATGTTTTTTGCGGCGCAATGGCCGCCGCTGGAAGGATTGTGATAAAGTAACCGCCACGGCACGAGGAGCGAACGCCATGGCGCTTGAAGGGTTGGTCACAATTCCCAGCAATTACGGCCCGAAAGAAACGGTCGAGCGGCTCAAGGCCGGCATCGCCGCGCATGGACTCGATTTGTTCGCGGAGATAGACCACGCCCGGAACGCCAGGGAAGCGGCGCTCACGCTTCCGCCGGAAACGGTGCTGGTGTTCGGAAGCGCTGCCGCCGGCATGCCGCTGATGCAGGCCAATCAGGCCGCGGGGATCGATTTGCCGCTGAAGGCCCTGGTTTGGCGGGATGCTTCGGGCGCAACTTGGATTGCCTATAACGACCCTGTCTGGATCGCCCGGCGCCACGGGCTTGCCGGCGGGCTCTTGCACAGCGCGGACAACATGCGCGAGGGGTTGCAGGCTATCGCCGCCGAAGCGGCCGGAGCGCTCCAGTAGGAGCTACGAAAAACGCATTTGCTTAATGGCCTTGAGTTATGTTGCACCGCAGCATAAACTATTTTTGTGCAATATCGGGCAGAAGGCTCAAAGAGGCCGGAAAATGTTCTTCCTTTTTCCTTTCGCAGGAGAGCCCGCCGCCGTGCCGGCTTCCCAGCGCACACGGCGACACAAGGCCTTGCCCCTGCAGCCACAGGCCCACGGCGCGCGTGCAAGAACCCAGCCTGAAAACGGCTTCGCAGATGCTTTCTCGCTGGCCAGAAGCCTTGCCGCCGAACTTTTGAAGCGGGCTCTCAGCTCGATGACGTCGTCGCTGACTGCGCTTGGCAACTACGCAAACGCCCTGTTTTGCCAGATCGCTGCGGCACTCGCCTATGAGCGGATCGCACGCGAAACGGCTTCATTCTTTGGAGCGTTCTGGCCAGGCTTCGCTCAGCCTAAACCGCAAGTTGGCTTTGCGGGGCCATGGTTTCCCTCCGCCGCCGCGCCGCCACTCGCCTGCTTCGGCCTTGCCGGCAGACAGCCGGCGCCCTACCTGCCCAATCCCTGGGGCACGCACACAGAAGCGCTCGGTATTTGGACCAGCCTTTGGATGCCAACTACATCGCTCCGGGGGCGCGCCTCCCATACGCGCTAAGTTAAGGCTGGAATTGCTTGATGCGGCCGTTTTCGCGGCGGTTCGAGCAAGTGACGCTTGAGGATTGGCAGAGCGCCAAGCCGCGGCATGGCCGCTGGCATGATCGCCGCGAGCAGTGCCTTGGCAGCAAGGCATGTGAGGCGCCAAAGCGCTGGTGCGGTTACGCGGCCATGCGGGGAGAGATCTCAGGCGCGCTGGTGTGCGGCTCGAGCAGGAGGATCATCAGTAGATGCGCCAAAATCCAGGTTTTGGCGGTTTGCGCATCCTCGCTTGGCGGTGCAGAGAGACCGATGAGGCTTTTCAAGCGCTTGAATGCCATCTCGATGCGCCAGCGGGCGCGGTAGAGCTCGCCGATCCGGCCGGCGGAGAATGCTTTTGCATCGAGCGATGTAATAAGAATGACCCATGCGGCCGCGGCCAGCGTGCCGGCGGAGATAGCTTTTCCTTTCCGCTTGGCTGTCTGCCGGGCTTGGGCGCGGGATGCTTCGGCCGCAAGAGGGGGCTTGCGAATGGCAACGAGCCGCAGCGCCAGAGCCGGAGCCTTTTTGCGCGCAATCCAGATAGGTCCGTCGAGAACGCCTGCGTTTTCCGCCGCCTCAAGAGCCGCCAGGAGATCGAAGGGTTTGCCATCCTCATTCAGCCACCGTGCCCCCGTCCAGGGAGTGCGTACAATGACATCGGCGCCCTGTTCCATAATATGCGCCAGGGGTTCGGGATGCATGTAGCCGCGATCCGCAATAGCGATATCGCCTTTGACAAATGGAGTGCGGTCAAGCCGCTCTCCGCCCTTCTCATCGGTCAGTTCGACGAAGCTAAACCTCTCCGCTGGCAGGTCGAAAGTGCAATGAAGCCGCCATAGGCCGTTGTTTTTCTTTGCATCTTTCCCAGCCTTCGGAACGGTTGTCCCGTCGAGGAGCCGGATGCGCCGCCCTCCAGCCTCAGGCTGGACACCGGCGCTAAGAAGCGTGCCTGCAAGATGTTCCATCCAGGCGCCGCACTTGCGCAGGCGTTTAAGCAGGGCAACGTTGGAAAGGTCCGCCAGGCCCACGGACGCCGCCCATGCGCTCGCCGATCTCAGCCCCATGCCGCCCAGGCAATAGGCCAGGATCAACCGAAGCAGATCGGTTGCGCAAGCCACGGCCCGGCTTCGCGCAAATGCCCCCTTCTCGCGGGCGGATGCTTCGATGGCCGATGTCCCGCCAAGCCGGGTCAAACTTGTCTGCCAAAGCTCGTTCAGAAGCGATACGTGTGTCATGCCATGCTAAAATCTGACTCGATTCTAGCTGGCAAGCCTTAAGTTAGCGCGTATGGGCCGGCCTCCCCCGGTACGGCTGGCCCGGTCACCGCAAGCTTCGGCGTTCCAGGCTTCTCCTGGAGCTTCACCCTGGGCTAGAGCCGCCAAGCGCTATGCCTTTTGCTGAAGGCAATAGCGCCTGGCTCGAAACTACTTCTTTTTCGCTTTCGTGCACTTGCCTTTCGCGGAGCCCTTACCGTCAGTCCAGGTGCAAGCGACGTTCGCCTTGCAGCTATCCTCATCGAGCTTCTTGCAGTTTAGCTTCGCCGGCTTAGCCGCGGGCGCTGCGTCTTGGGCGTAGGCGGCAACGGAACCGGCCGTAAAGAAAGCCGCGACAATGGCGGCCGAAAGAATGCGCATGAATGCCTCCTCGAAATCATTTCCGATCCATACGGATCTTCGTTACCCTAACGTAGTTTTATTTGATTGAAAATGAAGTGAGTGTTTCAACGCAAGCTCCACGCAAGGGCTTGCTCCAGCCTGTCGTCGCCCCAAAAAAGCTCGCCAGAACTTGTAGTAAGGCTCGGCGAACCGAATATTCCGGCGGCTGGCGCCTCCTCTGTGTTCGTCCGCAATTTTGCTTTGATATGTGGCTCCTGCGCACCGGCCAGCGCGTTTTCCGCTTTGGCGCCCGCCGCCTCAAGCTCCGCAGCCAGCACTGCGGGCTTAGAAATATCGCGCCCATCGGCGAACTCGGCCCGGTAAACGCCCTTCACGAACGCCGGTGCCCAGCCCTCTTCCAGCCCCACCAGCGTGAGCCGCGCGGCGTGGAGGCCATTCTGCGGGAAGGGATCGGGCAAGCGGAATTCGAGCCCACGCGCTTCGGCTATGCGCCCGATGTCGCGCACCATGTATTTGCCCTTGGCGGGATGGAGGTTGAACGGCGAGTTGTCCCAGCCCTGCGCCTTGAAGATCGGGCCGAGCAGAAACGGCTTCCAGACGATCTCCACGCCGGCTTGTGCCGCCAACTCCTCGATCCGCATCGCTGAGAGGTAGCTGTAGGTGGATGCGAACTCGAACCAGAATGTGAGCTTTTTCATGCTTTCGCGTCCCCCTTTTGCTGGCTGCCTCATGGCGCTGGCATTGCGCCTATCCCATGGAGCGGACGGGATCAGCACTCCCAGCGCGGCTTAACTGGCCAAGCGGAAACATCGGGCTTGTCAATTGCCGAAAGCAGGGCTTCCACCTCGTCCGGCGTTATCAGACAAGGGACTGTCTCCTTGCGCCGCCCACAGGCCACCTCGGCATGCGCTAGCTGCCGGCCGGAAAATGGCGCCAGCATTGCAGCATGATGCTCCGGCATATAGTGCAGGAGAGAAGAGACATCGGCGATAACGCACTGGCGAGCTTCATCTTCTGTCAGCTCGTCTGCAAGATGACTGAAGTCGCCAAGGGTCTCGGCCAGACGGATGAAGACAAAATCATGGAACGACTGGGCCTCCATCTGGCCCTCCCCCGTGTCGTGCGATATATATGCAACTCCCAAGCCGCCGCCAGCGGTTGGAGTCAGCGCGTAGACGTCGCCGGCGCCGGATTGCGCGAATGGCAGGAACTGCCTGCCACCCTGATATTTTGGGCAGAGCCACCGCAAATTCGCTTGAACGTCCTCTTCATCCAGCCATTCGAAATCGTTGACGCAAATCATGGCCGGAGGACTGTTCAACATCCGGTATTTCCATGTCGCTTTCCACTCTTGATGGTTTGCGCCGTACCGTGTTTTCCCGTCGTAGAACAAACGCTCTAGCATCGTTGGCGGCGTAATTCCGGTATCGCGAGCAAGAAAAGCTATAGAGGGCCCCCCCATCGCATCACTCCTTGCGATTGAATTCTTGAGTACCTGCCGTATCTTGCATCTGTGCGGGAAAATATGGCCGGAATGGGAACAGTCGCGGGCTTGCAATCGGACCAAGATGTCACCGAAGAGTGACGCGATTGGGGAGAATTGCCAGAGGCAAAACGAACGAAAAGGAATCCGGATGATCCTTCCAGACATCGCCGCTGAGGAAGCTTTCCTGGAAGACGGCACGAGTGCTGTCTTGCTAAAGCTCTCTACCGGGATTTACGAGGTGAACATATTTGTCGCGCGACCAGCAGCCGATCATCTCGTCCTGTTCTTAAATGGCTCTGCCAAAGACTTCTATTGTGCCGGCGTTTCGGCAGGGGACAAGGTTCATTGGCGCCTGGACGGCAGCCACCTCTACATTATGATCGGAGAGGATGACGTAACTTGGGACATCGGTTTCACACTCGACCGTAGTGTTGCCCGGAATATATCTGAGCAGATCGAGGCGCTTTGCGTGCAACCTGAACCGGGCTGCAAACCATGAAAATCACACATGGCCAGCCCGATATGAACCTGATCGCCGCTCCAGATTGGGCCGCCCCATTCGAGCGGAAAGTAGATGCGGCGTTCGGCGAGGAAGAATTCCTGCGTGTTTTCCAGCATCACGATGAAATCATGCGGATTGTACAGGAAGCCGTCCGCAGCTATGTGGCCACCTATCACGCTGCGGATGAGAGGTTAACGGGCCGCTATTATGTAAGCCGCGAAGCGTATTTGGTTTCCTATGCGCCATGGTTCGAACGGGTAGGGCGGAAGCGTGAGTATCGTTTTAGCCTGATGGTTCAATGTCTTGGCATGTTCGAGCAGCCCGGGGGGCGGCGGAGCGAGCTAGATCACCTGGGACTTGAGGTGCATTTCCTCTGGGACATTGAAACAGGTAAGTTCAAATTCCACGGCGACGTAGATTCAAGCTCGATCTGACAGCTGGCTGTCTGTGGTTGGGGGGCTTCCTTGAGCCCCTAACGGATGAAAATGCCGGTGGCATGGCGGGGTAGCGACGCGCTGGTGCTTTCGGGGACGCCCTTCGAGATCGCCCGCTTCAGCATCCAAAAGCAGCTGTGCCCCGGGTGGCGCCTTTTGAAGTGCACCAAGTCCGCACCCGGCCTCAGCCAGCCAATTGGCCGGAGGGGGCAAACTCATCGCTTGCTGCTGCTACCGCGGCTTCCAGGAATTGGAAACGGAAATCCAAGCGCTGGAGAAGCCGGTAGCGCTTGCTTAGAATTATCGTCGCTGGCAATTCGCGGGCTCTCCCCCAATCCGAATCCGCTTGCCGATGCGGAAACTTTAAGTGACAAGCTCGGTATGCCGGGCTTGCAGAGAGAGACAGAGTGAGGGGCTTTTGCAACGGCAGCCGCCAGGATTTGGCATGACATCGCCAGGAACGGACGCGCTCCCGGAAAGAGCGTCCGGCGCCGGCAAGCCGGCAATTCAGATCGAGTTCGCGGGGCTTGCGCTGACGCTCGATCATTCCGGCGCCGCCTACGCCAGCGCGCACGGCACGCTTATGGTAGCGGACCTGCATCTGGAAAAGGGGTCGCGCGCCGCCTCCAAGGGCCGCCTGCTGCCCGCGCTCGACAGCCGTGACACGCTCCTCCGCCTGAAGCGCGCCGTCGAAGCCTACCGGCCGGAGCGCGTTATCTGCCTCGGCGACAGCTTCGACGACAACCTCGCAGGTGCGCGCATGGCGGACGCGGACAGGGACGGGCTGGCCTCGCTTTGCGCCTCCGTTGGCCAATGGCTTTGGCTCGGCGGCAATCACGATCCTGAAGCGCCTGCCTTTTGCGGCGGCGAAACCGCGAGCCAGACCGGGATCGGCGGCGCGATCCTGCGCCATGAGCCGGCCGTTACCCGCACCGCGCCGCACATTGTGGGCCATCTCCATCCCAAGGCCAGCGTGCCGGCGGGCGGCTGCCGCTTCTCGGGCCCCTGCTTTTGCGTTTCGGAGGATCTGCTCATCATGCCGGCCTTTGGCGCCTATGCCGGCGGGCTCTCATGCCGCTCCCGCGCCATCCGCTCGCTGCTGAAATCGGAGCCCAGGCTGTTCATGCTGCATGCCTCGAAGCTTTGGCGCGTCGCCTGATGCGATATCGCATTGCGGTCATTGCCAGGCCGCCTTGGCGGTCGCGGCGATCCAGACAAAGCGGGGCGCCTGCGCTGGCTCCAAAAGCGGCAGTCACGAAAAGCGGCGCAGGTCAGGTTTTCGTCAGGGTAAAGAAGTAGACTACTTCAAGTTCCGGATGGCGCAGGCGCCATTAGAGACACGCATGCGCGTATACCTAGAGTTGTCCGCCCAAAATTCGCACGTCCCAGATTCGGTGTCAGGGCGGACAGACTGGCGGCGCGGTTTACGTTCTACAGGGCGAAGGAGTGAAGAACATGGGTTTTAGCGTTCCCGGCATCCTATCCGGTGCCAAGAACTTCGTTTGTGGCGTTGCACAGGACGGCGAAAATTTTGCCCGCGCGTTGGCCGGAGCCGGCGGGGCGGTGGTAAACAAAGCGCTCGATGTAGGTGTGCCGCTTGCCGGGACTCTGATTGAAGACGGGTGCAACCTGATTCCCAAACCGGTCGTGAATGCAGCTCTCGGCGGCGTAGAACGCGGGGTGGACGCAGGCGCGTTCGTGGTGCAGCACACGCCTGGGATACCAAGCAAAGCAAAATCGCTGGCAGGGGACCTTGCCAGAGTCAATCTGCAGGGCGTTGCGGACACCAGTGGGCTCAAAGGGGACTGGGGTTCCCTCTACTACGACTGGCTCTTCGAGATGACGCCCGCGTCGCTCGGCAAATGGGATACAGTTATTATCAACGGCCAGGTATTCGATCGCTGCACGTTTACCGATCTGTCTTACGCGAGCGATCTCTCGAAGCTGGGGCCCCAGCAAGACGCGGCTCGCCTGTTGACTGCCAACGGCCCCCCGCAAGTGGGCGACACGGTAACAATTCAATGGCAGTACACTGGGGAAGGCACCAGCGAAAGCGGTACCGAGTACGGTCTCGTGCGCGACGGCAAGGGGAACCCGCAACTCTTCGACGCGCAAGGCAAACCTTACGACCCCAGTTCGGGCGAGCCGCATGGTCCCCTGCATTACGTCGCCCGCGGAGGGCACTATGGCACCATGGAGAACTTCATCGGTTCCTATACGGTGACTGCGAAGGTTGTGGGCGTCGACCAGCAAACGGGCCAAGCGACTCTTAGAGTACACCATCACCAATAACTCCGCATGGCAGTCGGGTACGCGTGTGAACCCATCTGGGAAGTCGGCCGGTTTGCCGCCCTATCTCATCGGAAACCAGAATCCGGGCACCGGATTGCACGTGGGGGGCAATTTCCAGCAGGTGTACACCTGGGACCAGACTTTCGATTCACATGGCAATTCCACCGGCGCCCCCATAACGCTGCCGCCAGGGTAAAACGGTTGAGAACTGGAAGACGCGGAACCTAAGGGCTGCCGCGTTCTTTCCGAAGCTATGGATTGCTTCGGAGCCAAAGCCCCACACATGACTTAAAGACAGGTAAGGGTGCCCAGGCGGCGCGTTATGTTAATGCGCCCCAAGCAGGCCCGCCGCGCCGCCGCGATCCCGCCTCGCACCCGCTATTTCCAGAACGGCCCGCGCGCCTTCAGCCGGCGCCAGGCTTTTGGCGCGCGCTGCCACACCTCTGCCGCCTCCGCCTCGTGGTGCCCAAGCACCTGGCCTGCCGCGATCAAAGCCGCGGGCTCGCTGCGATGCGCCTTGGCGATGGCGAGCAACTCCCCCGCCATCCTCACGTCGTTCACATAGCCGAAGACGTCCTGGAGCCTTTTCAACCGGCCGATGAACTGCTTGGCTTTTGCCTTGGGAAACAGCGGGGCCAGGAACTCGGCGGTATAGCGCAATTTCTTGAGCAATTTCCGCATCCTATGCTGTTCCGCACCCTCTAGGCTGTCGATGGAACGGCCAAGCTTCGCCGCCTTTTTCCACCGCTTTTGCAACAGCTTATCCGCAAGTTCCTCCACAGGTTCTCGCAAGCCCGGCTCCTGTTCGAGCATGGAGGGCCAGAGCGTCAGGCCGAGCAGCAGCCGCGTCCAGGCCTGCCCCATAAGCGCTATCCGCGCCTCCTTTTGCGTGGCATCGCGGTGCGCCTTCAGCGCGTCCAGAAGGGCAGCAAAACCCGGCTGGCGCGGCGCGCTGGCCGCCACGGGCGCATAAATCTCCCCGATCGTCACGTCCGCGTCGCGCAGCCGTCCCACAGCGCGGGAAATGGTGCGCGCATCGGTCTCGAGCCGGCGCAGTTGCGGCGTGTCCGGCAGCGCCTCCTTGAGAGCGCGGTGGGCGCTGCGCAGCCGCGTCAGGCCGACGCGAAGCTGATGCACGGCCTCTGGCTCGTCCGTTTCGAGCACGGTGTCCCGGTTGCTCACGATCTGCTCCCGCGCCGAGCGCAGGATCGCGGCAAACGCCTCGCCGCAAGTCTGGCCCTTATCGATGGGGGGCGGCTCGGCAAACACCGGCCCGGTCTTCTTGGCCGGCGGCGTCTTGAGCAGGAGCCGGTAGCCGCGCTCGGCCTTTGTTATGCCCGGCAGCCGGATTGTGCTTTTGGCGAAGAGCGACAGCGCGGCCTGGAGGAGGTCTCCCGGCTTGCCCCTGATCAGCTCAAGCTCGGCCTCGCAGATATCGCTCTTGCGGTTCTGGGCAATAACCTCGCCCCTATCCAGGGCCAACTCGATGAGGCCGCCGCGCGTGCGCAGCCTGTAGGCCGTGCGCGTCATCACGGTCTCGAAAGCCTGCACCAGGCCGGAGCCCTCGATCGCCTTGAGCACCCTGCGCCGGACCCGGATGTCGTGGATACGGCTCGGGTCCGGCTCACCGTTTTCAAAGCGGTCCTCGACCTCGATGGGGTTCGATATGCCGTCTTTCAGATCGTTGTCGAGCTTGACGGTCTGGATGTAAGTGTGCCCGTCGTAGCGGACGCGCAGCGCGATGCCCTGGGCGTGCAGCCTGTAACCGGGCGTGTCGTAATAGACGGACCTGAGCGCTTTTTGCGTGGGCGTGGCCTTGGCGTTCAGCTTGGGATCGCCGGCCAGCCGGTCAAGCTCCTTGGCTGTCAGTTCGAGCTTCAGCTCATATTCGCGGTTGGGCGGCGGCATGCGGGAATCCTACTCCGGGCAGCAGAAAACACGAAACCCCGCCATGAGGTTCCGGTTAACGGCGGTAAAACTCCGCCTATGCGTGAGCGGAGCGCGTCAGATTTGGGCGGGCCGCACGATCACTTCTTCCCCGGCACTGGCGGCGATGCCAAATTGTTCCAGGGCATCCTCCAGATAGTCGGGCAGGAGCGGCAGGCCGAACAGATAGGCGGAGGCGTTCGCGCTGTGCTCAACCCTGGCAGCCGAGACGGCCTCGTCGAGTTCGGTTGGCGCATAGGTTCCGCGCCCGATCCAGGCCAGCGCAATCAGCGCGGCCTGCTCGTCCACATTGAGCGTTTCCAGAAACTCGCGAAGCACCTGCCTCGTTACATCGTCAGGCCGGTCTTCGAGGATGACGCCGTCATACGCCTCTTCGCCGGCAGTTTCGGGATCCGTGTCCTCGTCCCAGGTCTCCGTCTTTGCGCCGGTCTCCCTGGAATGGACAATAACGTGCGCGACCTTATTGGCCGAAATTCCGAGCAATTCATTCAATTCTGGCATCTTGTCCGCTGCGTCCTAAATGAGCTGCGATCATATCGAAGACACCGTGAAACATCGCGGGCGTCAGCCGGCCGGTATTCGTATTATATCGAGAACAATGGTAACAGCCGAACAGCTTGCGCCCTTTTCCTATATCGGCAACCTCTCCATGGCCAAACTTACATTGCGATGGCTTGAGGCCTGCCGCGCGAATCACCGTGTCGAACGCTATTCTGCCAAGGGCGAGGATCGCGTTCAAGTTTTGCATTTCCAACAATACACCGTTTAAAAAACCGCGGCATGCCGCGATTTCATCGGGAAGCGGTTTATTTTGGGGCGGCACACAGCGCACCGAATTGGTAATGCGGCAGCCGGTGAGCACGAGCCCGTCGTCCGCGCGCTCGGCATAATCGCCACGCGCGAAGCCATAGCGCAGCAATGTATCGTAGAGCAAAATCCCCGCAAAATCGCCCGTGAACGGCCGGCCCGTGCGGTTGGCGCCCTTGAGGCCCGGCGCCAGTCCGACAATCAGCAATTCCGCGTCCGCCTGCCCGAAAGATGGCACCGGCGCGTTGAACCAGTCCGGAAATTTGGTCCGGTTCTCCTCGCGGAAGCTCGCCAGTCTTGGGCAGAAAGGGCAATCCGGCTGCGGCTCGCGAGACCCCGCCGTTTGGCGGGGTCCGGAACGCGCATCCGTGGGGGCCATATGCATGGTCATGGCCCGGCCAGGTCTCTAGTCGTTTTCCACTGCGGCTTCACGCGCATGGGCAGCCGCGCTCATGCGCTCGTGCATCCTCTGCTCGTGAACATGGGCCTGATATTCGCGTCCATTCTCGGGCCGCTGCGTCCGGCAGATATCCTTTTGCAGGTCGGACAGGTCGATGAACTGATCGGCCTGGCGGCGAAGCTCGTCGGCAACCATGGGAGGCTGCGTCGTGAGCGTCGAAACCACGCTGACCCGCTTGCCCTTGTGCTGCAAAGCCTCCACGAGCGTGCGGAAATCGCCGTCTCCGGAGAACAGCACGATATGATCGAGGTGGTCGGCAAGCTCCATCGCGTCGACGGCAAGCTCGATATCCATATTGCCCTTGATCTTGCGCCGGCCGGAAGCGTCGGTGAACTCCTTGGTGGGCTTCGTGACCATCGAGTAGCCGTTATAATCCAGCCAATCGATCAACGGGCGGATCGACGAATACTCCTGCTCCTCCGCCAGAGCGGTGTAATACAGCGCCCTCAGCAGCAGGCCCTTAACGCGAAAGAGGTTCAAAAGCCGCTTATAGTCAATGTCAAAGCCCAGAGCTTTGGCTGTGGCGTAAAGATTTGCCCCGTCAATGAAGAGAGCGATTCGCTCCGTTGGGTAGAAATTCATCCTGTTACCTTAGTGCAATCCTTGGGGGTTGGGTTGAGGCTATGCCAGCTCGTATCTTTATTTTGGCGCTTCTGTACCCCACTTCAAGAATCATCCAAAATATAGCGATACGTCCTACGATATCAAAACATCGCATGAGATTTCAAGAGCATGGTCGTCATCATAGCGCTGGGGTCCAATCTAACTGGTAACTTTGGCCCGCCTCAATACGCACTTCGAAAAGCGGTTAATGAGTTGGAGGCATCCGGAATTACAATATTACGCACTTCCAATATCTATATCACAAAAGCTCATGCTTATCTGAGGCAGCCCAATTTCTACAACGCTATCGTTACCGTTGCCACGCCTCTGCCAGCGGAGGCGATTTTGCAAGTCTTAAAAGGGATTGAGGCGCGAGCTGGGCGGCGCATGCAAAAAAACGAGCGCCAGCCCTTTTTCCACTGGCTGCCCCGGCCGTTAGACCTCGATATAGTGAGCTATAAGGGGGTTGTCCGCAACTGGAAGGGCCGCAGCCGCAGGAAGGCGCGCTGCGTCATATTGCCGCATCCTCACGCACACGAGAGAGCTTTTGTGTTGCGCCCGCTCAACGATGCCGCCCCATTCTGGCACCATCCTGTCTTGGGCCTGACGCCGGCGCAGCTCTTGAAACGGCCCGAAGTTCGCGGCACCGGGAAGATCCTGGAATGCCTGGAGTTTCCAAGTATTCTCCCCTGCTTGTAGGTGTCCATTGGCAGGCCATCCGCATTCAATGAGCGCCATGCAGGAGATCGAAGCATGCCCATACGTTTCACCCGGCGGGCAGGCGGCGCGGGCAGGAAGCATGCACGCATGGAAGGCAGCGCCGGGTGCCTGCATAAGGATGGGGCAAAGGGCCAGAGTTCCGGCATTGGCAACGCGCCTTCACCGGCCTGTTCGCCACGCAACAAATTTGCCCAATTAGCGCCGCGCGGCGACAGTTGATCTTGTCATCGTCTCGCTTCGTCCTGTATAGCAACTCAGATCCAACGAATTCAAAGCGCATACCCGCGCGCGGAAGGACCCCGCCATGAAAAAGGATACTCATCCCGATTATCACCGCATCACCGTTGTGATGACGGACGGCTCGCAGTTTGAAACCTATTCCTGCTACGGCCAGGAAGGCGGCAAGCTGCAACTCGATATCGATCCCAAGACGCACCCGGCCTGGACCGGCGGCAACCAGCAGATCCTCGACCGTGGCGGCCGCGTCAGCAGGTTCAAGAAGAAGTTCGAAGGCTTCTTGAAGTAGGGCAAGCGCCGTATGGCTACACGAGGGGCACCCCCCTCACCCTTTCCATCTCCCGCGCAAGCTCGTTAAGGCGAGTTTGCGGGGAGAAGGATAAGATGAGTGGTGATGCGGGTAGTGCTGCACTCTTCCTCCCGCTCTCTTTGGTGGCAGCAGGGCTGCCAATCCTTCCAACGCTACTCCCAAAACCACTCGCCTTTCCGGGAGACCGAGGCTTAGCCTTTGGCTGCGTGGTTATTGCCATTCCTCCGCGGGGGCCGTGCATAGGGGCGCAACTCCTCGGGGTGCTCCGAGACAAAGGCGACCACGTGCCTCCGCTTCTCCAACCCGCGCGCGCCGCCAGAGTCTTCCTCAAAGCGTAATGCGGGAGGCGCGCATTCGAGAAATCGCGTGTAAATCGACCGCCAGCGCATGGAAACCGCGGCGGTGGTGATGCCGAGGTCTTTCGCAATCCGCGCGTCGGTCAGCCCATCGGCGGCGCACGCCAGGATCTGCTGCTCGGCGCGGGTGAAGCCGCATCTTGGCGGCTCGTGTGCAAATAAGAGCCCAACCGCGGTGCCGGGCCAATTCGCCTCGATATCCTGCCTTGTCACCGTGTAAATGATGTGGTCGCGTTCGAGCGTCTGCTCGGGATGGAAGCTCAGCGGCGTGCCCGCGGGCATGCGGCAGTGCTCCCGGAAGCCGCCGCCCTGGAAGGCGAAGGCCCGCTCGGCCCAGGTTTCTTTGATGATGCGGGCCAGCCGGAAGCCCCGGTGCCGGTCGATGAAATTCTGCTGGCCAAGCCTCAAAAGCGCGTGCGCCTCGGGATCGGCCGGATCGTCCGTCACTTGCAGCCAGAGCAAAGGAAGCAGCGTAAGGCCATATTCCGTATTGGCCTTGGCGATCTCGTTGTGAGACAGGAAGGCTGGCTCTTGCCCATCGCGCGAGGCCTGGTCGAAGAGTGTCAGATCGATGTGCGGGGCGGGAGAAGCCAGAAAGCCGTCTGCCCACCTGTCGCTGGCGAAGCCCGAAATGCCAATCGCGGCAAGCGTAGGCCGCACATCGCTGTCGTGGATGTGCTCGACCACCACGCCCGACAACATCTCAGCTAAGATCAATCGCTTAAGGACGTCCGGCAGCAATCGTGCAAGCCGGTCCGGGACAGGATTGAAACGTATGATGAATTCAGCAGCTCCCGCCGCGTCGCCAGCATTCATCGCTCTGGCGCGGCGGATTAATGAACCTCTCACCCCAGTCCTCTCAACCACCCCCATGGCTAAGACCACTATTTATCAGTGTTGTTAATACTATATACGGTATGCAGGATACCCCCGGCAAGCGCAGTTCTTGATTGCGCCCCTGCGTGCATCAATAGGTAGCATTTTAGATGCATTTTAGCGCCCTTGCTCCGGCAAGGACGGTTTCTCACTGCGGGGCCAGAGGCGCCGTTCCCGGTTGCAGCAGCCTAGACGCGGGCTCGCTGCGGCAAGGGGCGGCGCAGGCGGGCCGCGAAGGCGGAAGCGGACTTCATGCCTCCGCTTCCATCAAGCAGCCGTTGTTAAGGATTGGCGCGTGTGCCCTCGATCGCAAATCGGCCGCGTCAAGCCCCTCGCAATCCGGCTGCCACCTCGCGAGCCCGCCGGCACTCCTCGCTACGGCGCGGCATTCTGGCTCAGAATTCGAGCACCATGCCGTCGTAGGCTGGCACCACATTGGCCGGCAGCTTGGCCGCCAGCTCGTCGTAATCGATCTCGACATGCAGATGGGTTAGCACCGCTCGCCGCGGCTGCATGCGCCCGATGAAGCCTAGCGCCTGCTCCAGGGAAAGGTGACTTGGATGCCGCGTATAGCGAAGCGTGTTCAGGATCCAGCAGTCGAGACCTTGGACATGCGGCAGGGACTCCTCTGGCAGATCGTTTAGATCGCAAGAGTAGGCGAGGCCTTCAATCCGCAGGCCCAGCGAATCGATATCGCCGTGAAGTTGCCGGAAGGGCTGGACGGTCAGATCGCCGCCGGGGCCAATGATAGTAACGGGCGCCAGAATTCTCGATCGGGTGGCCGGATAGGATGGGCGGGTAGTTCGATCCAGGCGGCGTGTCGAAGCAATAGTCGAAGCGCTGCTTCAGGAGCGCCAGTGTGCGCGGGTCGGCCCAGATGTCGATCCGCTTGTGCTGCATGTAGCTCAGGAAGCGCAGGTCGTCGATGCCGTGCGTGTGGTCGGCGTGGTCGTGGGTGTATACCACGCCGTCGAGGCGCTTGACGCCCACGCTCAAAAGTTGCTCGCGAAGGTCGGGCGAGGTGTCGAACAGGACCGATGTCACGCCGCCCGGCCCTATCCTCTCGGCCAGGACCGAGCAGCGCCGGCGGCGGTTCTTCGGGTTGTTGGGATTGCAGGCGCCCCAGTCGTTGCCGATGCGGGGAACGCCCATCGACGCACCGCAGCCGAGGATCGTGATGCGCAGCGTCATGCTGGCTCCGCGCAGGCTGCGTGGGTTTGCGAGAAATCTCGAAGCGTACAACCCCTCACCCTGTCCTTCTCCCACTGGGAGAAGGACAGGGTGAGGGGTAATGCCCTGTGTGAAGGCCTCGACGTTAGCAACCATCATGCAGCGGCGCTCACAGCAGCCTTTGCCTTCGAAAACAGCGTGAAGAAATTCGCGGTTGTCACCTTATCCACCTCCGCTTCGCTCACGCCCTTAACCTGCGCCAGAACCTTCGCGGTATGGCGGACGAAGGCGGGCTCATTGCGTTTGCCGCGAAGCGGATGCGGCGCAAGGAATGGCGCATCGGTTTCCACGAGCAGGCGGTCCAGCGGCAGCGCGGCGGCAAGCTCGCGCAACTCGCCCGATTTCGGGAAAGTCAAAATCCCCGAGAACGAAACGTAAAACCCAAGCCCGATGGCTATTTCCGCCAGCGCCCGCCCGCCAGTGTAGCAATGCAGCACGGCCTTGAACGCGCCCTCGGCCATCTCCTCGCGCAAGATTTCCGCCGCGTCCTCATCCGCGTCGCGCGTGTGAATGACGAGCGGGAGGCCCGTTTTGCGCGCCGCCGCGATATGCCGGCGGAAACCTCCTGCTGATCCTCGGGGCTGCACTTTCGATAGAAATAATCGAGGCCCGCCTCGCCGATGGCCACTACGCGCGGATGCGAGGCCAGTTCGACAGAGTCGCTCGGCAGTGACACGCTCTAGTCCCGCCGAATGCGGGTGCGTACCTACCGAGCACGTTACCTCCGGGAAGCGCTCGGCAACCGCCAGAACCTCCGGGAAGTTCCGCACCAGTGTGCCGATGGTAAGCATGTGGCCCACGCCGGCTTGGCGGGCGCGCGCGACGGTTTCTTCCAGCCCGGCTGCGAAATCCGGGAAATCCAAATGGCAATGGCTATCGACGAGCATCCTTGGGCTCAAAGGTTATGGCGCGCGCACGCGCTCAAGCTGCCCCACTTTGTCTCCGCCCTAAGATGGGGCCGCGAAAGCTGGGAATTAGGCCGGCACGGTACATTTTCACGCCCGGCAGCGCAAGCCGGCCGCTGCTCGCGGAGGAAGGCTCTGGGGTTGGGCGGTGCCGCCGGAAAGCTGGATCGTAAGCGTCGTCATTTCGGCAACTCCAGGCATTCGGCTGGCATCGGGATCTTGAGGTCCGGAGCAATCCGCCGGCCCTGTTTTAGAAAATCCGGCTGAGTAGTTCACTTCCGTCATGCGAAGGGCTTCAGCCCCGAAGCAATCCAGAAGCAGCAAATACAAGCGTAAGCAGCATGTTGCACTGGATCGCCACGGCGGCATTGCCGCCTCGCGATGACGGTTCCGGAATGGCCCCGTGAAGGATTCAACCGGATTTGGTATCATTCCGCCGCGCGCGTTTCATCCTCAACATAGCGCGGAAAGACCGGTTGCGGAGTGGCAATTTGCGTGCCGGACTTCAGCGCAATATCCGGGGCGAGCGCGGCAAAATCCCGCTCGTCCGGCCCAACGCCGAGCTGGTCGAGGAATTTCACCGCCGATGCCGGAATAAAGGGCTGGCTCAGGATCGCCACGCGCCGCACGATCTCCGCCGTCACGTAAAAAATCGTGCCCATCCGCTTGGGGTCCGTCTTCTTCAGCGCCCACGGCTCTTGCGTTGCGAAATAGCGGTTCGCGGCGCCAACCACCTGCCAGATTGCCTCGATGGCCTTGTGGATCGCCTGGCGCTCCATCGCCTCGCGGCAGGCAGGCAAGAGACCGAGGGCGGCTTCCAGCAGCGGGGCATCCGCGCCGGTGAAGGCCCCGGGCTCCGGGATCTGGCTATCGCAGTTCTTCGCGATCATCGACAGCGAGCGCTGCGCGAGATTGCCGAAGTCGTTCGCCAAATCCGCGTTGATGCGGTTGACGATGGCCTCGTGTGTGAAGCTGCCATCCTGGCCGAACGGTACCTCGCGCAGAAAGAAGTAGCGGATCTGATCGGCGCCGTAAGTCCCTGCCATGTCGAGCGGCGCAACCACGTTGCCCACCGACTTCGACATTTTCTCGCCCTTGTTGTACAAAAAGCCGTGGCTGAACACGCGGTCCGGCAGCGCGATTTTCGCGGACATCAGGAAGGCCGGCCAGTAGACCGCATGGAAGCGCGTGATGTCCTTGCCGATGACGTGCAAAGAAGCGGGCCAGCGCTCTTTCCACGCCTTCGAGCGCACCTTCGGGAAGCCCGATGCGGTGATGTAGTTAGTCAGCGCATCGACCCAGACATAGATGATGTGGCCCGGCGCGTCCGGCACGGGAATGCCCCAGTCGAGCGTGGTGCGCGAGATGGAGAAATCCTGCAAGCCGCCCTTGACGAAGTTCACGATCTCGTTGCGCCGCTCCGGCGGCATAATGAAATCGGGCTTCTCCTCGTAAAGCTTGAGCAGCTTCTTCTCGTATTTCGACAGCCGGAAGAAATAGGTCTGCTCCTCCGTCCATTCGACAGGCGTGCCCTGCGGCCCAAGACGGATGTTGTTGGCGCCGAGCACCGTCTCGCTCTCGGCATAGAACGCCTCGTCGCGCACCGAGTACCAGCCCTGGTAGCCCGCGAGATAGATGTCGCCCGCCTTCTCCATCCGCTTCCAGATTTCGGTCACGGAGTTGAAATGGCGCTGCTCGCGCGTCGAGATGAAGTCGTCGTAGGCGACGTTCAGCCCCGCCAGCATCTCCTTGAACTTCGCGGTATTTTTCTCCGCCAGCTCAAGCGGCGTGACGCCCTGCTTGTCGGCCGTCTGCTTCATCTTGAGGCCGTGCACGTCCACGCCCGTCATGAAGTACACGGGATGGCCGTCCAGCCGCTTGAAGCGGGCGAGCGCGTCCGTCGCGATCGCCTCGTAAGCGTGCCCGATATGCGGCTCGGCATTGGGATAAGAAATCGCGGTTGAAATGGTGAATTGCGGTTTGGCTGCGGGCTCTGTCATATCGTTTTTTTGGGGTGGTGGCGGGCTGCGCCGGGGAAACTTACGCAATTTTGCGCGCGATACTTTCCATATCGGAAAATGCGCTCATGAGGAAGGCTCCTTTGTCGAGATTAAGCACTTCCATGTCTGCCCGGCGCTGGCGGAAGTCTTTCCAGCCTTGAGCCCAGGCGGCGCCTCTTGCCGCGCCCGCCGCTCCCTCCAGCGCCTCGCGCGCGCTGGCCTCAAGCCGCTCTTCGATCAAATCGCAAAGCTTCACAAAGGCTTGCGCATTGCGTGCGCCGCCCGACGATTGAATAAGGCTGTGCACAAGGCCGAAATCGGTGCGCGGCAGGCTCTTGAAAATCTTGTCCAGCGCCGCCGCAAGCGGCAGCAGTCCGCCCGCCAGGAATTCCACAGCCCGGCCCGGCGAGCCTGCGGAAATCTTGTGGAGCTTTTCGAGCGCTTGGGCGTCCGGCCAGTCGATGTCCCCCGCCGCGCAGGCAGCCCGGACAGCCTCCGCGAAATCGCCTGGGTCGAGCGGCCGCAGGGCAAGCTTCACGCAACGCGAGCGGATGGTCGGCATCACGGTCGAGGCGCCATGGCCGATCAGAAAGAACACCGTGCGCGCCGGGGGCTCTTCGACAGCCTTGAGTAGCGCGTTCGCCGAGGCGATGGTGAGATCGTTCGCCGGATCGACAATCATCGCGCGCCAGCCGCCGGGGCTGGTCAGGCTCAGGAACGAGCGCAGCTTGCGCACCTCGTCCACACCGATGGAAGCCGCAGCTGCCGCGCCCGGCGCCCCGCCGAGCACGAACAGGGAGGGATGCGCGCCCGCCGCGATCTGCCGCACGGCCGGGTGGCTTGCGGGAACGTCCAGGCTTTGCGCCGGCATGGGACTGGCGGCATCGCGGCTCAAAAGAAAGCGGGCGGCGCGATAGGCGAAGGTCGCCTTGCCGATGCCGCGCTCGCCGGTCACAAGCCAGGCATGGTGCAGCGTGCCCGCGTTGAAGGCGCGCAGGAAGGTTTCCCCGGCGGCGGCGTGTCCGCACAGCGCTTCGGTGTGGCGCGGGTGCAGCGCCGCGCCTTCCGCTTCGCCTTCGCCGCTTCCGGTTTTCGTGTCGCTGGATTTGCGTTTTGCCATTCAGCCGGACCTGACGATTTTTTGTTCCGGCACCTTCATACCAAATCCGGCAGGCGGTGACAGCCCCCTGGCGGATTATTGAGACGTGAACTCAAGCCGCCACCACCGCTCTGGCCCGCGCCGTCCGGGCGAACGGCGTCCGCTGCAGCCAGCCCGTACGCCCGCGCGGACGTACGGCCATGAACCAGAAGAAGAACGCGGTGGTCAGCATGTGCGAGGCCTCGGGGAACCAGGGCGGCAGCACGCCGGTGAGGTCATAGAGCAGGCCCGTCCCCGGAAACGGGCCGAAGCCCGCCAGCATGGGAATGCGGAACCAGTAATAGGTGGCCACCGCCGCCGCCGCGAAGACGGCCTGCAAGGTTTTGAGCGAGGGCTTGGTCTGGGCGAACCAGGTTTCGATGGCGTTGTAGATTGCGAAGGACACGAACGCTCCGCCGAGCGGCCAGGCATAGGTTTCGAAAATTTCGGCGTCACCCACATGCCCCAGAAAATCCGGCACCTGATACCAGCCGAAGACGAAGCCAGGGAAACTGCCGATCAGGATCGTTCCCGTGAGCCGGTTCAGCCAGTGGTTGCTGGTCACGGCGGGGGTCATCGAGGGCGTGGAGTCCGGGCAGGGCACTGTGCATAGCTCGCAACTGCCGCAGTGCGCGTTCCTGGGCGAATAGGCGGGCGCGCTGCCGTAAAGCTTCTCCACGGGGTGGATCGGGCAGAGCGACGTGCACCAGCCGCTGCGGCCTTCGAACAGCGCCCCCAGCGCGAAGGCGAGCGCTGCGGCGCCGCCAAGCATGGCGAAGGTCGCCTGCCCGCCGGTGTCGAGGAGGATGTGGCGCAGCGGCACGATGGCGAACAGCGCGATTACGCTGAACAGCCCGAGCCAGGCGGCCAGCCCTTCGGGCATTTTCATCCGCAGCGAGAGGCCCAGCCGCTTCGGCAGGAGACTCACCGTCGACATCGGGCAAATGTTGCGCCATAGGCCTGGCGCGAGCACCACAAGCGCCGGCGCGGCGGGGATCAGGATGTTCCACATGATGGAGATGCCAACAGCCGGCTTGAACAGCAAGAGACCGGCGAGCGCCAGCCCCACGAGTAGCAGCAGCGCTTGCAAGGCGATCCAGACCGAGCGCTCGCTTACTCCGGTTGCGCGGCCTGCCCCTCGCACCGTGCTGGCCGGCGTTGCGTGAAGCTTCCTCGTCCCGGAATTGAGGGCGCACAAGGACGCCTGCCTGACATCTCCCGGCATCGGTTCATCTCCTGTATTTTGTCTTAAGTCTGGCGGTGCGCCTGCACAGCAGACGAATAGAACAGGTACAACTATACGTAGAAACAGTCGGCTCAGCCGGAAATGCCGGATAACGCGAGTTCCTGATTGGACGCAAACGCCAGATGTATCGTCTCATCCAGGCATATCCGTTGCGGAATGCTTGAATACTGTCTGCAATCGCCGTGAGCAGCAGCGACTCAGATGTAAGTTTTATTATGGATGCTATGAGTGCCAAAATGTGGCGCAGGAAAACGCAATGCTCCCGCGGCGTTGTTGCAGATTAGGCCCGAATAATGGCGGCCAAGCGCGGGACGCGGCAAGGGAAAGTACCGTACCCGGGAGAAACTGCGGGGCGCTGCCAGACTTTATCGGCATCGCTCCCATTGTTTCGCAGCCGGAGGGAAAGCGGCCCCTCCTTAATCGATGGGCCGCCCAAACACTTATCTCCGTATAGATTTCGCAAGCCGCACAAGGTTCAGGAACTCCGCCCGGTAGCCGAACGGGTCCGCTCCCCGCGCCGTCTGTGCCAGCGCAATGACGCCGTCATAGCCGAATCCGGCGGTAAACGGATCGCCGCGCAGCATCTGCCCGAACGCGGCCACGGCGATCGAGAAGCGCACATCCTCCGGCGCCGCCTGGATATCCGGTTGCGCCGGGCCGGCGGCAATCGGGCTGGCGATGAGCTTCGAAGTCTCCTCGCCGGGCAGTTTGTAGCGGATTTTAAGAAAACCCAGCTCGCCGCCGCCACCGGAAGCAGGCGCGGGCTGCGCCTCCGGTTTTTTATAGCGCAGATCGTCCACGAACCTTGGCGCGCCAACCGGCGTGATCTCGTAGATCGCCGTGACGGTGTGGCCCGAGCCGATCTCGCCCGCGTCCACATGATCGTTGTTGAAGTCCTCGCGCTTCAGCGCCCGCGTCTCGTAGCCGATCAGCCGGTATTCGGAGACCTGCGCCGGGTTGAACTCGACCTGGATCTTCACATCCTTGGCGATGGGGAAGAGCGAGGACGACGCCTCGTCCACCAGCACCTTGCGCGCCTCGTTCAGCGTATCGGCGTAAGCCGCCACGCCGTTGCCGTTCTGCGCCAGCGCTTGCATCAGCCGGTCGTTGTAATTGTCGTGGCCAACGCCGATTGCGGATAGGTAAATGCCGCTCCGCCGTTTGGCCTCGATGAAGCGCTTCAGCTCCTCGTGGTCCGAGATGCCGACATTGAAGTCGCCATCGGTCGCCAGGATGATCCGGTTGACGGCGTTCTTGTCGAAGTGCGCCTCCGCCAGGCGGTAAGCATCCTTGAGGCCGGCGCCGCCCGCAGTCGAGCCGCCAGCGCGGAGCCGGTTGATGGCACCAAGGATTTTCGCTTTGCTGGCTACGATCCGGCCGTTCTGGACTTCGCCGAGCGTAACGGGCTCAAGTGCGATCCTCGAGTCCGAGGCATAGGTGACGATGCCAACGCTATCGCCGGTTTTCAGCTCCTCGACCAGCATGCGGAAGGCGTTCTTGAGCAGTGGCAGGCGGTCGTCAGGCGCCATCGAGCCGGACACGTCGATCAGGAACACCAGGTTGGCGCGCGGGCGCTCCTTGGCGGCGATCTCGTAGCCCTTGATGCCGATGTGCACGAGCTTGTTGGTGGGCTTCCACGGCGCGGGCGTCACGGTGACGGTTGGCTCAAACGGCACTGCGGCGCTTTCGGGGCGCGGATAGGCATAGGGGAAGTAGTTGACCATCTCCTCCACGCGCACGGCGTCCTTGGGCGGCAGGCCGCCCGCGAGCAGACTGCGGCGCACGAAGCCGTAGGACGCGGTGTCCACGTCGATGGAGAAGGTGGAGACGGGCTCGGCCGCCACCTGCTTGACCGCATTCGATGCGAAGGCCTCGAACTGGGCGCGGCTCTCCGGCTCCTCCGCTGGAGCGGGAGAATAAAGCTGCCCAACTAGGGGTATTTGTGCGGGTGCGTCCTGTGCCTTGCGAAGGCGCGCTGCCGGCGCTGAACCACCCTTCCCATAACCGGCGATGGAGAGATCGTACACACCTTCGGGTATGGGGGCGCCAAGTGCGATGCCTGCGGCCGCGTCTGCTGGCATCGCCGCCGGCTTTGCTGGGGGCTGAGCGCCCGCTTGCGCTACGCGGCCATCGGGCTGCCCGCCGGGCGAACTGGGCGGCGAACCGCCAAATTTCGGCGCGGCGCCGAAGCGGAACACCTGTGTCTTGTCAAATTGCTGCAAAGGAGCATTGCCAAATTCCGCCCTTAAAGGACCTATAGGAGCTCCCCACACGGCTGAGCCAGTCGAAGGAGCAGGATTGTACTGCACTGCAGGCGGCGGACTGGCTGGCGCAGGCTTTGCTGGGGGCTGAGCGGCAGCGGCTTCGCTGGCGGTGTTAGTAGCTATCGCGAGCCGCCCATCGGCCTTGTAAATCCCGCCTTCCTTGGCGTCTGCCGCGGAGAGCGTGCCTGATTTTCCGGCAGCAATGCTGGCGACAGGCTTCTTCTCGGCATCTCCCGTGGGCGCGCCGCCGATTGGCGCTGTCATTGGTGCCATATCCGCGTGCTTCTCAGGAGCACTGCTGGCTGGCGCAGGCAAGGCAACTTTGAGCTTTTCGGGCGTCAGCCTTTCGTATACGGCCTTGTCCCGTGGCTCAAGCGCACTGGATTTAGCTGCGGCTGGCGAAGGTGGCATGCCGGCACTTTCGGGGCCTGCACCAATGATAGTCGAGCCCTCCTGCGGCCCGCTCAGCTCCTGCTTGTACATATAGAGCGCCATTGGCGCCGCGACGATCAGCACGGCAATCGACGCCGCGATCTTGTATTGGAAGTAATTCACGCGCATCAAACGTCTCCTTTGCGTTTGAGTTGATGCGTGCGTGAGACGGGCGGGCGCGGCGTTTTCTTGGGGCTCGCCGTCTTTTTCTTTTCCGGCGGCGTCGAAGGCGGCCATGGCGGCGGCAAGCGCGGAGGCGCGGGCGGCCTCGCTGGGCGGGGGCACCGGCATATCCTTCAGCGATTGTAATTTATCTCCGCTCATCGCTTCAGCCTACTGCCTCTAACATCGTCTTGAGCCGCTTCTTCGCCTCGTGCAGGTGCCAGGATACGGTCTTTTCCTGGCAGCCCATGATTGCAGCGGCCTCGGCGTGAACTCATGTCCTCGCCATAAACCAAGAGCACCGCATCGCATTGCTGCGGCGGCAGGCGGCGCACGGCTTGCCACAACTCAGCGTTCATGGCGCAATCCTCGGGCGACGGAGCGCGGGCTTCCGGGCTCGCATCCGCCAGCGCCGCAAGCTGCCCCGGCTCGACGCACTCGGTATTCCGCCGGCTGCGCATCCGGTCCACCGCCGCCGTATAGGTAATGCGCCAGACCCAGGTTGAGAACGCAGCCTCGCCACGGTAGCCGCGGATGGCGGTGGCGAGCTTGACGCACACGTCCTGCGCGATGTCCTCGGCAAGCGTCCGCGACCCGCAAAAGCGCCAGGCGAGCCGATGGATGCGGGCATAGTACGCCTCCAGGAGAGCCGCGAACAGACTCCCGGCATCCGCCCGCCGCCTTTTCCACCAGCCCACGGCTGCTCATTCCATCACCATCGCCCTTGAGACGGCCAGCGCGGGCGGATCCTTGGGGTGCCGCCGGACATTTTTTTGAGGCCCGGCCGTGCCCAGCCACTGTCGCGATGCCACCCCGTAGTCCCAGTCCGGCGGACTGCCAGCCCAAGCTAAAGAATGATGTGCCGTCGCATGGCATCGTGGCGGAGGATAGGCAGTTTTGGGGCTGCGGCCTGGCGGCTTAGAGGTCGAATATGAAGGAGCCGTAAAGGCCGTAGCAGGCCCGGCTATGGTTAATACAGACGTGGTAAACGCCCAAGAGTTACCCGCTTTTCGCGTGAATTTCTGCGAATTTTTCCGCATTTTGGGTCGAATTCCGCGTTCCAGAAATCCCTTTAAATATAACCGCAACTTCCGGATTAAGCATAAAATTGCACATTCAACCCGGCAGCTCACACGCGGCGTGGCCAGAACTATCTTCAAAAACAGAGCGTTATACGCGTCAATACTTCCGAAAGGCGCATTGCCGAGAATGGTATGCAGAAAGGGAAGACCTCATGACCGGCTCCAAATCGGCGCCCGCCGTCAGGGAATAGGGTTAAGGTGCGGTTAATCGCAGGCATGTCAGGCGGGCCTAACCGAAGTCTCCGGCGATGGCGCGGGCGCAGATCTGCGCCGTCTTTCAGATCATTTTTCCAGGCCAGTCATGGAGAGCGATTTGAAGGCGGCGCGCCGCTTCTCGATGACGAAGCTGGCTACCGGCTGTCCGCCCCTATAAAGGGCGATCAGGGTGAAGGCCTTCCAATTCGCCATACTGGCCGGCCCCTCAGCGGCCAGGCCCGATGCGCACGAAATCCGCGCGGGGATCGCCTTTGAGGGCGAACCAGGCTTCGGAGCCATCGAAGCGGAAGGGCTGCGGAACGAGCTTGCTTTGGGCCGCGCCCAGCAGAGGAAGCTCGCCGGGCGTTGCCTGCTGCACCTCTCCCGCGTGAGCGCGCGTCAGGGCGGGATCGTTCACCGCTCCGTTAGCCGCCCTGAATTCACCGGCCCATTTGGCCGCCCTGGCCGTGAAGGCGGTGCAAAGCGCAGGCTCCCTGCAAAAGCTCTCCGCAGCTTCGTAAGCGATTTCGTAGCTGGCGCTAACGGTGCAAGCCTCGGAAAAACCGCTGCCTTTGCGCGCGAATATTCTCAGCTTATCGGTTTCGAGGCCGTCGTTTTCCGTCTGCGCGTAGAAGAGTGAGCCGTCTGCGGCTCCAAGCGCAACGCCGCCATTTTGGCAAAGTTCGAATGGGTCGCCGGGGGTGGGAATTTTGAGAGGGCGCAGCAAGCCGGAGGCCGTCGAGAACATAAGCGGAGAATGGCAATTGGCCGTGCCACGCACCGCATCCAGCATCAAAAGCCCGTTCAGATTACCGGCGCGGTAAATCAGGGCCACCGCTTTATCGAATTGGGCGCGCTCCTCTGGGGACAAGGGAAAGCCGTCCAACTCGCCGCCATCGAGCTTCGAACCGAAGTCGAGCCCGGCCGCCTGGTACTCCTGAGCCGCACTGGCAATCGAGATGCGAGTCTCGGGGTCTTGAGCGTCGAAGCTCCTGAGAGACGCCTCGATCTCGCCGGCTGCGGCCTTGCAAATCTCAGGCGCTGCGCGGGCGGCAGGCGGCGCCCAAAGCAGCGTCAGGCAAGACAGGATGCGGATCGTAAACGTGCAATTCATCATGCAAGCCTAAGGTGCTGGAATGTCTCACCAGCCTCTCGCATGTTTTCGCGGGTCAGGCCATCGCAGAAAGGCGCCGGCGAAAGCGTCTTTCGGGGTGGCGGGGACGCCGAATCAGATCAAGCTGGTGCGAACCTTATCTCTGGCGCATTATGCACACCCTTGTGACAGAGGTACGTAAGGTCCCGCCTTATAGGGTGAAAGGAAGTCATTCGATATGGGGTTTTGCGTTTGGTCAATGAACCTTGTACCGGGTTGATCCGGCTAACCAACCGGAAACGGGAGCTTGCGGACCGCCTCAAAATTCCGCAAGCGCAGCCACGTTCGAACAGTACGCATACCGGAATATCCATGCGCTATATCACCGCCGCCGCCATCGCGCTTTCAGTCCTCACCGGGTCCGCAACCGCAGCCTCGTCCTCTTCCGGATGCAAGCCTGTGCCGGAAGAGCAGGGACCATCGGAAACGGAACTGCGTGAACTTGACGCTCAGGAAGTTGCCAGGCGCCAGGAACAGCGCGTCAGAGCACGCAGGAAGGCACTCCTGGAGTGGCTGATCTGCTCGGACAAGGAGCTGCCGGATCTCGATTCCGGGATGAACAAGGCTTATTGGGACGCGATCAAGCGCGCGGGCCGGTATAGCACTGTGGCGCTGCGTAACGATCAGCGGGCCTATGACGAAGGTTCCCTGGAGGGCGTGGACTACCTTCTCAACGATGCCCCGCCAAAGGCGGCCTCCAGGGACGGCGAGCGCGGCGAGGGCCGGAGCTACGGCCGCGGCGCGGCGATCAAGGAGTTGAAGAGGCGGTTCTCGGATCGCATCAAGGTGTTGAATGCCTTCGAGCCGGATCGCGAGGGCTTCGAAGGCGAGTGGCGCAGCCAGTCCGGGCGGCTCGAAATCGCGAAGAGCGGGACGGGCTATAAGATTTCGGCCTTCACTAGCACCTTCGGCTGGACGCGCTACTGGTGCCAGGCGGAGGGCCTCGCGCGTTTGGGGGACAGCGGCATGGTCGCGGATGCCAAGGACTCCAAGGATAAGCCGCAGCAATTGCGTCTGCGCCTCAAAGGGGCGGGGCTTACGAGCGAAACGCTAGAGACGGGTGAGGGCGATTTCTGCCCACAGGGTGGAGAACTCGATAAAACCGTCTATTTCATCCCGGTCCGGCACGCGCTTGCGGAAGCGGATAAGGACCAAGACAAGGATCAGGCCAGGGGGAGGCATAGGTATAGGTCCAGGCATGCACGTACGCATGCGCCGGGCACGCCCGAGAGGCGGACCCGCCGGGTTGCTTGGACTGCTCACCCCTGCCCGGCTACGATGAACCGCTCTGGAGCGTTGTAATCTGACACTTGCCTCCCGGTATGCGCGGCTACGGGTCGATTGCTGCCATTCGATCATAGATGAATTTGGAAATCGATTGGCATGCGTTAAGACTGCGATGGTAGGAGGACGGCATTCTCCGGGACTCGGGCAGTGCTTGAGGCGATATTCGGAGGGATTTTCTGCAAATCGTGACGCATGCCGGCCGGAAATCGGCGATTGACCGCGGCACCCGGCGTCAGCCATAACTCCCCGAAGGCCCGTTGGATTTCCTATCCTTCGGCTCCGGCGGGTATTGCGCGGAGCCGCCAAGAACCGATCCGTAGCTTGGAGCAAACCCACCTGCTGGCCGTTTAAGGCGGGCAGGGCCTGGATTCCGTCCGCCTTCCCGGAGAGATGAGGAAGCGAACCCCCACAAAAATCCTGATGGAGAAGGGTTGGTTTGTGGTGGTCGCGGCCGGGTCCCGTAACGGAATGAAGGGCGAGACTGACCGTCTCGCGAAGCTCTATGGCGATGCACTGAACGCTGGAGAACCCGAGCATGAACGAAAGCATCGCCAACCCCTGGCTCCCCGAGCCGCCGGCCACCACGGCCCCCTTGGACCGCGACCTTCGCGCAGACGCCGTCGTAATTGGCGCCGGCTACACGGGACTGCCGGCGGCGCTGTCGTTGCGCGAGGCCGGGTGTGACGTCGTCGTGCTCGAACGCGGCCACGTTGGCGCAGGGGCCAGCGGCCGCAACTCGGGGCACCTGTCGACGGCGGTTGGCGCCACGGCAACGTCTTCCACGCCCTCGGATACTCGGGACACGGCATCGCGCAGGCGACCTTGCTCGGAGCGATGCTCGCCGCCCGCATGCGCGGAGGGCGTCACGAATTGGCCGCGCCCTTCGAGCGCAAGGCTTGGAACTGGCCGGTGGAACCGCTGCGCTGGATTGGCGCAGGCGCGGTGTTGCCGGCGCTGATGTACCTGGATCGGCGCATGGACCGAAAGATCGCGGCGCTGGAAACATCGGTGGCCCGCTAACGCCGGGCAGGCACGGATCGTTGCCTTCTCGCCGCTGGTGGTGCCGGCTTGGAAAATTGCGTCACCCTGCAACGAAACGCCTCCATCTCACCGCGGACTCTAGCGGCAGCAACGCCGCACGGGTGTGCCTTTGGGAAGCAAGAGCTTCAGAAGCTGGCCGCTGAGACCGGGCTTGAAATCACAGTCACCCATTTGCTGCCAGGAACAAGCAAGTGGAACAAGATCGAGCATCGCCCTTTCTCATTCATTTCAAAAAAACTGGCGTGGGAAGCCCCTCGTGAGCCATCTCGTCGTTCTGGCTCTTACCGGTGCAACCAAAACTGACGCACGGCTTGGCCGTGGCCTGTGACATCGACCGCAATGCCTATCCGCGAGGCATCGAAGTCAGCGATCAGGAAATGGCCGGCATCGACATCGAGCGCCATGCTTTCCACGGTGAATGGAAATACACAATCAGGCCGCAGCCGGAGCCTGGTTGAAGCGATAATTTTGCGTCAGAGCCTAAGCGTTGAATTCTGCCCCTCAGCGCGTATACGCCTTCCGCAGGGAAGCGGTACCCTGTCAGCGGCGGTCGATGCTTGCGGGCGGCTCGTCCTCAAGCGCGCGGTAGGCAGAGCCTTCCATATCCTCGTACTGACCCGACTTGAGCGACCAAAGGAGCCCGCCAAGACCCAGAGCGCCCAAAACAAGGGCCATCGGGATGAGCCAAACAAGTGCAGTCATTGTGTTAGCTCCAGCTTCGCCGTCCGCAAACGCAGTGCATTCACTGTGACGATGATCGAGGATGTCGACATCGCGATGGCGGCGATCAACGGCGTCACCATACCAGCCATGGCCAAGGGAATAAAGAGCATATTGTAGCCGGCGGCGATTGCGAAGTTCTGGAACGCCATGGTGCGGGTCTTCCGGGCCGTTGCCAAAAGCTCGATCAGCGGCTTCAGCTTGGAACCCTGGAAAACCGCGTCGGAAGCGGTCTGGCTTACATCCGCAGCGGTAGATGGCGACAGCGAAGCGTGAGCGGCGGCCAGGGCCGGGGCGTCGTTCAAGCCATCGCCAACCATCAGCACATGGCGGCCTTGCGCTTTCAAAGCCTCAATCCGCTCGATTTTTTCCTGGGGCTTGAGCGTGGCATGCCAATCCTCGATGCCAGCGGCCAAAGCCGCGGTTTTGACGGCTTCCTCGCGGTCGCCGGACAGAAGCAGGATCTCGTAATCCGCGCCCTTGAGCAGCGAGATCGTTTCGGCGGCGTCCTCGCGAAGCTTGTCCTCGAAGCGGAAGGCAACCGGTTTGGCCCCAGGCCGCACATACCAAAGGGAAGCCGCTCCCGCCTTCTCTTGCGAAACGCCACACCAGGACGCGGAGCCAAGCCGTTCCTCGCCAGCGTCAGACACGCGGCGAAGCCCGGCGCCGGGCGTCTCCTCAATTCCGGAGATGGCCTGCACGCTGCCAAAACGCGCCTTGGCGCCGGCCACGACAGCCTGCGCGTAAGGATGGCGGCTGGAAGAGGCAAGCGCCGCCGCAGCGTTCAAATCGGCGTCCGCGATCCCGGCACCGTTCGCAAGCGATGGCACCCCCGCAGTCAGCGTGCCGGTCTTGTCGAAAACGACCGTGTCCACGTCGGCGAGCCGCTCCAGACCGTCCGCCGCCTTCAAGAGGATGCCCCGGTCGAACAGGCGGGCGGAGGCTGCCACCTGCACGGCAGGCACAGCCAGCGCAAGCGCGCAGGGGCACGTGATAATGAGAACCGCGATAGCGATGAGAAGCGAATATTCCCAGCCTGCGCCCGCAATCATCCAGCCGATAAAGGAAAGCGCGGCGAATGCATGCACGGCTGGCGCGTAGAGCTGTGCGGCGCGGTCGGCAAGGCGCACATACTTGCCGCGCGCCTGCTCCGCGGTCTCCATCAGCCGCGCGATCTGCGCCAAAAGCGTATCGGCTTCCCCAGCGCGCGCCTCCATCTCCACGGGCGCGCCGAGATTGACAGCGCCGGCATAAACGGTGGCGTTCGCTTGCACCTCGCGCGGCAGGGTTTCGCCCGTGATGAGGCTCTCGTCGATGGACGTCGTGCCATGAACGATCACGCCATCGGCGGCGAACCGCTCGCCGGCGGCGACAGCCAGGCGCATTCCGGGCTCGACCAGTCTCGACGGCAGGCGTTCAACCGAGCCGTCCTGCCCGATAACGTATGCCCATTGGGCCTTCAGGCTGAGAAGGTTCTCGGCGGCGCCCCGGGCGCGCACCCTGACGCGCTGATCGAGATAGCGGCCGATGAGCAGGAAGAACAGCAGCGTAACGGCGGCGTCGAAATAGACCTGCTCGCTGCCCTTAATCGTTTGGAGCAAGCTCATCGCGGTGGCGAGGAGGATGGCTAGGGAGATCGGCACATCCATGTTGACGCGCCAGCGCTTCAGCGCTTCCCACGCGGAGCGGAAAAACGGCTGGCCCGCATAGGCCACAGCCGGGATCGCGATGACCGCGGAAATCCAGTGGAATAGCTCGTGCGTTGAAGCGTCTGCGCTGGAGCCGGCCCAAACCGAAACCGAAAACATCATGATATTTGCGGCAGCGAAGCCGGCCACGGCCAGACGGGTCAAAAAGTAGCGGCTGTTGTCTTGCCCGGATTCGGTCGCTTCAGGCGCAAGCTCAGCCGCGCGAAATCCGATCGCGCCCAGCGCGTCGATCAGCTTCCCCGCACCGTCCTCTTGCGGCTCGCTGAACACGACGGTGGCGCGCTTGGCGGAAAGATTGGCCCTGGCGGAGATGACCCCCGGCACTGCGGCAAGCCCCGTCTCCACCTTACGCATGCAGCCGCCGCAAACCATGTTCTCGACAGCGAGAGTGACGGTTTGTTTGGCGGAGGGCATAGCTTCGGGGGCAAACTCCTTGGCGCCGAATCCGATCGCGCCCAGCGCACCGATGAGCTTGCGCGCATCGGCCTCTTGCGCATTGCCGAACACCACGTTGGCGCGCTTCGACGCCAGGTTCGCCTTGGCGGATATGACGCCCGGGACCGCCGTGAGCGCGGTCTCGACCTTACGCATGCAGCCGCCGCAAACCATGTTCTCGACGTCGAGCGTTACGGTTTTGGTGGAGGAAGGCATCGCCGCGGCGCTTGTAAAGGCCGGGGCGCTTACTTCTGTGCGCGAGCTTGTGCAACAGGTACTGCCCGAGGCCGGGCTTGTTTCATCGGCGGCACAGGCCGAAGAGGTTTCAGGTGCACTCATTGCGCCATGGCGATCCATAATGGTCCCCCCTGCGGAGATACAGCGTCGCTGATCATGTGGGGCGGTTGCGCCGTGAACGCCAGAGTCAAGCCCCGGTGTCGGGTTTCAGGGGCTGCTGCATTCAGGCATCCGCCTTCCTATCATATGAAGATCAGCGGTACCGATGGCGGGGGCTCCAGTCAACCGAAATCGCTAAGCCCGCAAGCAGCTTAGCGTTTGCGCTTCTATTTAGATCGCAACCCAGCAGGCACGGAACGACCGCCGCCCGGATGGGCGGCGGTACGAAAGAGTGTGATTGTCTACGCCTGGAGCGCCTTCAGCGCCTCGATGAGCAAGCTTCTCGGTATCACAACAGCCGCCTCGCCAGCGCCGGTCTTTTCCTTGACCGCAGCAGCATTCAGCAGCGTATCCGCAGCCGACCCTACAATCACAACCGAATCCTCACCGGCTTCCATGATGGTGGGGCAGCCGCAACTGCAACTGCCGCAACGGGTTGCCAGGATCCGAAATTTTTCTGCCATGCAAATTTCCTCGAACGATTGTTGCTAACATCTAAATAATATCACAGAACCAACCCTGGCGTAACCCTTCCAGCGGCAGTACGCTATCAATGCGCGGCTCCGAACCAGCGCCTCTCCTTTTTGCTGTAAACCGCCGGCCCGATCCAGAGCCGCTCCTTCCCGCGGTAAACCACAGGCGTGGTGCCAGGGCGGGGCTTCTGCGCCGCAAACGTCAGAACCCAGGCGCCCGCTTCCGGCGATGCGTCAGCCGCTTCATACTTGCCGGCCTCCACCTCTTTGAACGTCAGCTTGCGATCCGCGCTTTCCGAGGATGGCCGCCCCAGCCATCCCTCAATAACTAAGCCGGCAACGGGGGAGCCGCTTGCATCAGCAAAGGTAAGGGCAACACGTGCGTCAGGCGAAAGCTGCGCTTTGTGGGACCAGTGTAGCTCGTCCTGGATGCGCTGCTCCGCAAGCGTGTCGTTGTAGTGCAGGCCCGCTTGGTAGTTGGCAGTGCGCTGCTCACCGGGAAGGGTGCTAACCGCAGAATAGGCCATGAACATATTCACCGCGAAAACAGCGCCGAAAACGCTCAGAAGGATGATTAAGACGTGCTTTCCCGTCAGGGGCTTTTGCATCGCAAGTACGCTCACTGTCCTGGTCCTTTGAAAGTGGTATTACGCGTTGTCTGCGTTCCGTCAACTGTGTCGCGGACGGTAAAGACGATATCGGTGGAGGTTGGCATCTTTGCGGCCACCTCGGCTGGGACCGTCACGAAGACCTTCACAGCGCGGACGTCGTCGGATTTCACTTTGACCGGAGGCTCGCCGCTGTCGATGCCGACATAAGAGAGGCCGGGCTGCTTAAGGCCCGCGACCGAGATCTCGAACTTGTGCGGGGCCAGCTTCTTGTTGAGGATACGCACGATATAGCCGTTGCGGATACCGCCGCCGCTCACCTGCACGAACAGAGGATTGCGGTCGGGCACCACGTTCACTTCAAGCACTGTCTTGTGGGCCAAGCCGAACAGGATGATAGCGCACACGAGCGCAAAGACGCCGGTGTAGAGTATGGTCCTGGGCCGGATAAACCGGTAGGGAACGCGGTCGCCGTGGGACTGCGCGACGAGGTTGTTGTAGCTGTCGTAGGCGATGAGCTTCTGGGGTCTGCCGACCTTGGCCATAATCTCGTCGCAGGCGTCGATGCAGAGCGCGCATTGGATGCATTCGAGCTGCGCGCCATGGCGGATGTCGATGCCGGCGGGGCAGGCGGCCACGCACTGATCGCAATCGATGCAATCGCCCCTGCCTTCCCAGGTCTCGCCTTTCTTGTGCGGCCCGCGCGGCTCGCCCCTGTAGTTGCGGTAGGTGATCAGCAGGGTGTCGCCGTCGATCATCGCGCCTTGGATGCGCGGCCAGGGGCACATGAAGGTGCAGACCTGCTCGCGCATAAGTCCGCCAAATACATAGGTAAAGCCGGCGCAAATGAAGATGGAGATGTAGGCGTACCGCGATGCGGCGTTGTGCAAAAGCTCGGAGGCGAGTGTGGGCGCATCCTGGAAATAGAAGACGAACCAGCCGCCCGTCGAAAGGGCGATCAGAATCCAGGTCAAATGGGTGCCGGCCAGGCGCCACGCCTTGTTGACAGACCACCACGGCGCCTTGAGAAGCTTCAGCCTCGCGTTACGGTCGCCCTGCCAGATGCGCTCGGCCATGACCATGAGGTCGGTCCAAACCGTCTGCGGGCAGGCGTAGCCGCACCAGACGCGGCCCGCTACGGCGTTGACCGCGAATAGCCCCAACCCAGAGAGCACCAGCATGCCGGTAACGTAGTAGAATTCCTGCGGCCAGATTTCGAGCCAGAAGAGATAAAGACGCTGATGGGCAAAGTCGAACAGGAGAGCCTGATCGGGGAGGCCGGGTCCACGGTCGAGCCTGATCCATGGCAGGCCGTAATAGACGGCGAGCGACACGATCAAGACCGCCCATTTGATGTTGCGGAACTTGCCCCGGACGAGCTTCGGGTGGACCGGCTCCCGGGCCACGTAGAAGGACTTGTGATCCGCTTTGTATAAGGCCCGCTCGTCGACCCTGGTTGCTCCCGGCACAGCCTTGGGGCTAAGCGGAGCTTCGGTGGGGGGATGTGTCATGATAGTGCTCCAAAGCCTGGGCGGGACCAAAACGTGCTTTCGGACCACCATATGCCCAAAACCGTACGTATTCCAATACCCTAGGTATTCCAGTGGAGCGTAACCGCAAATGCGTCATTTGGCATCGGAGACGCAGTAACCCGAAAAAAAACGATGGCCGGGAAAACCCGGCCATCGCAGAGTGTCATATTTAGCGTCCTACTTGCCACCGCCGAGCGAGTGGATGTAGACCGCAAGCTCTTTAACCGTGGTGGGTTCGAGCTTGCCTGCCCATGCCGGCATGACGCCCGCACGGCCTTCGCTGATCGTCTTCACGATGTCGGCCTTGGTGCCACCCCACTGGAAGATACCAGCGGTGAGGTTCACTGAGCCGAGATCCTTGTTGCCCTTTGCATCGTCGCCATGGCAAGCGGTGCAGCCGCCGTCTCCGGCGAAGAGCGCCTTGCCGCGTGCAGCTGCAGCGGCATCGGTCGACTTCTTGGAGAGCGAGAGCACATACTCGGCCACATCGTTGATCTGATCGGCCTTCAGAACGCTTGCCCGCTCAGGCATACCCGCGGTGCTTCCGCCGCCGCGAGCCTGATCCGCGCCATTGCGGATGCCATACAGGATCGTCTGCTGGATCTCGTCGAGCGTACCGCCCCAGAGCCAGTTGTCGTCGTTCAGGTTCGCGAAGCCCGGACCGCCCTGCGCGCCGCTACCATGGCAGCCCGCGCAGTTGTTCAGGAAGGCCATGCGGCCCGCGACCGACGAGAACTTCAATAGCTCGGGGTTCGCGTTCACTTCCGCAAGGCTCATCTTGGCGATCTGGTCGGTGAACTTGCTCTGCGCAGCCTTGTCCGCGGCCACGCCCTTCATGGCTTCGGCACGTTCGCTCACGCCCCAAATGCCTTTTACGTAGTCGGCGCTCCGATCCGCGCCTGGCAGCATCGGCCAGGACGGATAGATTATCCAGTAAGCGACCGACCAAAGGATGCACGCCCAGAATACAAGGACCCACCAGCGCGGCAGCGGATTGTTTAGTTCCTTAAGACCGTCCCATTCATGGCCGGTCGTTTCGACGCCGCTGTGGTGGTCGATATCGAGATTATCGGCCATTGCTGCCTCCAATGTTCAAATCTTCTCTATCTAATGGGATCCGGCCCGCCTCTTCGAAGCCCTTCTTAGTGCCTGGCCAGAAGACGAAGACCACGACACCCGCGGAAGCAAGCAAGAAGAGGAAGAGTCCAATCATCCCGAAGATTGACTGTGCTGATTCATAGTTCATGTTTCATCCTCAGCGCAGGTTCGGCCCGGACTCGTCGTATTTCGCAAAATCAACGAGAGTGCCAAGCATTTGCAGATAGGCGATAAGCGCGTCGGCTTCCGTGACCGGCTGGCCCGGTTTGCCGTCGAACTTGCGGATTTGAGCCTTGGGATAGCGCTTGGCCACAGCGGCGGCGCCGGCGCTATCTGGATCGGTCTGTGCGACCAGGTCCGTTTTCGCATTGGCGATTTGCTCGTCCGTATAAGGGACGCCCACAATGCGCAGCGTCTTCAGGTGCTCCGCGATGTCGCTGTAGTCGAGCTTCCGGGAGGCGATATGCGGATAGTTCGGCATAATGCTCTCCGGAACGACGGAACGCGGATAGGCGATGTGAGACACTTGCCAAGCGTCGGAGTACTTGCCACCGACACGGGCGAGGTCCGGCCCAGTACGCTTCGATCCCCACTGGAAGGGATGATCGTACATGCTTTCAGCCGCAAGGCTGTAGTGGCCGTAGCGCTCGATCTCATCCTTAAGGCTGCGGATCATCTGGCTGTGGCAGAGATAGCAGCCCTCACGCTGATAGATGTCACGCCCAGCGAGCTCGAGGGGTGAATAGGGACGCATCCCTTCCACCTTCTCGATGGTCGACTTGAGCCAGAACAGCGGTGCGATCTCGACTAGGCCGCCAATGGCGACCACGACGAGAATGCCCACCGTCAGGACGAGAGAGTATTTTTCGAATGGTTGATGGAACTTCATGATTGCCTCCTACTCGGCCGGAAGGGCTTGCGCTCCACGCAACTCGGGCGCGGCGGCAATCCTGGGTTGATCGGCCACATCGACTGGCTCATCGCCACGGATGGTCCGGATGACGTTATAGGCCATGATTAAGCCGCCTAGGAGGAAGAACACGCCCCCGGTAGCACGGATGATGTAGTAGGGGTGCATCGCCTCAACGCTCTCCACGAAGGAGTACTGCAAGATGCCGAGGTTGTCGGTTGCACGCCACATCAGACCCTGCATGATGCCGGACACCCACATCCCAGTGATGTAAAGCAGAATGCCAAGCGTAGAGATCCAGAAGTGCCATTCAATCAGGCGCTGCGAATACATGCCCTGGCGCTTCCACAGCCACGGAGTGAGGCAGTAGATGGCGCCCATGGAGATCATGCCGACCCAACCCAGAGCACCGGAGTGCACGTGGCCAACTGTCCAGTCGGTGTAGTGCGACAGCGAGTTCACCGCGCGGATGCTCATCAGCGGGCCTTCGAAGGTCGACATGCCGTAGAAGGCAACAGACACGACGAGGAAACGCATGACGGGGTCGGTGCGGAGCTTATCCCACGCGCCCGAAAGCGTCATGAGGCCGTTGATCATGCCACCCCAGGAAGGCATCCAAAGGATGATCGACAGGGTCATGCCAAGGGTCTGCGCCCAGTCCGGCAGAGCCGTATAGTGCAGATGGTGCGGGCCTGCCCAGATGTAGGTGAAGATCAGCGCCCAGAAGTGCACGATGGACAGCCTATAGGAATAGACCGGCCGTTCGGCGCGCTTCGGTACGAAGTAGTACATCATGCCAAGGAAGGCGGCGGTAAGGAAGAAGCCCACCGCATTGTGGCCGTACCACCATTGGGTCATCGCGTCTTGGACGCCCGAGAACGCGCTGTAGCTCTTCGACCCAAGGAACGAGACCGGAACGGCCAAGTTGTTCCCAAGGTGCAGCATCGCAATCGTGACGATGAACGACAGATAGAACCAGTTCGCCACGTAGATGTGCGACATCTTCCGTTTCATCAGGGTGCCGAGGTACACGAGGAGGTATGTGACCCAAACGATCGTGATGAAAATGTCGATATGCCACTCCATCTCAGCGTATTCTCTGGATTGGGTGGCGCCCATGATGTAGCTGGTGGCGGCCATGGCGATGATCAGCTGCCAGCCCCAGAGTACGAACCAGGGCATCCAGCGGCCGAAGAGACGCGCCCGGCAGGTGCGCTGCACGACGTAGAAGGACGTCGTCAGAAGCGCTGTACCGCCGAAGGCAAAGACCACGGCCCCGGTGTGCACCGGGCGAAGCCGTCCGAAGGTCGTCCAGGGCAGGTCGAGGTTCAGCGCAGGGAAGACAAGCTGCCACGCGATGAAATCCCCAGCAAGGAACCCGACGACCGCCCAAAAGACGGTCATGATCACGCCGTATTTCACGACGTTGTCGGAATAGGCGTTAAGATCCATAGTTTCAGTGCCGCTGAACGCCTTGCCAGCTAAGAAAATAGCACCGAGTGCAGAGAACGCGGCAAAAAGAACGCCGTGGACCTGCATTACCGGATCAGGTGATCGTAATACGAAGAATGCTCCGAGGGCTATGCCCCCGAGGGTGACGAGCAATGCCACCCAATCGAAGAGAGCGGCGCCCCCCCCTTTTCTGCTCGCGACTTCCATAGATTTTCTCCCGTTATCGAAACCGGCAGCCGGGGCCGCCCTCATCCCATCGCCGGGACCAATACACCGGCCCAAACGAGAACCGTCTTGATCTTGATCAACTCCGGATGCGGGACTCCCCGCCGTGACCGTAGCGACCCATTCGATTATGAAGAAGGGGCCGCGTTGTCGCATGAGGGGGCGTCACTGGGTAAAATTGACGCGCATCCTTGATTTGGATCAAGGTATGGGGTGCCCTCCGGGTCATGCGGCTACCCGGAGGAATGGTTAATCCTGGCAGGCGGTAAGGGGAACAGCGGGAAAATTCAAGCAGCACGCGGGCAGGCTGGAGCCCTCGGGGCAGGCGTTCCTTATCATGCCGGAGTGCGACCGTCGGCCACTTATGCGTCCATGTGCCGCACTTGAAAAGCTGGCCGGTGAGCTTCCCGCCAACTGCCTCCGTGCGGGAACTACCCGCCCGATCCTGTTCGTGGACAAGGCCTGCGACAGGCACATATTTCTGCGGGAGAAGTGTCTCTTTCCTCTTTTCCAGAGCATTGCCAGCGGAAAAGCCGCTGTCGAGCCCGTTCTTGCTCAGCTTGAATACGAGCACGCCTCCGGCCACGGCACAGGGCATGAGATCATGCCGGCGAAGTCTCGTACGCAGCTTGCTGCAGGGCCCGGATATCGGGAATGACGATTTCGCGGTAGTTGACGAGTTCGATGACGCCCTTTGTCTTGAGACGCGTCATCTGGCGGCTTACCGTTTCGATGGTAAGTCCCAGGCAATCGGAAATCTCCGCCCGCGACAATGGCAATTGAAAGTGGATGCTGCCCGGATTTTCCGCAGGCGGACAATCCACGCTGGGCACCCGCTTGGCAATCATGAGCAAAAAGCTTGCGACGCGCTCTTCCGCTCTCTTGCGCGCAAGCAGAAGCATCCATTCCTGGCAGGCGTCGAGTTCCGAAAGCGTGAACTGAAAAAGCCGGTGCTCAAGCCCGGGATGGTCCGGCAGCAGCTTCTCGAAACCGGCCGCGGGAAAGATGCAAAGCTCGACGTCCGTGGCAGCCTCCGCGAAATAGGGATTGTCTCTCCGGAAGGCACGGCCCAGAAAATCCGACGCGAAAAGCAGGCCGATGATGTGCTGGCGGCCGTCGTCGAGTGTTTTTGTGAGCTTCACGACGCCGGAAACGATGTTGGCGAATATGGTGTGGGCCTCGCCTTCGCCCAGGATCGTCTGCCCCGCCGGAACCGAACGCCGCCTCGACAGGCGGTTCAGAGCGGTTATCTCGTCCGCGCAGAGCGCCGCACAGATGGCTTTGTGCCGGATTGCGCATATGCCGCAGCGCGTTGGTCTCTCGACGTAGGACAACGACAACTCCTCACTCACGCCCGCAGCGGACCGGGGAACCATGTCCGTATGTTAACAGCAGAACGCGGGGGATGAGAAGTGAACTTTGATCTGGGTCAAAGGGGGGCATCCGGAGGGGGTGGTAAACTCCCGCGGGTTTAGTGCGCCCTGCCGGGGAAGGAGCGGCCAAGCTGCTTCACTCGACGCAGTGGCAGCGATTTCGCGGCCGGCATTCGCCAATGCATTGGGGCCGCGAAGGGGATGCCACCGGCTGCGAAATATTGCTAAGCCTAGATTTTACCAGCCAGACCTTGCATCAAAGCCCTTCGAACAGCGCTGTCGACAAATAGCGCTCAGCGAAGGAGGCGACGATAATCACGATGTTCTTGCCCTCGTTTTCCGGGCGGGAACCGATTTCGAATTCCCGCGGCAATCGTGGCGCCAGAAGAGATGCCAACTGGAATGCCTTCCAGCCGCGCCACTTGGCGGGCCATTTCGATGGCGCTCTGGCTGTGTACCGCCACAACCTCGTCGACCACATCGCGGTCGAGCACAGGCGGCAAAAAGCCCGTGCCGATGCCCTGAATTTTATGAACCCCCGGACGGCCGCCCGAAAGCACCGCAAACTCGGCAGGCTCAACCGCGATCATTCTTACTGCCGGTTTGCGCGGTTTGAGCGCCCAGCCTATGCCGGTGAGTGTGCCGCCCGTACCTACGCCGCAGACCACCATGTCCACGGCACCGTCGGTGTCGTTCCAGATTTCCTCTCCTGTCGTGCGCCGGTGAATCTCGGGATTGGCCGGATTGTCGAACTGCTGGGGCATGACGGAGTAGGGTATGGTTGTAAGAAGCTCCTCCGCTTTGAGGATCGTTCCCCTCATCCCCTGGGCGGCTGGGGTCAGGACGACTTTGGCGCCAAGTAGCGCAAGCATCTTGCGGCGCTCGATGGACATATTTTCGGGCATCACCAGGATCAGCCGGTAGCCGAGCGCGGCGGCCACGAAGGCCAGCGCAATGCCGGTGTTGCCCGATGTGGGCTCGATCAGAACGCTCTTGCCGGGCTGTATCCTGCCTTCCCGCTCCATCGTCTCGATCATGTAGAGGCCGATGCGGTCTTTCACGCTGGCGATGGGGTTAAAAAATTCGAGCTTTGCAAGCAAGTTGGCTCCAACCCGGTATAGGCGGGCGAGCTTATCGAGCCGGACTATGGGCGTATCTCCAATCGTTTCCGCGATGGAATCGTAGATACGGCCTCGGCCTGGGGCACGATTGTGTCCCCTAACCAATACTCTTTGATCCATTACGCCTCCCATTACTCGTCTGCGAATTATAACGAAGGCAGGCGAGAGCGCTAGCGTGGAGGTTGTAATAAAATTAGGAAAAGGACATTTAATAATTGCAAAAATGTGCGTCTGGGCTCATATGCCCTCAAATAGCGCCGGAAGCAGGTGCCGTTCCGCAATTGGGGGTTCGGTTGACCAAGTGCCGGTCAAGGCAGTCGAAACAGCAAAAAGCACGCAAGCCTATAAAGGCGCCGTTGGTAACTACCGGGTAATATGTAGACACAGCGTTTGGCAGCAACAGGCGCGGCGCGAGGCTCTGCCGCCACTCGAAGGCGCGGCGCCAGGCCTCCCGTCCAGGAACGGGCTAGAGGTGGAGAGACCGTATGTTTGGGTGGGTTAGGAAATCCATCACCGCGCAGTTCATCGTGCCGATGATCACCCTTATCGTCATCGTTGCGGTTGCTGGTGCCGCGATAGGCGTCAGCCGCCAGTGGTACAATGGGATTGCCGCGTTGCGCGAGCGGGCGAACGTTCTGGTCATGGTCTCGGCTGGCGGCTTGGCCGGCCCATTGTCGAACCTCGATTACAACAGCGTGGCCACGCTGCTGCACCCGTTATCGCTCGATCCTGCTTTCATGGGCGCGAAGGTCGTGGATGACAAAGGCGTGCAGCGCGCAGCCGAGGGTTCGATGCCGCCCGCGGAATCGGACAATGCGCTGACGGTCTCGTCGAAAATTCTCAAAACCGGAGCCCCTATCGGCGAGGTGAAGATCGCCATATCGCTCGCGCGCGAGAAAAGGGAGCTGCAGGCATTTGCCGTCTGGACCATCGGCATCGCTGCTGGCGTCTCGCTTGCTCTGGCGTCGATCCTGGCGGCTCTCACCGTTAGCATCGCCAACCCGATCTCGGAGCTTACCTCCACCATGGGCATGCTCGCCAGCGGCCGGCACGATACGCCTGTCCCGGCCCTCCACCGCGTGGACGAAATCGGTGCCATGGCCGGTTCCGTGGAGGTGTTCCGGCGGAGGCTTGCCGAAGCCCACGAGTTGCGCGCGGCGCGGGGGCGAAGATTGCGGGCATCCATGGCAACTCTATCGCTCAGAAGCCACACGCGGGCCAGGGGCAGTTCGAAGCGGTCACCGAAGCGGAAAAGCGGAGCATGATGAGCACCCTGGCCGGTAGCGGAGTAATAGGGGGAAGACTCCGGGCAAGCGCCGGTTCCATATGCGGCCGCACACAGCCGCAACGCCGCGCCCCTGATCGGAGCCCATATGCGCTAAAATAGCGAAAATGGGTTGATTATATTGATGAATTTGCCGTTTACCTCCAACCTCAATCCGCGAGTGCTAAAATAAATGCTTGCCATGTGGAGCCGAGCCGGCACACAGTGCGCGCTTACAGGGAACGGACCGCAATCTTCTACACGCTCATCCGCTCAGCAAAAATGAACGGCCTTGAGCCCGAGGCTTACCTGCGCGACATCCTCACCAGCATTGGCGAGCGCCCCATCAACGCCATCGATGACTTGCTGCCCTGGAACATCGCTAAGCCAGAGGTACTCCGCGCCGCCGCCTGACCAGCCCAAAGTCAAGCCGTCAAAACCGTAGCCCCATCAAGACGCTTACCCGCGAAGCCAGTCTGTCCACAGATCAATCCGAGATCGACGAACGCGCTGCGCTCGCCCACATGCAAGACGCCGGCCGGCAAAAACTCGAACAAGCGCATGCTCAAGTCCCATCGCCCCAACCGGACAAACTGCATGCCGAGCGCGATCTGCTCGATCAGCCGGAACAAGTGGTTGCAATCACCGGAATGCGCACTATTCAATGAGTTGGAGTATATTACCAAGTCTTCCGGAAGGTCAGATAAGGCGAAAACCGTTTAAGCTTATGATATACCGCGTAAGTGAAACGATAAGCGAAAACGTAAAGCATTCCCTTCAGGGAACGAGCTAAAAGTCCCTTATAGATTGAACATTTGGTGACACCGAATTGCTTCTTATAGCTTTCGCTGCCAATGGTGAAGTCAAAATGAGTGATCCCATTCTCAATGAGATAGGAAGTCATTTCGTCGATCGCGACAATGCCAGGAGACAAAAGTTCGAATCCGGAATCGAACGAATGCATCAGCAAGAGGTAGGCGTCCCGATAATAGACGCCGAGCATTGTGGCGATCAGCTTATCATCGGTCTTAAGAGCAGAAACCACAGCACACCCGGAACCAATGACTTGCTCTTCGTAGAATTGCAAGTAGTCTGGATCGTTCAGAATATCGAAGCGATCAAGTTTTCCGAAACGAGCCCGCCTGTGTGATCGCAAAGTATCGAAAATATGCCTCTTTTCGGAACCGGTATTCCCGTGAATGAGCGAGACGTCGCCCAAGGCTGCGATCAGGTTCTTGCGTCTGCGTCGAATTTCCTTCCGGTCCCTGGAACGCAACGTATTGTCATAGTCGCTGCGGCATGAGGGCAGAGACACCCCCCAGGCCGCGAAATTATCCATTTTATATACCCAGGGCAGCAGGGTGATTGGGTTGGTGTAGCCGGCGAAGTGTCCGGGAAGTTTTTCAAAGCGGATAAGGTCAGCCTTCGGAAGCCGGCCCAGGATCAATTCCCAAATCTGCAGGAAGTCATTTTGAGCGAGTTCTTTCGCCATGAGCGGGGCGGCATAATCGGCCAGGCCACCATCGGCGAATTCAACGATGGAGAGGCCATAGCTCTTTCGCCGGCACAATGGCAAAAACATTACAACCCGGCCCGCTCCATCCCGCACCGTGATAAAAAAAACGCCGGCTTTTAACCTGGGCGATATCAGCTGGAACCACGGCAGGAGCCATGCTCTGGACTGAAATACCGTGGAAATGCCGTGCCGTTCCAGATCCTGCCATTGCGGACGCACTGCCTCGACTTCGGCCCCGTTCTCTAGGTAGACGATCTCTACATTGAAGGAATTGCGTATCGCTCCTGTATCAAGAGGCATCGCCGGCCCTCCGAAGCCAAGCTTCTCTCCAATAGTAAAAAGGTGCTCTTTGACAGAACAACCGCGACCGGTTATCGAGCCCCCTGCACGCTACTCCGTCAAGAACAATGCATTCGTTCTTGAATTTTAGCATTTTTCCAGTGTGTTCACTGATCGTTTTTTCGATGCGGTGGGACACACGAAAGGTCCCTCCACAATACCGGAACATCTCGCGTTCGACGCAGAGACCGTGGTGTTTCCAATTCTTATCGAGGGTAGCAAGGATTTCTTGCTCCGAACGAACTTGAACGAGGTCGTTCGGTTGCAGGTTCAAAGCTGTAGTTACCGTCATCTGCGGCGACTCCGGAGGAATTTGCATAAACCACTTCTGGGCTTTACCAGCCAGAGGGCCAAGAATTCGCGAGACAAGTTCTTTGGCTAGAGCTTCCGAGACCGTCTTGAAAAACAGTTTAGGTGGAACGTTCCGCGAAGTCAGGTCCTCAAGATAGTGGCTGATATTGGACGGCGGCAAGTTCGTGGTCGCATCCACCAATTGCGTGAGCTGACATCGATACCGTTTGGCATCGACCCGAATGGTTCGTTGTAACCTGTCGATGTCTTGAGGCGATGCAACCGGTGGTTGCGCTTCGCTGTCACCCTCGACCCTCTTCAGCCAATCGGTCTTCCAGATGATGAGACACCGGGCCTCGCAACCATCATGCCCGCTTCCGTCGCAGCGAGTATCGAGATGCACGGCATTCTCCATGCGTCTCAGATTTGAACAACCGGTAGGATCGCAGGTCTTGTGGGCCGATTTGACGATGCGGAATCGCCTGCCGCAGAATTTTGCCATTTCTGGCATGAATGGCAGGGCTGCCAAACTATTAGTGCCATCAAGGGTCAGAAGGATTTCCGCCAAAGGCCGCGCTTCCACCCAATCACCAACACCAAAGGTTTTAGAATTCGTCATTGCGCTCCTTGTCTTAGCTACGGTTTCCTTTCACCGGCTTTTACCTTCAAAAGCTGCCGCCTTCTGGGATATTTGGAGCGCCCCTTCCCTAAGGACGTTCCAGAGCCCCCCTCCATCGTTACGCACGTCGAATTGTTCGTGATCGTCCTTGGGGTAGCGGAGGTCATCCTGAAGCGACACAAGCCTCCAGACTAGCCATCCGGCACAGTCGGGGTCGCGATGGATTGTGGCGATCCATTGCCGGTAGGCGGCGACTTGATCGGCATTGGACCGGGCATAACCAAACTCCTCCAGAAGGACCGGCTTTGCGGCCTTGGCGGCGACGTGGCAATAGGAAACAATCCGGTTGTCCATATCGCCTACCGTCCACTTGTAGAAAATTGGGTATCCGTGCCAGGTCGCGAAATCGATCGAAGGAATGTCAATGTCTGACAAATTCTCCACGTTACCATGCCCGGAGGTCACCAAGTGGTTTGTGTCGATTGACTTAACGTAAGCCGACATCTCGGAGGTCCAGCTCAAAGCAAGGGATTTAGGCTCGATATTCGGTTCATTCATCAACTCCCACGCAAAAATAGCTGTGTCATCCTTGTAGGTAATACCATTAACAGTGTTTACACGCAGCAGTATAGACTTGACTAAATGCTTGTAATCCCGTTTGGTGCGCGCGTCCTGAAAGAAAAACGTGTTCTTGTCTCTGCTTCCATACCAGGCACGCATTTGCTGCGAGCCGCCCGCGTAGTCCCAGAAGTCCAAAAAAGCAACAATCAGCTTGAGGTTCCGCTTCCTGGCTTCAGCGAGCAAAAAATCCAGCTTCTGCATACCATCCGGCCCCTCGTTAAGGACCATGGCGTTTTGAATAGAGTCCCAATAAATCAGATAGGTGCCATGCACTCCCATGTCGCTGGAGAGGGCGTTCTTGCGCCATTCCCAAATGGTCTCTTTGGTCTTACCGTCCGGCGAGCCGATAACCGGCTGTACGAACGTCCGCACCACTGTCGCTCCCATTGCCACACTATCGTCCAGCACCCGCACAACTTCCGAAGGCGACCCAAAAGTAAGGTAATGGTTGTTGACGCCGGCGACAAAGAAGGGTTCGCCATTAAGAGTAAAGTGCGTGCCTTCACGGCCCACAAACTCGGATGAAACGGCTTTTGTTTCACCCGCCCGACTTTCGAAAGACGTTAGCAACGTGACTAACGCAATGCAAACCTTAGCCACTCGTAAACTAACCATCGAATTGCTCCTGAACTTTAGACGCCAGCCAGCTCGCACTTCTTCCGAATAACTCAAAAAAAACAAGTTTGCTTGATCCGTTTGAATTGGCTTCCGGCTTGGTCACGCATTTTTGCCTCGCGCTGCGAAAATAGTGCCGTTCCCGCGTTTAATGGCTGCAGCACTCAACACAGCAGGCGCCATGAATAGGGACTGCAACAGCGTCGCCGCTACCCATCCGACAGACATTCCAAGCAGTCCTCCAAAAAGACCACCAGCCGACGCGAAGAAAAGCTCAGCAAAGCCGCCGATACCAAACACCAACGAGGCGAATAGCATGTGGCCGCCAATCCTATTTAACGCAAGATAAACGGAATTTAAGGCAACAGCAAAATAGCTTATGCATAATAATTTAAGGGTCCCGGATGCAATTACTGCATATTCAGGCTTAAATAGCGCAAGCACGACATTAGAAAAGGGAAAAAGTAAAAGAAAAACCCCAATTGTGCAGCCAGCAGAAAGAAGTAGCGTAAGCCGTACACGCGAAGCACAATAGCCGGGATCAGAACGCGCTACAGCGAATATCATCGTCGAAAGCGCCGTTGGTAGCAGGGTCGACACGCGGAATATCATCCAGGACACGTTAAACGCTGCCGTTACGGCCGGCGAAAGAATAACTGCCACCAAAAACGGCATTATTACTGCCGGAGCTTGAATTACTAGATTTAGAACATGGTGAGAAAGAGACGTGGTAATATGTTTTCGGAGAGCACTAAATCGCGGATAAATGAGGCTAGAGCGGGTCGTGCCCAAATACAGTGCAAAGGCCAAGGCGGAAGCCGTCTGCCCGGCCACCCAGGTTGCAAACACCATTGTTTCCGTTGCCGCGGAACCGTACTGTGTCACGACAAGCACCAGAAATGTCAGCTTGATGAGCGAAAATGCGAACTTCTCGCCCATTACAAGCGAGCTTCGAAGTAGCCCGGTGCATGCGCATGCAAGAACTGTTGAAAAGCAAGTCACACTACATCCAAGTAAGAACAACAGGTACCCAAAGTTCGTGATGCCGCCAACGTCCGCCGAGATCGCTTTTGCGGCGTAAATAAGAACAGTTCCCAGCAAGAGTGCCGCGATGGGGGCCGTTATAAGTGCTGCCGATATAAGTCCTATCTGCTCTTTTCCTTCCGATAGGCTCTCTGCAATTAGTAGCGGGCCAAGCCCAAGTTCCGCAATTAGTGCGATGAGAGACATAATCGAAATGGCAGCGGCTGTTAATCCAACGGTTTCGAGCGATAGATAGCGCGCAGCAACCCACCAATAGACGAAACCAAATACCGAACTTGCCCATGCGCCCGTCGCAAGAGCGGCGGCGTTGCGCAAGAGTGTAGAATGGAGCGACCAGGCATGGCGTAGCGACTGCATTTCCGCAGCGAGCCGGCCTGAGCGGGCGCTGAATGCTCCAGCAAAATAGAGTTTGGCCCTGCCGGCAAAACTTTGGCGGTCCAGATCCGGGCGCGTTTGCCAATGCGGCATTTCTCGCTTTCTTTCTCCTCCCCATCGCGCTCCAGCGCGAATGGTAGCGTTGGCACATGATTGCCAGTGCGGATGTCTTTGCGCCGTTAGTGCTGCCACAGGCGGGGTACTCCCGACACACAAAAGGCGACATCCTCAAGCGTATCGTTCAAACCGATCCCGCAACGGCGGACCTCGTAAGGATTGCGTCGGCACTCGTTTCTTAAATTGAACGCACCTGTACTACGAAATGCGATCTTAAAGCCTAATTCCGCAAGAAGAGGCAGGTATACTGTGTCATACTTGTCTGTATTGCCGAAAGGGAATGCGAAGCTCAAAATTGGGGTTCCCAATCTTTTCTCCAGTTCCGCTTTCGAGGTTGCGAGTTCGTAGCGAGCCTGCTCGACGCTTAAACCAATCATCATGGGATGCGTGACAGTGTGCGCGCCGATCGTACATCCTTGACGGCTCATCTCTTCAAGATCGGCCCACGTGAGATAAGTACCAGCTGGAGGTCTCGTAACCGGGAAATCAAGAATTTCGGACAACCCTGTGATCGCGCTTGCGCGTGCGTTCCCGCCAAGCGGGGCTACGGCTTTGATCCATTCCGCCGCGACTGTCTGGCTATATCCGTTTCTCCAATTGCGTTCTCCTAGCTCCGGAAGATACGCGGCTTTGACATGGCTTTGGCAAAAAGCTTCACTTGCCCAATCCCAGAAGAACGCTTGCTCATCGTCTAAGTAACCTGTTGCTACAAACACGGCAAACGGAATATTTCTTGCAGAGAGTATTGGAAGCGCATTTGTCATATTGTCTCGATAACCATCGTCGAAGGTGACAAGCACCGCACGCGAAGGCAGAGGTTTATTCTCATAAATCCAGGACACGCATTGGTCGATACTAATGGGATTGTAGTATCTGGATATATAGTCCATTTGTGCCGCGAATTGGTCTGGGCGGGCGCTTACAACCGATTCCATGCCGAAAAAACCGCGAGCGTCCGGGTCGCAAACACGATGATACATCAGGACCCGAAGCGAATTGCCTGCCAGAGCGGAGAGCCTGGGCCACATGTTGGCGCGCGATACAGAACGAAGCCCCAGCAGTCCAAACTGCTTGACCGGCCACATCTGCCTAACAAGCATCGCTTAACCCTTCTCTGACGGAGTGCTCGAAAGACCAGGGCTCAACTCACGGGAAGGTCCCTTTCCTATGCCGGTTGACCGCTTTGGGCCGTGCTCGCCAGAGATGCGGCCATTCCGAAGCCAGGAACAAACTCGTCCCTGTGCATACCCCAGACAAGCGCAAGTCAACCCCCAGACGATGGCTGCCGCCCTGCCAAGGCCGCTAACATCGCGGCGGAAGATGGCATCGCCAATTCCCCATGCGATGCCCGCGGGCAGCGTGCGCAGGACGTAGCTCCGCTCCGAAGAAAGCCCGCGTTCCGATCCCACAAGGCTGGTCAGATAGGCTTTGGTAAGGCCCTCTGCATAGCAGCGCAGGGTAAAATAGTACCAAGTCTGACGGCGCGCCGGCACTTTGTGGGAGACGGCCATGCCTGGCTGGAAGACAAACCGGGCCTCCAGATGCTTGGACGCACGTATACAAATCTCGGTTTCTTCGCCGCTTATAGGCACCGTACCGGACGTACGATTAAGCCTATCGCTAAAATTGCCTACCTGTACAAAAAGAGAGCGGCGATAGAGGCATGCACCTCCTATTATATTTCTGACCTCTTGTCTTCGCGTTGGCAGGCCCCGGTAAGAGCAGCCGACCACCCACAAGTACTCATCTGGAAACCAAGACGGTCGCGCCCCCTCCCACCGCGGTTCGACCAACGGAAATACCGCGGCAACGCCTGGGTCTTGAAATTCAGCCAGCAAACAAGAGATCCAAAGTTTGTCTGCTCTCACGTCGTCGTCTAGAAATGCCAGAATTTCTCCCCGGGCGCAGGCGATCCCGGCGTTTCTTGCGCCCGACGTTCCTCGCTTTCCATGATTGGCAACCACGGCGGCATCGGGAAATGCTTCTCGTGCTCTCGCTTCCAACTCTTGATTATGATCGATAATGAGTATGAGATCCTCCACAGGCGGCTCCTGAATGCGAGCGGTGTTCACCGCTTCGCAAAGGTCCTCCCAGCGATCCAGGGTGTAGGCGCAGATGACGATCGATACGGGGGGGCTTGCGCTTGTCACAACCGGGCACGTGAAGGCGCCTAGTGGAGTAATTTCGCTTGAATTAGGCTGCATGTTCTGCCTCCCCCAACGTTAGGAGGCGGCCAGGAGAAAGAAGGCGCTCATAGAGGCGCTCAATTCGGGGAACGACCGATTTTGCCTTCAGCACCTCCACTTTGTTGAGAGCCGCTGATGCCATGCTTTGCCGAATTCAGGATTGCCAATAAGCGTGCACAAGGCCGACGTCAGCGATTGCACGTCGGCCGGAGGCACAAGCAGGCCGCTTTCCGCGTGAGCCACCAAATCCGGAATCCCGCCGATGGCGGTAGCGGCAACCGCCTTGCCCGATGCCATGGCTTCCATGATCACAGTTGGGCAGGCATCCGCGCAAATCGACGGCAGAACTCCGAAAAGACAGCGCCTCCAGGCCTGCATGACCGCACTATGCGGCCAATCATAAAAGACGGACACTCCGGGCGGTATGGCAGCGGGCATCGTCGGGCACGGCCGACCAATCAAGACAAGCGGCGGCGCGTTTTCCAGCGCCGAATAGGCCTCCAGCAGGACGGAAACACCTTTTTTGTAATCGAGGTCTCCAACAAAGAGTATATAGCCAGCGTCAGGAAGGTTTTGGAGCAAACCGTGCGGCTCCGGCTCAAACATAGCGATGTCATCGGGAACAAAGTTCGGAATGACATGATACGGCGTGCTCAGCCGGTCCAAACGGTTGCCCTCCGCGACCGCCTTGCTCACCGCGATGAAAGCATCGACCCGTTTTTTCTCAATAGCCACCGACGCCCAGTTCGCTGCCGCCGTGATGCTGCCTTTGAAAATACCGTAGTGCCGGGTTGCACAAGGGAGGCATTTGGTCAGTGCCGGCCCGCTGCAAACCTTCCCCTCGTATAAAGCATTCTTCTTGGCGCAAATTAAGCTGAAATCGTGGAGTGTGCAGACAAGCGGCGCTCCAGACAACGGCTTCAGCGGTAGATATGAGTGCAATAGCCAATTATGAGCGTGCACCACATCTGGTTTCTCACGAAGCACGATTTTCCGCATGCCGTATAAAAGCTCTGGATCGGGAAATGGCGGAACTTGGCGGTGAGTACTATTGTAAAACAATGCATCAGTTCTTTGCACCGTTCCCCGAAGCCTATAGATCTTAACGCCATCTTCGATTTCGGCGTTTTGCGATCCTGGCTGGCCGGTTGTTATCACTGCAACGTCATGCCCCCGGCGAACAAGGTCCATGCTCAGGTTCCGGACGTGGCGCTCCTCGCCGCCCGAAACCGGCGGATAGAATTGCGCGAGCATCAAAACACGCATCTACAAATCCTCCCGGCCCGCAATGCCAATGTCTGCCCAAACTCTTCGATACACGGTGTGATGATCGCCGTTTTTGAATAGCCAGGCTTCCGCTCGCTGGATCCGGTCAGCCCTGATGCTGGTATCCAATGCCGAGGTCCAAACCTCGCCTGGCGCCAAGCGGAACGGCGCCGAGTGACCCGCGATTTGCCTGTTGACCGTGTACTCGATGTCGTAGGACGCCGGCTCACCTTCATCGTTTTTCACGCCGATGGTGAGTGCGTTAGGTTTGCCTGGGTCCTTAGCAACCATCCAAAATTCGGTGTACCTGAATTCCGAGTGCGCCATCGCTTCGCGCCTGTCGATCGCGAACGCGCCAACGGTTAGTATTGCGGCACCGATGAACATCAGAGCCTCCAGACCGGAAACGCGCCAGGTATTTCGCGGATGCGGCTGTTCTATCGCCGGTTGCCGTTGCGGCGCGGCCCGGAAGGCGAAGGCAAATGCACTTACAGAGATCAGCAGAACCGCCCACTGAAACGGCGTCATAGACCCGAAGATGTGTAGGAAAAAGCCGCCAGCTATCACGATGGCCAAGCTCAGGCCGGATGCGTACAAGATACGGTCATGGCTGGCGATGGTCTCCTTCCGGAAGATATGAACGATTGCATGTCCCGGAATGTAGAACACCAACGCAAGCGCCGCAAAGGCACGCATTGCCGGGATAAGGAGCGCCACTATTGTGAGACCCAATACCGCCACAGCAATAAACAGTAATGGCCTATTTCTATGGGCGAATTGCATACAAGGACCTCACGCCGTAAATGATCGTCGCGCCATTATCGAAGGGCCGGCTAACACCTCTAAGTTTGTTGAATTTCAACAGCGCGGCTGGCTCCGGCGGAATTCTATGGAATTCCGGCATCTCGGCACCGTCGACATAAACGCCGAGCGTTGGCGGCGCAGTTGTGAGACGCAAGTCGATCATCACGTAGCCGGCGGCCGTCTCTTTGATTACGTTCACCTCTTCAGAGGTAAGTTCTTTCGCGAATAGAATTCCAGATATGCCAGCTTCTGTTTGCAAACTCGTTATCGCTATTTGCCGGCCGTAAGTCGCCAGCAGCAGTTGATTGATCCGATCCGTAGCAAACCGCTGTCCTGGCCCCAGCCAAACGCGGCTCCATTCGGCAGCGCCTATTCCCAAGGGCTCGACGGATTGAGCGTCGGCGGATACCCGATAGGGGTAATTGACAGCATTAGCCCCCCAACCCACGATGCTTCCGCCCAGAACCATGATTGTAAGGATCAATGCGATCACGGCAGTTCGAAGCCTGCTCGATGAACGCCCTTGCCAGAGTCCGGCTATTGCAATAGCCACCACGATGCAAACGCCAAGCGACGCGAAAGTGCCAAGGCGATTGCCGATTTCCCAGCCTGACTGTGAGAGCCGAAGCAGTATGCTGAAAGGAAATAGAAGCGTTAGCAACGTAAAGAGGACCAAGCCGCTATTGGTCCATGTGATGCGCAATCCTGGTCTTTGAATAGCTCCTCCGGCAAGGCTGAGAGAGCGGAAAAACCCAGTAGATAACCCTAAACAAATAATAAGGTAGCTTGCTACCGCTGTATACCGGCTCAAGAGAGGTTGTTGGGCACCATCCGCTCCCTGAAATGGCGCGCGTGCGTGGCCGGGCGACGTCAGCAACGCAAAGAATTCCTCGAACCCTTGTTGTAGCACCGGTCCCAGATAACCAGAGCCTGTGCCCCCAGTGAATCGCCACCAGGCGACGTCAGCGGTCAAGCTAATGCCAGCGAGCAGCGCCAGCTGAGCCACACCCTTCGCCGGCCCCTTTCCAGCAATTTTAACAATGTGAAAGCGGCCAAAAAAGCGGTGGTCAGATAAGATGTAAGATGATGAGTAACCGCCAAGACGGTAGCAAAAGCGGCACCCATCAGCAGGTGTAGCTTGGGATACTGATCGTCGCTCGCCAGCCGGAGGGCGGCCAGGAATGTGAGAGCCATTAGAACGTAGGCAAGACTTTCATAGGCGAAATTCGCGTGAAAGGTACTGAAATTCGAGTTCGACATGAACACGATGCAGGCAAGCGCCGCGACGCGCATCGAGCCAGTCACCGCCTCTACAATAAAAAAGAGAGCACTTAGAAAAATAGCCCTGCCAATGCCGATAACGATCAATCCACAGACGAAAAGCGAAAGGCCCGACAGATTTGAGAGAGCCGTGGCTGCTATCTCAAGGCCAGGATAAAGCGGGCTGATAGGGAGAAGCGAATTTGCTCCGAAAAGATGCCCCTCCTCCATAATGTTCAGGGCAGTGTTCCAATGCAGAAACTCATCGTACCCGGAAAAATGCAGCGGGCTATGCAATATCTTCACGCCATAAAGCCCCATGCCCATAATAATAATCAGCACTAGACTTTCGCGGGAGGGAGTGTAAGGCCAAGCGATGCGTAGAGCAATCGGAAACGTGATCGCAGCGGTTCCGCTCCAGTATAATGCGAGACAATAGGCACCGTTGTGCATACCAGCGATCTGTGCTTGAGCCGCAAGCATCAGTCCTACCGCTGTCGTCAGGCTTGCGGACGCGATCCATCCAAGGGACCGGCAAGGAATAGGGTCACCAACAGAAAGTGTGGTTTGATTGAAACCCAGCATCACGCTGGCGAACCTTAGCGCTCTAGTGCCCAGTTGAACGTTGGGCTCCTGCTTATCTAAGGTCGTTTTTGAAGCTGCTATGATGGCGGGCGCCGGCATTCTCTCACTCATGCCGGGCGGCGCGCGGCAGCATGGTAGACTTCGCTTAATTTGTTCGCGCAATCGTCCCAGGTCGGGAGGGTGACCTTAGCGGAGCGTGAGGGGATCTGAAGCGCCTCTTCCATAGCGGCAGCAATTTCGACGGGTGACGATTTTAATGACACTGTCCGGGTCAGCCCCTTTTGCGCTAGCTCAGCAAAGCCAGAGGTGTCGCTGGTCAAGACCCTTCGTTCCAGGGCTAGAGCCTCCATGATTGCGACAGGATGAGCCTCATACTCGCTCAAAAGCACTACAAGGTCGGCAGTTGACAGAATTGAAGCCATGCCGTGCCTTTCCGACGGTGGTATGCTTCGGATTGTAACCTTCTCCCCGAGCCGTAGCGTCTTGACCAACTTCTGTAGTTCGCTCTCGTAAGGCCCGCTACCTAGAATAAGCAGGTGGACATCAGGCAATCTCCACTGGAGCTTGTGTACAGCCTTGATAGCTAGATGGTGCCCCTTGTATTGCTCCAGCCGTCCAATGGAGATGATGCGCGTGCCGCTCTTCTTTACTGTTACTGCGGGCGCAACGGGCAGTTCAGCTCCATTTGGAATGACTGTGAATAGCCCCCGGGGTATCCCCATTGCCTCACTGAATAAGTTTGCCTCGAAATCGGATACGCCCACATGCCGGGATGCTTTCCGCACAAGCGGCGCCAGTGCTTTCCATTGGACCGGGCGAAGCAGTTTTCGAATTCCAGAAGAGTGTCCGCCGCTGTGGAAGGTTATGACAAATGGAACCTTTTTGCGAACGGCCGCAAGCATACCGAGAGGCGGAACTAAAGTATGGTAGCCCTGAATGTGAGCAACGTCGAAGTTGAAGGACATTATGCGTCTATAAACGGCAGGGGCAAAACAGTAGTCGGATCTTGACAACCAAGCCGGTACCCTGACGAATCGTATGCTGCCCGCTGTTTCTTGGTGCGGCAACTGTCCTGTTGGATCGGCAGAGAGAACTGTCACCTCGTGTCCGAGCGCTACCAAGCGTGAGGATACCTCGTGGATATGAGAACTCAATCCCTCCCATAAAGGGAAATGCCCGCGCAGAAATCATCATAATGCGCAGCGGCGGGCGAGTGGGCGATGCTTGCTGCGACTGGGTTAATCGCTCCTCCGGAATACTCTGAATCACGTGCTATCGCATCCCCCTTCTACGCAATGCGAAAAACGTTCCGGGATGGTACACGCATCGCAAATTGCATGTGCAGCAGGATGGAAACGCGCCTAGTTTGGTATCTGCTGCCCGTTGCAGTGGCGATCATCCAATTGGGCGTGTCGAATAACAACTGGGATTAAGGGCTACCTCTTTCGGTATCTGGCGATGCGCTGGCTTAGGGAGTCTTTGCTTTTTCGTGTTCTAACAAAGCTATAAAGCAACCACATTAAGAGGTTGTCCGTTATGGGTGTGCGCCGTGTAAAGGCGGCGCTTTCCAGTGGGTGTAAATCCCACCCGGCGAACTCGCTCCAGCCGGAAGCAATCGGAGCAGTCATGGAGGTGACGAAATGGCTGAAGCCTTCGATTAGCGTGTCACGAATAGGTGACAGCGCGAGTGTGCAGGCCGCAACGTGAGTGAACGCTGAGCAAGCCTCGAAAAGGACGATGTGCAGGCCGACCCGGCAACCCTTCCGGGGAAGGCTGACACAGCTGGGTGCATGAGCGAAGATTACGCCCAGTTGCTGCACCGGGGTAGTGGCGGCAGCATGTACACAAGGAAAGCGCACGCAACACGGGAAGCCTCAAGGCGTGGTCAGGGATGGCCAACCGGTGACCCGCGAGGGACAGGCCGGGCGCCTTGAGGTGGCGGAGAGGCCCGTTGTACTGCTGAAGCCGGGTAATGCCGGTGGAGGGAAGGGGCCTTAGTTCAAGACAGACGCAATAAGCGGGAAGGAACCTGGAGATTGGGCAACCTATCAACTCCGGAAAGCGTTCAGAAACTGCGGACGGCGTTACACGCGAAAGCGAAGGCAGAAGCTGGGTATCGCTTTTACGCCCTGTACGACAAGATTAGCCGTGAGGATATTCTGGCGCACGCCTATGCCAAGTGCCACTCCAATAGGGGCGCACCGGGTGTAGACGGTCAGGACTTCGCGGATGTCGAAGCGTATGGGGTTGAGCGGTGGCTCGGCGAATTGGCGCTTGCGCTCAGGGAAGAGACTTACCGTCCGGACCCTATCAGACGAGTGTATATACCGAAGGCCAACGGCAAACTCAGGCCGCTGGGCATCTCGACCTTACGGGATCGGGTCTGCATGACAGCAGCGATGCTGGTGCTGGAACCGGTCTTTGAAGCCGATCTTCCACCCGAGCAATATGCTTACCGTCGCGGGCGCAATGCCCAACAGGCGGTTGCCGAGGTGGGAGAGCTGCTGTTCCGCGGTCATCCGGAAGTGGTGGACGCCGACCTCGCAGACTATTTGGATCCTGCTTCATACTGCACCCCAGCTTTTTCAGAGTTGTTCGAATAGGTCTTGCTGACGCTGTATCACTTTGAGACGCAAGCCTTTTTGCCTTCCCGAGCGAACATGCACCGCTTCGATTTCGCCACGCTTGACACGCTGCAACACCGTCTGGCGGGAGACGCCCAGCAAGCGCATGGTCTGGTACATCGTGAGGTAGCCTTCAGGCGCCTCCTCAGCAATGCGCTGGCGTAGATCAGCGGTGATACGGATACGCCAGGGCGCGCCAGGCGTGAGCTGCTCGCCTTGGATGACGCCCTCTTGGAGCCAGCGGTGAACGGTGGAGGCGGCAAGGCCAAGCTCTTGCGCCGCCTTCTGAACGGTCAGAAGCTCGCCCTCGGGCTTTACTGCAGGCCGCTGATAGCAGGGTATTTTCCAGTTCTGACGCAGGCTGGAAACGCGGCTGGCGGTGAACCGGTGGCCATAGGCCGTGTGCCGCCCCTGCCGGTTGAGGATGCCCGCGATCATGGCGTCGGGATAATGGGCAGCCAGCCGCCGCAGAAGGTCTATGGTGTCTTCCTCCGTGCGCACCGCGGCTTGCCGGTGCCGCGGCAGATCGAGCGCGATGCCGGTGATCGCGCCGCCGCGCCAGCGCAAAGTGAGCTGGGCGCGGCCTTCCTGCTTTTGGACAGCGACGATGACTTCCTCAAGGATAGCGCGCAACAGCTCCTTTTTGTCGCGCGCCGTCGTGGTTGGCGCCTGCCAGGCTTGCGGCAGATCGGCGCCCAGCGCCAGCAAGTGCTGCCGCTCCGTGGCACTCAGCGTTCTGGGCTGGCGCTGCTCGCGGCGGGAGAGTTCGGCCTTGGCCTGTTCAAGCTCCCGCAGCCGCTGCTCCCATTCGGCCTCGATGCCACGGGCGACAAGGCGGTTTTCGGCATCGACTGCACGATAGCGCCGTTCAGCGCGCTGCGCCTCATAGGCCGCCCGCTCGACGGCCAGGCGCCACTGTTCGAGCACAGCATCGCGGCCGGCTTCGGCCTGCTCTGCGGCGGCGAGCGCTGCCTCAATACCCAGGGGAGCGAGCGCTTCAAGCACAGCGCGCGTTACCACCCCGTCAACTTGCATCGCGCCGATGCTGAGGCAATAACAGCCACGGCCTTCAACGATTTGCCTGCCTGCGCAGTGGTAGCCAGGGGACGCTGTGCGTCCGGTATAATGCGTGCGCAATTTGCGCCCGCAATGGCCGCACACAGCAATGCCCTGCAAAAGTGCGCTGCCTTCTCTCACGGCGCCGCTCCCGGCCTGATGAGGCCGCGGTTTGGTGTTGGCGGCGATCCTTGCGCGGTTGCTCTCATAAGTATCCCAGCCGATGAAGCCCTGATGGTGTTCGCGAATGAGCACCTGCCATTCTTCGGGGGCAAGCTTGCGCGTGCGTCTTTTGCGCTGGCCCGCCGCATCCAGGGTCAGTTCGCGGCGCGTTTTGCCGTAAGCATAGGCACCCGCATAAACCGGATTGGTCAGCACATGGTAGACGGCGGTGTAGCTTGGATCGATCCAGCGGATCGGTGCGCCGTAATGGCGCTGCAGCGGGAATTTCAGGCCTTCCGAGCGCAGCCAGAGCCAGACCCGGCGGGCCGAGCCAAGCTCGGCGAAACGGCTGAAGACGGTGCGGATGGCGGCGCAGACGGCTTCGTCAGGGTGAAAGCGCACCTCACCATCAGCTTCGCCCCAGACGAGGCCCACCGGCAGGCCGCGGCGGAGTTCGCCGCGAGCTGCCTTGTTCCGGATTCCACCGTTGAGGCGGGCACGGAGAATATGAAGTTCGGCTTCGCTCATGGCGCCCTTGAGGCCAAGCAGCAGGCGGTCGTTGAACATGGCCGGATGGTAGATGCCATCGGCATCGCCGATCAGCGTGTCCGTCAAGCCGCAAAGTTCGATGAGGCGGTGCCAATCGGCGTTATTGCGGGCAAGGCGTGAGACCTCGATGCCGAGCACGATCCCGGCATGTCCAAGCGCCACCTCGGTGGTGAGTTTCGCAAAGCCCGCGCGCTCGACGGCGCCGGAGCCCGAAAGCCCGAGGTCTTCGTCGATGACGGCGATCTGCTGCGCCTGCCAGCCAAGCTCGCTTACCCTGGAAGCCAGGGCATATTGCGCCCGGGTGGATTCACGGTTGTGCTCGACTTGAGTGGGGCTCGATTGCCGCAAATAGACATAGGCCGTACGCCGCAGATGCGACGGGGTGATTTTAGCGGCGTCATTCATTGCTGGGCTCCTCCGGCTTTGCCGCCCCGGCGGCTTGAGCGAGGATGCGCGCGAGAACCTCCTGCGCTGTCCGGCGGGCTTGGGCATCGATCTCCACCTCTGGCACAGGCTGCGGCGGGGAAGGTTCGGGAAGGGCAAGGGTCAGCTGCATGGCTTTCCTCATGGCTTGATGCGCCAGGCCAGGGAATCGGCCCGCGCTTGAGGAGAGCGTCAGCCATCGCGCGAACGCGGAGCAGGCCAGTCAGCGGAACAAAGCATGCTTCTTGAGGGCTCGAAGCGGGTACGCTTCCAGCGTCCTCCGCCTGCCAATCGGTCCACTCAGCCGGAATAAGTGAACGGCTGCCATCCGGCAGGATCAGCAGCAGAAGCTGAGCGCCGCCGCGCCGCATGCCGCCCATGATGGACAATGCCTGCCCTTCCAGCGGATGAGACGGACGCAGGATCGTCGCCGATCCCGAAAACTTACGGTGATGGGTAGTGTGTGGTGGTGTCCTTCGGAAGTATTCCGCACGCCGATTTACTCAAATCGGTGGCGCGCCGGATCGTTGACCGGCGCGTGCTGCATCTCATCAAGATGTGGCTGGACTGTCCTGTGGAAGAAACCGATAAGCGGGGGCGGAAGACACGGACAACGGAAGCCAGGGACACGCGGCGCGGCATTCCGCAAGGATCTCCAATCTCACCCTTGCTGGCAAATCTTTACATGCGCCGGTTTGTGCTGGGATGGAAGAAGCTCGGGTTGGAGCAAAGCCTCGGCTCACGGATCGTAACCTACGCCGATGACCTCGTGATCCTGTGCAGAAGGGGCAAGGCCGGAGAGGCTTTGCAACGGCTGCGCGAGATCATGGGCAAGCTGAAGCTCACGGTCAACGAGGAAAAGACACGGATCTGTAAGGTGCCGGAAGGGGAGTTCGATTTTCTGGGGTACACGTTCGGACGGATGTATTCGCCGAAAACCGGCCAAGCCTATCTGGGCCAGCGGCCATCGAGAAAGAGCATCAAGCGCATGGTGGAGAAAATCCATGCGCTGACGGATCGGGCGGGGACATGGCAAGAGACCACAGAGTTCGTGGACAAGTTGAACCGCAGCTTACGCGGATGGGCGAACTACTTCCAAGTAGGTACCGTCACCAAAGCGTACCGGGCGCTCGACAATTACACGGCTGTGCGGTTGCGCCGGTGGTTGCGTTCCAAGCACAAAGTCAGGCGGCGCAGGGGCGGGACCTATCCACTCTCGCACCTCTACGGGCACTTCGGGCTCGTGCGCCTGACCGCGCGAGGGCGCGAGCAGCCGTGGGCGAAGGCGTGATGTCTTGTCCGAGAGCCGGGTGCGGGAGATCTGCAAGCCGTTGACTTAATCTGTTGACGATTGCGGCGGGATGGTGTCCTCCGATTGGGAAGGCAGTTCTGTTAAGAATAGTTCACAGAGCGCAACGAGCCATCAGGAGAGATAGATGATATCTTCGTAGTCCAGCGGCGCCTGAGCCAATCCTAGGCGTTCTGCAGGTGTTTTTCCATCCTTGCCGGTCAGGATATAGTTGTGGGCCGTGCGCATGATGTCGAGGATTTTGGCGACGTTGCCTGGATTGTATGGAGAGTAGCCATTCCAGATCCGGCCGTTGTTCGCCTTCGAGTGAATTGGCCGTTCAAGCAAGGAGAGCCGCCGGCGCACCTGATTGAAAAACGAATTGACGCTGTGCAGGCTGGCCTTGTTGTAGAGCCAAGCTTTGTGATCTTCATCGTAATTGCTGAGATCGGTGAGTGAGGCCACGGACTTCTCTGGTTCGCTCATGGTCGGGAAAGGATGGTCAAGCCATCGGTCTTCCCATTTCCCGTGCGGTGTCATGGAGGCCAAGCGCTCTTTAATCAGCAGCAGTTTGACCTCCTTTGGCAGCAGGGTTGGGTGCGCGGCCTCTGCTTGGACGAACAGCATCTTTGCTTCGAGGTATTTTTGACGCTTTTCGTCCACGGTCAGGTCCTTGGCGATGCGAACATAAAAGGCGTCCGCTGTGTGGCCTTGAATTTCGGTGCGGAACGCAGACAGGCAAGCGGCCCGGAGACCCGGGTCCTGGTCGAGGAAAAAACGCCACTTCTGGACATTGCCCAGCAGGCGTTTGAGGAAGAAAAAGTGCCCGTACATCGTGTACTCGCCATGGGTCTGCATGCCGTATTCTGGAAGCCGCGCGGCTGGTGACGGCACATCGGGGCTCTCGATGTCGTCACGCGTCATGGCATCGGCGTAAGTTTCATCGATCTCCGCTGGCAGGCCCTGTTTGTGCCGCTTTGCGTTCAAGGACTTTGCGGTGGCTCGCTCGTGGTCAGCATTGAGCCAGAGGCGGGCAAAGCGGCGATGAGGGTAAGGCTTACTCAGGTCGCCATTCGTTTCAACGGCAGCCTGAACCGTTTTGCTGTCCATGGAAGGGTCGAAGTTGAGGTGTGCGCCGAAGCAATAGCCGTATTCGTTGTCCACCGCGGCAATGGCCGAGAGCTGGATATTCCGCTTGTCTTTGCGAACCAGCCAGTTAACCAGGTAGTCCTGTCGATCCACGCCCAGATACAACCGGCGGATGGCGAGATCGGCCAGGGCGCGCTCGCGGTGGGCGGCAAATGACTGACACTGCCGATGGAGAAAGTTGAGGCGACGGTAGAAGGTGTTGGGATCGATGTCCGTGACTTCGATGATGCGACGGACAGGCATCTTATTGATCAGCAGTTTAAAAATGGTCTTGTTCTTGTGAGGTTCCCTCTGCCGGGCTGTGGTCTTGAGGTTCTGGGAAAACGTCTTGCCGCAGACGTTGCAGCGCCAGCGGGGGCTTCCAATGGCTGTCTTACCGAAAGATGCATACGCCCCAACAGTGCCAACTGGCAACTGATCGACATGATTGGCGCAGCCCTCGGTAGGACAGCTCAGCGGATCAGGGGGCGACAAATAGAAAGCAATGCGCTCGACTTCCTCCACGATGCCGATATTGCTTTTGAGAGGGAACTCCACGCCGCAGGACGTGCAGATACAGGAGGAAACGCCCTTGTGCGCATCCAGCGTGTAGCTATTACTCCCGGGCGTCGATCTTTGCTCCGCCGGAACGCCATAGTTAATGCAGCCCGGAGACTTGCAGTGGTTGACCTGGACGCCGCCGTGCTCGGGCGGTATCCGCGGATAATGCCGGGATGAAGCCACGGAAGATTTCTTCTGTATGATCCCAAATGGAAAAATCTGTCAGCGCACCATCTTACGCGCGCCAATCGCCTTTGATCAACAGATTAAGTCAACGGCTTGGGAGATCTGCAAGCCCGGTTCGATGAGAGGGATGTGGAAACGGGGCCATGGCCCAGACCAGTAAGGCACCGCCAGACGAAAGGGGCGGAAACGGATATGTCCGGCCTACAGTTACCGCGCCACATCTCAACTCTACGCGACAAATTCGCGTCCATTTCTTCCGGCCGGTGAACCTGTATATGGTTCTGCTACAACCGCCGCTAGAACTCCTTGCCCTTCTGTCCAGGGGAGGCTAGCGCTGTGCTCTAACGGATATCGCAAGCAACGCCGGAGGGGGCGTCGAATCATTCGGGAGCGCTCCCCTTTGAGCTAGAGGTAGGGCGGACGGCATGCCTGCAGGCCCGGCAAACCGACGCCTGCGGATAAAAATATTTCTACGGACAAGAAAAAGATATAAAGGTTGTTTATTGCAGCAAGAACGTAGGCGCGTTCTTGCCATGTGGGGTCCCAGCAATGGTTAATACGGTTAAGGTTGAGGCAGCCCCGACTGTCGCTTTGATCCATGATGCAGGGCTATTCGCTGAGGGTCTTGCCTGCATGCTCGAAAAAACGCCGTTCAGGATAGCGCTTTGGGCGACTAGCTTGGAAGTTGCATCCCTTGACTGGCTTCAGGCGCAAGCGAAGCTCATCGTTTTGGTGGGAGGCTCAACGGCTTCTCAAATCGTTGAAGCGGTCCGGAGGCTGCGGTCTAGCCTAGTGTCCGCATACATTCTCGTTATTGGGGCTGCATCTGAGGCGCAAGAAGTGAGGCTAGCTCTCGAAGCTGGCGCTGACGGGTATTTGCGCGAGTCGACAACCTCCGAAACGCTAATGATGGCGATCCAGCTAACTCTCCGCGATGAAACCATATTGCCGGCTGCATTCGCAAAAACGTTAGCAAACAATAGCACCGTGAAAGCACCTGCGATGCCCAGCGCTGAAATTTCCTATTTCAGAAAGAAGGCTATAATGCCCAGCGGACACACCGAAAGTGCCAATATAGTTCTAAGGCCGAGCCTTTCAGCCCGGGAAGAACTAATTTTGCAGAACTTAATAAAGGGAGCAACGAATAAATCCATCGCTCAGAGGCTAAGCATAGCCGAAGCAACCGTGAAGGTCCATGTGAAGGCTATCCTGCGAAAAATTCGCGCCAAGAATCGCACCCAAGCTGCAATATGGGCAATAAAGTATTACACCTCCAAAGAAGTCAACACTCGCATCACAACATGAGTTCAATGGCCGTGCCTGACATTTGGATAGAAAAGTCCAATATTTCTTTACCACTTCCGCTATTCGCTCTGCCTCAAAAGAAGGTTTTTCGAAAGAGGTACCTCGTCGTTTTATTGGACATAACACCCCTGCGAGGTCAGTATTCTCACGTACGGTATCTGCGGGGTACATATGTCAATTTTAGTGACCGGGGGGGCTGGCTATGTGGGAAGCCACTGTGTGCTGGCGTTACTTGAACGCGGAGAAAGAATCGTTGTTGTCGATAATCTGTCGACGGGCTTTAGAAACGCGGTTCCTGACGCCGCATCGTTCGTGCACGGAGATGTTGGTGACAGGGATTTGATTAAAAGCCTGATTGAGCGGGAGCAGATTGAAACCATAATTCATCTCGCGGCCTCAACTGTGGTTTCGGACTCTACAAAGAAGCCCCTCGCGTACTATCTGAATAATACGTCCCGTTCGCGGAACTTGATCGAAGTGGCTACCGAGTTATCCGTTCCTAATTTCGTTTTTTCGTCGACCGCCGCTGTCTATGGAGCTGGAGTAGAAGGCCTGCTCACCGAAACGAGCGAGCTGCGCCCAATTTCTCCATACGGCGTATCCAAAATGATGACTGAACGCATGCTTGCAGATGCGTCGTCTGCTGGCGGCCCGCGATACGCAATCCTGCGCTATTTTAATGTGGCGGGTGCAGATCCGCTTTGCCGTACCGGACAATCCACGGCCGGCGCCACGCATCTCATTAAGGTTGCTTGCCAGGCAGCTTTATCACGCGAACGTCAAATTACGGTTTTCGGTACAGATTATCCAACAAGGGATGGCACCTGCGTACGGGACTACATTCACGTCGCTGATTTGGCGAAGGCACATATTTCCGTTGTCGATCATCTGCGCAAGAACGGAGCTTCAGAGATATTCAATTGCGGCTATGAGCGCGGATATTCGGTGCTAGAAGTTATCTGCGCCGTGGAATACGTCGCAGGGAGGAAATTCAATGTCCGCTTCGGGGAGAGGCGTCCTGGCGATCCGCACACTGTCGTCGCGTCTAGTGCCAAAATACGCAAAACACTATCCTGGAGCCCTAGTTTCGAGGATTTAAAGTCAATAGTCAGTCACGCTTTAGCCTGGGAGGAGCGTCTTGCTGCCTAACCCCGCTTTAGTCGCGGCCAAGGACCAGCGGCATCGGGCTAATTGGCCTGCCGTTGTGTTTAATAATAATTCGGCGAAAACTCGTGCGTCACGAATTACTCAGGAAGACGCGAGATTATAACGTAGGTGTCGAAGTGGTGGAGTGGAGTAGTGCGTTTCATATGAGAAAACTTAGCGAACCTTGCGCATGAAAAGTACCGGCATTTCGATATTTGCTGCGTCAATTACTATGGCGGCCTTGTGCCAAGGCTTTGTCGCATTCAAAGCACACGGGGATACATTCTGCGCCGTGACAAGCTATGAAACCGGCATAGGTGCGGAGAAGCAAGCCAAGACGCAGGGCGAGGTTGTTCAAATTGGCGACAAGGTAAACCTAGCGGTTTTTGAGCGCGCAGTCCGTCAAGAGGATAAGTGGGGTCCACAGGCGGGGGGCGCCGATCTTTCTCGTAGCTTCATACAACGTGCAGAGCTTTCCGGAGAGCGCACCGTTCAGGAAAATGGAGCGCTGGCACTACCCCTTCTGGGGCAAATTGCCGTCGATGGCTGCAGCTTGGATGAGGCAGAGAGAACCATTGCAAGGGCGTTTGAGCAAGCCTTTCACAGGCCCGCTTTTGCGACGGTGCTTTCCATCGAGCACAATCCAATTTTTATCGTGGGGCCGGTTAAGAACCCAGGCTCATATAAATACTCAGCTGGGATGACGGTGCTGCACGCCATCGCACTCTCCGGCGGAATTAATCGTACACAGGATGCTTGGCTGGCGATCGAGGCCGTTCGCGAGGAGTCCAGGGCCGAACACCTGCGTGTTAACACCGCCCGCGCACTCGCACGTGCCGCCGTGCTCAGATCCGAGCGCGACAGAAGCGGAATCGCGATTCCTGGCCAACTCGTTGCACTTATTGGGAATGCAGCGGCTGCAGCCGCAGTGGAAGATGAAAAGGCGCTGCGAAGCCTTGCCTTAAGTATACGTCAAGCGCGCGAAGTAGCACTCCGCTTGGCGGCAGGGAATACGGCGAGCGAACTCGAAGCAGCTCAAATGCGTCTGCCTTCTCTTGATGCAAGCATCAAATTGCGTTCGGAACGTCTGCAAGCGATCACCTCTTTGCACTCATCTGGAGTCGCCAGTAAGGCGCAACTTGTAGAAGTTCAAACCGCACTTGTGGATATGGAAGCCAAAAAATTTGATGCACTTGCTGCAGTTGCAGCGGCTAAGCAAAAACGCGATCAAGCTAAGGCGGAGCTTATAGCTTTCAACCTCGAATATCAGTCGCAGCGTGAGCTAGAGATCTCAACGGCGGATCGCGAAACCCGTGAAAATTGGGAAAATATAGCGGATAGCCAGGGAATCCTGACTGCGATGTCGCCGCAGGGCGAAAATTTATCGATGAAGGCGGGTGCATTTGTCTTTGAAATTCACCGTCATTCGCCGAATGGCATAAAGATAATCCCAGCAGACGAAATTTCGGAACTGAAACCTGGCGATTTAATTCGCATCAAGGCGGTAGGCGGCAAGCACTCTCAAGCAAAAACGAATACGGCTATCAATACAAACGCAAAATGGTGAGTACGGCCATTGCAGGCAATTTCGCGCACGTGCAGGCCAAAGTCTAGCAACGGGGTCCAGAGTACCGCATGAGTATGGAAGCAATTGCATTGCCTGAAATGGCGCAAAGGGTGGTACCGTTTGCGCTACCTTCAGTGAGTGTTGTGATACCGACACTCAATGAAGCGAAGAACTTACCCTGGCTGCTGCCCAGGATGCCCACCTGGATATCGGAAGTCATCATCGTGGACGGGCGCTCAACCGATAACACCTTAGCGGTTGCACTCGCGGAGCGCCCGGACGTCCGGATCGTAACAGAAAAGCAGCCAGGAAAAGGGGTTGCGCTGCGGGCAGGATTCGCCGCCGCGACAGGCGACATTATCATCATGCTGGATGCGGATGGTTCTATGGACCCAGATGAAATCATTTTATTCGTAGGGGCACTTATGTCGGGTGCGGATTTCGCCAAGGGATCGCGTTTTATTCAGGGCGCGGGCACGGAGGACATGTCCCTGTTCAGAAAGTTTGGAAACTGGGGCCTAACGCTCGCCGTCCGACTGCTTTACGGCGGTTCTTTTAGCGATCTCTGCTACGGATACATTGCCTTCTGGCGAAAACACGCCGCCTTATTTCAAGGCGAGTACAACGGTTTTGAGATCGAGACTCTAATGAACATCCGCGCACTTAAATCTGGGCTAAAGGTTGTTGAAGTCGCAAGCTTCGAGGCAATCCGCTTATTCGGCGAAAGCAATCTGCGCGCCATACCTGACGGCTGGCGCGTGCTCAAAGCAATTTTAAGGGAACGGCTGATAGAAACTGATCTGCCCGATCTTTTCGGACCACGCTTAACTTGAGACTGCTGCCCGGATTTCTTCCGCGTCCGCGAGATAGGGCAGCCCGCGCGCCGCCTCACTACCCTGGTGCCTCCCTTAGGGCTGTTCAGCGCTCAATACTTAGCGGTGGCGAGGGGGTGTGAGTCCCGTCGGCCACACATAGGGAAGGTGCTGGATGCATAAGTAAGTTTTAAGACTCCAGGCCATGGCACGCGTGTGACTCTATGTCTGGCAACCGTATCAATGGGATGTTGCCATGAATTCGTTCAGCTCATTTCTTGCAATTGTCTGTAGCAACGGAACAACTTCCTCTCGGATTTGCGAGGAGCGATCTGGGTAACATTGCGCCTGGGCGTCTCGAAGACCTGAAGGCGGTAGGCGCGGAACTCTTCGCATGCAACGGCGCCGATATGGACGAAGCTGTTGCAGCAGGCACGGTGCAGGAGGTGGAGAGTATGGTGAAGAAGACTTATCCCAACGCCCGGCTCGACGCCGAGCTTCTGGAGACGGCGCAGGATTTGCGCGGCACGCTTCTGCGCAAGGAAACGGCCGATAAAATCACCATGCGCGTTCTCGGCAGAATGATGCCGCGCAAGCCGGACCAGCTGAAACGGGAGGGAGTCCGGGCTGTCCGCGAAGATGCCGGCCTCAGTCAGGCGGTTTTCGCGGCCCTGCTCAACCTCACCACCGGCTATCTGCCGGAGCTGGAGCGGGGAGCCAAGCGGCCAGCGGGGACGACGCTCGCGCTGCTTCAGATCATCCGCCGCAAGGGCATCGAGGCCGTGCTTTAAGTCACACCGGCTCGCGGGGCTCAATCGCGTCGATTTCGTCCCGCAACGCTAGGCGCGCGACCTCCAGATCGTAGCGCGCCTGTATGCCAAGCCAGAACTCGGCCGAGCCGCCGAAATAGCGCGCGAGCCGCAGCGCGGTGTCCGGCGTCACGGGTGTTTCCTCCCGCACCAGGCGCTCAATGCGCGTGCGCGGCACATGGCAGGCCACGGCCAGCGCGTATGCGGAGAGCGCGAGCGGGGCCAGAAACTCCTCCCGCAGGATTTCACCGGGATGGATTGGGCCGAGAGGATCGTTGCGGTCTTCGGTCTTGTCAGTGGTAGTCAACAATCTCAACCTCCTCCGCATCCTGGCCCGTCCAAATGAAGCATAGCCGGAACTGGTTGTTGATCTGGATCGAGCATTGGCCTTCGCGATCGGCCCTGAGCGGTTCTAGCCGGTTGGCGGGCGGACTAGGCAAATCGGCCAGAACGCGGGCTTCGGCCAGCATTATAAGCTTCCGGCGCGCAGACCGGATCAGCTCTGCCGGAAAGCCCTTGCCAGGATAGCGGCCATCGAAGATCGCTTCAGCGCGCGCATCCTTGAAGCTTTTGATCATCGCCAGCCGCCTTAGGTATGTATCATGTTGTGATACGTCGTTCAACAGCACGCCGCAAGCCGGGCTATAGGCGCGCCGTGCTGCGCATCACCACCATCCGTTGTGTGCTGAAGCTTACCCAGGAAGAATTCGCCGCGCGCTTACCGCTGCGTCATTGCCCGCGAGCCGGAAGTTGTGCGCTGCGTGCTGGAGCCCTTCAATGAGTAGGCTTCCTTTTGCGCGGAAAGTGGCGCGGTGGCCTCAGCCGGTCTCAACCGGAAAAGCCCCGATGGCGGCGATGCCTTCGTCCCCGATTTCGAACACCTCCGTCGTGAGCGGATAGGCAGCCGCGGAAAACTCCTTCACGACCATGCTGCCCACGCGGTTTACGAAGCCATCGTGCTTCGCCGCCCAAAGGAAGACGAAGTCGCGGTCGGGTATGACGGCCAGCAGCGGCCAGCCAAGCAGAGGTGCCGCGATCTCCTTCAGGTTCGGCGCCAGGATCAATGCGGACTTGAAAGGAAGCGCGGTGCGGATAAAGCCGAGCGTTACGCCATCTATGTCCGAATGCTCGATCGCTGCATCCTTGAGCACGGCGGCAAGATTGCCGAGCGCTGTGGCCTCCGTTTCATCCCGTGTGACGCCCCAATCCCCGATCTGAGCCGGGGTAATCCAACTGATGGTTCCCTCCTGCTCGTTGTAATACACAGGAACGCGGTCAACGTGGCCGGAAACGGCGGTGCGGATCTCAGGCGGCTGTTGGTAATCGGAAGGTTCGAGGCAAAACAGAATCGACGGCTTTGCGTCCTCCCAGGATGGGCAATCTGCCGGGGCGGCGAGAACGGCATCCACGAAGCCCGTAATGTGAGCGCTATCGTGATCGCGCTCATAATTACGGGTGACGTTGTCCAGGGAAACGAAAAGCTCCAGGCCTTCGTGCTGGACTTTGTAGCGGCCCGTTTCCTGATCGAAAGAAAACGGTACCCCTCTGCGTGTCAGCTCCTGCTCGAAAAGTGATGCGGCCGTACCCGGCATTGCTTAGCCTCTCACAGGGCACAGCGCCCCAATGCGCGGAACGTATTGTAGCAGAAAGCGCTGTATTCAACTCGCATTCGTCCGCATGGCATGCCCGGCGAGCGTCTTCCCCAGCGACCACACCGAGCCCGGCACCTTATGCGCCTCGGCGATGGCGGCCTCGAACGAGGTCTCGATCCAGGCGCAATCCTCGTCCGTGAGCGTAAGCGCCGGCAACAGCTTGATGGTATGGCTCGCATGCCCCGCCACCTGCACCAGGATTTTATGATCCTTGAACAGCGGGATGACGATCATCTGGCAGAACAGGCCCTTGTTGGCGGCCTCGACCGCAGTCCAGGCCATCTTGAGCCCCATGGACTTGGGCGCGCCGAATTCCAGGCCGATCATCAGCCCCTTGCCGCGCACGTCCTTCACCAGCTCGTACTTGTCCTGCATGCGGCGGAAGGCGGCCATCAGGCGCTCGCCCTTGGCGGCTGCGTTCTCGACGATGCGTTCCTCGTCCAGCACATCGAGCGTGGCCAGCGCCGCCGCCATCGCCATGTCGTTCTTGGCGAAGGTCGAGCCGTGCACCACGGCGCGGTCCATGCGGTTGAAGAGCTTGTCGAAAATCCATTTGCGGGTGAGCACCGCGCCAACCGGGATATGCCCGCCCGACAGCGCCTTGGCGAGCAGCACCACGTCGGGTTCAACGCCCCAGTGCTCGCAGGCGAGGAACTTGCCGGTGCGGCCCACGCCGGTTTGGATCTCGTCGGCGATGAACAGCGTGCCGTATTTCTGGCAAAGCTCCGCCACGCCCTTGAGGTAGCCGTCATCCGGCACGTTGACGCCCTTGCCCTGGATGGGCTCGACGAAGAAGCCGCCGATCTTCTTGGTCTTGAGCACGTCTTCGAGCGCGGCGAGGTCGTTGAACGGCACCTCCACGGCATCGGTCAGGAAGCCTTCGAAGCCCTTGCGGAACATCGTGTCACCGTTCAGCGACAGCGAGCCGTAGCTCAGGCCATGAAACGCATGGCTGCAATGCGCGATGCCGGGCCGGCCGGTCGCGGCGCGCGCGAATTTGATCGCGGCCTCCACGCTTTCGGTGCCGGAGTTGGCGAAGAACGCCTTTTCGAGATGCGGCACGCGCGCCAGCAGGCGCTCGGCCAGGATGCCAGCGAGCGGTGACACGTCCATCTGGGGGAGATTGGGGAACTCGCTGTCGAGCACCTGGCGCAGCGCGTCATGCACGCGCGGATGGCTGCGCCCGATGGCGAACACGCCGAAATCCGCTCAAGAGGTCGAGATATTTGGCGCCTGCCCGGTCCCAGAGATACTGGCCCGAGCCACGCACGAAGCCTGTGTCGAAGCCGATGGTCTTGAGCATCCGCACCATCTGCTCGTTCAAATGGCGCGTGTGCAGCGCATAACGCTCGGTTTCGCGCTCAGCGAACAAGGCTTTGATGTCAGTGCTCATTTTCAGTCTCCCTCCGGCGCGGGCAGGAACCTTCGCGCCGTCCAAGGCCTTTTAAACGCAGTTGCTTGAGATGTCACCCTCCTGAAAATGAGGGCGGCAATCGGGCCGGGCACCTAAGAAATTCCACATTTGCAAGCATAAGAGGGTGTCAATAGGCGCAATACAAGCTGGAGTATGCAATGAAACGTCTGATAGTCGCGAGTGTAGCGTGCCTGATACCGGCGGGAGCCGCGCTGGCGCAGTCGCCCACCGGGGAGTGGCGGGTCAAGGATGGCACGGCCGATATCCGCGTGGTGGACTGCAACGGAGCGATGTGGGGCGTCATCGCCTGGACGAAGAGCGGGCCCAACAACACCGATACGGACAAGAATAACCCCGATCCGGTCCTTCGCGGCCGCCCGGTCATCGGCCTGCCGATCCTGATCAACATGCACCCTTCGGAAGGGCGCTGGGAAGGCTCGGTTTATAACGCAGAGAACGGCAAGACCTACGACTCCAATATCAGCCTGGTGAGCCCCGACGTGCTTCAGATCGAAGGCTGCGTGCTGGGGTTCCTCTGCGGCGGCGAGAATTGGACGCGCCAGCCCCTGCCGAAGGGCGCTCCCTCCGACAAGGCCGTGTGCGCGAAGCTGGCGAAGTAATACCGGCGGTTACTAGCGGCAAGAAAATGCCCCCCTCACCCTGTCCCCCTCCCCGCTGGGGCGAGGGAACGCCCGCTCAATGGCTGCGGCCTGACTCCCTTGCATGTTGGAGGCGGGCCCGAATCGCTTTGGTGATGAGGGCGCCGCAAGAGGGATGGCCATCCCTCTTGCGGCGGGCGGGCGGGACCGTCAGTCCCATAAGCTTTTGGCTTGCGGGAGAGCTTGGTCCGTCCGCCCCGGCTCGTGTTCTGAACAGATGATTGGGGAGCAAGTCCCGCATGCAAGGCAAGATAACATCCGTACGAGCCGATGAAGCAGTTTACGTGGGCATCGACGTCTGTAAAGCGTGGCTCGACGTTTATCTGCACCCAACTGGCCAGAGTTTCCGCGTTCCCAACAGCAAAGAGGGTATCCGGCGCCTGCGCAAGGAACTGGCCGGCTCCAAGGTGGCGCTTGTCATTGTGGAGGCGACCGGCAAGCTGCACCGGCTTGTGCACCGCGTACTCAGCCAGGCGGGCTATCTGGTTGCCGCCGTCAATCCCCAGCGCCCGCGCGAGTTCGCCAAGTCGATCGGGCAGCTTGCCAAGACTGACGGGATCGATGCGCGGATTCTGGCGCTTTTTGGCGCCGCCACCGGCCCTAGGACCACACCCGTTCCGGCCAAGACGGCGGCGGAGCTTCAGGAGCTGGTCTTGGCCAGGCAAGCCGTCAAGGCCGATGAAACCGCACTCAAGAACCGGCACGGCACCGCTGAAAGCGCGCTTCTGAAGCGGCTTCTCAAACGTCAGCTCGCTGCTTGCGAGCGGGCGGCGGCAGACCTTGACGCGGCCATCGCGGCGCTGATCGAAGGCGATTCTGTCCTGAAAAGCCGGTACGAAATTCTTCTGTCCATTAAAGGCGTCGGGCCGGCCGTTGCGGCAACCCTCGTGGCCTGCCTGCCCGAGCTTGGGCTCATTTCTGCCGCCAAAGCCACGGTGCTTGTGGGCGTCGCCCCCCTCAACGACGATTCCGCGGATCGCCAGGGCCTGCGCCGCATCCAGGGCGGCCGTGCCCATGTCAGGACCGCGCTTTACATGGCGGCACTTTCCGCCGCCCGCTGCAACCCGGACCTGAAAGCCTTCTACGCCGGGCTGCGCGCCAGAGGCAAACAGGCCAAGCTCGCCTTGACCGCAGTCATGCGCAAACTCGTCATCCTGGCCAGCGCCCTCATCCGCGAAAACAGGACATGGACCGAAAAACATGCTTGACCTCAAACACAGATGCTCTCCCCTTGGGGAGAGGGCTGGGGTGAGGGGGCCTTCCCGGCACCCGCCAGTCACTTCGGTCCCGTAAGGGCGGGCTCCTTCGCGGCTTCTTCTTCCGGCTTTCCGCGCGGCGGACCCATGAGCAGCGGTTGGAACAGGATGGCGGCGGCCATCGTGTTGACAAGCGACAGCGCGAGGAGCTGGCCCATGCTGGCCGTGCCTGGATGGTTCGAGGTCATCAGGCTGCCGAAGGCCACGGCGGTGGCCATGCCGCTGAAGAAAACGGCGCGGGTAAGCGGCGAGGCCAGAAGCCCGCTCTTCCCCTCGCGCCACGCCACGATGTAGTAGATCTTGAAGGCGACGCCCACGCCCAGGAGCACCGGCAGCGCGATGATGTTGGCGTAGTTGAGCGGCATGCCCACGATCACGGTGCATTCCAGCGTGACGATGCCCGCAAGGATCAGCGGGAACAGTGTAAGCAGGACGTCGGACAAGCGCCTGAACATCAGGTAAAGCAGAAGCCCGATGGAGAGGAGCGCCCAGACGGCCGCTTCGATGAAGGCGCGCACGATGGTCCTGCCGGCCTCGTAAATGCCAACCGCCTGGCCGGTCGCGTTGGGCGCGATCTTGGTGACGGCCTTCACGAATACCTCAAGGACCATGTTGTCGTTCACGTCGCCCCTCGGCAGAACCGACACGCGGGCGCGGCCGTCCGGGGCGAGCCAGCTACGTGCAAAGCTCTGCGGCAGGCTCGCGGCGGCGATCTTTTGCGGGTGCATGCTGTCGCGAATATCGCTCAGCGTGACCTTGAGCGGCTCCACGAGCGCGGTTTCAGCTTTGACGCGCACCGCAAGGCTCGCCTTCGCCAGGCTGGCGAGCGCCTTCGACAGCCGCTCCGCGGCTTTGCCGCCGGCCGATTCCGGCGCTTTCGCGGCAACGGCGTGCAGGGAGGCGGAAATGGCCTCAAGGCTTTCCACCGTCTCTCCATCCGCGGGAGCCTCCTTGACCTCCTTGGGATTAAGAGCCGGGTCGAGCGTTGCGGCAGCCTCAGCGATTGCCGCGAGCTTGGCGTCCTGATCCTCCGGCACGAACGTGCTGAGCGTCATCGTCTTCGATACGGATGGCAAGGCGGCGACCTTCTTGGCCAGGACATTTGCCTCGTCAAGCGATGGCGCAAGGATCTCGATGGTCTGGCCCGACATCTCGGGATCTTTTTTCAGGTCGAGATAGGTGGCCACCGACTCGACATGCGGGTTCCTCAAGCTCATCGGGTTGAAATCGAAGCTCAGCCAGTAGAGCAGGGGAGAGGCCGCAAGCACCGCGCAAAGGGTGCCCACGAGCACGGCCATGCGGTTACGCTCAAGAAAGCGGTCTACAGGCGCCAGGAAAGCGTAGCCCAGCGGATGCGGCTCCGCGGGCGGATTGAGCAGCCGGAGCATCGCGGGCAGCACCGTAATGCTCATGATGAAGGCCACGATCATGCCAAGCCCAGCAATTTCGCCAAGCTCCGCGAGCCCCTTATAGGACGTCGGCGTAAAGGCCATGAAGCCGGCGGCGGTCGCGCCGGCAGCCAGGGCGAGGCGGCCGCCGGTATTCGCGGCGGTTGAAGTCAGCGCCCCCATCAGGTCGTCGCGCTCGAAGCGCTCGGCGCGGTAGGCGACGCTGAATTGCAGGCCGAAGTCGACGCCAATGCCGACGAAGAGCACGAAGAAGGCAATCGAGATCGGGTTGAAGGAGCCGGCCAGCGCGAGACCCGCCGCGGCCGTGACGAACAGCCCTGTGAAAAGTGCTACGAAAACCGCGAGAATGAGTCGCGCGGAGTGCAGCGCAAGCCAGAGGATGACGAGCACGGCAAGCACCGTCAGCGCGCCATTCAAAGCCGCGCCCTCCTTCAAGGTTGCGAACTCGTCGTCGGAGATCGGGATGGAGCCGGTCACCCTGACGGTCACGCCCTTATCCCCGAGCTTGAGGTCCTGTGCTGTCGCCCTGATTGCTTCCGTGGCACCCTCGCCCGGCTCCAGCGCGTTGAAGTCCAGAACCGGGTCGATCTCGACGAATTGCCGTTTCTCGCGCTCGGACGGGGGCTCGCCGCTCAGAAGCTCCCGCCAGCTGAGATAGGCGGGCTGGCCGCCCAAGGTTTTCTCGATTGGCGTAGCCAGGGCATTGAATTGCGGGGCGAGGCGATCGAGCGAAACCCGGCGCAATTGGACGCCGCGAAGGGGCAGGGCGAACGCGCCCATGATACCCCTGAGGCTCGGATCGGTTGCAAGCGAATCCAGGAACGAGCTGGACCGGGAGAGCTGGGACAAGGCCTCCTTGAGGCCGTCTTCGGGCAGGAACAGCATGCCGTTACGGCGGAAGAAGGCCCCCCCCGTCAGTTCCTGCGCGCTGCGGATGAGGCTTGGCTGCTGGTTAAGCTTTTGAGTGAGCTGCTGGGCGGCTTCCTCCGCGAGTTCGGGCGTAGGACCGTCGATGACGGCGAGGATCGTCGTCGCCTGGCCGGGAAAGGCCTTCAGGTAATTGTCCTCGCGCTGCCGCCACTCAAGCTTGGGCGAGATCAGCGTGGTGATGTCGGTGTTGAGCGCGAATTGATCCGCGACATAGTAGGCCGAGGTGGCGGACATAACGAGCGCCGCCAGCAAAACCGGCCAGGGATGTCCGGCGCTGAGCCGGACTACCATCACAATGAGTTTTTTGAGCATCGCCTACCGTTGAAAAGGATAGTTGCCGGGCGGGTTGCAAATCGCGAGGAAGGTATCCAATCCCAGCCTCGATGCAAGAAAAACAACCTAAGGTGTATATTCGCGTCCCGGTGCGCGCGTCCATTTAGGCCGGAGCTGGGCCGCTAGCGGAGCCCGCCGCTCACCCTTGCAGCGCAAACTCCTGGTCCATCGTGAGAGGCCCCGGTTTCAGCATGATGACCGCTCCTTTTTCGGTCATGAACTCAAGCTGGGCCAGCACCGCCAAGGCGGCGGCTCCCATCAGGCCGGGGTCGATCCCGGCATACATGCGCGTCACCATCCCCGCGATGGTAGCAATGCCCGCCCGGATGCATTCCAGGATCTCGCCCTCGCGCCAGCGCCTGTGAAAGATCAGAGCCTTAACGTAGCGCTGCGGTTCCCGGACCGGGCCGCCATGCGCGGGGAAATAAGCGGCCTCGCTCCGCCCCATCAGCAGTTCCAGCGAGCGCATGTAGCTGCCCATATGCCCTTCCGGGGGCGCGATGACGCTGGTGTTCCAGCCCATCACATGGTCGCCCGAAAGCAAAATGTTAGTGTCTGGAATATAGAAACAAATATGGTCAGGAGCATGGCCTGGCGTATGCACTGCCTCGATTTCGAAGCCCGGTCCGGCGAGCCTGCTGCCGTGCTGCAAGGCAATGCCGTAATCCACAGGAATGATGAAGTTGTGCCCGGAAAGGCCGGCTGCGCCGGTGCCTGGATGCGCCGCACGGCGGGGTATGCCGCAGGTGAGCGCGCCGGTCCGCTCGCGAAGGGCCTGGACGGCGCCGCTATGATCTGCGTGACAATGGGTTAGCAGAATGTGGGTGATTTGCTCGCCCGCCAGCGCCCGCATCAGCACATTCAGTTGATCGCCTTCCGCTGGTCCTGGATCGACTACAGCAACCTCGCCTTCCCCGATCACATAAAGGTTGGTGCCCTTGAAGGTGAACGGCCCTGGATTGCGGCACACGATCCGCCGCAGGCCGGGCGCTACCTGTTCAAGCGCGCCATATTGGAAGGTTATCTCGCGGGAAAAGGGCGGCGGTTTTCGATTTTCGCGGCTCAAGGCGGCCTCTTCGCTCGGCTGTCTGCCCCTTAAAGCTTTGGCCGGCTGGCCGGTTTGTCAACGCGAAATCGGTCTTTCCCCTGGCCGCAAGAGCAGGCTTGACGATAATGCCTGTGGCGGGTTTTTGAGTACGTAACTTTTATGGGGGGCCGCATGACACGGGATGAGACGGTTGCGTTTTGGCAGCAATGCCAGAGCGCACGCAGCGCAGCGCTTGCTGAAGGCAAACCGGAGGAAGAGGCGCTTGAAGCGGCCAAATCGATCTGGAACGCCTGGGCGGAGCGGATGCTCGAAGCGCGCCGTGCCTTGGAGGCATCCGGCCGGTTCATCGTCAAGAAGGACGGGAAGTACGACAATTTCGTAGCCACCGAAACCGTGAGTTCCGAACCCGCTACGCTGGCTTGGATGCAGGCGGCGATGGTCAATTTTAGCGGCTTTTTCTTTGAAGAGGGGGCGGACTTTGGCGGGTTCGTTTTCCCGGGGCAAGCATTTTTCGGCGATTCCGCCCGTTACACCCGGACAGGGGGCATACGAAAACCGTCGAAGTTCGCGGCCGGCGCCCGCTTTAGCGAAGCGGTCTTCCATATGGATGCGGTTTTCGACTTGTCGGAGTTTTACCAGGGGGCCGGATTCCGGGGGGCGCAGTTCCTGGGTATCGCCCGTTTCGACGGATGCACATTCAAGAGCAGCGCTTGGTTTTTCGGCGCAAGCTTTTTTTGCGACGCGTGGTTCGGCCAGTGCAAATTTGGCGGCTTCACGAATTTCTCGAAGGCGAGGTTCGACGGCGTTACCTCATTCAGCGCCGCGCGGTGCGATGGGGCCTTTACGCTGGGCGAGGCCGTTTTCGCAAAACTGCCGGATCTTGTTCAGACAAGCTTTCGCGAGACGCCAAGGCTGGATAATTTGTCGCTGCCCGCCCCTGAGTTTTTCCCGGGATTGAGCCCGAAAGCCGCTCTTGAGGAGCAGGCGAAGTTCCGCGCAATCCGCCGTTTGGCCATCGCGGGCCAGGATCACGATAACGAGTTCGATGGCGTTCAAGGGCGAGGTGCGTTCAAGGCGCGGCACGCTCGACAAGCCATGGCACGCAGCATTCTGGTTCGGCGCGATGTACGATGTGCTGTCCGATTTCGGGCGCTCGATGATGCGGCCATTCTACTTTTGGCTCATCTCCATCGCAGGCTTCACGGCGGCCTATCTCGCGGACGCCAGCAAGCTTGCGGATTATGCTGCCGCTTGCGCGAAACCGGGCGCCGATGCCGCGCCCCAGTGGCTGAATGCGCTGGCGCTCGCCATCAAGAACGCGCTTGTTTTCGCCGGGACGGACCGCAAGATGGAGCCGCAATATGCCTGCCTCTATGGCGATGCCGTCCCGGTCACGAGCACGTTCATTCAGATGGGCCAGACGGTCTGGAGCGCGATCCTGATCTTCTTGTTTCTCCTTGCTGTGCGCAACCGGTTCAAAATCAAATAGGGCTCGGCTGAGGCTTCTTCGCACATGCGGTAAAAAACGGAATAGCCGCCGCGCGCTAGGCTTGACTTTGCTTCGGGCGCTGGCCTAGAAACAGGTCCGGAATTCAAACGCGCCCATATTTTCGCGAACGGAAAGTCATGGCCTCTTCCGGGGATAACGAGCCGGACGAACGCAAGAAGAGCGAACGCCTGAAGGAGAGGCTTAAGCAACTTGAGCATAAGCTCGAAGTGCGGGAAAGCGAGATTGCGGGCCTATCGGATGAAGAGAGCGCGAAGCGAAGCTCCGCGCTCGGCAAAGCTTTCCAGCTCTCGGTGGAGCTGGTGGCCGGGGTGTTTGTTGGGGGGCTTACCGGCTGGGCGTTGGATAGCTGGCTCGGGACGTCTCCCTTGTTTTTGCTGGTTTTTCTTCTGCTCGGCATAGTTGCCGGGTTTCTTAACGTGATCCGTGCTGCGCGCGGGATGAGCGGGAACTAGAAGGCCGGGTGGCCTGCCTGGCGAGGATAGCAATGATCGACTGGTTCATAAGCGCGGCGCACGCCGCGGCGGCGGAAGGCGGCGGCCATCACGATGCAGGCGGGTTCGACCCCATGCATCAGTTTGCGATCAACCGCTATTTGCACCTAAAGTTGTTCGGCTACGACGCGTCCTTCACCAACTCTTCGCTCTGGATGGTGATGGGAACCGGGCTCGTCCTCGCTTTTCTCATGTACAGTATGCGCGAGGGCAGGCTTGTGCCGACCCGCATGCAATCGGTGAGCGAGCTGACCTACGAGTTCGTGGCGAACATGGTCCGGCAGAACGCGGGCAACGCCGGCATGGCGTATTTCCCGATCATCTTCACGATCTTCGTCTACGTGCTGGCGATGAACCTGCTCGGCATGATTCCGCTGCCGGGCTTGGGCAACTTCACGGTGACGAGCCACATCATCGTCACCTTCGCGCTCGCCATGTTCGTCTTCATTGGCGTCACGCTCGTCGGCATTTTCAAACATGGCTTCAAGTTCCTCAAGCTCTTCGTGCCGTCAGGCGTGCCGGTCCTGCTCCTACCGCTCATCAGCGTGATCGAGGTGATCTCCTACTTCACGCGGCCCATCAGCCTCTCCGTCCGTCTCTTCGCCAACATGATGGCCGGGCACACCATGCTCGCCGTGTTCGGCAGTTTCGTCGTGGGGCTGGGCATCCTGGGCGGCTGGCTCCCCTTTACCTTCATGGTGCTTCTGATGGGGCTCGAAATTCTGATCGCCTTCCTTCAGGCTTACGTGTTCGCCGTTCTCGCCTGCATCTACCTGAACGACGCGCTGCACGCAGGCTCGCACTAACCCTTTCACAACCTTTAAACCGATAGATCAAACAGGAGAACTAGTCATGGATCCAGCAGCAGCAAAGCTCATCGGCGCTGGCCTCGCCTGCTCGGCCCTCATCGGCGCCGGTATTGGCATCGGCCTCATTTTCGGCAACTTCCTCCAGGGCGCGCTGCGCAATCCGTCCGCAGCGCCCGCTCAGTTCCCGAATCTTCTCCTCGGGTTCGCGTTGGCCGAAGCAACGGGCCTGTTCGGCCTCGTTATCGCGCTGATCCTGCTGTTCGTTAAGCTCTGATCCATCCGTTCTTAATCCAGCGGCGGGCTGGCGCCCCTGGCGGCGCCACCCTTAAGCGTACGCGGTTTCAGCCATGCCTCAGCTAAACATAGACGATTTCGCACCCCAGTTGATCTGGCTAGCGATCATCTTCGTGGCCTTCTATTTCGCGCTCGCGAACCTTGCGCTTCCGCGCATCCAGGGGATCCTGGCCAGCCGGAAAGCCAAGATGGAGGGCGACATCGAAAGCGCACGCGCAGCACAGCAGCGCGCGGATCGTGAAGCGGAGCGCTACGAGGCGGGCATCGCTGCGGCGAGGGCGAAGGGGCAGGCAGGCATCCGCGCCCATCGCCAAAAGCTCGAAGCCGAGCTTGGCCAGAAGCGCGAGGCGTTCGAGCGCGAGCTTGGCGCAAAGGCCGCCGAAACCGACAGGAACGTTCAGAAGCTGCTTAAGAACGCGGCTGGCGAGATGGAAGCCATGGCGGCCGGAGCCGTAAGCGATATCGTCAAAGAGTTCGCGGGCGTCGAGGTGACTGGCGGCGAGGTTAGCGCCGCGCTGCGCCAAGGATCGAAGGAGTAGCCGCATGTTCGCAGAACCAGAAGTCTGGGTTGCCGCCGCCTTCATCGTCTTCGCGGGCGTGCTCGTCTATCTGAAGGTGCCGGGCAAGGTTGTGGGTCTCTTGGACGCACGCTCCGACGCCATTGCGCGCGAGCTTGGGGAGGCGCGCAAGTTGCGGGCCGAGGCCGAAGCGATCCTGGCCGACTACAAGCGCCGGGCAGAGAATACCGAGGCCGAGGCTGGGGCCATCCTGGCTCAGGCCGAGCGCGAGGCGGCTGCCTATGCGCAGGAGGCGCGTACGGCGTTCGACGAGACGATTGCGCGCCGGCTGGCCGTTGCCGAGCAGAAGATCAAGCTTGAGGAAGAGAAGGCGCGCAAGCAAATCCGTGCGCAGGCCGCCGAGCTGGCCGTGGCCGCGGCCGAGCAGCTCATCGAGCAGAAGGTTACCGGCCTGGTCGCCGAGAATATGATCGACGCGAGCCTGGAGCGGATCAAGAAGCGCCTGCATTAGGAAGGCAGCATTGGCTGCCTCTTTTGCAGGAAGGAGGGGGCATGAATGCGTTGATTGCGGCTTCGGCCGCGTTCTTTGTTCTGCACATGCTGCCCGGCACGCCGCTTCGGGCGCGGTTTATCGCGCTGGCCGGCGGGCAAATTTATCAGGCGGTGTTTTCGCTCGCGTCCCTGGCCGCGATCTGGTGGATGGTGTCCTCGTTTAACGCCGCGCCCTATGGTGACAAGCTTTGGGGTGCGCCCGCTGCATGGCTGTGGCTGAATGCGGCGCTGATCCTCTTCGCATACATCCTCATCGTCGCGGGTTTCGCTACGCCCAATCCGTACACGCCCGGCGCCCCCATACCAGAAAAAGGGCTCGCCGGCGAAGGCATCTTTGCCATCACGCGCCATCCAGTCATGTGGGGGATTGCGATCTGGGCCATCGGGCATACGATCAGCCAGCCTACCCCGCGGGGCTTTGCGTTTTTCGGCGGCTTCGCGGCGACCGCGCTTATCGGAAGCTGGTTGCAGCAAACGCGTAAGCGCGCGGAGCTTTCCGGCTGGACGGCCTTCGAGGCCAAGACCTCATTCTGGCCCTTCGCCGCAATCCTTCAAGGCCGCGCATCGGTGAGCCTGCAGGCCATCGGCTGGTGGAAAATCGCCGTGGCCGCGGGGCTCTGGGCGCTGATCCTTTATTTCCATTTTAGCTGGTTCGGCGCGTGGCCTTTGCCTGTGTAGGCCACGGTTGGCCGTCCGCATTCATCCTCAAAGCGCCGTCTTTCGGGCCAAGAAGAGCCCGGTTCGCGAGGTGAGTTACCTATGCGCTGCAATCGCGGCGAAAATCCCAAGAGCGGCAAGGAGAGGGCAATGAGCACGGCGGCAGCAGATATTTCGGATAACAAAGAGAGCGCCGCTGCATTCTGGAGCGAGTTTTGCCGGGCTGAGCCATCGCTCGCGCCCCTGGCGGTGCGCGATAAATTCGAAGCCGTGAACAAGATCCTGGAGAGTTACTTCTCTGGAATTGCGGTGGAAATCCTCTCAAACGAGGATGGGAGCATTGGCACTTTGTGTTTTACCGCGCATGGGAAGGTGGAACACTTTCCCCCGGTCATGGAGCTGGTCCAGCAAGCGCCCCCGTCCGGCCGCTACAAGGTGACCGCCTTGCGCTGGCGTTCGAAGGATTTACGCTTCACCATGAGCATGAACGGTTTCGAGCTAAGACCATCGGACCTGTTGCTCCAACACTTTGCGGACGGCGCCCAAGTGGGCCTGAACATCGGCTTCGCTTGCGAAATTCCAAGCGGGCAGGAGGAGCTGGCCCGCCACATGGCGTTTATCATGCTCGACCACATCGTAGGCGAGTACGATTTCGCCGTGAAGGTTGGAGCCATCAACTTTGCCGATGGCCCTGCGGACGTTTCCCAACCGCTAACGCCGCTGGACCGATTTCCACCCGTGTTCGACGCCTTTTGGAAAAACGAATTGGGTCACACTGCTGTCTATCCTCAAGAGGAGCACGAGATGGCCGGGCTGGAGGTTACCTATAAGGCTGGCGGCGGGGAAGACGGGGCGCCGGAAAGAGCGTTCGTGATCCTGAACGCGAGCGCCGGGGCGGTTGCCATGCGGGCCGACCTGTCCTATGCGCTGACGTTGACCATGCCCGCCGGCGATGCTTCGGAATTGGATTACGCGCGGGAGAAGGAAGAGCAGATCTCGCACGTGCTGGGGCTTTCGTGCAGCGGCATATTTGCTTACAGCATGCTCAGGTCCGGGCAGCGGCAGGCGGTTTTCTACGTCAGCGACCCAATCGCGGTGCGCGCATTTATTGAGAAAAACACCGCTCCCGGTACTTTCGAAGTTACCGGCGAATACGACTACAGGTGGTCGAAATATTGCCGCTTCGCCAACGCGCTGCCAGCCGAGCACTGATGTTCCGTATAAGGATTGACTCGGTGAAGCGATCCGTTAGACTTGCGCGAATATCTATTTATTAACCGTGGCTGGCCTTACCCGGAAAGAACCTTTTGTACTAGAGGAAGGGGCTCAAGATGCCCCTCTGGATTGACGGATGCACACAGCGCCAGCCAACGGCCCACTGGGATCTGGAGCCGGGTCTCCGGGCTTCCGCATCTTGGGCGTATTTGGGAAATCGGCCGGGACTTTCTGGCGGAACCTAGGGATATGCGGTCTGCCTCCACTATTTCTGCTGGCGTATTTCCAGCTATTTGCACTGGTACTGCAATTCGTAGGGGGCAACCAACTGATATCGCGGGGTATTATCGCCGTCGTAATCATATTGGGCGTTCCCTTGGTTGTGGGCTGGTTCGTCTATTTCGTGTTTTTGACGGCACAATTGTATTTTCTGTTCCACGATCTGGCAGGTACGCCCGTACCGTTCCGCGACTTGCTGAAGCGGATTTGGGCGGCGGGCATGAAGGCAACACTTACGCTTTTTTGCACCGCGTTCCTCGCCGGGTTTGGACTTGTGCTGCTGGTGGTGCCGGGAATTGCGGCGGCTCTCGCCTTTTGCGTTGCGCTCCCCGCCTGCCTTATCGAAGACACGGGGGGGGCTGAAAGTTTGAAGCGAAGCCTGATTCTCACACGGGGCCACCGTTTCAAGATCCTTGGGATCGGTGCAATGCAGCTATTCATTTTGGCCAGCGGACTCACCAGTCTTGCTGCCCTAATTAACCCCGAAGCCGCAGCCGGAGAGTCAGCGAGCCTAGCCCCAGTGGCGCCCGCGCTTTTCTTCATCTATCTTTGGCTGTCGTTTTCAGCGGCCGTGTTGTCGGCAATCTATTACGAACTGCGGGCGGCACGGGGAGAGCTGAAATAACTCAGCCCGTGCCATTTGCGGGACCGGCAAGATAACATCGCCGGGCCGGTGCCTATTGGAACGCCGGAAAGGCTAATGCCGGAAGTGGCGGATGCCAGTAACCATCATCGCCAGCCCACGCTCGTCCGCAGCCGCAATCACCTTGTCGTCGCGGATGGAGCCGCCCGGATGAATGATCGCTGTCGCTCCCGCATCGGCCGCTACTAGCATGGCATCGGGGAAGGGGAAGAACGCATCCGAGGCAACGGCAGTGCCGGCCAGCAACTCGCGTGCGTCCTTGTTCGCAGCCTTCGCCATTTCCTCCGCCTTCCAGACCGCCAGCCGCGCGCTGTCGACCCGGCTCATCTGGCCCGCGCCGACGCCAATCGTCTGTCCATCCTTTGCAAACACGATGGCATTCGACTTGACGTGCTTGGCCACGCGCCAGGCGAACAGCATATTGGTGCGCTCTTCGGGCGTGGGCTCGCGCTTGCTGACGGTGCGCAGCGAGGCCTCATCGAGCGCCATTGCATCGGCATCCTGCACCAGGAAGCCGCCCGAAAGCGCACGCACGTATGGCGCGCGGTTCTCGCGCGGCAGCAGGCCCCCGGTAAGCAGCAGCCGCACATTCGGCTTGGCCGCAAACGCGCGCTTGGCCTCTTCGCTCGCCGAAGGGGCGATCACCACCTCGGTGAAAATCTTGAGGAATTCGCGCGCCGCCTCCTCGTCCAGAGGCTGGTTCGAGGCCACGATGCCGCCGTACGCGCTGACCGTATCGCAGGCGAATGCCTTCCGGTATGCCTCGATCACGGACGAGCCGGTGGCCGTACCGCAAGGGTTGGCGTGCTTGATGATGGCGATGGCCGGCTGGGCGGTGGGAAACTCGGAGATCAGTTCGAAGGCGGAGTTGGCGTCGGTGAGATTGTTGTAGCTCAGCTCCTTGCCCTGGACCAGCTCCGCCCGGACGAGGCTTGGCCCTTTCCTGGCCGGGGATTCGTAAACGGCGGCGTTCTGGTGCGGGTTCTCGCCATAGCGCAGCGATTGCCGGAGCTTGCCGGTGAGGAAGAAGGCGGAAGGCGGATTTTCGCCAGCGGCCGAGGAAAACCACGTCGCGATGGCCGAATCGTAGGCGGCGGTGCGCGCGAAGGCCTTGGCGGCCAGCCGGCGCCTGGTGGCAAGCGTGGTCGTCCGTGCTTTGCCAGACAGTTCCTCAAGCACCACGTCATAGTCGGCGGGGTCCGTGACCACCGTCACGCAGGCATGGTTCTTCGCCGACGCACGCAAAAGCGCCGAGCCTCCGATATCGATCTCCTCGATCATCGCCTCGATATCGGCGGCCTTCTTCTCGACGGCCTCCTCGAACGGATAGAGATTGGCCACAACGAGCCCGATTGGCGCGATCTTGTGCGCGTCCAGCGTCTCGCGCGTGCCGGTCTGGCCGAGGTTCGCGAGGATGCCGCCATGGATCGCCGGGTGCAGCGTCTTTACGCGCCCATCCAGGATCTCTGGGAAGCCAGTCACGTCGGACACCGGCAGCACCTTGATGCCGTGGCCAAGCAAATGAGTGGCTGTCCCGCCGGTGGATACGATCTCAATACCCAGAAGCTCAAGCTTCTTCGCGAACTCAACCAGTTTCGATTTATCGGAAACCGAGATGAGCGCCCGGCGCACCGGGAAATCCTGCTGTGTGGTCATGCCCCGTTAGTTGCGCGAATTGCGCTTCGAGGTCAAGATCCGCGCCAGGAATTGGTGTCCACAAGCACGGGCTTTTGCTGCAACATCTTCTCGAACTTCCAGTGCACCGAGGTGGCTTTGTTGCATTGGCCCTTGAGCACGATCTGGAACGAGCGCTTGAGACAGATCGGATCGGCGAAGAAAATGCTTTCCTCAAGGTCGATGTCGGCACCGTCGGCTACGAAGCGCCAGTTCTGGCCGTTGGGCGTGGTTAGTCCGATGGCGCTGGTATTGCGCGCGAAGTTCGCGGTGATGCGCGGATGCAGATGGAAGCGGATGGTGAAGCGCCCGATGGCTTCAAGATCGCTGCCGTTGCTGGCCGGCAGCAGATGGTCATGGCCTTCGAGCGCCATGCCGTTCTTGAAAAGCGTCAGCCGGCGGCGGTGGATGTAGCCGAAGCGGTCGCGATAGCCGTCATGGGCGATCCTGACGCTTATAAAATTGTCGTCCTCGGCGGCCTCGCGCTGAACGTGGGACGGCCCGGAGAGCCAGAACATCTCGCGGCCGGAGGCATTGGACTGTGCCTTGATGAGCCGCGCCGAGGACAGGTCCTCGATGGTGAGCGTCGAATGCGCGGCCGTGGAGCGCGAAACGACGTACCAGTCGCCGGTCTCGTCGGTTGGCGCGCCGCAATTGGTGATGATCGGCTCGTGGCCCGAACTCATCTCGAAGGAGCCGCAACCGGCATGGGCGCGGTCGCTCATGTGGATGGGCGGCGCGCCGCCGGCATCGGCGATCATGACGGTATCGCCCGCGGCAAGGCGCGCATAGCCGGAATGCTCCGCGAGGATGCCTTTGAAATTCTCTCCCACGTCGTCATAGGCGAGCACGGTCGCCACCTGATCGAGCAGCGTCGGCCCCATGCCGTTGAAATGCGCGACGCTGCCATCGCCCAGCCGCAGGAAGCGCAGCATTGGGTGCATGCGGCCGATCGCGGTGTAAAGTGCGTCCGGCGGCTCAAGCTGGCGGGCTACGAAACATTGCTTGAGCGGTAATAGCTCCAGGAGCAGGTCGATCAGGTCGCCAGGGGCGCGCGAAATGTGGCCGCCATCCTCCAGGATTTGCCGCTCCAGCTCCGAGCAGAACACGGACTGGTAGGCGGTGAGATAGGTTTCCTGCTCCGCCACGCAGAGGCCGGCGAGCAGGATCGCGGTCAGGGCGCGCAGCTTGGAGACACCCGAGACGTCGCCATAAATCACGGTGAGGTCGTGCACGTCGCGGCTTAAGAGCCGCATTGCGGCGTCGTAGAACTCTGGATCGGCGCCATCGAGCAGGAAAGCCGCATGCGAAAGCAGCGCAATGACGCGGCGCGCGACCGTATCCGGATCGTGCGCGATGGGCGGCGCGCTGCGGGCGGCTGCGACCCATTCGAGCACCAGCTTGCGCGCCTTCTCGCGTGCGATCTGATCCTCGGCTGCGTGCAAGTGCCGCAGCCAGCCGAAGCCGTACAGCTCCTTCTGCCAGGGCACGGATGGCGGCATGATGTTGAACGGCGATTCGGAGCCAACGGGGGCGGCAGCGCCTGCGAGGCCGAAATAACCGTCGTAAAACTCGACCGCGAAGCTCGGATCGCCCGTGCGGAGATCCTGCGGAAGAATGAGCAGGTGGTAGGCAGCCGGAACGCCCGCCATCCAGCGCGAGAACGGGGCTTTTAGCGCGAGTTTCAGGGCGGTACGGCCAACCCGGTTCACGGCGAGCGCGGCAAGGCGCGCCTGATCTGCAATCTGAGCGGACATTAGTCTCTGCTGTTAATGATGGCTGAGCCCAAATTTCCAAGGGAATCGACTGAGCATCGCGGCTAACGCTGTCAACTTTGAGGCAGCGTGGCCTGCGGCCGCGATTCGCGCAAGCGAAGGTTGCGCGCATGTGGAAATACCAACCGGCTTTTTAACTACCTTTGAGGCGTCTTTTTTGGCATAAACCTTTGCAAAGTTGGCGTTTGGGGGGCGTTCATGGCGCACAATGAAGGCAGCGGGAAGGGCGAGGCTGCGGGGGTTGCGGGCGCGCCGCAGTGGCTCGTGGACTTGAAGGCAAGGTCGGCAGGCATGCGCAGGTGCCGGGAGCGGCCCGCGGGGCGCAGCTTCGGCCGCTGGCTTGGCGACTTTCTCGACCAGGATACGCCAAGCGGCCTTCTGCCTGCGGAGGAGAAGCTGCTCTTTGCGGCGGCGAACGGCGAAGCTTGCACGATCCAAAGCCGCGCAACCCGGCTGTGGTCCGAATTCGATAGCTGGCGCAGCCGGCATAGCACGCGGGAAGCGGCGCATGTGCATTCGGATGCGGGCTTTGCCGAAGCGCTGACCAAGTTTCTGGCGGGTGCGCCGGAGGCCGTGCAGGAGGTCGTGCACGAGGCGACAATGCGCGCCGTCGCCGGGATCGGGCTTCCGGCTGATTGGGAGCCCAAGGATGCGGACGAGACGGCGAAACTCGCCTCGCTCCAGCACGAATACTTCCGCCAGCTTGAAGCCGAAGCCTACCCCGCGCGCAATGTCCACGCGGCCCGCACCAGCGAGAGCTTCTTCCTGCTGGCCGCTGAGGTGGTAAGCCACGCCTTTGCGCCGCCGCCACCCGATGCCCTCAAGCTGCAGGACAAGTGGTTTGCGCCGCTCCTGCGCAACGATCCGCTGAACCTGCCGGCTGGGACGCGCGCGAAGATCGAGGAGCAGCCGCGCGTGCTGCACGGCTTTTTCGGCGAGCTTATCGTGCATTTGCGCCGTGTATCCGTGGCCGACGAGGCCTGGGCCGCCAGGCTCAAGACCGAGCCAGCGGCGCTGCGTCCGCATTTCGACGCCGTTTTCGCCCGCTTTGAGCGCGAGGCCTGGCGCTGGGTGGACCCGGAAGACGATGAGGCCGAGGTTCGCGCGGGCTTCCTGCGGTTCCTTGCACAGGGCGGCGACGATGCCGCGCCGGTTCACGAGCGCCGCCTTGAGGTTCACGGCGCCTATGTGGCGGAAGATTTAGATCTTGCTGGTTGCATCGTTCCTCAACCGCTCATGTTCTCTGGGTGCTATTTCGCTGAACGAATTCTTCTAAGAGATGCGCACGCTAAGTCTGTGGACCTTCCGACGAGCCACGTTAAGTCCATCGTCGGTGAAGGGGTGCGCGTATCGGGGAGACTGTATCTTCAAACCGGCTTTCACAGCACCTCGGGTGTATGTCTCAACGATGCAAACATTGAAGGTTCTTTGTCCTTCGAGAGCAGTTCGTGTCTATCGGACGGCAAATTTGCCCTTAGTTGCGAAAGGTTGCGGGTTTCCGGCGCGGTAGATTTGAACAATGGGTTCGTTGCGGAAGGCGCCGTACTTTTCGGACGGGCAAGAATTGGCGGAGACCTGAATTGCGCTGGCGGCGCGTTCCGCAATCGCGCGGAAGACGGCCGAGGGGTTGCGCTCGATTGCAAGGACGCCGAAATTTCGGGCAGCGCCGTGCTTGCGAACGGCTTCCTCGCCGAAGGCATGGTTTCGTTCCCGGAGGCGAAAATCGGCGGCACGCTGAACTGCCGGAAAGGCACGTTCGCCAATCATACCGCAGACGGGAAGAGCAAGGCTCTCAGCTTCGACCACGCACAGATTGAGGATGGCGTTTACCTTCGCGACGGCTTCCTGGCCGAGGGCGAGGTGAGATTTTACGCGGCTCGCATCAAGGCCAATTTCGAATGCACCGGGGGCCGCTTCAACAACCCGGTTTCTCTTGAGGCCGGTTCCAAGGCAGTGTGGAACAATGCGCTGAGCCTCGTCAGGGCCACCATCGACGGCGTTCTCTGGCTGGGGCCGCAGGCGGGCGATCCTCGCGCGAAGGCCGACTTTGTTGGTTCGGTGAACCTGGCGGGATGCCATGCGCATGAGGTCGTCGATCATCCGGAGCTCCTGGCCGCATATGGGCGCGGGCAACGCGACGCATACATATATCCATTTGAACGGGTTCACCTACGACCGCATGGTGGGCCAGGACGCCTACGATGCGGACACGCGCAAGCGCTGGCTCGACCGCCAGCCGCCAGCCGACCGGGGCGGCGGTTTCAAGCCCCAGCCCTTCGAGCAGCTCATCCGGGTCTATCGCGCGATGGGCCACGACGACCGCGCCCGCGAGACCGGCAAGCTCAAGGCTCAGCGCTGGCGGTGGGCGAATTTCATTAATCTCTGGCGCGGCTGGCGGGCCATGCCGCGGTTTTGGCAGGGTATTTCCGGCAGCAATGCCTTCTCCTCCGGGCTGGACGTGTTCAGCTGGCCATTTGCGCTCCTGGCGAGGGTCGCCGCCCGCGTGGTCTGGTCGGCTGTGCTGGCGCTCGAATGGATCGTGGTGGGCTTCGGCGCCGCCTACGGCTACGGCTATTTCCGGCTCGGCGCCTTTCTGCTCGCGCTTTGGTTCCTGGGCGGCCTCATTTACGGTGGCGCCGCAGGGCAGGGCGGGTTCGCTCCTTCAAGCCCCTCGCTCTATCTCAACAAGGAACTCGCGGAGAAGTGCGGCCAGAACTGGACGGAATGCCATGGCGGACCGCCCGGGCTGCCTAGCTTCAGCCCCTTCGTCTACTCGCTCGACCTGATGCTGCCAGGGCTCGACCTCGGCCAGAAGCACGAATGGCAGCCGGTAAGCCGTCCCGCGCGCCAGGTGCGGATGGACTTGCCAAAGCTCACCTCCAAGCCCGATGGCGATCCGGACTACACCATGGCGCCGCGGCTTTCGTTCGAGCGCGAGACGCTTAGCGAAGGGGTGCTGGATAATATCGTGATCGCGCAGACGCTGTTGAGCTGGGTGGCGCTGGGCTTGCTCCTCGCGATCCTGTCCGGGGCTATCAAGAAGGATTGAGGCGGGGGCCGCGCCGATGCTTCGGCAACCGCCGGCCCTGCGTGAGCGGGGACCGCAACGGGGGCGAAAGTTTGGGCGCGCGTTCCGCTGCGTTATCTGTCATTTGCCTGCACTCCTCGAAACTCAATCGTTGCAGCCGCATCCGGCGGTATGCTTTGGCGGCCGTAATTGTGGCGCGGTAAACACTTGTTTACCTCAACTCCGTGGTATCCGGCGCCAATTCGATGCGATTGCTGTGTTTCTCATTAGGGTGCACTTTAGCGTTATGCGCCTTACTGTCCGGTTAAGGCTGGATAACGCCTTGATATTACGAGAGTTCTCAGCGCTTTACGCTGCGGCGCAAACCGAAAAATGCACCGTGAAATGGTTAATCCGGAAACTGCAAATATATTTAAAGGGGTTTTTGCATCGCAGAAATCGAGCAAAAAGTAGAAAAAATTCGCAGAAATGCGCATGAAAAACGCATCGCGAGTTTGTATTAACCACGCCCAGATTAACCATAATGCGCGGCCTTACGCCGTTCGCTAAATATTAAGACATCGTCAGCAACGCGAATGCTTCCGTGGCGTCCGGACAAAACTCGCCGGGGAACTTCCGCATCGTCATTCACGGGCTAGCCTCGCCAACGAATGGACGGCGTCGCACCGTCCGGCAGCTCAAGCGCACATCCTCCCGCAATGGGTCGGAAGCGGCTGTGGCGGTTTTCTCGCGATCCCGCTCGCACCGGGTCGGCTAATGGATCCCAATGCAGTTGTCTCCAGAATGACCGAAGCAATCCCGCACCTGACGGAGGCCAGTGTCGGCGTCGTCTTAAATGAACGGATCGGAACTTACGGCATCGATCAGATCGATGCCGTGCAACTCTTTGGAAGATCCAGGTTGACGATGCGGAACGGCTTATGTTGAGTCAATTGGTTGCGATAATTTTAGATGAGTTCTTGAAGGTGCGGGCGAAGACCAGGGGATCGCCCCCTTGACCCGCAACGACGCGTTTCTCAGCCCTAGTCGCTCGACATGCAAGGGCCTAGTTGAATTTCATTTCTTTTCCAGTAAGCGACCTGTAATCCTATTGAGCTCAAACTCTTCAGTCCCAATTGGCGTGGCAACATACTCATAGTGTGCGGGTAGAAAGTCAGTTGGTATTGGGTTAGAAGCATTAGGGTTATGAATTACTGCCATTGGTTCTGAATTGCCGACAACGGATGTTCCGTCCACATCAACGGCCCAAATGGCGCTAATGGGGTATCCATCTGAGTGCTGTGACCACTACCGGTTGCGCCACGGACGACCGGCTGCCGGGTCGCTTTCCAGGGATGCGGGCCCGACGCGTCGCTGTGCGGGAGGCCGCAGTAGATTGCGTGGGTATCACAACATATAGCGCCAACAGCACTCAGATGGATACCCCATTGGCGCTAATTGGTCGGTATCTCTCATCAAGGAAAGTGTAAGCAGGAACTGGTGCCCCTTTTGAATTTAAAATTAAAGGACGGTGTTGATGACCGGATTCTGTCTGTTCCAGCGTATCGCGATTGATTTTTATCTGGTACGGCCCAATCGCGAAAACAGCTTCGGCGGCAAAAGGGAATTGACTTATGCCTGTGAGTGCGGGCAATGCACCGCGAAGTTGGCGGCCATTCACAGCGATTACATATGCATCTTCTGGGGCCACGATTTCTTTTTCAACCCAGCCTTTAACAGTGCCGTCCTGGCTACCAATCAATTTTTCCCATTTCTCTTTGATAGCGCTAGTCCACCGCAGAAGTATCTGTTCATGTGGGAAACTCACTGCTTTTTTGAATTGGGCCAACCAGTCAGACGGCACTCCCTTCGGTTCTGGACAAATAACCTCGATCCAGATCTTGCGTCCATTGTCAATCACCTGAAAGTCTGGGCCGCCACCATGTGAAGGAGCTGGATCAAGGCCGACTTTACGTAAATGTGCTGCGAGTAAAGCTTCTGATACACAAGCCCAAAACTTTGCCTCCGAGCCTGAACAAAGTTCTTTGGTAAATTTCAAGTCAGCTAAGCCGGATGTAACAAACGAATTACACACGTTTGTAAGTTCATCGCGCCATATTTGTCGCTTGTCACTACCGGGATATCGCTGCAAAAGGAAATTTTTGATCATCATTAGATCCTGAGAGCATTCAAGTGGCCGGACCTTTTGCGCGAGAGCACAAGGCCACGGTCATTCAAGAGCTCAACCGTTGCAATAAGCTGCTTCATTGACCGGGCAAGCCTATCAAGCTTCCAAACTACAATCGTGTCTCCGCCGGCATGGGCCGAATTAGATTGAATTCGTCCGTTATCATTGTCCTCGATGGAAGCACCTGCAAGGCATATCCGCCAGCACCGACCAAACGAACCGCCCTCTACGAGGGCGCACCGCCATACCCTGTTATTAGTCCGATCGACCTGAGGCTGATGCTCCCGCGAAGTGCCTGCTATTGGATCCGAAAGGAGCATTGCCGCTTGCTCATTTTTTGAGATCCGGCTCTTCTGTTTGCGGCCTTTCACGCCGGTGACCGGCAAAGCTGGGCCCGACGGCGCGGGCGCATCGGCGTTTCGCTGAGCCGCGTGTCGGGAACCGTAATCGCGCATGACTGAGTTTCATGACTCTATACCTGCTTTTTCCACATCAGCCCAAAAACTGGACGCCCCATCGCCTGGGACGTATGTTTGCCTGTGTTCTTGTTTTATTCCAGCGGAGCTTGCGCGGACCTTGGCGCGTCGTATTTTGCTAGCCGGGCGCGAATCTTTTTCAACGGTTCCGTCAAAGTTGTGTAGAACTTTCATGTTCTGGTTGTGTTCCAGCCAGTCCGGCGCAATCCTTCGGCCATCTGCGGAACGCTTCAACGCAACCGGATATAGCGCCGGGATACCTGCGGAGCTGATTGAAAAGTTGGTCATATGGCAGCGCCATGCACAGCGGGGCATATGGGTGCGCCATTCAGGGACATGAAAAGCCAGTTCGCGATGGCCGCCATGCCCCCAGTAAGAGACGGTGCCGCCAATGGCCGGGAAGTCCGTTCCGGCCTATCGCGCGGGTTCAAGCCACACCTATCCGGCCGCACCCGTTCTGAGCGCCAGCCGGGCGGCGAAAAATCCATCCATGCCGCCGCAATGGAAGGGCAGGGTGCGCAGCATCCCCGCTGCCGTCACGCATTCGGGCGGGATGCCGGGTTCGTCCGCGCCTATCGGCACCAGCGCCACATCCGGCCACGCGGTGAGCAGGCGCTCGATCTGCGCCTCGCCTTCCTCCGCTTCGAGCGAGCAGGTGCCATAGACCAGCCGGCCGCCGGGCTTGAGCAGGCTCAGCGCGTGGTCGAGGAGCCGCGCCTGCGCGCGCGCGAGTGCCACGATGTCCGGCTCCCCCTTGAGATAGGCGATGTCGGGGTTGCGCCGGATGGTTCCCGTCGCCGAGCAAGGCGCGTCGAGCAGCACCGCGTCGAACGGCTCGGGCGCGGTCCAGTCCGCCGCGTTCGCCTGCACGATTTGGGCTTCGAGCCCGAGCCGGTCCAGGTTCTCCTTCAGCCGGCGCAGGCGCGAGGCGGAGATGTCAACGGCCGTCACATGCGCCCCGCGCGCGGCCAGCTCCGCCGTCTTCCCGCCGGGCGCCGCGCAAAGGTCGGCCACGCGCAAGCCCCGCACATCGCCCAGCAGAGCTGCGGGCAGGGCGGCGGCGGCGTCCTGCACCCACCAAGCGCCTTCGGCATAGCCTTCGATGTCCTCGATGCGGCCCTTGTGGGCGAGCCGCACCGTGCCCGAAGGCAGAAGCGCGCCGCCAAGCCGGCCCATTCCGCAGCGTCAGCCTTCACGGAAAGGTCGAGAGCTGGCTCCTCCAGATGCGCGGCGGCGATCCTGCGGGTGGTCTCTTCGCCGTAATGCCGTGTCCAGCGCCCGAAAAGCCAATCCGGCGTGTTGAGCTTGGCCGCATCCTGCTGCGCAACGATTGCCGCAGCGTCCGCACTCACCTTGCGCAGGACCGCGTTGACGAGGCCAGCCAGTTGATGGGCGCTGCGCGACGCTTTCGCCTGCTCGACGGCGAGGCTGATCGCGGCGTGCGGGGCCACGTCCATGAAGGCGAGCTGTGCCGCGCCCGCGATCAGGATGAACCGCGCCTCGAAGGACTTGGCGGGCAGCGGCTTGTGCAGGAAGCGGGCGAGCAGGTCCTCGATCTGGCCGAGCCGGCGCAGCGCGGTTGCGGCGATGGCGTGCGCGAAGGCCCTGTCGCGGGATTCGAGGCCGGCGAATGCGGGTTTCGCACCCGTGGCGGCGAAGGCGTCGTCGAAAGGCTGCCTTTCGCGCAGCACCGCGCGCAAGAGATAGGCCGCGAGCTGCCGCGCCAGGAGGCCGGCGTTTTCCGTTTGCATTTGTTTGGGCTGCGCTTTCAAGGAAGTTTTACCTGTGTATTATGCCGTGACTGAAATGCCTCAACCCTTCCGCCTGCTGCGGAATTTCCATGCAGACCTGCGGCGTGTGCGGCTTACCGCTCATCCTGTCCTTCTCCCGCAAGGGGAGAAGGGACGCTTGAACTATCCTCTGCGGCGCGGACAGGGCGCCTGCCCCTCTCCCCATCCGCACCCGCTTGCAGGGGCGGCATCAAAGAGCAGCAAGCTCGCCAAGGCGAGCTTGCTGGGAGAGGGGCAGGGGTGAGGGGGCTTTCCAAGCCGCCAGCCAGCGAATTCTTATCCCCAAGGCCCGCGCCTAGATGTGCGGCCGTCCTCCGGCCCCCGGTCCCAAGGCCCGCGCCCGGATGTGCGGTCATCTCCCGGATCGCGCTCCGGCGACCCCCGCCCCTGGTCCCAGGGGCCGGGTCCGCCCTGCTCATCGCGGCCCTCAAACGGCGGTATATCCATGCTTCCGCCGCGGGCCAACTGCGTGTCGCCCATCTTGCCGGCCAGCTCTTGCAGCGCGGCGACGCGGTTCGCCGTATTCGGGTGGGTCGAGAACAGATTGTCCATGCCCTGGCCGCTCAGCGGGTTGATGATGTATAGCGGGGCGCTGGCCGGATTGGCCTCCGCCTGCCCGTTGGGAATCTCCTGGGCCGCGCGCTCGATCTTTTGCAGCGCCGAGGCGAGCCACAGCGGATGCCCGCAGATTTGCGCGCCGTCATGATCGGCGGCATATTCGCGCGAGCGGCTGAGCATCATCTGGATCAGCGCCGCGGCAATCGGCGCCACGAGGACCGCGAGCAGGGTGCCAACGATTCCGGGGCCTTCGCCGTCGCGCCGGCTGCCGCCGAAGAACATGCCGAAATTCGCCAGCATCGAGATTGCACCGGCGATGGTGGCGGCAATGGTCATGGTGAGCGTGTCGCGGTTCTTCACATGCGCAAGCTCATGGCCCAACACGCCCGCAACCTCCTCCTTGCTCATCATGTTGAGGAGCCCCGAGGAGGCGGCGACGGCGGCGTGCTCAGGATCGCGGCCGGTGGCGAAGGCGTTCGGCTGCTCGCTGTTGATGATGTAGACGCGTGGCATCGGCAGGCCGGCGCTGGTGGCAAGCTGGCGCACGATGCCGTAAAGCTCGGGCGCTTGGGCTTCGTCCACCTCCCGCGCGTCCTGCTGGGCCAGCACCATCTTGTCCGAGTTCCAGTAGGCGAACAGGTTCATGCCGGCGGCGATCATGAACGCGATGGTCATGCCAGGCGCGCCGCCAATGGCGAAGCCGATGGACATGAACAGCGCGGTCATCGCCGCGAGCAGAAGCATCGTGCGGAAGAAATTCATGTGTGCCTGCCTTTTGCCCGGTGACTTGGCTTGAGCGAATGCCCGATATTTCGGCGCTTCGCCGCGCAGGCGCAAGTGCGGGCTTCACCGGGGAGAGGGGAATCCTCCGCAACGCCGGTTGGACCCTCTCCCCTTGCGGAAGAGGGTGGCCGCGCGGCGGCCGGGTGAGGGGTAAGCCGCGCACGCCGCCGGCTGGTTATCAGTCGTCCTCGTAATAGCCCCTGCTGGCGTCCGGATGGCAGGCGGCGCAGTCGCTCTTGGATTTCGCTTTCGCGCGCTGGAGCGCCGAAGGCGAAATGCGGCCGTGCTTCTCGTGCTTGCGCACGAACCATGGCGTCTCGCTGATGCGCAGCGGTGCGTCGGCATCGCGCAGTCCGCGCAGGGCATGGCCGCTGAAGTAGCCGCGGTCGCCGGCGTTGGCCGTAAGATAGTCGCCAATGCGTTTTGTGGTAGCGTCGTCCAGCTCTGCGTTCTCGCCGAAGTGGTCCTTAAGCCCGGCCATCATCTTCTGCCACGACCGGGCCAGGCAGGAAGACGGGCTGGAACACCATATGGCAGGCCCCGCATTCCTTGATGACAGCGGGGTCCTTGACGGGCGCGACGCGCTCGCCATCGTCGCCGGCGGCGGCCTGCATCGTCATGAACGGGAAGGCCGCGAGTGCGGCGGCGGCAAGCACGGATGCGAATACCAGCTTTTTCATGCTACGGAATCCCTCTTACAATCCCAGGAGATAGGTCAGCACATCGCCCTTTTCGGCAAGCGTGCATTCCCGGCCCACAACGTCGTTGCAATTGCGCTTGAACCACTTCTCGACCTCGGCCCTGTCCGCGTAGCGCTTGGGATTGACCGAGGCGGCCATGGGTTCGATGTCCTTGCCCGCGCGGGTCTTGCCCATCTTGGTCAGGTCGGTAGTGTGGCATTCGGTGCAGGCCGGCGTATCGGGCTTGCCGCCGGTGTGGCGCTCGTGGAAGAAGGTTTTGCCGCGCCCGGCCGAGAAGCCCGCGAACGCCGGATCGGCGGCTTTCGCCTCGGCGGTGTATTGGTCATAAAGCGTCTGCTGCGGCCGGGGTCATCGCGGCAAAGGCCGCACTGGAAGCGGACAGAGCCGCCACCACGGTCACTATTATGCACAGGGTTCTTTTCATCGGCTTGCTTTCTCCTCGGGGATGGCAATCGCGCGCGGGGCGAAGCGCCCGCTTTCCGCATCGCGATGGCATTTCGTGCAATTGAGCTTTCCCGCCCACCGCCTTCGATTTGAAGGCTTCGTCCGGCAGGCCGCGGTGCAGACGTTTCCAGCCGCGCGTGTCCGTGATGCGCAAGGGGTTCTGCACCGAGGCGGTGCGCAGGCGGTTGGCTGGCCAGGTGTCCCATTTCTCCCCCGCATTGTCCGTGAGATAGGCGCTGAGCCGGGCCGTGGTTGCGCCGTCGAGGCTCGCGTTCTCGCCGAAATGGCTGTCGAGGCCGGCCATGATAGCGGTCCAGGTCGCGGCAGGTGCCACGCTTGGATGATGCGCGGAATGGCAGCTTCCGCACTCCTTGGCATAGGCCGCGTCCAGCGGTTGAGTTGGCACGCCGAAGGCCGGCAGTTGCGAGAAATGGGCGATTGCCCCGCCCGCCAGGGCGGTGAGCCCCAGGAAAACGATGGCGGCGGACAGCGGCCGGGAGAGAACCGCCGGCGCCGCCATCGCGCCGGGGCGCACGGACTTGCGGCCCGTGAGCATGGCACGGATCAGATTTTCACGGGTTCGCCAGCTCTCGGCGAGCACGCCGGCGACGTGCAAGCCGATGAGGCCCAGGAGGAGGAACGCTAGAAGCTCGTGGACTTCCTTGACGTTGGCGGCAGCCGTGAAGGAGAGAAACGGGGCTAACGGTCCTTCCTTCACGGCGCCGCCCAGGACGATGACGCCAGTGCCTGCAATCGCCGCTAGGACGGCAAGCAGGATAACAATCATCGCCGAGCCTATGGGATTGTGTCCGGTATAATGGGGCGCCTGGCCGCGCAGCAACTCGCCTGCGTGGTGTAGCACGCCCGCCGGCGAGGGTACAAAGCTCTTAAAGCGCGCATAGGCCGGGCCGGTGAAACCCCAGACGATGCGGAATGCGAGGAGCACCGTAATGGCTGTGCCCAGAATGATGTGGGGATCGAGCCACCTTGCACCGCCGAAAAACCCGGTGAGCGCCGCGCCCGCAACCGAGGCGGCCAAGAGCCAGTGAAAAAGCCGCACCGCCCGGTCCCAGACCGGGACAGCGGCCTCGGGGGTGGAAGCCGCGCCGTCTTGCTTGTCTTGATGCAATTGGTGCGAAAATGGTGTCATTGTCTTTGTCTCTGAATGGGGCTCAAGCGCGGCGTATGCCCGCGCGCAGGGTGATGAGAGGCTGGTGTTGACTGTTCCCTGTGCGCCAAGCTTGAAGCCGGCCTCCATGCGGTGCCGTCTTGCCGGGCTTGGCAACGTTCGATGGGCGGGAGCCTAGCAGAGCGCCCTTGTGCGCTGGCTGGCATGGATTGTTAGGGTATTGACAGGCGGCTTGGTGCTAATGAGGGGCCAGAGACCGGTAAGCAGGGGTCCCGGAGGATGGTGTTGGACTATTCAACCGGATTTGGTATTAAAAAACGGGGGGGCTCCGTGAACCTTTACTCAGGCCGGGGCGATAGGGATAGCCTGCGGAACTCCGGCACCAGCCATGCCTTGGCCGTGCCGGGGCGCATACCGGACCGGGAACGCCAAGCCATGATCGATAAGCCCTTGCTCGTAAGGATAGCTTTTTACTCCTGGCTGACGTTGCTTCTGGCAAGCCTCGCTACTTTTGCGATTGGCATCTCGGGCCATGTCGTAGCCATCCTGGCAGGGCCTTGGCTGAGTCTTAAGACCCAGGCTTTCATTCACGGCGGCATTCCGGTCTTTCTGACCGCGGTGAAATTCGTCACGGTGCCGCTCCTGGTGGCGCTGACACCCTTTGCCCGGCATCACCACACGTTCGAACACTGGACCGATTGGGGCAAGGAGAAGGCCCGTCAACTGGAGAATCTCGCCAAGGGGCCGTTCCGTCTCGTCAAGAGCTGGCTTGGCCATGCGTGGCGGTTTGTGTCCGGCCGCGGTTCTGGCGGCAAGCCGGACGGGACGCAGTAACGGCAAAATGTAAGCATCATCCGTGTAGCTTGGCGTAGCCGGCATAGCAGCCCTGGCGTTTTTTCCGCTGGGCAGCCGCAAGACCGCCGGCCTGAAGCGTTCGCATTGCTGGCTGAGAGGCTGGCGGCGGGCAGGGAGGGTGCACGATGAAAAACGAACGCTACATACGCCGCGCGCTGATACTGCTGTCGCTGGCCGCACTGGCCGCCGGGCTTGCTGCGGTGGCCCTGGACCAGCCGGCACTCGCCAAGTGGGCCTGGATCGCGGGAACGGTGCCTGTGATCCTGGCGCTCGGCTTTTCCATCGTCCGCGACCTTATGGCCGGGCGGATGGGGGTCGATGCCGTCGCCCTGATCTCGATGATCGCCGCGCTTGCCTTCGGCGCCGCACTTGCGGCAATCGTTGTCGCGGTGATGTATGCGGGCGGCTCCGCGCTCGAAGATTTCGCGGTTGCCCGCGCCGAGCACAACCTGAAGGCGCTTGTGGATAAGGCGCCCAGGGTTGCGCACAAACGGGAGGACAGCCGCATCGCCGATATTCCGGCCGATGCGGTAAGCTCTGGGGACGTTCTTCTCGTGCGCGCCGGGGAAATCGTTCCCGCCGATGGCGTCATTCTGTCCCAAAGCGCGGTTCTGGACGAGTTGGCGCTCACGGGGGAACCGGTTCCGGTGCAGCGGATGTGCGCGGAAGGGGTGCGCAGCGGCTCGGTGAACGCCGGCGAAGCCTTCGAATTCCAGGCCAGCGCAAGTGCTGGCGAGAGCACCTATGCCGGCATCATCCGCATGGTTAAGGCGGCCCAGACCGCCAAGTCCCCCTTCATCCGCATGGCCGACAAATATGCGCTGCTCTTGCTTCCCGCCACCCTTGTGCTGGCGGCGCTGGCGTGGATTGCATCGGGCGAGCCGCTGCGCGGGCTGGCGGTGCTGGTGGCCTCCACGCCATGCCCGCTCATTCTCGCCGCGCCGGTCGCCTTCATCGCCGGGGTATCGAGGGCAGCCCGTCAGGGCATCCTGATCAAGGGCGGCGGGCCGCTCGAAGTGCTCGCGCAAGTGCATACCGTGCTGTTCGACAAGACGGGAACGCTGACGGCGGGCGGGGTGCGGCTCGCTGCCGTCGAGACGGCGCCCGGCGAGAAGGCGGAGGAGGTGCTTAGGATGGCGGCATCGCTAGAGCAAGCCTCGCAACATGTCGTGGCTGCCGCGGTCGTGGCTTCGGCCCGGGCCAGGGGCTTGGCCTTGCAGATTCCGCAATCTGTGAAGGAGACGCAGGGTTCGGGGCTCGAAGGCGTAATAGCGGGGCAGCGCATCCGGGCAGGCTCCGCCGCCTTGATCTTCGGAAGCCGCGAGCCGCCTGCCTGGGCGGCCCGGGCGCTGCGGCGCGCTTCCTGGCGCTCGGCGCTTTGCATCTTCGTGGCGCGGGACGAAGAGGCGATTGGCGCGATGCTGCTGGGCGACGAGCTAAGGAAAGAGGCGCCGCGCGCGGTCCAGGCGCTCCGTCAGGCGGGCGTTGTGCGGATGGTGCTGGTAACCGGCGACCGGGCCGATGCCGCTGAAACCATCGGGGCGGCTCTCGATCTCGATACGGTGCTGGCGGACCGTTCGCCTGCGGACAAGGTGGACGCGGTTGCGACGGAGAGCAAGCTTCACATTTCAGCGATGGTCGGCGACGGAATCAACGACGCGCCGGCGCTCGCCGCCGCAAGCGTCGGAATCGCCATGGGCGCGCGCGGAGCAACCGCGTCTTCGGAGGCGGCCGGCGTTGTCATTCTGATCGACCGTCTCGACGGGGTTGCCGGAGCCGTGAAGATCGCCCGCCGCACACGCGGGATTGCCAAGCAAAGCATCGTTGCCGGAATGGCGCTTTCGGCCATCGCCATGGCGGCGGCTGCGGTTGGCTGGCTTACCCCCGTAGCCGCGGCCCTTACGCAGGAAGGGATCGACGTTCTGGTGATCCTAAACGCTCTCAGGGCGCTGTTTTCTGGCGAAGGGCGGATGCTGCGCGGCCGCCCGGCCTTTCCAGCGGAGCGCCTGCGGGAGAAACATGACGCCATCGAGCTTAGTCTGAACCGGCTTCGCGAAATTGCGGATGCGTTAGACGATGCGGCCGGAGCCGAGGCGTTCGCATTGATACGCGAGGCCGATGCACTTGTGCAGCACAGCGTCGTCCAGCACGAGCGGCAGGACGAAACCGCGCTCTTTCCCGAGCTTTCCGCGCGCCTCCCCGATCTGTCGGGCCTCGCCGCCATGAGCCGCGCGCATCGTGAAATCCAGCACTTGGCGCGGTTGCTTTCCCGCATCCTGGCGGGCGCTGGCGAGCAGGATGCCGGCCGCTATCTCATCCGCGATGCGCAGCGGGTCATCGAGTCGATCGAGGCGCTGGTGCGGCTGCATAACGCGCAGGAGGAGGATATCTACGAACATGCGGCGGCGGCGTGAGCGCGGCGGCGGGGGGCTGGCCGCCTTGCCGCCTGGGCCAATGTCTAATTGGAGCGGGGTTCCGCTGCCGGGCTTCTTGTCATCGGGATGCGGGGTTCACTTCCCACTGCTTCACATATCGGGCTCGCCGTCGAAAATAGCCCCGGCCAGACGCTGACGCGCGACAACCTCGGGATCGAGTTCAAGCCATTCGTTGTGAACGACACTTACCAGTCCTTCGCCGAGATCCTCGGGCTTTGGCGGCGTCCGTTTGCCTGTCCTGGCCGCGTCCGCTGCCATTGAATGGAGAATCTCAGGGTTCGCCAGCACCCTGGAATCGGGTTGGTAGGCGGTGTTGGAGACGACGTGGACAACTTTGTAGCCGCTATTTTCGAGGGTTGTCAGGATGCCGTCCAGCGCTTCGGCGGTTGTATGTTTTATGTCGTGAAAGAGGACGATGCCTTTTCCGAGCCGTTCCAGGCGGCTAATGGTATTGCGAGCGATCCTGGCCGGTGTGGCCCCCCGTTCGGCGTCGCCGGCAACGACGTCCACCGACCAGATGCTGATATTGCGCTTGGCAAGATAGGCAATGGCTTCTGGCGAATCCCCAAGGCCGGGAAAGCGGAAAAAGGGCGCAATCGGCACGCCGGCCGCTTGGCCCACAGCCGCGAACCCTCCCTCGATTTCGGCCTTGATGCGCTCAAACGGCATCCAACGCAGGGAGAGCGGGTGCGACCAGGTATGACTGCCAACGGTATGCCCCCGTTTCACGATCTCCCGAAGCGTCTTGCTGCCCAGCAAAGCCATCCCGCCGATAGGAAAAAACGTCGCTTTCACGCAATGCCGGTCCAGCGTGTCGAGAATAACGTTCGTGGTGGCTGCCAGAGGTCCGTCGTCGAATGTCAGAACGATCTCATGATCGCGCAATGCCAGTGTTCGCACTTGCGACTTGTCGGCCGCATGGACCATCTGGCCATAGACAGGCCCGTTCGTGGAATTGGCGGCGAGGACCCTCGATAGATGAGTGCGTGCCGGATCGTAGGCGCAGTCTGCCGGGGAGGCACCCGCTTGGTCCGGCAGGACCGCCGCGAGAAAGACTATGAACAGGGTCCGCAAACGGGGCATGTTTGAGCCTCCCGAGCGGTAGAGTAAGCTCAATGTTTGGACAAACGCTTATGGGATGCGTGTCAATCGGCCTGGAGTTGTTCACCGTTTCGCAGTGCGCCCCTTAACGGCCGGGGCCTTCCGCGGGGGCTCGCGAGCCTGGCTGGCCCGCCGGGGCGGGTCAAAGGGCTGGCGAACGGTTCAGCGGCCACGAGGTGACAGATTGAAATGCGGGATCGAGTTGCGGAGCGGGCATGCCCGTTTTCTCCAGACGCGATGCGCGCCAGGGCGGCTTCCGGATCTTTATGCGGTCCTTTCCAAAACAAGCCACGCAAGTTCACACCTGACCGAAGCCGGCCTTTCGTCGTGCCGGTCAGTGAGTGCAACGGCTCGGTTGGCAATGACTTGTCGCCGGATGCACGTCGATATCGGCCATGAACAGGCGGTGCGGATCTCGTCCCGGGGGCTCCAAATGCTTCCTGCTGTGCGGACGCACGTTCGCGCCGGCGTCCTGCCAGCTGGCCCCTCAACGCGGTTCGTTCAACGTCGACAAAACCAACCATCAGCCGTATGGTTGGCGCTGCGCCTTCGTGCAGATGCGAGGGAGGAAACGGGATGGTCCTTACCAGCTACATTGCCGATCAGATTTGGCTTTGCACGTATCCCGTTCGACTGGCGGGTACGAGGTTCGAGGCACGTATGACGGCGATCCGCCTCGCCTCTGGCCAGATCATGCTGCATTCGCCCTGCCACATCACCGCAGCCATAGCCGAAGAAATCTCGGCGCTCGGTCCGGTGGCCCACATTGCCGTCCCTGGAAATTTCCACCATTTGCACGCAACCTCGGCGCAGATCGCATTTCCAGACGCGAAGACGTGGATCTGCCCGGGCATCGAAACGAAAAGGCCCGATCTGAAGTACGATGGCATTCTCGGCGATCTAGCGCCCGCGGGCTGGATGGGGGAAATCGACCAGGTGCTCGTGCAAGGGACGCGCATCATGCGCGAAGTTGCGATGTATCACCGCGCCAGCCGCACTCTGATCCTTGTTGATCTCATTGAGAACTTCACCGACGCGACGCCCAACACTGGGGGGGCATTGAAGTTCTGGTTCAAATATGTGTTGCGCATGTGGGGGAATCCCAGGCCAGCGCCCGAATACCGGATGGGGTGGAACGACCGTATCTCAGCTGCGAAGTCGCTTCGGCGTATATTGGCGTGGGACTTTCGGCAGATCGTATTGTCCCATGGCGACCTAATCGATCACGACGCACATGAAGTTGCGGCTGAAGCCTGGTCTGGAGTCCTCGGACGGTGAGAGCACTATCCATGGACTATCCCGGCACTGGGCCAATCTTCGCTGGGCCGGATCTGACTACTGGTGCGGTTTTGCAGTTTGGGTTCGTCGGCCGGTAGAGGTGCTCAGGGCGTGTGTCTCAATTGGTCAGCCGCTCGGGCTCCATCTGGTGTGCGCCCAACGCCGACGGCCTTCGCTGCCCCGCAGTTCGCCAGCTAATGGGATGGACCGAAAGCACGCATCGCCCCGTGAGCATTTTTCGAGACCCGCTTCGTCCGCTTTCGGCCTTCAACGGCGAACAAATCGGCCGGCGGGGGGCAAGAATCACCGCCGGACGCTGTTACTCGCTGTTCCAATAATTGGCAAAGGGAACGTCAGGGATGCCTAGCCGAACGCGTGCGCCAGCGCGTAGGCAGCGCCTGCCGCAATCCCGCCGACCACAGCCGTTTGCAGCGCGGATTTGAGCTTGTTTGCGCCAGTGAAATGCCCTTTGACCGCGCCGAAAACGAACAGCGCCACGCCCGTCATGACGACCGAAAGCTGGAACGCCGTGCTCATGTCCTTGGTCAGAAAGTACGGGAAGAGCGGAACTAGGCCGCCAACGACGTAGGATGTGCCGATGGTGAAGGCGCTGATGGGGGCGTGTTTCGGGTCGGGCTTCTTGAGATCCAGTTCGAACCGCATGAGGAAATCGGTAAAGCGCTGGCGGTCCGAGGTGACGGATTGAACCGCAGCTTCAAGGCCGGCGCCCTCCAGGCCATAGCCGCGCAGGATTTCCTCGACCTCGCGAATCTCGTGCTCCCGCTCGTTGTCGACCTCGGCCTGCTCGCGCGCGCGCTCTGTCTCGTAATGCTCCGCGTCCGTATTGGCGGCGAGGTAGCCGCCTAGCCCCATCGCTATCGCGCCCGCAGCCACTTCGGCGAGCCCGGCTGTGACGATGACGCTTGTGTTGCTGACGGCGGCGGATAGTCCTGCTGCGAGCGCAAAAGGGACCGTCAAGCCGTCGGCCATGCCGATGACGATCTCGCGGACGGTGGCGGAGCCGGTAAAATGCTTTTCGATATGCGGGGTTGCGGGCATGGCTTCTCCTTGCCTGGAGCCGCCTCCAATGCCTTGCATCGAACGCGACGGCTCCGCCCGCGCTTCTGCCAAAGCCTCGCTGACAAAACGGTGACAAAGCGTTGCGGGCTATTGTCACGGGCGGTGCCGCACTGTTGCGGTTCCGCCCGGGCCGCACGGCTGCTGTGGCGGCAGTCCTTTCGCGAGATTTTGAAATAGGCCGTAACGAGTGTGTCCGGCGTGCCCGGCAGCCGGGCATCGGTACGCCACGCGGACAGTTGTCAAGGCGCTGCCAAGGTATTAGCCTCGGCAGTGCCTTATGAAAAACGTATAACAAAAACAGGGGGAAACACATGATGCGCAAGAGCCTGGCTATTCCTGTCCTCGTCCTGGCAGCGGCTATTTCTAGCGCCGCCATAGGTGCGGCGACTATGTCCGGCCCCACAAGGCAGGATCTGCTTGCCGCCATGAAGGACGAGGCCTTCTCGCATCTGCGGTACAAACTATTTGCCGAGCAGGCCCGCAAGAACGGCAACGCTCCGCTTGCGGAACTGTTTGAAAAAGTAGCGGACGCCGAGTTCAACAAGCACTTCAAGGAGCAGGCTGAGCTGGCAGGCCTGGTGAGGAGCGACAAGGAAAATCTCGTAGCGGCGATCTCGGACGAATATCTTGAGACCATGAAGATGTACGCCGATATGTCGAAGCGGGCCGAGGCGGCGGGCGACGGCGCGGTGGCCCGGCACTTCGCGGCGGCCGCGGAGGACGAAGGCGAGCACCACAAGGCCTTCAAGGCGATGATTGCGAAGAATAGCGGCGATGCGTCCAATTGAGCGGACGTAAGTTTGGATGGAGGCGACCCTGCTAGCGGGGCCGGTTCATTGCGTTTTCTATCGCGGAACCGCCAGGCGCGCGGCTACACTTGCGCTGGGGCGGGCACCGGTCCAAGCGGGGCAACGGCTTGAGCGGAAGGCCGGGCGGCCTTCCATTTGCGAATCTCCTTCCAGCATCACCCCCGGCCGGCGGCGGGAAGCATGCAGCGCCGGATTATCCCGATCTCCACCTGCAAATTGGCTTGCAGAAGGGCGCCTTGAGACGCGCGCTCTCTCAGTCGATCGAGGACGGCGGCAAGCTCGCCGAAGCGCTGCTGACCGGCCAGATGATCGCTGAGTTCCAGCAGCCTCGCTATGACGGCGGGGCTGGACGAGGGCTCGCGGCCGGCCCAATCGATCGCGTCTTGCAGTACCTTGCGGACATGGGCTTCGCCTTCGGGCGTGAGCGTTACCGGGCGCGTGAGCTTGGTGCGCTTGCAGGCCGCGCCGTCGCTCCAGCCATAGATGCGCAGCCAGGCTTCGCCCCGGTACCGCTCTAAGTCTGCCCTGTACGGCCTGAGGTCCTTGCTGGCGATGAGCCGGTCGAGCAGGGACAATGCCTCCGCGTGCATACCGCGCGACTGGTAGCGATCCGCGGCGGCATGAACGAAACGGAGCGGAAACCGGTCCCTCACCTCTATCCGCGCCTTATAGCCGGCGAGCAAGGTCTTATAGTCGGTGTCTACACTGTAGTCGAGCTTTGCCTGCATATCCCCTTCGCTCTTTGCGAGTTGCTCGGGGTGTTGCACAAAAAAGTCCGGCGCGGCACCGTAGGGATTTGGACGCCCCGGCAGCGGCAAAGCTGGTTGCAGCCAGTTCTGGGATGGATTGTAGAGCGGCCTGGGTGTCACCGGCTGATGATTGCTTCCCATGCGGGCCAGCGCACCCATAGCGATGAACACAAACACCAGCCATCCCAAGCCCGGCCCGGAGCTGTGCTGTTTTTGCTGCGGCTTTGGGGCACCCGCGGCAGGCCGTTCTGGCCGGGCGAAGCGCGTCTTCCTTCCGGGAGCATGCGCTTCGTGGGCGCGGCGGAGAAATCCTTCGAACCGCGCCGCCTCGCCCGGGCTCAAGGCCGCGAACAGCACGCGGTCGCTATCGTGCCAGCCGAAATGGTCGGTCAGCATGACGGCAAGTTGCTCAAGCGACCTAACCGCCGGGAGGGGATAGGCGGGGTCTGCCCGCAGAATTGGCAAGGCGTTGGCGACTTCCTGGATTGCCGCGCGTTCGATGACGCGGCCAGCGCCCGCGGGAAGCTCAAGCAGCATCGCTTCGAGGCCACGCACGTCGAAAGGTTTCTTCTCCTTGACGAGGCGCCTCAGGCCAAGCTGAAGGGCGCTATGCACCTCGGCCGGCGTAACAACCCTGTCCGGAGCCACAGCATCGCGCTCCGGCCGGGGCCGGGTTTCCGGCGCACCGGCAGGAGAGGGGGCGCCTGGGGCAGACTTCCCGGCAGAAGGCGGCCGGGCATTTTCCGGCGCTTGCGATGCTCCGGGTTGCGGCGCTGAGGGCTTCTGGGGTTCCGGCGGGGGCGGACTGGGTTGCCGTGCGGGCGGTTTTCCAGACTCTCCGGCTGGCGCTGAGGTTCGGCCGGAGGTAGTCTCGCCGGATTCGTCCGGCTCTACTGGCCTTTCTCCGGCCGCCGGCGGGGGATTGGGCGGAGCGGGATTTGAGGGGGCGCCGCCAGGCTCGCCGCCGTACACCACGCGCGGCGGAGCGGTTGCGGTCCTTGCGTGCAAGCGCGCTTGCGCCAGCGCGATCCCGCGAGCCTGCACCAGGCGCTGAAAGCCTTCCGGGTCTTCGTCCGGACGGAAGCTCTTCAGCCTGCGAGCGTATGCGCGCCGGATGTCATCCTCGGCGGCTGTTGCGGGGATTTCGAGCAGGGCAAACGCTTCGGCCGGTCCCATACCTCAGTCCCAAAGCTGAGGCGCCCGCTCGATCTGGTCGAGCGCATCGGAAAACTGCCGCCGGATGCCATCGAAGTCCCGCTCGGATTGCCGCGAGATCGCTGCTTGAAACTCGTTGAGCAGAGCCAAGAGCTGCATTCTGGCTGTGCCGCGTAGCTCCGCGTAGATGCGCTCGGCGCGCGCGATCAGCGCTTTGTTCTCCGCCTGCTCGCGCGGGGGCATCTTGATGCTCGCAAGCGCCGCGAAACGCCGCTCGATCTCCTCATCGGACATGCCGCTTTCGTTGCGGAAGATGCGCGTATGCTGCACCCCGGTAGAGAGGACCTTGGCCGTAACCTCAAGCGCCCCGTTGATATCGTAGGTGAAGCGTACGTCCACTTTCTCCTGCTGGGCGGGCGCCGGCGGCACGGGAACCTTGAAGGAGCCAAGGCGCACATTGTGCTCGGGGCGGATGTTCTCGCCCTGGTAAACGTCGACCTGGATATAGGTCTGATTGTGCCCCAACGTCAGCACGGCCTCGCTGCGAGACACCGGAACGATGGCATTGCGTTCGATGATGGGGTGAACGCGCTCCTCCCAGACCCCAGGCAGCGGGACATTGACCCTGATGCCCAGCGTGAATGGGCAAACGTCGGTCATGACTACGTCTTCCAATGCGGCCGCGCGGGCCTTGAGGCCTGCCTGGACGGCTGCGCCGAGGGCCACCGTTGTGTCTGGATCGACTGTGGCGAGTGGCAGCTTGCCGAATAGCCTTGCGACGAGCGAGCGGATCATCGGCATGCGCGTCGCTCCGCCCACCATGATTACGGCGTCCAGTTCGTGCTTCGAAAGCCCGGCGTCGCCAATGGTCCGCTCGATGGGCGAGCGGAGCCTGCGCAGCAGGGGCGCGCATTCCGCCTCGAAATCGGCTCTGCTGACATGGCCGCCAATAGCCCCGCTTCCACCCGGCCAGGTGTAGCTGGCGTCGTGCCCGCCGGTCAGCGCGATCTTCAGCTCCTCGGCCTGGCGCCGGAGACGGGCTTGATCGGTCCGGCCGAGATCCTTCCACTGGGCTCCGGCTTGACGCAAAACGATATCTTCAATCGCGCGGGTGAAATCGTTGCCGCCAAGCGCGGTATCGCCCGCCGTGGCGCGCACCTCCATGACGCCCTCGTATTTGTCGAGGAGCGAAACGTCGAACGTGCCGCCGCCGAGATCGAAAATGAGAAAGCGCCCCTCCTTGTGCTCGCCGAGGCCGTAAGCCAGCGCCGCCGCGGTCGGCTCGTTGACAAGCCGCTCCACCTTGAGGCCCGCGATCCGGCCGGCGTCGAGCGTGGCCTTGCGCTGGTGGTCGTTGAAGTAGGCAGGCACTGAGATGATGGCTTCCTTCACCGGATGGCCCAGATTAGCCTCGGCGTCTTCCTTGAGCGAGCGCAGCACGAGCGCGGACAGTTCTTCGGGCCGGAACGAGAATTTCGCGAGCTTGTGGCTCTCGGCCGTGCCCATGAGCCGCTTGAAGGAGGCAATCGTCCGATCTGGATGGGTGAGCAGGCGCTCTTTGGCCGCCTTGCCCACAAGCATGGTGCCATCGTCGCCAACACCCACCACCGATGGCGTCAGCACCTCGCCATGCGCATTTGGGATCAGGCGGGGGCCGTCTTCGCCGAATACGCCGATCAGGGAATTGGTCGTGCCAAGATCGATCCCGCACAACGCCATCGGCAGCTCTCCGTCAGCGCACTTCACCCGAAAAAACAACTAGATCTGCCTAAGCGATAACAATGGGCGGGTCAAGCCGGTTTCGTTGAGGTTGCTTGTCCCGGCCGGCGAGGTGGCTCGCCCCGGCGGTGGAGGCCAGCTCTTTGCGCTTTCCAACCCTGAGCCGCTCGTGTAAATCGCGGGCCATGGCCGGTTTGCACGAGGCGCGGGAAACGCTGCGTAAGACCTTCGGGTTCGCGGATTTCCGGGCGGGACAGGAAGATATTATCGCAGCGATCCTTGAGGGCAAGGACGTGCTCGCGGTGATGCCGACCGGCGGGGGCAAGTCGCTCTGCTATCAATTGCCCGCACTTTTGCGCGATGGGCTCACTATCGTGGTCTCGCCGCTGATCGCGCTGATGCGCAACCAGGTCGCGCAACTCCAGGGCTTTGGCATCGCGGCGGGGGCGCTCAATTCCGGCAACAGCCGCGAGGAGAGCCGGCGCCGTTTTCGACGGGCTTAAGAGCCGCCGCCTGCGCCTGCTCTATGTGGCGCCCGAGCGGCTGGCGCTTGACGGCACGAAAACGATGCTTTTGGAGGCGGGTGTTTCGCTGCTCGCCATCGACGAGGCGCACTGCGTCTCGCAATGGGGGCACGATTTCCGCCCCGATTATCTCAATCTCGGCAGCTTCGCGGAACAGCTCCCCGGCGTGCAGATCATGGCGCTGACGGCCACGGCGGACACGGCCACGCGCGGGGATATCCTGAACCGGCTGTTCGCCCGCCCGCCGGCGGTTTTCGTGCACGGCTTCGACCGGCCGAACCTGCGGCTTGCCATGCGCGCCAAGCTCGATGCGCGCCGCCAGCTCGTAAGCTTCATCGGCGCGCACAAGGGCGACAGCGGCATCGTCTATTGCAGCGCGCGGCGGCAAACCGAGGAGCTGGCGGATTATCTCTGCGGGCAGGGCTTCAGCGCGCTGCCCTATCACGCGGGCATGGAAAGCGGGGCGCGCGGCAAGAACCAGGACCGCTTCCTGCAAGAGGACGGCCTCATCATGGTGGCGACCGTCGCCTTCGGCATGGGCATCGACAAGCCGGATGTGCGCTTCGTGGCCCACGCCAATATGCCGAAATCCATCGAGGCCTACTACCAGGAGATCGGGCGCGCGGGGCGCGATGGGTTGCCGGCCTCGACGCTGACGCTCTACGGCGTCGACGACATGCGCCTGCACCGCCAGCGGATCGAGGAGAGCGAGGCGCCGGACGAGCAGAAGCGGGTGGAGCGGCGGCGGCTCGATGCGCTGATCGCGCTGTGCGAGGCCCCGCGCTGCCGGCGGCAAACGCTGCTTGCCTATTTCGCCGAGACCACGGAGCCTTGCGGTAATTGCGACCTGTGCGAGGAGGGCGTCGAGCTGACCGACGGCACGATCCTCGCGCAAAAGGCGCTGTCGGCCATCGCGCGGACGGGCGAGCGTTTCGGCACGGAGCATCTGGTCTCGATCCTGCGCGGCCAGGCCACGGACCGGATCGGGCAGCTCGGTCACGATAAGCTGCCGACCTTCGGGGTGGGCGCAGATGTCAGCGCCAATGGCTGGCGCGCGATCTTCCGCCAGCTTTACGCGGGCGGCGTCGTCAGCCTCGATATCGCGGGCTACGGCTCCTGGGGGATCACGCCGCGGGGCCGCGAGGTTCTGCGGGGTAAAGCCAAGGTGGAGCTTAGGGCAGAGGCGCTTGTGGAGCGGCCCGACAAGCAGCGCCGCCGCCCGGCACCGGCCCAGGCTGCGAGTAGCACGCTTTCAGCCGCAGACACGGCCTTGCTCGATGCGCTGAAGAAGCTCCGGCGCGAGCTGGCAACAGCGAAGAATGTCCCGGCCTATGTCATCTTCCCCGACAAGACGCTGCTCGACATGGTGCACCTGAAGCCGCAAACGCGCGATCAGATGGCGCTGGTCCACGGCGTGGGCTCGGCCAAGCTCGAACAATATGGCGATGCGTTTCTCGCCGCCGTTCAGAAACACGCCTCAGGCGCTGCCACGTAGTCAGCCAAACCCGGAAACCCGCTCCGCTATTCGTTTGCAAACGCCAGCTGGAACTCCACGCGGCGGTTGCGGCTCGCAGGCCCCCGGTCCGCGGCGATGAAACCTTCCTTCGCTCTGCCCGCGATGGTCAGGCTGCTCGCCGGCACGCCAAGCTTGATCAGTTCATCCGCCACGGCCTTCGCGCGTTCCGAGGCAAGCCGTTCGTTGTTTCCGGCATCGCCCAAAAGATCGGTGAAGCCGACCAGCCGCACATGCAGCGCCGTTCCAGCCATTAGCTCCTTCAACTCGGCAAGCTGCTTGTGAACGGTGTCCGGTTCACGGAACTCTGTGTCTTCGGCAAAAAAGATGGCGTTCCGCGCCGCCCACTGGGCCAGGCGCCGCTCCGGCGACAGAGAGTCCTGCCGCAGGGCGGAAAGATTGAGGCGCTGTTCGGCGAGGCCCACGCGGACGGACTCGATTTCTCTGTTGAGGTCGAGGACCCTTGCATCGGTTTCCTCAAGGCCCCGCTGCTCCGCCATTTCGTCGAGCCGGGCCAGCACCAGCGACATGGTCCGCTGAAGCTCAGCCGTCTTGGCCGCATCGGGCACCACGAGCAGCGTGCTTTCGAGGGGAAGTTCCGGCGTCTTGGCTCTGATGCCGCGCTCAAGCTCCTCCTTTATCTCATTGGAGGGGACAAATCCGGTGAGCGTAAGCTTGGAGCGCTCGGGATCGAGGCTGACGCTGACGGGAAAACCGGCAACGTCCGGGTGAGTCCGGACAACGCTCGAAGCAGCCTCGGAAATCCGCCTGGCCTCGGCCCTTTCCCATAGCGTCCAGCCAAACCAGCCAGCGAGCAGCGCACCAATCAGCACGAACAGGCCGGTTACAAAAACGGGCTCCCGCCGTCTTTGCTCGAGCGTTTGTTGCAGCTTATCGGCCAGGCGCAGGAGAGCCTGCCGTCTCGCGCGCGTGGCTTCCTCCGGATTGGCCGATTGGATTGAAGGCTCGTAGATTCCGAGGATTTCAAGGATCGCGGCGTCGAGGGATTTCAGAAGTTTCCGGCCGCCCGAGCCGGTGGCCCGCACCGCGAACAGGCATTTGGCGGACGAGCGCAGGTAAAGCTGGGATGCGCCTACGTCGATGATGCGCAATTCCTGATGCTTCGCCTTCAGCGCCTCGGTGGAGAACCGGTTGATGGCCGCCAGCATGGCACTGAGCTGGGGGCTGTTCTCTTCAGCCGGCGTCTCGTGTTCCGAGGCATCGGGAGCCTGCCAGCGTTCGAGCAGCACGCCCTGTCCGGCGTCGATGAGCATGACGTCCTGGATGCGGAATGCTCCGGTTTCCCGGAGCAGAAGCTCGGCATAGGAGGTTCCAGTAAACAGGCTCTTGAGCCGTAGCCGCAAGTACCGGCCCGACAGGCCGCTTTCGAGCTGGCGGTTGCTCTCTTCGACGAAATCCCGGAAGACGCTCAGTACATAAGCCGATGTCAGCCGGCCCATGATGGGATAAAGGGCGTCCACGATCTCATTGCGGGAGCTGCGGATTTCCCCGCGGATGCCGTCGACGATCACCGGCGCCATGGATTGCGCCAGGGCCTTGCGGTTCTTGACCCCGGCCGATCTCAACGCATCCGCGAGAACCGAGGCCACGCTTTCGGTAAGGCGCTCCTGCGAGCCGATGCGCATCTCATGATCGGCGACGATGCGGCGCAGATCCTCAAGCAAGGCGTTTTCGCGCCCGAACAGAACGTCCTTCAGCGCGATGAAGTCGCTATGAGCTGACATTGTCCGCCGGTCCTTCGCTGTGCCTCAGCGCGTCCTCGCTGTGCTCCAGGGCGTTTTCGCTCCGTGGCGGTGCTTCTTCTCTCAGCTGCGGCGCATCCTCGCTGTGCGGCGGCGCTTCTTCGGCGTGCTCCAGGGCTTGTTCGCTATGCGGCGGAGCTTCTTCGCTGTGGGGCAGCGCTTCTTCGCCGGGCCTCAGCCCAAGGGCGATTTGGGTGATGGCATGGCCGATTTCGGTCAGTGCCTGCTTCTGCGATTGCCCAGAGTCCGCCGCAACCGCCTCGATCCGGGCTGCAAGCGCGGTAAGTTTGCCGTCCACGTCCATCGAAAGAACGGCCAGCCGTTCTTCCAGGCTTTCCAGGCGGGCCTCGTGAGCCCGCTTGAGGTCGCTCAGCAGGATATTTTTGATTATTGCAATTTCGGGTGCGGCATCCTTCTCTGGAACCGCAGCGCCGGCTTCGGCCAACATTTTCGCCACCCTTATAACACTTAGATGAAAATCTTATCATTACCATCCTGAGGTAGCGGTCAAGCGGGGAAAGCTACCTGGACGAAATGGGTGCGCCATTGTTGCTATTTGGATAAAGTCCGTGGCTGGAGCGTCCCCGCGATAGCGGACTGGACATTGTCGGCCGTCTAATGGTGCAGCCTGGGGTGGTGTGCGCGGATATCCTCCGGCTGCAAGTCGTATCTGAGCATGATCTCCTCGATGCCCTCGCGCAGGCGGAGGCTCCAATCCTCCATGCCGATCGCCGCGAAGTCCTCCATCGCGATCATGAGCAGCTTGGCGAGCATAATGGCGTAGGCTTGGCGCGGCCCGATGCCTTCAGCGCTACGATCGATTCCGGTCATGCGATACCCCCGCAATGTTTACTATCGATAACAGAGCAGAAGTGCAGGGGGGCTGTCGATACGGGAAGAGTCCCTATACCCTGGCGATGCCGGGTTCCTGCGGGGCAAGCGAGGGAAAGACAAGAACGGAAAAATGGTTTTCCTTGTTGGAAGAAATACCGCCGTTTCAACTCCGAAGTGCAACAAGGCGGCATAGATGACATGGCAGGCAAAAAACGGGGTTAGGGCTTGGTTGCCGGCGCGGGCTCGGCAGCGATATGCAGGAAATCGGATTCGGGCCGGAGCGGCCGGGAGAGCAGCGCCTCGACCGCTTCGTCCACGCTCGCCTGGCCCTTGACCACGGCGTTCACCGCCTCGCAAATGGGCATCTCCACGCCGAGCTTCCCGGCGATGGCCACGACGGCGCCGGCCGAGAACACGCCCTCGGTGACGGATTTGCGCGCACCGAGGATGTCTTCGAGCTTCTGGCCCTGGCCCAGCGCGTGGCCTAGCGACATGTTGCGTGACTGGGTGCTGTTGCAGGTTAGGATCAGATCGCCGAGCCCCGAAAGCCCGGTCAGCGTCTCGAAGCGGCCGCCGAGCTTGACGCCGAAGCGGGCCAGTTCCGCGAAGCCGCGTGTAACCAGCGCCGCATGGGCGTTGGCGCCGTAACGCCGGCCTTCGACGATGCCCGCCGCGATGGCGAGCACGTTCTTGACCGCGCCGCCAACCTGCACCGCGCGGATGTCGTCCGTCCAATAGAGGCGGCAGGTGCGGTGGGCGAGCGCAGCGGTCAGAGCCTTGCCCAGTTCGCGGTCCTCGCAGGCAAGTGTGAGCGCCACGGGCAGGTCGCGCGCCACCTCGGCGGCAAAGCTCGGGCCGGACAGCACCGCGACCGGCGCGTCCGGCAGTTCCTGGCGCACAACCTCGCTCAGGAACGCGCCGGTTTGCTCCTCGAAGCCCTTGGCGCAAATCGCCACGGGCTTCCCAGGCGCCAGATGCGGTGCAAGCTCACGCGCCGTGGCCCGGATGAACTGCGACGGCGCCACCAGGAGCAGCAGATCGGCCTCAGCCAGGTCGCTAAGCTTCGTGGTTGCCTCGATGCCGGGATCGAGGAGCACGCCCGGCAGATAGACGTTGTTGGTATGATGGGCGTTGATCTCGTCAACGGTGCCGGTCTCGTAGGCCCAGAGCGTCACGTCGCGGCCCGCGCGCCGCAGCGACTGGGCGAGCGCGGTTCCCCAGGCGCCACCGCCAAGCACGGCCGCGCGCTGAAAGCTGGGATGAGCGGGCACCGCCGCCGGTTGCGTTTCTGCGCTCATGAGCCTGTGCCTTCTCTTGCGCGGAGCTTGCTGGGCCGCCGCGCCGCTGCCGCTTGTGGTAACGGCAGACGCCTGCCTATGCAAGCGCGGCCAATTCCCCGGAAAATACGGGATCGTGCAACCCCACCCCGCTGGACAGTTATAAGCCGATGCCCTAGTCATCGCCCAGCAGTATTCGAACCGCGTGCCGGGCTGGAGCCGCCGCCGTTGCGAGCGAAGCAATCCAGGGGCGGTGTTACCGGGCCGCTATGGATCGACACGGCGGCCGCAGCCGCCTCGCGATGACGGCCAATGCGCGCCACCGATTTGTGAGGGAATGCTAAGATGCTGATTTCGGCCCGTGTTTTTGTACTCCTCGTGTTCGCGGTCCTCGGGGCGTCGTTTCTGGCGACCACCGCCTCGCTGTGGTGGGAGTTCAAGGGCGCATGGCTCGATTTCGTGGCCCTGGATAGCCACCTGTTCCTTTTCTTCCCCACGCTGGGGCTTGTGGCGCTGGTTGCCTTTTACATCCCCGCCGTTGTGTTCACGGATTTGTACTGGCGGCATATCCGGTTCGGTAAGCTGCGGTTCTTGGTGGGCTTTCTCGTGCTGGCCGCTGTCTCCCAGTGGCTCGCCGGCGTCCTGCTCGATAATCCGCGCCGCTCCATTTGGGAAGGCGCGCCGCGCGTGGTGATGGCGGATGCGGGCGAGCCTGCGGGCTGTGCCGCGCGCGGCGAGCCGTGCCTGCGCCTGCCTATGATGCAGGCCGTGCACAATCTCAGGCAGGTCAGCCACAACCGGCTGGGGCTCGACGCGCTCATTCGCAATTGCGCCCCAAGCCCGAAAGACGCCCTTGTCGAGCGCGTGCGAACGCTGGAGAAGCGGCGCTTCTGCCTGGCTTCCACACCGCTTTCAGCCGCGCCTCCGCTCCAGACGGACGAGGAGTGCTGCAAGGCGCAGAGCCTTCTGCTCGCCGCGACGCACGCAAATTACAGCAACGCCGCCACGCGCTCGCTCACCTCCGAGGTGCATGCGCTGCTCCTGCCGCTCAAGGTGTTCTTCCTCACCGTGGTGTTCGTAATCAGCATCCTGCTCGCGTTGCACCATACGAAGGTGGAGCAATACTATAAGCGCTACCTGACGCAAATGGAGATCGGGCTGTTCGCGGGCGCGCTGTGCATCCTGTTCTTTCCGGTCATGTCGGAATTGTTCCTGCACACGGGGGATGTCCTGTCGGGCAGCGTGGGCCGTGGCACGTTCAGCGCAATTGTGCCCATCGTCAGCTTTCTCTTCATGATCTGGGTGCTGCTGATCGGTCTGTTCTTCTACCGGCGCCGCTCCGACAGCAGGCTCGTCACCATGGGCCGGGTCGCGGGCATCCTCGCAAGCAACATCGGCATCATCAAATACAATCTGGTGGTGACCATTTTCGTGCTGGCGTTCGGTGCTGGCGCGGCCGAGGGCGGGCTTATCGGGCTTGCCGCGGGCAGCGCCTGCGCCGCCGTGGCCTTGCTGGGCGCGATGATGTTCTTCCGGCCGCGAAAAGACGATGCGTTGTGATACCGCATCCGGCCGATCGCTTCCGCGCGGATTCGAATTAAAGCCAAGTTAACTCTCCAAACCGGTGCGCCGGGCGAATGCCGTCCTGCTTCTTGATGACGGGTTGAGCTGCGAGCGGGTGGCCAAGGTGCTGTATCTCGATGACGATACGGTCAGAGGCTGGGGCAAGCTCTACGGCGAGCGCGCAGGGCAATCGGGTGAAAAAGCCCGTGACATGAGGAACGAATGCTGAATTTGTTTTAAGCCTCTGATTCGCAAGGGAAGGGGCGGCGATGGACGGCGGCGCGGCAGAAAGCGGGGCATTGAACGAGAGTGTTGTTTTTCGTGAGCGGCAAGCGCTCACTTGTGCACCATTGACCTTGAGACCGGGCAAACCCGCATGATCGAAGCAGAAACCATCGACGCCGCCTCGACGATAAGGCTGCTGGAATTGCTCGAAGCGCTGTATCCGCTATTGGCGATCATTCATGTTTATCTGGACAATGCGCGCTATCATCACGCCAAGCTTGGCTGATCCAGCCCGGCCGCAGGATCAGGCTGCACTTCATCCCTCCCTAGTGCCCGCATTTGAACTCCATCGAGCGATTATGGGGCGTGATGCACAAACACGTGACGCACAACAAGTGCTACGCCACGTCGCGGGAGTTCGCGGACGAAGTGCTCACCTTTTTACGCGAGAAAGTCCCGCAAAACTGGGCGGACCTGTGTGATTCGGTCACGGACAACTTCCGCGTCATCAACCCAAAGGATTTTCGGGTTTTGGCGTGAACTCAGTATATATAAGACCGTCAATAACCAGCTTCACGCCGCAGCTCCTCGTGCGCTTGCCGGATTTCCGCGTCCGTTATTGGCGGCATCGACTCCCGCAACTTGCGGAACTCAGCGACAAGGCCGGGCTTGGGTGCATCCGGGGACGGCGGAGGCGCCGCACCTTTCTCTTGCAAAGCAGCACGAATCAATTCCGCTATGATTGCGCCTTTGTCCTCGCCCTCGAACGCTTTGTCGAAGGCTTCCTTCACGTTTTCCGGGATGCTGATGGTCATGATCGTCATGGGCGGCGCTCCAAATCTACCCACATCATAATGCAATAATCGAGCGTCCCAAAGGGACGTGCCTCTTGAGCGCCCCTTTGGGACGCTCTACCCATAGCGCATGGCTGATGAAACGATTCTCCTCCCTCCGCCCGTGGAGCCCATCAAGCTGAAGGACGCGCTTGAAGAGCGCTACTTGGCTTACGCCCTTTCGACCATCACGTCGCGCGCGCTTCCCGACGTGCGCGACGGCCTCAAGCCCGTGCACCGGCGCGTGCTCTACGCCATGCGCCAGCTCAAGCTCGACCCCGGCACCGGCTTCAAGAAGTGCGCGCGCGTGGTGGGCGACGTGATCGGTAAGTACCACCCGCACGGCGACCAGTCGGTCTACGACGCCTTGGTGCGCCTCGCGCAGAGCTTCGCGCAGCGCTATCCGCTGGTCGACGGCCAGGGCAATTTCGGCAATGTCGATGGCGATAACGCGGCGGCGATGCGCTACACCGAAGCGCGCATGACGGCCGTCGCGGCGGCGCTGCTCGACGGCATCGACCAGGACACGGTGGACTTCCGCGAGACCTATGACGGCGAGGAAGAGGAGCCGGTGGTGCTGCCCGCCGCCTTCCCGAACCTGCTCGCGAACGGCTCGTCCGGCATCGCGGTCGGCATGGCGACGAGCATTCCACCGCATAATGTCGAGGAGGTGTGCGACGCGGCGCTGCACCTGATCCGCAACCCAAAGGCGAGCGTGGAGACGCTGCTCTCCTACCTGCCGGGGCCGGATTTCCCGACCGGCGGCACGCTGGTGGACGACCAGACCGCGTTCGTGGAGGCTTACAGGACCGGGCGCGGCTCCTTCCGCCTGCGCTCGCGCTGGCACACAGAGGAGACGGGGCGCGGCACCTATCAGATTATCGTCACCGAAATTCCCTATGGCGTGCAGAAGTCGCGGCTGATCGAGAAGCTGGCCGAGCTGCTGGCCGCCAAGAAGCTGCCGCTACTCAGCGACGTGGACGACGAATTGGCCGAGGATATCCGCATCGTCATCGAGCCGAAGTCGCGCAACGTGGATGCGGCGCTGTTGATGGAGCAGCTCTTCAAGCTTTCCGAGCTTGAGGTGCGCGTGCCCCTCAACATGACGGTGCTGTCCAAGGGGCAGATCCCGCTGGTGCTGGGCCTGCCGCAGGTTTTGCTGGAGTGGCTGGACCACCGCAAGGTTGTACTGCGCCGCCGCTCGGAGCACCGGCTGAAGCAAATAGAGCACCGGCTGGAAGTGCTGGACGGCTTCCTGATCGCCTATCTGAACCTCGACGAGGTGATTCGCATCATCCGCGGCGAGGACGAACCCAAGCCCGTGCTGATGGAGCGCTTCAAGCTCACGGACGTGCAGGCCGAGGCGATCCTCAACATGCGGCTCCGCTCTCTGCGCAAGCTCGAAGAGATGGAGATCAAGACCGAGCATTCGAAGCTCAGCGAGGAGCGGCAGGGCTTGATCGAACTGCTGGGCTCGGACGAAAAGCAGTGGGACAAGATCGCGGGCGAGATCAAGGAGATCAAGAAGCAATTCGGCAAGTCGACGCCGCTCGGCAAGCGCAAGACCGGCACGGCGGCCCTGCCTCAGATCGACATTTCCATCGAGGAGGCGCTGATCGAGAAAGAGCCCGTCACCATCGTACTGTCGGAGAAGGGCTGGATTCGCACGCTGAAGGGCCACGACGCCGATTTCTCGAAGCTCACCTTCAAGGCGGACGATAGCCTCAAATACGCGGTCAAGGCACAAACCACCGATAAGCTCCTGCTATTCGCAACCAACGGCAAGTTCTACACGCTCGACGTGAACGATCTTCCGGGCGGGCGCGGCCAGGGCGAGCCGGTGCGGCTGATGATCGACCTCGACGAGGCCGACGAAATCCTCGAAGGCTTCGTGCACAAGCCCGGCCGCAAGCTGCTGGTCGCCTCCAGTATCGGCAACGGCTTCATCGTGGCCGAGGAGGAGCTTGTGGCGCAGACCCGCAAGGGCAAGCAGATCCTGAACCTTGGCGAGGGCGAGCGCGCGGCGCTTTGCCGGGCGGCCCGGGGCGACAGCGTTGCGGTGCTGGGCGACAACCGGCGCCTGCTCATCTTCCCGCTGGCCGAGGTGAACGAGATGACGCGCGGCCGCGGCGTGCGCTTGCAGAAGTACCGGGAGGGCGGACTGGGCGACGTTCAGGTGTTCGACAGCGCCACCGGATTGCGCATCGGCGATCCATCGGGCCGGGTGCGCACCTTCGGCGACCTGGCGGACTACAAGGGCTCGCGCGCGCAAGCTGGCACTGCGGGCAAGGGGCTGCCTAAGAACAACCGCTTCGGTATCACCGGCTTTGAGGAAATCTGAGCGCGCCGGTGTGGAAGACCGGTGCGGAAGGCGGGGTTTTGTCCTCCAGTTTGGAGCTGATTCGCAAATGCAGCAGGTGCGGGCTGGCTCCGGCGAAGCTCTTCTTCGAGTTCAGCGAGATTGCCGGCAAGACGGCAGACAATCCTCGCATAAGCTTGAGACGCACTTCGCAGCAGTTCATGCAAGGGATTGGCAACGCATATAAATTTGCGGTTGCGCCCAGCTTTGGCGCAGCCCGGTCAGGTGCCAAACTGCAACGGCCGCTGCATTTCTGGCCCCAGCGGCAAGAAAATGCGCGCCAGACTCAAAAGTTTCAGGCAAGGTTCGCCCAAATGTTTTTGACGAGCAGGGGGGTACCGATGCTTGTATTGAAAAGAGTTGCGGGGGTTGTCGCGTTTCTCGGACTTAGCGTGGGCTGTGCCCAGGCTGCCGACCTTTCGGGCGCTCCTGCGCCTTCCTACAAGGATGCAGGCAACTATTGGGTCGTAACCATCGGCGGCTATGCCGCCATCGAGCCGGCGTTCCCGGGGGCTAAGGACAGCGACCATGTCTGGACCGGCCGCCCGATTGTCGACTTCTACCGCGCTGGCGAAAAGGAATGGCTGTCGCTTCCTAACGATGCCTTCGGCCTCGCACTCTACCACACGAACAATTTCCGGATCGGCGTTGCCGGCGATTATATCAACCGCCGCAACCAGAGCGATGCTTCAACCGCGCTCGCGGGTATCCACAACATCGACTACACGTTCGAGGCTGGCGGGTTTGCGGAATATTATCCGGTGCCATTCCTGAGAACCCGCGTCGAACTGCTGCAAGGCTTTACTGGTGCGGACGGCTTCGAAGCGAACCTCATGGCCGACTTCATTTACCGGCCCACTCCTCAACTGATGTTCACGGCCGGGCCGCGCATGCAGATCGTGGACAACAAGTACGCATCGGCGTTCTTCTCGACGAGCGCAGGGGAACTGGACTGGGGTCGACGGCCTTTAACGCTTCGGGCGGGCTTCACTCCGCCGGTATCGATGTAACTGCCCGCTATGCCCTGACCGACAACTTCTCGCTTCGCGCTTACGGCGAGTGGAACCGTCTGCTGGGCGATGCGGCGGACAGCAATCTCGTCCAACAGAGAGGCTCGGCGGATCAGGTTCAGGTTGGCGTGGGCGCGGCCTACAAGTTTAACTTCGCCTGGTAATCGGCAGTCCTAAAGCGCAACGAATTCCAAAATGGCCAGGCTTGTCCTGGCCGTTTTGATTCCAGGCCAGCAGTAGCCTAGTACAGCCGGAGGCAAGTTCGCACCCCATTGGCCGCAAGCGGCGCACGGTGGCACCTCTCCTGTTCAATCGGGCGCAGCAGGGACAGCGGGGCAAGGTTCTGGCGATAGCGATGGCAATGCGCCCACGCATTGCGGCGATCGAGACCGGCATGTGGCGCTGGGTGTGGATGGGGAGAACCTCTGGGTCTGTAACCTTCGGGAAATGACGCAAAAAGCTCTTCCTGCAACCCCAAGGCCGCAGCGAATCCGATTCGCAATCTGCTGTGGTTCCGCTTCGTGCCGCTGAGTCAATGCGCCGCGCCATAGCACACGCCAGAGTCGTATTGAGAATTGCTGGCGCCGCGGGCGGCAACTTCATATTGAGAATTGGCGCCTCTTACAACAAGAGATCGCCCTGCGCGGCGGGATAGGTGATGACGCCATCGGCACCAATGACAGCGGCCTTCGTCATGCGCGCTGGCTCGAACTGGCCCTCGCCCATGATGTGGATCACCGATTCATTCGCGGCGAGCAGGTAGTCGGCGACGATCTGACGGTGGCACTTGCTCCAAGCGGTCTCCGCGCAGAAAAGCGTGCAGACCTGCTCATGGCCTAGCGCACGCAGGTCCTTCAAGCCGATCTGGAACTCGGGCGAGGCGGTATAATCCGCGTAATTGCGGAAAGTTTCGTTGGCCCAGAAACGGTTGGGCGACCGTCCGCCGTCTTTTGGGGGATGACGCAAGCCGCCCAGCGGTGGCATATGCCGGTAGCCGATCCCCGCGGCGTTTAAGCGTTGCGGCAGCACGTCCATATTGAACTGCGGATTGTACCGCGATCTGGGCACGGTCCGCACGTCGATGGCAAGCTCCGTGTCCACTTGGCTCAAGAGGCGGATGAACGCTTCGACCGTGTGCGTCGAATGCCCAACGGTATAGAATGTGGCCAAGGCAGCCCCTCCTGGTTAGGCTAATTGCGCCAGACCCAGGGCGCGGGCGAGATCGGCAATCAGGTCGTCTGGATGCTCCAGCCCAACCGACAGCCGCAGCGTGCCGGGCGTGATACCAAGCTCGGCCTTCGCCGCGCCAGTTAGCCGGTAGTGCGTCGTCGTGGCCGGATGCGCGATCAGGCTTTTCGCGTCGCCCAGATTGTTGGAGATCTTGATGAGCCGGAGCGCGTTCATGAAGCGGAAGGTGGCGGACTTGTCCGCGCGGAGCCGGAACGCCACCAGCGGGCCGCCGCCAGTCATCTGCTTGGCGGCGATGTCATGCTGCGGGTGATCCCGCCGGCCGGGATAGACGACGCTTTCAATCTCCGGCCGCTCCGCCAGCCAATCGGCGAGCCTGGCGGCGCTGGCGGTCTGCCGCTCCACGCGCAAGGGCAGCGTTTCCAGCCCCTTGAGCAGCACCCAAGCGTTGAATGGGCTCATAGATGGGCCGGTCATCCTCAGGAAATCCTTGAGATATTTCTCTAGGAACTCAGCGCCTGAGCAAATCGCGCCGCCAAGGCAGCGCCCCTGGCCATCGATATGCTTCGTCGCGGAATAGATCGCCACATCGGCGCCCAGCCGGAGCGGCTTTTGCAGCACGGGCGTGGCGAAGACGTTGTCCACCATGAAGAGCGCGCCGGCCTCCTTGGCGATTACCCCAACGCCAGCCAAATCCACAAGGTCGAGCAATGGGTTAGCGGGGCTCTCGCAGAAAAGAACGCGGGTATTGTCACGCACCGCGCCGCGCCATCGATCGAGATCGCGCCCGTCGATCAGCGTGGATGAAATGCCGAACCGCGGCAGCAGGTCTTCGATGACGTAGCGGCTCGCACCAAACATCGCCCGCGACGCAACCACATGATCGCCGGCTTTCAGGCAGCACAGCAGAGCCGACGTTACCGCCGCCATGCCCGTCGCGGTGGCGCGCACGGCCTCCGCACCTTCGAGAAGCGCCATGCGCGTCTCGAACATCGTCACGGTGGGATTGCCGAAACGGCTATAGACGTAGCCTTCCGCTCCGCTGGAGAAGCGCGCTTCCGCGTCCTCGGCGTTCTCGTAGACATAGCCGGAAGTCAGGAAGATGGCTTCGGAGGTCTCGCCGAATTGAGAGCGGAGCGTCCCGCCGTGAACGAGAAGTGTATCGGGATGAAGCCCATCCAGGGCATTGGCGTCTGTCATGGGGTCCGCTCCTTGGACGCAAAAAGCCGCGCCCAGAGGCGAACGGCCCTTTAGCTAGATGTTCTTAAGTGGTGAAAGCTGGTGCGGATGTGTCAAGTTTTATGTGCGGCGCAGCATGGCTCATCGGTCTGAGGGGGGGCCTCGCTGGTGATTTAACATGGCTCCAAGCCGGGCAAAAGCACCACGCCGCTAAGAAACGCCCCTTTGGGCTTGCCGTCAAGTACGCCTTGATGAAACGCAAAGCAAAGCGTGGCCGGCCCGAAGCTGTTGAAACTTGCTCGGAGAACGGGGGAAGGCAGCCATGAACGTACCCTTCGGCGGTATTTGTTCATGGTATGCGCCTGCCACCTCTTGCAAGCCGCGTCACCTACATATTGTAGTTCCCTGCGCTTAGAACAGTCTCAAGAATAAGTGCGCCATCTGGCTTGTCCTTTTGTTCGCCCGCTGCGTTTCGCAAAGGGTTACGTACCCCGGGTACGCGCCCCTTTCCGTGCCTTGCGGACGACCAAAATCCCGGCGCCATATGACGCACTTATTCTTGAGACTGTCCTTAGCGGGTTCAGAGTGGCGAGCATGATGCGGAAAAAGCGCAACATCATAGCAACCTTACTAATACAATCCTAGATTTCATGCGCTGATGCGACTACTGCGGGAACTAGTCACATCGACGCCGCTAATGTTTCGTGCTATCTCTTAGATATTCAAGGGAACATTAGCTTTATCTCAATTTGGGTTTCGATGGAACAGGATCGCAGCGGGCCTTCGAGCCTTGACCAGCCGCCATTTGCCAAAGCCCAAGATAGCTCCAACTCCAAGACAGCTCTATCGCCAGAGGGGGAGGACGATGCGCGTTATAAACGGACACTGATTGGCGATCTCGCGCACTCCGCGCTCGGCGCCCTGCCGCCTCACTGGCGCGAGGCTGCCGGCGAGCGCTGGCTCCGGCGCAGCGGGGTGCCCGGCCCGGCAAACGAGCACGTATTCCAATATCGTCTTTGCAAGAACGCATGCGGCGAGGAGCACCCGGAATCGGCTGGCCTTAAAGGTGCGGACCTGTTCTACAAGCGCCAGTACCGGCAATATCTTAACTCGGCGATGACCGCCTACGCGGCGACCGCAACGGTGGCGCTCCTGGGCTGTGGCGGGAAAAGCCGTGGCCGGCTTTGGGGCCGGCACCGGCCGCTATACGCCGCCATGGTGGAGGAGGCCGATGGCGCGCCGCCCGTGATCGTGCTCGACCGGCAAATCGTGGCGGTTCCCCTGCTGCTGCCGCAACCCACCGGCCTCGACAAAGCGGCGGATATTCCCCGCTGGCTGTCCGGGCGGCTGCCAATGCCGTGGACCTACAAGGTACTTGCCGCGGGGGAGCCCGTGCGCTGCTGGACTCCCGGTGCGCGTGCGAGACGCCGCAGCGCTGCTGGGGCGCTCATCGAGCTGGTGGATACCGTCCGGCATACCGGAAAGCTCGCCATCCTCGCTTTGCATCCCCACGACCCGGATGCAATGGGGCTGCACATCACCTTGTTCGGAACGCAGGTCCTCTCGCCGGAGGCGCTGGAGGCGGAGAATGGGCTTGAGACCGATTTCCTGACCCCCTGGCGCAAGGCGGCAGCGGCGCAGAACGCCGTGCTGTACTTCTTCGCCGGCGCCACGGAGGAGCTGTTCGCCCATTGCTCGCTGAACCTCTTCGTCAAGCGGCGGGTGGAGAACCCCGGAAATGTGCCCCCGGAGGCGTGGAATCCCTCGGCCCCGCTCGAATTGCTGCTGGCGAAGCAATTCGAGCTGTTTCAGGTGACGGTTTCGGCGTCTGGCCTGCCGGGCATCTCACCCCGCAACTGCGATGCCGGCAAAGCTGGCTATGTTGCCCGCCAGGGGGGCAAGGTCAGCATCCTGATGCCGTACTTCACCGGGAACTTCATCCACGGGCATGCAGCGAAACTGTGGTCCAACCGCCAAGGGGCGCTGATGATCCGGGACGATCACACGGCCTTGAGCCTGATCGTCATTCGCGGCATGGCCTATACTGTTGGTCACGATTGGGTGCGAAGACGTTTCCCAGACGCTGCCGCATGGACCTCCACACGCCGCAAGCAGAGCGGTGAGCCGGCGGCGGCCCCGGAATATTGGTTTGTGCAGGAAGTCTCGGAAATCCTCCAGCAGTACGAGCCGCTTGCTGCAAACGCGCTCGATCCGGTGCGGCCCACATGCACCATACATGCGGCCGGCCCGCGCATTACCCCAAGAAGGCCCACTACTTCGAAACCGCCAATCTGCCTCCCTACGATCAGGAGCGGCAGCACGAGCGCGAGCACATGGGCGGCCGGCCGATCCCAGCGGCGCCTCGCACCGCCATTGGCAGAAGGAAACGGCGCCCGCCTTGGCGGCACGCCGCGCCCACCTCGAACGCAGCGGCGCGGCGGGCGGTGCCCAGGACTCAAGGCCTTCCGGCTAAAATGCTGCAAAATCCAGGAGCGCCCCCTGGCCCTTGAAAAACTAGCCGGCAGGGCGCCAGGCAGCGCCAATTGGCGTTGTCAGAGGATTTCGTGCGCGGGCATGCGCGCCGTGCTGCCGGCCGGAGCCGCGCGCAGATATTGAGCGGGCCAGGCCACCGGCTGGCCAAGCTCCTGCGCCGCGTGCAAGGGCCAATAGGGGTTGCGCAGCAACTCGCGCGCCAGAAGCACCATATCGGACTGCCCCGTCCGCACCACATGATCGGCCTGCGCCGCCGAGGTGATCAGCCCAACGGTCGAGGTGGCGAGGCCCGTTTCGCGCCGGATGCGCTCGGCGAAGCCGGTCTGGAAGCCTGGGCCGAAGGGCATCGTGGCTGTCTCGATATTCCCGCCCGAGGAGACATCGAGAAGGTCGCAGCCTAGCGCCTTCAACTCGCGCGCCAGCTCCACGGATTGGTCCACATCCCAGCCGCCATCGCTCCAATCCGTGGCCGAGATGCGCACGAACAGCGGGCAGCGGTCCGGTAGCGCCTGGCGCACGGCGGCCACGGTTTCGCGCAAAAAGCGGGTGCGGTTCTCGAAGCTGCCGCCATATTCGTCGCTGCGCTGGTTGGTGAGCGGCGACAGGAACTCGTGCATGAGGTAGCCGTGCGCCGCGTGGATTTCGATAACACGGAAGCCGGCGTTATAGGAGCGCTCCGCCGCCAGCGCGAAGGCGTCCCGTACCTCGTGGATTTCGCTAAACGTCATCTCGCGCGGCGTGGCGGAGTTCTGGCTGAAGCTCTGCGCGCTTGGCCCGACTGGCCGCCAGCCGCCGTCCACGACGCTCACCGCGCCGCTGCCAGACCAGGGCCGGTAAGTGCTCGCCTTGCGGCCTGCATGGGCGAGCTGGATGCCCGCGATGGAGCCTTGCGCGTCGATGAAGCGCGCGATCCGTGCCAGCGGCTCGAAATGCGCCTCGCTCCACACGCCGATATCGTTCGGGGTGATACGGCCCTCCGGCGCCACGGCGGCGGCCTCGGTGAGGATCAGCCCCGCGCCGCCCACCGCCAGCGTGCCGTAATGGACGAAATGCCAGTCGGTCGCGAACCCGTCCTCGCAGCTGTACTGGCACATCGGCGAAACCCCGATGCGGTTCGGAAGGACCACGCCGCGCAAACGAAACTCGCTAAATAAATGTGCCATGCCAATGCCTTTCTGCCGGTAAATGCGCGGGCACCGGCTGCCGGAATAACGCGCCCGTCAACGCCATCGAGCCCGGTATAAAAAGGGTCGCAACGCCGTTCAAGGAAGCCGGTGTTTAACCCTCTGTTAAGGCCGTTTGCCCCTCGCTGCTCCCGTTTTGTGCTGTTTTCGATATTGAAGTAATTTAGCAGATGCGCCTTGAGAAACCGTTAAGCGGGGAGCGCGTGACGCAAGTCATTGATTCTACGCAGAGCAATTCACGCACGCAGCCTCCTGCAACGTGGGCCAGATGGTTAATTGCAAATCTGCGCGCATATTTAACAGGAGTTTTGAAACGTAGAAATCGCCCCAACATCGCAGAAAATTCGCACAAAGTAACGCGCGGCGAACATGAAGACCCGGCGTTTACCACGCCGTTATTTACCATGATAGCGCCTTACGGGAAACGAACCTTCTGTTAACGCGGGACCGCACTTTCTGCTAATGCGGAAGCGCACCTGGCCGCTTGGGCAAACCGGACGGAACGCCCCATTCTTGCGCCGATTGCCTTGGTGTTTGGCTGAGGACACCCAGCCATGAACCGCAATCGAAGCGCCACCCGGTTGCACCTATTTTCCAGCCAGATGACGAAGAGAGACGATGCTAACGAGCACCACCAGCAGCATGATACATACCGTGAGATTGATAGCCATAGCCAGCCGTGCGCTCTTCCGTTCGTGCCGCAGGCGCGGCCGGACACCCTTGGCGATGAACACGACCTGCGCCGCGAGATTGATGCTGGCGATATTCGCGCAGAGCAGCATAGCGGCTCCGCTGGCGAGGTCTGCCTGGCGGGCGGCAATCATGATACCAAGTGTTGCAGCCGGCGGCAGTAGCGCCACTGCCACCATCACGCCGACGAGAGTGGCAGAGAGGCCGGTGGTGATAGATAGCGCGGCCGCGGCACCGGATGCGAGCGCAAGCACAATTCCTCCATAGTCCAGCGATGATCGCGCTAGAAGTTCGGGGCTGCCGGCATCCGGAGTGACAACCAGTGCCAATGCCGCGGCGATTACCACGCTCAACCCAACGCCGAGGATGCTCGATTTTGCCGCGGATAGCATAAGGGCGCGATCGCCGATGGCCGCCGCGAATGCGAACGCAACGTTCGGGCCAAGGAGCGGTGCAATGACCATCGCTCCGATCACAATCGCAACGCTGTTACGTTCCAGCCCGACGGACGCGACCACTGTTGAGAGGACGACGAGCACGATGAAGTTCGAATCGATGCGAATGCCGCCTACCACCGTATTATATAGTTCCTCCCTTGAGGCGCGTTCTTTCTCCTGCTCCTCCTCCCCCGCCTCCTCCTTCTTGTCCTCCTTCTCCTCCTTCTTCTTCTCCACCTCTGCTGTGCTGGCTTTTGGCTCTTCCTCCGGCTCGCCCGGGAGGACCACGTCGGTGGGCAACATCACGATTTGCCAGTTCTCCGACTTGCCGAGGGCAGCTTGTAGCCGGTCAAGCAGGGCTTGACGGTCGGTTTCGCCGACCAAAAGCCGGATCAGGCGCCGTCCGTCGCCGAGCGGTGGCCCCACCTGTATGTCTTTCACCAGCTTCTCCCCGGCAACCGAGGTGATCGCGCGGACCCGCTCATCTGGCGTGATGACTTCTATCAACTTGAATGCCATTAGTGCGATCCTGCCGATTTAACGGGCGCAAATATAGCCATAATATTGCTTGCTACACAGAGAGAAAATCTAGTGGCATGACCGCTGTGGGGCATGAACTGCCGTCGAAGGAGCGCTTGGAGCGGGCACCAGATACGACCTTGACCGCTAGCCTGAACTTTTTATTGCGCGTCGACTCAACCCATTGTTCCAGATCAGTTTCCTCTTACTGGTGGGGTCCGCTACTGGGTACGCTATACTTTCAGCCCAAGCGGGATATTGGGCTAGGCAATCTTGCCGAATTCGACTGATGTATTCAATTAAAAGTGAAAAATGTAGATGGGTACAGTTTTGACCCTTTTGGGAGCCCATTGGGCGTGCTTTCAATCAGTTAGTCGAATTTCAAGTAAAAAGCCCGGCTTAAGCTTCCGTTTGCGGCTGGCGCTGGCCAGCGACGGCGATCAGCGGCCAGCGCTCAGCAAATCGAACCGGAGCGCTAGGCGCCATGCCCCGGCCTGGCCTGCGGAATGCCGCCGGAAGGGGACGCGGTGTCAAATCAACCCTGCTCCGCCGCGTCCGCCTCCCCGATCCCGGAAAAACCGGTGATCGTCACCGTGGCGCCGGGGAATTTCGCGCTGATCTCCAGCGTGCCGCCCATCGCCTCGACGTAGCGGCGCAAATCTGTTGCGCTACCGCCCTTCGGGCTACTTGAGCGCGATTGCTGACATACATATCGGCGCGCTTCTCAAGCTTGGCGACGGCGGGCTGCTTCACGCCGAGCACGCGGGCGAGTTCCTCCTGCGATAGCGCCCGCGCCTGCCGCAGTTCGGCCAGCGCCATCTCCGCCCGAAGTTCGCTCGCGCGCGCGGCGATGCGCTCCTTGCGCGCGGGCGGCAGCTTGGCGGTCAGTTCGCTGAAGGAACGGTGCCCGGTCATGGTATCAAACCTTACGTGAATTCGACAGCCCAGCGCATGGCAGAAATATTCCTTTTATGGAATGCCATCAACTGGAAATTCCATAGTTGCAATGCCAGCAGCCGGCGAGGGACGTGCACCGATTGCACAAACCTTCCCAGATTGCGGCAATTATCCTACAATGAGCCGCAGGAGTTTCTGCCATGACGATCATGACCGTGCACATCCCCGACGCTGTAAAGGCTGCTTTCGACAAGGCCTTCGAAGGCGAGGACAAGAACGCCGTCATCGCGCGCCTGTTGTTGGAGGCCGCGGAAAAGCGCGAGCGCGGGGAACCGGAGGGGGAACGCCGGGAGGTAAGCCTGCGGGAAGCGATTGACGCGGTGATCGCGCTGCGCAAACAGCCGCCCTATGTCAGCGACGCGGAAATCAAGCAGGCCCGCGAGGAGGGCCGGCATTGACGCTCGTTATCGACGCAAGCGTTGCCGTGAAATGGGTTCTCAGCGACCGGCCAGGTGAGTACGATACAGATAAGGCCCTTGCCTTGCTCCTGAAGATCGGGCGTGAGGGCATCCCGCTCTTGCAGCCAGAGCACTGGCGGATCGAGGTGTTTTCCGTTGTCGCAAGGTTCGCTCCCGAGCGGTTTGCGGACACGCTGCAACTGTTCGATAAGCTCAACGTCAGTAGGATCGAGTTCGACAGAGGTTCTCGAACGCGCTGTATCCCTATCCCGGCGATTGAAGCATCACCTGTCCGACACTCTTTATCACGCCATCGCCATCGAACATGAGGCAACGTTCATAACGGCGGATGAAGCCTATTTAGCCAAAGCCTTCCGGCTCGGAAATATCAAGCTGCTGGTGAACCTATCGTTCCCGGCTACTTAGAAGACCGCTTCGAACGCTTTGCCTTGGTCTTTGCCGGGCTGCCGCCCTTGCCACGCTTGCGCGTCGCCTTGGCCAGCGACGGCGAATACCGCCCCTCGCTCAGCATATCGAACCTAAGCGCCCCCGCCGCCGGGTTGGCCTCCACGAGCTTCACCTCGACCTTATCGCCGAGCCTGAAGCTTTCGCCCGTCCGCTCGCCGACCAGCGCGTGCATGTTCTCCACATGGCGGTAGTAATCGCGCCCGAGCTTCGCGGCGGGTATGAAACCGTCCGCGCCCGTATCGGCGAGCTTCACGAACAGGCCGAACCGCGTCACCCCGGAAATGCGGGCCTGGAACGCGTCGCCAATCCGCTCGGCAAGGTGCATGGCAATCAGCCGCTCGACGGTCTCGCGCTCGGCCGACATGGCCTTGCGCTCGCTCGTGGAGATGGTCTCGGCTATGTGGTCGAGCTTCGACTTCTCGGCATCCGAAAGCCCGCCTTCGCCCAGCTTGAAAGCGCTCACCAGCGCGCGGTGCACGATCAAATCGGCATAGCGGCGGATCGGCGAGGTGAAATGCGCGTAGCGGCGCAGGTTCAGGCCGAAATGGCCGAGATTGCCTGGCCGGTACTCGGCCTGCGCCTGGGAGCGCAGCACCACCTCGTTCAGAAGCTCCTCGTGCTCCGTGCCGATGGCCTTGGCCAGGATGCGGTTGAACTGGTTCGGCCGGTTGAAGCCGGTCTTGGGCGCGTTGATGCCGATGCTGGCCAGGAACTCGGAAAGCGCCACCAGCTTTTCGGAGGCCGGCGCGTCGTGCACGCGATAGATCAGCGGCGACTTCTTCGCCTCCAGCGCTTCGGCGGCGGCGACGTTCGCCTGGATCATGAACTCTTCGATCAGCCGGTGGGCCTCAAGCCGCTCCGGCACGATGACGCGCTCCACAAGCCCGCGCTCATCGAGGATGATCTTGCGCTCCGGCAGATCGAGGTCGAGCGGCCCGCGCTTGTCCCGCGCCTCTTTGAGCAGGCCGTAGACCTGCCAGAGCGGCTTCAGCACCGTATCGAGCAGGCCTGCGGTTTTCTTGTTGGGCTTGCCGTCGATGGCCGCCTGCGCCTCCTGATAGGAGAGCTTCGCCGCCGAGCGCATCATGCCGCGCACGAAGCGGTGCGAGAGCTTCTTGCCGTCGCGGTCGAAGATCATGCGCACGGCAAGGCATGGGCGCAGCTCGCCGTCGCGCAGCGAGCAGAGATCGTTCGAAAGCTTCTCCGGCAGCATCGGCACTACGCGGTCGGGGAAATAGACCGAGTTGCCCCGCAGCGCCGCTTCGTTATCGAGCCCTGTTCCCGGCCGCACATAGAACGACACGTCCGCGATGGCGACGATTGCAACGGCGCCGCCCTCGTTGGCCGGGTCGGGATCGGGCTCGGCCCAAACGGCGTCGTCGTGATCCTTGGCGTCGTGCGGGTCGATGGTTACGAGCGGAATGCGGGTCAGATCCTCGCGGTGCGAGGCGGTCAATTCGGGCAGCGTGTCAAGCTCGCCAAGCACATCCTCGCCGAAGCGGTCGCGGAGCCCGTGATTGTGGATCGCGATCAGGCTGACGGATTTTTCGGCCTGCGGGTGCCCGATGCGTTCGGTGACGCGCGCGGCGGCTGGCCAAGCTTCGGATCGCGCTCAGTCTCGAAGCGGACAAGCTCGCCCTCCACCGCGCCGTCCAGGTCGCCATCCAGAACCGGCCATTCCTTCAAATCCTTCTTGTCGATAGATTCGACCGTGAAGCCGCGCCCCGCCTTGCGCAGAATGCCAAGCTCGCGCGCCTTTTGGCGCGGGAGCCGCTTGATGGGCGAGGCCACGAAGCCGAACTTCTCCTCGCCGTCCGTCTCGTCGACGGCCTCGCGCAGCCGCGCCAGCACATGGTCGCCAACGCCGATGGCCGGGCCTTCATACCGGCGCGTGATGTCGAGCAGGATGCGGGGCGGTGCGCCGTCCTCTTCATTCCAGTGCAGCGGCGTGCCGATGAGATCGCCGTTCCTGTCCTGGCTGCGGACGACGATCACGCCGACATGCGGCAGCGTCTCCTTCCGCATGTGCCGCCTTGAGTCCGCGATCAGGCCGTCAGCGGCAAGCTCCTTCAGGATGCGCTTGAGGTCGATTCGATCGGAGCCCTTGACGCCAAAGGCGCGGGCGATCTCGCGGCGGCCGGTATTGGCGGGACTGGAATGAATAAATTGAAGAATATCTTCTTTCGATAGTGTCTTCGGGCGCACGTCCCGCGCGCCCTTCTTTTTAGCGCCATCGCGCTCCGCGCTACTTGAGCGCGAGTTGTCTGTTCCCATTTTGTCTTTCTTGCGCGGCACGGGCTATGGTGCCTCGTTTGCCGCTTTCGCTGTTGTCTTCCGCGCCGCCGCCTTCGGTTTCTTGGCGCTTTTCGCAGGCTTGGGGCTAGCGGATTTTCCATTCACGGCGGGAGTCTTCGCTTTCGAAGTTTCCGCCTTTGCGGTCTTCGCCTTGGCCGCGGGTTTCTTTTTCTTGGCGCCGTTGGTCTTGACGCCGTTGGTCTTGGCGCCGTTGGATTTGGCGCCTTTGGATTTGGGGCCGGCCGCTATGCGGGCGGCGATCAGTTTGACCGCGTCCTCCATGGTGACGGCTTCCGGCGCCATCTCCTTGGGCAAAGTGGCGTTCACTTTCCCGCACTTAACATAGGGACCGTAGCGGCCCGAATAAACATCGACCTTCCCGCCAAGTTCTGGATGCTCGCCCAGGGACTTGACCGGGCCAACCGCGCCCGCCCGGCCTTTCGCGCCGGCCTTGGCTTCGGCGATCAAGCTCACCGCGCGGTTGATCCCGACGGTCAAAACCTCGGCGGCGTCGATCTTGGTATATTTGCCGTCGTGCTCCAGATAGGGGCCGTAGCGGCCGTAGCCCGCCGAGATTTGCTTGCCGCTCTCCGGATGAACGCCGACCTGGCGCGGAAGCGACAAAAGCTTGAGCGCGTATTCGAGGTTCAGCAATGCCGGATCGGTGCCGCCCGGAATTGAGGCGCGCTTGGGCTTTTCGCCGTTCTCGCCCTCGCCGAGCTGGATATAGGCGCCGAAGCGCCCGTTCTTGAGGCAGACGGGAAGACCCGTCCCGGGATCGTTGCCGAGCACGGTGTCAGCGGGCGCCGCAGCCGCCTCGCCATTGCCCTCGCCGGTCTTGATCTGGCGGGTGAAGCGGCATTCTGGATAGTTCGAGCAGCCGATGAAAGCGCCGAACTTGCCGGTTTTGAGCGAGAGCTGGCCCAGGCTGCAAAGCGGGCAAAGCCGCGGGTCGCTGCCATCTTCTTTCGCGGGGAAGATATGCGGCCCCAACAACTCGTTCAGCGAATTGAGCACCTGCGCCACGCGCAAGTCCTTGATGCCGTCCACAGCCGCCAGGAAGTCGCGCCAGAAATCGCGCAATACCTCCTTCCAGTCGAGCTTGGCGTCCGAAACCTGGTCGAGCCGGTCTTCCAGATAAGCCGTGAAATCGTATTCCACATAGCGCTTGAAAAAGGATTCGAGGAACGCCGTGACCAGCCGGCCCTTGTCCTCGGGCTCCAGCCGCTTCTTTTCGAGCTTCACATATTCGCGCTCGCGTAAGAGCGTCATGGTGCTGGCGTAGGTCGACGGCCGGCCGATGCCGAGCCGCTCCATCTCGCGGATGAGCGTGGCTTCGGTAAAGCGCGGCGGCGGCTCGGTGAAATGCTGCGTGGCCGTAACACCCGTATCGCGCACTTCCTGGCCGCGCTCCAGCTTGGGCAGGCGGGCGGCGTCCTCGTCTTCGGAGTCGTCGCGGCCCTCCTCGTAGAGCTTCAGAAAGCCGTCGAAGAGCACGACCGAGCCCGTTGCGCGCAGGCCGTAAGGGTGGCCGTCGCGGCCCTCCGTTGAGATTTCGACCGTGGTGCGCTCGAAATCCGCGCTTGCCATTTGGCTGGCAACCGCGCGCTGCCAGATCAGTTTGTAGAGCCGCGCTTCCTCGGCTTTGAGGCCTTTGACCTTATCGGGATGGCGCCCGAAATCGGTGGGGCGGATCGCCTCGTGCGCTTCCTGCGCGTTTTTGGCCTTGGTCTTGTAGACGCGCGGCGCATGGGGCACGTAGCGCGGGCCGAATTGCGCCTCGATCTGGCTGCGCGCCGCCGCGATTGCCTCGGGCACGATCTGCACGCCGTCCGTCCTCATATAGGTAATGAGGCCCACGGTCTCGCCGCCAATGTCGATGCCTTCGTAGAGGTGCTGGGCGATCTGCATGGTCTGGCGCGGAGAGAGGCCCAGCTTGCGCGATGCCTCCTGTTGCAGCGACGAGGTGGTGAAGGGCGCCGCCGGATTGCGCTTGTGCTCCTTCGCTTCGATGCTTTCCACCCGGAAAGGCTGGCCCTTGATCGCGTCGCGGTAGGTGTGGGCGGTTGCTTCGTCCGCGATGTCGAACTTGTCGAGCTTCTTGCCGTCGCGGCCCACGAGCCGTGCCTGGAAATTGTCGCCGCCGCCTGTCTTCAAGCCGGCCTCGACGGTCCAATATTCCCGCGTCTTGAACGCCTCGATTTCGGATTCGCGCTCGCAAACCAGCCGCAGCGCCACCGATTGCACGCGCCCCGCCGATTTCGCGCCCGGCAGCTTGCGCCACAGCACCGGCGATAGCGTGAAGCCCACGAGGTAGTCGAGCGCGCGCCTGGCGAGATACGCGTCCACCAGCGGCTCGTCGATCTTGCGCGGGTTTGCCATCGCGGTCAGGATCGCGTCCTTGGTGACGGCATTGAACGCCACGCGCTCGACCGCGACGCCGTTCAACACGCGCTTCTGCTCCAGAATCTTCAGCAGATGCCAGGAAATCGCCTCGCCCTCGCGATCAGGGTCGGTTGCGAGGATCAGCCGCTCCGAGCCCTTCACGGCCTTTGCGATCTCGTTAACGACCCGCTGGGAATCGGACGCGATCTCCCAGCTCATCTCGAAATCCTTGTCCGGCAGGACGGAGCCATCCTTCGCCGGCAAGTCGCGAACATGGCCGTAGGAGGCGATGACCTTGTAATCGGCCCCGAGATATTTATTGATGGTTTTCGCCTTGGCGGCGCTTTCGACGATGACGATGTTCATAGATAGCGATTGTTGCTTTCTGGCCTATGGACCGGCAGTAAACGTTGGCCGGGAGAATTGATCCTTCAAGTGCAAGCGGTGCGGAAAGCACCGTTTGCGGGCATTCCAGCCGTCCTTCGCCGCGGCGGGACGCGGCCTCCGGCGGTCTGCCTAAGTCTTTGAAAAGATGGTACTTCGTTTTTGCGGAACAGGTGTAGCCCCCTCAAAAATACGAAAACTCTTAAACGCCTCCAAATTCTAAATCCACGCCGCACATGCACCGGACGCGCCCTGTAATGCTCGCGGAAGCGGAATAAATCAAGCTTGAAGCTATTTTGCACAGCGGCGGGCTGCCTTTTGCCGGGAGCCGGCTAGTGTTAGGATGCGGTGTGGAAGGAGCCTCCATGCCCACAACCAAGAGCATTTTCGACGGGATTGACGAGGAAGAGGAAGAGCGCGCCATCGCGGAAGCGGAAGCGGAAGCGGAAGCCGACGTTGCGGCGGGCCGGGTGGTGCCGCATGAAGAGGTTGTAAAGAGGCTCAAATCGTGGGGCACGCCCAATGAATTGCCCTGCCCTAAGCCCAAGTGATCCCGGTTGTTTGGGCCAGGGCCGCCCTTGCCCATGCTCAAAGAATTCGCTACTATATCCCAGACTTTAACCCATACCCAGCGCGTGGTTATCTTGCGCGTTCGCCACGGTGCGCGCAGGGGCTGACAGTTCGTCCCTCATTTATCGGACATCGGGAGACCAGCCCGGAGGAGCCAGTTCGAAGCCCTCGAATTGAAACGCGGGCGCGACGATGCAGCTTACGAGCGTCCAGGCGCCGGTGCTGGCGGCCTCCTGCCAGGCATACGGCGGCACCACGCCCTGAAACACCTCGCCCGCGCCAAGATCCGGGCCGAGCCTGACCGTCTGCCGCTCTCCGCCAGGATGACAAAGCCCTAGCACAAGCGGCGCGCCTGCCTGCCAGATCCAGATTTCCGAAGCGTCGACGCGGTGCCAGTGCGAGCGCTCTCCGGCCGCCAGCAGGAACAGGATCGCGCTCGCCGCGCCTCTTCCGCCAGCTTCCGGCCGGTCGCGCCAAAGCTCCCGGTAATGCCCGCCTTCGGGATGGGGCGAAAGGCCCAAAGCCTCGCGCACCGCTGCCTCGGGAAGCGTGGGGTCGCGCAAATCGGGGAAAAGTTTCTTCATGCGAATTTTTGGACGGCCGCCCGTTCCAGAAATCAGGATTTCCTGTGCCACGCCTCAACAGGGCCGCCCGCCTTCTTCCAGGCGGAGAAGCCGCCTTCCATATGGCTGACGGAGGGCAGCCCCATGTCGAGTAAGGTTGCCGCCGCGAGCGCGGATCGCCAGGCGGTTGCGCAATAAAGGACGAACTGTTTGCTGGGGTCGAAAACCTGCTTGTAATAAGGGCTCTCGGGGTCCACCCAGAATTCCAGCATGCCGCGAGCCGCATGGAACGCACCTGGAACGGTGCCTTCGCGCTCCAGCTCGGCAGTTTCGCGAATGTCGATGAAGACCACGCCTGGGTCGCCCAACTTGGCTTGCGCTTCCTCCACGCTCAGCGTACGGACCTGCGCCATCGCATCCGCCATCAACTGCTTGTACCCGCGTTTCAATGCCATATTTCACTCCTTGGTTGCTGCCAATATGGAGTATTGTTCCGCGCGGGCAACATCCTGCTGCGGGACCGGCCTCAAAATTTCGCAGGTACGCCCCGCGGGAAATCCTGCCCCGCTTGCGTGTCTCCTGCCGTCATTGCGAGCGGAGCGAAGCAATGCAGATGCTATGAGGTGCCTGGATCGCCACGGCCGCCTCGCGATGACGGCGATGTGCGTCAGGACTTCCTGCACCCTGTACCAGGCTTCGCTCCCGCCAACGCGCCTTTACGCAAGGAACTCGGGTTTGCCTATTTCGCGGCTGCCGTGCCCTGGGCTTGGCTGCTGCAGCATGGATCGGTCCGCAGCTTGCCATAAGCGGCGAAGAGCTTGGCGCCGAGATCGCCGGCCTGCTCCATATAGGACTCTAGGATCGAGGAACTGCAAACGCGCCAGGCAATCGTGTCGTCGGCCGTTAGCTCTTGCACCTTTATGCCTTTGGAAGCGGCTAATTCGTAAGTCTTAGCCTCGAAAGCCCGGTATTTTTCCCAAACGCTATCCTCGGCTTTGCGTGCCGCGGCAAGGAGCCGCTCCTGGTCCTTTGGGGATAGAGATTTGAACGTGCTCTCGTTGATGATCACGAGGAACAGGTTCTCGGAATGGCCGATTTTCGAGATCGTGCCGATCCTGCGCCAAAGCTCGTTGTCGTTCAGAGTGGCCACGCTCGCAACGCTCGAATCCACCAGATTGTCGTCGAAAGCTTCGGACTGCTTGCCATCGGAAATAATATGCGGGGTTCCGCCGCACTCGCTGACGAACTTTCCGGATATGTCGTCGAATACCCGGACATTGTGATTGGCGATTGCCTTGGGGTCGGCGAAGTTTCCCTTGCCGAAAATGACATTGGCCCCGTAAGGCTGCCACCACAGCACCTTCACCCCCGCCTTCTTTTCGATCTCGGCGTCGATCAGCGTCCGGATCTCGCTCCCCCGGGCTGCCGCCGCGCGCACGATGGCATCGAAGTTGAACAGGAAGGGCTGCATGAACAGGCCCGCGGGCGGTATCTCGTCTGTGTATTGCGCCAGATTGGCCACGCCCATCTCAATGGCGCCGCTGCTTACCGCTTCGGGCACCTGATAGTCGAGATAAAAGGAGGCCTTGTCGTAGATGCTGATCTTGACCGCCCCTTTGCTCGACGACTCGACCGCGGCCTTGAACTCCTGCAGGTTCTGGCCAATGAGCCCATCGGCCGGCAGATGCAGCGAGATCCGGAGCGGAACCTCGTCGGCTGACAACGATCCAGCAGCGAACAGGCTCATCAAAAGAGCGGCGATTGCCCAAAGACGAAGGTTCATAACTGGACTCCGGACTGAAGTAGCCAAACGTGCTGGTACCTGGAAAAGTTTGCCATCGCTGAGCGGTGCACTCCCTTTGAATGCTCGGCAGCCATCATCCGGCGCCGGCCGCCGGATTAGCTCTCAAGCAGCCAGCCCGCCAGGCCGGGACGGGACCGCACAGAGTTTCCCTAGCCGCTGCGGACGGAGCCGTCAAATCGCAATGTTCTTGCGAATAACTGATAACAATCAGCTTCATAGCAATATCCTTGCGGCAGATAAGCTTTAGCTGGGATATCAGACGAATTCCCAGTTGGGTAGCTCTATGTTTCGGCATCGCTGCGATATCGCACCAGTTGTAGCAGATGCGCATGCCGCTTTGACAAGCCGGTCTTCCCGTTCCCAGCCGGTTTTCCCAGGCGATGACAGAGCGGCGTGCGCGGCCCCAAAGTTGGGCCACGCCGCCCGTGCGATTCCGCCGCTGAAGAGTTTAACAGGGAAAATGGGCCGCCTGGATCGGCGCCGCCGGTTTTACCGGTCATCGCCAGCGAGACAAACGGCCGCTCCCCCCTATTTATGTGCGTGATGGGCGGCCGGGTATTTCTGGAAGATGACCTCCCTCTGCTTCACCAGCCCAATTATGTTCATGAACTTCATTCCGCGATGATCGGTCGGGGAGAACGAAATATATCCAGGCCCGGCTCCGCCCTCAAGTTTCTTGAGCTTGTCGATTTCGGCCATGAAGCGCTCGCGCGTAACGTTGCGTCCCAGGCGCTTGAGGACTTCCACAATAGCTATCGCACCGTCCATCGAGTAAAAGCTATGTGAATCAAGGGCTTCGCCTGGGTAGTACTTTGTGAAGATCGCCGCATATTTGCGCATCTCCGGCGACGTGATCGTTCCACGTAGCGGGAAGCACATGTATACATCACTCATGGCCTCCGGGATACCGATCCTCTTGTTCGTATCGTCGATGGATGCGGCTGTAGCGCCGACGGTCGTGGTTTTCAGTCCCTGTTTATACGCCTCGCGAAGATACGACTCCATTTCATCCGGGTACAGCAATGCCATGACCGCGTCCGGGTTCGCTTCCTTAATCTTCCGGACGTGTTCGCTTACGTCTTTTTCGCCACGCTCAAGGATCTCATCGATGACCGGCGTAAGTCCATGTTCCTTAATTCTGGCCGTTGTCGCCGCGCGATAGGCGGAGCCCCATGCGTCTGTATGACCGACAATGGCTATTCTCTTCGCACCCGGTTTCGAAAGCGCAAAGTCGACCATCCTGTCGCCGGCGGTTACGGTCGTTGCCACGGGATGGTAGAGGTTTTTCTGGAAGGGCGTGGAGATTGCGGCGCTGGCGGCCCCAAGGACCATGTAGGGAATGCCTGGATGCTTGGCGGCCACAGCTTTGACCGGCACCGCAACTCCAGAGCACCACGCGCCATGCACGAGAAAGACTTTATCTTCGTCGACAAGCTTGTTGTAGGCCGCAATGCCCTTGTCCGCATTGCAAGCGTCATCTTCTATTATAAGCTCGATCTTGCGGCCGTGTATCCCGCCCTTGTCGTTTATGTCTTTGTAGATCGCAGCGGCGCCATAGACATTTTTCTTGGCGGAGCCAGTTGGAGCGCTGAGGGGGCCGAAGAGCCCGATCTTAATCGTTTTGTTGGTGACGCCGGTCTTGTCGCCCGCCGACGCCCCGGATGCAGTAATTAGAAAGATAGTTGCAAGTGCTACGCCGAACGCTATCCTCATTTTCACTCTCCCTACTTTAATTACTCAGCAGTTAGCATTGCCGAAAATTATCACAAAGCTTTTTCTGTGTTCGCCGGAATGCGGGAGTTTCGCACTTATTTCGAGCCGCAAAACGCGCTCTTGCGGCCAAAAGTAGCAGCGTGTGCACCTGCGCCCATTTTTCACCCTAAGCCCTCCGCCTAAGCGCCTATCGCCTTGACGCTTTTGCACCGCGGTGCTGCGGGAGCCGGAAACCCGCCCTGCCGGCTCCGCCAAGGTTGACCTTCGGGGATAACGAGCTATTCTAAGCTGCGGTCCGGTTTCAGGGGGCAACTGGAGGCACGCCGCCCCTCATGCGGTGCGCTCCAGGCTAGGAACCGGCAACCGTATTCAACTCGTCACCTCTCCACGCCCTGGCCCGCAAGCTTCGGTTGCGCGGCTGCTAATGCGGGGAGGTGCGTTCACCCAAACGGGTCGTGGGGGGTTCTAATGCTACCATTCTCCAAAAAGACAGTGCGTTTCCTACCTATTATACTTCTATCTTCCTTGCTCGGCGCTGGTGCCGAAGCGAAGGATACCGTGAAAGTTGGCTTTATCGGTCCCTTGACCGGAGGCAATTCCGCGATCGGCATCGGCGGACGGAACTCGGCGGAACTTGCCGTCCGGCTCCGGAATGCCGATCCCGCGGCCAAATATGCCTATGAGCTTGTTGCCCTCGACGACGAGTGCAAACCCAACGTCGCCGTCCAGCAGGCGACAAAGATGGCGGCCGAAAAAGACATCGTGGCCGCCGCCACGCACTACTGCTCATCGACGGCGATTGCCGCGGTGGATACCTACCACAAGTTCGGCTTGCCGATCATCGTCTGGGGCGCCGTGCTGCCCGACGTCACCTACCGCAACAAGTATGCGGAGGTGCACCGCGTCAACGGCACGATGATTAACCAGAACGTGACCAATGCCGAGCTTCTGACTAGCCTGGGCTTCAAGACCTTCGCGATCATCCACGACACGACGGACTACGGGAAGGGGCACAAGCAATACTTCTCGGAAGCGCTTGAGAAGAAGGGCGGAAAAATCCTCGGTACGTTCGGCGTCGGCGCCGACCAGCAGGACTTCACCGCCGAGCTTACGCAGATCAAGGCGCTCAACCCGCAAGTCATCTATTTCGGCGGCCTGACGCCCATCGGCGTCCGTATCCGCGCGCAGATGGATAAGCTCGGCATCAAGGCGGTCTTCGACGGCACTTCCGGCATCGTCTCGGATGCTTTCATTCAGGGCGTCGGCCCGTTGGCGGAAGGAACGCTGGCTTTCCGCGAGGGTGCGCCCACGGAAAGGCTGCCGGGCGGCAAGTACTTCCTGGAGAAGTATGGCGAGCAGAAGTATGACGGCGCTCCCGAGGCTTATGGCGCCTTCGCCTTTGCCGGCATGGGCCTGATCCTGGACGCCATAGAGAAGGTTGGCCCAGATCGCAAGAAGGTCGTCGGGGAGCTTGGAACGATCAAGGACCGCGACACTATCGTGGGCAAGGTCACATTCGACGATCATGGCCAGAACACCGTTCCCATGATCACTAAATATGTGATCCAGGATGGCAAGTTCGTTGTCTGGGAGGACAGCGAGTACGCCTCCGGCAAACGCAAATTGCCCGGACAGCATTAGCGCGCCGGGCACTTATCATGCTCGCCCGTCATCGCGAGGCGGCTCTTGCCGCGGCGGCGATTCATAGCAGGGTGCCAAGTTCTGCTGGACTGTTTCGCTTCGCTCCCGATGACGGGTTTTCCAAACCGGCGCACGGCGCTCTGGCGCCCTAGTACGCCCCGCGGGGCGTACTAGCCTTTTGCAAGAGGGCTTATAAATGGATGCTGGGCTGCTTGCGCAGCATGTCATGAACGGGCTCATGCTGGGAATGATGTATTCGCTGGTCGCCGTGGGCTTCACGCTCTTCTTCGGCGTCCTCGATGTCATTAAGTTCTCTCATGGGGACGTGCTGACGGTTGGCGCGTTCACGGCGCTTGCCACCTATCTGGCGTTGGCCGGGCAGGGGCTTTCCCCCTGGCTTGTGCTCCTGGCAATCCTCGTGGCGGCTGTCGTTGCGATGGGGCTGCTTGGCATGGCGATCGCGCAGGCCTTCGTGCTGCCGCTCAGGACCGCGCCCGCGCTCAACACGCTGCTGATCACATTGATGCTCGGCACAGCCTTGCGGGAATCGGTGCGCCTCTTCTACCCGCAGGGCGCCAATCCCAAGCCGTTCCCGGCCCTGCTTCCCAAGGCGTCCATCGACATCGGCCATTTCAACTTGCGCGCCGACAACGCCATCATGTTGGCTGCGGGAATAGCGAGCATTATCGCCCTGCAGCTCTTCCTCAAGCACACCAGGCTTGGGCTCGCCATCAGGGCCGTCGCCCAGGACGAGGAGACGGCCCGCACAATGGGCATCAACTTCACGATGGTCGTGCTCATCACCTTTGCCATCGGCTCGGCGCTCGCCGCATTCGCGGGCGTCATGAACGGACTCTACTACAACGAGATCAATTTCGGCATGGGGCTGCTGCTCGGCGTGATCGGGTTCAGCGCGGCAATCATCGGAGGCTTGGGCAGCATCTACGGCGCCATATTGGGCGGCTTCCTGTTTGCCGCCTTGCAGACGATCGGGGCCGTGGCCGTGCCTTTTGCGAGTGCTTATAAGGATGTGTTTGCGTTTGGAGTCGTTATTGTGATCATGACGATCAAGCCCACCGGCCTCATCCGCGAAAAAATCAGCGAGAGAGTTTGAGCGTGGCACAGGAGCAAGGGAAAAGGGCATCCATCCTGCCCGCTGCCGCGGTCTTTGCGGTTGTTACAGCTTACGTAATCTCGATCCTTGGCGCGGAAAAGCAAAACACGATTTTGATCCTCTTCGGGGCGGGGGCTGCCGCGGTTCTCCTGGCCAGCCTCTTCAAGCTGCTCAAGCCCATTGGGGTGTCCTTCGCCGCCCATGAGACGGCCTTCAACTGGCTGGCGATCCTCGCGATGCTGCTGATCGCGGGTGTTTTCAGGGAAGAGCATTTTGTGCTGCTCCTGATGGTGACGCTGATGCTCTACGCCGTTGCTGCGCTGGGGCTCACCATACAGTTCGGCTATGCGGGCGTGGTCAATTTCGCCGGCGCCTCGTTTTTTGGGATCGGCGCTTACACATCGGCGATCCTCACCATCCATACGCAGCTGCCGCATCTGGCAATCCTGTTGTTTGGAGGTGTGACCTCAGCGCTTGCCGGCGCGGTGCTGCTGCCGCCAATTCTTAGGACGCGCGGACACTACGCGGCCGTCGTCACCATCGCGTTCGCGCTGCTATTCAAGAGCTTTATTGAAGTGAACGACGTTCTGGGCGGTCCGCAAGGATTGCACCTCCCGTCCATGGAGCTTCTGGGCTGGTCCTTCAACGACAACATAACCGTTGGCGGCTTGGACATCTCCTTCTACATGAACTACTTCCTGCTCAGCCTCGCCCTGTTGATTTTCGCCTTCGGGCTAGTGCAAAGGCTCGAACGCTCCTGGATTGGGCTCAATCTCGATGCGATCCGGCTGGACGAGACCGCGGCAAGCTGCTTCGGCCTGGGCATCGCCCGCTGGAAAGCCGTCGCATTTCTTCTCGGCAATATGCTCATTGGGTTTGCGGGAGCGGTCAGCGGCATGGTCGCGGGCTTCGTGGCGCCGTCGAATTACACTTTCGCGGACTCGCTCATCCTCGTTTCGATCCTTCTCCTCGGCGGCATCGGCAATGCCTGGGGTGCCATCGCGGCCACGGCCTTCGTCGTAATCGTGCCGGAGAAGCTTCAAACCATTCAAGAATACCGCTTTCTGCTTTATGCTGTCATGGTCATCCTGGTGCTTTTGTTCCAGCCGGAGGGGCTCCTGCCCCGCCCAGTGCGCAGGTATTTCCAGTCATGACGAATGAATCTCCGGCATCCTTGCTTCAGCCTGCCCCGGCCGGTGCGCAGGCACTGCTTATGGTGGAGGAAGCCCCCGCGCCGCCGTTTCAGGTTGACCTGGCCAATGCGATCGTACCCGTCATGACGGAGGAAGCGCCAGCGCCCTTGCTTCAGGTTGAAGGACTGACGAAGACGTTCGGCGGCGTTGTTGCCCTGGACGCCTTGTCCCTTTCGGTCAAAAGCGGAGAGGTTGCCGGCCTGATCGGCCCGAACGGCTCCGGCAAGACCACCTTCTTCAATGTAACAACCGGCATTTACAAGCCCAATGCGGGAAGCATCGTTTTCAAGGGCAAGAACCTCGCCGGCGCCTCGCCGCAGGCCATCCATCGGGCCGGGATTTCCCGGACCTTCCAGCGTTCGCGCCTGTCGCTTCCCTTGTCGATTTTCGACAACATCATGATCGGCGCTCACACGCGCCGCTTTAATGGACTTATCTTCAACCTTGTCTGCCGGGGCGCCTTCAAGCGCGAGTTCGAGCGAATGGCCGAGGCGGCCCGCGCGCTGCTAAAGGTCTTCGAGCCGGAACTAGCCGATAGGCTGTTCGAGCCGGTGATGGGCCTGCCGATGATCGACCGGCGCAGGATCGAGATCTGCCGGGCCTTGATCAGCGAGCCGTCGCTTCTGTTTCTCGACGAGCCCTCGGCCGGCATGACCCACGAGGAAACGCACGCCTTGATGGACAACATCCTGCGCGTGAGGGCCGTGCATAGCTCTCTGGCCATCGTCATTGTCGAGCATCAGATGGGCGTCATCGAGCGCATCACGGACCGGTGCGCCGTGCTGAATTTCGGCCGCAAGATCGCCGAGGGCACCTACCGGGAGGTGGCCGGCAACGCGGAAGTCCAGGAAGCCTACCTTGGAGCCGAGCTATGACACTTCCCCGTCATCGCGAGGCCGCCTTGGCGGCCGTGGCGATCCAGAAATTGGCACTGCGGTTTTTGGCTTCTGGATTGCTTCGGGGCTGACGCCCCTCGCATGACGGAAGCTGTCAGCTTATGGCGGTTGGTATGAGTGCTGGGCTTGAGATTAACGGCGTTTACACGGCATACGACAAGGCGGACGTGCTTGAAGACGTCTCGCTCGTGGCGGAGCCTGGGCGCATCACCTGCCTTCTGGGCTCGAACGGCTCCGGAAAAACGACGCTGATCCGCTCCATTCTCGGCCTTACCCGGCCGAGGGCCGGCAGCATCGCCTTCGACGGCAAGGACATCACCAAGCTCAGGACCCACAAGATCATTGGGGCGGGCATTGCCTGCATCCCCGAGGGGCGCAAGGTTTTCCCCAAATTGACCGTGGAGGAGAACCTGCGTCTTGGCGCTTATGCCGAGAGGTCCGGCGCCGTCATAAAAAGCCGGCTTGAGGCAACATTCGAGCAGTTTCCGCGGCTGGGCGAGCGCCGCCAGCAGATCGCCGGCACGATGTCGGGCGGGGAGCAGGCGATGGTCTCCATCGGGCGCGGCCTGATGCGGGCGCCCAAGCTCCTCCTGATTGACGAGCCTTCGCTCGGCCTTTCGCCGCGCTTCGTGACCGAGAATTTCGCTATCATCCGCGATATTAACGCGCGCGGAATTACCGTTTTCCTCGTCGAACAGAACGTGCGCCAGACATTGGCCGTGGCCCATTATGGTTATGTCTTGTCGAAGGGGCGCGTGGTGGCGCAAGGTCCGACTGCCGAGCTTGCCGCCCGCGACGAGGTGCGCGAAGCCTATTTCGGCTGAGGGCACAAGCGCGGGAGCCATCTGCCGATTGGCAAGCTATCGTCCGGTTAGCTTGGGGCAATCCGGATACGGTAGATTAGTTGCCTGTACGGGCTACAATTAAGATAAACTTAATTACCCGTTAAGATTCTCTTGCATTCGGCGCGCCCCTTGGGTAAACCATGCCCGATGGGCTTCGAGACAAGCTTCCATGTCCAAACCCAAATCATGATTGCGGGCCGGCCTGGCGAATATATCGCACGCGACGGCGCGCGGCTTGGCTGCCAGATACAGCACAGCCTGCCTGGGCGGAGCCGGCTTCGAACTCACCGTTCCCAATCATGAGGGGCTTGCGCCAGGACTTGATCGATCCAGGCCCACAAACGGCGCCTTGAGGGATACGCGCTCGCTCAAGGTATCAGGCCGGAGGGGAAGTTTTGCTGGATTGCGCTCCGAGCCGCTCCGGCGGCCCCTCTGACGTGTTGCCGTGAACTAAGCTTTGCCGCGCTTTTGAGAAAAGCAGGTTATCATGCCTCTAGACGCAGCCCATTCCGCAGCTAATCCCGCGTCCTCTACAATCGTGCGTGAGTTCGCCGTCGTCCGGTTCGCGGGCGATTCAGGCGACGGCATGCAACTGACCGGCAGCCAGTTCACGCTATCCACCGGCCTCGCCGGCAACGCGCTCGCCACCTTTCCCGATTATCCGGCCGAAATCCGCGCGCCGCAGGGCTCGACCTTCGGCGTCTCGGCCTACCAGATCAATTTCGGCTCCGCATCCGTCCGGACCGCGGGCGACGAACCCGATGTGCTGATCGTGATGAACCCGGCGGCGCTCAAGGTGAACCTGCCGGTGATGCGGCCGGGCGCGTTGATCATCGCCGACGCCGGGGCTTTCAACGAACGCAACCTGCGCAAGGCAGGCTATGCTGAGAACCCGCTGGAAGACGGGTCGCTCGCACCGTTCCAGGTGGTCGCCCTGGAAATGTCGCGCCTCACCCTTGAGGCGGTGAAGCCCTTCGGGTTTGCGGGCGGCGACGCCTTGCGCTGCAAGAACATGTGGGCGCTGGGGCTCACGCTCTGGATGTTCGACCGCGACCGCGAGCCGGTGGTTGCCTGGATCAAGAGCAAATTCGGCAAGAAGAACGAAGCACTTGCGGACGCCAACGTCGCCGCGCTCAACGCCGGCCATTCCTATGGCGATACCGTCGAGATGGGCCTGCCGCTGAGCCAGATCCAGGTCGCGCCGGCGGCGCTGGCGCCGGGCCTTTACCGGACCATCACCGGCAACGACGCAACCGCGCTCGGCCTCGTGGCCGGCAGCCAGCTCTGCGGGCTGCCCATCTTCCTCGGCTCTTATCCCATTACGCCGGCCAGCGTCATCCTGCACAACCTGTCGCATCTCAAGGAATACGACGTCACGACCTTCCAGGCCGAGGACGAGATCGCGGCGATCTGCTCCGCGATTGGCGCTTCTTACGCCGGCAAACTCGGCGTTACCACCACCTCCGGCCCTGGCATGGCGCTTAAGACCGAGGCCATCGGGCTCGCCATCATGTCGGAGCTGCCGCTCGTCATCGTCAATGTCCAGCGCGGCGGCCCCTCCACCGGCCTGCCGACCAAAACCGAGCAATCCGACCTCTACCAGGCGGTGTACGGCCGCAACGGCGACGCCCCGCTGCCGGTGATCGCGGCGCGGAGTCCGTCGGACTGCTTCGATGCGGCAATCGAGGCGGTGCACCTGGCCGTGGAGTTCATGACGCCGGTCATCCTGCTGACGGACGGTTACATGGCCAATGCCGCGGAACCCTGGCGGGTGCCGGATATGTTGGCGTACGAGCCGTTCCCGGTGAAGTTCTACGACGAGGTGCCGGCCGAAGGGCGGGTCAACCCCTATATGCGCGATCCCAAGACGCTGAAGCGCATCTGGATCAAGCCAGGGACGCCCGGCCTCACCCACCGCATTGGCGGCATCGAGCGGAACTATGCGAGCGGCGAGATCTCCTACGATCCGGCCAACCATCAAAAGATGACGGACACCCGGAAAGCCAAGATCGACGGCATCGCGAATTTCATACCCGAGCAGGAGGTCACGGCCGGTGCTCCCGGCGGCAAGCTCGCCGTCGTCGGCTGGGGCTCGACCTTCGGCGCTATCGAGCAGGCAGTGCAGCGTGCCCGCATCGGCGGGGCCGATGTGAGCCACATCCATCTTCGCCATATCTGGCCGCTGCCGCGCAACCTCGGTGCGCTCCTACGCAGCTATGAACGAATCCTGGTTCCGGAGATGAATACCGGCCAGCTCAAGACGCTGTTGCGCGACCAGTATCTCGTCGACGCCAAATCCATCAACAAGGTTTCCGGCCAGCCGTTCCGCATCGCTGAGATTGAGGCGGCGATCGAACAGGCTCTGGCGTAGGAGGAAGGCTTCCATGGAAACGACCGCTATCGATACCGCAGCACCCGCGCAAGGTTTGACGCCCGCCAGTTTCGCCTCCAGCCAGGAGGTGCGCTGGTGTCTCGGCTGCGGCAATTATTCGATCATCAAGATGGTCCGGCAGGCGCTGGCCGAAATCGGCACGAAGCCGGAGAACACGGTGTTCGTGTCGGGCATCGGCTGCTCCAGCCGCTTTCCCTATTATGTCGAAACCTACGGCTACCACACGATCCACGGCCGCGCGCCAGCCATTGCCACCGGCGTCAAGCTAGCCAACCCGGAGCTTGACGTGTGGATCGTCACCGGCGACGGCGACGCCCTGTCTATCGGCGGCAACCACATGGGTCACATTCTGCGCCGGAACCTCGACTGCCAGATCCTCCTGTTCAACAACGAGATCTACGGCCTGACCAAGGGGCAAGCCTCGCCGACGAGCCGTCTGGGCAAGCGCACGGTGTCGACGCCATTCGGCTCGCTTGAGCGGCCGGTGAACCCGGCCAGCTTCGCGCTGGGCGCCGGCGGCCGATTCGTGGCCCGCGGCATCGACGTGGTGCAGAAGGAACTGCTCGGCATCCTCAAGCGCGCGCACGCCAACAAGGGAACGAGCTTCGTCGAAATCTACCAGAACTGCGCGGTGTTCAACGACGGCGCGTTCGAGGCGTTCGCGGCCAAGAAGGCGCAAGCCGATGCCGTTGTCTGGACCGGGCATGGCAAGCCGTTGCTCTTCTCCAAGGGCACAAAGGGATTGCGGCTCAATAGCGAAACAGTGCGGCTTGAGATCGTGGACGTCGAGGGCGGCGACTGGCAGGCGGCTGGTGTGCTGGTTCACGACGAAACCAACAGGGTGCTTGCCCAGCTTCTGATCGATATGCCGGCGCCTGCTTTCCCCATCGCGCTTGGCGTGATCTATTGCGACCCGCTGCCGGCTTACGAGGGAGCGGTGGTTGCGCAGGCCCAAAAGGTCGCGGCCACGAAGAAGCGCGATCTTCAGAAGCTCCTCAGTGCAGGAGAGACTTGGTCCATCGGCGGGGGCGCTTCTCCTGCGAAAAACTAAGCCGAACTTCCGGTGCCGCAAAAGCTTAGGCCATCGATCCTAAATCCGGCAGTTGCGGCCGGTTTCGACGCTGGCAAGCTCGCTGCGGCGCCGCTCCCGCGCAAGCCCATGGTATGCACATGTAGGTTCTGTGTTTTTCCCCGCATGGATTCCCGCATTCGCTGGAGTGACAGTGCGGGAGCGTCCGGGCGTGCCCAAATGGCATGGCGGAAACATCGGGGTAACCAGGAAGACAAAAACGCCGTTTGCCTGCCTACGATTCTGGTTCGGAATCCGGTTTCATATGCGGAGTCAGCCGCTTGCCCCGAAAATGTTGCGGAGGTCCGGCGTTGTCGGGGTCGATTCCCTTTTGAACCCAGTCTAGGGCAAGCTGACGCCAGTGACGGTTGCTTCCTGCATCGATATAGCGTTCCCGGCTAAGAATGCCCGCCTGCTCGGCCAGCCGCTGAGCCAGAGTGACGGTGATGGCTGAGGTAAAGACCACACTAACGTGCCGCACTCCCTGTTCATGCACCAAGGCTTGGCTTTTTCCCAGGATTTCGGCGACCTCGGGAGATACAGGCGCCAGCTTCCGGCAATCCACGAGCAGGCCCCACGATTTGCCGCTATATGCCAAAACGGTTGCCCGGAAATCGGCAAAATAGCGCTCGGCTTCAGGCAGCTCAAGCGCCCCCTCGAAAACCAGCTCGATACCCCAATCGCGAGGAATGATTTTCAGCATTTTTTTGCTTGCATATCTATGCGATTGCCAAAGAATTCCTAAGTTCTTGCTGCCTGGATAATCAGGACTAATTATCAACGAATTGCCTTATCCCGGCCTGACTGGCCCTGGGCGGCGTTCTTTGCGGCTTTACAAGACCAGCGTTGCCAGGACACTCTTGTTTTGCCAGGACACTCTCGTTCGGCAAGGTGCTGCCGGACATGCCCACCACGGGTGTACGGCACCGGGCTGCTCCAAAACGGAGCGGCAATCCGGCAATATTCTCGCCACGGTTGTGGCGTTAAGGATTTCTTACAACCAAGGCCCGATGATGACGGAGGGTTGGTCCTTCGCGCATTGGCCGGGATATAGACGGACAGAGGTGGAATGCCAGGCTCCGCGAAATTCGCGGCCACGGCTGTTCGCCCCGCGCCTGATAGCAGGCAGCGAAGCACTCGCCCAGCGGTATGAATATATTTCAGGGAGAAGCAGCAGATGGCCGCGAAATATCCGGGCATCCCCACCGTCATTAACGGCAATGGCGCGGTGGCCCATGTGATGGGCAACGTATGCGGCGGCGTTATAGGCTATCCGATCACCCCATCGACCGAGATCTCGGAGATTTACGAGGCCTTCCGGGCCGGGGGCGGCTGCAATGTCTGGGGCAAGCATCCGTTCTTCTTCGAACCGGAAGGCGAACACTCCGCGCAATCTGGCGCACTTGGCGCGGCGCTGACCGGCGGCAAGTTCATCTCCAACGCCTCTTCCAGCCAGGGCATCCTCTACGGTCTCGAATCCCACTACGTGACCGTGGGCAAGCGCGTTGGCGGCTTTGTGCTACAGATCGCGGCCCGCGTGGTGTCGAAGCATTCGCTGAACGTGATGGCGGGCCATGACGACGTGTACGCTCTGCTCCAGTCCGGCTACACAATCCTGTTCGGCTCAAACCCGCAGGAGGCGGCCGACCTCGCCGCCATCGCCTACAGGGCAAGCGCGCTCTCTCTGATACCGGTAGCTAACGCAATGGACGGCTTCGCCACCAGCCATATGATGAGCGAGGCGCTGATGCCGGAGCCCGATCTTCTGCGCGAGTATCTCGGCGATCCGGCCGGCCGCATCAAGGCTCCGACCGTGGCGCAGGATATCCTGTTCGGCGCCAAGGGCCGCGTGCATCAGCTTGAGCAGTACCTCAAGAGGCAGCTGGAGCATCTCGACCCGGCCAATCTCGCGGCATTGAAGGCGTATCTTGCGGACAATGCGGAGGCGGTCGAGAAAGACAACGCAGGCCAGCTCGCTCAGGCTACGCTTGCCTGGCTGCCCGAGGATCTGCACGGCCAGTGGCGGCGGCAGTGGCTCAACGCTTACGAAAAGGGCACGCGCCAGCTCGTGCCGGCGCTGGTCGACATCAACAATCCGGGCCTGACCGGCGGCGTGCAGAACCAGCCCGACTTCCAGGCAGGCTCCGCCGATCACCGCACGCACTTCGTGCGCGACGTGCCGCGCCTTGTGCGCGAGGCCATGTCCGAATACTCCGCGCTTACGGGCCGCGAGTACAAGCCCATCATGACCTATATGTGCGACGACGCCGATACCGTCATGGTGGGCCTGGGCTCGGTGACCGACGATGCCGAGGCGGTGGCGGCTTATCTGCGCGGCCAGGGCAAGAAGGTTGGCGTGGTGTCGGTGAAGCTCTTGCAGCCTTTCCCGGAGGCGGAGCTGGTGGCGGCGCTCGCTGGCAAGAAGGCCGTTACGGTGCTTGAGCGATCGGACGTCACGGCCCTGACCTCGTTCGTTACCCAGGCGCTGTTCAAGGGCGTCGAGAACGCGGCGGGCGGCGGCGAGCGCAATCCTGGTATTCCGGCGATCCAGAGCTTGCCCAAGATCACCACGGCGATTTTCGGACTTGGCGCGCACGACTTGCAGCCGCGCCACCTGATCGCCGCGTTCAAGAACATGGAGACGGTCAACGCGCCGTTCGTCTATCTCGGCTCGCAGTTCTTCGCCAAGCAACCGGGGCGGAAGATTGCGGAGTTGCAAGACCGGCTGAGGGCGGCCTATCCCGAAACCGGGATGATGGCGCTCGAAACCGAGGCCAACCCCAGCCTGCTGCCGCCTTCCGCGTTCCGCATCCGCTTCCACTCGGTGGGCGGTTACGGCACCATCGCTACCGGCAAGCTCCTGACCGACATCCTGGCGGGCGTGCTGGATCTGCGCTCCAAGGCGGCACCGAAATACGGCTCGGAGAAGAGCGGCGCGCCGACCAACTACTACATCACGCTGAGCCCCGAGCCGGTGAAGCTCACCAATGCCGAGCTGGAGGACGTGGAAATCGTCATCTCGCCGGATCACAAGGTGTTCAGCCATACCGATCCGCTGAAAGGCTTGGTCGAGGGCGGTACATTCATCCTGCAATCCAACCTGCCGCCGCTCGAAGCGTGGCGCAGCCTGCCGGCGCGCGCCCGCAAGACGATCCGCGACAAGCGCCTCAACTTCTTCGTCATCGACGCCTTCGCCGTGGCCAAGAAGCATGCGCCAACGGAAGACCTGCAAACCCGCATGATGGGCATCGCCTTTATCGGCGCGGTGTCTGGGAATGTAGAGCGCGTGGCGGCAGGGGCTACCCCGGACGCGATGCTGGAGAAAATCCGCCAGCAGATCGCCAAGAAATTCGGCGCCAAGGGCAGCGAGATCGTCGAGAGCAATATGGCGGTGATCCGCGACGGTCTGCACGCGACGCAAAAGGTTGCCTATGACGGGCCGGACTTCGCCGATGCCGGGGCTGAGGAAGGTGCTGCGCCGTGCGTCCGCACCATCGATCTCTCGGCCGGCATGGCCGGCGTGAAGGACTTCGCGGCAAGCTCGCGCTTCCTCGATGCCGAGTATTACGAGGACATGGTCGCCTCCCACTTCCGCGACGGCAGCATCGCCGAAGCGCCCGTGCTGCCCGGTACCGGGCTGTTCATGCCGGCGGGCAGCGCGGCCTGGAAGGACAAAGGGCTGTTCCGCCGCAGCGTGCCCGAATTCAAGCCCGATCTTTGCGGAGGCTGCCTCGACTGCGCCGTCGTCTGCCCGGATGCTGCGATCCCCAACACGATCCACGCCATCCCCGACCTGCTGGTGACGGCGCTTAAGGCGCTCGATCTGCCGCAGGGGCGCCGCGATGCGGTGCGCACGGCCCTGCCGGCGGTGGAGGGCGCGGTCCGCGAGGCGTACCGCAAGGTGAAGAAGGGCGCGACGCTCTTCCACCAGCAGGTGGCCGAGGTGGCGGACGGCGTGGCTGGCCCTAACGCGGAGCTTGCCGCCGATCTAGCCAAGCTGGCCAAGGCGCTGTCCGTGTTCCCGGTCGCCAAGACCAAGCCGTACTTCGACAATGCCGAGAAGAGCGAGCCGGGCAGCGGTGCCATGTATGCGGTCACCGTCGACCCGTGGAAGTGCAGCGGCTGCCTGGAATGCGTCGAGGTCTGCGGCCCAGGCGCCCTGGTGGAGCGCGAGCAGACGCCGGAGCTTCTGGAATCGCTACAGGCGGGCTTCGAGTTCCTGAGCCGTGCGCCCGGCACGCCCGCGCATTTCTACGAGGGCGCGACCGAACCGGGCGGCAAGACCCCGCGCCTGATGCTCGACCCTGAGAACTACTACGCCGTGACGGGCGGGCATGGCGCTTGCCGCGGCTGCGGCGAGGTGACCGCCATCCGCATGGTGCTTGCAGCAAACCGCGCCATCCACAGCGAGCGCAACGATAAGCATATCAAGGAGCTTGAAGGCCTGATTGGGCAGCTTAATGCCAAGCGCGCCGCGATCCAGCCGGACGCGGCAGATCCAGGCCGCGCCGGGCGCATGGCCAAAACGGTGGAGACGCTGGAACGGCGGCTGTTCAAGCTCGAAAGCGGCCCAACCGGCAACGGCCAGTCCAGCGCCGTGATCGCCAACTCGACCGGGTGCAGCAGCGTGTACGCCTCGACCTTCCCGTTCAACCCGTACACCGATCCGTGGGTGAACAGCCTGTTCCAGGACGCGCAGCCGCTGGCCAAGGGCATCTTCGAGGGCCTGAGCGCGGAGGCAGTAGAGGATTTCCGCGCCCTGCGCACCGCCAGGCTCGACCTGGAGGATGCTTATAACCCCGCCGAGCATGACGGGTTCTTCCGGACCTTTAACTGGACGCAGTTCACGGAGGAGGAACTGGCGCTCTTGCCGGCGGTGCTCACCATCGGCGGCGACGGCGCGACCTACGACATCGGCTTCGGCGCGCTCTCGCGCCTGCTCGCTTCCAACACGCCGGTGAAGGTGGTCGTGCTGAATACCGGCGCCTACTCGAACACGGGCGGGCAGGCGTCCACGGCGAGCTTCACGGCGCAGGACTCCGACCTGTCGCGCTATGGCGCGGCGCATGCCGGCAAGGAGGAGGACCGCAAGGAGCTGGGCCTGATCGCCTCGTTCCATCCGAACGTCTATGTGGCGCAGTGCACCACGGCCGTACAGGGGACGTTCTTCAAGGCGCTGATCGACTTCCTGAACTACAACGGCGGCCCGGCGGTGCTCGACCTCTACACGCCCTGCCAGGCCGAGCACGGCATCGGCGACAATGCCGGCCGCCGCCAAGCCAAGGCCGCCGCGGACAGCCGCATGAGCCCGCTATTCATTCGCGACCCGCGCCAGGGCCAGTTCCTGTCGCTGGAGGGCAATCCCTCCAAGGACAAGGATTGGACGAACGTCACGCTCAGCTACGTGGACGCTGCTGGCGCACCCCAGCGCATGCAGGTGCCGTACACGCCCGCCGATTTCGCGCTTGTCGAGGGCCGCTTCAAGAAGCACTTCAAGCGGTTCCCCGATGGTGCGGAGGGCGTTCCCGTGCATGAGTACATCAACCTGAGCGACGGGGCGCGCGAGGGCAAGACGCCCTATGTCGTGTCGGTCGATGCGGACAGGCAGCTCCTCAAGTGGGCCGTATCTGCGGCGATGATCCACCTCACGGAGGAGCGGCGCAAGAACTGGCGCACGCTGCAATTCCTCGCGGGGCAGGCGGCGGTAGCCCATGAGGCAGGCAGCAAAACAGGGGTGGCGGCGTAACAGGTAAAAATGGGGGTGAAGGGTAACCCCCACCGGGGGCGTAAAATCTGCCCGATGCCAGCTTGCTCCGGGCGTTCAACCCCTATCCCTCTCCCTCTGGGAGAGGGGACGCTGGAATAGCCGCTGCGGGTAGTTCAGGCGTCCCTTTTCCCATGGGGAGAAGGAGGAGGGGAGATTCGCTCGGTCTAAGCCACCATCTCGCGTGATGTTAGCGCCCATGGGGGCAACGCTTGTTGTGCGGCTCATTGCCTCCCGCCGCTTGGCGGCTGCCATTTCTCGCGCATGGTGACGAGTTCCTCTGCCGCTGTCGGGTGCAGTGCGATGGTCGCGTCGAAGTCCGCCTTGCGCGCGCCGAGCTTCAGCGAAATCGCCAGCACCTGCGCCATTTCCGCAGCGTCCGGCCCCAATATATGCGCGCCTACGACCTTATCGGTCTCGGCATCCACCACGAGCTTCATAAGCGTCCGCTCCGGCCGGCCCGAGAGCGTGTTTTTCATCGGCCGGAAGCTCGACTTGTAGATGTCGACGGCGCGGAACATCTCGCGCGCCTGCTCCTCGGTGTAGCCCACCGTCCCGATCTCCGGCTGCGAGAACACGGCGGTCGGCAGGTAGGCAAGATCGACTGGATTGGGGTTGTTTTTGTAGTTCGCCTCGATGAAGGCGACGCCGTCGCGGATCGCAACCGGGGTCAGGTTCACGCGATCCGTCACATCGCCCACGGCGTAAATGCTGGGCACCGAGCTGCGATACCAATCGTCGACCGTGATGCGCCCGTTCCAGCCGCATTCCACGCCGAGCTTTTGCAGGCCAAGCCCCTCTGTGTTGGGCCGCCGGCCTGTGGCGAACATCAACGCGCCGCAGGTGAGGCTCGTGCCCTGCGTGGTCATGACGGCGAGGTGCCCGCCGGATTTCTCGATGGCGGCGGGCTCGGTGTTGTACGTGATCTCGATGCCCTGGCCCCGCATGATCTCCGCCAGTTCATGCCGCAGATCGTGGTCGAAGCCGCGCAGGATCTCAGCACCGCGGTACATAAGCTCGACCTCGACGCCAAGGCCGCGGAAGATGCAGGCGAATTCGACGGCGATGTAGCCCGCTCCAACGATCACGATCTTTTCCGGCAGCGCCTCCAGGTGAAACGCCTCGTTCGAGGTGATTGCGTGCTCGCGGCCGGGGATCTCCGGGATGAACGGGCGGCCGCCCGTGGCGATCAGGATGCGCTCGGCGGTGAGTGTGCGGCCTTCGCGGACCAGCCTTACCTCGTGCGGCCCAGCCACCTCGGCGCGGTCCCGGAAAACCGTGCCGCCGGCTTTCTCGACGCCGTTCGAATAGAGTTTGCTCAGGCGCTCGATCTCGGCGTCCTTGTTGGCGACGAGCGTCTTCCAATCGAAGCGCTTCTCGCCCACCGTCCAGCCATAGGCGCGCGCATCGTCGATTGCGTGGCCGAACTCGCTAGCATAGACGAAGAACTTTTTCGGCACGCAGCCCCGGATAACGCAGGTGCCGCCAAAACGGTATTCCTCGGCAATCGCGGTGCGCACACCGAGGCCGGCAGCCAGCCGCGCCGAGCGCACGCCGCCCGAGCCGCCGCCGATAACGAACAAATCGTAGTCGAATTTCACTGTGACCTGCCCTGATGGATGCGAGTGAGAAGCCCCCCTCACCCTAGCCCTCTCCCCAAGGGGAGAGGGGATACTCGAATTTCTGCTGCGGGTAATTTAGGCGTCCTCTCTCCCCTCGGGGAGAGAGGCAGAGTGAGGGGGGACTTGAAGCGGTTGCCGCGCCTAAATCGGCAGGCCTTCCTCCTTGAGATCGCCCAAGGACCGTTCCAGCCCTTCGCGCGTTTCGGGTGAGACGCGCTTCTTGAGGATTTTCGTCCATTTATCGGCCAGCGCATCCCACTCGGCCTTGATGCGGTCCTCCTCGGCGGTGCTGCGCTCCTCGCCCTTGGCCTTCTTTTCGAGGTCCTCGAAGGACTTCCTGGCCTCAAGAACGTCCCCTTTCGTGAAAGCCGTTCCGGCCTTCACCGCGTTGCGCAGCAGGCCGGAGAGCTTCGCAAAGGCCGGCGAGCGCACGAAGCCGTGCACCACCGAAAGCTGCTCGTCGCTGAAAGCGGCGGCCACTACGGACGGCGCTGCCGCCAGCACAATCGCCTTCTGCAGGTTATAGAGAAACTCGAACTGATTCACCTGCTCGCGCAGCGCCTCCCTTTCCGGCCCCGGCATGGGCGCCGTCTCCACATAAACGTCGCGTGTGAAGCGGTGCGCGTCCTCCACCATCTCGTCGATGTGCGAGATCATGAGCAGATCGTTTACGAGCGCCTGGGCTTTGGCGACCTTGTGCCTGGAAGGCACCGCCTCGCCGCCCGCCTGCGCGTCGGGAGTAAGCTGCGGGATTCCGGGAAAGCTCTTCGGCAAATCGAAATCCTGGCGGCTGGCCCAGGCAGAGAAGGCGGTGAAGGTGCGGCTATCCTCGTAAGAGAAGCCGGTGAGCAGCTTGCTGACCGCGTAAACCGCGTCGAGGCCCTTGGTGACGGCGGGGAGCTTGAGCGCCGCCCGGATGCTTTCGATGTCGGCGGCATTCGCGGTCTTGGCCATCTGCTCCGCCACATCGGAAATCATGGCGTCGCGGTTCTCGGAAAGGGCCACGTCAAGCTCGTCGCCTGCCTTGCGCGCGTGATCCATGAAGGTGAGCACCTTCGCGACAGCGGCGGCGCTCTTCGGATCGGGAGCAGGAACGCCAGGTGTGCTGCCCATCACAAAGTCGCGGAGGGCGGGGATGTAAACCTCGCGCAGCGTCCGGCGCAGGTCGGAGGAGATATCGGCGGCGTGAGTGAACTTGAGAACCTCCTCGATCAGGCCGCGTGCCGCCTCCTTGACCTGCGGGTCTGCCTGCACCTGTGCGGGAGGCTTGTCCTGAACAATGGGCTTGTCCGCCGGCGCCAGCTTGTCCTGAGCGATGCCTGCAGGAGCAAAAGCGCCGGCGAAAGCAATCAAGAACGCGGGCAGTAACGATCTAAAGCGCATGCAATTCTCCTGCTGATTCACATCGCGGCGCCGCACGGGCCGCGATTACCCCGCCGCCTGCCGTGACGTTCCCTTGCGTTACGCTGCCGGGAAACAAGGGCGGTGGTTCTGCTCTGTTTGCGTTGGTTCAGGCCGGACGGCAACCTGACCGGCAGGACATCAGAAGTCGTCCACATCCGCTTTGAGAACGGCGATGCCTGAAGGCCCGGCAAGCACCGCCTCATCCGCGATATCGATGAAAAGGCCATGCTCCATCACGCCCGGTATGATATCGAGCAGATCGGCCAGCAATTCCACGTTGGAAATGACGCCGAAGTGGCAATCCACAATGAGATGGCCGCCATCGGTGCGGAACAGCTCGCCATTGCCGCCCCTGCGGAGCGCAATCGTGCCGTGGCATTCCGCCTCCGCCGCGGATGCCTCGATCATGGCAAGTGTTGCGGCAAGGCCGAAATCGGCGATCTCCACCGGCAGCGGGAAGGCGCCCAGGCAGTCCACCTGCTTGGAGGCCTCCGCGATTATGCAGACGCGGTTCGACGCCATCGCCACAATTTTCTCGCGCAAGAGAGCGCCGCCGCCGCCCTTGATGAGGTTCAGATCCGGGTCGATCTCGTCGGCGCCATCCACGGTTAGATCCACGTCCGCGATGGTGCTGAAATCGGCGATAACAATTCCGCATTGCTCAGCCAGCGCCCGCGTTTGCTCCGAGGTCGCAACGCAGCGCAAATCGAGCTTCTCCTGCTTCACCCGTTCGCCAAGCAGCTTCACGAACTCCGCCGCAGTCGAGCCCGTCCCGAGCCCTAAAATCATACCCGGCTCGACAAGCGTCAGCGCATGCCCGGCGGCCTGCCTCTTATAGTTCTGCGAATTCAATCCGAAAGTCCTCCAAGGAACATGTATTTCATTTCAAGGAACTCATCGAGTCCGTGCCGGGAGCCTTCGCGTCCAAGCCCGAACTCCTTCACTCCGCCGAACGGCGCGACCTCGGTGGAGATTATCCCGTCGTTCACGCCGACGATGCCGTACTCCAGCTTCTCGGTTACGCGCCAGACGCGCGCCACGTCGCGGGAATAGAAGTAGGCAGCAAGCCCATAGGGCGTACCGTTTGCGAATCGGATCGCCTCATCTTCTTCCTTAAAACGGAAAAGCGGCGCCACTGGGCCGAACGTTTCTTCGCCGGCGAGGCGCATGCCGGCATTCGCATCGATGAGCACAGTGGGCTCGAAGAAGGTATGGCCGAGTGCGTGCCGCTTACCGCCCGTGATGGCCTGAGCGCCCTTGGCAAGCGCATCGGCGACGTGCGCCTCGACCTTGGCAAGGCCAGCCTCGTTGATCAGCGGCCCCTGCACCACGCCTTCCTCGTCGCCCGGCCCGACCTTCATCTTCGAAACCCGGTCTGCGAGCTTGGCGGCAAAGGCGTCGTAGACGCCATCCTGCACCAGGATGCGGTTGGCGCAGACGCAGGTTTGGCCCATATTGCGGAACTTGGACGCAATCGCGCCCTCGACCGCCTTATCCAGATCGGCGTCGTCGAACACGATGAACGGCGCGTTGCCGCCCAGTTCCAGCGAAACCTTCTTCACCGTCGAGGCGCACTGCTCCATCAGGATCTTGCCGACGCGGGTCGAGCCCGTGAAGGTGATCGCGCGCACGAGCGGGTTCGTGGTCAGCTCCTTGCCTATGGCCTCCGCGTCGCCGGTGATGACGTTCAAGACGCCATCTGGGAAGCCCGCCTCCTGCGCAAGCGCCGCCAGCGCCAGCGCCGTCAGCGGCGTATCGGGTGCGGGCTTAACGACCACGGTGCAGCCGGCCGCAAGCGCCGGAGAGACCTTGCGAGTGATCATCGCCAGCGGGAAATTCCATGGCGTGATCGCGCCAACGACGCCGATGGGCTGCTTGTGCACGATGACGCGCCCGCCTTTTTTGAAGTGGGGGATGGTCTCGCCATAGACGCGCTTGGCCTCCTCGGCGAACCACTCGGCAAAGGACGCGCCATAGGCCACCTCGCCGCGCGATTCGGCCAGCGGCTTGCCCTGCTCGGCAGTCATGAGCTGCGCCAGCTCTTCCGCATGCTTTATTTGCAGATCGAACCAGCGCCGCAGAATCGCCGAGCGCTCCTTGGCCAGCCGCCCGCTCCAGCCGGGAAAGGCGCGATGCGCCGCTTCGATGGCCGCCTTCGTCTCGCCAGCCCCGAAATTTGGCACGCGCGCGATCTCCGCCCCGGTCGCGGGGTTCGTCACGGCCGCTTGCGGCTCGCCGGTCCAGCGCCCGTCAACCATGCATTGCTGCCGGATCAGTGGCTGGAATACCTGGTTCATGCGGGCTTTTCCTCTGTTTTCAACATGGCGGTATCATGCAGTGCACCGCTTCGAACGGCAAGTGCGGCCGGATTGCACTTGGTTATTGCAAAACCGTGGCAAATGGTCTTTAAACCGCCGTGCAATCTAACGCTGTCTAAGCATACTGTTGCAACCATGCGTTACCCTTGAGCGGGAGCAGTTTCAAGAGCGCATGAAGGCGCTAGAGAAACACGGAGCCCTCCATGACAAGCCTGTCACCCCCTATCCAGACGGAGACCATGCACTACGACCAAGCTGGCGGCGCCGATGCCGCACAAAGCCTTGCTCTTCAAAAACAGGACACGAGGGAATACCTCGCGGAGATGCTCAAGGAATTGAGCGCGATTGCGGCCTGGGCCGACCTTGACCGCGCCCGGCAACATATCGACGCTGCACTTCAAGAAATCGAGGCGCAAGACAAAGCCGCGTGATACCGGCCGCCTCGATACCCCCCATGCCGCACAGCGCCTTTATGTGTTGCGGGCCGCGTGGCGCGGTTTGGAGCATGCGGGCAGGGAGGATGGCCGCTAACTGTTCTGGGAGCTGGGGTGTGGGCCGCGCCTGAGGTTCTTGATGATCCCTCTTAGCGTGCGCACCTCCTGCTCGGTCGGCTCCATCCGGGCGAACATCGTCCTGATATTGTTCACCATCGTGTCGCGCTTTTCCGGCGGGAACAGAAAACCGCAATAATCGAGTTCACTTTCGAGATGCTCGAAAAGGCCGAGAAGCTCATGCCGCTCGGCTGGACGGCTTGCCTTAAAGCGCGGGCCGGCACCCTGCGGCGCATCGGGAAGCTGGCGCCCCAGCGAATGGGGGTTGGCGAGCTTGCGCCATTCATAGGCGAACAGCAGCACGGATTGCGCGAGATTCAGCGATGCGAAGGCCGGATCGACGGGCGCGGTCACGATGACGCAGGCCACGGAAACATCGGAATTTTCAAGCCCCGTCCGTTCCTTACCAAACAGGATGCCGCAACGCGAGCCGGCCGCCTCGCGCTCGAACATTTGCGCCGCGGCGGTATCCGGGGCAAGCACCGGCTTGGCCAGGAAACGGCTTCTCGCCGTTGTTGCGGCTACGAAATGCAAATCGGCGATGGCGGCGCCGAGCGTATCATAGACGGTGGCCTCGTCCACCACCTTCACCGCAAGCGCGGCGGAGGCGCGCGCCGCCTCGTTCGGCCAGCCGTCGCGGGGGGCGACGAGCCGCAGGTCGTGCAACCCGAAATTCGCCATCGCGCGGGCAGCCGCGCCGATGTTCTCGCCAAGTTGCGGCTGGACGAGAACGATTGCGGGGCCTGCCGGCGCGGGCGTTACATTTTTCTTCATAGCACGCTTAGTATTCCATAATGACTTCCCTTGTGCGCTCCCTGTACAGCGTTACGGCAGCACCGCTCCTGATAAAAGGCTGTTAGCTGAGGTCTATGGCGAAGCACTTGAGGTCCTTCAGCGCCACAATCTCCAGAGCGCCTTCATGCGTTGCTGCGAGCACCACCCTGGGCGCTTTCCCCGCCTCGAAGGCCTGCCGCCACCGCGCCGCACACAGGCACCAGCGGTCGCCCGGTTCCAGCCCCGGAAAATCGAACTCCGGTATGGGCGTGGAGAGGTCGTTTCCAGCCCGCTTCGAGAACTCCAGGAACTCCGCTGTCATGACGGTGCAAACGGTGTGCGAGCCCACATCCTGCGGCCCGGTATTGCAACAGCCGTCGCGGAAAAAGCCAGTCAATGGTAAATTGGAGCAGGTTTGCAGCGGCTCCCCGAATACATTCAGTCCGGGCGTGCGCACATGTTCCAGCGTATCTCGCAAAGGGTTTGCCTCCAGCTTTTGTCCTTCCGTGCAAAGAGAGTGCCGGAATTTGCAGCGCCGGTCGAGGGTTTCCGTCGGCCGTAGTTCCGTGCGGCTGGCGGCAAATGCCAAAAAATAGTCACACCTTCAGTTCGTCGAGGGCAAGCGCGCGAATGACGGCCGGGGGCTGTGTCTACCGCCTTTCACCTAAGCCGGACAAGCCGGAACCAAGAAGGTTGCGCTATTATACCGTGGGGCGCAGCCAATTGGCGAGGGGACCATGGCGGAGGGGCTTGCTGAACGCTACGACGAGCGGATCGCAGGGGTTCTTTCTTGTTACGACCGGATTGTCATCACCGGTACGGTTCCTGGCATCTGCCACGCCCAGGGGATGACGGTATTTCTTCGCGCGAATGCCATCCGCATTTTCGATTATCCGGAGTTTGCGGCCACGCTGCGCGATAAGGTGCGGGAGAACGCGGCGAAGGTTGCGGAAGCGGCGGGCGTGAGCATCGAGCACATTTCGAAGAGCCACATCCGCAAGGAGGATGTCGTCGCCAAGGCGATTGCCAAGCGCGGCGATCATCCAGGCTTGGCGCATGTCATCTCCGTCATGGAAGCGTGCGGCGCTTACCAGCCATGGCATGACAAGAAGACGCACAAAACCTTTCTGCGCCCGGACAGCGGCAAATGCCTGCATTATTATTTCTATTTCATCGATGCTGAGCTTGGCCTGATTTACGTCCGGGTTCCAACCTGGGCGCCGTTCCGTTTGCAGATCTATTGCAACGGCCACAGCTGGCTGGCGCGCAAGCTGACCGCCGAAGGCATAGGCTTCTCCGCCAAAGACAACGCCTTCCTGCGCATCGGCGATTGGCAGCACGCCCAGGAATTGGCCGATAGCTTCTCACCCGGAATGCTCCACCGTATCCTTGACCGTTACGCGGCGCTATGCTGTCCGGTGCTCGATACCTTCAAGCAGTCCTATCACTGGAGCCTGATGCAGGTCGAATACTCGACCGATCTGGTGTTCCGTTCCAAGGCAACGCTGGCGCCGCTCTACGAACAACTGGCCCGGCATTCCGTGCTCACCGTGAAGGCCGAAACCATCGCCACATTCCTTGGCCGCAAAATCGACCCCAAGCTTGCTCAGGAAATCGGCAGCCAATTCTCAACCCGCATCGAGGGCACCTGCATCAAGCACCGCTTCGGTAAGTCTTCCATCAAGATGTACGATAAGTTCGGCATCGTCCTGCGTATCGAGACAACAACCAACGACGTCTCGTCCTTCAAGCACTACCGGAAGGTAGAACACCGCAAAGGCCCATCAAGCACGGGCTTTGCTCCCATGAAGAAGAACATCTACAGCCTTGGAGACTTGACCGGCATTCTCTTTGCCTGCAACCGGCGTTATCTCGCCCATCTCTCGGCGCTCGACGACTTCTCCGCCGGCGTCAGACTGCTCGACCGTGTTACGCGCCCGCGCAAGGTCGATGGCAAGACTGTCAAAGGCATCGATTTCTTCAACCCCACCGAGAAAACGCTGCTTCGCGCCCTGCAGAATCCCAAGTTCAACATCGCCGGTGTCCGGCGCGCCGATCTCGCGCCATTGCTTGAGAAAATCTCCCCCGCCACGCTCTCACGCCAGATCCGGCGGCTGCGCTATCTCGGTCTCATCAAACGTGTCGCCAAAACCTACCGCTACTACCTCACATGCGCCGGAAGAGCAGTCATCGCCGCCGCGTCCCACATCACCGAATACGCCGTCATTCCGGCGCTCGCTTGACCGATTCCGTGCAGAAAATGATAAGAGTTGGTTGGTAAGACACTAACGGGTTAAGCGGCAAAATCTGCCAGCACCCTATTTTGCTGGATGTTTTCTCGCCGGGCCAGTTCCAACTGCCAGACTCAGGTTCAGTAGCGCGCGAATGGAGCCGGTTGCGTGTCACGATCGCGGCTTGTCTTCAGCCGGGGAAGCGCGCCAATCTTCGCCTCGCTGCCACGCTGCCAAACGCTCCAGCACAGTGAAGAATGGCGGCACGAACAGCACCGCGAGGAAGGTAGAGGCGAGCATCCCGCTGACCACGGCGATGCCAATGGAGATGCGCGCTCCGGCCCCTGCCCCGGAGGCGAAGACCAGGGGGAGCATACCGAAAATGAAGGCGAAGGACGTCATAAGGATAGGCCTGAAGCGAAGGCGTGCCGCCTCCACGGCAGCCTCGGCGATGTCCATGCCCTCCGCTCGCTTCTCGCGGGCATATTCCACCACCAGGATGGCATTCTTGGCCGCAAGGGCGATGAGCAGCACGATACCGATCTGCGTGTAGAGATTGTTCGGCATGCCAACCGCCGCGAGGGCCATGGCGGTTCCAAGCAGTGTCAGCGGCACGGCGAAAATGACAGCCAGCGGCTGAAGCCAGCTCTCGTATTGCCCCGCAAGCACGAAATAAACGAGCACCAGCGCTACGGCGAATACGCCGTAAATCTGATTGCCAAGCACCTCTTCCTGATAGGACATGCCGGTCCATGCCGTGCCCATGGAGGGAGGCAGCGACTTCTGGGCGGCCTCGTTCATCAGCGTCATGGCCTCTCCCGAGCTAAATCCCGTGGCCGGGCCGCCGGTGACGATCGCGGCCGGATAAAGATTATAAAGCGTTATGAGTGGCGGCCCCACCTCGTCCTTGATGCTCGCCACGGTTCCGAGCGGGACCATCTGCCCGCCCGGCACCTTTGACCTTCAGCTTCAGCACGTCGCCCGGTTGCAGGCGGAAGGGGGCGTCGGCCTGCACATAGACCTGGAAGACGTTGTTATACTTGGTGAACTGATTGACGTAAGTGGACCCGAAATAGGATTCCACCGCCGAAAACACCTGACTGACGGTGAGCCCGAGGGTTTCGGCTTTAACGCGATCTACCTCCAGCCTCAGCTGCTTCACATTGCCCTTAAACGTCGAAGCGACATGGGCGAGCGCCGACTGCGTCGAGGCGTTCGCGGCAAGCTCCTCCGCCGCGCTCTGAAGCGCCGGGAAATCGGAGCTTCCGTCCTTCGCCTCGACCATCATGGTGAAGCCGGCGACGTTTCCGATTCCTTGAATTGAGGGCGGCAGCAGGATCAGCGCCGTTGCGGTCTCCATGCCACGAAGTGCATTGCGGATGCGCCCGGCGATGCCGGCGAGGCTCAACTCCGGGGTCTTGCGTTCGTCCCAGTCCTTGAGCACGACATAGAGCATGCCGGCATTGTAGAGCGTGGCGTTGTTGTCCAGCGGCGATACACCAGAGACGCCAACCACACTCTCGACGCCGGGCACCTTCTGCACCAGCTTGACCGCTTCCGCCACCGCCGCCTCGGTCCGCACCTCGGATGCCGAATTGGGCAGGTTCAAACTGACGATGAAGTAGCCCTGGTCCTCAACTGGCAGGAAGCTCGTCGGTATGCGGGAGATGCTCACGAAGGCGAGGCCGATCAGGGCGAGCCCCGCCAGCGTGACAGGGAGGCTGAAGGCCACCAGCCGGCGGATCAGCGCGGCGTAGCGGTCCTCGGCGCGCGCATAGATGGCGTTGAACGCGCGATAGACGATGTTGCGCTCGCTGAGCGGCACTTGCTTGCGCAGCCATAGGGCGCACTGGGTGGGTTTCAACGTTGCCGCGTTTATTGCCGAGATGACCGCAGTCGCCGCGATGACAAGGGCGAATTGCTGGTACATCTTGCCGGTCAATCCTGGCAGCGTCGCAGCCGGGAGGAACACCGCCATGAGCACGAGCGTAATGCCGATGACGGGGCCGATCAGCTCGGACATGGCCTTGACGGCCGCCTCGCGGCTCGGCATGCCGGCATCCATATGGCGCGCCACTCCCTCCACGATCACGATGGCATCGTCCACCACGATGCCGATGGCCAGCACCAGCGCGAACAGGCTTGTGGTGTTGACCGTGAAGCCCAGCATCGCCATGGCCACGAATGCGCCAATAATCGTCACCGGTACGGTGGTTGCCGGCACCAGCATCGCCCGCCAGTCCTGGAGGAAAAGCAGGATCACGATCAGCACCAGCACTGCTGCTATGATCAGGGTCACATAGACTTCATGGATGGAGGCGGTGACGAACTTGGTGCTGTCGAAGGAGACTTTGTAGTCAAGTCCGGAGGGGAAGGATTTCGCTTGCTCCTTCATCTTTGCGTTCACGCTTTCGGCGACCTTCAACGCATTGGCGCCGGTGAGCTGCGAGATCGCGATTGCAGCCGATGGCTTGCCGTCGACGGTCGCCCTGTGGCCGTAGGTAGCCGCGCCAAGCTCCACGCGGCCGATGTCGCGCACCCGGACGATCTTCCCGCCGCCCTCACCGGTCACCTTGACCACGATGTTCTCGAAACCGGCGGGGTCGTTAAAGCGGCCCGTGATGTTGAGCGCATACTGGAAGTTCACCATGGAGGGTGTTGGCGGCGCGCCCACAAGGCCGGCTGTCACTTCGGCATTTTGCTGCTGGATCGCCGATATAACGTCGGCCGGGGTCAGCCCAAAGGTTTGCAGGCGATCCGGATCGAGCCAGATCCGCATGGCATAGGTTCCGGCCCCCATCACCTGGACGGAGCCGACCCCAGGCAGCCGGGCCAGCTCGTTTTCAATGTTGATCTTGGCATAGTTGGCGAGAAACAGGTCGTCGTACCGCCCGCTGGACGAATACACGCTGACGAATTGAAGGATTGCCGTCGACTTCTTTTGGATGTTGAGCCCCTGAACAGCGACCGCCGCCGGCAACTGGGCCGTGGCCAGCGAGACGCGATTCTGCACCAGAACCTGGGCCATGTCCGCGTTGGTTCCGACATCGAAGGTGACGATGAGGCTGTAGCTGCCGTCGCTGGCACTTGTCGATTGCATATAAATCATGCCTTCGACGCCGTTGACCTGCTGCTCGATGGGCAGCGCAACGGTGTCCATCACCGTGCGTGCGCTGGCGCCTGGATAGGTCGCGGTCACCAGCACGGTTGGGGGCACCACGTCGGGGTATTGCGATACCGGAAGGCGCAGCAGGGAAAGCACGCCCATCAGGACGATGACGAGCGCCAGCGTGTTTGCCAGAACCGGCCGTTCAATGAAAAAGCGTGAGAACATGCCGCCTCGTGACCACCGGTCGTTCAGGGTTTCGTCTGCTCGCGATCCGGTCCCGTTATTGGAGCGGCCGGAGCCGGCTTCAGCCCTTCCGGAGCGGCGGCCATAACACCGGCGACCGGGGCGACCGTATTTCCGGCCACTGCACGCTGAATCGAGCCGATAATCACCTTGTCTTCAGGCGAGAGCCCGCTCGCGATGACGCGCAACTGCCCCTCCACCTGACCCGTGGTCACGGCGCGCTGCTCAACCACATTGTCCTTGCCGGCCACCATCACGTAGCTGCCTGCCTGGTTGGACATCACCGCGGTGTCGTTGACCAAAAGGGCTTTTTCAACCCGTCTGACTGGCAAACGGACACGGACGAACAGGCCGGGCACTAGCGCCAGATCCTTGTTTTCCAGCACGCCGCGAATTTGCAGCGTTCCCGTTGCGGCGTCCACCTGCGGGGCCACATAGTCGATATCGCCCTTATATTGGAACGGCGTGTCCGCGCCCAGCGCGACCTCCATCGGCAGGTACTGACGCTCTTCGCGCATTTGCTTCAGCGTCTTGCCTTCCTTGGCAAGCGCATCGCGCATGGAGATGAGCTGCTGCTCGGAGATATTGAAGTAAACGTAGATTGGACTGATCTGAAGGATGGTAGCGAGCTTGGTGGGGCCGGCATATCCGGCAAGCGCACCGGTATCCACCAGATGCCGCGATACCATTCCATCGAAGGGCGCCTGCACCGTGGTATAGCCGAGCGAGATTTGGGCAAGCTTGAGGCTGGCCTCGTCCGCGGCCACCTGAGCGATCGCGGAGTCGAGATTGGTTCTGGCATCGTCCACCGCACGCTGACTGGCGAATTCATCCTTCCCCAGGGCCGCCGCCCGCTTATATTGGATGTCCGCGTTGGCTCGCTTGGCTTTCGCGGCGGCAAGCAGTGCCGTCTGCAAATCGACCTGGGCCGCATATTGGTCTTTTTCGATCTCGAACAGGGTCCGGCCCTTCGCCACCACGTCACCGTCGCGGTAGTTAATGGTTTCCAGGAACCCCTGTACCCGCGCCTCCAAGTCCACGGTGGAAAAGGCCGAGGTGTTGCCAGTGAATTCAGCGTAGAGCGTCACGGGCATCTGGACGGGAGCGGCGACGGTCACTTTCGGCGGTGGCGGTGGAGCGTATTTGTTCTTCCTGCCGCAGCCGGCCAGAACCAGCACAGTTGCCAGCGCCGCCAGGAAAAACGGCTTTCTGCCAGCCCACTCCTGCGCCACGCTGCACATCCATTTTCTCCAAATTGGCTTGCCAGGAACGCCGGCTATTCCTCCCGCCAGTCTGAAGCCAACCAGTTAAGCTAGCGTTTCGTCGCATCCGTAATCGCAGGTTGCAGCCATGGCACGCAGGCGCCCCGGCAGGCTGCCTCGTCAGCAGGCATAAGCGAGCCGCCCTTCAAGCAATGCACCGAACGCTGCTCGATGGCTAAGAGCACACGATGACTTTTCCGGCCCCATCAATGGCGTGGCAGCCGCGCCGCACGGCTGGCGGCACCGGCGAGCACCGCGAACGCGGCCAGCAGCCGATATTAGGGCCGGCTGTGCGGAGCTTCTGTAGCGGAAGAGGCGGAGACCGTTCTTTCCTCAACCGCACAACGCGGGTTACACCTCATCCTGTCCTTCTCGCGCAAGCTCGCCAAGGCGAGTTTGCGTCTTAAAAGGACCGCATCAGCAAGCGGAGGCGGCGGGGAAAAGTAACCCCTGAACTGGCCTTCGACTGGCTACTTGCTCATGAAGCGCCTGAGATCCTCGATGCGAACCATCGCGGTCTGAACCGCGCCCGCATCCATCGCCTGGCGGTACCACTCGAAGGCTTTTCCCGGCTCCGGCCCGGCGTTCCTTTCCACAATTCTCGCAAAGTAGATCGGATCGTAGGAGCGTCCCATTACCAGCGCGGCGGCGGCAGCATCTCCAAATGCGAGGGCCTCTTGGTATGCTTCCCGGGCACCAACGATGTCGCCTTGGCGCATGAGCTTGTTGCCCTTGCGAATAGCAGCCTCAACCTCTGGCCTTGGCACGTATCTGGCCTTTGCAGGCTCCACTGAATCCGCTCCCCGCGTGAGCGAAGCCTGGATTACTTTGAATAACGCTAGCGGGGCCATTCCCTGCAATCGATTTGAACTTGCGGCCATAGCCTGTGGCTCGGATTGCCATTCCGCAAAGGCCACCCCCGCCGAAAATAGGAGCGTCATGAAAATTGCTGTACGCGCGAACATGAAAGGAAACCCTCCAATGTGGACATACATTATTTCTATATTGGAACAAATGCGCTGCCAAGTCTATTTTTCGGGCACTTGCCGCCGGCCGGCGCGGGGGAAACGGGTGAACGGCTCAAGCGGCGTGGAGGCTTACGAGGTACCGATCGTCCCAGGCGGCGGCCTTGCGCCTTGCGCGGATGGATGCTTTTCCGGGCGCTCTTCGCGTTAGATTGTGAGCCATGTGCTTGATCGTCGTGAAGTTCGCTGCGGCATTGCCTTGGCGGACGCGGCATTCGTCATCGCGGAAAATCCGTAACTCCCCAGGAGGGTCAGGCGATCTGGAGCTTTGCGATGAGCGTATTTCAACTCGTGCAAAATCCACTGCCCGCATTGCCTGACGCGCAAACGCAGCAACGGCAAGACGGAATGCTATCACACGATGTTGCCGGCCACGGCCGTTGCGCCCGGGCACAGCCGTGTTGTGCCGCTGATGCCGGAGTTCATTTCGCCGCAAGACGGCCACGAGAAGCAGGATTGCGAGCGCGAGGCAGTCAAGCGCTGGTATCAAAAACACGCGGAAAACCTGAGGGCTTTGCGGCCGGTTTATATGGGCGGCGATTTGTTCGCCTGTCAGAGCGTGGCCGAGATGGCCGTGCGTGGCGGCGGCGATTTCATCTTCACCTGCAAGGAAACATCGCACAAGGCATTGGTTGATTTTATCTCCGGCGCCGGGCTGGAACGGCATGAAGAAAAAGTCCGCAAGCGCGCGACGTTCGAGACGTTTCGTTACCGCTGGATCGAAAATGTCCCGATCCGCGATGGCAAAGACGCGCTGAATGTCAACTGGATCGGCTTTCAGATTTTGGACGCCAAAGGCAAGGTCACCTCCACGATGGCGTGGATCACAAGCTTGCCGGTTTCAAGGGCCAACGTGGCGGAAATCGTCGCCTGCGGTCGCGCCAGGTGGAAGATCGAAAACGAGAGTTTCAACGCGATGAAAAGTCACGGCTATGAACTCGAACACAATTTCGGCCACGGCAAAAAGTTTCTGGCGATGATGCTGGCGGCTTTGAATTTGCTGGCCTTCGCCTGGCATTCGGTTCTGGATTTGCTGGAACCTCCGTGGCAAGCCGCCCGCGAGGTGGCGGCCAAGCGAACCCGGTTCTTTTCAACCGTTGTCTCCTTGACCACCTATATCATCTTCCCCTCATGGGAAGTCTTCCTCAAAGCCCTCGCCACCTTCGAAATCCCTCCCAACCTCCTTAAAAATCATGGCCTCCCTTGTTAATCCTACAAGACGGCTACTTTTAGACCGAAGTTCCCGGAACGCCGCTGAACTTTTGCCTTATCCCTCAATCGCTTACGATGAAAGGCGGAAATCGCTACTGTCTACACCTCTATATGAGAGGATTCGACACATTTGGTGTAGGGTTTACTGATTTCGTGGTTCCCCCGCGCTGAGTTGGTATGGTCGCAATCCATGGGTACAGTAGACAATCGCTGTCGGCTTCTTTGGTTGCGTAACTTGCAGAAATATCCCGATTATTTTGGGATGCATGCGACAAAAGCGCCCAGGAACTTCGGTTTAGAATTGCTGCTTGGGCGCACATTCTGGGGCCGTTGGCACTCGGATGGGCCGCCCCGCCGCCAGGGCACGTAACCTGCCTGTGGGCGAAAAAAATTGCACATCCGATATCAGAGCGAACGCAGGCGGCGGCGCCAAAGCCTCCTTCCACTGAACCAGTACCCTAGTGGGAGACCAGCCCATCGGCAGGAGCAAAAGTCGGAAACGCTGGAGGCAAAAAGTCTGACGTTCTCGTTTTACCCTCGAGCCATCGAAGCTAACCCATTGATTTGATTGGCGCACCCGACAGGACTTGAACCTGTGACCCCAAGATTTGGAATCTTGTACTCTATCCAGCTGAGCTACGGGTGCCTGCTGAAGACCATAGCGGAAGCCGCTGCCCGCTGCAACTGCTAGCCGCCGGTCTGTCGGTAGCACATGATATGTCCGGTTTAGGTAGCGCACGATCTGTCCGGTAAGTCCCGAGCCTTTTTGAGGGGAGGGATGCGCCGGTCGGAAGCCCTTCAGGGTGTGCGAATGATGAAGTTTTTGGATATTTTGGGGCGGCTACGAGGCGGCGGAGTTCAGTCAGTTGGAAGCGGCGGAACTTTTAGGCGTGGGCGAGCGGACGTTCCGGCGATGGCGGCAGCGCTACGATGAAGACGGCGAAGCGGGCCTGTTGGATCGTCGCCTTGGGAAATCGCCGGGCAAGCGGGTCCCGCTGGACCGGGAAGCGGAGGTAGAGGCGCTTTATCGGAGCCGCTACAGCGGCTTCACGGCGAAGCATTTCCACGAGCTTCTGGTGCGCGATCACAAGTTTACGTGGGGCTACACCTGGACGAAGACGTTCTTGCAATCGAAGGGCTTGCTGGAGAAGGCGAAGAAGCGCGGCGCGCATCGGCGCAAGCGTCCACGCCGGCCATTGCCGGGCATGATGCTGCATCAGGATGGATCGCGGCACGAATGGCTTGGGCGGCCAGCCGGCACTCGATCTCGATCGTGACGATGGATGACGCGACGAGCGCCATCTATTCGGCCTTTCTGGTCGAGGAGGAAGGCACGGCCTCGACGTTTCGGGCGCTGAACGAGGTGTTTAGCGAGCATGGCCTGCCGCTGAGTCTCTACACGGATCGCGGCAGCCATTATTTCCATACGCCGGAGGCGGGCGGCAAGGTCGACCGGGCACGTCTGACGCAGGTCGGGCGCGCGCTCGGATCATCTGGGCGTCGAACATATCGCGGCCTATTCGCCACAAGCACGGGGTCGTTCGGAACGGGTCTTCCAGACGCTGCAAGACCGGCTGACGAAGGAACTGGCCCTGGCGCAAATCACGACGATGGAAGCCGCCAACGTGTTTCTCCGCGATGTGTATATTCCGGCCCACAACGCGCGCTTTGCCGTCAAGGCGGAGCAAGAAGGCACTGCTTTCGTCGCCGTCGCGGGCGTCGATCTCGGGAGATTCTCTGCATCGCAGGAAGAGCGTCAGGTCGGCAATGACAATTGCGTCTCGTTCAACAAGCTGAAACTTCAAATTCCGGCGAGCCCTCTGCGGGCGCATTTCGTCAAGGCGCGGGTCAAGGTCCGCCACTATCACGACGGAACCCACGCCATCTTCCACGGCCCGCGCTGCCTTGGCCGCTACGACCGAAAAGGCATCGCTCCCGTGGACCTCCAGAAAGCCGCTTAAATCCGCTCGGCGGCAGACCTGTGGACGGCATGGACAAGTCTGCGGCTTGCCCACCCCGCCCACAGGAGAACAAAAGCAGAAGCAGCGGACATTTGATGTGCTACCTAAGCCGGACAAGCCGGAACCAAGAAGGTTGCGCTATTATACCGTGGGGCGCAGCCAATTGGCGAGGGGACCATGGCGGAGGGGCTTGCTGAACGCTACGACGAGCGGATCGCAGGGGTTCTTTCTTGTTACGACCGGATTGTCATCACCGGTACGGTTCCTGGCATCTGCCACGCCCAGGGGATGACGGTATTTCTTCGCGCGAATGCCATCCGCATTTTCGATTATCCGGAGTTTGCGGCCACGCTGCGCGATAAGGTGCGGGAGAACGCGGCGAAGGTTGCGGAAGCGGCGGGCGTGAGCATCGAGCACATTTCGAAGAGCCACATCCGCAAGGAGGATGTCGTCGCCAAGGCGATTGCCAAGCGCGGCGATCATCCAGGCTTGGCGCATGTCATCTCCGTCATGGAAGCGTGCGGCGCTTACCAGCCATGGCATGACAAGAAGACGCACAAAACCTTTCTGCGCCCGGACAGCGGCAAATGCCTGCATTATTATTTCTATTTCATCGATGCTGAGCTTGGCCTGATTTACGTCCGGGTTCCAACCTGGGCGCCGTTCCGTTTGCAGATCTATTGCAACGGCCACAGCTGGCTGGCGCGCAAGCTGACCGCCGAAGGCATAGGCTTCTCCGCCAAAGACAACGCCTTCCTGCGCATCGGCGATTGGCAGCACGCCCAGGAATTGGCCGATAGCTTCTCACCCGGAATGCTCCACCGTATCCTTGACCGTTACGCGGCGCTATGCTGTCCGGTGCTCGATACCTTCAAGCAGTCCTATCACTGGAGCCTGATGCAGGTCGAATACTCGACCGATCTGGTGTTCCGTTCCAAGGCAACGCTGGCGCCGCTCTACGAACAACTGGCCCGGCATTCCGTGCTCACCGTGAAGGCCGAAACCATCGCCACATTCCTTGGCCGCAAAATCGACCCCAAGCTTGCTCAGGAAATCGGCAGCCAATTCTCAACCCGCATCGAGGGCACCTGCATCAAGCACCGCTTCGGTAAGTCTTCCATCAAGATGTACGATAAGTTCGGCATCGTCCTGCGTATCGAGACAACAACCAACGACGTCTCGTCCTTCAAGCACTACCGGAAGGTAGAACACCGCAAAGGCCCATCAAGCACGGGCTTTGCTCCCATGAAGAAGAACATCTACAGCCTTGGAGACTTGACCGGCATTCTCTTTGCCTGCAACCGGCGTTATCTCGCCCATCTCTCGGCGCTCGACGACTTCTCCGCCGGCGTCAGACTGCTCGACCGTGTTACGCGCCCGCGCAAGGTCGATGGCAAGACTGTCAAAGGCATCGATTTCTTCAACCCCACCGAGAAAACGCTGCTTCGCGCCCTGCAGAATCCCAAGTTCAACATCGCCGGTGTCCGGCGCGCCGATCTCGCGCCATTGCTTGAGAAAATCTCCCCCGCCACGCTCTCACGCCAGATCCGGCGGCTGCGCTATCTCGGTCTCATCAAACGTGTCGCCAAAACCTACCGCTACTACCTCACATGCGCCGGAAGAGCAGTCATCGCCGCCGCGTCCCACATCACCGAATACGCCGTCATTCCGGCGCTCGCTTGACCGATTCCGTGCAGAAAATGATAAGAGTTGGTTGGTAAGACACTAAGGCCCGCGTTACCGCTGGCACGAAGCTCCAGGCCGACGAAGCCACCGCTTGGGATGGCCTTCACAAGAATTTCGAGATGGCCCGGATCAACCACGAAGAAGCTTACAGCCTCAATGACAGCTGCACGAATTGGGCGGAAAGCTACTTCTCCCGGCTCCGCCGCTCAGAGATTGGCCACCATGACCACGTCGCAGGTGCCTACCTTCTCCGCTACGCCCAAGAGGCTAGCTGGCGCGAAGACAATCGCCGCGTTTCGAATGGCGAGCAAGTGCAGCGCATCGCCGGTCTTGCCCTTAGACGCGATGGGGGCTCAGAAAGAGGTTGCCGCCGCGATCGTGGCCAAGAAGGCCGATTATGTCTTGGCCCTGAAAGGCAATCAAGGCAGCCTTCACGGCGATGTCCGTCTTTTCTTTGCCGATGCGGAGCTTGCCGCAACTTGCGCCTCCTTCGAGACGCTGGACTTCGGCCATGGCCGCATCGACGAGCGGCAATGCCGTGTTCTTTCTGACATTGGCTGGCTCAAGGAACGGCATCCAGACTGGACAGGGTTATCCTCGATTGCCGCCGTCACAACCCGGCGGACCGATAAGAAAAGCGGAAAAACATCAACAGAGACAAGGTTCTTTATCTCTTCCCTGCCTGTGGATGCCGAAACCATGCTCAAAGCTACCCGCGCCCATTGGAGCATCGGGAACAACCTTGATTGGACGCACGATGTTATCCTCGGCGAGGATGCAAATTGCAGGTTGCAGGCGTCGAACCGCGTCATGTTCTTGCTCTTCGCGATGCGAAAGCGGAAACACCGGCGGCAGCCAATTATCTTATCCGTACGCTCTCTTCGATGCTGTCGTGGAGCATTCCGCGGGGATACCGTGCGGACAATCCCTGCCGGCATGTTCGCAAGCTGAAAGGCGGCGAAGGCTATGAGCCCTGGAGCTGGGAGCACATCCTGCATTTTCGCGAACATGTTTCGCAGCCCGAGCTCTGGTGGGCGGCAGCGCTGGCGCTCTATTCCGGCCAGCGGCAAAGTGATTGCCTGGCGATGCTCTGGAGCGATTGCGCCAACGCTATGATGCATGTGGTTCAGGAAAAGACGGGCAAGAAGCTGTGGATCTCGATGCACCGCGAGTTGCGCGAGGTCGTAGACCGCATTCCCCGCAGATCAACGGCTATCCTGACAAACAGGCGTGGCACACCTTGGACCGAGGACGGTTTCCGCTCCTCATGGGGCAAGGAACTCGACCGCGACATCATGGCTCCTATTCGCGACGCGGGGCTCGTCTTCCACGGACTCAGAAAATCGGCAGTGGTGTTCCTGCTTGAGGCGGGCTGCACTGATGCGGAAGTTTCGGCGATCACAGGCCAGTCGCGTCAGATGGTCGAGCATTACGCCCGGCAGGTGAATTGAAAGAAACTGGCGGCTGCGGCGGTGCTGAAATGGGAGGTCGCAGGAACGGCCCAGGAACGAAATTTGTAAAACATCGCTGCCGTTCTTTTTTGTTCTTTGGTTAAGCCTTTGATTTCTCTCTACGAAAGTGGTGGGCGCACAAGGATTTCGAACCTTGGACCCGCTGATTAAGAGTTAGCTGCTCTACCAACTGAGCTATGCGCCCACTTTCGTGAGACGTACCTATAATGCGCTTCAAGCTGTCTGTCTACGGTGCCGTTAACGCCGGCTAAAAATTCCCCTGGGCGGCCCAAAGCTAAACTCCGGAAACCCGCTCAAGGGAAGGCCCAGCAAGGCCTAGCTCTTGCTTGCTGCCTACCGGAGATGTAGCCGCAGGTGCGGCGATAGCCCCAGGTATTACCTCCGGCGCCAGTGCGCCGAGCGATACGTATATTTTCAGGAGATCGTCGACCTTCATTTCCGGCACCGGCGTAACGGCCGATTTCGTGCACGAGCACGAGGCCCCCGGACATCGGAATTGGTGCGGCTGGCACGTAGACGAGCCTACGGCGTTCCCCTGCAATGTTGAAGACATGCTGGCTTGCAAGAAGGGATAGAATGTCAACCCCGTTCTCGCCGCCGCCGAAGCGGCAGGACACCACGCTCATGCCAGACAGATCGCCCGGCGCGCCGTTGCCGCGGTCGGTCGCGAGCCGAACGACCCGCGAGACGGGGTTGTAAATCGAGCGGATGAAGGGAAGGCGGGCGAGGAGCCGGTCCACGTAATCCTGGATGGCGTGCTTGGCACCGGTCTTCACAACTAGGCCCAGCAGCCAGATTCCGGCCAGCGCGATGCCGGCGCCCAGCCAGAAGGCCAGCGTATCCTGGTTGGAGAGGCCCGCGAGGTAGCTCCCGCCCCGCGTAAGCAGGGTGCCCAGGATCGTGCCGGGACCGATTGCGCTGCGCACGAAATTGACGATCCAGGCTACGATGTACACTGTCAGCATGATCGGCAGCAGGAACAGGAGCCCTGCAAGGAAGGAGCCGATGACGCTGGTGCGCCAGAAGCGGGAAATCCAATTCAACATGCGCACTCCTATTTTGGGGCGGGTAGCGGCCAGCAGGCTCTCGGCTTTACAATATAGCGCGAATTCGTGACGTTCGAATGGAACGCTTAACGGTTCATAGCAAAACTTGTACCCGATTTTTGCTGGATGCGCGCGGGTTCCATACGTCCGGCCCAGGCGCACCGGGAGACGTCCATGGCTCTAGTGGCCTGTCGGACTTAAGAACATAGGCGGAACATTGTGCAATTATTTCAAATGAACGCCTCGCATTGCGCATAAAAGTCGCTATTTGAAGCGTAGTTTGCTCATATAATTGCGCAGTAGCCCTTAAGTCCGACAGGCTGCTAGGGCGTGCCATCAGTTGAGCCAGAAGATTACGCAAACCAGCTGGCCGGCGGCAAGGAATGTGTTCGCGAGCTAGTCGTAGCGCGTGACGATGGCGCGGAAGTGTTTGAGTTTTTTTTAAAGAACCTTTCAACGGGGTTGCGCTCGCGATACAGAGCGAAGCCGGTGTCTCGCGGCTCAGGGCCATTCGCCTTGGAAGGAATGACTGGCTCTATTCCCCGTTGCTCAAGGGTTTCGATCAAGGCATCGGCATCATAGGCTTTGCCGGCCAGGAACGCTTTGGGATCGACCTCATCCAGCAAAGGCTCGGCCTGACAGATGCCGGATGCTTGGCCAGGAGTAAGCGACAAAGCGACCGGATTGCCAAGTGCCTTCCAATCCCCGAAACGCTTCGGCAGGTCGCGCCATGGGATGCCAGCACGGTACCGGTAAATGATCGCTTCGACGAACAAGCGATTGTCAGCGGCGGTTCCGCCGGCATACCCTTCTCGTCCTGGGAGAAAGTCCTTGATCCGTTCCCATTGGCCGTCCCGCAAGCCATTGCGGCGCATCCGCCGGCCCTCCAAATTGCAGGCACCCTATGAATCACGCACAAACTCTTTTGGGACTCCCCTAAGGCGACGCCGATAAATAAGTGAATCAACTTGGATAAGTTGTGGATCGCAGGATTCCGCCGGGCCAGCTAGGCGGCTAGCGTCGGTGGATGATCGATGAAAAAGCGATTTGTTCACGTTACGAAGCTGTGCGGGACTGCCTGGATGAGGCGGGGCGGCGCTTGTTTGCGGCGGCGGAAGCACGTGCTGGCGGCTATGGCGGGGTTTCCGCGGTTTGCCGGGCCACCAAGATCGCGCGGAGCACGATCAACCGGGGTGTGAAAGATCTTGTCAAACCGGTGCCTTCCAGCAGCAGCCACATGCGGCGGGCTGGGGGCGGCCGGCGAGCCTTGACGGCAACTGACGCAACGCTTCTGGACGACCTGCTGCGCCTGCTAGCGCCGGCAACGATGGGCGATCCAATGCGGCCGCTTCTTTGGGTGTCGAAGAGCCATGCAAAGCTTGCGGCGGCGCTGCGCAAGATGGGACACAAAGTCAGCGCTAGTAGTATCCCAAAGCTTCTCGTTCAGCTTAGGTATAGACGTCAGGTCAACCGCAAGACCATGGAAGGAAGCAACCATCCTGACCGCAACGCTCAATTCGAACACATAAACGGGCAGGCGATCGGCTTTCAGGCTGCCAACCAACCGGTGATCTCCGTCGGCACGAAAAAGAAGGAGCTGGTTGGAGATTACAAAAACACTGGCAGCGATTACCGTCCACAGGGCTGCCCGGACGAGGTCAAGGTCCATGATTTCGTTGACACTGCGCTCAAGTAGCGCGCCGTGCGGTAGCGCGCCGCTAACAAAGAACTCGGTAAGGCCATCCCGTATGGCGTCTACGATATCGCCAGCAACACCGGCTGGGTGAGCGTTGGCGTCGATCACGATACGGCTGAGTTCGCGGTCAACGCTGTCCGCAGCTGGTATGCCTCGATGGGCCGCGAGCGTTATCCCGAGGCAAGCCAGCTGATGATCACCGCCGATGGCGGTGGCTCCAACGGCTCACGGGTCAGGCTATGGAAGCTTAAGCTGCAAGAGCTGGCCGATGAGACTGGATTGAGCATCCCGGTTTGCCACTATCCACCCGGAACATCGAAGTGGAATAAAATAGAGCATCGCCTGTTTAGTCACATCAGTCAGAACTGGCGCGGGAAACCATTGACGAGCCGGATGGCCATCGTCGAACTGATCGCGGCAACCACCACGGAAACTGGACTGAAGGTCCGGTGTGAACTCGATGAAAGGGCTTACACCAAGGGCGTCAAGGTCAGCGACGCGCAAATGGCTGGATTAAACATCACCCCCGCCGAGTTCCACCCAGAGTGGAATTACACCATCGCGCCCAGGTGCCCAAAACCTCCAACTTGAAGCGGTTATTTTTGGGTGTCGCCTAAGTGGAACTTCTGCCTGACAACGGGCAGGCTGGTGCCCGCGAAATCAGGAAAGATGACGAACAATAGCAGCGTCGTCACGCGATCGCTTCGCCTGCCGCCACATCGCCAAAGAACCACAGCGTGCCGGCCGGACGAAGCCGCGCTGCCGGCAGGTTCGCGTCGCCGCGTCGAAGCCGCTCGAAAATCGTCCGCTTCTCTTTCCCCGCAACCACGAAGGCGGCGCACCGGCTACTTTCGAGCGCCGGGAAAGTCAGCGTGATGCGCGGTTCGGGTTTGGCGCCAACGACAGCGGCAACCCACCGGTCACGCTCGGCAAGTGCAGCCGCGCCTGGGAACAACGAGGCTGTATGTCCATCCGCCCCCAACCCAAGAAGGGTTACATCGAAGAGCGGGCGGGCCAGAGCGAGGCGGTCCGCGCCGTAGAAGGATTTTAGTTCGCGCTCGTAAGTGGACGCCGCGATTTCGGGGCTGACACCTTCGGTGGGAATGGGGTGGATGTTGACGGTGGGGACGGGCGCGCGCGACAGCATCGCCTCGCGCACCATGCGATAGTTGCTCAGCGGATGATCGTGAGGCACGAAGCGCTCATCGCCCCAGAACCAATGCGTTCGAGACCAGGGGAACGCGTCCCGATAGGGCGGCCCGGCGAGACACTCATAGAGCCGCCGCGGCGTCGAGCCACCCGCGAGGGCTACGGCAAATGTACCGTCCTTCGCCACCGCGGTTGCGAGCAGCCAATCCGCCACCCGGCGCGCAAGGGCCTCCGGATCGGCGAGGATTTCCAGTCTGGCCTCGGATGGGGGCGTCATGAGCACACCTTTCTTGCTGCTGAAACGGGTTGCGGCCAATGATCGAAGCCGCCATCAGGCCGCATCGTGTGCTCCTTCGTGACGGCGCCCAGCATCAGCCGGCTAGTACACCCCGCGGGAAATCCTCACCCGCTTGCCGCTGACGTCCGAAGGATTTCCCGCGGATAAGGTGTACTAGCAACTCATTGACTCTAGTACAGCTTATCGGAGGCAAGTTCGCTTGCGAGCTTACTGCAAATGGGGGGGCGAACTTGCCTCCGGCTGTACTAGAAGAAACTTCCGCACCGCTTTGGCGAACCCTTCGTTCTCGTTGCTATCGGTCACCGCGCTCGCCTGGGCCTTCACCTCGTCGCTGGAATTGCCCATGGCGATGGAAAAGCCGCTCTTTTGGAACATCAGGACATCGTTCGGCATGTCCCCGATTGTGGCGATCTGCCCGGGCGGAATGCTCAGACGCTTGGACAGGGTGGTCGACGACCGCCCCTTTGTTGGCTTGGCGGCTGGTCACGTCGAGGAAGTATGGCTGCGAGCGCACAATGCTCGCCTTTTCGCCAAACGCCTTCTGTGCCGCCTTCTCGCAGGCGGCGACCAGTTCAAGATCGTCCGAAACGCCGACGATCTTGATCGCCCGCGCCAGATGCGCGTCAGTGAATGACGCCACGGCCTTTGGGGCGAACTTCAATATCCATGCCTCACGCGCCACATGCGGTCGCGGCCACCTGACGGACCAGCCAATCCTCTTCGGTATAGACCCACACGTCCAACCCTTGGCCCAGGATCAAATCCACGGCTTCCTTGGCCGTTTCGGGATCAAGCCGGTGACACTCGATCACGGAGAGGTCAGGATTGACGATATATGCCGCCATTGAGCCCGCGATGGCTCCCTCCAGAGCCAGAGGCTCGATCAGCATCCTCAAGCCGCGCGGCGGCCGGCTGCTGGTGATGGCAAACGCAATGCCGGCGTGGCGAAGCTCCCGGACAGCTGCCTTAGCCGCCTCGGTCAGCAACTTGTCATTGGTAACCAGCGTGCCGTCGACGTCGGCCAAGCAGCAGGCGGATATCCCGCCGCCCGCTCATGGTTTCCGCTCGCGGCGATGCAGCTGACCGGGCCGCCAGGCGCGGTTCCCGTCACGTGCCAGCAGTTCGCCGCCGCGCTTTCGGGCCGTCGCTGCCGGAGTCGTAGTTGGCGAAATCGGCCTTTTCCGCCGCCCAGGCGTCGAGCACCGGCTGCACGATGCGCCACGCCTGCTCCACCATGTCGGCGCGCATGAACAGCGTCTGGTCGCCGATCATCACGTCATAGAGCAGTGTCTCGTAGCCGACATTGGGTTCCTGCGGGAACCAATCGTTGTAACGGAAGTCCATTTTCACCGCGGCGAGGTCCATCGCCGGCCCCCGGCGCTTGACCTCGAATTGCAGTGAAATCCCCTCGTCCGGTGCGATGCGCAGCACCAGCCAGTTCGGCCGCAAGCTGTCGACGGGCGTGTCCTGGAACGCCGCGTATGGCGCCTGCTTGAAGCGGATGGCGATCTCGGTATTCCGCTGCCGACATGTGCTTGCCGGTGCGGAAATAGAACGGCACGCCGGCCCAGCGCCAATTGTCGATCTGCCAATCTCCATGGCGACATAGGTCTCGACGTTGGAATCCGGCGCCACATTCGGCTCGTGCCGATAGGCGTTCACCGGCTTGCCCAGCACCGTGCCCGCGCGCCATACTGGCCGCGCACCGCCTTTGCCGCGGGCTCGACGGCTGGCATCGCCGCGAACACTTCGGCCTTTTTGTCGCGGATCGCGGCGGCATCGAAAGCCAGTAGGCGGCTCCATGGCCACCATCGAGAGCAAGCGAGAACACGTGGTTCGGAACCATGTCGCGCAACGCGCCGGTCGCCTCGTAGAACTTGCCGCGCTCCTCGACGCCGACCGTCTCCGCCACAGTGATCTGCACATGATCGATCCGGTCGCGGTTCCAGATCGGCTCGAACAGCCCGTTGGCGAAGCGGAACGCCATGATGCTTTGCACGGTGTCCTTGCCGAGAAAATGGTCGATGCGGAAAATCTGGTCTTCGTGCAGCGTGCGCTGAATGCGGGCGTTCAGCTCGCGCGCCGATTCCAGGCTGTGGCCGAACGGCTTCTCGATCACCACGCGGCGCCAGAATCGGCGCTTGCCGTCCTCGCTCTCGTTCTGATCGGCGAGCTTCGCCTTGCCCAGCTGCTCCACCACGGTGCCGAAGAGCCGGTCGGCGACGCGCGAGATAGAAGATGACGTTGCCCTGCGTGCCGTGGGTCTTCTCCGCCTCGTCCGAGCGCGCCGCGAAGCTTCTCGTAGAGCTCAGGCTTGGTCAGGTCGCCGTGGACATATGTCATCTTTTCGGCGAGCCGCGTCCACGCGGCCTCGTCGATTTTGTCGACGTCGAATCTCGTGCGCGGCATTACCGACGAAGCTTTTCAGCGATGTCGTAAAGGTGGTCGCGCCAGCTCTCCGTCGGTTTCGCTCCGCCCGGGCGACGCCGATCAACGCGAAATTCTCCGGCAGCACTTTGGTGCGCGCGAGATTGTAGAGCGCCGGCATGACCAGACGCTTGGTCAGATCGCCGGTGGCGCCGAAGATCACCATGGCGCAGGGATCGGCCGGGCTGGCTTGGCGCTGCGCGGAAACCGGATCACTCGCGCAGTCGGCGGCGTGCGGATCTGATCGTCGTTGGGCATGGCGCTATTCCGCGGCGTTCTTTCGGTTGAGGCTCCGGGTCGATCGGCTCCTGGCCCTCGATGTGCCCGCCGAAGCCGAAGCGCATGGCCGAGAGCATCTTTTCGCCGAAAGTGTGCTCCTGCCGCGAGCGGAAGCGGGCGATAGAGCGCGGCGGACAGCACATCGGCCGGCACCGCCTCCTCGATCGCCGCCTCGACGGTCCAGCGGCCTTCGCCCGAATCCTGCACGAAGCCGGAGAAATTCGTCAGCTGCGGATCTTTCGCCAGCGCAGCGGCGCCGAGATCGAGCAGCCAGGAGGAGATGACGCTGCCGCGCCGCCAGACCTCCGCGATGTCCGGCATGTTCAGCGTGAAGCGCTCGTCCTCGGGCAGATCCTTCGAATCCTTGTTGCGCAGGATGTCGAAGCCCTCGGCATAGGCCTGCATCAGCCCGTATTCGATGCCGTTATGCACCATCTTGACGAAGTGCCCGGCGCCGGACGGACCGGCATGGATGTAGCCACGCTCGGCGCGAGGATCGCCCTTCTCGCGGCCCGGTGTGCGCGGGATGTCGCCGAGGCCGGGCGCGAGCGCCGCAGAAGATCGGATCGAGATGATCGACCGCCTCCTTCGGCCCGCCGATCATCATGCAATAGCCGCGTTCGATGCCCCAGACGCCGCCGGACGTGCCGCAATCGACATAGCGAATGCCCTTCTCGGCCAGCTCCTTGGCGCGGCGGATGTCGTCCTTGTAGAAGGAGTTGCCGCCGTCGATGATGATGTCGCCCGGCTCCAGCAAGCCCGCCGAGCTGCTCGACCGTCTCTTCGGTGATCTTGCCCGGCCGGCAGCATCAGCCAGACCGCACGCGGGCTTTTCCTCCAGCGCCTTCACCAGTCCGCCAGCGATCGCACGGCTGCCGTCGCTCCCTCCTTCGCCAGCGCTTCGCGCGGCTTGGCGTGGCGTCGAACACGACGCATTGATGGCCCGCTTTCATCAGGCGGCGAGACATATTGCCACCCATTCGGCCGAGTCCGATGATGCCGATCTGCATTTGCTTCACTCCTTATTTTGACCGACGCTACTTGAGCGCCTGCATCCACGGCACGGCCAGTTCCGCGAGCCCCGCGTCGACATCCTTGAGATGGACGCGCAAGGCGCGCCGGCCGCGCTCCACCAGCACGTCGAGATCGCCGCGCGCCTGCGCCGCCTTCACGACGCCGAAGCTGTAGGCATGGCCGGGCACGTCGATATCGGCCGGATCGTCGCAGGTGATCTGGAGGAACACGCCGGAATTTGGCCCGCCCTTATAGGCTTGCCCGGTCGAATGCTGGAAGCGCGGACCGAAGCCGAGGCAGGTCGCGGCGCGGGTCTTGTCGCGGATGCGGCGCGCATCGCGGTCAGAGTCTGCGTGTGCGCGCTCGTTGCGTTCGATATAGGCCAGCAGCGCGACGTAATCGCCCGACTTCTCGCCGGCACGACGCGCCGAAATGGCTCTTCAGATAGCCAGTCAGTGTGTTGTGCCGGCCGAGCTCGGCGGCGTTGCGCGGATCGGCGTAAAGCGCGATGCCGTTCTCGCGGAACACCGGCGTCTCGCTTGGCAAGCGATGCGACTTCTCGTAATCCTCGGTCAGCGCGCGCGTCTTTTCCTTGCTCGCTTCGACGTCGGGCTGGTTGAACGGATCGATGCCGATGATCGCGCCGGCAACCGCGGTCGCGATCTCCCAGCGGAAGAATTCCTGGCCGATATGCCAGATGTCCTTGACGCCGATCCGCGCGACCGGATGGCCCGCTCGTTCCAGCGCCGCCACCGCCTCGCGCTGCGCCGGATCGTGTTTGCCCGTCCAGCTCGAGGTAAGCAAAGAACCGGTCGTTGCCGTAGTGCTCAGGCGTGGTGAGCGGCTCGCCGGCCAGCGGGATCAGTCCGCGTCCTTGCTTGCCCGTGCTCTCTGCCAGTAGCTGTTCCAGCCAGGCGCCGAGATCGGCGATTCCAGGCGAGGCGATGATCGTCACCTTGTCGCGGCCAAACCGCGTTGCCGCGACGCCGAGGGCGATACCGAGCTGCACGCCCGGATTCTCCGCGGGCGGAACGTCGGCGCCGCAGGCACGTTCCATTGGCCGCGCCCCGATGAACAGGTTCGGCACGCCGGGCCGGCGGACGACGACGCAGGGCTCGTGGGCCCAGTGGTACCAGGAGCGCCCGACCGAGAAGAGGCCCTTGTCCCAGATGATCTGGCCGGCGAGCTCGAAGCCGATGCCGAGCAGGCCCTGGAGCACCTCGAGGGTGTGGACGCTCGCGTACCAGACGTAGCCGACCTGGAGCGACGGCACGAGGGCGAACGCCTCGGACCAGTCGGCCCGGGTGTCCATGCTGATCGAGGTGTTGCGATGGCCCGCGGTGTGGTGCCCGCGCTTCGGCTTGCGCGTCGTCGCGTCGGGGACCTCGGCCATCATGTACGGCTTCTCCGCACCGGCCACGACGCCCCAGCCCTTCACCCGCTTGCGCGGTCCGTTGTACACGCCGTCGCGCCAGGTCTGGTCGAGCTGGACGCCGTAGGGCGGGTCGGTCGCGAGCAGCGTCGGCGCCGCCCCGTCGAGCAGCCGCGCGACGTCGTCCGCGTTCGTCGCGTCGCCGCACAGCATCCGGTGGTCGCCGAGCCGCCACAGCTCGCCCGGCTTGACGTAGGGCTCCTCGGGCGGCTCGGGCACCTCGTCGGGGTCGGTGAGCCCGGCCTTCGGTTCGCTGCCGCCGAGGTCGCCGAGCAGGGCGAGCGAGCCCGGCGTCGTCGACGGTCACGTCCGCCAGGAGCGCCTCGGAGCTTCTCGTCGTCGCGGCCGGCCATCGCGCCGATCGGGTCGAGGGTCGCGAGGACGAGCGCCTCCTCCGTCGGGATCGAGGTCGACGTACAGGACCGGCACGCTCGGCTCGCCGCGGGAGAGCGCGAGCGCGACGCGGGCGTGGCCGTCGACGACGAAGCCGGTGCGCCGGTTGACGAGGACCTGCTGGACCCAGCCGACCTGGTCGAGCGCGCCGGCGAGGGCGTCCTGCTGCGCCTTCGGGTGGATCCGCCAGTTCGCCGGGTTGGCGAGGAGCTGGTCGGGGGCCTCCTCGCCGGACCCGTGATCCGGTTGCGCCACGCGCGGTCGGCGGCCGCGGCGACGCGGTCGTCGTCATCGGGCGACCGCCGATCTTCGGCCTTGCATCGTCGCGCCAACAGAGTGATGGATGTCCGCCGAACGCCAGATGCGGCGTCGGCGAGCGAAAGGACGGACGGACATGGCGGACATGCGGAAGTGCATCGGATCGGCGAGGTTCGGGATCGAGGCGCACGAGGCGCCGGTCGCCGACTTCCCGGCCCAGCCCAGCCAGAAGGACGGTCTGGGGCGGATGTGCAAGCCCCACTGGAACGCAGTACACGAACGCGCTCCGCAAGGCGCGCGCTGGCCCGGCAAGGCGGCCGAGGCGAGGCGCCGCCGAGACGGTGGGCCGACCGCCGACCGAGGCCTCGACGTCCGCGAGCGTCGGTCGAGGCGGATCAGCGACCGAGCCCGACGCCGGAGGCGCCACCAGGACGGCCGGGCGCCGCGCCTCAAGGGACCGCGGCGGCGGCGGCAGGGCGACGCCGGAAGCCGCCGTCGCGCCAGCCGAGCCTCGGGCCCCGGGCGCCAACCCGGGGCCCTTCTCCGTTCGGTCGCGTCGATGGCCACGCTCACGGTCATCGCGCCACGTGGGCCAACGTGGGCGCCCACGGGCGAACCTGGGCGGATCCCCGATCAGAGACCGGGATAATTCGCGAAACTCGGCCGCGTGCACACAGTCGCCGGGCGCGGTCTGCGGGAGGGCGTCGCCCATGGGCTACCCCGCCCCGGTCGGTCGACGCACCCTTCGTCGAGTTGCACGAACGGCACAGCACCGCGGTGTTGCCGATGTCGAACGGCGCACCGCCAGCCGCGAGCGGACGACGTGATCGACGGTCAGGTCGCGGCGGGGTGGGCGGGCCGCCGGTAGCCCGGGCACCAGTCGCCGTGCTCGCCACGCCAGGCGCGGAGCACGCGGGCGCTGAGTCGCTGCCACGCCCGCGTGCTGTAGAGCGCGTTGTGGCGGCTACGGTTGGACTGGCGGGCGTGCTCGGTACAGCGACTACCGCGCGGCTGGTGACGACGCCGCAGACCGTGCACAGCTTCACCCGCGAATTGTCGGGGCGTGGCTGGCGCGGTCTATACGCCTGCGGTGCTACGCCTCCGGGTGCTGGAGAACTGGGCCGGCACAGCCCAGGGCTGGTCAGCCTGATCCGCGCCCCAAGCCTGCCTTGTAGCCGATCAGCGCCGCCTCGACGCGACTGCGCGCGCCGAGTTTCGCCAGCACGCTCGTCATGTAGTGCTTGACGGTCTTCTCGGCGATGACGAGCCGCTCGCCGATCTCGGCATTCGAGAGCCCCGCGGCGACGAGATCGAGGATCTCCCGCTCCCGCTCCGTCAGCTCCTCGAGCGGATCGACCGTCGAGGCGGCTGGCCGGAGGGCGGCGAACGCGAGGCGGGGCTCACGTACCGGTCGCCGCCGGCCACCTGCCGCAGGATCGCCGCGAGCTCACGCCCGGCGACACCCTTGAGGACATAACCGCTCGCGCCCGCGTCGATCGCCGCGCGGAGGTCGTCCTCATCCTCCGACACGGTAAGCATGACGACCTGGGTCTGGGGGCTCGACTCGTGGGCCTCGCGGGCGGCCGTGATACCGCTGCCCGGCATGCTCACGTCGAACAGCGCGAGGTCGGGATGCTGCTCGCGGACGAGGCGGGCGGCATCGCGGGCGTTCGTTGTCTCGCCGACCACGTCGAAGCCGGCGGCCCGGAGCGTGCCCACAACGCCATCGCGGTAGAGCGGATGGTCGTCGGCGACGACGATCCGAAGGGTCGGTTCACTCATGCCGTGACTCCTGAGCTCGTCGGCACGACGAAGACAAGTCGGGTCCCCGGCCCGTCGGCCCGCCCACCGATCGTGAACTCCCCGCCAAGCAGCTCGGCGCGCTCTTGCATCCCGGCGAGTCCGAGGGCGCCGTCTCTGACGATCGTTGGGTCGAACCCCGGTCCGCGATCCGCGACCTCGAGCCGGACCTCGGTCTCCCCCTGAATGAGCGTCACTTCGACCTCGTGACCGCCCGCGTGGCGAGCGGCGTTCGAGAGCGCCTCCTGGAGGACCCGGTAGAGGCCGATCTTGACGACGTCGCTGGCTCCGCTCGGCTCGGAGCCTTCCAGTCGCAGGGTGACCTTCTGGCCGGTCCGCCGCTCGTGCTCCCGGACGCCGCGCTCCACGACCTCGGCGACGCTCAGCGGCTCGAAGGTCGGCGAGCGCAGTCCCGACGCGATCAAGCGCAGGTCCGCGAGCGCAGAAGCGACGGCATCGGAAACCACCTGGCCCGCCTCGAGCTCGTCGAGGCGCAGCAGGGCGAGCGCCAGCGTCTGGGCCGGACCGTCGTGGAGATCGCTCCCGATCCGCCGCAGGCCGGCCTCGTTGAGGGCGGTCGTCCGATCGGCGGCCCCCCGCAGCCGCCGATGCAGCGCCCGGTTCTGGTCGAGCAGCCGGGTCAGCTCGGTGACCCGGTGCTGGAGCGCGGTCTGCTGCCGGTCAATCGTGTCGCTGCCCTGCTTCACGATGCCGGCCAGGAGGATGTACGACAGGATCGCGGCTATGGCCACGACCGCCCACGAGGCGACGCGGGCCGACGCCACCTGGGCGTCGATGTCGTCTGGCAGCTGGTAGAACTCAGTGACCGCGATGACTCGGCCGCCGCCGCGCTCGCGAACCGGGACGTAGGTCTCGACGAGGCGGCTCCAGCGCTGCCGCTCATACGCATTCTCGGGACCCGAGAGGTCGGTGAACTCCGCCGACACGTCACCCTCGAGCGACTGGGCGAGCCCGCCCTCGGGCTCGAAGTGCTGCCCGATCAAGGCGCGGTTCGGCGAGTACACGATCGTGCCGTCGGGGCTCCACACCCGGAAGGACACGACGCGCTCGCCGAGCTGCGTGGAGCTGAGCAGCGAGTCGAGGGCCGCGACGCTCGAGGCCGGCAGGGTCGCTGACTGCGCCATCGACGTGAGCTCGGGCTCGACGAACGACTCGATGTAGAGCGCCGTCACGGCCGCTGTCCGGTTGAGCACGCCGGTCTCGAGCTGGATGCCGACCCAGGCGGCGACCGCGAGGCTGGCGAGCACGACGACGACCAAGTTCGCGGCGAGATACCGCCGCGCGAGGGAGTGCCGAGGTGACGGTGCGTCGGGCTGCATGCCTCTCCGAGTCAGACCAAGGTCTGATGGGTTTCACGGCCAGGGTCCGTGGTTAGCGCGCGCTGCCGGCCCGAGAGTGGGGACACCAGCAACTCACGAAGGAGTCAGGCAGATGCGCAACTTCGCAAGGATCAGTCTAGTGGCGGTGGCGGCACTCGGGATCACCGCCGGAATTGCAACAGCGGCGGCGCCGTCCCAGCGGCCGGAGTCGATCCTCCTGGTTCGCGAGACCGAGCCCGGCGACGATCGTGGCACGTTCACTCCTGAGCCGGCGGCCACAGCGGCGGCAACCGCGGAGCCGACGACATCGCCTTCCGCCTCGCCCGATGACAAGGGCGGCGCGACGGCCGAACCAGGCGACGACAAGGGCGGTCTGCGGCCCGACAACGCGTCCGACGACAGCGCCCGTGCGACGGCGTCCCCCGACGACAAGCGTGGCCACGGCGAGGCAGAGCCCGGCGATGACAAGGGCGGGGCGACGGCCGAGCCCGGCGACGACAAGGCGGTCACGGCGAGGCAGAGCCCGGCGATGACAAGGGCGGGGCGACAGCCGAGCCCGGCGACGACAATGGCGGTCACGGCGGCGACGACAGCTCCGGCGACGATGGCGGCCATCATGGCGGCGGAGACGACTAGGAAGTTGCCGCGCAAAGGAGCGCCTCGGAGACGAGGCGCTCCTTAACTGTTGGACTGACATCAGCCCAACAGTCGAAGGCCCTCCGCGACCAGGAGGACCCCGAACACTACGAACGCGAGGGCGGCGAAGATCTTGATCGCACGCTCCGGGAGACGCGTGCCGAGGTAGGCGCCGATCGCGATGGCGATCGCGTCCGCGGCGACCATCCCGGCTGTCGAACCGAGCCAAGTGCCAATCGGCTCCTCGGTTGTCGCGAGCGTGACGGTGGCGAGCATCGTCTTGTCGCCGAGCTCGGCTAGGAAGAAGGCCGTGCCAATGGTGACCAGCGCCCAGCGGCCCGTGCGCTTGGCTCGGTCCTCGTCAGCCTCGCCGAGCTTGTCGCCGCGGAGCGTCCACGCGGCGAAGCCGAAGAAGGCGATGCCCGCTGTGATCTGGATGACGTTCGTTGGCAGGGCGAGCGCAAAGACCGATCCCAGAAGGACCGACCCGGCATGCACGATGAGGGTCGCGATCGTCACCGCGAGCAGGACGGTCAGTGCGCGGTAGCGCGACGCGAAGGCGAGGGCCATCAGCTGGCTCTTGTCACCGAGCTCAGCGAGGAACACGACGCCGAAGGAAAGGAGGAATGCGTCCACGCGGGCTCCGTCCGAATAGGCGGGCTCGGGTCCGACGGGAATGCCTCCGACCCGACACCCGGTGAGTGGTGTCGATGAGTCGAAGGTCTCATCCGTCCGCACGAGCGGACCCGGCGACCGGGCGCCATCGCGCCAGCATGTCGATCGGCCGGAGGAGGACTACTCCCCTTCGCCGCCAGTGTGGGGTCGCCCCCGGCTTGGCGTCAAACGCAGGCGGGCTCGAGGGTCGCGACGATAAGCCACCCCTCGGCCCGCCCTCGGTAGATCAGCTGCTCGGTCGTGAGCTCCATTCGCCTACGGTGCTGCGCCTGCGGGATCACACTCGCGCACGCGTTCGGTCCGATCGCCTTATGGGTCGAGGCTCCGGTACCCGGTGTCACGGCGCTATGCCGCGTCCTGCTGGCAGAGATCGCAACCTTCAAGCGGCGTGCACGGGCTCCGGCGCGGCACGAGACAAGTGGTAGAGCCTCCAGCCGAGCAGGAGAGGCAGGACCGCGACGGGGATGACAAGGGCAGGATCGTTGGGATTGCCCTGCGCGATCGAAATCACGGCGATCCCTGCAAGCGCGGCCAGTCCTAGGATCACGGTGGCTCCGCCTCTTCGTTTGCCAAATGCGGTACTGCTTCCCATTGCCGTGCCGAGAAGGACGAAACCGAGCGTGAGCAGGATGCCGCCCACCGTGTCTGTCTCGTTCAATATCGCCTGGACTCCGTGAGCGACGAGCCCGAGTGTCGCCTGGTCCTGAAGCGACACGCCAGGAGCATGGTAGGCATCGGAGAGATGGCCGAACGCGACACCCGGAAGGCCACCTGCGGCCAGGAGCAATAGACCGAAGAGACCCAGAACGCTACCGAAGAGGGAAGGCGCCAGACGGACAGGTTGAATTGCTCGCGATAGGGCTACGAAGAAGACGACCAGCAAGATGATCGCTGCGAGATACCCGGCATAGCCCACGCTCAGGGCGGCCTTGGCGGCTGGGAAGCCTGCGATCGACACGTCGACGTAGCAGGGTCTCCCGCACGTGGCAGGCGGCGAAGCCGGGGCGAAGGTCGCCAGGATGATGATGCTGACGACGACGAGCACGGGACCCAGCATGCCCGCCAGGCCGCCCCATCGAAGGACCGTCTGCTCCTCGCTCATGGGGCTTCTTTCAACGATCGTCATCTCGGGCGGCACTACGTGTCACCCAGGTTCAGGACCACGTTTCCCGTCTTCTGCCACGTCTCGACGTACCGGTGCGCCTCGACCACCTGTGGCAGCCGGTAGCGCCGGTCGATCACGGCCCTGTACTTCCCCGCCTCGATGAGGTCCTTCAGGAACAGGACGTCCTTCCTGGTCTTGCGACCGTTTGCCAACTTCAGCCGCCTGTCGCCGATCCGCCAGGTCCACAACCACCAGAAGAGGTTCCAAAGTCCGTCGGTCGCGACGTAGATCCCGCCGCGCTTCAAGGATCGACGTCCGCGGACGAACGAGAACTTGTCGACGGCGTCGATGATGGCGTCGTAGGTCTGGCCGTTGGCCGTGAAGTCCTCGCGGAGATAGTCGACCACCGCGTCGGCGCCGAGCGACCGCACCAACTCGACGTTCTTCGTGTTGCACACCGCCGTGACGTGAGCGCCCATGTGCCTCGCGAGTTGGACCGCCGCGGTCCCGAGCGAGCCGGACGCGCCGTAGATGACGATCCGCTGGCCCGCCTGGACATCGGCCTGTCGCAACGCATCCAGCGCCTGCATTGCCCCGTCGCAGACGGCCGCGGCCTCCTCGAAGCTCATGCCTGCCGGCTTGAGCGCCAGCGGGGCGCTCTCCCGGAGGCAGATGAACTCCGCGTGCGCCCCGAACCAACTGGTGCCGAAGACGTGGTCACCGACGTTGAACTGGCTGACGGCTGCGCCCACCGCTTCGACCTCGCCCGCCAGCTCGACGCCCAGAATCCGCCACTTCGGCCGCCGAAAGCCGCCGATGATGCGCCAGAAGATCGGATGGGCCGCACGAACGTGGGTATCCGTCTGGGTGACCGTCGTAGCGCGAACCCTGATGAGGACTTCATCGTCCTTGGGGATCGGTCGTTCGACCTCCTCGATTCGGAGGACCTCCGGAGGGCCATAACGGTCGTAGACAACGGCACGCATTGTCAGGTTCTCTCCGCGGTTCGGTGCAGTCGGTGGATCGGTCCACCGCGGCTCCACGCCCTGCCTGCCCGGTAGAGCTCCGGGGCCGGCCGCCGGCGGGGCCGGGTTGCGCGCGACGCCCGGTCGCGATGACCCAGCCGTCCTCTGCGAAGACGCTCCGCCGGAAGTTCGCGGCGTCGAGCTGCACACCCCAGATGGCCTCGTACACCGCGCGCAGTTCGGCCAGGGTGAACGTCGTTCCGACGAACGCGGTCGCAATGCCCGTCACCTCGAGCTCGATCCGGACGCGCTCGATCGCATCGCGCACGATCCGCAGGTGATCGAACGCAAGGTCGAGCCGTTCGTGGAGCACCTCGGACACCGGGACCAGGGCGGCGTCCGCCGCATCCGTGCCCGCCACGACCGCTCCGACGTCGCGCAGCACCGCGAGATAGCCGACGGTCACGACGTTCATTCGTGGGTCGCGCTCGGGATCGCCATACGCGCCGAACTGGGCGAGCAGGCTCGCCGCATCGACGCCGGTCTCCTCGGACAGCTCCCGCTTCGCCGCCTCCTCAAGGGTCTCGGTGGGGCGCTTGAAGCCACCGGGGACCGCCCACATCCCCTGGAACGGCGCCTCGCCACGACGGACGAGCAGGACGTGGAGCGTGCCCTGGGACATCGTCAGGATCACCACGTCCACGGTCACGCCGAATGCTGGGAACCGCGACGGGTCGTAGCCCTCCGGCACGCCTGTCTGTCTGGTATTGGTCTCCACGACACTTACTCTATCAGAGGGTTCGGGTCACGTCGACCAGAACGCGCAACCAGCGTCGCGCGTCCCAGCCCGTCATACTTGGCATGATGCCAAGGATACTTGACAGTCCTGCGCTCGCCCATGCAGAATCGACGTGATGTCGACCGAGACCTCGATCCGCCTCCAGAACCGCCTCCGGGTCGCTCGTGCCGAACGCGACCTGTCGCAAGGCGAGCTTGCCCGGTCCGCCGGCGTCAGCCGACAGACGATCAGCTCGATCGAGACCGGCCAGTACTGTCCCTCCACCCTGCTCGCGTTCCGGCTCGCCCGCGTCCTCGGCGTCCGGGTCGACGAGCTCTTCTGGCTCGAAGGAGACGCCTGATGAACCATCTCGTACCGCGCGATGAACGGGAGCAGGGCATCGACCGTGCGGCGGACCGCTTGGCGTACCTCGTCCTGTCCTTCGGCCTCCTTGCGATCGTGGCGTACCGGAGCTTCGCGGATGGTGCTGCATCGTGGGATCTGCTCGGGCTCGTGATTCTCGGCGGCCTGGTCGGCACGCTCTACCGATTGGCGCGGCGCGCGGTCTCGCGGGAGTGGATCACCGTGGCCGCCGGGACGGCGACCGTCGCGCTTGTCGTCGCCGCGATCATCGCGTTCGTGACCCGAACCTAGCATGCGACGGATCACCCATCGGATTGCCGACGCACTGCGCCGAGCTCGCGCGCCCATCGCCATCCTCACCGTCGTCTCGGTCTGCTCGCTCGTGGTCGGCGGGGTGCTTGCGACGATTGGCAACAGCTTCGCGCTCGACCAACGCGACGCGATCGTCGGTGCCGCGCAGAGCAGTGACATCACGTCCGCATACAACCAGGACGACCGGGTGAAGGCCGCCCTCCTTGACACTGGGGGCAATGTCGAGGCTGCACTCATCACGTCGGTCACCGGACTGGCAGTCGTGGTGCCGGTGCCGATCGCCGCGTACCGCGGCTGGGTCGGCGGCATCGTCTCGGTCGACGCCCAGCACCGTAGCCGGCTCGGTCAGCCAGGCCCGGCGTTCTACTACCTCGTCACGGTGGCGCTGCAGCAGATCCCATTCATGCTCACGGGCGGTGCAGGAATGTACCTCGGCCTCGTTGCCTGGCGCCGCCGAAACGACACGTCGGTACGTCCCCTGCTAGCGCTCCGCATTCCGGGCGAGGCGATTCGCGACGTCGGCTGGATCTGGGCGCTCGCGTTGCCGATCTTCTTGGCAGGGTCCCTGTTCGAATTCCTGCAGTAGGCGACGTCGACAATGCTCGAACGATTGCTCAATGTGGCTCAAGGCTGGGCACAACCAGCCATCCCTCGGCTCTTCCGGAGTAGATCAACTGCTCGGTGCTGAGGCCCGAGCGCGCACGCAGGTCCGCGAGGTGGCGCTTAACGGTGCTCGGACGGATGCCCACGAGCTCGGCCGCATCCTGCACCGACCCGCCTGCGGAGACGTAGGCTGCGAGGACGTCCATCTGACGCTGGGTCGCAGCCCGCGAGAGTGCGCCGCGCAGGTACCCGACCTTCATACCAACTGCCTGGCCGCGTCGATGCGCCGCCGAGCGGCCCGAAGGCGGCGCGCATCGGCCCAGCGAGACACGGGAACGGCCCAGGGTGGGGGCTCGTGCACGTTCCGCCGGGCCAGTTGGGCCGATTGGGCCGGTTCTGAAGAGGAAGGACGTCCGGCCCGCTGTGCTCTTGTGGTGCGCCTATCCCGCCACGGCGACCGTGCCGATCCGGTGGGCGCTTCATGCGACCGCACGAAGAGCCTCGACGATGTAGCCGGGGACTACGATCCGAGTGGTGGGACAGGGAGGTTCAAATCCTCTCGCCCCGACCATTTACGAGTATTCCCAGCTCCGCCGGTAGCGCCGCCGCTAGGCCGTGTCGCACGGCGTGCGCGCTGAGATGGACGGTCGCCTCCTGGATCCCCAGCACCTCGATGCGGTCGAACAACGCGCTCGCCAGCAGCTGGCGGCCAGATCCGCCCTCCGCCTTGCGCCAGGTCTCCGGCAGCTCCCGGACGTAGCGGACCGCGACATCGGCCGGGATGGCCTCGGTTGGTTTGCGGTCGTCCGCCGCCGCTTGCTCCCGATCAAGACCCGCCATCGTCCGCTCGAGGACAGCAACGTCGCGGTCGTGGAGGTAGCGGGCCATCGTGCGTTCGCGCTCCCGTGCGATCCGATCGAGCACTGAGCGATCGGGAGCAGGGGCGGCCCGGCCGACTTCGCCGACCACGCTGGCGATCGCCCCGGCGCCCAGCGAGGCCTCGGCCAGGAGTGCCTCGACGATCTGCTCGTACAGCTCGCGGCGGTACGCGTGTCCGGGGGACTGGCCGCGACCGCGATGCTCGGGTCGGGCGGCCACGAACGACGGGCACGGCTCGCGGTGGCGGTAGTAGCCGGTGTCCCCGGTGAGCCGCCTGCCGCACGCGGCGCAATGGAGCATGTCCAGGGCATACGGCCGGCGCGGGTCCGCCGGCCGGCCCGTCTTCGTCGCCCGTCGGGCGCGAGCCGCTTGGGCTGCGTCCCACACCGCGGCGGAGACGAGCGGCGGCCAGTTCGCCGGCCCGCCGTCGCGCAGCCGCCCGGCGTACAGGGGCGAGGTGAGGATGCCCCGGACCGTGAACAGCGGCAGCTCGACGCTCGCGGCGGTGACGCGGTCGGGCAGACCCGCCGCGGCGAGCTCGAACACCCGGGCGACGATCGCGAGGCGCTCGGGGTCGGGCTCGAGGAGCTTCGCTGCATTGCGCCGGAAGCCGAACGGCGGGCGGCCGCCCGGGTCGCGCTCCTTCGCCCGTTTGGAGGCGTACCCCTCCCGGATCCGCCGCGACAGTCGCCGGCTGTAGCGCTCGGCATCCTTGGCCTCGTCGATGAGCTGGTCCCAGTGGCGCTCCGAGGACGAGAGGATCTCCTCGTCGCAGAAGTACACGGGGACCCCAGCGGGGTGGAGGGTGTCCTCGAGCAGCTCGAGCGTCCGCCGGAGGTTGCGCTGCCAGCGCGAGACGTAGCCGACGAGCAGGACGTCGAACTCGCCGCGCTGCGCCGCGCCGAGCATGGCCGCCATCTCGGCCGAGCGGTACACGGTCCGCCCGGAGTGGGCGGCGCGCCAGGCGAGCCCGGAGTCGGTGAGGCCGAGCCGCGCGATCGCGCGGTCCTGGAACTCGGCCTGGGCCTCGGGACCGTAGCGGTCGAACTGGCCGGGCGTGCTCTCGCGGATCCAGCGGGCGGCGCGTGCGCCGGCGAGCTCCTCGACCGTCGCGGGCAGGCGCTTCATGCGGGGTCGCCCCTGACGACCCGGAGGCGTCGGCGGCCGGCGCGAGCACGCTGTTCGTTGGTCCAGCGATCACGGACGAGCTGGGCGAGAGCGATGACCACGGGGTCCATGCCGGGATTGTCCCGCACCTGCGCTGAGTCGGCCACCTCGGCGGGGTCGGGGCGGACGATCGTGAGTCGGAGGGCTCCGCCGGGAGGGGTACTCGACCCTCGAGCCCGACGGCGGGGACGGTCGGGCGCCGGCGCAGATACGGGAACTCCGTAGGAGTGTCGCATTTCGGCCGATCGTGCTCGCCACGATCGGATGGGGTGTCGCGTCCCTCGTCGTCCGCTGGTCGCGACCCGGTCGCGGCTGTTCCTGGGCGAGGTGCCAGGGACGCGACGAGGGACGCGCACGCCCTCCTCGCTCACGACAGGGCGCTCGCGAGCATCGTGATCCGCCGGTACACGCGGTCGTCGAGCGCCTCGAGGGTCGTCGGGTCGGCGAGCTCGCCCCGCAGCAGGTACGGCCAGGGGTTGCCGGTCCAGTGCGGGGCGAAGTCGACCACCCGGGCGTCGAACCCGCCGGGTGTCGTCCAGACCGCACCGAACGGGTCGGCGGCGAGGGCGGGCTCGGTCACCACCCAGGTCGTCACGACCGAGGCGTCCTTCTCGGTCGCGCGCAGGCGGGCCCGGACCGAGGCCGCTCGCCTGGGTGACTCGACCACGAACCCGACATGGATCGGCGCCTTGATCTCGCGGCTGTCGTAGACGTGCTGGTATGACTCCACCTTGCCCGTGAGGATCGGCCCCCGCTCGGTGCCGAGGTCGCGCTCGATCGCGAGCAGGATCGAGCGGTCGCCCGCGCGGATGACCGCGAGGGCGTCGGGTCGCAGGTGCGAGTGCCAGGTCATCCGGATCAGCGGCCGCTCGGACACCCAGGCGGCGAGACCGACCCCATGCTCGGGATCGCTTGCCCGGAGGTACGCCGCGAACACGTCGTGGGTGGCGAGACCGTGGATGACCGGCGACACGGTCTCGGGGGCGTCGTTGTACAGCTTCGGCTGGCCGTCGGGCCAGATCGAGCGCTCCAGGGCGATCCGCGTCGCCCGGGTCAGCCCGTACGCGTACCGCCCGCGGGGCCGCTGGCGGTTGGCCGCCCAGAACCCCGAAAGGAGGCCGTACTCGACCAGGCGCGCCAGGCGTCGCTGGGCGATGCGCCGGTGGCCGAAGACGAGCAGGGCCGCGAGCTCGGCCGTCACGACGTCGCCGTGCACGAGCCAGAGCAGGAGGCTCCGGTCGCGCTCGGGCAGCGCCGTCCAGGCCGCGATCCCGGGCGCCCGCCGGATGCCGGGGCGTCGGGCCGCGGTCAGCGTGGGCCGCCCGTCGGCCGGGTCGGCTCAGCCCGTCCGGGCGCGCGCAGGTCCGGAGGCATGGGTGGTGTCGCCCGAGTTGCTGATGGTCATGGCAGGCGGCTCCCTTCGGTTGTCGGGGTTGATCTGGCTCGACACGGCAGTCCGATACGAACGATCAAGGGCCGGAGGTCGAGCCGTTCGCTCAAGGCCGCCGCCCGCGCCGCACGGCGCCAGGCTCCGGCCCGAACGAGCTGATCCATCCCTGCGCCGACACTACGGACTGCCGCCCTCCGGGTCAACGCCAGCTGCGTACGTGAGCGTGTACAGCTCGATACTCCTCTGCTCGGGTCGCCCTCCGCCTCTCCGATCTCCGGGTGGAGCTCGACGAGGTGGCCGTCGACCGACCACCCGTCGCGGCGGGCGGACGAGCTGGCCGTTGCCGTCCGTCTCGTCGTTGTCGCCGCTGATGAGCATCGGATCCCGGAGGGTCGCGACTGCCGGTCGACCAAGGCCCGCGTGGCCACGTTGGGCACCCGGTCACGCCTTGGACCGCCCAGCACGACCTCCAGCGGGACCCAGCGATGATCGACGTGCCGATGGCGTCCACCGATAGACAGCGCGATCGGGCATGCTCTGTGTCAATGGCTCGATCGTCGCGCCGCAAGGCCACCCCTCCGACCCGCAGGCGCGGGTCGCTGTCGCTCACCGTTGGGTTCGGGATCGTCGTCGTTGCCGCGGTCGCGCTCCTCGCTGCTGCGGTCGTGCTGGGTCCCCTTGCCGACGCCTGGCACCCCATGGTCTCCGTCAACGGCCAGTCCGTCAATCGGTCCGAGCTCCGGGCGCGCATGGTGCTCGATTCCCGGATCATCGATGCGCGGAGGGTCGCGGCGCGTGCGCTCCTGAGCGGCGGCCGCATGTCCCCATCGGAGTCCGACCGGATCGGAACGGTGATCGACGCATGGTCCACAGATCCCCTTCGAGCCGCGATCGACGGCCTTGTCGAGGACCTCGTCATCCGCGCCGAGGCACGCGCCCGAAACCTCGCTCCGACCGTCGACCCACAAGCCGAGCTCCTTCGAGCAGCGGGCGCCGACGCCGCGTTCCACGTGCGGGCGGTGACGATCGCGCAGCCGAACACCGACGCTACCCCTGCAGCTGGCGCCTGGCCGGCACCGGCCTCGAACGGCGCAGCCGCGGCCGCGCTCGCCTCGGCTCGGGCCGCCGCGATCGCCCGGGCGCGGGACGCGCTGGCGTCAGGCACGTCCCCCGCCGATGCCGCGGCGGCGCTCACGGCGGCCGGGTGGCAGGCGGCGGTGGTCGACACCTGGATCCCCGCGACCGGTGCGCTCGCCGGGCTCCCTGATGGCTTCGTCGCCTCGGTCCGGGCCGCGACCAGTCCGGGCACGCTCGTCGTGGACGCCGGCGATGCCGACACCACGCCGATCGCCGCCGTCGGCAGCCTCGTCGACTCGCAACCGGCTTCGGCGGTCCCAGGGTCGAGCGACGGGATCGATGCGGGCGCCCTGCAGGCATGGGCCGAGGCTCGAGCTGACGAGCGTGCGCTTGGAGCGGCGCTCGTGGTCACCTGGCAGACCACGCCCCAGCCGCTGATCCGGGCCGCAGAGCTCGTGATCGGATCGGCGACCGCGACGGGCGTCGAGGGCGAGTACCGCTCGTTCGCGCACGTCGTGGTGGGCCAACTGCCAGCGGCCGTGCGGGGCCAAGGGTCGGACGCTGATGCCGGTGCGCGGATCGCTGCTGAGTTGCGGGCGCTGTCGTCGGCCGACCGTGTCACACGATTCGATGGCCTGATCGCGGCGGCGAACGCCACGAACCCAGCCGACGGCCTCCACACCTCAGGCGAGACGGCCTTCTACACCCACGACCAGGTAGTGCCCGCGTTGGCCGACCTCGCCTTCGCGGCCACCGCGACCACAGATGACGTCCTCGGCCCCGTTACGACGCCCGCCGGCGTCGAGCTGTTCATCCTGCGCGCGACCTTCCACGGGACGCTCGACGACCGCTCCAACGCCGCTCTCGTCGAGGCGCGAACGACCTCCGACCTGCTCGCGATGGCCCACCGTGTGAGCCCCGCGGGGGAGTGGCCGCGAGCGGACGGATCGCTCTGGCGAGCCGAAGCTGAGGTGCAGTCCACGGCGGACGCTCGATCCGCCTACCTGGAGGCACCGATCGGGTCCCTCTCAAGCCCGTTCATTCTCGACGGTGAGATCGTGCTGGTACAGCCACTGGAGCGGACGACCGGGCCGGTCCCGCCCGGGTCGTCGTCGCGCCTCGCGGTCCGAGGCTTCGATGCCTGGCTCGCGAGTCGCATCCAGGCGGCGGCCGTGACGCGTGACCCTGAGCCGCTGCCGGGGATCGCCGTGGAGTCTGCCGGACCGTCGGCGACGGCCGATCCGTTCGCGAGCGTCACCGGCATTCCGACGCCACAGCTGCCGCGGGTATCGATCGGACCCTGAGCCGCTCGGTCAGTGCGGAATCGCCCAGCATCGGTGAGATTGCAGGCGTAGATTGGCCGGAACGTTCGCCGTGAGAGCGGCGCGGGAAGGGACGAGGGAGGGCGTTCGATGGGGGCTCCTGCACGCCGTGGTGCGCCGATGGTTTGGCGCATGGCCGCCTTGGTCGCAACTGCCGCGATCGCAGTCGGCGCGCTCGGTCCGTCCGGCGCAGTGGCCGCGGGTCCGGCCCCGACGACCGCCCCGACGGCGAAACCTCCGACCGGCAATCCCCCGACCGGCGCCTCCAGCGATGGCGCGTATGTCGTCCCTGCCGGCGCGGCGCCCATCGTCCTCAAGAATTCTGGCGGACCCGCATCAGGCGCTGCATCCGCGCCCGGCCGGTCGGAGGTCGCGCTGCGAGCGAGCACGGCTGCCGGCGCACCGCCGAGCGTCAAGACCGAGCTTGTCAACCTGCGCACTGAGCACACACGCACCTACCAGATGCCGGACAGTCGCTACGCACTCGAGGCGACCCAGGGACGCCTGAACTATCCGGACGCCAAAGGCGCATGGCAACCGGTCGACCTCTCGCTCAAGCCGTCCGGCGACAAGACCTTCGGGCTCCAGGTGGCGGCGCTCGACCGATCCGTCCAGATCGGAACCGGGGACGCCGGCGCCGGCATCGCCCGTCTCTCGTCACCCACCGCTGGAACGATCACGCTCACGACCTCCGAAGCTGGCGCCGCGAGCAACGAGACGACCAGTCCCTCGACCGGGACCGTGAGCGGCGTCGACTTCGCAGGCCAGGTCGCCGGCCACCCACGGGTCATCGTCCGGCCCACCGACACCGGGTTCGAGTTCCTGGGCTTCTGGGACGACGCCAAGGCCAATCCCACGCTCGACTTCACGCTCGACGCCGGGACCCTCACCCCGTCGCTCGCGGCCGACGGGCACACCATCTTGCTGTCCTCGACTGTCGCCGCGGACGGGACATCCACGCCGGCCGGAGTGATCAGCGCCCCGGTCATCCTTGAGGGCGGCGACCACGGCGGCCCGGCCTTCGACCAGTCGATCGTGGGTGTGACGCTCACGCAGGGCGCGGGCACCACGTGGACGCTCAGCTACACCCTTGACGCCAAGTGGCTCGCGGATCCGGCGCGCGTGTTCCCGGTCGTCCTCGACCCGTCCGCCTGCATCGCCAACGGTGTGTCGGGCTGCAGCGGCATCAGCGCCGACCACTTCGTCATCTCCGGGACGGTCAACGGTCAGTTCACCGCCGGCACCGCCGTGCCCGTCGGGTGGAACGTGGTCCGCGTCGGCTACGACAACCGTGGCTACGGCTATGACCGCGAGCGGGGCCTCGCGTACTTCGAGTCGGTCACGCTGCCCGACGGCGCGACCGTCTACGACACCGACCTGCAGCTGCACATCTCGTCAGAGTACGGGACGCCCAGCGGCGACACGATCACGGCCTACCGGATCAACGACACCTGGACGCAGTCGACATCGTGGAACCAGTTCGGCACGGGGGGGAATGGCTACACGGGCACGAACAGCGCGTCCGCGACCGTGCCGACCTCGGGCTACATGCACTGGGACCCCGATGCGATCGTGCAGTCCTGGTACGCGCACCGCGCGCAGGGCTGGACGCAGAACCTCGGCTTCGCCTTCAAGCTCGGGACCGAATCGTCGGCGAACGGCGACGTCGAGTTCGACCGCTACAACGACGCGACCGCCGCCTACCGGCCCAAGCTCACCATCTACTACGAGGTCCCCAAGGCGAAGCTGACGTTCGACCCGGCCCTGGGTGCGACCTACTCGCCCTCGACGATGCTCGCCGGGGTCGCGACGACCTTGCCCGTCCGCATCCAGAACCTGTCGGGTTTCACGTTCACGTCCTACGCGAGCAGCACGACCAACTACTACGACCTCGGCTATCGCTTCTTCGACCAGAAGGGCAACGTCCCCACGGCCTGCGGCGCGTCGGCGTGCTCGGGCGCGGTCCACCTCCCTGCGAGCATCGGGAACGGCACGACCTCCTCGACCATCGCGCTGCCGATCACCGCGCCAACCACCGCTGGACCGTACTCGCTGCGCCTGGACCTCGTCCGCCATTCCGCCGGGACCGCGGCCTACGCTTCGGACTACGCGGATCCCAGCAAGTACTACGAGCGGGCCAAGCTCTCGACCGCGTCCAACGACACGCGCTGGGTGGGGAAGAGCGCTGTCGAGCGCGACGAGTTCTCGATCCGCTCGGTCGCCACGACGCCTGCGGGCGGCGAGTGGCAGACGGTCAGGCTCGGCTCGGGCGACAGCCTCGCGATCAACCTCTGGAGCCGCGATCTCGAGTATCAGGGTTCGGGCGGCGTGGGGTTCTCCGACCTGCTGCCGGTCGGGCTCGATTACGGCTACCGCCTCTCCGCGACCTCCGACGCCACGGGCATCCTCGGGGCGAACGGCTGGTGGACGAACTTCGACGAACGCCTCGTCGGAGGCTCGGGGGCCGGTGACTTCACCTACCAGGACCCGTCCGGCAACCGCACGCCGATCAACACCAACAACGATGCCCAACTGCTGGGGGCATCGGTCCGCATCGACCGGCCGCGCGTGACCGTCTGGGACGACAACGGTGCCGGCGGGAGCGGCACGCTGGGTGACCCGATGCAGGCCTCGTTCGCCAGTCCGACCTTCGCCGCGTTCTCGGGTACGTACGTGCTCAAGGCCTCCGCGAACGGCAACCAGGGCATCACGCCGACGGGCTTCAAGGCGATCGATCTCAATCAGTACCCGATGGCGAAGTTTGCCGTGCGGACGACCAACGTCACGGCCGGCGGCGTGGGATTCAAGATCCACAACGTCACCAACGGCGGCACCTACGCCGACCGGTGGTTCGACTACACCGTCGGCGGCTCGTACACATCGGGATACTCGCAATACCCGCTGGGCTTCCAGAGCGGTCACACGACGCTCGTCAACGACTGGAACTTCTACGCCGACGACAACCTGCTCAACCGGATCGTGGCGGACGGCAACTTCGGCTCGTCCACCGACGACTACCAGATCATTGCGCTCGACACGTTCTCGGCAACGAACGGCGCGGGGTCGATCTACGTCGACGCCCTGCGGTTCGAGGGTCGTGGCACCGGTGGGATCTCCGACGCCAACCCGCCCTGGACGTCGCGCGGCACCGGTACTTCGACGTCCACCGATACACCCGACGGCTCCACCACGTCGGTCCTGATCCCGTCGAGCCCGATCGCGAGCTCGCCCGACTGCACGGGCTCGCCCTGCTTCTCGACCAAGAACCTGATCGAGTTCCCGTACGCGAGCTGGTACTGGCGCAAGGTGGGTGGCGGCTCGGCGGCCGTCGTCTTCCACCTCAAGAACGCGCGGACGAGTGCAACGGCCGACATCACCTACTACGCGGGTCCGACGGCTCCGGTGGGAGCCTCGCACCCGATCCAGGTGGCCGATTCCCTGCCCGAGGGCTGGGTCAAGGTCACCCGCAACCTGCTCGAAGACGGCAGGGCCGTCCTCAACTGGTTCAACGACACCGCACGCGAGACGCACAGCTCGGACCCGGTCAAGGTGACCGCGAGCACGCGCGCGATGTACAACCTCGTCGGCGCGACGACGGGTTCCCCGCTAGGGCCCGATGACGTCAGCGCGACCGGCTACTCCGTGTCCGGGGTCGACGGCACCTACGTGCTGGTGGACGCCCTGGTGCTCACGACCCTTCCAGATCTCGGCGCCGATGCGGCCACGCATCCGTCGGCCGCGGGCGACGCGACGTTCACCTACGACTTCGCGGCGAGCTATCCCGACGGGACGATCCACTACTTCGATGACGCGGGTCTGCTGGTCCGCATCGCCGATCGCAACAAGCTCATCGCGGGCAATCCCCTCAATGCGGTCAACCTCGACTGGCAGATCGCCCCCAACGTCGCCGGCCAGGGGGCCTTCACCCTCAAGCACATCTACGCGCCGAGCAATGGCAGCGGCTATGCCCGGCAGATCGATGTCGGCTCCGCCGGGGGCGTGGTGACCTTCACCGAGACGCTCGGCGCGAGCGCGAGCCCGGCCACCGGTCGCTCGACGGCGTTCACGATCGCGGGTGGCGATGTCACGGCGATCAAGCCCGCTCGCCAGCCCGTCGCGTGTCCCGCATCGGCCGCGGCCAACTCGGGGTGTACCTACTTCGCCTACGACGCCACCACGGCGCACCAACTGACCTACGTGAGCGACCCTCGCTGGAACGGCGCGAGTGGCGGCGCCACGGACTACCGCTACCACGTGACCTATCTGGGCACGTCCCACGATCCCGAGGCGATCCGCAACGCGTCCCAGGGCGACATCCCGCAGCTGCGTGTCGTCAACTACGCGGTCAGCGGCTCGATCGCGCCCGCGAGCGCGCGCGTGCTCTGGCAGGATGCCGCCGCGGCGCGCGCCGGTGCGGGGATCTACACGGACCTCACGGTCGACGGTACGGCCATCGACGAGTATGCCCCGCTCGCGTGCACCGGCGGCGACTGCAGCACGAACCCGCCGTCCATGGCCAACCTCGCCAACCAGATCGTCACCGCCCACGAGCTCGACGGCGGAGCACACGTGAGCACCGAGGTCGCCTATCGGTGTCCTGCCGACGCCAGTGTCATCACCGGGTGCATAGGCTCGACCGCCGAGCGCGTCGTCACGCGACGGGTGACGCGCGCCGCGGCATCGGTCGACAACTTCAGCGACCCGCTCGTTGGGGCCGAGGTCGCCTGGACCCAGACACCCGACGAGTACGCCTCGTCCCTGCGCGACTCCGGCAGCACGAACCCGGACCTCTACCGGAGCGTGCTCACGTACGACGAGTTCGGCCGGGTGACGACGACGACCTCGTACGCCTACAACGCCCGGCCCGACTACCCGGCGACGATCAAGAGCACGACGCAAAGCGGCGCTGCCCTGACGGCCTACTGGCGGCTCGACGAGACAACCGGAAACGTTGTCGACAGCAGCACGCACGGCTACGTCGGGACCGCCACTGGGCTTGCCTATGGCACCGCAGGCGCGCTCGTCGGCGACGCCGACAAGGCGGTGACGCTCAACGGCTCGTCGTCGCGGATCACGTCCGCCGCGCCAATCGCCTCGAGCGCGTACACGCTCGAGGCGTGGGTCAACGTCGGCCAGGCCGGACTGAGCGGCAAGGGGATCGTCGGCGACTGGGCGAGCTCGACCGGCGTTCTCCTGTACCTGAACGGCTCGAGCGCGTTCGGCCTCGTCCACAACGCGACCTACATCCAGTCCACGTTCGTGCCCACGCCGGGGCGCTGGTACGACGTGGTCGCGACTTGGGACGGGTCGACGGGCAAGGTCTTCGTGGATGGCGCCATCGTCGCCCAGGGTGCCGCAAGCGGGGCGCCAGGCGCCGGCGCCTCGAGCCTCGAGATCGGCTCCTATGGGAACGGCACCAGCACCACGTTCCTCAAGGGCTCACTTGACGAGGTCGCGATCTGGAACCAGGCGCTCACGCCGAGCCAGATCCAGAACCAGTGGCTGGCCGGTCGCTCGGTCGCCCAGACGGCGACCGAGACCACGTTCGACAAGGCGTGGCACCCGACGCAGGTCGACGACCAGTACCTCGCATCGGGCGGGTTCGAATCCGAATTCACCGACTGGGACTTCGGCCAGGGCATCGGCGGATCCGTGTGCACGGCGGCAAGCGGGTCGTGTGCCGTTCACACCGGTCAGGCCGCGTTCTCGACAGGTCTGACCGGCAACGCGCAGCAGGACGTCGTCCTCGTGCCCGGGCAGACCGTCCGCTTCCAGTTCTACACGCAGCGGACCTCCTCGACCATCAACGGCACCGTGGCCGCCTACTACTGGAAGCGTTCTACCGCCGCCTGGACCGCCCTCGCGCTCTCGTGGGCCAACAGCACGCCAGGAACCTGGCAGTCCCTGGCCTGGGACTTCACGCTCCCTCTTGACACCGACGGTCGCGTCCGCATCTCGCTCTGGTCTGGTTCGGGCACGGGCTCCGACACCGTCTACTACGACGACGTCGCGCTCTACACGTCCTGGGCCAACGCGACCTACAACTCCAACGGCACGGTCGACCGCAACCAGGTGCTGCGCCCGGGCCAGGCCGGCGGCACTCCAGGTGCCGTCGTGCCGACGATCGACATTGCCCATGGCTACGCCGCCGACACCTCGACCAGCGGCTTCACCCCGCACCCGGCGATCTGGCCGACGAGCGTGACGGCGAACTTCGTCGACGGCACATTCGACCCGGCCAAGCCCGACGAGGATGTCAAATCGACCTCGACCTTCGACACCTGGGGCCGAGCGCTTGTCTCGACCGACCCAGACGGGGTCGCCAAGACCACGACGTACTCGACGGCCCCGTCGCTCAGCTCGACCAACGGCTACCTGACCGACGCCGACACCGTCACCGACGGCCTCGGCGACAAGACTTCATCCACATACGACCTCGTGGGCAGCCCGCTCACGGTCACCGACCCGCTCCACCGCGTGACCACGAACACGTACGACCTCGCCGGCCACTTGCTGACGACGACGACCCCGAACCCGGACAACGTGACCAGCGCGTCGACGTATGACGCCTACGGGTTCAAGCTGACCGATGTCGCGAACCAGGTCGACGGGAACCCGAGCGCGGGCGGGATCGACGACCTCGTTACCCGCTACACGTACGACGCGTTCGGCAATCAGACCCAGGTTGACGCCGATTGCGCGACCGGCGCTTCGACTGGCTCCTGTGCCGGCGGGACATTCATCGACGCCAAGACCACGTCCACGTACGACCTCCTCGGCAACGTCGTGGCCAGCACCGTCTACCCCCTCGCGGGCGGCACCGGCACGCCCAGGACCACGACGTCGTACTTCGAGACCACCGCGGGGCCAAGCTCCACGACGGTCACTCGGCCGAAGCCCTCGGCGACTCGCGGTCCCATCGCCCCCACGGCCACGGCGCCCATGGCACCACCGACCTGCCCCGACACCACGCTGATGGCCACGCTGTGCACCAGCGCGGCGGTCATGCTCGGCGCCGCCGCGACCACCGTCTCCGGCGTCGACCTCGACGGCCAGACCCTGGGGACGACCGACGCCTACGGCAAGGTCACCCGAACGTTCCACGACGTGGTCGGCAACACCGTGTTCTCCGTCGTGAACTACGCGGACGGCGTCTACGACCCGGCGGCGCCCGACACCGATCTCGTGACCGCCACGGTCTACGACCTGGCGGGCAAGGCCATCCGGACGGTGGACGCGCTCGGCCGCGCGACGAACACGACGCGCGACTCCCTCGAGCAGGCGACGACGGTGGCCAACCTCGACTCCACAGGGAGCACCATCAGCGTCGCAAAGACCGTCTTCACGCCGGGCGGGCGAGTGGACCGGACCTCGCTCCCAGACGCCAGCAGCGCCGCGGACAGCGCACGCACGTGGAAGAAGACCATCTTCGACCTCGCTGGGCGCGCCATCAAGACCATCGACCACTACGACATCACCGGTAGCGCCGGTCTGGCCACGGACGCCTTCGAGGGTCCCTCGCTGACCGACCCGAGCATCACCGGCGACAGATCGAGCGAGCTGTGGTCGACGGCGGCCGGGGTGTTCATCGTTGGTGGGGCGACGGCGACCGAGAACCATGCGGCCGCCAACGCCGTCCGGGGCACGTCGACGCTTGACGTCGCGCCGACGGCCGCTGGGCAGGGCGTCGAGTGGAAGCTCGACGGGACCTTCCGCTCCGGTCACGCCTACAAGGCGACCATCTGGGTCAACGCCCCGTCCGGTACGACTGTCCGCGTCCGGTTCGGCACCGCCTCGGACCCGGCCACGGCCGCGACCAGCGACGTCGTGGGAACCGGCGGGTGGCAGCGGCTCGCCGCGCAGATCTCGTGGACGCCGACCGCTGACCGGACGGGCGCCGTGCTGGCCGCGTACGACTCGACCGGCACCGGCGCCTTCCGCCTGGACGACGCCGTCGTCTGGGACAACGCCACCCCCGACCTCAACGTGACGAGCTCCGAGACCGCCTACGACGCGACCGGTCAGATCATCGCCTCGGTCGTGCCGCCCGGCGTGCCGGGCACCGACGAGCCGATGGTGACCACGACGGCACGCGACGTCCTCGGCCGCCCGACGACCGTGACGGTCAACGCCGTCGCCGGAGCGGGAACGGGCGACAACGTCAGCAACCTCTCGACCACCACGGTATACGACGCGCTCGGGCGGACGATCAGCTCGACCGACCCCCGGGCGATCGTCACGCAATACGCCTACGACCGCCGCGGGAACGTCACCACCACGATCCAGAACTACGTCGATGGCGTGGCCTCCGGCCAATACGCCGACGACGACGTGACCTCCACCTTCGCGTACGACGCCGCCGGTGAGCTCGTCGGGTACTGCCCGGCCGACCAGGTCTGGGCAGGTGGCTGCGACCCGGCTTCATCGTCCAACATGAAGGCCTGGCACTACGGCTTTGACGACGCGGCGCACCTGACGGTCCAGACGCCACCAGCCAACGTCACGGCCGCAGCGCTGGCGTCGACCCGCTGGGAGTACGACGCGGGTGGTCGCCTGGCCCTGAGCTGCGACACCTCGGCGCCCGCCTCGACCTGCACCGCTGGCGGCGCGTCTGTCGTGCGGACCATGGCCACGACCTACGACGGCGCAGGCCGCACCACGCAGGTCGACACGTACGCGGGCGCGAAGGCGACGCTCGCGCTCCGCACGCTCACCACCTTCAACGGCGACGGCACGCCGGCCAAGGTGCAGTACTACGAGGGCTCGGCCCCGAGCCTCAAGGACGCCATCGACTACGGCTACGACAACGACGGCCGCCTCCTGACCACCTCTCGGTCGGGGACGGTCATCTCGGCCCAGACCTGGAACGCGGATGGCACCCTGGCCACCAGGACCGACGGCGACCAGACCGGCGGCACCCAGATCGGAACCTCTACCTACGGCTACGACTGGGCCAAGCGGCTCACCTCCGTCGTCCTGCCCGGCGCCTTCGCCACGGCGACGGCCACGTTCGCCTGGCGAGCCGACGGCCTCGTCGCCGGTCGGACCTGGTCCGGGACGAGCGCCACGTTCGGCTACGACCAGGTGAAGCGGCCGACGAGCCTCACGAAGGGCTCCATCTCGGAGACGCAGGCCTACGACCGCGACGGCAACGTCACGAGCGAGGCCCGGTCGTTCCCGAACGTCGCCGCGACCGACGCGGGCTCGGGCACGCAGAGCTTCCTGTACGACAAGCTCAACCGCGTGACGGCCTCCTCAGGCCTCGCGACCGCCCACACCTACTCGTACACCTACGACCGGGACGGCAACCGGGCCACGCGGGTCGACGGCGGCGTGAACTTCACGTACGCGTACGACCGGACCGACGAGCTCGTGTCGGTCCTCAAGGCCGGCCAGTCCACCCAGAGCTTCACGTACGACGCACGCGGCAACCTGACGGGCGACGCCGAGACAGGCCTGGCCGTCACCGGCTATGCGTACGACCTGGGCAATAAACTGACCGCGATCGACGCCGCCGGCACGGCGAACGACGCGGCCTTCATCTTCGACGCATTCGGACGCATCCGGACCAGGGCCGTCAATGGGGTCACGGACACATACAGCTACGCCGGCACCGGCTCGACCGTCGCCCGGATCGCCACCGGCGGCGTCAATCTGGACTCGATCGTGTCGCCGTCTGGCGAGCGCATCGCGGCCAAGTCCGGCGCCGACCGTCAACTGGTTCCTGCCCGACCTCCACGGGAACATCGCCGGCTCCTTGAGCGCGGACGAGGCGACGGTGACCAATGCCACCCGGTACGACCCGTGGGGCGACACCATGGTCACGGGATCGGGCGGCGGCACCGCTGTCGCCGCGTCGACCTGGAAGTACCAGGGACAGCTGGACATCTCGCCCGCCGGGCTGAGCACTCCGCTCTACGCGATGGGTGCTCGACTCTACGACCCGGGGATCGGAGCCTTCACCAGCCTTGACTCGGTGGGCGGGAAGGCGCAGGACCCGATGTCCATGAACCGCTTCCTCTATGCGCAGGGGAACCCGGCCACGCTCGTTGACCCGACCGGGCACTGCGCAGTGTCGGGTAGCGACGGGGGGTTCGACCTGTTCGGATCGATCGGGAACTGCCTCGGCGCGGGTGCCGGCTTCGTTGTCGGCGTCGGCGACCAAGCGGTGGGGTTCGGGGGGTCCCTAGTCAGCACCGCATGGTCGGCGCCCGGCCACGTAGCCGACATTGGGCGGTGCGGGCTGGACGAGACCTGCCGCAGCCAGACGGCCTCTGGGATTGCGTTCTCCGCCGCCTCGTTCGCGGGCGAGATCCACGACCGGGGCCAAGCCGTACTCGCCGATCCCGGGGCGGCAGCCCGGAAGACCATATCGACACTTGCCTTCGCGGGCGCGGACTGGGTGGGCAAGGAGCATGACGCACTCACAACCACCGGCGGCTTCAACGGCGGCCGCGCGGCGGGTCACATCTTCGGCGGCATCGAGATCGGCGGCCTGACCACCCTTGCCGGTGGCGAACTTGTGGACGCTGCCGGAGGTCTTGCAGCCGCGGGCTCACGGGTGCCGGCGGCGGCCAGACTGCTTGACGCCGCGGGCAGCGCCGCCTCGTCTCTTGGTTCGGCAGCCTCTCGCCTGCCTGGCGCAGCACGCCTGCTGGACGCGCTCGGTGGTGCCTCCCAGGCCTCAAGCAAGGTAAACGAAGGCATCTATGTCGTACGTTCCGGCGCCGGGACCTACGTTGGGCAGTCAGGTGATATCGATCGCCGTTTCGCCCAACACCTAATCTCCAACGGCGGCCGAATTCACTCAGAGCGAACTTGACGCCGCCACTCGCATCCATGTGCCAGGCGGCAAGACTGCACGAGAGATCGCCGAGCAACTGCAGATTGATAGTCTGGGCGGAAGGGCAAACCTTCTGAACAGAGTCAATCCGATTGGTTCCAGAAGGCTTTACCTCATGCCCAGGGGATACACAAGAGTGGCAGTCTGATGACCCACTCGAACAATTCGTTCACCGTCGAGGAGTACCACGATGGACTTACGCTGGTCGTGACCGGTCCCTGGACCCGGCAAGCACAGAAGCGGCTCATGGTCGGTGACCTCGATGCGCTCGTAATCAACCATGCCCGCGGGTTCGTAGGGCACGATCTGGAGTTTCTGGAGGCAGGACTCCCCATCAGGTCACTTCTGGTATTGGACCGAGGAATCAGGACTTGGCGCCGGTCAGTCGGCTTGCTTCCACGCTCGAAGACTTGTCTGTCGAAGCGGCGCCCGGCGCTCGTCTTGACCTGTCCGCCCTCAGCAGTCTTGTCGCGATCGCCGGGGATTGGGCACTTCTCGGTCCGACAATCGAGACCTGTCGTGGCCTTCGGACTGTATCCACCTGGTCATTCCCCGAGCCCACGCTCTTGGCCTTGGGGCGGCTCCGAAACCTTGTCGACTTGACAGTGGCGGGGGCACCATCATTGCGCTCCCTCGGCGGTGTCGAGGCCATGACCAAGCTTGTCGGGCTGCGCATCTTCCGGGCACCAAAGCTCGAGGGGATCGAATCCATTCGGGCCCTCACGCTTCTAGAGGACGTGCAATTTGAGGACTGCTCGTTGCTCTACGGCCTCGGAGACCTAGCCCACCTCAAAGACCTACGATTCCTGAGCTTCAGTGACTGCGGGCCGGTCGACTCGGTGCGACCACTCGAGGATCTCAAGTCGCTCGAGGTTCTACATTTGTGGGGCTCAACTCGGATCGTCGACGGTGACCTATCGCCGCTGACGCGACTCCCGAGGCTTCGCGAGTTACGCATTAGGCCTCGGCGTGAGTACAAACCGGATGCCAGGTCGCTGTCCGCGGCGGTCTTCTAGGAGCCCAGAGTCAACAGGTTCCCTCGCCCTTCCTGGCCACCCGACGGCTCGAGCGATCTCCCCGGCAGTCTCGAGTGCCGTCGTAGATACGCGTGAACATCGAACGGCCTCGCAGTCGACCTCGGCGCCGCGTGGGAGCCGGCGGAGCCCCAGGAGTGGAGTCCTGCGAGCGCTCGGTTCGCCTACTCCCAGGGATCGTCGATCGTCGCCAGAGACCTGGCGTCGGGCCAGGACATGCTCGTTGATCAGCCCCCGGCCGGCTCAGATGACTTCACGAAGGGACTGCCCCGTGGATGACGTAGGTTCCGCGGGGCCTAGTCCGTTCAGGCCGACCGTCGGATCGCGGGGAGCATGCCCCCGTCCTTGACACGGACCTTCACTCGTAAGCTGTCGGGCCGACTCC